>NZ_JBSZSU010000010.1:0-14017 GCF_057812155.1 Bacillus sp. 2175 | reverse complement strand
GTTTCTTCATTCCCTTCTTGCTGTAACTCCTTTCCGTGCGCAATACACCTTTTCCATTTCGTAACGCCTTAAATCGTGACGAATAGGGGATACGTGGTAGTAACGTGTTGAAATAATGCTCATCCATACGGTGGCAAATATCGCCGTATTCAAAGACCACATATTTCTCACCAATCGTTACAAACCACTCGTCCAGTTTTGGTAAGCACGGACACCAATTTGTACGCCAATCATCAAGCGGAATAGAATAGATACACCTACTCGCCCGGATAAGTACCGTATTGGACATAGTCAATCACTTCTTTCAGCTTTTCAAGTCCATTGTCGATTTGTTCGTCAAAGTCCTCAAAATGGAGCGCTTGCCGGAATGAGTTGATTGAGTTCCCCGCTAAAAGCTTGACTGGAAGTGGAAGGTTTTCCAACACTTGGTCCGCTACTTGCTCCAGTCGTTCCTGTTTTGTTTGCCCCGGTGTTTCCGGTAGGCTGAATTGATTTAGCATAATTTGTTACCACCTGCGCTTTCTTCTGTTTTCTTGTGGCATTCCACATTAAGAATTTTGGTACAAAGATTGTAAAGCATGCGATAGCAAGAGCAATCGCGTCACTATTTTCCCCGACTTTTTCGAGTGCTGCGGTTTTTGCTAACATGTTCTCTATCGGTTCACATAGCGTATTAATTTCTGTTTCACTTAAAGCCCATATTTCAAACCCTTCACGGGTAGCCACCATTTGTGACACTGTCATTAGAATTGGTTTCAATTGCAAGATTTCCATTGACGGTGCTTTTGATTTCCCGCTAGATCGGGAAGAAGATTTTGTATTCGCGCGCGAACGGGCTTTTCGTTCCCTGTCCTTTTTGCGCTTCTCTTCTAGCTTCTTTTCCTCTTCAGACATTTCCGCTTCTTTACCGGGAACGTCTAAAACAGCCAATTTAGGAAGCCCTTTTTCTTCGCCTTGTCCGTTTCCTCCACTTCCTCCACTTCCGGCTCCTCGTCTTCCTCTACTTTTGGTTTCGGTGGTACTGGTACCTTTTGCGCTTCCTGTTGTTGCTCCGCTTTCGGCGTCACTAAGTCTATCAACTTTTGTGCCCATGCTGGTGCTTCCTCCTCGCTTTTTGATTTTGGTTTGCGTTTTGGTTTCGGCTTTTCTTCTTCCTCTTCTTCCTCTTCCTCATCGTCTTCGATGTCGTCAACGTCTTCCTCTTCCTTCTTTTTGGCGAAGAATTGTCCGTCTCCGAATCGTACTCGAAAGGGATTTTCTTCAATTGCTTTTAGCATGTCTATCATTTTGTTTTCCCTCCTTATATGCGCGTTGATGACTATGCAAACTAGATGACATGGTGCTAATCATTTCTTTCACTTCACCATCGTATAGCATGGAATTTTCCCATTTTAATAGTTGCTCTTTTGTCATAATCAATGACGCATAATAAATAAGATTTTTTATAATAATTTTGCAAGATTCCACATCTTTAAATTCGTTAAAGTCGTCCATGTATCTCACTCCTTATCGAATGTTTGTTTGGTATATGTATACTATAATACGAACGAGTGTTCCTCATAACGTCACACGTGTGTCATTTTGGACAAATAAAAAAGACTAGCAACTTTGCTAGTCCTTCCTTACCTCTGGGTATAAACTTTGTACATCATAGTTATATTCTCTATTTCCGCTAGGTGTATCATGTATCTTTATTTCTTCCCAAACGATACTTTCTAATCTACTAATTATTTCTTCTGTTTTATAGTGATCTCTTTTCGTGACCTTTAGTTCACGTAACCACAATATTAAATCATCCTTCACCCTTCTTCCCCTCCGCATTCTTTTCTAGTTCCTTGTAGTCTTCTTTTGTTACTTGCATTAACCTGTCGATGACATATGCCTTGCTTACGACTTGTGTGCTAGATTGTGATAGTTCGATGATAAAGTCAAGCAATTTGTCACGCATACCTTTCCCTCCTTATAACAACTGGATGGCTCTAGGTCTTTGATGTACTCTCCTAATTCGTCCTTTACTTTCCAATTGCATTAAATAGCGATGTGCTGTCTTATGACTTACGTACATTCGACTCGCCATATCTCGCACGCTCGGCGCGAACCCAAACTCTTCCATATACCCGCTTATACATTCTAACGTATCCTGTTCCCTTGGCGTCAACATTTTCGTCACTCCCTATTATAAGAAACTTAATTCGCCTAATAGTTCTTTCATGTCCCATCCTGTCTTTTTACACCAATCTTGGATTGGCATTCCCTCATTAGAGAAGCACATGGCTTTCGCTTTTGAAGAATACTCTTTATATAAACCGTATAACTTTCTTTGTTTTTTCTCTGGTATTTGTATCTTTCCAAACTTCATACAAAGTTCCTCTACCGCATTCATATCATCGTTAAACTCTTCCAATCTTTCATACCATTCATCAAACTCGTATTCTGACTTTTCGTCCTTATTTTCCCCATAATCATTACGAACTAGAGGTGATGTGATATTTTTATTTAGATCAATATTTCTTTTTTGCTCCCTAGCAAAATTAATTGTCTTATGCATTTCCGCTAGTTCATTCATTTCAATATTATTTTTAGATTTCGTTAAAAACTTTTGGACACGTTCTCCGCCTTTATAAATAGGAATTTCCGCTTTTCCTCTTTTTACTTGTAAGTACCATTTTTTAAACGTATTATAATCTAGTTGTTCCTCTACTACCCATTTCGGAACGCCTTTCATTCGTAATACTTCCTTATACTTTCCACCCTCAATTGTTTTTTCAGCATACATTTTAGGTTGAAAATATAGCCCCTCAATAACATATCCCTCTAGCTTCCATTTCCCATATTCTTTGTCGTGTACCATCTTGTCCGGAAACTTTGTAGTTGTTGCGCAACTGTCCGTATCACAATACGCAAGAATCCCTTTTGCATGTGCATACTTCAAACCTTTAAACAATATAATTCTAGCAATAGAAGTAATATAAGCCGAAATATGAGGTTGTATATACTCTGCCATTGCATATCCGTCATACTCTAAAAACTCCATATAAATTCCATTCATATCATAAATGATTTTACTTACTGTATGTCCTTCTGCCTCAAGCTTTTCACGTTGTGACACGTCAGCATACATGATACGTTCCCTTTGCATAGCAAACTTTCCATACAAGGCGTTCTGCATTAGTTTAGCAAATGTCCGCTTTGCGCCTTTACTGCTATTCTTTATTTGCTCAAAATGAGAAATAAATTCGCGGAATATAGGACTTGTCTTTTCAAACACAACGCCACTTTCAATTTTTTCTATTATACAACCTTCCGCTTCTGCTAATGCAAGTTCCGGAAATGTCCATACGCCTTCTATTCTACCAACTGGAAAAATTAACTTACCAGTATAATCTTTTTTCGGTAGGACAGGTATATATTTATCTTCTGGTACGTATACCTTTGCATGTATAAAACCTGCTCCGAATCTTCTTCTTTTCCATAGATCATAAGATAGTTGCGCTTCTTCACTATCAAGTACATTTGGATAGCCCACCGGCATTTCAGCATTTTTCATAACATAAGGATATAAACTATTTACATCATAGTGGTATCCATCTGTTATTCTAGGCGTGAAAACTTCCGTTCTACCACCATAGTAACCTTGTCTAACAAAGGCTTCTAGTCCTTTTCCTAACTGTTTATGATTGTATTGTTTCGTTGAAATAGCAACTTTATAATCCTTCTTATACTGTTCCTTATAAACTGTTTTAGCAAGTGAAGCCGTAGTTGGACAATTAACAAAATGTTCAATGTCCAAATTTGAAAGTCCTATAACAATTTCTAAAATCTTGTATAGACTTCGACAGTCATACTCCATATACTCGCATAATACAGGGTCATCTTTGTCTACTGTTTTGAAGAAGTTTCCTTTTGTAAGTCGATGATTCATTTTGTGATTTTTTACATTATAGATGCCGAAATGATTCTCTTCCATATAATCGACAATATCTTTCTTTCCATCTTCTAAAAGCTCGAAATCTCTACATAAGTTTTCAAGTGAAGACGGTAGCAATCTAAAGCTATCATGTAGTATAATATGAGAAGCGGTAAACGTTACTATATTACCATTGATAAATAGCGAGTTATCAAATGTCGGTTCGGCATAGTCACGCAACTCTGCTATGATCTTAGAAAGGTCGAAGTCTAAGTTATGTATGTACACATGACAGTCATATGCTTTGTACTTTTCAAACACTGGTAATACGTCTGCAAACGTATAGCCAGTATAGTATTGTTTTCCATCGAATAGTCCAATTCGAAACACGTCGCCGTCCAAACCACGTGTTTCAGTATCTAGCGTAAAGAGTTTAATCTCTCTACGCTTTTTTCTATTAGTTGAAACCATCATCATCCCACCAGTCTTTCCCATGTGATTTTACATCATATATCTTTTGTATCTCATCTGCATTCCTGTGCGCCTGCTTATACGGTAAGGAACGTAGCTTAGGTAATAAATCCTTTTTTAAATATCTATCACGCTCTTTTACATCATACACACCAACCATAATCGTCTCTATTGCTGTTAGTAGTTTTGTTAGGTCTTTTCCTTGCCCTACATATATCTTTACATAACCATGATTCTTCCATAGTGTATTTGTTTTAGATACATCACGTTTTGGAACTACACGCATAGCAACCCTTCCTAAAAAGAGTTTATTTTGCGCATTCTGTAACCAACCTATTATAGACTTTGTAATTTGACTACGTGACCTTGTACTGTTTCTCTTTTTAAAATCGTATATAAACTTACTATCTGTCTCACCTGTAAAATCTTGATAGTATATTAATAGAAAAGGCGCTTCCCCATCTTGTTCTTTTTTAATTCTCTCTATTTCTGGAAGTAACTTCTTCCAAGAATTATACTTACTCGGTGATAGCCCCCACTGTTTTGCTAGATTTGCTATTTCTCTAGCACGCTCTCTATTTTTCCTATTATGAGATTTCTTTTTATAAACAGTTTCTAACTCTCTACCTTTCAACTTCTTTGTTTCTTTCTTACTATAACCTTCTGAAACAAGTAACGACTTTTTACGTTTGGTTTCTAATTTCTTCTTTAACCGTTTATTTGCCATTGTATCACCTACTTATAAAACCATGTGACCCGTAACAACTAGGTCACAGGTCTTTGGCTTACATGGCTTTCTTTTCTGTAATAGAGTCCATTAAATTTACTATCACATTATCAATGTTAGACATAGCTGCAACTACCCCTAATTCTTCTTTTGTTAACACAACCGATGTTTCATCATCTTCTAACTTTTGTTTCAAATGCACCATTCCATTAAAAGATACAAATTCTAGTTCTCGCTCATTTGTTCGAATAGATACCTGAACTAAATTTTTAATAGCGTTCACGTCTGCACCGTCCTTTTGTGTTTTAAAAAAGAGGATACACGATGTGTACCCTCATTCATTTGTTACCAATTAGCCTTGTAGTTGTAGAGTTAATGTTTTAAAACCTTTACGTGTTTTTACTTCCACTGGAACGATTTCTAAAGGTTCGTTCCAAGGTGCTGGACCTACAATGCTAATAATCTTTTGAATAGAAGAAACGACACCTTGTGAAATTGCGTGATATGCTTTTCCGTCCTTCGCTACTAATACAACACGTAGCGCGTCCACGTTTTCTTTCGTAACTTCATCTTCTAATGTAATCGCATGAGCAACCATGTCCGTGATTTGTAAAACTTCACCTCTATGATCTGCTAACGGATTTTCGCTAGAGTTGATAGCATTGTAAACTTTGATAGCTGATTTACGGTCTTTACTTTGAATAGATGAGAAGAATACATCTTTAGCTCCATCCGCTTCGAAAATAGATGGTGACACCTTGTCCACTGTCACGATGTCATTTGTATTTACATGCTCGTCCACTACCGCGATTTCGTTAACCTCATTATTTAATTGTTTAGTATTGTTTTCCATTGAATATTCCTCCTATTAATTGTCCATTTTATTTTTATTTTCCAATAGTCCTTTTGCATCTTCCTCTTTAATAAGGAATTTGTTTGCTACCTTAGAAGCGTCTAACTTTCCAGAATGTATCATTCTATGGATAGTCTTTTTATGAACACGCAATAAGTCTGCAACCTCTTGCGCAGTCAGTAGTTTACTCATATTACATATGCACCACCTTCTTTTCACTTGTATAGAGAGTATGTATCGTGTCTCGATTTGTCCCGTTTGTCCCTCTCTGCTACCAATATTACCCGAAAGTTACCAGTAATGCAAATGTTTTTATGTTACAGTTATGTTACAAAAACCGAACATCTATAAAACGCGTGTTCGTTTTCAACTCATTTCCTATTATAGCACCCTTGGAATATCTTGTCACACTTTTCCTTTTGGAAATTCCAATAAATTTTCCAAATTGTCAATAGTTAATTTTAGAAAATTTTGTATATCATATTTCATAAATGTTATTACATGTCAATAGGTAAATATTTTAATAGTCGGGTCACCATTCACCCTATTTTCCATTTGTATAATTTGTCCGGCTTGGTCTACGATCATTGTCATACTTCCATATGTGGAATCAGCTTTCGAATACATAGCCTGTATAACTGTTTCGTATAACGGGGCAAACTCTTTCGGTACACGTCCCACGATTTTATAAGCACCACCGTTACCATGTAGCAGGTCACCGAATAGTGTTACAATGTCCCCTCGCTTGGTATAAAGTAACCCGTCACCACGATGGTAAAAACCTGTCGCGGGGTCTAGTGCCACTTGACGGAATCCAATTGTATTCTTTTTCAAATAGAGTTCTTCGGCTTTGCTTTCCGTTAATAGTCTTCGCCCGCCTTCATATACGCCTTGTGTATCACCTGTTACACTTGACCAAACAAGGGTATATCCACGTTCGGTAAACTCCGTGTCCACCTCAAAATACTCTTTACATTCAATTGCATGATAGACGAATACACCACCCTTTGAATAGGGAGATAGAACAAGATAAAGAACATGAAACCCTTCCCCGTCTTTGTATATTTCAAAACGGTAACTATCTTCGCGGGAATCTCCTACTTTTAGTAGGGATGGTTTGATAAGTGAAGCGGGCCCGCCGTTTCGAACACCAAATGAAAAGGTGTATAACGGTTGCGTTGTACCCGTGAATCCAAAGTTACTTTGCGGGAAAAGTTGTCCTTGAAGAACAGACCCTTCCGCGCTATCAACTGGGTTTCTTGATTGGATTCTAGCAACCCTATAATAAAGAGGTCTTTCGCTCGTTTGCGGTATCCTCTTTGTTTTTGTTTCTATAACTGGAAATGGTTTAACAAGCCCCATCTATTACACCCCTAACAGCCGAACCATTCCATTTCCGGATTGGCGCACAAATGTTATTTTATTTGCTTTTCTCGTAAACTCTGATAATTGTTCACCGGGTTTCAAACGAATGGTTACATTCTTACCGGATAATAAATTTGGATTTAATGTATTATCATCAAAGTTTAGGAATAGATCGGTGTCACCTTCATTCACTAAGTACGAGAATTTAATGACGTCACCTACATTGCATACATAGTTCCCTGTCCCGATCATTGCTTCGAAATAGAAGTGACTTGCTCGCACCGGGTCATTCGTAACCTGTACAGGTGGCATACTGGAAATCGAAACCCCACCTTGTACATTCACACTTCCGATATGACTTTCACCTTCAGCAAGTGGCGGTAGTTTCGTGACACCTACGTTACCAATCATATTTGTACCCGATGGTAATGTTTTAAACTCAATTGGAATGGTAGGCATTTCCGTGACAACTACTTTACCTATATTGTTATTCCCAGCAGGTAACGCGCTTGTAAATCCTTTTACCGTGACGGTATCACTTACCCCACCGCCACCGTTTGAAATCGGGGCAACACTTCCGCTATTTGCTAGTACAGCAGGGTTAAACGGTTCGTTAAACGATGTTAAAATGATTCTTGCAGCATCCGCACTATCGTTATAAATTTGGATTTGGGAAGAACCTTCTTTCCTTGCTAAAATGTTTCGTCCATTACCCGGTACAAGTAATTCGTATTCTCTTAGACTTGGTAGGACACGAACGCCCGCGTATAGCGTCGCTACAGATAGATTGTTAATGTCATAATGGTTTGGGTTTGTATCAATGAAATGATGTGTATACGCCATTTTAGGCGGTAGTGTGAGCGTGACCTCACGCCATGTATTATCCTTTAACATGTTTTTCAACTCCTTAAAATACTTTTACTTTTATATCCGGGAATGCTTGGAAGAAGAAATATACAGCTACGATCAGAAAGACAAGAATCATAACAGCACGAACGATTCCAACAAATGCACTTGTGATAAATCCTTTGTCGGAATTTGGGGAAGCCGTCCCCGTGCTTAGGGCACCGCCACCGTCACCCGTGGGCCTGTCGATCAATGTTTTATCGCCTACGTACATCTTTCCGGCTTGGTGTTTTCCCTCTTGCCACCCGACGTGTACATGATCGTAGTGTCCAGCAGTTTGCCATAACACTTCCGTAAATAGCGGTGACGTTTTCGCCCATTTCGCAAATTCGTCCATTTTATCTTTCGAACCCGCGAAGTCCATAGCCATGCCTTGGGAATGGCTATCCGGTCTCCCGCTTGGTCCGGTAGAACCGGGGCGGTATCCGCTTGTGAATCGCAAACCAAGGGATAACGCCTTGTCATATACTTGCTTCAACTTGTCGTTTAGTTTGAGTCCCTGTAGTTCCGCCATTCGTAGCACCGCCTTTCGGTTTTACTTTTTTATATCCTCTAGATCGTGAGGATGACTTTGTAACTTTCTTTGCTCCGCTCTTTGCCGTAGCTTCCACTTGTGGGAATGCCTTGGCAAAAAAGAGAACACAAACCACAAAAGCCAATAAGATAAGCAAGGCGCGAATGACTCCATTAGCGACACTTGTGAATATTCCACGTTTATCACTCCCTCCACCGGCAGGAACGCTTCCCTCTCCGGTGTATGGCGTCCCGTCGTCATACTTGTCTAATCCGTTTTGCTTAATAATAGATATCAATTGTCCCGCATAGTTGGGGTCAGTCGCGTATCCGCCCGCCTTAATCCCGCGCGCAAAGTCCTCAAATGTCTTCGCATTTTTTAGTTGGGACGCATAGCGCGGTGTTTGCAGCAACCGAGCATGGTCAGCCATCGACTCATAGTAGCTGTTATATTTCCGGAATCCAGAAACACGACCACCGCCCGCATCATACTCTTGTGACCATACAGTATGTGTTCCGGCAGGTCCGACACCTTTAATGCCAAATAGATTCTTAGCATTATAGGCAAGACCGGACATTCCGCCGGGATTCTTTCCGCTAGATTCAAACACCATTTGACCGAGAATAATAGAAGCAGGGATTCCAGTTTCTTTTTGGATTCGTTGGGCGTCGTTTATGAATGGTCTAACATCTAGAGCCATTAATTAATAACTCCTAGAATGTGCGCCATAGCTTGGTGCGTCCCCGGTCTTCACTTTCCCGACTTCCATTCCGCCCCATTGTTTGTCTTGGACACCTTTTTTCACAAGGTCAGCCATTTCTTGACGGTCTTTTCCGTATGCTTCCACAACATAGTAATCCTTCGCGCCCGCCCATCCATCTTTAATGAATTGTTTTCTGACATATGTCGTACTTGCTCCAGAATTAATTAAATATTGTTGACGTTTTAACGCTTCATCACTGTTATCGAATGTGACATAAATCTTTGTTAGTTCAGCAGGGTCTTTCTTCCCTTGCAGTTCTAAAATGGAATTAAGCAATTCTTCTTGTCGCCCGACAAGCGTGTTCATTCCATCTTGCACAACAGCATTTTGACTACCGAGCGTTGGATAGTTTGTATAGTAGTCCTTCAATTCTTCCTCTACGGCTTCTTGCGATGAACCACCGCTATGCTTTGCCTTATTCATAAAAAGAGCCACTAGGACGACGGCAATTCCGCCTCCTAGTAATAGCATCTTTTGTTTTTTGTCAAACTTCGGTTTATGTTTTCCGCCACTCCCACCGCTTGCAGGAGGGTCGAGTCTTTCAAATTCTGGCATTCCCTACACCCCCATAATGGGATTCCCGAAATAGTAGCCTTGCGGGAAATCCTCTCTTCGGATTTGTTCGTTTTGCAAGTTTGGTCGTGTTTTCTCCCACGGTTCTTTTACCGGGTCAGCCACAACCATTTTTGGCTGCTTTGCTGTATGCTTCACCAGTAACGCATAAGAGCCGAGGTACTCGTCAAACTCCACGTTCAATCTGATAGAGGGTTCATATACGGGCTTGTCCAACGCTTGGAACGCGTGACGATTTAAATTGTCGCGCTTGTAATCCATATAAAACCCTCCTATCGTCCTTGTAATGTTTTAATGCCCGCAATTGAGTTTTTACCCATCGCTTCAATGATTGACACTGTTTCTCGACCATTTGAAAGGAACAAATAAATACCAATGAGCATTCCAATTCCCGCGATCATGTCGAATACTTTTGTCATACTCTCACCTCATTTAATAGTTTTATAAACTTGTCCGAATTTGTAACAACCATACTCATTAATACGAGTAGCAAAAATCCATTTGTTACACGCTCGTTCGTAAAGGATTGCAATAGGACGGTCACGGACATAAAGAAGATGACGAATGGCATTGACTCCGTAAATTCTTTCATTTAAACCACCCTTTCACCGTACCCCACGTATCCTCGAATAAGTCCTCCCAACTGTATCCGAGCCACCCCTTATCTTTATACGCGTTCGTTTCGGCACGTTTCTTGCTCTGTTCGGAAAGACGTTCTAACACTTCTTTCTTTTTGGGGTCTTTTTCATTCTTTGCAGGTTTTTCAAACAGAATTTCACCCGCTTTTTTATCCGCTTCTTTTTGCGCTTCCCTTGTATTCTTTGTTGTTTCTTTTACAGACTCTTTCGCACCGTCCACCACTTTCTCAGCAACTTCCCCCGGGCTAGGCATTGATAAGTCCGGCGTCATCATTTGCGCCAATTTTGATAGACGTTTCTTTCCGACAAAGTCGTCAAACACGAGCCATAAAAATAAAAGGGATAGAGTGAGAAACGTTAAACCTTTCGCGTCGTTGTTCACATGTCATCACGCCTTTTTCTTTCGAATTACAAAGAACCATAAAGCAAGAATGGCAACAACTAGGATTAATGATTTACTCATGCTTACCGCCACCATTCTTTTCAATTGCTATCTTTAAATCAGTTAACGCACCCGTCATAGCTTGTGTATCCTTTGATTGTTTTGTCATCATAAAAATAGCCGTGAAAATCGGGAATCCCACTTGACTAATGAATTGAGCAATCTCATTCATGACTTACAACCTCCCCGCCACATAACCGAATGCGATTATGATAATGATGAATAAACCAATGGACTTCCAAATGCTTGCACCTGTCACTGGGTCGGACTTCGGTTTCACATCTGTCTTGATGTCCTTTTCATCCACTAATACAACTTGGTCACCCATTTCCGCTACGGTGATTCCACTTGTCGTATTGAAACCCGTATCCGGGTATAGATCGTGATAGAAATGATTCAGTCCCATTCTGTTCCCTCCTTATAAATAGGTAAGGAGCATAAAGCCCCTTACATTTGTAGTCGTGATATTGTTTCCGATACGACAGTGACTTTCCCGCCTACTTGCGTGCTGAAGCGGAACCAGAATTCTGTTAAACGCTCCGTATCCACATAGTCGCGTGACCCTCCGAGGTTTGGTACACCTTGGAATGAGAAGTCAAAGCAATACATACCCGGTGGAAGTGGATAGCCTAGATTACTATGACTTTCGTGTACGAGTATTTCCGGCTTGATATTATAAGGCGTGTCCGCTTGGTTAAAGACAAGTTCCATATTACCCGTGAAGTCTTTTGGCTCTAATGGTTTCCCGTTTAAGTCTTCGATGTAGAGTATGAGTTTACGATAAATCGTCCCTACGTTTAGTTTTAAAATGTTTTGTCCACCGCCACTGAAAATGTCCGATTTCGATTGTACGAGTTTCAGTACAGACATATCCGGTTGCCCGCCCGGAATCGACGGAATAGAGAATGTTTCGATCTCTGGTGTAATGGACATAGATTTAAATATGACTTGGTCATTATTTGATGGATTTAATTTATATGCATTTGCTAATTGGTCAACGGCAATTGATAAGTTTACGTTAGCCGTGTTGTTTTGCAGCATAACCATTCCGACCGGGTCACGTTCATTTAAACTAACAGGGATTGGGATTGTAAATTGAATTTCATTGTCCTTCCCGGCTGTTGTTGCTACGTTTTCCACATAGTTTAAGTATTGTTTATTCGCACCTGGTAACAATACGTCCGGATGATTACGTAAAACGTTATACATAAACAGTTCTTTCCCTGATACAATATAAGGACTGAAGCCGTTATTTAAGTTGAGTTCTACTCGGCGTAAAATACCATATGGAGACATTGGGTCGCGTTGAATGTTCCCGCTAGAGCTTTTCAACGTGGCTACGGCTTTTACATGTAGCATGATTTTTGTTAATAGACGCGCTTTCGGTAATGTGAAATCAAGCGTCATACCTTCTTGTGTAACAACTTGCGTTGGTAATGTTTGTTTGTATTGTCGTGTTGACGTCGCCCAGATCATTGCGCGTTGTTGCGGTGAATATTGCTCTTTCTGTTGTGCCATTAGTTTGTTCCTCCTTCAACAAGTCCGCTTCCCGCGCCTTGTTCACGTTTGATTCGTTCCAGTTCCGCTTGCTTTGCTTCATTCGCTAAACGTTCTTTTCGTTCGCCTTCACGAATTTCAAAGTCAGCAAAACGTTCATTTGATTCCACATATTCCGCATTTTCATAACGATTTTTGAAATCAGCAAGTTGCTCAAATGTTGGTTTACTTCCCGTGAAATGTGTATTAATACGATTCATATTTCCATCATAAATAGTAACTACGTGCATGTTATACCGCCTCCGCAATCGGTCTTACAACCGGAATATTATACTTATCAGAACCTTTTTTAATTAAATAAATGAAAATCATTGTCACAAATGTGTTGATAAACATAGATACCCACCATGACGGGCTAAATAGTTTTCCCATTTTTCTTTTCCTCCTTTTTCTTACTTTTTCTTAAATCCATTGCAATTCATGATGTTCGCTCCTACTATAATCCCTAGAGCAAATGACGACATAGCCGTCGGAACAATAACTTCTAATAAATGCATGTCACACCTCCTATACGGCTTGGACAACTTCACTAAGTCCACGAACCGGATGTTTTGTTAAAATTGCTTTCGCCATGACTGTTAACAGTACAAACATGAGCCATAACACAATAATATTTTTGAGTCCGACCCCTGCAAATTTACCCTCCACATTGTCACCCCCTTTCAAAGTTTCAAAGTGGCGCGGACAGGTTCGTCATCGCTATCCCGCATATACCAGAAATTACGATAACCCGGTTTGTCCATAAACATATCAGACCCCAAATCATCAGCAACACGTTTTCTATCCGCCACTTTATTCAAATCAAAAATAAAGAAGTGTGTAGAGTTGGACATAATATCCGATGGAATCGTTGCAGGTCTTTGTGTACATGCCCATACGACGGAATCCACAAAGCGTCCTCGCTGATAGAGGTGTTTCATATGATACGGATACTTACTTGGACTTGGACAAACTTGCATTAACTCGTCTATCCATAAAATTGTGTTATGTCGCTCATACACCCATTTCATAAGCGCGTCATAATACTCTTCATCTTGCTCTTCCGGAATCGGACAATAAATTACCTTTTTCGTGCGGGCTTCGGCTACTTCTTCCAGTGTCTCGACCAGTACAAAGTCTTTCCCTTCCTTTAACCCATACCATAGGTTCTCGCCTTTCTTCCGTCTCTCAAGTGACTGTCCTTTCGTATCTAACATAATCACATGGTCGTACCCGGCTAGGTAAACCTCAGCAAGAAACGATTTTCCGCTACCTGTTTTACCAGCTATAAAAACATGTTGGTCAGTCGGGATTGCTTGCAT
>NZ_JBSZSU010000005.1:0-7921 GCF_057812155.1 Bacillus sp. 2175 | reverse complement strand
TGGTGGCGAGTTCAAATATGCCGTATTCGTTACAGGCGAATCGTTCGAGGAATTTTGGTTATGAAGAAGTTTTAAAAAGTGAATCTGTTGATTGTGGTTACATTGAGTTGGCAGGAGAATTGAAAGTTGCATCTGTTGATCGTCCGAAGTTAACTTTTCATAGATTTAGATTGCAAGATCAAATTGAGCAAGAAAGGTTAACGCGGAAAAATGGTGAACCATCACTTTCTGATGTGGAATATCAAGGTTTGTTTGAAAGTTTAGCTGATGTAGAAGAATTGATAGCTGAAACTGATGAAGATGGTCGTTTGACTGATGAGAGAAAATTAAAACGGCAAGAAAAACAAGTGGAATTGACTATTGAGAAGTTGAAAGGCGAAATAGTTGCATTGAAATCTGAAATAGATGAGCAAGAACTTGCAACGGGTTTTAAAAATGAAGCTATGGAAAAAATTCATGAGGAACATGTTCAGTTATTACTTAATACTTTAAAGAACAAAAAGAACTTGATTGAAGTTAAAAAGGATGAGTTGTTAAGGAATGCTGAAATGTTTTTACAGTTAGATGAAAATGGTTTTCTTCCGGGTAATGGAAAAAAGAAAACTGATCGTTTGTTGAAAAATGTTAGGTTTGAGTTTAACCCTAAGCATATGGCATATAATCGTGTGGTTGATGAGTCGATACGATTAGTTTTGGGGTTGTTAGAAAATGTTGAAGTTACAGGTATACATATAGCTTGTGATTATCCCGTTAAGATTTCAAATTTGAAAATTAAAGATTTATCAAGTAAATCAGAGTGTATTTTTCTAGATAGGGATAAATCTTTAGGAACGATGTATGTTGGAAGACGCGGGTCAGATAATCATCTTTGTATTTATGATAAGAAGCAAGAGAATAGAGAGAATGATACTTTGGATCAGTATCCAGATGTGGAACATGTAACTCGTTTTGAAGCTCGTTTACGTAAGAAAAAGGCGAGAGAATGGATAGAGTCAGATTATAATCCGTTTGATTCGATAATCGTTGGGGATTTAGTGAATTTAGATGATAGTGAAATGAAACTTGGTGATAGGATTATTTTAGAAGCTATTATGAATGATTATCATGGGCGTTATTTTGGGATGATGGATAGATTTCAAAGAAATACATGGCGTAAGAAATTGAATCAATGTGTTCCAAAAATGTTTGATGTTGCTGGGGATTATGAAAAGAAAAAAGTTCTACTAACTGGACAATTAGCAGAACTTCTAGAAAATGGTAAAAATAAGGTTGGAAAATAAAAAAAATGGTTAATCCTTTCGAGTGTTGGCGCACTTGGAAGGATTTTTTTATGATTTAGAACTTAATTTTATTTTTAAGAATAACTACGACTATTATTGCATGTATACCGTATATTATTCATTTTAATGACTTTTATATTGATTGTCATCAAAGAAAAATACCCCAAAAAGGGTGCGGTTTTTTATATATATAAAACATATAACCCTACCGTTCATAAATTATATATATTTTTATGAACGTTTGCAAATGATTTTAGGGACTTTTTGAGACACTTGTTTTTGGCTTTATGATGCGTTTATCAGTTATTTGGGACTACTTTTTGATACGGTTACTTTTGGAACTGTCTCTTTTGTATTGCGTTAATTTTAGGGCTTTATTGATGCTATGATGGTGTAATGGGCTAATATTAAGGTGATTACTGGGGGCTTTTATGTTGAGTGAACAAGTCATATATTATTGGAATGATGAATTACAGTATTATTATTTAGCTGAAAAAAAGAATGGCAGCTATAAATTTGTACAACCGTTAAAAAAATTAGAATTAGATGATATTAGTGATCCGTTAGAAAGAGAACAAATGAAAAAAATGCTAGAGATAAAAAAACGGATGTCAGAAACAAAAGGTAATTGGTTTTAAAAAAAAGAAAGACAAAATGTCTTTCTTTTTTTTAAAACTTTAATTTCGTGAATTTGTGAATTCTTTTTTAAATTTATAAGCTATATAGTTTATATCCTAAAACTTCCCGTTACTACCGTACAGGATGGAAAACTAAAGTGTGCGCATGAATTTTTTTAGTTATATATATAACGATAAAATACCGTACGTTTTTTGAAGGTTTATTTTTTGGGGGAGATTTTGATGTGGAATTTGATTTTGAACTTTGTTGAATTTGAAATCTCGATTTTTCGATTTTTGGAATTTTTGTTTTCTGTTTTCTTTGTAATTCCGTATTCCGAAATTACGGAGTTTATATAGTATCTCTATGATGAACTGAAAACGAAAAAAACTTTGCTCGCATTTTCATTTCATAGATATATATATCATTAAAAAGTCGCACCGTTTTAATCGAGTTGTGTGATGAAAAAAAGATGTTTAGATTATGTTTGAATTTGTTGTTTTGTGAATTTTTTATTTCGTGATTTCTGTATATTTTTAATCCTTTTTACTCTTAAAGTCTGTTTGTTTTTGTTCGCAAATGAAAAATTCACAAAGTCACGCATAACTTTTATTAAATATATAAATATATTATTAAAATATCTAACCCTTTTGTGATGAAAAAAATATAAATAGTTAAAGGAAAAAAGACTGATAAAAATATCAGTCTTTTTTCTTGTTTTTAGTTATAGAGAGTATCTTTTTATGGTATTTTCTACTTTTTCTCTCCAGTTTTCTATATCGTCAATTGATATTCCGATCTTTATTAATTCGCTTGGAATGAAACTGTTATCTAAAATCCATAAAGTGAGTCTTTCTAATGTGATTCTTTCGTTTCCAATCGAATAAATACGTTCACTTTGTTTGCAGGTATATGGTTTTTTACCAACATATTTTTCTACATAAAAGTATCTTTTTCCATTTGCTTTGTAATTTGTTAGAAATGCCATAGTAATGCTCCTTTTAGGTATTTTTATGGTTAGTTAAAGAGTAGTTTTGTAATGTTTTTTCAACTTTTTCATACCAATATTTCACATCGTTTATGGATACTCCGATTTCTATTAGTTCTTTTGGTATGCGGTTGTTATCTAATAACCACATAGCGATTCTCTCTAAAGCTATTTTTTGATTGCCGATTGAGTAAATATTTATATATTTATAGTGTTTTGAGTAATATGGTTGTGTTCCAACGTATTGAGATACATAAAAGTAAATGTTTCCTTTTACTTTTTTTGCTGTTAGATATGCCAAATCGTTCTTCCTTTCATGTTTGTTATTCTTTTGTTTTTGTCTGTGGTTATATATTAACCTTATAAAGTTAAAATATCAATACATATAAATAAATATAAAATTTAAAAGGTTTATTTTTATTTATAAATTGCATAAAATTATCTTTATAAGTAAAATAGAATGTATGTTGAATATAAGGAGTAAGAGGAATGAAGTTAGTAAATAACATTCGTATGATTATGGCCCAAAAAAATATAGATAATATTGCGGAGTTAATAAGGATAACTGGTGTGAGTCGTAATTCTATTAATAAGCTTTGGCATAATGAAAGTGTGTCGTCTTTAAGATTAGATACTTTAATAGCGATCTGTGAGAAGTTAGATGTTAAATTATCGGACTTAATTGAATATATTCCAGGTGACATTGAGTCAAAATAATTTAGGGGATTTTATGTACTTGGATAGTTTTTGTATGCTAAAGGTATAGTTGGCTAATGGTATTTGGTGGTGCTATAAGGCGCACTTCAACTTTTTTGTTAACGCTTGAGTGTGGTTTGGATTAGGGATATGAAATTGTAGACTTGCTAGGTGCGTCAACACCTTGGAAGATGAGAGGTACTGGCATACTTCGTGATTTTGTTGAACTTTATTTATAATCATAGTAGTGCGGTTAAATGAAATGGTGGTATTGATTAGTATTGAAGAAAGAGTCCTATTTTAGGGCTCTTTTTTATTTTGCCTTTTAAAGGGCTTAAATCGTTTTTAAAACATTGTGAGGCTCTTAGGATTTCTTAAGAACTAGAAGTTCCTAGAATGCATTCTGAACGTTCTGAGGTGTATTTCTCTATGGATTCTGTCTTGGAATGGGTCTAGGAATAGCTGTAGGAATAGCTGTAGTTTTATTCTATGGTTGTTCCGGTAGTGGTTCTCATGAAGAATATGATTGTATCAATAGATTTGATGATGTTTGAAAAGTAGAGAATAGTTGAAGCTCTTCCTGTAAAACAAAAAAATAATTATGTTTGTAGAGGAAGTAGTCATTTCACTCCAAGAAAATCCCTGTAGATCGGTGGGGCGGTGAAAAAAAATAGGGAAGATTAGCGAGGGTATTTTGCAGGGCAGCGGAAGACGTTATGTTGTCGTGATGAATATAAAAAGAGACTTTTTAATACATGGATGTTAGCTGAAAAACGTTTGAGGTAGTTGTATGATGTTTGTCCAACGGTAAGCGGAACGAAGTGAGCATTAAGGAGTGGACGAACCCACTGTGCCCAGAACCCTCTTGGAACTCCAAAACGTTAGCCGTTTTGGGGATGCCTACCGGCGAGGGAGTCCCTCAAGGATTGAGGGGTTGGGGAGTTCGATTGAAAGGGGTCAAGGGGAAGAGTTTCCCTTGTGGGTTTGGGCAAAGCCCATGATTCTTTTGCCATGCTTGTCATGGCTCGGCGGTCGCCGAAATGTCCCGTAGGGCACACGTGTTTACGCAGTAAACTGTAGTGTGCTACAGTTTACATGGAACTACCACCGAAAAAGGAGCGAAGCCCATGTCAAGATTCATGGTTTGTCATATGCAAAAATTCAAGATGACAGATGTGAAAGGATTACAAATACATAATCAACGTGAAAAAGAAAGTCATTCAAATCCAGATATTATTCAAGAACGAACGGAACAGAATTATGATTTGATTCATGGTAAAGAGAATGTGGATTATAAAAAACTAATTCAAGATAGAATTCAAGACGGGGTTGTATCTGATAGAGCCATTAGGAAAGATGCTGTTGTTTGTTGTTCGTTTATGATTTCGGCTAGTCCTGATTATATGAATTCTTTATCTCAAGCGGAACAGAGACGATTCTTTGAAGAGTCTGTTTGTTTTTTAAAGGCAAGGTATGGAGAAGAGAACTTTGTATATGCTTCAGTACATGTTGATGAAAAGACACCTCATATGCATGTGGGCATGGTTCCAGTTAATGAAAAACAAAAACTATCAGCGTATTCATTTTTTAAAAACAAATCAGAGCTTCATGATCTACAAGATAAAATCTATGAACATGTGAAAGAAAAGGGATTTGATATAGAGCGTGGTGTTTCTAGCGACAGGAAACATTTATCGACGCAGCGGTTTAAAGCAGTGACTTTACAACAAGAAATAGAGAAGTTAGAACAGGAAAAGAAAGAGATAGATAGTCGTCTTCATGATTTGAAATTATCTTTAGATAAAGCTAAAAGTGTAGATGAGATTCCTGTTAAAGAGAAAGGTGGGTTTATACGCTCTAAAACGGTCGAGATTGCATTAGAAGACTTTGAAAGTATAAAAGTATTAGCTAAGTCTTCCGAAACGCTTAGAGAGGAAAATAAACACCTTAAAAACGAAAAGGTTAAGGATGAATATGAAAAAGATAATTTATATAAAGAACAACGTTTTTTAGAGAGGAAAGTAACTGATCTAAAAAGAGAGAATGAAGGATTAAAGGGCGAAAATGATTTTCTTAAGAAAACGTTGGAGCGAGTGAAAGATTTGTATAAGGAGAAGCTCCCTGAACTTGCAGGAATGATTGGTTATGTTAAAGCGAGTATACTGGATAAGATGAATCGCAAGTTTTTAAAACGACATTTTGCTGGCGATGACGAAGTAAGTGGTGCTCAAAAGTTCTTGAATCACAAACAAGAACATGAAGAACAACAAAAGAGATTAAAACAAGTGCGAAGAAGCCAACAGAAAAATCGGGACCAGGGATTGGAGAGATAGTGTGGGGACATTATTTAATCAGCAACCAAGAATGGATTATTTTCATGGTTATGGAGTTAAGTTCATAGGTACTGTGAAGGAATTGGCTAAGAAAAATAATTTAACGATTGAAGAGACGTGTAGAATTTTAGAATTGACTATGAAAATTGATGATTATGATCGTAAGGATGAGCAGTTAGCAGGTATTGGAGAACTTATTAAGGAAATGAATGAACAAATTATGGGGCTTGGTGAAGGTTTGAGTGCTATAAGTGAACGATTGCGTGATATGAGTGAAGGTATTGCGTTAATATCTATGGATGATAAAGAATAATGGTATGTTAGGAGGCTCTGTGTGAGTCTCTTTTTTTCTTTAGACGTGTAGTGTTAGCGGAACTTGTTTGGCATAATTTAACGAGGTTTGTAGAGCTTTGCATAATGTCCTCGCAAATTGTTGATGTGAATATATGGGGATATTATATAAGGCTCTTGGGAATGGCTCTTGTTTTTTAAAATATTTATTTAGATATATATATTAAAATTGTATTTGATATATAGAAATTTATATATTGATAATCAAAACGAGGGAGAGGTATATATGCAAAAGGTAATTGTAGTTAATGGTTATTGGCATAATAGTAATGGTAAATGGAAGGACACTACAGAAGAATTGAATGGATTGTTAGCAGAAGGATGGAAAGTTGTTAATATAGCACCTATGGGGGCTTATGGGTTTGGTTATGACGCAATGGGGAATACGGCTAATTCTGATCATGGTTTTGCCTCGATAGTTGTTATTGAGAAGTAATAGAAAAGACGTGGGATTTCACCACGTCTTTTTTTATTTTGAAAGTAAGATTAAGGAATAACCCCCCCTATGTAATACGGGTTGTGTGACCTCAAAAACTTAGGGGGTAATTCTATTGAAAATACAGGGATATTAAGGCTTTAAGGTGTGTTTTCTTTTCTTTTAAAAATGGAATTTTAAAAGAATGAACAAAAAATACAGTAAAATATACAAAAGGTAGACGGTAAAAAAATAGATATTATGTTTCTGTAGGGGGAGAAAAATGATTTGTGATAATTGCATGAATGAAGTAGAAAAGGAATTTTGTCAAACATGTCATTATTTTGGTTATGTTGAGGTTCGATATAAATGTTCGAATTGTAGTTATGAAGGCAAAACGATTGAGAACTTAGATGACAAAGTAAATGAACTGTTTAAGAAGGGGAGAAAACTTATTATTGAAATGGATACAGATTTTAAGCCTTACTTAGAAATTCTAGTGAAACGTGGTATCACGAATCCTAAAGAGGTTGGAATTTTGTTTGGTATGTATTTAGAAAGTAAAAAGGAAGATCATGAGGGATATAAAACTATTTCTAAGTCTGGATTTGAAAAATTTCTAACAACGATTTGAGTTTTAGTAGGTGAGCAATTTTTGATAATTTGTAGACTTTGAAGTTTATATTGAAATGAATTTTAAAATTAAACTTGTTAAAATGGTATGCAAAATGATATCATGATATTGTTGGTTTTATCGAGGGGGTGAAAAGATGGCTAAGGCGAATTATGTGACTGTTGGAAGGAAGCCTAAAAACGGAAAAACTCCAAAAGTACAAGAAGCTTTCAGATTGCCGAAAGAAACGGTTGATAGAATTAATGAATTAGTGAATAGTGGGCGTTTTTCTAAAAAGATAGATGTTGCAGAAAAAGCGTTTGAATTTTATTTTGCTCATTTAGACAAAGAAGAAAGAAAGTGATTTGTTTTTAGTGTTTTTTGGTGGGGAAGAAATAGTCCGATGAAAAAAAGTTACCTGTTATTCTAATAAGCAGGTAAAGGTTGAGAATTTCTCACACTTCTTAAAAAAACATCTCGGACAAGCGCACAAAAATATCTGTTTTGGGGGTTAAGGATTTGTTATGCATAACGTACTGAAATCAAGTTTGTTAGATGTAACGATTGATAAATTAAGTATTGTTGCAGATTTTAAGGAAGGCATTAAAAAAGAAGAGTTTATACGGA
>NZ_JBSZSU010000003.1:0-8513 GCF_057812155.1 Bacillus sp. 2175 | reverse complement strand
ATTTGATATATTAGTCCTATCTGAAAAACATCAGAATTTCTAATTTCTGAATTTCATATTCGATATAAAAAAGGGTGTACGAATCCTTTTTTTGGACTTGCTCCTCTCGTGGTATTTATGATTTTTAATTCGACACTAAAAATGATAAATCTATCCGCCTGAAAAAGCAAGTCTTTTTTTTTACAAACCCTTGATACATAAGGGCTAAAAGAATACATAGGCATCAATTTCGTTGCCGAAATAGTTACCTATGTATTAAAGAAAGAAAAAACTCGATTTTTCGAACACGAAAAATCATAAAAAAATGCCCCTAAATCCACTCCGTGGACAGGGGCATTTTTTTTCGTTCAAAACCATTTTTTTTAACGGATAAAACATCTGAGAAACATACTCATCTTAAGCAAGTTATAAAAAACAAATTCCGCTAACGCTATAAATCTAAAAAACAAAAAACTCAAACAGAACCACACTATCTCTCCAATCCCTGGTCCCGATTTTTCTGTTGGCTACTTCGCACTTGTTTTAATCTCTTTTGTTGTTCTTCATGCTCTTGTTTATGATTCAAAAACTTTTGAGCGCCTCTCACTTCATCATCACTAGTAAAATATCGTTTTAAAAATTTGCAATTCATCCTGTCCAATATACTCCCCTTAACGTAACCAATCACCCCAGCCAATTCAGGAAGCTTTTCTTTATACAACTCTTTCACTCGTTCCAACGTTTTCTTAAAGAAATCATTCTCTTCCTTCAATCCTCGATTCTCTCTTTTCAATTCTGTTATTTGCCCCTCTAAAATACATTTCTCTCTATACAGCCCATCTTTTTCACGTGTAATTACACCTGATTCGTTTTTAAGGCGTCTAACATCTTCTCTAAGGGCTTCCGACGACCTAGCTAATACTTTTATACTTTCGAAGTCTTCCGAGGTAATCTCGACCGTTTTAGAGCGTATAAACCCACCTTTTTCTTTAACTGGGATCTCATCCACACTTTTTGCTTGATCTAAAGACATTTTTAAATCATGAAGACGACTATCTATTCCCTTCTTTTCTTGCTCTAGTTCTTCTATTTCTTGTTGTAAAGTCACCGCTTTAAACCGCTGCGTCGATAAATGTTTTCTATCACTAGAAACACCACGCTCTATATCAAATCCCTTTTCTTTCACATGTTCATAGATTTTATCTTGTAAATCATGAAACTCTGATTTGTTTTTAAAAAATGAATACGCTGATAGTTTTTGTTTTTCATTAACTGGAACCATACCCACATGCATATGAGGTGTTTTTTCATCAACATGTACGGAAGCATACACAAAGTTCTCTTCTCCATATCTCCCCTTCAAAAAACGAAGAGACTCTTCAAAGAATCGTCTCTGTTCCACTTGAGATAAAGAATTCATATAATCCGGACTAGCCGAAATCATGAACGAACAACAAACAACAGCGTCTTTCCGAATTGCACGATTAGATACAACACCATTATCAATTCGATTTTGAATTAATTTCTTATAATCCACTTTTTCTTTGTCATGAATCAGATCATAATTCTGTTCCGTTCGTGCTTGAATAATATCTGAATTGGAATGACTTTCTTTTTCACGTTGATTATGTATTTGTAATCCTTTCACATCTCTCATCTTAAATTTTTGCATATGGCAAATCACGAACTTCGACATGGGCCTCGCTCCTTTTTTTCGGGGGTAGTTCCATGTAAACAGTAGCACACTACAGTTTACTGCGTAAACACGTGTGCCCTTCGGGACATTTCGGCTACCGCCGAGCCATAACAAGCATGGCAAAAAAAATCATGGGCTTTGCCCAAACCCACAAGGGAAACTCTTCCCCTTGACCCCTTTCAATCGAACTCCCCAACCCCTCAATCCTTGAGGGACTCCCTCGCCGGTTGGCATCCCCAAAACGGCTAACGTTTTGGAGTTCCAAGAGGGTTCTGGGCACAGTGGGTTCGTCCACTCCTTAATGCTCACTTCGTTCCGCTTACCGTTGGACAAACATCATACAACTACCTCTAACTTTTTACAGTTGACATCCATGTATTAAAAAGTCTCTTTTTATATTCACCACGACTACATAACATGTCCCGCTGCCATGCAATACATCCTCGCCAATCTTCCCTATTTTTTTCAGCTACTAACCAACTTTTCTTAAAAACTATTAACCCCAACAATGACAAAGCCATTCCCGCGTCCTCGTAAAATGTCCTCGCCAACCTTCAACATTTTTCAACTCGCCACCGATCTATGGGAATTTTCTTGTAGTGAAATGACTACTTCCTCTACAAACATAATTTTTTTTGTTTTACAGGAAGAGCTTCAACTATTCTCTATTTTTCAAACATCATCAAATCTATTGATACAATCATATTCTTTATGAGAACCACTGTCGGAACAGCCACAGAATAAAACGACAACTATTCCTAGAGCAATTCCAATATCGAATCCATAGAAAAATACACCTCAGAACGCTCAGAATCCATTCTAGGAACTTCTAGTTCCCTTAAGAAACCCAACATCCTAAAATACTTAAAAACGATTATAAGACCCTTAAAAAGCAAAAATAAAAAAAGAGCATAAGGAAACCGAATCCCACTTTGCAAAAAAAGTGGTGAAATAGGCTGTGCCTATTGGGTTTCTATCACTCTATTTTTAGGGATGTATTTCTACCGTTTGTATGCGACCTATATGCGTTTTTCGGCACTTTGTATGTGTCCCGTATGCGCCTATATGCGCTTGGTATGCGCTTAAAATTAAACCTAAAAAAACTGGGATGCGTTTTTTCGGGTTGTAGTTCGTTTTGAGACCGTTTAAAGATGGTTTGTGGGTCGTCTTGAGGCTTTTGTAGATCGTTTTGATGCCCTTTTAATAGTTACAGCAAATATAACAAGAAAAAAGTCCATTCTTTTGAAAAGAATGGACTTTTTTTGAAACGAGGAAAAATTAACTTGTAAACCATTTTACCTGTACATAACCAGTATAATACAAAATAAGAATAAGGGTTAGAATTTTCTGTTATTTAGACTAACATTATGTGTTAAATATTTTTTTTAGTAATTAAATAAGCTATGATAGCTGCTACTAACGCTAATGCTACAATAATTAAATTTTGGATTATATATCCTGTAAATGAGTAATCACTTTTAACAATCCATTGATAAATATTTAGAGATAGAAAAAGTGTTACCGGAAATAAAATAAAATACATTTGTTTTAAAATTGAACTTTTATCCATAAATTGCACACTTACCTCCATAATAAGCTAAAGTAGCCGCTAAACCTGCTACGCTACTTCCTATAAAGAATTTAACGCCTATTTTAGCCGCTTCTTTCCATAATTTTTTCTCAAGATAATATGCCAATCCACCATTAAATGCGGCTTGTACAGCATTTACTCCAAAAAAGTCATATAAAGCATCTTTCATGCAACTTGTAAAAGATAAACCAGCAATATCACTTTTATCTTTTTTAATTTGTTGTTTAAGTGCATCTAAACCAACATCATTCCCATATTTCGCTTCTATTTTATTAAAATCAAAATCAACAATTTCACCTTGATTATTATATATAGCGGCTTCTTCATGCATAAATTGAAACGCTTCTGCTAATTCATTAATGCTCTTTTCATCTTGACCAGAAACGAGAGACTGTTTCGTTTGTATTATATTGTTGTTATTTGTAGTTGCCGCAAAAACATTATTTGTCACAAATGCTACATTTCCTGCCAATATTCCTCCGACTAACAATACTGGAATCATTTTTTTATATGTTTTTCTCCAATTACTTCTCTCAATACTAATTTTTTTCATAAATTTCATCCCCTTAAGTTTATTATTCAAAATAGATAATAAACTTAATTTACATATAATTCAATATTTTGTTAATAATCCTAATATTTAGGTCGATTGCTAATTGTTGGAATTTGCTTTTAAATATCTTTTCCATGTGCATATTGTTGAATAATATCATTTTTTTCTTTAGCATCATGTGTTTGAATGGAATTATTGAATTGGGAAAAGAAAATACCTGTTGTACATGCTACCCCTATTAGTATCAGACTAAATTTTTTCATCATTTCAATGACTCCCTTTCTAATAAGTTTCTTTTAGCTTTGTAACTTTTATAAAAATATTCATTAGATTTATCCTTATTCTTTTCTTCATAAAATCTTATAGCCAATTCTTCAGTATAATCTTGTATGTATTTCCATAGATTTTGTTTTTCAAAATATGGAATCGCGTCTAACATGACTTTTTCTAATTGTTCAGTAGATAATTTATTGTTTAATGCTTGTAAAAATAAGAAATGAATTTTATATTCTTGGTTACAAACATTTAGCCCTTTTTCAATATATGTGTTTACTGTATTTGTTTGTTTTAACTTGTAATATTCTTGTGCTAATAAAAACATTGTTTTGTAATCGTCTTCTTGATTTTCAAAGGATTCAAGAAGATAACGGATTGCAAGTTCAGAAAGATTTTGATCTGCATATAAAAGACCTAAGTTATAACGTACGATTAAAGCTAATTTGTTTTCACTGTGTTTTTCAAATTTATTAATTGCGGAAAGCAAGTATTCTTCTGCAACAGAAAATTCCCTTAATGTAATACAAGCCATACCAAGTGTGTTTTCACATGCTCCGGTTTTAATCTCGTATCCTAGTTTCCCACTAAAAAAACTTTTGGCTTTGTTAGCATATTGAGTTGCTAATAAGGCTTGATGAGTATGATAATAGAAAGTTGCAACAGCATAATTAAATTCAGCTTTTTCTACTTCATCAGGAATTTCTTCTAGTAATTTTTCTGCTATATCATAATATTTTTGAGTTTCACTATAATTTCCTGTTTTCATTGCATGCATGCCTTTAAAGAAATGATAATAGTAATCTAAAAAATTATTTGTGTGTTCTTTTAATTGTTCGATTTTTTCTAAAGATTGTTCTCTATCTGCATAGTCGTTTGTAAGAATCTTGTATCTCAAATCAATAAGTGAATAATATAAAAGTAAATTTTGGTCTTCTTCTATGTTGTTAATTTCTTTTTCAATCTTTTGTTTTAATTGTTTTGCTTTAATAATGTGTTGCGCTCGAATTTCTTGATACCAATCATTTAATAATTTTGTAATTTGTTCGTTTCCTAGTTGAACATTCATAGAATCTTCTCCTTTTCCAAAATTATCTATATTTTATTTTCTATCATGTTATCATGCTATTGTATAAGACTAACTTTTCAACAGTTGATATATAAAGTTTTTAATATTCTGTATTTTTAAATAGTGTAGCACCTTCACTATTTAAAAATACTTAGTAACAAATAAAAAAAGAGCCCCCAAACAGGAACTCTTTTTCAATACTCATCAATTCCATCACTTTACTGCACTACTATCAATGAAATCACGAAGTATGCCAGTACCGCTCATCTTCCAAGGTGTTGACGCACCTAGCAAGACTATAATTTCATTTACCACATTCAAACCATATTCATACAATAACAAATAGAAATCAAAACTTTAAATACACATATAGCCCTACAAAAAAAACATATGTGAATATAACTCATTGTCGATTAGCAAAAATATGCTTTCATCATACACAAGCTATCTAAAGCTAAAATAGCCCCTAAATTATTTTGTCTCACTATCATCTCGAATATATTCAATTAAATCCAATAACTCAACATCCAACTTCTCACAGATCGTTATCAATGTATCTAATTTTAAAGAAGACACATTCTCATTGTGCCACAACTTATTAATAGAATTACGACTTACTCCCGTTATTCTCACCAAATCCGAAATATTATCTATATTCTTTTTCGCCATAATCATACGAATATTACTTACTACCTTCATTTTTCATACTCCTTTTCATTCAATGTACATACCATTTTACTTACAAGGATACTTTTATACAAATAAAACATAAATTAAATAATATTAAGGTTATTTTTTATATATTCACATTTAATATTAACCTTAAAAATAAAATATATTGTTTTATTATTTAATTTTATTTGTTTTAATTGAAATTTTAACCCCTTAGAGTTAAAATTAAATATATAACTTAAAATTTAATCTTTTAAAATGTATTTTTAACTCTAAAAAAACTAAGAGGAGATTATCATTTTGGCATTCCTAACAAATTACAAAGCAAACGGAAAAAGATACTTTTATGTAGAAAAATATGTTGGTAAAAAACCATATACTTGCAAACAAAGTGAACGTATTTATTCAATTGGAAACGAAAGAATCACATTAGAAAGGCTCACTTTATGGATTTTAGATAACAGTTTCATTCCAAACGAATTAATAAAGATCGGAATATCAATTAACGATATAGAGAACTGGAGAGAAAAAGTAGAAAACACCATAAAGAGATACTCTTTATAAATAAAACTAAAGAAAAAAGACTGATATTTTTTATCAGTCTTTTTTCTTTAACTATTTATATTTTTTCATCATAAAAGGGTTAGGTATTTTAATAATATATTTATATATTTAATAAAAGTTACGCGTGACTTTTTGATTTTTTCATTTGCGCACAAAAGCAAAAAGATTTTAAGAGTAAAAAGGATTAAAAATATACAGAAATCGCGAAATAAAAAATTCACAGAAACAACAATTTCAAACATAATCTAAACATCTTTTTATCACACAACTCGTTTGAAACGGTGCAACTTTTTAACGATATGAAATATCTATGAATTAAATATGCGAGCAAAGTTTTTTCGTTTTCAGTTCGTCATGAAGGTATTATATAAACTCCTTAATTTCGAAATACAGAATAACAAAGAAAAGAGAAAACAAAAATTCCGAAAATCGAAAAATCGAGATTTCCAATTTAACAAATTCCAAAATCAAATCCCACATAAAAAATCCAAAATCAGCCCCGAAAATTTAGAATTTCTCAAAACTATATTTTCAAAAAAATCATCAAAAAACGTGCGGTATTTTATCGTAATATATATTACTAAAAAAATTCATGCGCACACTTTAAGTTTTCACCTCGTACGTTAGTAAAACAAAATTAGTAGAACAAAATATATCTCGAAATAAACTTTAAAAATAAATTTACAAATTCACGAAATTTAAATTTAAGAAAAACTCCTTTTTGTTAAATCATAAAAAAACTTTTGAATGCTACTTGCTGCACTCAAAAATAGACTCAATAAAATAAGGGAACTGACTTGATATAACAGTCAGTTCCCTTATTAAAAATTTCTAACATTTGACTTTGCTTTTTTCACAAATCAACCAACTAAAACAATTCTTTATGACAAGTCTCACAAATTTGCATTCTACCTTCAGCATCACCAATAATTTTCGTTTTTTTAGATTGAATCTTGAAACAATAAAAACATAATTTTCTATTTACACCTTTATGATCAATTTTTTCATATTCATGAAACTTTTTACAACCAAGACAATAATAATATAAATCTCCCGCTACTTTCATACACTACGCCTCCACATCTACTTCATTAATTAAATGACCGTTATACTCTTGCTTCTCACTCTCAGATAACTCTTGATACTCTTGTTCAAATTTCATTAAATCCTTATTCCACATTGCGATTAATCTATAATAATATTCATTCTTGTCTGTACTCTTATACTTGTCCAATTCGCCATCTTCATATTTTTTCGCATAATCTTTTAATAATCCACCGTAAACAATTAATTGACGACCTTTTAATGCTAAATAGAACACGTCAAACACTTCTTGACTAACCGACATTTCATAGTCTTTCGCTGAATACTTCGCAACCTCCGCAACTGCATTTCCTTCTCGTATTAACTCTACTTTTTGAATATGTACTTGCGTAATCTCTGGCATATCTGTTACTTCTCGCCACATTTCTAACCATTCTTCTTGCTTAATATAAAGCTCTTTACGTTTAAAATAATTTTTATCAACACAAAGCAATACATGAAAATGAGGATTATATGTATCATAATTCGGGTTATGATCGTCTACTTTCAATCCACGAGAATCATAATATGCTTTTCTCTTTTTGTTGTTATACATTTCTTCAGTGATGAATCGTTCTTTATCATACGTCATTTCTAGCTTTCTAATATAACCCTTAATAGAACGTTGAATATTACGTCTATCAAATAACTTTTTAAAAGCTTTATTAAATCTATCAATCTCACTTTTCACCATATCAGCTTTAATATTTGGAGTCGTCAACGTTAAAAAAAGAAACTCTTTCTTTTCCTCAATCTTAATTGCTTCCATCATCGTTGCGATTTTCACCGCGTCCTTCCCTGCTTTCCTCCAAGCACAAATCGGACAAAATCGATTTTTACAATCATTCCCCTTTACTCGTTTCTTCTTCTTTTTATCCTTTGTAGCCAAAAATTCATTAAAGATACTGCACGATTTAAACAATTCTTTCCCGCTCTCACTCATTTTCTTCTTTATAAATTCGTAAATCTTGATATTCTGTTTCTTTTTAGGTTGTAATTTACCAGTGATTTCATCTTGATTTTTCTTTGCCAT
>NZ_JBSZSU010000002.1:0-12149 GCF_057812155.1 Bacillus sp. 2175 | reverse complement strand
GATAAACCAGGTGGTTCAGGAGATATAGAAGAACCAAAAGAGGATAATAAACCACCAGTTGAAGGTGGTGGTTCTGATAAAGCTATTAAAGAAGCTTTAGATAAAATTACAAGTGCAGTAAATGAAATTTCAAAGAATACGGGTGAAACAGCTAAAAATACAGGTGAGATTAAAAAGAACACCGATGAAATAGCAAAGAACACAAAAGAAATTGCGGATGCTGTTAAGGATATTAGGGATAATTTGAAGATTACTGATGATATGGATTTGTCGATTAAACCTGTTCTTCCTGAGGACATTAAGCCTGATAAACCTAAACAACCTGATAAGCCTTTTGAAGACAAACAAGAGCACTTTAAAGAGGGTGAACAAGAGAAACCACCTGACAAACTTCCTGTTGCTCCTGAGCCCGCTGAATGTTGGGGCGATGTTTGTAAAGATAAAGACAATCAAAAAGAAGAAGATATGAAGAAAGATAAAGATATGGATAAAGAAGAACCAATGACTCCTGATAAACCAATGGAAAAGGAAGACATGAAACCTGATAAGCCAATGACTCCTGATAAACCAATGGAAAAGGAAGACATGAAGCCTGATAAACCAATGACTCCTGATAAACCAATGGAAAAGGAAGACATGAAGCCTGATAAACCAATGACTCCTGACAAACCATTGGAAAAGGAAAATATGAAACCTGATAAACCAATGACTCCTGATAAGCCTATGGATCGGGAGGGAGAAATGAAAAAAGATAATGATATGAAACGAGATAAGCCAATGACTCCTTGGGAAGAAATGAAACCAAGTGACGAGGGGAGTGAACTTTGTTGGCATGTAGTGAATGGAAAATGTGGATAAAGAAATTTTTTATAGTAGTACCTGTATTACTTGGGATTTTGTTTGTAGGTGATACAAGTGCATTTGCTCAAGGTAAAGATGTATTAAGTGGAAGGTATGGTAAGGATAGATTTGGCACAATTGTATCTACGTTAACTGATGGAAATTTAAGGACTAGTGATACTTTAGCTAACGGAGAAATTACATTTACTTTACAGTCTCCTGTTAGAGTTTCAGGGTTTAAGTTTACTAAAGTTGGTGGTTCTAGTAACTATATGAATGTTTATTTTTATGATACTGAGGGTCGAGTTTTAAAGAAAGGATATAGCAAAACTGATAGTGGTTATGTAAATCCTATTGATATTAAGGGTGTTACAAAAGTTGTATTGGAAAATACAAGTAGTGGAGATTATTTTACAATTTCTGAAGTTAATTTATATGAGTATGAATCTGTTCCTCCATCTGATATTGCGGATTTAAAAGAAAATATTAAACATGATTCAGTTGAATTTACTTATAAAAATCCGAAATCGAATTTTAGTTATTTGAGAATTTATCGTGATGGACAAGTGCTTGCTAGTGATGTGAAAGAAGAAAAATTTACTGATAAAGGTTTAACTCCTGAAACGGAGCATACTTATAAATTTGTTTCAGTTTCTCCTGATGGTCTTGAATCAAAAGGTATAGAGAAAAAGATAAAGACAGCGAAAGAGCCTTTACCAGATGAAATAAAAGATTTACAGGAAGATGAAATAACTCATACTTATGTGAAATTTAGTTATAAGTTTCCTAAAAATAATTTTGATCATGTGAAAATTTATCGTGATGATAAGGTGATTGCGGATAATGTGAAGATTGAGGAATTTGTTGATAAAGGTCTAAAAGGAAGTACTGTATATACTTATAAATTTGTTTCAGTTTCCTCTACTGGTCTTGAATCAAATGGAATTGTGAAGAAAGTACAGACTGATGAAGAACCTAATCTCAATAAGCCTTCTAAACCTTCGAATTTTGATATTACGCCAAAAGATGGCTCGTTAATTGTAAATCTATTAAGTCAAAATTTAGGCGTTCCAATTAAGGGTTATCACATTTTTATTGATGGTGTAAAAGTTAATGATTCACTTGTTACAAGTCGTTCTTATGCTGTGAAAGGTTTACAGAATGGTCAAACTTATGGTGTACAGATTAAGGCGGTTTCTAAGTGGAATATTGAAAGTGATTTAAGCAATGTTGTTAATGGAATTCCTAAAGTACCAGTTATTCCTGAGGTTACTTTTAGTTTTGGTTTAGGTGCTTTAGTTGATGGGATAACAAATTGGTTCTTGGGGATATGGCCGATTGTGGCATTTAGTATTGCTATTCCGTTAGCGTTTATTGTTGCGTTTAATACGAAAAAGTTGTTTATGAGGTAGGTGCTTAGTTTGATACAACCAGTTACAACTAAGGACTTAATACAATTTCTCCAGTATGCGTTCCATGCTGGGGAAGACGTATTATTTCTAGCGTTTGTATTAATGATTACATTCTCTGTTGCTGTAAGCATTAGAAGGATTATGGTGGGTTATAAGCAATCATGATGGAGAAGTTTGTTAAGTTCTTAAAAGGCGGATTTGAAGCGGTTATAAAGTCGTTAAAAACGTTTATTGATTTTTTAGCGACACCATTTCAATATCTACTGGATTTTTTAAAAGGAATCTTTTATTTCATAGAAAAACTGTTTCAAGTTGTAGTAGCAATTATAAAATTATTCGTTGCCTTGTTTCAGTTTTTAGGTGCTGTAATAGCTGGATTCTTTAAAACTTTATTTCTATGGGTACAACCTAATTTTGATGGTGGGAATGTATCTTTTCCTAGTGCTTCGATGAAGGGATTTAAGACAGCGACAGATATATTACTTCCTACTGGTTTGTTAACAGTAGTTCCGATGGTTGTCACATGTTTTATTTGGTATTTGTTTGTTAAAAAGCTCATGGATCTATTCAGAGGTGGTCATCATTAATGAATGCGTTAATTGATACAATATTTAATCCTGTTCTTGGTTGGCTTGCACAAATGGCAAAGTATTTAAATGATTTAAGCGTACCAGCAAGTCGTCCTTTGCGAATTAGTGATTACCTTGGAGTGTTTGCTTATTTATACGGTTGGACAACCGTTATAACGACGTTATTTGCTTTAGTTTTCGTATATTTTGTTTGTTACATCATCATGACTTACAGTAGTTTATTTATTCGATTTAAAGATACAGTGAAATGGTGGTAATGATATTGAATATTGTAGGGCAAGCAATTTTATTAATATTTGTTACAACAGTTGTTTCTTGGATGGTAATAGATACATTGAAATTCTTTAGAGGGATAGAAGAATGATTTATTTAATATTGGGAGTCGTTAGTTGTTTATTAATTTTAGTTTGTGATGCAACTTCGAAAAAGGAGAGTTAAAAATGCAGGCTTTTAATGCAATGTTTGAGTTATCAAGTGCGATTTGTTTATCTGTATTTCTATTTATAGTGTTACCTTGCATGTGGTTAAAAAGAAAATGGAATTAAAAAGAGAGAGTGATTGAAATGTTAGCTAAAACGAAACGGAAAGTACAGCCACAATTTGAAGGACATAGAGCGTTAATTATTAAGGAAGAGGGTACATGTGTAGTTGAACAGGTTATCTCGTTTGATTCGGAGATTTTAGAAACGAGTACAGCCATGTTACCACGTGAGAATGAATTGAGATTACTTGATGATAATCACGGTTATGTGTATCACATTTACAACTTAGAAAAACCGGCAAGAATTGAAGCGGAAAATATTAAAAGATTACGACGATCTAGTGCGTTAAAAGGGATTTTTGAATTTGAAACAGGAAAAAAACAATTTGATTTAATTGGTTTTATGCCATGGGTAATTATTGTTTTACTAGCTATTTTTAAATAATGGGGTGAACTAAATGAGTGAAGTGACTTTAGAAAAAACTGTTGTAGAAGAAGTGTTACCAGATGTTCAAGACATAATGAAAGAAGAGATTTTAGAAGAAGATACTTCAAGTGAAAGTATTGAAACGGTTCAATTATTTCAATACATGAAGGAAAATTCAGTGCCTTTGAATGCATCTCAAATGAAAGGTATCTTATTGCTTAATGAGAATGGATGTAAAGATATAGCTGATTATGTTATCTCTGTGAAAAAACAGAGTTTACCACTTGCCTTCTATGAAAAGGTTCTAAAGATATTAACTATGTTTGACAGAATTAAAGGTAATGCGAAATTAAGTCACTTACTGAAAGCGAATGCGAATCCATCATTATCACTTTCAGCTAATAGTGCAAAAGTAGTGAAAGGAAATGAACTTGCATGAACGTAATGGTCTTTGAAGGTCCTCTTGGAAGCGGTAAGACATTAGGAATGACATTGTTTGCACACCACTTTAAACAGAAAAGTAATTGTGTATTGTATAGCAATTATGGCGTAGTTGGTTCAAAGCCATTTACTGAAATAGAACATTTTAAAAATATTGCTCAAGAAAAATCTACAATTTTAAATTTAGATGAAGCTCACATTGATTTAGATGCTCGGAGCTTTTCGAGTAATTCGGTTAAATTCTTTTCTCAAGTATCGTATTATCTTCGAAAATTACGTTGTACGTTGTTTATTGCTTCGCCTAGTTTTGATGATTTAGATGCACGTATACGAGGTATTACGAACGTTCTTGTTAAGGTTTCAAGTGATAAAAAGTATTTTTACTATACGATGTATGACATTCAATCTAAACGTTATTTAAAGAGAATGCGTATAAGTAAAAAGAAAGCTTTTGTTGTTGGTTCAAAAATTTATGATACAAGTGCAATGGTTTCGCCAGTAAAAGTTCCAGAAAAACGCCAAGACTTTATGGAATTTTTAGAAGCGTTGAAGACGACCGCCGAAGAGTACGGACGCCAGTACAAGCATTCAGCGTAAGCTGTATGCGCGGTACAGGCGGGAGGACTTCATAAGATTATAAAAATTATATTAAGGAAGGAACGTTGTTATGGGGATTTTAAAGAAGAAAAGATTTCGTGAAGAAGTGAAAAGAATAAATAAAGCACATGGAGAAATGAGAGAATTTCTAGATTTGCTTATGGATCGCTATGGATTAGACGAAGAAGAAATAAATAATTGTGAAGTAATCAAACATCATTTTGATAATTTAGATGTGATGTTTAGTCAAATGGCTAAGTAGATGATAGTTTTTGATTTTGTAACTAAATATCCTCGTGAAACGGTTGTATTTGTAGAGAGTATTATGTTTATTGCTTTTTTGATTTATATCGAGAAAAAAATATTTAATAGGTGATGGAATGGTTGAATGTATTGTATTTGCTAGTATGTTGTGGTTAGGTTCGATTGTGATTGCTTATTTATTTGTTAGTGATATGGATATTTATTAGAGAGGATAAATAGTTGAAATGATACATGTAGATTGGTTGAAAAGTATGGCGAGAGATGGATTGTTTTACGGTTCATTTATTGCTGTGATTTTTATTCTATTAAATTGGTTTGCAGGTTAAATAGAACTAGAGAATGCTGTAAATAAGCATCAGAACACGCAAAATCACTTCTGAAGCGCTTGAAATGTGAATCGATAGATGGAAATGGAAAGTGTGTAAGAAGCCGTAGCAAAGCGAAGGAGTTTTATAAGAAAAAGTTTTTTGGTTTGTAAAAAGTTTTACTTATAAAAGTTGATGTCCTGAAAGGTTGCCTAAAGGAATAGAAAAACAAGCTATTGCGTTCTCCCAAACATTGTTTGGGGGACACCCGCTGTAGGCGAATGGGGTGTGGGACCTCCCACGTTGGAAAGTTTTTGTTACCTTTTTTCAAAAAGGTAGGTTTTAAAAGAAAGGGGAAATTAATATGGAACAAATTTATATTGGTCAATTACAAAATATATTTAGTACTGTTATTTTTAATATAGCGTTAATTTTAGGATGTATTGTTGTTGCTATTATGATTAGAGCTATTAAGAAGTTGTTTATTGGAGATGGATATTCATATAGTTCTTCAAGAAAAGGTTATGATTATTCTCCAACAGTTAACTTAAATAAAAGTAGTTATTCTAATGTAGGTAATAAGAAATCGAATGATTCAAGTAGCAAAAAAACATCTAGTTCAAGTAGTTCAAATTCGGATTATTTAATTGCTACATCATTAGCAGCATCTTCATATAGTTCATATGATTCTAGTTCATCTTATGATTCTGGTTGTTCTAGTTCATCTTACGATTCAGGTTCTAGTTCTTCGTATGATTCGGGTTCTATCTGTGGTTTTGGTGATTGATAATGGAGAATGTTATTGTTACGTTGTTTGGTACTCTAGGGATTTGTTTCTTGTTTAAAGGCATGTTAGACACGTTAAAAGAAGGGTGATATGTAATGGATTTGCCTATTTGTAATGAAAAAGAGGTAACTGTTTTATCTAAAACGTTGAAATATTTGAGAAGTGATCAATCTAACCAAGTTAAGGTACATAAGGAGTATTTGGAAGACAGAGGTTGGATATTTGACGATTTAAGTTATATAGATAGTCATATCTATGTAGTTTATAAAAAAAGAGGTTGTGAAGCGAAATAAGGCGTTTTAAGGGGGATATATATGTTTGAAAAGTTTTATCGTGAATATATTCATGTATTGTTTAATATTGTTGCGATGTTTTTTTATTTTAGTTGGTGTTTAGTTGGTGCTAAATTTAATTTATTAACTCTAATAGCAATTGGAATTGCCCTTTTTATTTTTGTTAAGTATGTATCTATGGATAAGAAATTTGTTAATGAAAATATAGATAAATTAAAAGATAAAAAGATGATTTTTAGGAAATATGCTATAAGTGGTGAAAATATTGGATATGCAGTTTTTACAAATTTTTTATTGTTTCTTTTGTATTTAGGAATATCGGTATATTTTAAGGATTTAAGTGTAATATCGCTTTTATTTGCTTTTATTCTTAATGTTAGTTTTCTTATGTTGACTCTTAGATTAATGAGTAAATTTAGTTTAAAGAATAGTGAAGTTTAAGAGGTGTATGTATGTTTGCTAGATATCGTAGTCAAGATGATGAGTTTATGTCACAACTTCAATTTTTGGCTTTAGGTGCTATTATGACATTTCTAATTAAATTTGGTTGTATTTCACCTGAAGTTAATATGTTAACGTTATTTGTTCTTTTTGTTATTTTAATTGGAATCTATTATCTTTTTGTACTTTTATTAACAAAGTATTTTTATAGATTTCTTTCTAAACAACATGATAAGTTGCATGCTTATTTATGTAATAAGTATGGTGAAAAAATAGCAAATAGAGCTGGTTTATCATTTCTTGTAATTTTAATTGTGGGGATGTTGATTATATGTTTGCTGATTTAAAGTTGAATTTTAAATTTTGGTTAACTGTAGTTTTTGATATATGTATGCTTGCGATGATCTGTGTTGTTACAACAAAGTATGTATCTGATATATATAGTGATTTGTTTATTTTTACGACAGGATTTTTGATATTGTTAATTTGGTATTTTGTTAGAGTTTATTTTAAAAATATTGTTTTGAAATGTATTAAAAAAGTTTGAAATATGATTTGACCACATGCCTTTGTGTACACTTTTATTTTTTTTGTGTATACAAAGGTTGTTTTTGTAATTTTAATGTGTTATATTGTGTATACGATAGTTTTATAGGAGGTTTTAGTTATGCAAAAAATAAGCGAAGAAAGAAAACATAGGTCATTTCGTTTTACTGATAGTGAGTTGTCATTAATTGATGAATTAGTTGATATTGAAAATGATAGACGAATGACAATTGCAAGAGAAATGAATTTAAAATATAAAGCATTAAATCGTACAAGTTTTATTTTATATATGGCTGAAGAAAGAAGACGTAAATATGAAGAACAAGGGGAGATTTAAATAGTTCTCTACTTAACTAGTTAATAATAATAGGGATAGAGTCGCACTTTTTTAAGATTAAATTTGGGAGGTTTTAATTATGGAAGAATTGTTACATAAAATTATTGATAAATTAGATAAGATTGATAGGGATATTCAGGAGATTAAAACAGATTTGAAGGCTCATCGTATTGAAACTGATGATAATTTTATTAAGTTATATCATTTAGTTGAGGAAAAAGATGTTGAGATTGATGTATTGAATAAACGTCTATTTAAGAATGAGGCGACAGTTGAACGTATTAAGAGGGAAAAGCATTAGGAGGAAATTGTCGATGGCATATAGTTATTGTGTGGATTGTGAGAGTGTGTATAACTGTGAAGATGAAAAGTGTTGTTGTGGAAGTAAAAAACGTTCTGTTGATTGGGAAGAGTTTGCTTTTATTATGGGTTATCCGTTATATCCTGTTAAGAAAAAATACGGTGTTTTTCATTTAGATTTATCTAAACGTTTAGATGCTGATGCTCTATGTGATCTTAAAGCAGATAATCCAGAACTTTTTTATTATGAGTTTAAAGGTTGGAAAGAAAGAGAATTGAAAAAGAGAAATTAATAATAAATATTTTGGAGTTAGTGGGTGTTTTGTTTGTCTAATTCGAAGGAAAATTTCCAGTTTCGAAATGAGGAACTCCCGTCCAGTAACACGGGGGTTCCCGGCTGTTTCGATATCTACACAATCCCTTCCCTGGACTGGGTTCAAGTCACTTTTAAATCTGTACAGAATTCACAAAAAAATGCACGGAAAATCATTGATAAAATTTCCATTTTTTAATGAAGGTTAAAAGATTTATATATTGGTATAATATTTACAAGGAGGAAAATGGAAACTCTTTACATATGGTGTATGACATTGTATGCTTCAATTGAGGAGGTTATATAATGTCAAAAGTTAAAGGTATTCGTTTGAATTTAAGAGTTTCTGAAGATGAGTATAACAAGTTGCAGTATGTTAAAGAATGTTTACTTATGGAAGGTCTTGATCTTAAAGATTCAGCTGTTATTCGTTATGCTTTATTACAGACTTATAAGGATTATAAAGAAATGAATGATTTGTTGAAATCAAGGAATTGAATGGCTGATTTCATGTTTCTACTGGGGGCTAGTAACACCCCAGTAGAAAATACAGGTCAACCGCCCTCAAACGCTTGTGGCTCTAAGGTTCGTCCTTCTTTGTTTTTTTCACGGTTCTTTTAAAAAAATAGGCAAAAAATTCACGGTTTTTATTTTGCTTTTATTGTATTGTTTTAGAGGTGTTTGTATGGAAAAACATATTGAAAAATTGTCTCTTTCGGTTTGTGTGGACTGGTTGGAGTTTACTTTTGTTTATGGTGAAGAGTTTGAATCTATTTGTAGTTTTTTAGGTCTAGATTCTACTGTTTTTTCTAAGGAGATAGATGGTTTTCACAAGTCTTATGGTTATTTGTCTAGATATTCTTTTGAAGAAATACACATTCTTATGCATGGTGCTGATAATCGTTCTAGAATTATTATGTCTGGTTCTGGTTGCAGATGGTTTGAAACATTATCCTCTGTTGGCTGGTATGGTTTGTTTGATAGGATTGCATTTGCAGACGAGCATGGTTTTTCTTGGATTAAAGTTGACCGTTTAGATATTGCTATTGATGATTTTGTAGGTTATTTTTCTGTTAAAAAATTAAAGTCTAAAATAAAAAGAAGAGAATGTTTGAGTCGTTGGAAAACAAGTTTTGTTGTTGAAACTTTTGATTTAGAACAGGGACGATTGCAGGGTTCTACGATTTATTTTGGAAGTGCTTCTAGTAAATTGAGATGGGTTGTTTATGATAAGTTAGAAGAGCAGAAAAAAAAGAATAAAGATAGTGATTCGATTCAAGGTTTAGAATTTTGGACTAGGCATGAGTTGCGTTTGAAAAAGGAGCGTGCTGATCGTGCTGTTAAACAACTTGTAGTTAATGATTTTAGTATTGAAGAAATGTATTTTGGTATTATAAATAATTATATTTCGTTTCGTGTTGTCGATAAGGAAGATTCTAATAGAAATAGGTGGAATATTGCACCTTTTTGGAGGCAATATATAGGACAAGCAAGTAAATTAAGATTAGCAGAGGCTTTACCTGTTGCAAATGTTGAGCGTACGTTTAAATGGTTGTCTCATAGTGTTTCTAAAAAATTATATTTGTTGTCTGAAATTTTTTCGCAAGATGATGATACAAAGAAAGAGTTTGCTAGTTACTTAGAAAATAAGGGCAAACAAAAAATCACGAAAGGGGATTTAGACTTAATAGAAAATTTCCCAATTCGTGACTTCAAAGAATTTTTAAAGATTTATAATGAAAAATGTCTAAAATAATTTTACTCTATTTTATAATGGAAGTCTAATACATTAAAAAATCCATATATTTTTAAAAAAAGACTAGAATTTTTTTCTAGTTTTTCTTATAATTAAATGTATGACAAAGGTGTACATAAAACGACATTGTATGACTAAAAAGATTCTAAGGAGTGTAAATATGCAATTAATGAAAGTAATGTTAACAGGTTGTAAGAAAGTTGATTTCACAAATGATAATAATGAAAGAATCGAAGGTGTTAATATTCACTTTTTAACTACAACTGATAATAGTGAGCAATCTGGTTTTGGATATCTTCCTTCTAAGGTCTTTTTTAGAAAAGAGTTTATAGAAAAGTTTAGTTCTTTGAATTATCCAATTGTTGCTGAAGCTATTATTGCTTTTAATATGTCTCCTCGTGGTATTCAAACTAAAATTTCTGATTTTAATATTTTAGAGGAATTTCCTTTTACAGCTTTAAAGTGATTTTATGATAGATAAAATCGATTTAAATGAATTGTACAAAACTATTTCGGAAATTATGCCTAATTACTTAGTGCAGACTAAGAATGGTAGTTTTGCAGTTTTCCAGACACTTACCTATGGTGATATGTTAATTAGTTTCTTGTTATTGCTAATCTTGTTGGTGTTGACATTCAACTGGATATGGAGTGCTTTACGATGATCGAGTTTAATTTAGAAAACTTGTTGAATCAATATTCCTTGTTTGGATTACCATTTTTATTAATTATCGTGTTCACATTGCTGAAAGATTGGCGGTTTGATAGATAATGAATGATTTAGCGTTTCTAGATATGTTGTATTGGTTCTTCATGAATAATTCAGTTGTATTATATTCGTTAGGTTTTATAACCTTTCTTGTGTTTGTAATAATGATGTTCACCACCGTCAAAGCTTGGGGTGATGGCTATTAGTTTTAGCATGGACGTGGGAAGAATCTTGCAGTATGCCTTCAACATGTTTAGTTCAGTGTTACCAGTGATCTATTTATTCATTGGTGGGGCGTTTGCTATCTACTGTATTGGTAAAGTGTACAACACCTTTAGGAGTTGATTTCAATGCCTGAATTTGGATTCAGACCATCGATGTCTCAATTATTCGGTAACTTTCATATGAATTGGTCAACAATGATGCCATTGTTAGTCATTTTGTTTGGGATACTGTTCGGATTTTTCGTAGCGCATTTAGTAAAAGACAAATTTGATGATTGATTAACTAGGAGGAATTTATTTTGGAAATGCCAAAAATTTCATTAACTTATAATCTTGCAGATGTTGCAAATGGTTTAACTAACTGGTTAGGCGCTTACTGGCCTATTATCGCATTCTCTGTTGCTATTCCGTTAACGTTCTTAGTAGCGTTTAACACTAAAGATTTATTTACTCGTTAATCATCAAAAATCACTCCTTAAATAGCAAGAAGTTAACTATAAATTTAATAAAACAATCAAATAGCTGGGTGGATCGCCTAGCTATTTTTTGTTAGGAAGGATTGATATGAAAAAAGCAGCCATAATTTTTTTATGTACATTTTGTATTATCTTCCGTACAGTTCCTGTTTTTGCTGATACGCCATCATTTCAAATGGTAGGAAGTAAAGGGGTTTCCATAGAAAATAAAGGACTTGTTGGCGGTTATTACAGTCTTTCGTTAAAGATTAGTGATGCTAAAGACGTAGTGACGTTTCAATTGAGTGAGTTGATGCTCGTTAATGATTGTAGTTTTAATTTTGGACTAGTGAAATGGACTAGGCCGTCACAAGAGAAAAATGAGTTTGATATTAAAGTCAAAGAAAATGGAACATATGCTTTTTACGTGTTTGTGAATGGGAAAGTTAAAGGATATGTTCGTTTTAAAATTAAAGGATTTTCTAAAAATGCTGAAGGTACTGGAGTAACTCAATATTGGGGGCAAGGTGCAAAGTATTATGAACTTCCTGAAGAACATGTAAATCCTGAGGATTTTCGAGACAAAGATGGAGAAAATAATGGAATTTGCGTGAATGAAAAAATTCCTGAT
>NZ_JBSZSU010000001.1:0-17064 GCF_057812155.1 Bacillus sp. 2175 | reverse complement strand
CAGCTAATTCGAAATGTTTTAAGTCAATACAGCATAGACCTATAAAGTTGTCACATAGTGCTACATTTATTTCATAACCTTCATGTTTTAAAAATTCATCTTTAGCTAATTTTATATAATCAAGAGCTAATACTTGTTTATAGATTTGATAATAAAAATATCCCATTCGATAATTAAATTCAGCATGTTCTATTGGGTCAGGAATATGTATTAATAGTTTTTTAGCTTTTTCATAGTGTTCGCTTGCTTCAGTGTAATTGGATGTTAAAGTAGAATGGAATGCTTTAAAGAAGTGATAATAATAAGCTAAGAAGTCATCTGCTGGAGTTGTGAAATTATCCATTTCATCAAAACTGTTTTCGTTGATACTTACCCAATCTGTTAATGCTTTGTATCTAAAATCTAATAAAGAATAGTATAGGAGTAAATTTTGATTTTCTTTAACATTGTTAATTTCATGGTCTATATATTCTTTTAATTGTTTTGCTTTAACTAGTTGTTGTTTTAGCATGGATTGATACCAGTCATTTAATAATTTTGTTATTTGTTCATTTTCTAATTGAACATTCATAGAATCTTCCCCTTTTCCAAAATTATCTATATCTTGTTTTTTCCATGTTATCATGTTATTACATCAGATTAACTTTTAAATAAGTTGATATATATATAATTCTGAATATTCTGTTTATTTAGGTTTTAATTTTATTTGCATGACAAAAACCCCTTAATATATAAGGGGTTTTTGTTAATGGGCATAAATAAGGTATTTGTCTTATTGACATTTTTAAGATATCAAATTTGGTTAAATTTGTATATATTTGTTTTTGTAAATATAAAAAGTCAGACAAGATACAACAAAAAAAGCCATTCATGCTATAATCAAGTTGCTGAGACAAAACTATAGTGAAGGGACTTTTTTTGTATTCTTATAAAAGATTATTAGAGTATCAGACTCATAGAAAATATTCTATATTCATAATACCAAAATAAAAGTCTCTTCGCTAGTTGTAAAAACTAGAAGTGGAGAGTTAATTATGAAAAAAATAGTGGATTTTTCAGAAGTTGAGAAAAATGCGAGAATACGTGATTTAGAGATTGAACGAAAGAAGCATGAGAATCATTATACAAAAGAGCAAGAACAAGATTTAGGACAAGCGCTTGAAACGTTACAGAGTCTTACGGGTAATGAGTATTATGTAGGGCGTAAACGAGATCCATTTGCACAGGTGGAATTTTCCCAAATTATTCAAGCTAATATGAGATATCTAATTAAGATTGGATATTTAACATATGGAGAGCGTTCATTGATTACAGATTTAAGTTGTTTTGTAGAAATTGGGACTCATGTTTTAGTTGAAAAAGAGGGAATTTCATCTGATGAAAAAACAATTAGTAATGCTTCACTTTCTTATTTAGCTGAGCAATTAGGTCGTAAGAGACAAAATGTTAGTAATTTGATGAATGGGTTAAAAGAAAAAGGAATTCTTGCATGTGCGGAAACTGGTTTTTGTGATGAAATGGGACGTACTTGTACAAAACGAACTTGGTTAGTAAATCCGAATATTATTTGTTCTTCTAGAAAGACATCAATAGATAGAATTACTAAACATATTTTTAAAGGTGTATTAAGAAATTTTAAAGTTACTAAGGATTCAAAAGAAGTACATAATTTACCGGTCTATTTTTTTTGAGAGATACTCTTGTATCTTTCTTTTTTTTATGTTAGACACGAACGTTAGTTCGTCACTCTAAAGGGACACTAGTGTCACTCTAGAGTGACACTCCCCCCCTCACGAACCCTTGGTATTACTGGCTTTTTTTTTTTTCCCTCTTACTCTTATTTATATAGGTTTTTTCGCTCCGGATTTTTACTGTTTTTTAAAATTAAGATACGATATGTTTTCACGCTATATTTTGATAAAAATCCGAAGGATTGCCCCTTTTTGTAGTTTCCGTGCTTCGCTATCGAACTGGCTAGCCGTATTAGGCTATCACAAGGATTCTCAGTGTAAAGGGTAAAATGCACTACGCTACGCTACGCCCTTTACACCGAGCCTCCACCTTGTGATTCTTAGCCAGTGCGCCAGCTCTTACCGCAAAGCATGGGAAACTACAAGGGGCGTTCCTGTTTAAATAAAAGATTTCAAAACGATAAAAAATAAAAGTAATAAAATCTTTTAAAAAACAAAAAATATAAAGATCAAAAAAATAAAAAAACAAACGTTTAATTTTATTAAACGTTTGTTTAAAATAGCCGCGCCATGGCGCGGCTATTTGCGAAGACCTATGAAAAAATATATGGAATAAATCATGATATATAGTTCCACACCCATTTTCCATAGGTTGCATGTAGACTGAAGTTGCATTTAGATGCTATGTATAGCCGATTCCCCGCCCCACACCTTCTTTTCTTCGCTACCGCTACGAACATACTGACCACTCACATACTACGTCTACATGTGAGTGGTCAGTATGTCAGAAGGAGAGGGGCGGGGAATATGAGAATGGAATAAGAGAAATAGAGTAGTAGAATAAGAGAGAAAGAGAAAAGAGTAAGTGTAAAATAGAAAGAAGGAATAGAAGAGTAGTAAGTATGGAAATAGATATGGAGGATGATGGTAAGAATATGGTAAAGTGATAGATGATAAAGGTAAGAGATTGGAAGAGTAGATGTATAGAAGGATAGAAGAGTAGGAGAGGGAAATATGGCAATTACGAAGAGAGATGTAGAGATAGTAGAGTGGGTAAATTTGCATGGGTTTGTATTGGCAGAACAGGTACAGGAGTTTTTTGGTTTGGGAAAGACAGTTGTTTATAGGAGATTAAAAGAGATGGTAGAACAGGGGGTATTGAAGAGAGAGAGGATTTTATATGATTATGGGAATGTGTATTGGGTAACGAAAGATGGTGTGGAATTATGTGAGAGTGAAATGGCAGCGGGGAAAAAGCCGAGTGTGAATAATTTTGTGCATGATAAGAAATTAGTAGATTTATCGGTAAAGTTGTTAAAAAAATATGAGGGATCGAGTTGGATAACAGCAAGACAAATTAAATCGAGATTAGTTAAAAAGGCAAGTGAAAAAGATAAGTTTAAAGCATTAGCTATGAGAGTGGCAGATGGGATATTGATTGTGAATGAAAAGAAGTATGCAGTAGAACTAGAGTTGTCATTAAAGAATCGAACAAGAGTGAAGCAGATTATAAGCGATTATGCGGAACGAATTGCGAAAGGGCAGTATGTTAGTGTGATTTATGTAGTAGAAAAGGAAAGCATTGCAAAAGTATTAAGAGAAGAAATGAGTCAAACAGTTGTATCAGATAGATTTCAAATTATGAAATTGGGTGTTTTTGCCCATCCCCTCGAAAAGGGGGAATAAGAAAAAATAGGATGTTTTTGTAGATGGAGCGCCAGAGTTACTGTCGTGGACTGAAAAATATCATTCAATACAATTGTGCAGTACATTTTTTTAAAAATTTGTAGTAAATATTTTGGTAACAGTGATCTGTGTGACAATAGAACCGAATCATGAAATAAAGCGTTAGCGGAGATTAACGAGCAATAATAAGAGGCGTTTACTATCTTTTCAAATAAATGTTTTTGTACTTATGGTATACTATATGTACTTTCGTTTTTACGAAATCCCTAGAAAGTATGTAGAAAAGGTTCTGACTTTTTTGTTAGAACCTTTTCTTATTTTTTCGTAACAAATGCTTCTTTTAAATTTCTGATCCAAACAGCTTTATGTAAATCGGTATGAGAAATCCAATTCCCTGATTCATGAGAACCGACAAATTCCTTATAAATGGGATGCCAAATAATAAGATATGTTTCATTTTCATATTGTATCTCATCAAATTGCCGCAGCGATTTTCCTAATATATCGGATTGGCCGATAGGTATGGCCCCTTTTTCTAAAATTTCTTTAAACTGTTTCAAAGGCATCACACTCCTTAGCATAGGTATATGTATATATTTTTTAAAGATGTATTTTTTCCTCTTTTATTATAGTAAATGAAGAGTGGATATTTTAAAAATACATGTAGAAAATGCCCTCTATACATAAGGGGTGAATGTCAGCTTTGTTATATTACTATGTATATAATGAAAGATTTATTGATAGGTTGATAGGTTATTAGATAAGTAAATTAGTTATAATTAATATATAGTTTTAATTATATAAAAAACCATAATAAAGAAAGGAGTTCAATCTTCATTAGAGTGAACTCCTTCCTTTACTATATTTTATATTAAGACATAGAAGAACCTTTAAATCTTTGTTAGGGGTAAAGATTTAAAGAAAAGTTTAGCTTAATGTCATTTTACATCATTGCGTTTCTAATAAAATTGATAATTAATATTCTCATTATTAAGATTATTTAGGTGTATAATACAAAAGTATAAATGCTAACTTAAATATGTACATTAACGCTTGAATAAATATGTACATTTTCAATTGGATTCTCCATACTGACTCTGAGGTGGTTAGTATGTATATTAAGCTAGATATTCAAACAGAATTTGAGGTTAAAAGTCTTTCAGACTTACCAAATTTTAAAAAACTAATGGGGAACTTAAAAATGAAGATAAATAAAAGTCAATTAGCCAGAGAATTGAATGTGGATCGGCGTACCATAGATAAGTATTTGAATGGTTTTACACCAAAAGGGACAAAAAATAAAACATCGAAAATCGATACATATTATGAAGTGATTGCAGCTCTTTTATCTAGTGATTCTAAACAAATCTTCTACTACAAACGAGTGTTATGGCAGTATCTAACAGACAATCACGGTTTAAAATGTTCACAGTCTGCATTTCGTGCTTATATTAATAGAAAGCCTGAATTTAGAACATATTTTGATGAGGGGAAGCGTATTTTATCAGGTCATTCAGTGGGTGTCCGTTATGAGACACCTCCAGGAGAACAAGCTCAATTAGATTGGAAAGAAAGCATACGATTTGAAACCAAAAGTGGCGAAATCGTATATGTGAATGTAGCTGTACTTTTATTGTCCTACTCGAGATTTAAAGTTTTTCATTTGAATATTTCAAAATCACAAAGTGTTTTAATGTCATTTATGACAGAGGCATTTGAAATGTTTGGTGGTGTACCGAAGGTAATTGTCACGGATAATATGAAGACGGTAATGGATGAAGCTCGAACAGAACACTTTACAGGAACGATTAACAATAAGTTTGCCCAATTCGCTCAAGATTTTGGATTTAAGGTACAACCTTGTATCGCAGGGCGACCAAATACCAAAGGGAAAGTAGAAGCGCCAATGAAACTTCTAGACGAAATTCATGCTTATCAAGGAAGATTCACTTTTGAAGAATTACATGAATTTGTGCAAAAATTATGTGCAAGAATTAATCAAACATTTCATCAAGGGACTGGTAAGATTCCAGTGTTTGCCCTAAAACAGGAAAAGAATCTCCTACAACCACTCCCGAAGAGCGCGATAAGAGATTCCTATATGATTAAGCATAAACTTGTAAAAGTTAATACATCAGGCATGATATCTTACAAATCGAATCAATACTCAGTTCCAGCTGAATATCAAGGTAAAACCGTCGGTTTACAAGTATATGATAATCAAATATATGTTTATCATAACATGAAGTTAATTGTACAACATAAAATCAGCCAATCTAAGCTCAATTATAAAGAAGAACATTATAAAAAAGCATTGGCTAAGTCACTACCTAAATATCCGAACATTGACAATTTGGCGAAACAAAATTTATCAGTAATTGGTGAGGTATATAGAAATGAAGAATAGCTATCAACAATTAACAACAAACCTAGAGTATTTAAAATTAAAACAAATGGCACAACATTTAGGTGACGTAGTCGATTTTAGCATTAATAATGAATTATCCTTCGTAGAGACACTTGTTAAACTGACAAACTATGAGATTGATGTACGAGAACAAAATATGATTCATTCTATGGTGAAAATGGGCGCATTTCCTCATAGAAAGGAGGTTGATGAGTTTGATTTCGAATTCCAGCCGAGTATTAATAAACAACAAATCTTAGATTTTATTTCTCTACGTTTCTTAGAGCAACAAGAAAACATAGTATTTTTAGGACCTAGTGGTGTTGGTAAGACCCATTTGGCCACGTCTATTGGTATAGCAGCAGCTAAAAAGCGAACAAGTACTTATTTTATTAAATGTCATGATTTACTTCAAAATTTAAAACGTGCCAAGATTGAGAATCGCCTAGAATCTCGTTTAAAGCACTATACAAAATACAAATTACTTATTATTGATGAAATTGGGTACTTGCCTATTGATCCGGAGGATGCAAAATTATTCTTTCAATTAATCGATATGCGTTATGAAAAGCGTAGTACCATCCTAACGACCAATATCAACTTCAAGTCTTGGGACGAAGTATTCCAGGACCCTAAACTCGCCAATGCCATACTAGATCGTGTCTTACATCATGCCACGGTGGTCAGTATTGTAGGACAATCCTATCGAATTAAAGATCATTTTAGCAAAGAAAATGATTGATTTTGTACATGCTTAAACAAGCGAAAATGTACATGTTTATCTTGACATTTACACAAAAGCACGTTCTATTGTAGAACGCGCTTTTCCTGAATGAGTCTATACTAATATTTCAAACCATTTTACATGTACATTATCATTATAACACATAACTGACAAAAAATAACGAAAAATCAAATTATTTAAAGGGGATTTATTTGACTTTTAATAATTTCTCTTGAAATAGGGTAGTATGTAAAAAGAAGCTTTTCTATTTAAGAGAGCTTCTTTTCTTCCAAATTATGTTCATATTCTTTAACTCTTCTATAAAATGTATTACTCTTCATGCCTACTCTTTGCATTGCTTCTACTGCAGTAATTTTATGATTTTTCCATTCTTGATAAGCTTCTTTAAAATTATCATCAATTTCAACTTTTTTGCGGCCAAATTTAACTCCTTTTTGAAGTGCAATTGTAATTCCTTCTTTTTGTCGTTCGCGGATTCTTTTTCTTTCATCTTCAGCCATATAGCTTAATAACTGTAAAATTAAATCTGAAATAAGAGTTTCAATTCCATTTAAATCTTTATATTTCATAGTGTTAAGAAGTGGCATATCTAACACAACGATATCAATCTTTTTTTCTTTAATTAATTCTTGCCATTCATCTAAAATCATTTGTTTATTTCTTCCCAAGCGATCTAAGGATTGAATATATAAAACATCGCCGTTTCTCAACATACGTTTCATAAGTTGATATTCAGGACGTTTAAAATCTTTTCCACTTGCTCTTTCTATAAAGATGTATTCTTCAGGAATACTTATCTCTGCTGCGGTTGCGAGTTGTCTCTCGATAGATTGATCTTTACTACTTACTCTAATATAAAAGAATTTCCTCATTATGTATTCCTTCCCCCATTTCAAATCACACACAATCTATATTTATAAAAATTTGTTGGTTATAAGATATAATTATTATATTTTAATGTCAAATTCTATACAACTCTCATGACATATTTCAAAAATAATTATGTTATAATTGTGAAACATTAAAAACTACTCAAACTCACCGTGTCAAAAAGTATACTTTTTGACACGGTGTAATCTATTATAATTATAATTCATAAGGAGATGTAGAAAACGATTAAATATGAATATTCAAAAAAGATTAACTATTTTAACTACAGATGAAATAAATCAACTTTATAGTAGACCTCTTTTTACAACTAAAGAGCGCGTACAATATTTTTCTCTTTCTCAAATGGAAACTGAATTGTTATATACTTTACGTTCAATAAAATCTAAGATTTATTTTATTCTTCAACTTGGATACTTTAAGTCAAAGCACTTATTTTTTCAATTTAACCTATGTGAAGTGGAAGAAGATATTCAATATATTCTTAAAGTTCATTTCAATAATGCTGACTTCTCAGATTTTGGATCTATTGATAAAAAAACTAGGCTAAATCAACAACAACTTATTCTTAAGCGCTTTAATTATTATCTTTGTGATTCACAATCTCGACTAGATTTAAAAGAACAAGCTCGTAGAGCTGCAGCTATAAGTGGGAAACCGATTTTTATTTTTCGCGAACTTATAAATTATTTAACTACTAAACGAATTATTATTCCTGGTTATAGCTTTATACAAGAGGTTATAGGAAATGCTATTACATATGAACAAAACCGCCTTATAAGGGTTATACAAAAACAGCTATCCGAGGCGGATAAACAGCATTTAAAAGAATTATTATATAATCCTTCTGGTTTATATAAGATTACTCGAATCAAACATGAACCTAAAGACTTTAGTATGAATGAAATTAAACGGGAAATTGAATATGGGAAAGAAATGTATCCTCTTTTTCAACTGGCCAATTCAATTTTGCCACAACTAAAAATTTCTAATGAAAGTATTAAATATTACGCTTCTTTAGTAGAATATTATTCCGTATATAAATTAAAAAGGTTTAATGAATCCCTTGTAAATCTTTATTTATTGTGCTTTATTTTTCATCGATACCAAAGAATGAATGATAATTTGATCAATAGTTTTATTTATAAAATGAGAAAATACAACGATGATATTTTATCCTTTGCAAAAGATCAAGTATATAACTATTACACAGAAAACCAGGAAGATTTCAAGAAAGTCGGAAATATTTTACAAGTTATAATAGATGAAAACATTTCCGAACATACAGTATTTAAAGACATACAAAGACGTGTATTTTCTATCCTAGACCGTCCTAAATTAACTGAGCTAGCAAATCAAATCCTGAATACTTCGAAGATAGATGAAAAAGCGTTCCGTTGGGAACGTATTGATACATTAGCTTTACAATTCAAGAGACAAATTCGTCCTATTTTTATGACGATTGATTTTGTTACAACAGATATTGAAGATCCTCTTATGGATGCAATACATTTTTTAAAAGAAGTTTTTATGAAACGAAAAGCTTTACTTAAATATGATATCGAAAATATTCCACAAACCTTTATACAAAATGGGGCCAAACGTTACCTTTACACGAAAGATGATGCGCATTCAAAACGTTTACTAATAGATCGATATGAATTTTTAATTTATCATTCTTTATGGTACCGCTTACAATCAGGAGATGTTTTTTGTAGAGATAGCATACAGTATAGAAGTTTTGAAGATGATTTAGTCGATGAAGATACGTGGGTACATAAAGAGAGTATGATTCAAGATTTCAATTTAACTAAGCTACAACAGCCCATCGAACAACATTTAAAAGAACTTGAAAACAAATTGGAAGCTCGTATCATCTCTATTAATAAAAGGATTACTTCTGGAAAAAACAAATATGTTCAAGTGAAAAAACATAAAAATCATCATTCTTGGACACTTCCATATACTCGATCTTCATCTCTTATTAATCATTCTTTTTTCGATGTATTACCACAAGTTGATATGAGGAGTATCCTGTATTTTGTAAATCAGCAATGCAATTTTCTAGATAACTTTGAACATATTCTGGGACGCTATGCCAATCAAAAAGCAAAGGATTATACTCTCATTCCATGTTTAATAGCTTGGGGAACAAATATGGGGTTATATAGAATGGGAGAAGTCTCTGATATAGATTTTTCAAAATTAGCTACTACATCAGCTAATTTTATTCGATTAGAAACATTAAAAGATGTAAATGATTGTATCAGTAATGCCACAAGTAAGCTTCCTATTTTCCCGTATTTTAACATTGATGATTTCATCCATTCAAGTAGTGATGGCCAAAAATACGAAACACAGATTCATACACTACAGTCTCGTCATTCTTCTAAATATTTTGGAATGAATAAAGGAATCACTTCGTATACAATGGTGGCTAACCACATTCCAATTCAAGCAAGAATTATTGGTGCAAATGAGCATGAAAGCCATTATGTATTTGATATTTTATACAATAATACAACCAATATAAAACCTACTATCCATTCTACAGATACACATGGAACGAATGAAGTTAATTTTGCTATTTTAGATTTGTTTGGTTACCAATTTGCACCTAGATATAAAGATATTCAAGCAACGATATCTCGAAATTTATATGGTTTTCAACATCCAAGCCATTATGAAGAATTGCTGATTAAACCTGTGCGTAAAATTAATACAGATCTCATTGTAAAAGAATGGGACAATATAAAACGAATTATGGTATCTCTTGCTTTAAAGACGACGACTCAAAATGTTATTGTTCGAAAATTAAGTTCTTATGCACGGAAAAATCAAACCAAGCGGGCACTATGGGAGTATGATAACATCATTAAAAGCCTATATTTTTTAGAATATATTGATTCATTATCGTTACGTCAAAATGTTCAAAAATCACTAAATCGTGGAGAAAGCTATCATAAATTACGTCGATCAGTATCCTATGCAAACTTTGGGAAACTTCGTTTCAAGACTGAACAAGATCAGCACATCTGGAATGAATGTAGTAGGCTGCTCAGCAACTGTGTTGTTTATTACAATGCGAGTATATTATCGAATTTATTAATAAAATCCAAAGATACAGGGTTTGAGATGAAAATGTTACAGTATATTTCACCAATTGCATGGCAACATATTAATTTTTATGGTCGTTATGAATTTAGTAAATCCCCAACAGTAGTAAATATAGAGGAAATTCTTGAGAGTATCAATAAAGATGATATTCTCACCAGCTTAACACGAGAAGACTCCTTGGAAGAATAAAGTATTGTTGTCCTTATTCCCCCTTTTCGGGGGGATGGGCAAAAACACCCAAATTATAAAGATAGGAGTAGAAATGATATATGGCAAATCAGCAGTATGAAGAAAATCGAAATTCATTAGATATGTTTCGATTTACGGCAGTTATATGTTTTACAAGTGGGTATCTTATTGCAATTATTTTTAAAAGGATTGGTGCATTAGCACAGGTAGGAAAATTAGAAAAACGAATTGTATTTTGGATTGCATTTGGATTTTCGATTTTATGGGTGTTGAATGATTTTCAGACATTGTTAGCATCTAGTGTTGTGTCATTTATGATTTCATTTGTAGAAAACTATTATCAGGTATTGCCAATGGAATTAAAACGGTTGGTATTTGCTATTTTTCCAGAGCATAATACGCTGTTAGTGTTTTTGGTGAATGGTGTTAAAACAGCGGGATTAGTGGTTGCTATTGAACATGTGTTTAAATGGGCAACTAGAGTCGATGAATCAACTGTACAAAGTAGTCCATCTTTAGAGCGAGAGAAGCAAGAAAATAGTTTGGCCAATAAGGTTATTGTGAATTTAAAAGAAAAACAGCAAGAAAAAAACTATCAAAAAGAAATGGATCGTGGGGAAATTCCTAAAGGTGTTCGTTTAGGAAGGACTATGACCGGTGGTCAAGAAGTTACGCTAACTCCGGATGTTTTAAAAAAACATATTGGGTTGGTGGGTACAACTGGTTCAGGTAAAACGATAACAATTAAAACATTTCTTGAATATGCAATTCTAAAGAAGCAAGCAGGGATTTTTATTGATGCAAAAGGAGATATGAAACTTGCGGAAGAAATTCGGAAGTTTGCTGAAAAACATAAACGTCCTTTTTATCATTTCAATACAGACGGGGTTGGGATGCACTATAATCCTTTGGCTGTAGGGACTCCAACAGAGTTAACAGATAAAATTTTAACGCTGTCTGATTGGTCTGAAGAACATTATAAGTTATCTTCTCAAGAGTTTTTACAATATTTATTTCGTGTTTTTGAAGCTAGAAATGTGAAAGCGACTTTAACAAGTGTTTCTCAGTATTGTGATGCAGATGCTTTAATTGGATTGATTACAAGTCAATCAGAAATAGAAGTAACGGAAGAAGCGCCTAAAACGGTTGCTGTTAGTAATTTAAGTAATACAGATGGTTTAGTGTTGTTTGATAATGAAAAAGTTGATTTAAGCAAATCTGAGCCTTCTGAGAGCATTTTCAAACGTGATGAAGTTTTCAATTTGATTCCAAAAATTAAGCGGATTGATAAAAAGGCAATTGAAGGTTTGGCCAGTCGTGTTTCTATTTTGGCTGAAGGAGATTTTCGACATTTGTTCCAGGAAGAAGAGGGAAATACAATCGCATTACATCAAGTGTTAGAAGAAAGAGGAATGGTTATTTTTACATTGGATAGTTTGCGATATCCGGAAGGCGCTCGACAACTTGGAAAAATGATTGTGAATGATTTAAAAACGAATGTGAGTAGTCATATGAAACACAGAGAAGGTGAACATGTAACAGTTGCTATTGATGAATTTAATGTACTTGTTACGCAGCAAGTTATTGATGTGATTAATAAATCTCGTGGGGCAGGATTTGAGGCATTGCTTGCTTTTCAATCTTTAGCAGATATAGAAACGGTGAGTGAGCATTTACGAAAACAAATCATGCAAAACTGTAATACTTTAATTGTTCAGGCACAGAATGATCCAAGTGATGCAGAAGAATTGGCAAAAGTAATTGGTACAGCTGATAGTTTAGATTTTACTTATCAGGTAGATATGGCTCAAGGTGTAACAGGTTTGGGAAGTATGCGAAATGTGAAAAACTTTGTGTTCCATCCAGATGAAATTAAAGCATTACAGACTGGGGAAGCCTTGGTGAAAATAAAGCAAGGTGATAAACTAGTAAGGAAAAAAATTAAGGTAAGAATGGTAAAATGGGAGGATTAATTACGTGTTAATTTTAACAGCTTTTGTGAATTGGATTATTATATATATGCTTTTAGCTTTATATATAGATTCCAATATTTTAGCCGCATTTATTTCGGCGGTTATTATTGGTGGGCTTACTGTATTAAGCACAACCGAACATGCAGAAAAATTGTATCGTTATATGAATGGCATGAGACGAGCGACGAAACGAGAAGTAGAACAAATCAAACCAATTTTAGATGATTTATGTCAAAGAGCAGGTATACAAGATTTGGTTTTATGTGTAGCAGATGAACCATTCCCAAATGCGTATGCATTAGGTAGTAAGACAGTTTGTGTGACGAAAGGATTATTAAAAACAGCAAATGAGGAAGAGCTTGCAGGGATTCTTGCTCATGAACTTGGCCATTTGAAATATGGGGATAGTAAGCGTTCTGTCATGGCGCATACGTTGAATACAGCAGGTACAGTGGCTACATGGATATTAGTAGCTATGGCAACGATTTTATCTCTTCTCTCGAATCGTGTGCCGATTGTGGCTGTATTAGCGGCGCTTGCAGCGGTCGTATTAAAAGCTATGCAAGTGGTTTTACATCGAGTTGCGGATTTATCATTTCGAGTGGTAGGAAGAAAAGAGGAATTCCGAGCGGATGCGTATGCAGTCGAATTAGGAATGGGAGAAGGTTTACTATCCTTTTTAGAAAAAATAGAAGGAACTGAAGGTTCTCCAAAAGGGATCTGGGCACGTTTAGAAGCGACTCACCCACCTGTAGCATTTCGGATTGAACAAATAGAAATTGCGCTAGAAGAAAAACAGATAGAATCTTTATAATAAATAAGGATTTGTGATACAATAAGTATTCCATCACTAACTAACTTAAGGGTTTTATCTATAAAAAATCTCTTTATATGTGTGCATATAAAGAGATTTTTTGCGTTTATGTTATTTGTAATTATGTTAAGATTGATAAGACTACATTTGAAAATGTGGGTTCAAGTTGCTGTTTGACTGAATTGCACCAAAAAACCAATTCCATTACACGGGAATTGGTTTTTTGGGTGAAATTTAGTATATTTATTGCTAGCCTAAAGGAGATTCGTTTCTTTCTAATTTAGTATAACTTAAATAGAAAGAAAATTCAAAAACAAAAACATGAACATTTACATATTTTCAAATTAATCAACAAAAATGTAAAGATATGGGTTATAATAAGTGAAGAAACATTCTCCTGTTCCTATGTTTCTATTGATTGTTATTTTTATCTGTTTTGGTGCGAAATCTGTAGATAGATTTTGCACCCCCCTTCATTCTTTGATATTTATGTATAATAATATAAATAATTTTGATATAATGATTGTGTCTGTAGTTTCTTTTAATTCGTTTGTATAAAGGGCAATTCCTGTTTTTAAGAGGAATTGCCTTTTTGTGTGCCTTTTATAAATCAATACAGTATATGTGAAAATAGATAATAAGGTTCTTGTTATGTGAAAGTATGGGGAATAGGGGGAAACTTTTTCTGTTTTTAATGACTATATTTTTTATAGGTACGAAAATTGTTGATAAAATTCTATTTTTATAATTATTAAACAGAATTGTTAATATATAGGTTATAATAGAAAAGAATATATGTATATTTAAACGAGCGAGCGTTTTTGTTTGTATGGGGGGAAAATGAGAAGTCTTTTTAAAAAGACTTCTCATTTTTATGGATGGAAGGAGTGATATATATTATAAATTATTATTCTTATCATCAAATGTTTTTAATTTTTATGACGGTTATAGCTATGTTTTTATATATTTTATATGTGAACAGACCGACTTCAAAAAATAAATGGAATCTTTTGATCGTAGTGTTTTTATTTTTTTTATTAATTATTTATTTATAGTTTTTTTGTAGTAAATCTAAAGTAAACTTTTGAATATTAGTTTACTTTCATTCTTTTGATTTTATGGGATTTTAAGAGAATTTTGGAAAATAGATATTTCCGTAAGGAAAGTATACATTCAGAACACTGAAATAAAAGGATTTCCACGCCCGACCTTTGCCCCCTAGTCTTCGCAGTACGGAGTGGCGCACTGGCATAGGAAACACAGGTTGGAGGCTCGATGTAAAGGGCATGAAGCGTAGCGGAATGGGCGAAGCCGAACCCTTTATATGGAGACCGCCTGTGTTAGCCTATTCGGGCTAGCTAGTCCGTTTGCGAAGCGGGGGCGAAGAGAAGAAGGGCATAAAGTGGTAAAAATAAAAAAATCTAAGGATTAAGTATAAAGAAAGTTATAGCAGATATAGAGATAAAGATAATTAATACGAAAATTGTAATTTGGGGTTTGTGTAGTAATGGAACAGAAACGGCAATAACCCATATTTTCGCTTCAGTATAGTTAAAAATAGAGTTTTTTTATCAAAAAAATAAATATCTTACTGATTAAAAACTTATTATTTATTAAATTTATCAAAAACGGTTATTATTGTTAATTTGATTACGATAATAGTTTTGATAACGTAGTATTAACGTATTTAAGCTTTATTTAACACAGTTTTTATCATTATCAAAAACCTTGATTTTTGATAACTCGATTAAGTCTTATTGCCATTCTTGTTCCATTACTACACAGACCCCAATTTTGGTTGTAGTAGGTTTTTTAGGGGTGTTTTTAAAGTATTTTATGAGTGAGAAAATAGCTATTAATGCTATTCCTATGAGAAATAGTATCTGTGTTGTTTCCATAATTGTCGCTCCCTTTTTTAAGATAATAAATATTGTTAAGAGTAAAGAAAAAATGGCTAGCAAAATGCTAGCCATTTTTTCTTTTTTTATAAGGGAATAGGTAAATTAGTAGAGCTATAAATAAAATTATGATTAGTATTTTTATAGTAATAGGGACATCACGGAAATATACCCTTATAGATTCTCCGAAACTAGGTTCTATAAAGATTCTAATGAAATTTGTTACTAAGAAAAATAACATTAAAATCCAAAATGCTATTGTTTTAAATTTTTCCAATCATATCAACTACCTATCTTAATTAGCTTAAAATAGGATAAACATCACGCTTTTTGCTGTCCAATGTGCGGCTGTTTTGTTCCAACCAAGTTTATATACTAAGTAGTTTTCCATTCCTTGCTGTAAATCATCTTCCCATTCGAAAAGATAATCAGTTATGTCAGCAACGGATTTCGATCCTATTTTAGCGGCTAATAGTTTTGCAGCCTTTTTAACAAGGGCTGTTTTCCATGTATGCATTGATGAATTATTTTCTTCTTCTATAAATCTTTCTTTATCCTGTAATAATTGTACTTGTTGTGGGTAAGGTAAATTAGCTCCATTTACAATTTCGATGAATAATTTTTGGCTGTCTACATCTAGTTCTTTATATAATTTGTGTGTAGTAATATCTGTATTTTCTTGGTTAGTAATTTGTTGTTTTGTAGGAGTTGTATTTGGTGAATCAGCTAATGCATAAGAACTCCCAATAGTACTTACTGCTAATGTTGTAGCGAGAATGCTTCCTGCAATTTTCATTTTCATTATTCGTATCCCCTTTTTGTTTTTTCATTGGATTATTCGCGAATTTTGTATTATATAATACAAAATCTATAATATCCTATTATTTACAAGAAAGGAATATTTTACTTATAATTTAAATATAATGCTTGTTTAGTAAACTTTAGTATATTCCGTTTTTTATTTATAATTCTATTTTTTATAGGTCTCCATGTGTTTGTAAGATATAATCAGGTCGTGCTGGTGCACCACCACCATCACCTATATTTATAGCTTGATTTTTAAAAGAGTCGTTTATTCCTAACGACAGGATACTAATTAAAGATATTCTAAGTATAGTTAGATAAACTTTTTTCATTATTTTAACGCTCCTTTTTCTAATTCATTTTTTTGAGCTGTATTGCTCATGTAAAAATATTGACTTGCTTTGTTATGGTTATTTTCTTCATAAAACTTTAGGGCTAGGATGTCAGCATATTCTTTTACGCATTCCCATAGTTTTTCTTGTTTGAAATAAGTAATACCTTCTGAAATTGATGTTTCTAAAGTTAATGTAGGGACTTTATTGTTGAGTGCTTTTAAGATTTTAAAACGATGTTGAAATTCTTGATTGTTAAAGTCGTTACTAAGTTTTAATCCTTTTTGAATTAGTTGATCGGTGTAATTATGGTCATTTATCTTATAGTATTCATATGCTTCTACGAAAAATGCTTTGAAATGGTTTGGATTGTTCTTTGTTACTTCAGATACATGACGAATTGCGAGTTTAGATAAATTTTGTTTTGAATATAACCAGGCTAAATTATGTCTTACCATAAGAATAGAATTTTTATGGTTATTTTTTTGGAATGTGTCTAGTGCTTTATTAAATGATTCTT
>NZ_JBSZSU010000008.1:0-69062 GCF_057812155.1 Bacillus sp. 2175 | reverse complement strand
TAAATTTCTACTCCTTTTGGAACAACAAAAAAGTGTTGTTCTCTGCTTTTTTTACAGCAGTAAACAACACTCGATAGCCTTCGAATATCTAATATTTAGAATACACTTTATTCGCAAAAAATTATAGAATCATATTTTAAATATACTTTACACACAAAATAAAACATGATATTATGATGATGTAAATATGCGAATTGTAGTGCTCGACTTTTAGCGGGGTTGCTCACTACTATGATGGATGATGCGGGAAACATCATCCTTTTTTATTTGTCTTTTTTTATATTTTTTTATTTATATATGTATTTATTATCTTTATTTTAAATATAAACAACCAATTCGGGAAATAAATTGGTAGAATATTTATCTTCGATACTAATAATACTAAAATATCATCTAAATTACAATACGTATACTTCACCATTATACCTAAAATAGAACTTTTTAACTACCATAACATCTTTTTATATAGTTATTTTTACCTATTAAATAAATCGACTATCCCTCCAAATTTAGTTGTTTTTCATCAAAATACCCCCATATACCTACTTATATCCTTTCAAAACTCTTTATTCTTGCATTTTCCACAAAATCTCAGTATTTTTTATCTTATTACTATTATAGGATTATAGTTGTACGAATAGAATATAGTACTAATTCAGTTTTATTCTTTTTCAATATTCAAAAAATTAAATTCCACTCAAAACGTGTTAATATTTATATGGGTCTAATAACTTTTCTATTGTTATTTAAAAGCATAAAAGGAGGGATATAAGGATATGGAACCTACAAACATTCCTTATAACAGTAATATTATCATTTGGAGTGATCAACCAATATACAGGGCTGGGCTAAAACAAATATTAGAAGCCAAGTTAGATCGAAAAATCCAGGATGTATCTACTTATAATGAATTAGAATCTACTTTACTAGAAAAAGGACTAGATAATGTATCACATATATTACTTATAGACTACGAAACGATTGAAGGAAGAAACTTTTTACTATCTAGTTTAAAGGATAATTACTCATTAAAAATAATTGCATTATCAAACAAAAGCCTACAAGAAGATGTATTTAGTGCAATGGATGAATATGATATAGACGTTTATTTGCTTAAAAATATTGAGATTAATAAATTAATGTGTGTACTAGAAACTATTGAAGATCCAGGAGTTGCCTTCTTCCACACTGATTTTACTTCTTCGAAGTTAGATAATACAAAAGATAATTTAGATCGCTTAAAAATTTACGAGCATAACACTGGAAGACCTGATGGTTTACTAACTAATAAAGAGTGGGACATTTTAGAAGGACTAGGTAAAGGGTATTCTAATCAACAATTAACGGAAACATTTGAACTAAGTGATAAAACAATAAAAAATCATGTTTCAAGTATACTAAAAAAATTAGAAGTAAAAGATAGACTTAATGCCGTTTTAAAAGCATTAAAAAAAGGTTGGATTAAAATAGATTAAGTGGATTAGGGGAATTAATCCCCCCCCTCTAAAATTTTTAATTGGTTATCGCTTATTCAGATGTAATAAACCTGGATATTATTTTATATAGAACATTTATTTGACCTACACTTACATATTTAGAGATGCATTAAATCCTTGTGATAATTGGTTTATTGCATCTCTTAAAATGTGTGCACGTTTAACATTTTCCCCAAATTCCTCTGCAATTTCATCCAAGATTAAAAAGGTTGTTGCATCCAAGGTAATAGGAATTAATTCTGATTCAGTACGTAATCGTTTCTTTAATTCTTTAGCTGTTATATGTGGGCCACTGTATTCCTGTACAATAAACTCTTCTATAGTTTTATTTCTTTCATAACTATCTATATATTTAGCTAAATTATTTATTGTGCCAGCTTCAACGTGCAGCAACGTCCTTTTTCGTTCTGGCTTTGGAAATTTTATATGTCTATATTTATTGATGAATTGTTCAAACACATCTCTCATAATAGCTGATCGATTCACGTCTTTTTTAGCGTTTAATCCGCTTTCATTTGCTATTTTGACCATTTCATCTAATTTATTAATACTGCGTTTATCCATTCTTATTTGATAAGCTTCACCTTCACCTTCAAATGCGTTAACTATTTTAGAAGGAATATACTCCTTTTTTAAAAACTTACAGATTGTATGTGCCCGTAAAGTCTCAGGAACAATTTCCGTAAAATCATTTATTTGATCAATATAAATATTAAATGACATTTGTGTTTTCATTTGATACCACCTCTTTTTGCCAAATCTATCCAGTTAAATGTTAAAAAAATTCCTGGATGTTTTAATCCAGGATAAAATAACAAACTATAAGAAAAAAAGCTTAAACCATCAATCATAGTAGCATAATAACAAACTGAAGACAATACTATATCAACTTAACCTCAATAGTATCATTACTTTCTCTTTCTTTTTCAAATTCATCAGAAGCTTTATTCCATGCTTCTTTAATATCTTTGGCGAAAAATGTAATTGAACGAACCTCTCGACCTGCTTTGTTTGTTTCAGGATTATATTTCTTTAAAATTGCTTTATATGTTAATTTATTCATTATATTCACCTTCTATAATTACTGAAACTACAAGGATACACATCTAGACAACAATTCCCTACTTCTTTTCTGACTTGACTTAAAACATTGGCTATATAGTTCATTTAAATATTTATCAGTAATTCTTTCAGGAAAATAGCCTTGTATTTCTATAAGTAAATTTTCAATTATCCAAGTTCTCTTTTTCCAAAATCTATATAATTCCTTTTTTTCTTTAATTACATGTTTTGTACTATCCGTATCATGATTAGCTTGAACTAACGATGAATATGAATCTGATTTCTTTTTTCGCATAATTTTTAAACATACTATTAGATCGTATGTATGATACTTTCTTAATACCTCTATAGGCTGTACAGCATCATTTTCATCTACATATCTTTTTATTTTTTTAGGACCTATTGTACATTCTATAAAATTGTGCTTACAAAAAGAACATGTACCACATAAATTAATATCTATATATGTATTGCAATATCTACAATTCATTTTCCCCCATGCTCCTTTTTTTCACATAAAGTTCGAACTATATTTTGTGCAGTTACATTAGTAACAAAATAGTAAACTTCCAGTCCTTTTCTATCAGATCCTAACACCTTTCCCCTCATTTTTGATAGATGTTGTGATACCGTTGATTGCGGGATATGTAATAACTCCACTAATTGTGTTACATTACATTTTTTATGTCGCATTAAAACATCGACTATTTGTAGTCTTACCGGATGCGCTAAAATTTTTAGCATATCTATATTTTCCTCAGTTATTAATTTTTGTTTCATTTGATTTTGAAGCACTGTCATTAGAATTTCTCCTTTATTATTTATTTATCGTTTTAACATTTTTTGATTCTTATATATTAAAATAATGTTTTTTATTTATTTCTAAACACAATCAGTATTTATATGATTAGGTTCATTACAATTATTTTTATGTACAATCATCTTATTTTGTTTAGAATGTTTCATTTGATCCCACATGTATTGAAGGACTTTATCAGTTATATTAGAAGGAAAATAACCTTGTCTTTCTATTAAAATATTTTCAATTACATACATTCGCCTAGTCCAGTCATTAAAAACAAGTAACTCTTTTTCAGCATTTTTTTCAAATTCAATGTCCTGCTTTGCTGCTTTTAAAAATATCTCATACCCCATATATAAAAGTTCTCTTTTTTCTCTTATCTCTTTTAATAAAATGTATAAATCAAAACTATGATATGTTTTTAATATTTCTACTGATTGCATCGCATGCTCTTCGAAAATATTAGTTTTCATTTTTTGAAAGTTAAACCTTTCTCCCTTATCACTTACTAGGCGAAGACAACCTGTATTTTTATCTCTAAGATCCGCACCACAAAAATCACATTTTGGTAGTAGAACTCCATTTCTTATTTTTTGTTCACTTGCACAATACGGACATATTGGATACTTCACTTAAATTCACCATCCCATTATAATGATATACTGATTTTTATATTTCAATTGACTTTAGAACCTTTAAATTCTCTTCCTTACACATATAATTATATCACATTGGTATATGTTATTCAATAAAATATATGTATTATTTATCGTTTTTATGAATAAACAATAAATAATACAAAAGCATATAACTATTTTCAAGTTAAAAGAAACCACTAGCATTTGAGTAGCGAACAACTTACGTTCTTCTAAAGAACAGCTATTAAAAATGGTAGAACACGTTCTCGAACATATTCCACCATTTCAAAACAAACTAGCTTATAAACTAGTTGACTTGATATATCTTATTTGAAAATTCTTTAAGGATATGTTTAATAAACATGGTGACAAGCTATACAAAGATAAGACATGTACACTAGAGCATTGTCAACGGTACCGGACTGACCATAGCAAAGCGACGGGAGGGAGGATAAGGAGTTGACAATTTCACTACACCAATACCCTCTTGGCATTGCCAAAACCTTTCGTTTTGGCCTGCCTACCGGCGAGGGTAGCTCCCCCGATGTAACGGGGGCTGGGGGGATAATAAACAGCTATCCAACGGGCTACCGTTGGCTGGGTTTGGGCGAGTAGCCCATTAATTTTTGTTCCACTCTAACAATTAGTTTAAAAACGCAATTTAAGGCTCCTATCTCTCCCTTTATCACATTTCGGAATCCATTTAAATAAAAAGTACAGAAAAGATATAATTAATCTCTAAACCCATGTTTGGGCCCTTATTTTCAATCCACTTAGTTACTCAACAAATTTCCTTTGACTATCTGCTTTATTTAGCAAGCTTTAGCTTGCTACTTTGATAAAAACACGGTGCATCCGTGTTTTTCATTTTTAAATTGGCTCGATGCCAACCTTTCAAATAAAAAGAAGCGGCTCCTATTGAGCCGCTTCTTTCCTGGCGTATAAATTATTATTTATAATAAAGTTTTACTTGATTTAATATCGTCCCTTTTTTTATCAAGTTGATGAATTATTGTAAGAAGTATAAGAAAGTTACAAACACTAATCATTCCTAACCCCAAAAATATAATTTGTAAAAGGAATTTTAAAAAAACTTCTATTCCCATAAGCCCAAATAAATCAGCAAAAAAAGAAAAATATTCTATAACTATTCCCAATATAAGTACTAATGCTATAGTAAGGATCGTTTGTCTAAGGCTTGATTTCCTCTTCTTTTCCAACATTTCTACTTCATGTATCTTATCCATCAAAACACACCCTTTTTTATATTTATATAACCCTTAATCCATATAAATAAATTTATAATCAAAATTCTTCTTTACGTATTTGTTTTTCATTAGCATTAACTATCAATCCAACTATGCCTAGTATAAAACAAAAACCAAAGACTCCTATTATAATTCCTTTAACACCTGCATTATTATATATTTCATTAACAAGCTGACCTGTAGTTTCTAAAAATTTATATAATAAAAATAAGAAAAACAATGTAAGTGGAAAAGCTCCAAATACAATTCCCACTATCTTTGTGTAACGTATTCCTATGTAAAATAAGAGTAATAAGATTAATATAACTATAAGACTAAACAAACCAATTAAAAAATCCCCCATATTCATTACACCTTTCATAGTATTTAGTATTTTTATTTCCTGTTGCAACCAACTGGATCTCAAAGATATAATTTGTTCTCCAGTTGGCCATTCTAACAGGTTTCTAATATGTTGACATTTTAAAATTTGTATATTATAAGAGCTTTTTAGATTTATATAATGATATTCAAATTATTATTTATAAAATATTAGGGATTAGCTCTCTTATAATAGACTTATACTTTTTAAGTAGTTCTTCTAGTTCCTTAATTTTTTGTGAATCCTTTTCTTCTTGCATTTCATTCTTGATTTGTATATAGCTTCTTATTAGTTCATCCTGAATCGGCGAATCATCATTATTTTCATTAACTTTATAAAATAATTCAAGAATTTTTTGTGAATCTTCTTCTTGTAAAACCAATTTAACTTCAATTTTGAAATTTAATTGATTGGTTTTTAAAGCTTCTTTGTTCATTACCATAATAAAAGTATTGGCGCACCCAACATCTTTAAAAGCAATTCTCCCAGCTTCTCCTTCTAGTGTATTTACTATAACTTTTACTTTTCTCATAAAAAGTCCTCCATTTTTTAAATTACAACTTCTTATTATATCTATTTGGTATATCTTAAAGTCAAAGATTTTTGATTTTCTTTTATTTTATTGCAATTAACTTTTCTTGCTTACGCTTCCATACTGTAATTGTTAGAATTACCCAAACGATTATATTTACTATTAGAACTAATGTTAAAACAAAATGGAAATTCAATTTTATATTGATATAGAACAATAGTGTTGTCCAACAAATGGCACAATGTACCGTAGGAACAAATAATGTTTCATTTTTTTCTCCTTTTCCAGTAATTGCTTTATGGAATAATTTTGTACAACTATTTATAATGGTAGGAAAAATAAGGAAATACATTCCTGCTTTTTCAAATAAAGTTGCATCCTTTGCATAAGTTAGTGATATATAGCTACCTAATAAGCCGCCTATTAAAATACTTGTAATATATATAAACTTTTTCATCTTATTTTCTCCTTTTATCCCCCTTCTTAAAGAAGGAGGGATTCTATTATGAAAAGAACTTCGTACAAATATCTCTATAATTCACTTTAAAAAAATTCCCTTTAAAGAATGTGTATATTTCTGTAAAGAACATATCTTCAATTTTCATTAAATGAGGTTCTATTGCATCCCAAACACGTTCTACTTTAAACATCTTAAAATCCTTTAACATATCAAAATCTGTTTGTTCTATCACTTCTCTAACTGATAACCCATCAACAAAAACACCCTTATATACAGATAAATCGTTTTTTATAATTGGATATAAATGTTCTAACTGTTCATTATGGCCCACATAATAAGCCTCTACATAATTTCTTGCTATTCTTATTGTACCCAGGTCACATTTCTTCAATATTTCTTCAATAGTGGGAATCGCTCCAAATGGATTATCAGCTGAATACTTAATGTATCCCTTATATATTTTCACTTCATTTGACTTTGAATATGAATTAACTACTCCACCATTTTGTTTATTTTTCACATATACTATTTCTCTTTCAAATTTACAAATGTACAGATATCCCGCTAAATGTTCGAATTCTACATAAAAATCATTATGGCGAATTTCTACTGTTGCTGTAACAGCTCTACGTTTAAATGCTACGTTTATTTGGTTCATATATATGGCCTCTTTTTTTCTTAATGATTTGTTATTTTGTTTGTTATTTTTTATCTCTATATTTATCTATATCTTTTTAGGTCTAATCGTAACTTGTATAAAATCTGTTCCATTTAGTTCTTGTACTAAAAATGATAAATTATGTTCTCTTTCTTTTAACTCATCATTTATAACCTCTCTATAATCAACCTCGATCCCTTTATCTTGTAAATCAAAGATTTCATCTTTAGCATAATCAAAAGCTTCTTTAAATGTAGTAAATACTTCCGCATATACTTTCCTTCCTTTTTGACTAACACTAAGATTGTATGAAATTGCAACAACGAATATATTCATTTCTGTCTTCCGTTATATCGGTTTGGTATATGTTAGAGGTAAACTATAATACACTTTTAAAAAGTGCTTTATTTTCACTATAAAATAATGATGATCTAACTATCTCATGGCGGTTATAACCTAATTCCCCTGCTATATTAATTATGCCCTGCCTTGTTTTAATAATTTTATCCTTTTGTTCTTGTGTCAGTGCTTCACCTAATAAAAATGTTAAACTTGTAACAGCATTTAAAAAACATTTATACTGGTTTTTTGTAAGATCCATATTATTTGAATCCACTTTAGTTGTAGCTTCTTCCTCAAATGCTTTCACATATCTTTTTGGTGATTCTAAAATAATAAGATTTGTTTCTTTAACAATTGATAATTCATTCATAGTTATTCAATCCTTTCAATTTTTCTCTTTCCCTTACATATATAATTATAGCATATTACCCCTCAAAAATACAGTATTATTTATCGTTTTTATATAAAAACGATAAATAATAACACAAAAATGATTCAGTTTAATATTTCATGTTTTAATTCTTAGTGGCCATAGTAAGAATTAAACGATAGAATTTTATTTATATTGTAAATATTACTAGAATGGGGGATATAATACTGAAATGAAAGATATTCAAAATGAATTATATGAGCAATTAAAATTAGCAAAAAAAGAAATTACACTGTTTTTAATTAGTGGTGTGCGTATGACAGGACGAATTGTAGGTGTAGACAAATTTACTATCCTTATGATCGTTAATGGAAAACAACAACTTATCTATAAACAAGCTGTATCTACTATTGTTTAATCCTATTAACGATCCAATAGGCTAACGTTTGTTTGTTATTGGGCAAATAGCCCAATGGGGTATTTGTTTTTTCTTTTAAAAAAATACCTGGTATTATCCTTCCCGTTGGGAATTATTTTTCCCGACGGGGTGCGAAGCTTAACAGCAAGCCCAGAGCTCGTCTGTCAAGGGAAGTGGGAGAGGCTATACGATTACTAGTCTTTTGTTAGTTGAGTTGGGATACGAGGAAGCATGACGAGTAGGTCATACGAAACTCAAAAGCAGTAAGAGTTGGGCTATTCCGCTTCTTGTCTTGCCCTTGACAGATGAGCTCCCCACCTAGATTTTGAGCGTGAAGGGTTCGGGGGTCCCACACGTTCAAAGTCAGGTGGGAATGGGCTTGCTATACCAGGTACTTTTTTTGCCAGGCACTAGCCTGGCTTCCTTTAAGGGGTTTAGGTTTTGTTTTTCGGGTTTTACGCTCCGTCCACCTTGTTAAGCGAAACTCAGGAACGTACAGATTGTAAAAAAGATTAGCTGCAGCTGCCAGCTAATCTTTTTTCTACAATCTGTAGTTATCGAGTTGAGTAAAGGTGGAGCGGTGGCTTACGGAATGTAGGCAGCTGCCGTACATCCCGTGCCATGAGCCCTAATTAAGTAGCAATAAAGTCATTTCCTTTCCCTCTGAAAAATTATTATCCTCCATAGTCGCCTTCGGATGCAGCAACCTTAGTCTGAATAAACTTTTGAACCTCTCCTGGATTAGATAGACCTATTGTAAAAGTTAAAATCGTAACGATTCCCATTAAACCAATTAATGTTTTCTTCATTTTAATGCCTCCTTATCAAATGCTTTCTTTCTAGCCTGTAAACCCAAATGAAAATACTTACTCGCTTTAGAATGTCCGTCTTCTTCATAAAATTTGGTTGCTAGCGCTTCATAATATTCCTGGACATTATAATATAGTTCTTCTCTTTCAAAATATTTAATCCCTTCCAATGCTACCCGTTCGAATTGTTCAGCAGGTGAATTATTGTTCATTTCTCTTAAAATTAAATTACGATTTTTATATTCTTCCTGGTGTAAATCATTACAAATTTCTAGGCCTTTTTCTATTAATACACTTGCTAACTCTGTTTGATTTAATTTAAAGTGCTCCTTTGCCTTAACATATATTGCTTTATAATGTTTAGGGGACTTTTCGACAACTTCAGATAGGTAACGAATAGCTAAGACTGATAGGTTTTGAGTCGCATACATCCAGCCTAAGTTGTGTCGGATCATTATAATAAACTTTTCTTCACCAATCTTTTGAAATTGACTCATAGCAGCAGTATAATGTTCTTCAGCAAGTTCCCACTCTTTAAGATATGTACAAGATAGACCTAAAATATTGTCACAAAAGGCAACATTTATTTCGTATCCTGAATAGTGAATATACATATCTTTAGCTTTAGTTGCATATTTAATAGATAAAAGAGCTTGCTGGATATCATAATGATATGTTGCTAATTTATAATAAAATTCTGCTTTCTCTAATTCGTCTGGAACATATTCTAAAAAAGTTTCAGCTTTTTCATAGTGTTCTTTTGCTTCAATATAATTTCCTAATTCGTTTGAGTGAATGCCTTTAAAGAAGTTATAATAATATGCTAGAAAGTTATCTCCTGGAGCTTCAAAAGAATTAATTTTTTCAAAACTATCTTTTGATATACCTAAATTGTCTATTAAGTAGTTGTATCGGAAATCCAATAAAGAATAATACAACAATAAATTTTGATCTTGTAACGCTTCTTCTTTTTCATTTTTTAATTTTTGAATTTTAATATCTATTTTCTCTTTTAGACGTTGGGCATTGCCTATACGTCTAGCTCTCATTTCTATATACCAAGTATTTAACAATTCCATAACCTTCTCATTACTGGTTGCTGTATACATAAAATCCCTCCTCATCTCATCCCTTTACTACATAGTAACAAAAACAAAATTAAGTAAGTTTATTATAAATATTTCTAAAAAATATACATAATTTTCAGTTTTTATAAATTAAATTATTTAGCTGATTTACCTATTATATAGTGACTCACATAAAAAAAAGATAGCATTTGCTATCTCTCTTTTACTTGTATGTTAATAATAAAAAATCTTATACTCTTTACATTTTATAAGCCATTGCTTTTTCAACAATCTTTGGAGGTTTATTTGATAATAAAACTAACGCTTTATTATCAGGCATATACATCATTTCTACGGATGTAACGAGGTTATTAGATGCTTTACTAAAGTACTCTGCATCGCCTATATCCATAATTCCAAATACGAATATTTTTGAAAAACAATTCTTAACCACTTCAATACATTCTTTATAAGAATATTCCATAATAGTTACACTAATTTTTTTACTCCGTCCAGTATTGAGGATTTTTAGTAACTCTTTATTCTCAGGATCATGTCTAAGAAAATCTTTTATAAAAATGTGTATTCCAGAGTTTGTACTTTCTTCTAGAATCATTCGAAATAACTCTCCCATTTTTTCGTTTCCATTTTTAGTTCTAAATTCCTGGTTTAATGTAAAAGCTCCCTGCTGAATATAGAATATATATTTTTGATTATTTTTATCTGTTAGTAGTTGCTGCAATTTTATATATAGTTCTTCATCAAATACATCGTATTTAAAGACTAGATATCCTTGTTCCTGTTTTTGTTTATTTGTATACTCATATGAGTTATTTACGTTATTATCAAATACAATTAAGCTCTTTTTTTGTTCCAATAGTAAACTTGGGATAAAATATTCTCTTCTTACACCAAATTTACTAGGACTGACTATGAAAGTATTATTATTCATTCCTTTGCCCCCTATTACTTAGTTACTATATGCTTCCCCTTATGGACTTCAAAGTAATAAGATTCCAAATTGAACATATTGAATCCAGATTCTTTAGATAAATATTGTATTGCTTCATCCCATGAAACTGCTTCAAAATCTGTAGCTGAAATAATGGGATTCCATACTTTGCATAATCTAAACTGGTATCTATCAATATCATCTTTGTTTATAATAATTGAATCATTTATTACTAGTTTTTCTTTATCTAACTTTGCCTGGTGAAGAGAAGTGTTATTTTCCAATTTTTCAGCTTCTTCTTTTGTTTGATAATTTGTATCTATGACTATTTCAACTTCTAGGTTACCAATATGGTATCCTATCGAAGTACAATAACTAGATCTCAACATTTTTCAAACTCCCTTTATCTAGCAATATGAAAATATAAACTGGTATCCTATTTCTCAAAAATACATGTTAACCGCTTTTGTGCTACGCTATATGATAATCGGGCATCAAATTCTTTACCTGTTTTATTAGATTTGAGACCTTTTATCATATCTGTTAAGTTCTTTTCTAATAATTTTTTTATATGGTTATTTGTAATATTTTTACCTAGATATGTTCCGTTAATCTTAAAATCACATGTTTTATTATAGTGTTCACATTTATAATTTGTTGTTCCTACAAGTACCCTGCTTCTACAAAGTGGACATTTACCTAATGTACGATCATCTATTGTAGGAAATATAAATGTTGGCTTACCATCCTTTAATTGTAGTGCAGCCGTATATTCTCCCTTTTCAGATTGAAATCCATTGATAAAATCTGTTTTTTGCCCACTAAACAATTTTTTTATTTGTGCTTTAGGAATGAGTTTTCCCTTTAATTTAATAGGAAAGGAATAATCACAACCATTTTTATAATCACTGCATCCATAAAATTTTTCTTTTGAAAGAATTTTACCCTTCTGACATTTTGGACATCTGCCTAATGATAATTCATCTATTGTAGGGAGTGCTAATCGCACCCTTCCTTCATGAAAGGCTAGATATGCATCAAATTTCCCCTTCTCTGATTCAAACCCTTTAATTAAATCTGTTTTTTTATCTTTAAAAAGTTTTTTTATTTGTTCTTCTGGAATATTCTTTCCCTTTATCTTTTTAGGAATAGACATTTCACAATTTGGATAAGTACTACATCCATAGAATTTTCCTTTGTTAATGATTTTTCCCTTTTTACATGTACAAGTGCATATTTCTATTTGTTTATTATGGGTATTTACCATTCTAATTGCCACATTACTATCTATATTCCCTAACTGTTCAACTACCTTTTCTACAAACGAATTTGTTTGCAAGACAAATTCGTTATAGTCCATTTCTTTATTTTCAATGGATGTAATCATACCTTCTAATTCCGCTGTATACTCAGGGTTTTTTACCTGTTCTACTGGGAAAGTGTCTACAAATGCTCTTCCAATCTCAGTCGTACTAATTTTTCCATTTTCAATAGCAATATATCCTCTATTTTCTAAGGTTGGGATGAATTTAGCTTCTGTTGCTACAGTCCCAATACGTTTTCCTTTCATTAATTCTTTCAAGTTTTGATCCTCTAATTTCTTTCCGGCTGACTCCATAAAAGTTAACATTGTACTTTCCGTATGTAATGCTGGTTTTTTAGATTTAGATGTTATTAATTCATGATTAACAATTAATAAACGATCATTTTCACTTAGCATTGGGATTTTAAATTCTTTTACGTCGTCGTCTTCTTCATCCTCTTGGAATACACTTAAAAACCCTTTTTCCTGTAAAAGTCTTTCCTTTGATACATATTCATTACCTTCTTGATCAACAAAGGATGCTTCACGCACAAGATATATAGCAGGCGGCATAAAATTGCTAATAAATCGTTTTACAATAAGTTCGTATAGTTTTTGCTCTAGTTCATTTTTATTTGCACCATCATATTTTTTAGTCGTAGGAATAACAGCATAATGACTATTAACTAATTCATCATTAAATGATGAATGTTTCTCAGAAACCGTTGAAATATCAATCATGTTTGCAAATTCTTTATAGTTAGATTCTTCTAGAACAGTGATTATTTCTTTTACTTTATTAACTTGTTCCCTTGGTAAATGTCTTGATGATGATCTAGGATAAGAAATAAATCCTTCCTCATATAGATGTTGAATATGTTTATTAGCGACTTCAGGACTGATCTTTAGTTTTGCTAAAGCATCCTTGTAAATATCCGTTAAATTATATAGTGATTTAGATTGTTTTTTTCTTTCCTTTTCACTAAATTCTTTTACGACTAACTGTGTATCTTTAATTCTAGTTGCTAATTGTATTAATGGAGCTGAGTCTAAAATTTGTTCTTCAGTTTTCATTACAGCTGTGCATCCTGGAGCTGTTAAGACTTTTAAATTATAAGAAGTTTGTTCCTTATAATTTTGTCTAGCTATTTCACGTTGGCGTATTTCATTAAGTAAGCACATTTGTACTCGTCCAGAACTTAATAAAAATTGATTATTAGCTAGTTTAGTTGTACATCCCCTGGTTATATTGATTCCAAGGGCATAATCTAAATACTGCCTTGCATTTGCTGCCGATGCTAACGCATCAAACTCTTCTCCTGGTAACAAGTTATTTAGCGCTGCCTCTAGTTCTGCTGGCTCATATGATGCTGTGAATATCCTTTTTTCATTTTTATCTACGCCTGCATAGCTATAAACTTCACGATAGATTAATTCTCCTTCCTTGTCCTTATCACATGAGTTAACCACTAAATCAACATCTTCTCTATTTAATAGTTCTACTAAGATATTCAGTTGTTCTTCAGTTTCTTCTATAACTTTAAGATGTGGTTCTAGAAGAATTGGCAAATGTTCAAAATCAAATTCTTTATACTTACTATCAATTTCTTCTGGATATTTTAATCTTAATAAATGGCCCTGGCACCAACTTACAATATAGTCCTCATTTTCAAAATAACCATAGTAAGGCATTGTGCCATTTACCTTTTTTAAATTTTTGAAACGTGGAGATTTTAATAGTTTCTGTGCTACTTTATATTTTTCTGCAATAAATAATGTTTTTCCCATCAATTTACCTCCTAAAAATTACTTATAATCCATTACTGGATGTTCATATAAACTAATAAACCAATAATCAACCAAAATGGAGCAACTAGTTTTAAACCATTGAAACATCCTCTAAAAAAAGCACCGTCATACATTATAAATTTCTCTCACTTGTAAAATATCTCTCAATTAAATTACTCCTTTTCAAAAAAATAAATTTAGATTTAGATATTCTAAGCTATTTGCAAAATAGAGTTCTTTAAAGAACTACGTTAGGTATATTATACCATATAAAAATTAATTAATTAGGTATTTTTATCTATAAAATTAGGTGTTAATAAATTATTCATGTTCATCTTCACTTATATTTATAATTAGCTTGTATAAAATACAACTCAAATATCCTACCGATGCAATAAGTATAAAACTGTCTACAAGAAAATTACCGGTCATTTTTCCACCTTCATTTCTTCCCCCGTGATAATTTAAAGGTTTCTTGCTTTTAATTTATTTTACTTAAAAGGTTGTAGTACTGAAATATTTCCAAGTACTACAACCTTTTAAGTAGAGAAACTATTTTGTATACTTTCCAGAGGCTAACTTTTCTACAGCTTCTTGTTTTTCTTGCTGGCCAGCTGTAACATAAATTTTGGTTGTATTTATATCCGTATGTCCCATCAATTCAGCTACATATGAAATTGGAATACCTTTTTGTACTAAATCATGGCCAAAAGTATGTCTAAGTACATGCGGTGTTAGTTCCTCCAATCCCGTATGCTTACGAATTGTCTTAAAGATATTTTCTATTCCTACAACTGATAGTGGACCATTTTTTTGAGAGACAAAAAGATATTCTGTTTGATTTTCTTTAAAAGCTTGATGTATTTGTCTATGTTCTTTCCATTTATTAATGCTATTGACTACATCTGAATTCATAGGAATCTTTCTGGCTTTTCCACCTTTTCCATCCCGTACAGAAATAAAACCATCTTCAATATCGTCTAGTTTTAATTTGGATACCTCACTGACTCTTAATCCAGCCTGTAACATTATATTAACTATTGCCAAATTCCTATAGTTTTTCCAAGGATTTTTCTTAATTAATTCAACATCCTCTAGGTACCTCATAAGCCTATTTTTAGAAATACGATCAAGCCATTTAGCATCATTTTTATTTTGAATTTTAGGTTGTTTTACCATTGCACCTAGATTTGTCTGCGTTCTATTCGTTTCATATAAAAATTTAAAATATGGTTTTACTCGACCAATTTTTGTAGAAACTGTAGAAACTGATAATTGTTTTCCACTATTTGTTTTTGCAACTTCCATTAGAAATTGTTTCCACTCTTGAAGATCCATAGGTGTAATCGACTCTCCCTGGAATACAACCCCATTTGTATCTTCATACCACTGAATAAACTCTTTTAATGTAGTTTCATATTGCTTAATTGTATTCTCTCTTTTTCCTTGTTCTTTCAACCAAATTATATAATTTTCCATAAAACAATCACCTAACATTACCTTTCCCTAAAGGTATCACCTTCATTTATTCTCTATTTATAATCTGCTAATAACTACATGAATACTCTTTTATATGTAGTTAAATAATGAATTCGTTTAATTCTCCAACACTTATCTTACCGTTTGTTAAGTATTTCTAAACAACCTGCTAAAAAAGCCTTTCCTTTTTTGCTCACTAGCTGCTATTAATTTTTTTGTTTCTTGCATTTCTCTTATATTTTGTAAGAGTAAATTATCTCGTTCTTCTGCCCTTTTTTCCCGTTCGTTCATCCGTTCTTCAAAGTATTTATGCTGTTCTTCAAGTTTTTTTAAAAGTGCTTTATTAAAATCTTCTTGCTGTTTTTGTTGTTCTAATATCTGTTCTAGCTTTTGAACTTCTATATTTATGGTCTGTAGATAGTTTCCAGGGCGTTCCTCTTCAGGAACGCCCATTGTTCTTTCTTCAGGATTCATACCTGCTACTAATATTTGTGCTGCTACTTCTAAATTTATACTTTTTTCTTGTACAAGTTCTTTCATTCGTTTCAAAACAATAATATCTTTATCAACAAAAGCCCTACTATTATTTCGGCCACGAATAAATATATATTTTTGATTTTCTAGAGCAATACACCACTTTCTCAGTGTACTATCCCCAATTTGTAATAGCTCAGAGATCTCTTTACTCCAATATCCCTGTTCGCTCATGTGTTCTTCTCCCTTCTCTTACTGTTCTTATTATACATGTTCTCTAAGGAACATGTTTTTCCTTTTAGTAAGAAAAAGTGAAGAATTTCATTTTAATCCTCTCTACTTTAAAAACCTTATTTACAATAATGTAAAAAATATGTTGCAGCCACATGATTTTCAATAGGAACTTGTTCTGTTCCTTCCATATTATACTTATATTCATTGCCTTTCACATCAAAAATTTTATAGCTTCTTTTCCCCTCTTTGATTCCTTCAATAGTAATAAAAATATGCTTTTTAAAGGCATAAATGAGAAGATTATTATTCTCTTCTGCTTCTATACTTATCATTCCTATTTTGTTTACATCCGTATCCTCTAAAAATTGTTCTAAAAAAGAAAGCAGCTTAGTTATATACTTTCTATTTTTCTCTTTAGTCATTTTAAATATAAGTGAATCCCCTTCAAAATTCACATAATCATCCATCGTTCCAAAGTCGCCAAGCTTCTTTGCTATAGCAGTCGTGTCCTTATGTGATAATTTTCTATTTAAATGCATGTTAATTTCTACCGTCATATACATATTTATTTTCCCTCTCTTGATAAACGTTGATTATCTTCAGCAATTTTTATACAAAAACTTAATCGTTTGTGCCATGTTTCAAATTTAATACAAGGTACATACTGGCTGATTTCTCTTAGTACATTAATTAGTTCTTCACTCGAAATCTCTTCGCAACTCTTTGATACAATATAATCCTTGCTACTATTTTGAGTATCTATTATGCTGGCAATTTTCTCTTTTATATTGTGAACATTATCTAATTCATTATCCAAACAATTTAAGGATTCATAAATTAATTCATGTAGATATTTTTGAAGAATTCTTTCTCTAAGCTCTGTTAGTTGTTCAGATTGAAATCTTATTTTTTCATGCTCTGGATGATATAATGTGAGATACTCTGAAAACATCTCTTTAGATGTAGAATACATTATCCCTAAATCATAATTTATAATAGCTGGTATAGATTCATTACGATTAGATAAAGGAATTAAGACATCTAAGTCTTTAAGCGTTTTCTCCCATTCCCCTAAATCTTCTTTCGAAATTTCACCCACATAAAATTTTTCACACTTACTTTTCGATATATCGCTGCCTTTATATAATCTCCTTAGATAGAACCAATTGCTAATATAATTACTTATTTTTTTTAGAAAGAAACATATCAACATTCCTATGCCGATCCAAATTAAGATTTTATTTAGACTAAAATAGTCTAATTGCATATAGATTTATCCCCTTTCCAAACTTTTATTTTGGTTTCTAATCAATGTTTTTTCAGGGTTCTTTTGTATTGGTGTTATCACTGACTTAATAAGATTTTCGAGTTCTTTTGTGTTTACATGAGATTTAATCATCGCATCCATCATTTCTCTTTTTGAAACCCTATTCCATTCAATTTTATAATCAGCATTTTTGGCCAATGTTCTAGTGAATTCACGTTGGCTCCTACCATTTCCTTCTCGGAAAGGATGTAGTACATTTATTTCTGCTAGATAATGGGCTGCTCTTTCAGAAAACTTTTCCGGACTCATAACCTTCAAGTAATTTTCTTGTTTTAGTTGACCAAATAGTTCTTTTGCCCCTGATTCAATGAATCTAGCATCACCAAAAGAGAAGAAATCTTTTGCTATATTTTCTTGTCGTATTTGGCCAGCAAATTCATAAATGTCTTCGAAAATATGTTTATGTATCTTTTTAAGATGATCAAGATCAAAATTACCCTGGATTGGCTTAATTTCTAATTCTGCGATTTTGGCCGTAGTTATCAATTTTTCTAATTCTTCTAATTCCGCTTGATCCTTAATACCAAATTTATTTTTTAAAACATCTGTGCCATCGTATGTGTAAAGAGATTTATTTACCATGTTTTCTAGCACGCTCCCTCGCAATTTTAATAAATGTTTCTTTTGTGATTTCTTTTTTTAGATAAGCGGTAATTAGTTTTTCATCAGAATCTGTAAATCTAAAGCCTTCAATCTCCATAGATCCTTTTGCATTTTCATAAGCTTGCTTAATACGTTTGTTATATAATTCACTCATATTATTATTCCTTTCTGATTTGAAAATCATTTTTTGATATAACCCTTTATAATTCCTCTGGTTTTAATAAAATCTTCACTTTATTTTTAAGAGCAATTTCCAAGCCGAAATTACTATAGTTTTCTTCAAGAAAGTGTTGAAAAGTGTCATATACACTCCTTTTCCATATAGTGTTGCCAATCATCGGTTTAATTTTGTCATCGAGCTTCGTTAAAACATCCATTAGATTATTTCCATTAGCAACAGGGAGCCAAGAACCTTCATTCTGGAAATAAAACCCTAATTCCGTACTTAGCATCCCTTCACCATCTATAATCTCTCTTATTTTATACATATGGTTTGGATGAGGTGTAACTATAGCCCATATCCCCCTACTATATCTATCATCCCAACATAGTAAATTCCAATCATTCTTTGTTATTAATTCTGGTATCGCATCCATTTTATAGCCTCCTATTGTAGAAAAAATTATAAACAATTCAAATTTTATTGAGCTGTTAGTAATCCGCCTTCTGGATTTAATAAAGGTTCTATTACAACTCCACCATCAAATCCTGCATTTCGAGCTACTTTTAAATATTGAACTTTTGTTTCTTCATCAGTGATAATAAAAGTATAATCATCTATTTCTTTTGTGGAAAAACGATTGTCTTTCACTTCGTTACCTACATATGGTTTACCATTTGCTTGATACAAAGGTACAATATCTAATCCACCATCAAATCCTTCATTTCGAGCTACTTTTAAATATTGAACTTTTGTTTGTTTATCAATTAAGACAAGTGTATAACTATCAAGCTCTATTGCCTTGAATCTTGAATTTGAATAATCGCTTTCTTTTGGTAATTGTGATGAATTTTGTACTGTTGATTCTTTATTAGATATGTTAAAACTAGAGCATCCTCCTACCATAGAAAGTGCTATAACACATGACAATTTCATAAAAAACTTTCTATTTTTCATTAAATAATCCCCTTTTGTACAAATTTTACCCTTTGGAGATATTTAGCTAAGAAACACCCACTAAATTCTTCTAAAAAAACTAAGTTTTGCGTGTATACACCTTCACCTCTTACGAATTCATCAGTTGTACAAGTCCAAATTTTACCGTCATAGTGTTGCGCTTCTCCGCATGTATGCATCACTACTTTATCGCCTTTTTTCAACATCTCTCATTCCCCTTTTCTACAAAATTCAAATTTCATAAAATTAGTAAACAACATTTGTATAAATAACTTATTTTATAAAATGAAGAAATAAAAGCAAAATTAGACACGTAAGCATTCCTGGTAATGCCAACTTCAATAAATCAGGTAATTCCTTTTCAAAATAAAGAAAAATTACATTTACTAACAAGCATAGCATTATGAATAGAAATACAAATGCCATAAAAATAATTGGCACTAATAAAAATGAATTCATTTCATTTCTCCTTTCTACAAAATTCAAATTTGATTAACGTAGATATTCCTCTATTCCTTTATTCAACATCTTCATCCGAAGAAATTAGTTTTACTTTACACTTAACATCTAACTCTTTTAATTGCTCTTCTACAAGAAATAAATTCATTTTAGATGTTCTATGTCTAAGTATTATGTCTTTACGCTTTTCAAAACAATCGTTACAGCAATAAAGTCCATCCATAAGTTTTGCTGATTCTATTAAAATAGACTTGTCACAACAAAAACAACGGATGGGTTTATCTGAATTCTCACGTTCTCTCATTATCTACATCACCTTTTTAATAAGATTTCTAAACTCCCTGGTTAAAGAACAAATAGCTTTAAATTCTTTTTGTTCCTCTTGTAGCTTATCTTGTAATAAAGAAATATCATCAATAGATGTAATGATTTTTTCTTTGTTATATATTATTTCCTTATTATCATCTTTCATTTTTCACTTTATCCTCCATCCATTTTGCTAAATCGCTTAGGTTAATTTCTTCTCGTTTAATACCTGTTTCTGCAATATAAGGTTCGACAACAAGTTTGTTCAATTCACTATTTAGATTTTGACCATCTTTAATCATTTCAAAAATTACCTGCATTTGTTTCTCTCCCTTTGAACAAATTAATCAATTTATATATTAGATTAATGTAAATTAATATATAAATTGAAAGACTTTAGTCATGTATTAATTCTTTTACAAACTACATTAACTAATTATACCTTTAACTTCTTTCTAAAACTAATTTGTTATTTATCGTTTTTATAATTCTATTATACATTGTTATTTATCGTTTTTCAATAGAATTCCAGATAAAAACGATAAATAATAAATATTATTTATCGTTTTTATCTGGAATTCCAAAGGGTTATAACTATTGTAAATACTCGCATATAAGATCCTTATATTACACATTGTATAGACGTTATATGTCCTAAAGGTACTATCATTGCTAGCATTGTACCATTTTCTGTACAATATAAATTTTGACTGTCTACATGCAATGGATAAACATTATAATTACCATTTATTGTGAATATATTGATTTGTCTACTTAAGTACCCTTGAAAATATTCTGGACCTACAAGCCTTTGACTGTACTCTAAATTTTGCATATCCAAACTCCTTTCTAATTACAAACAAGTATATTTAGTAATTTGAGTTTGAGTAAATTTCTCACTAACCATAAGTCCTAAAGAATTTGTACAAATTACCTCTATACTTTGATCATTATTTACTTTCGTTATATACACTGTTAACGGATTAGGATAACTTGCTCCTACATTATGTTCAATTATAATTGGTTTACTTACGTAATGGTATAATGAGTAAATGTCCATATTTAGTGCCCCCTTTTATCATTCCTTCATAATATATGCCTACAGAAAAAATTAATGCTTTAACCAAAAAAGCCAATTAATTCGATGAAATGGAATATTTTTATATTATTATTTATAATATATTTATATGTTGCAAATACATTTTAGAAAGGATGATTCTATGAAACATATTAAATCTACACTACCAATTCAATTATTTGAAAAAAAATATTTTAATATTGTAGTCGCTGGAAGAACAATGGCCACAATAGAAATATTATGTTTCGATGAAAATGAGTATGCTGCACAAGCTAAAATTATTGAAACTAATAAAGAAGTTAGTACAGCTGTTTGTAATCCCTCTTGTTTTGAAACATTAGATGATGCCCTACAAGAAATTGTAAGTTTAATTGATGAAGAAATTAAAGATAATGATTGGGTAAAAAAAACCATAATAAATACAAAATAATTTGGAGGAACTATATATGGAAAACAAAGCACTATTAGATGAAATTGAACAGCTAAAACAACAAGTTGCACATTTAACATTTAAGCAAAATTTATTATTTACCAATGGAAGTGTAGAACGATTAGTATTTGATTACGATCTCACTCAAATACAATTCACACAAATAATGGATCTTATGGACGAATACAGAAAAATGATTGGTGAAGGTAAACAAGTGTCTCATCATGAGTTTGAAATGCAAATAAATGCTATTGTGCCTGATCACGGTTATCATTTTGCTGAAGCTATTACTTATGCTTTTTGGGAAAACAAGCGTTGGGAAGAAGTGTTTAACGAGCTTTATAGAGGTATGGAAAAATACAAATATGTTAAGAGAGAGATTTAGTAATGTCTGTATGGGATATTGTAAGTAATACTAATAATGCAGTTAGTATAGTTAGTAGTGCCATTGCTATTGGTTCTGCTGCATGGGGTACATTTAGCAGTAAAAGAGCCTCAACAGCAGCTAATACAGCAAGTGCTCTTCTAGATAAGTTAAATGATCATAAAAAAAGATCTGAGCTAGAAAAAATACTTCAAGTGGTCACCACTAGTATTTCTGAAATAAGGACTATTGGGAGTGAAAAATTTCGTGATATGCAAGCTCGTGGTACTAACTATCAAAGTAAGTATAGTGAGCTAGCGAAACAGATTAGGGATATATGCAATGATACTTCCACTATACATAATGATATTACAGAAAAATTACTACTTATTGAAGTAGAATTAAATGGTTTTAGCCGTCAAGAATCAGCACTCTCCCTTGATGAAGAAAATGAAATTTTAGCTAAATTAGACAAAGTTCTACAAACTGCAAAAGTTAAATATGATGAAATTGAGGGACGTTTAGCTTCATAATTTACCTGGTGTTTTATCAAATAATTGAAAAGGTAGCTGTGAATTACGGCTGCCTTTTGTTTTTAAATCAACGTTTTGAAAAAAAGGGGGGTCTTAATGGCTCAATGTATTAAACAAACAGGTCCCACTTGTGGAATTTATGCTTTTATAAATGGAATGTACCATATTAATCAGAAGAAAGATGTTTCAAAGGAACAAGCTGATAAAATGGTGTATTCATTCTTAGAGGCTAATATTGTTAAAGATGAATCAAATATTAAAACAGGAACTACTTTTGTAGGTGAATTTTTTGATTTTGAATCGTATATCTCCTTTCTTAATAAAATCAAAAATACTTTCATCTATAAAAATATCGATTATGATATTAAAATTAAAGATATTAATTATTTAGATGATATCAGTGTTATTGAGGACATACAAAAACAAAATTGTTTTGTCTTATTCAGCATTGCTACCCCTATTTCCTGGTGGAATCCGATTAAATTATACAGATTCTTAAAAAAAGGATCTATGATTTCACATTGGATTCCCCTATATGGCTATGATAATAAAAAAAATAAATTTATTGTTGCTAATAGCTCTTCTGGAAAAATTAAAGGATTTTCTTTAAAAACATTAGCTAAAAAAAATAAACGGTTAAAAAGTACTACGTTTTATTGGAAATATTATAAGCGATCTAAAAAGCGTTTTACATTTAAAAAAAATCCCATAGAGGATTTAGTGCAAGCTCAATTAAAAAGTAAGAAGGATTTTTTAGATAAAGGTATCCTCATCCCAAAGATTAACCATACATCTGGAAAAATAGTTATTGTTAAAAAAATAGAAAAATAGGGTACGTGAAATTATCGAATTATCTATACTGTTCTTATTCTTCGTTTAAATACATTTTCTGTCCTTCTAAACCAAAACCATGGATATTCCTTTGAAACACGCATATAAAGGAATCTGAAAACCCATTTTTTATTTGTCTTCTGAAAATAGGCATTTTCACAAAAATAAAAGCAGATATTCTATAGTTTGACTATAAAATACCTGCTTTTATTCTTTATATTAAACATATAGCAATTGCCGATCCCAATAGTATCATTCCAACATTATTTAATATTTTTTTGAACATAATATTATTTTCTTACCCTTCTATATGTTATATTCCATGCATTTAAATCATTCATCTTTAATTCTTCTGAAGTTAAATTTTCCTGAGCATAAATAAATAGGCTAAATTCTATCGTTTCACCCATTGTACACTTTGCTTTGGAATGCTTTTTATCTATTAATTGATGAGTATCATTTTTGAATAATAATGATCTATCTTTACGTCCACTTATCTTTTCTTTTTGAATTAAAATTTGTCCCGCCAAAATCTGTGAGAAATATGTATTCACAATTTTATCTAAGAAAAACTTATCCTCTTCTTTTTGAGAAGTCTCTTTCCAATTTAAATATTTAATTAGCTTCATTGCTTCGGGCCTAATTCTATATTTTTTTATACTATAATCTTTAATATCCATACCATATTCCTCATTTTCTATTTTTCATTCTCCTTTCAGTATAAGGTATCTTACATGTTCTTTAAAGCACTTATAAAGGGACAACTATGTATTTTTATACCACTAATCTCTATTAAAAAAACTAGGGTCTGAAATAAACTTGACTTAAACCACTACGGGTACTTGAAATTGATACTTTCTTTACACCGACTCCACTTTGAATCAAATTGAATACTTTATATTCATACTCACCTTCAATTTTAAAATTTAAAGGTTGGTTAAAGTCTACTTTACCTTTTGTATAATCCATTTTCCATTTATCAGAATCCATATTCCAATCATCAAGTTTCTTTTTTACTTTCTCTATAACTGTTGGTGAAAATTCCCCTTCACGTTCAGCCAGACTTACTGCATACTCACTTAGCTCATTCGCTTTTGTATTATATACAGTATGGCCAGCAAACTCAGCACCAAAGAAAATTATTGCCATTAACGCAATGAAAAATAAAACATACTGTATTGCCTCACTCACTTAATCTCGGCCTCCTTTTTCTAAAAAGAAAGGGTAGTTATAATAAACTACCCCTCTTGTATAACTTACATTAATATTATTCTATTATTTTCCCCATCCTGAAGGTTCTACTTTAGATCCTTTTGTAACACTTACAAAGAAGTCAGCGATATTTCCTGTTCCTGTTTTCATTGCTACTAATAGGATTGTTAAAACTACTAGAGCAACTCCTACACCAATATACATCCATACTGCTTTATCTGTAGTTTCATCTGAAGATTCATTTAATAACCATGATTTACTTTTTCTTAATAGATCTTTTCCCTTGTTTAAAAATCCTGTTCCTTTTTTTGTTTCGATTGCTAATGTTTTCATAATAAATTTCTCCCTTTGGTTTGTATTTTTTTATAATAATTGCATATAGCAATTTATTAATTTATTAATTCCTTCTATTAAAACAGATTGACGAATTTATCAAATATAGAAACAAATGATATTCCCATAATTAAAATAACCATGCCTAGATAAGCAAAAATAATATATTTAGAAACTAATCCTGGTCTCATTTTAACTAACTTATCATGAGATTCAGATTGTAGTTTTTGCATTACTTCAATTTGTGCATTTATGATTTCTTTACTTTTTTCTTCATCCATCTTCATAGATTGCTCTAGAGCTACCATAAATTGATAAGCGGATGGAATATTTAGTGCTTTTGCAAATTCTATATAAGGCTCATGGCTACCAGGTTCCAGTTCTAATTTAGCAACCAATTCCTCTGCATAAGGTTTTATACTATCAGATGCGTACTCAATTGATCTTTTTGTCGCTTCAAAGGCTGAAAATTTAGAAAGCATAAACCCTAGAGGAATCATGAGCTCTGGTAACTCTAGCTCCAACCTTAATTCCCTAGACTTAATGATACTGTTCAACCTTACGTTTTCATAAAAGAAAACCAGAGCTGAAATTATTAAGCCTACTGTTAAGATAATTAGCTTATATTGTGGAAATATCCATGCATATATAAGCGCAAATAGGAAAACAAATATTGATATTACTAATTTTTTTAGCAAAAATTCAATTGGTGTAATCTTTAGATTTGCTTTATCTAATTTTATATTTAGTTCCTCTTCCATTCTTTGAGGTATCCAATTTTTTTTAAGCTTTAGAATTGGTTCAAAGAGCATGAATAGAAATGTTCGATTTTCCTCATTCTTCCTATACCGTCCTATATATTTATGTATTTGAAATTTTTTATTATTTCTTCTTTCAAATGCATAATCCACTACTAAATATATTAGTGAGAACAGCAAGAGAAACAGTGGAATCGTGGTTAATAGATTCACTTTATCCCCTTCTTTAACTTATTTTATTTATACCTTCTGTTGGATCATAGAATGAATGTTGCTCGACTTTAACTGCACAGATAATGTTTACAAGAATCATTAATGTAAGTATTATTTTCCCTGTCGGTGTCCCTGCAAAAGCAATGTAATCATCTGCTGTAACTGCTAAAAACATGAATGGAAATGATGCTGTCATAATAGCAATTTTTTTAAATGAAGATCGTTTTGGCTCCATTCCTGCTTTTAATTTGGCTTTATATATCTTTTTTTGCTGAAATTCATCCGCTATTCTCATTAACAAGCCATCTTCATCTTTTCCTGTTTTAGAGATAAGATCCAACATGTCATGAAATAACTTAAGATTCTTGTATTTATACTTGTTAATCAGCGGTTCAAAAGATTCTTTAATACTAGTTCCTTCTAAATGTACGATTAAACAATTTTCAACATCTTCTTTAATAGGTGACTGCATTAAAGGCAATATACTTTTAATCGCAAAGCTAGGGTTTTCATATGCTGACATCGCATTTGCAAGTGAATTTAAGTACAACATCAACTGTTCTTCAACATATAGTTCATATCGTTTCTTTTTATAAAACATCATAATTCTCGGTAAAACTAATCCTACTATCACACCAAAAACAGCAAAATTCACCGAGATAAAAAACCCATAAAATATTATTACCCCAATTAATGAACCTACAATTAAAAGCATACTATAATCTTTAATTGTTAAATTCCAATTGAATTCTTTACCCTCATGAATAATCTGATTAGGGCTAATCCACTTATATAATCCTTTTTTCTTAAGATATGTAATAAATTTACTATCCTTTGATTTATTATTTAAAACATATTTCAATGCATTTTTCTTTTTATTTTGTATGCTATCTAGATTCGCATTGATAACATAATAGATGGCTGCAATCATAATTAAATATGGTAAATATTTAAGATACTGCAACTGCTGCCCCTCCCTTAGGTAGGTCTTCTTTCTCCCTATCCTTTTGTAAATCTTCTAATTGTTTAGTAAAAACTCTGGCCTTTTTCATCTCTTTAATTCTGAAATCACTTAAATAGCCAGTCTGTTTATGACATCCATCTACTTTGAATCTAGTTCTACCTTTTTCATCTTCATACTCTGTTTCTGCTTCTATATCAAAAGAAAATAACTTATTGTACTGTACTTCCCCATTTTTATAACCTGTGTATTCAACTATTTCCGTAATTCTTCTTGTTCCATCCAGTGTTTGTTCTAGATGAATACCGAAATCAAAGTTATTTGCTACACTTCTATATAATGACTCTAATGACATATTAACTTTCTCTGAACACATGTCTACAACCCTTTCAATACTATCAATTGCACCAAAAGAATGTAATGATGTCATAACTGGGTGTCCTGTTTTGGCTGATTTAACCATACTCCAAGCTTCTCCACCACGAGACTCCCCAATAATTAGCCATTTTATAAATTGGCGTAGTGCGGATCGGTTTAGTCGATCTAAGTCAATAACATTTTCAACCCCTTCTTTTTCTCTTGTTATCCAAGTTTTAATGTCACGGTCTGGATAAATAAATTTTAAGAAGACCTCCGGGCTATCCTGGACCATCAGAACTCTATCCAATTTAAAAATGTAACCCACTAAATACTTTAATAATTCCGTTTTACCTGCTCCTGTTGATCCTGAAATTAATATTCTACTGCGTGTTCTCACAATAGCTTTCAATAAATCTATCATAATTTCATTTGCTTGCTGTGTTTCTAAAATCGACTCTCGACTAATTCTTAAACCCTTAGTAAACTTACGAATCGCAAGTGAAATACCCTCTTGTGAAATATCAAATCCCATTAAGTTAATGCGCATGTTAGGGAAAAAAGCATCACACTCTGGTTTTGAATATGACCAAGTTTGCCCAGATGCATATGCAAACTTATAACATAATGTTTCATATGCTTTTCTATCTTTAAACTTAATATCAGAAAGGTACTTTCCTTCCTTAAGATCAGTAATCCATATTTCATCATAGTCATTACAAACAATATCAGTTACATTTGGATTTTCTGCAAAAGCTTCCAAAATATCTAAACCAGCTACAGCATCCACTAATAATTTGGTTAGTTCATCTAGCGAAAACCCTGGAAGATTAGGTTTTTCAATAAGATATTGAGAAACCACTTTCCTTAGTGCAGCTTTCTTTTTTTCATCACCAAAGGATTCTTGAAGTAATGATTTATGTTCATTTTTCAAGAAATCTTTTACTTCTTTTAAATATTCTTCCGGTAGTTCCTTTTCATGATTAACACCTATACTATTACTTGCTTTAATAGTATAAATATACTTCTCAATATCAATTTTTTTCTTTTTCCCTGGACTATGACCATACTTCTCTAAATTGATAATATTTTTCTTTACGATCTCCATAGTTTGTTAATGCCACCTCTTTTTTCTTCTTGTTTAATGAAGAAACCAAGTTGACGAGAAATAGTTTTCAAATGCAAATCAATTATAGGAGAGCCCACCTTCAAAGCAAATTCAAATTCAGCTCGTTCATTGCAATACGGAATGCATTCAGAAATATTTAACTCAGTTAATTCTCCGTAAATATCCTTACCTATATTACTACTACAAAGATTAAATACTTGTATCCATTTCTTGTATTGTAAATCAGCTTGTTCAAAGACATTTGTTAATTCCATATATCTCGATAGATATTTAGGGCTACCATTCAATACATTAATCACATATTCACATTTACGTAATATTGGTAATCCAAAAATATCGTCAATTTCACATGGAAGGTTAAAAATAACTGCATCGTAGTCTAAACTCTTGATTCTATTCATTAATTTTTCTACGAATTTAATGATAATTTCTTCGCTATCATTTTGAAAATCTGGAAATTCGGATGCTTGATACTCCTTTGGATAAACTAGTAAATCCAATGAACTGGGCAACCAATCAAATTGTTTTGTGTTACTATGAATATCTTTTTTTCTAAAAATGTAATTTTCAAGATTTAATTGATTATACAAAATAGCTTCTTCCATAAATTTTCCCATATGTCTATCACCAAGAGGTATTTGGGTTTTATTGGCAAACGAAGGATTTGAATAATCTAACTCAACAAACAATACTTTATGTTGATTTTCTGCAATTATTTTTGATAACGCATGAGATAATGTAGCCTTACCAATATTTTGCTCTATACCAAATACGCCGATAATTTTGGGATTATTACTCCCCATGTCTATCCCTCACTCTCTTATTTCACTTTGTACGATTGTTTTTGTATCCATTTTACAATTTGTTCATCTGCTGTTTTTTCAACATTTGTTTTATATGCTGTTCCACTTGCAACAGGGATTATTTTCCCAATTAATGTACCTTGATTTAGCAATGTATTTTCTTCTTCATTCACTGCGAATGTATAAATCTTTGCCATAGGGCGATTTTTCGCTTCTTCTTTTAAGCTATCCTGATATGAACCTTCCACATTTATAGTTGCAGGATCAAAAACATTTGCTGCATTACTATCTTTAACCGCTGTTACTCTTACATGTTTTGCAATGCGGCCAAAGATAGGCTTTTCTACAACCTCACCTTTTTCATCTTTATCCTTAACTGTTCCCTTAAAGTACAGATCCACGTGACTTTCTGGAATAATACTATTCCCTGAAGAAGTCTCAATATCTACTAATAGAGGAAATGCCACTTCACTTGGTTTTAAGTTTAAAATAGCTGCATCTGGAAGCTCATCTTTAGATACCACTTTATTCTTAAAAACATATGAATTCTCGACTAACCCAAAACCATTTACAGTATATTTCCCTACAATGTCATTCGGATTTTTAATCGCATTAGGGGGAATGGAGCTATTTGATACTTCACGTACTTGTAACATATCTTTGGTTATCTTGGTTCTAGGTGGAATATCAACCTTAGTAAAATATACTTTTTGTAAATTGACCTTGCTAGAAACGGCATAATTCTCGTATCCAACAATCGCAACTACTAATCCTATTGAAGCTGCTAAAGTAATAGCTAACTTCTTAGGCGTACTCTTTTTTTTCACATCTTCCAACTCCTATTAATTAGGTTTTTTCAATTTTTTTGCTTCAAATATAATGTTAGCAAATTGTCGAACACTAGCTTTTTCATCTTCTTCTTTTAGGTATTTACGTATCGGAAGATCAAAAGTGTTATAAGATTCTACAGCAAGCATGGATGGCTGAGAAGCAAGAGCATATATATGTAATTGCTTCTCACCATCACTTAGATTTGATTGCTCTACATACTGTCTCACAAGAGCCTCTTTTACTACATCCTCATTAACTGTAACTTCTTCATCCACCCTAACCTGTCCCATATTAATACCCTGGCTCATAGCGCTTGCTGCTGCCTGTTCTAAAGTTCTGTCCTCATTTGTATCAGCTGCAAACAAATAACTTGAACTTGCAATAAACAATGTAAATCCAAGCAATACAAGAGCCATTATTACAAACTTAGGGGCACTCAATTACATCACCCTTTTTAGGTTATTTAAGGTTAAACTTGCTAAAGAATTCACTATTTAAATCCACATTTAATCCATGAGATTTATTATATGCTTTAATAGATTGGTAAATTTCAGGACTAATTTTATAAGATTCTTTATGATAACCTGGAGGAATATCTTTAGGATTCGGATATTTCCAATTTGTCCACCAATTATTTAAACTTGTTAACATTGTTTCTTTTCCTTGCCAATTCCATCCCACCTTATCAGGGAATGGATTACTCGGATTTACTGATCTTCTAATAAAATCATCTTCGCCCTTTTTATTTCCAATAAATGAACCTTCAATCATCACTTCGCCAGTTAGACATAAGTTTAATTTATTTACTCCAGCATTATAAGATTTAATATTAAAAGCATATTTCCCATCTTTTTGATCAAAAGATGTATACCACTTTCGACCACCATTTAGAATTATCTCTTTTGGATTATAAGCTGGGTGATTTTTATAGTCTTTATCAAAGACATTACCTGAAAACTTTTCAACATATGTCATTGGGAGTGACCAAACCGATTCACTTACAGAATTTTCCGTCTTTTCCATTTGCACTTTATATCCATCATCAACTTTTGGATATTGCAAATGCTTAGTCATTGTTGGGAAAAATGAATCTGTATTTTTAGGCCCTGTTGCACTACTTTTAGGATCTTCATTAGAATAAGTTGTTTTCACCTCATAACTAAATCCATATCCCGATCTCAATGTTTTTCTGGATAAATTAATTATCTCACCTGTCAGATATTCATAGAGGTTATCCTTTGTTCCCTTGTCATTTATTGTTCTTACTACAGCATGAATACTAGCTTTTTCTCCAGGCCGAGGACATAATGACACTTGATGACTAGATGTGTATATAGGTGTATCTAGTTTATTATTCTTAAAGTTCGTCTTTTTAACATCTTTACTGTTATCATATTTTCGTGGTATCGGATTAATTTCAGCTTCTATTTGACCAGATCTTTTTAATGACCAATCAAAGCTTATGGTTTTACTCTCTCCTTCCTTTAAGGTAACATTCTGCGCCCCTACCCTATCACCATCAAAACTTAAGGTGACGTTAGGTTCTGTTGAATTGTACTGAGCTTCTAATGTTTCAAGTCGTTTTAATTTATTTGTTTCGCATTCTAATTTTTCTTCCGCTTTCTGAAGTCTTAATAGAATACTATCTAAACGTTCTTCCCACCATGAACAATCTCTTGGGTAACAATGCTGTTTTCCTTTTTCATCCACATAGCAAGTTTGATCCAAACGACATGACTTTAAATTAGACCGTGTACTATCTCTATCATCTTTAAGACTATTTACTTCTGATTGTAGAGAGTTAATCTTCTCTTTTAATTCACCCCTATATTTATCCCTTTCCTCTTTAAAATTGGCTCTAGATACTTTTACAGGAGTAGAAATATTTGTTCCTTTTTCTGCTGTTTCTCCTTCAATTCGATCTACAGCAAAGTCCATTTTATACTTAAAATCATCTTTGCACATATTATCATCCGGATTAGTAGTTGGTTTATCATCGCAATCCCCATCGACTGTAAAGGTAGTTGTTTTTTCCTGGGAAGTCCTTTGAACACCATCTAGAACCTTTATTTTAGCAGTAAATCTTCCACACGACTCAGGTTGCCACCCTATTGGATTCACATTGTCATTTACAAAGTGACCTGATTCTTTCTCATTCGCTTTAGATGGATTACTTTTTGGTTTCGAGCGCATATATCCGTTTTTCTTATCTACCAAATCCCCATCTTTATAAATTTCTAAGAACCAATGTACCCGGTTTCTTTCCCCAGCACTTTCTTCGTATGGATTAGTCGTGGTACTATTCGGGTCATTATCTGTGTAACCTTTGTTTTTTGAAACATATTCATAGCCCTCTAGATCAAAAAACACTGGATTTGATTTGGAGCCATTTGTTGCACTGAATTTAGTTATATCTGGGAAACTCGTCCTGACAATCCATATGTTATATGGATTAATTTCCCTACTTAAACCTGCACCAGCATATCCCCCACTTAAATAAGCTATATCTCTTATCCAATAAAAATTACCATATCTTTTACCTGTTTCTTCATGGGATATAGTATGTTTATTTATATTACCTAATACAAAATCTCCATTACCAAAATAAATATTGGATACTATAGAAGCATTCATTCTTTCCACTTCAGTGACCATCCGATTACCTATAGGATTTCCACTCCCTATAACTCCATCATTAATTAAATTGACAAAAGGCTCTGAAGATTCAGTGTTTTTAATCAAGTTTTCATGATGATTACCAAAATTAAATGCACCATTATACAATGCTGGATAATGTATGTCAGCTGTATAATATATATTCTCACTTCCTGGGGGTGTATATCCTTTACCTGGTCGAAGTAACTTACCAGGTATTTGTAACTGCCTAGAAGTTAGTTCCGTATCTGGAGTTCCATTATAGAATGGAACATCATTATTTCTAGCACTAGCTGCATTGGGAACTAGTAACGAGAATATAAATATCAATAAAAACAACAAAGGTCTTACTCTATACACGATTTTCCTCCTTTCGTGTATTGGTGGCATACGAACTAGTTTAATTTATTTTTATCTAGTTCGTATGCCATAAATTAATTTAAATTATTTAGATTCTACACGGATATAAAGCATTTGATCCGCTGTTGATAGCCCAATTCTTATTTTGTTATTTTCTTTTTCATAGTTACTAATTTTATGAGTTGCTACTACACTATCAATCTCTGAATCTAAGTTAAGTGATGGATTTAATAGATTAACCCATTGTTTAGCAAGTTCTACAGTTGCAGCGTTATTTCCTAAAAAGTAAATTTCGAATTCATCTTTATTTACGCCTTCAACTAAAAATTGTGAATTAAATGTACCTGCTGGTAAATACATTCCCTGGTCTTTAAGTGCTACTGATACACCAATTTCATTAAATTTCAAATTTGTACCGTATGTAGAATTGACAGATTTAACAATGTTTTGAGCGCCACTTGAAACTGATTTTTGAGCAATCGGTAAATTATTAAATGCTGTTTCATTAAACTTTGTTTCTGGTGTTGTTAACTCCTGGTTTAACCCCTCAGGTAATTTTTGTTCTGGCTTTGTTTCTGGTTTTTCCTCTGGCTTCACTTCTGGCTTAGTCTCAGGTTTTTCCTCTGGCTTCACCTCTGGCTTAGTCTCAGGTTTTTCCTCTGGCTTCACCTCTGGCTTAGTCTCAGGTTTTTCCTCTGGCTTCACTTCTGGCTTAGTCTCAGGTTTTTCCTCTGGCTTCACCTCTGGCTTAGTCTCAGGTTTTTCCTCTGGCTTCACTTCTGGCTTAGTCTCAGGTTTTTCCTCTGGCTTCACCTCTGGCTTAGTCTCAGGTTTTTCCTCTGGCTTCACCTCTGGCTTAGTCTCAGGTTTTTCCTCTGGCTTCACTTCTGGCTTAGTCTCAGGTTTTTTCTTTTCTACTACATTAATAGAGTTATAAAGGAACTGACTATATGCTTCACGTGTTACATGCATTTGTGGTGAATACATATTACCTCCTGTACCAATTGTAACTCCATTTTCTTCTAATGCACTGATTGCACCATAAGCCCAAGAATTTTTATCAACATCTGCAAATTTTGTTGTTTTCGTACCCTTAAATTTAAAAGCATTTGTAAGTACTTGTGCCATTTGCTCACGAGTTAAGATATCATCTGGTCCATACTTACCATCACCAAATCCTTTCACAAGTCCTGCTTTAGCAACTGCTAAAATCTCTTTTTCAAACAAATGTCCTTTAATATCAGTAAAAGGATTTTTGAAACTAGCATCTGCATCCGCTGGTTTTACGTATGTATAAATCATACGTGCTACTTGTCCACGAGTTACATTGTCACCAAAACCAAAGACATTATTTCCATAACCTTGCACTACTTTACGGTTTGTTAAATCGTAAATTGCCTTCGTAGACCAGTGATTTGCTGGAACATCATTATATTTTAATGAATCTGTATTATCAGCCGCATTAACTGAAGCTCCTGTCCCTAAAACTGCTGTCCCCATAATAGTCAATGCTGTTGCTGTAGTTAATAATTTCTTTTTCATTATAAATTTCCTCCTTTTTAATTCCATTATTCTAATATACAATCATTGCGTAAAACCAGCAATGCATTCATTTATTTCAATGACATTAGAATTAATGGTATAACACCCCCTAGCACTGAAATAGCTGCTGGCAAACAATAGTACATACGAGTTACCTTCCACCCATCTGTCACTAGCGAGATATTCATTTTTTTAAATTTAATACTGTGATATCCAGTTATTGTTTTAAATCGTATAAAAGATTTGAAAAGCAATAACAAAGTAATAAATCCTGTCAAAATTGATGAGCACATGAAAATTGCAATATGCACTATTAATGCTGTATATAATACGCCTTCCTCTGGACTAATTAGGAAATAAAACAAAGATGCAACAATAATCATCTTTGTGTCACCAGGAGAAAAACGAATTAGTTTCATATTCTCTCGCAATATCCCTACAACTAGTGAAACGCAAACTACACACATTAGATCTAATAATTTTATATGTGTTATTACGCCCAGACAGATACAAAGAACTAAAAATATAAGATGCCAGTAACCTTTAGTTTTTAAGTACAGAAAATCTGTATAAATGTTAAAGAGCATATATGTAATAAACAGCGAAACTATGAGTAGACTCATGTACCAACCCCCAACTACTCAACATCAATATTAGGTATTTGTAACTACATAAAAAATTATTTATTAGTTATATATGACTAATAATGTTCCTTTAGGAACATTATAGCATATTTAAAATTAATGTACACATTTTTTACAAATAAAATTTATCAATATAAAAAAGAACTGAAATATAGGTGTTCACCAGGACTATCAACCTATATTCCAATTCTTTTTTTATAAATATTAAATTAAATTCACTATATTTCACTTCTTAAAAAATCTATTAAACAGAGAAGTTTTTTTCTCCTTCTTATAGTACTTATTACCTATAACCTCTTTTATTATAATATCCATACTATCTACAAATTCTTCATCTATATCTTTATGCTCAAATGGAATCCTACCATCGTATAGACAGTTATATGTAATTACGGGATCTATATGTGGAATATTTATAACCCCTTCTAATCCTAGAGAATTACATAAACCTTTACCATCTACCCCTTTATTCATCTTATTAAAGATAAAATATATTGGGTGGCCTTCCTGCTTTAATTTTACAAAATTCATTACTTTATCTATTTCCTTGGCGATTAAATACGGTTGAGGATCTATTATAATAAATATATAATCCATATAGCTAAATGCATCTAGTGGTACATTCTCCCCAAAGTCTACAATATTAATTGCCTTTTTCTCAAAATGTATTTGTTTTATTAATTCATTAATTCCCCATTCACCAATTTTACTTTTTCTAGTATCAGCTACATTCCAATAAATATCAAAGACCTTATTATTAAACTCCTTGTTTCCGATTTCATTTTGTTTAATCATGTGAGGAATTGACATGAATTGATTATCCTCTTCTTCGTGTTCATGTAGTAACAATGTATCAAAAAAATACGGATTTATTGGTGGTTCTACTATAGAAATTGCTAGATCATAATCACTCATTGCCATTGCAAGATTCATAGACACAAAACTACTACCTGATTTCGAACTTAAACCGCATATTGCTATATTTTTATTTGCAACGGATACTACCTCGGTTTTTGTTTCATAAATTTTTTTCTCTATAACCTGCTTTTTTGTAAGTATCTTGGTTTTTATCTTTTCATTAGAAGTAGAAAATTCATTTCCTACTTCATAATGCCATCTAACAACATCAGCATATGTTGTATTCCTCTTAATATGCTTTTCTATTAAAGGCGTGAAGTTTTCTCGCTCCTTCCCTTTTTCATCTATAGTTTCAGTCGATAACGGTATTACATCTGTAATGCCCATACTCACAACAGCTGCTACCGTTTTATCGCCTGGCTCTTTATCTATCGCTAATAATACAATTCTTATAGATGGCTTACTAGCACGAATAGATTTAATTCCAGTTATCAAACTAGCACTATCTGTAACCCCTATATCAATTAAAAGTAGCTTTAACGAAACCTGAGCTGCTGAAAAACAAGCTTGCTTAAAACTATCTTCTTCAAATTCACCAATTTTTATAAAAGCAGCCTCTCTTTCGAGAGCAGCTTTTATCTCTTCAACAAATTTAGGACGTGCTATAATACCATCCATCCTTACACACTACCTTTCTACAAATGAATTTCATAATGCTCACATTTCCAACCGGTATCAGTTTTAATCCACTCAGCCTTTACACTAATAGCTTGTACATAAATGGATTGAATATCATCCGTACCTACATCATATGTAGTCCTATATGTTGCATAAGATGTAATCTTAGTTTTTTCACTATTTTTCGCTATTGCCCTAAGCTCTTGGATGTCTGTTTGCTTAACCTTTAAATCTTCTTGCTTTCTTTCTTTTATACTTAAAAAATTCTTTTTAGCTTCACCAATCAAATATTTTTCAAATTCCTCGGATTTCCCTTCAGACATCTCTTTAATAAATCCATTCATTTCTGTTTTTACCTCTTCTTCTGAATGGAATTTCGCAATTTCATTTTTTAATTTTCGATTTTCCCCATAAGTATATATAAATAAATAAGAAACCGTCATAAATAATATGACTGCCACACTTATAATCACTCTACTTTTCAAATTGTCCCTCTCCTTTTAGATACTTAACGAACAATTCGTCCACCACCGTAATATTGTCTATTCCAATATCCTTCAAATACATTATCAATTTTTATGCCCGAACTGTTTGAATTAATCATTTTCCCATTTCCAATGTACATCCCAACGTGTGTGACTTTTGGCCCTACGTATGTGCCGTAGAAAAATACAAGATCCCCAGGCTGTAATTGTTCTTTATTTACTCTTGCTGTGGCATTATATTGTTCTTGCGCTGTACGTGGAAGATTTATCCCAGCTGCCTGTCTAAAATTCCATTGCATTAAACCACTACAATCAAAACCTTGTGCTGGATTAGCACCTGCCCAAACATAAGGTCTTCCAAGGAATTGTGCCATAGATGTATATACTTTATTAGCATCAAATTTTTGTCCGCCACTTCCATCTAAAACTATACCTCCACCTTGATTTCCAGCTTCACAATTCATCGTTAGTCCACCCAATGAATTTGCTATTTGTGTTGTTACAGGTACCCAATCTTTATTCATTCCCTGTGGGTCATTACTTGCACCCACAGGAGCATATTTAGCACCTATTTTTGGAATTGTTGTTAACCCCTGTGATATGTATAGTTTATATAAGTTCTTTGCCATAAAATCTAGTCCCTCATGTAAAGTAGAAAAAGTCCATAGTCCTCCACTTCCCATAATTCCTCCAGGATTATTTTTCTCTCGAACCGCCCTTGATGTTCCTCTTCCGGTTTCGTGAAATGCGATTGAAATAAAAATAACTGGATCAATCTTATGTTTTTCCGCTATGCTTATAAAATCATCTGTCATTCCTTTAAATTTCCCCGCTTTATCCATCTGTTGACGAATTAATTCCTTATTTAAAGTACCGCTTGGTGTACACACCGCTCCTGTTCCTGTACCTGCATCGGGAAACATCTGCTGGATTGTTCCTGCTTCAATCAGCTTTTTAACATATTCTTTCTGTTCCTTTGTAAACTTAGCATCATCCATCGCCTCATCTAATGTTACAGAGGAACTTATTACACGTTTTCCAGGCATATCGCTAATCTTCTTTATATTGTTACTTATACTATTTCCTGAAAGATTAAATTTCGCAAAAAAATCTTGAACTGCCTTTTTCCCTTTAATTTCTTTACTAGATGTAACTATTTCTTGCGTTTGTTTCTCTTCACATTGACCAGTTTCTTTGTTTGTTTTAATACATTTTTCTTCTGTTTTATATTCTTCATATTTAAGCTTTATAAAATGATAAGCTGAATCATGAGGATCTTTTCCGTCTAAATGATTTTCGTACTTGACCATATCAAATGCGACCAGTTCTACCCAATTAATCTGTAAATTAGTTGCTACCTCTATATATTTTTTAATAGTTTCCTCTTTGCCACCTGGAGTTGAAGATGTTAGCAAAAGAAAAGGGCCTAATAACACTAAAACAATCCCAGTTATCAAGACCATCAAAATTGGTTTCCAATAATCTTTTAAAAGTAAAGCTGCCTTTAAGTAAATCACCGTTTCACCTTCTAAAACGTTCTAAAAAGAACATAGAGTAGTAATAATTACCTAATAAAACAAACTCTACGTTCTTTTAAGAACAAATATATTTATATTTCACCTTAATTCTATTAACGGCCTCCAGCCTCACCAAACATAATTAATTCTTCTGGAGAAATATCTATTTTTAAATGCATTCGTCTATTACCAGCAATAAATAGAGCTTCTCCCCTATTCCCTTCTGATAATGTATGTATTTCTCTTTCTGATAAAGTCATTAATTTTTCTAATGCTTCAATATCTTTTTCACCTTGTCCTAGTAAAATTTTATATACAGGGTTATTTAGTAAGGCTTGTCCATATCGCTTTACAGCTGGATCTAAGAAATCTACTAAATCCTGTGTTATTACCATTAAACCGCCTTCATATTTACGAATACGTTTTGAGGTATTTCGTAAAAACTTAATTGTTTCTGGGACTTCAGGATCAATTAATAAGTAACATTCATCCACACCAAGTAAAACCTTTTCTTTTCTATTTTTTGAAACCTCATTCCAGGCCCAACCTAAAACATTATAAAATTGTGCCCTTCTAATCTCATCATTCGCCTCTAGTAAGTTCTTAATATTTAATACAACAAAATCTGATTTAGGATTAATTGTAGTCGGTCCACTCCATAAAAATGAATCTGCTCCTACCGCTGCTGATCTTAATAAAATAGATAGATCAAGCCAATCCTTGCTATTTGCACCCGTTAGAGAAACGTTGGATAAGTCTCCCCATTTTTTTGTAAGTTCCTCCACATTTTCCTTCGATAAATCTAATAGTATAAAGTATAAATCTTTTAATGTTGGATACTGTTCATTAGGTATGTCTTGTGGATTAGTAGCCCAATTAATACCTTTTGAGTTATACAATGCTTCTAAGGCTACTTCCAATAAACTCATATCTCTTCTACTTATATTACCTAAATATAGTTTGAAAAATGTTCGTAAGAATTGAAAGTGATACGCTAATGGGCCACTATTATTTCCTTCAACTTCTTCATATAACTTTTCTTTTTCATCTTTATCATCTAATGGGACATCTCTTATCTGTAGGGGGTTTATTCGACTTTCTTGTGATCCCCCACAATCAATAGCATCCCCATCCATATTTCTTGCTAAATCACCATATTCATCTTCTGGGTCTATAATGATAATTTTTGTTCCACGACCATACTCACCACGCAAAATCTTTTTAACAGCTGTACTCTTTCCTACACCTGGGCGGCCGATAACAGTTAGATTTGAGTTTGTTCTACTTTCTCGCCTAGTCCAGAAATCACAAAGAATAATCCCTCCACCTTTATCAGTACCTAATAAAATACCTTCACCGTCATTAAGACCTGAATATACAAATGGGAAGCCTGCTGCTACGGACTCAGCTGGCATATTTCTAGCTCCTATATCTTTAATTCGATTTTCCATCATCCCCCATGGGCCTACAGTTCTTAATCCTTCTTCTTGTAGAAACATCGGTGTTCTTGCCCTTAACCCTGCTGCTGCAAGCATACTTTCTACTCTTCGGCATCTCGTATTTAATTCATCTAAATCTTCAGCTGATACTAAAAGTACCACCGTCATTAACATTACTTTTTGCTGTTCTCTATCAATCTTTTTTAAAATTGCCTTTGCATCATCATATTGATCCTGTGCCCTTTCTCTTGAAACTGGATTTCCCATATTTTCAATTTTGGCTCCAAGTTCACCCATAGAAACACGAATTTCATTTACTAAATCATATGGGTCAATAGGTTCCGTATGCATTGACGTTACTACACCAGGAATATTTGCAATTCGACTTAGCCACGCTTCCCCTACACGTTGAGGATAATCAGTTATAACAAGTACACGTTGAAATCTATCCCCATAGTTTAATTGTTTAGGCTGAAAATTTATCACACTAGGTGTAATTACATCTAAGAATCCTGACAATTGATTTTTGCCAGCAATCTTTTTCTTCTTTTCTTTTACCTTCGCCATATTTTATGCTCCCTCATTTTCCTCATCATTTACAGTATCATTACCATTATAAAAAGCTTGTATAAATGGGCCATTATCTATTGGTGCTCTTTCCACTGAAGATTGTGCTGAATTTCCAAATAAGAATTGTAAATCACGAATCATTTGATCATCACATACTTGTCCGGATAAACTTGCTCCTTTAAGTTCTTGTGCAATTTCATTACATGTTCTACGTAACTGATCCTGATCCATATCATCTTTGTTATTTCGGCTTGATATTATGATATAAAATTGACGTTCTACCGCCTCACCACCACTAGACATCATAATTGCACGCTTAATATCCTGTTCTATAATTTTTCTTTTAACTGGAGTTTCTTCATTTGCCTTTTTCTCTTGTAACCTATAAATATAACCATCTAAATCAACTGGTCTAGCAATAGTTAATGTTTGTTGACCACGAGTTATCCCGTTATAAACTTCAGTTAAACTTTTAATTTTTCTTCGTTGTTCCTTCTTTGATAATAAATCCATATTCAAAGGCTGAACTTTTATAAATCCTACAATCGAACCGTTTTTCAAATGAAGCAATTCATTGTTAATATCCATCACGGGCATCCACTGTTGAGCAACTGCTTTGTTTTTTTGAGTTGCAACTTGCTCCGGTGAAAGATTATTTTTAGATTTACTCTTAAAAAGACTCATTAATCTCTTTCTCTCCCTTCACCAAAAACGTAATAAAATCGTTTAGGTCTCGCATTGAATTGCCTCATCATTTTTAAAATATCTAATAAGTTCACTCCAGTACGTGGATTTTGAACCGATATACCATATCCTATACCTGCACACATTACAGCGAGGAATATCCTAACAATTATAGGAATTCCGAAAACTCCTAATAACAGTAAAAGCATAAATCCAACTATTGCACCTGCTAAGGTGACGAAAATTTCTCGCCACCCAAAACCAGGTATTAATTCAAATCGTGCTTTAATGTTTTTAGGGATTAAATATGGATTCTCAAACTCTCTATCTTCCATAGATATTAAGCTCCCTTCGTCATTGCTTTTCTCATTATAACTGCTGTAGCTGCCTGCTGAGCTACACCTGTTGCCATTCTCCCTGTTCCTGTACTATGAACCCAATTTTGAAGGGTTTTCGGTACTTTGATTGCCACCCAAAGAATCCCCAAGAATAGGAATAACGACATAATCGGAAAATCTTTGTATACCATTGTTTTTAAAGCCTCAAAACTAAGTTTTAACATAAATAGCTGTGAAGCCTGGGCTAATGATATCGCTAAAACATCTTTCCACCAAGCTGAATACATCCCTGAATTTGTAACCAATCCAGTAGCCAAAAGTGGACCCGCTACAGCTGCATAAGCTAGTTCAGCTGCTCTAATAGATGTTTGTATAAGAACAATAATAATGGCTACAACAGCCACGATAACCGATAATAATACAAATAGAGGTATAACAGATGTTGATTTTGCAATTAAATCCAGTGTTTGCTTTATTTCACTAGTACTCTTGTCCCATTTGGCTCCAGGTAATTTAGCTACATCAACAGCCATCTGTGTACCAAATTTATATACATAAGATACAATCCAAGGAATCGTACAAATAACTGCTACCGCTTGACCGGAACCTTTTATAAGTGCCATAGGATCTGCTCCACTATCCCCATTCATTCTAAGTATATAAGTGTATATAGCTTGGAATGCAACAACAACTACAACCCAGGATAGAGCAATAACTTGCGTATAGATTATGGCCTGTTTTACAATATCTAGTTCTAATACATAAACAGATACGCCGGCAATTTCGGCAATTATTTTCAAGAAAAATTCAATTGCTCCATTAATCCAACTGTTAAATATCTTATCTAATATGAATCCCATGTTTTTTAACCTTCTTCTTAGTTATAGTAACTAGCCCACCATTTAATTAACCCTACAGCCGATACACCAATTGCTGTTGCAACTAAAATCTGTTTAGTACGTTTATTTGCATGTGCAATATCAGCTGGATCATTATCAGACATTTGCTTTTTAAACTGTTGCCAAGCAACCATACAACCACCCGCAATAGGAACTAGTGCGATAAGCCATGTTGTAGCATCACCAATCATTTTTTTAGTACCAGAATAAATCTTTGGCTCCCCAGCCGCATATGCTGAAGTATCAATTACAAACAGTGCTGCAAACAATACATATGGTAATGCAAAAGCTAAATAATGTTTAAAACTAATTTTTTTCTTTTTACCTTTATTCATTTTTAAATCTTTATTTTCTTTCATTCCCTAATCCTCCTAAATAATGTCCATATAGCTTTCTTTTTGTTCAGCTACATCTATTGGTTCATTTGTAATATCCATTGTTTCTTCAAATTCTTCTGTCTCAGCAGTTTCTTCTAAATCATTTGTCTTATTAGCTTTTTCGATTGCTTCAAGTTCTCCTTCCCATTGCGCTTTAAATGGATCAAATACATCAAATCTAATATCTTTCTTTTCCAAATCACCCCTTTCAATGGGTATAAATTTAATAGGATACTTCGAAATATCAGGAGTAGGGACTCTTGTAGCATATTGACGTTGCCTAATAACAATCGCTTCAAAATCTGGAAATCTCATTACTTCATCAGGTGTTAACAGTTCACGTTTTGATAGATTCTGTGAATAACTAGCAGAAAAGTCTTTCGTTCTAGTAGTAGCTGAATAGCCATCAGTTGCAACTGTGTATGTTCCTAATTTTTTACTAATAACTTCTGCTGTTTCATTATCACCAGTCAACAAGTATAACCAGACTCTACAGTTTCCGGTTATTGTATTAGCCAATTTCCCATACTTTTCTTTAATTTGATCCAATCCCTGAACAACAATGTTATATCTAACTCCCCTACTCCTTGAAACAGTAATTTTAGTGTCAAAATCTGAAATTCTCGGCATATTACCAAACTCATCAAGTAAACAGCTAGTTCTTATTGCAATTCGTCCCTCTGGTCTAGAATTTGCCAAATTAACCAACTCGAAATACGTTTGATCTATATATAACGTTGCTAAGAAATGTCGAGTCTTAACTTCGTCAGGGATAATAAGGAATGTTGCTGTTTTCTTTTCACCAGGTTGTTTTAAATCGTGATCTTGAAAACTAGTCATATATGCAATTGAAGGATCTGCAAATAATCTTAAATCTGCTGCAACAGATGCAAAGAAGCTACCACGCATTTTTTCAGGAGCCATACCAGCTGTAGCAAATGCTAATTTTGCAAGGTGGCCTCGTTCTAACGATTCAATCAATTCCAATAAGGGAACATATTCCTCCATCATCCCATCGCCAATTTCACGTTTCTTAACTACCCCATACTCAACTAGCAATTGAAACACACTAGCCATATGCTTTTGACTATCTTTCTTTGATTCTATGGCTATATATAAAATCAATGCGGCAATAACACTTTCGGCTCCAGTAGCCCAAACAGGGTCGCCCGTACGCTCTTTTTGATATACAATCATGTTTGCTATATTCCATGCTGCTTCAGAAGCTTTCGATTCATCATCTTCCTTTAAAGCATCTACAACAGCTTTTATTGGATTCCAATGATGTGTACTAGCCTTAGGTTTACGGAAATCCAACATTATTACTTCGTAACCCTGTTCTTCCAAGAATTTCTTGGTTGCTGCATATAATTCACCCTTTGGATCTGTTAAAATCATACTTTCGCCAGCTTTTGCTAACGTCCATATTGCAGGATAAATAATTCTTCGTGTTTTACCTGAACCAGTTGTACCGATAATTAATGTATGTTCATCTTCCGATACAAGCCATACTTTTTTCTTTTTTAAATCAGCCCCCAGGACTATACCAGCTGTTTTTATAGGTTCTTTTTCATATTTCCAAACACTATTATTAGCATCTCTCTCTTTTTCAGTTTGCCACCTACTTGTCCCAAATTGCCCACCACCGGATGCCTCTGGACCGCCAATACCATTCTTCATTTTATTTTTTATGCCTCTATTTTCTTTCCAGATAATCAAAACAATAGCTGTGGCAACAAAACCCTGTAATATTAAATAAAATGTTCCATAAGATTGCTTCAAAATTACCCATGGGTATATAACGGAAAATGTAGTTAAATTATTAATAACAATTTGAAGATCAATTCCCTTAAATAAAAGGTCTAAATTATATACAATCTTTGGTAAGATTAGTAAATCAGCTAAAATCACAAAAACAACTAAAAATATTCGGAATTTCAACCTCTCTCTTCCCTTTCTTGTCTTTGTTTTTGTTCTTGTTCTTTTGCTCTCATCATTCTTTTTCTTGCATATTCCATTTCTTTTTCTGATTTCATACGCTCTTTTTCTAACTCATTCCAGAATGACTTCCATATCTTATTAATTGAAGCGTTCGGATTCTTGAATGATGGCATTTTATAAATATATGGAGCTTTAACATTTAAAGTCTCATTTAATTGTTTATAACTCTCTTTATTTACATAGGTTGCTTTTCCCCATCTTTGATTTTCCTCGTTAAGAGCTCCTACTTGTTCAATTATTTTTTCGATTTTTTCGGGTGGAGCATTACTTTTCACCCGTCTATTCCATTCAAGTACGGTATCTTTAACCTTTTCTTCTGACATGCCTGTAGCAAATAGAACCTTACTGTAATCCCGAATAGTTTTTTCGGTCATATCCTGTACTCTTAAAGGTCTTTTTAAGTATTCAATGTCGTTCGTTCTTTTTTCATATTTTTTTATTACCTTAGTAACTAAACTTTGAGGTAACTTTCTTTTTTTAGCCCAAACATTTATTTTTTCTTTAAATAACGAATTGTCAGATGCCACGCCTCTTAAAATCCTTGCATAGACCTCGGTTAAATGTTCTCTATCTGGCACTTCCATTTTTTCGACTACAATATTTTCTAACTGCAATAAAGTTTCATCAGCTTTTTGTTCGTCAAACTCTAATTCTTGAAAAGTCTTGAATGGGTATTTAAAATCTTCTGGTTTAACACCTATATTTCCTAATACTTTATCCCATGTATTCTTACGTAAAAAATTAGATCCTTCTTCGATTTTTTCATTAATCGCATACAAATCTACTCCTGCTATTTCATTAGAACGAATCCACTCTGAAACAACATCAATTCTTTTACTCTCAGAAACTTCACTTTGCTTTAGGGCAACACTCATGCAAAACGCTGTCCATCCAGCTGCCGCTTCATCCCTGCATATACCTTGCGAAAATGTTTCAATCATTTTATCCACATCTTCTTTTGAAACTTCACTGCGTTCTACTAATTTATATGGATAATCCACAGATACATCTGTTATTTCCTCAATCTTGCTAAAATCTTTTTTCGATACAAAGTTAGAGTTCGCTTTTTTTTCGATCTTATTTAAAACTTTTTCAATCCCATCTAAAACGTCATCGTATCTATTTAACTTGGATATAATTTCATTATTTGTCCAACCTGCTAATTTTAGTATTTCAGCTCCAGTTTTAATGTCTTTTTCATCAATAGTTTTAATATCTTCTTTTGATGAATTAGCAATACTTTTGCTAATTTCTTTTTCACTAAGCCCCAAATCCGCTTTCTCCGACCAGGTTTCAAAAACCCTTTTGATTTCATTTTCCGAAAAGGATAAATGTTTTAATAATGCTGCACTTTTTTTAGTCACATCATAACTAAGATCTTGTTTCGGTTTACCATTAGCTTTTATAAATTGCATTTGTGCCTTCATCGCTTTTTCTTGGTCAACTTTTGGTAGAAAATTAATCCTTGTCTCTAATGCACCCTTTAAAAGAACCTGCGAAACTCTTTTTTGAATGTCTTTCATTGCTTTTTCTTTCGCTAATTCTATTCTTTCAGGATCATGAGAATGTAATTTTGTTAGACCTTCTACGGAAGATAAATAACGTTCTGTAGATTCCATAAACTGAGGTCGATTTATTAACCAATTTGATATTTCATCAACCTCTTTTTTGACCTCATCTGGCATAAATGCATAACTCATACGGCCCTTTTCTGGTAACATTTTGGAAAGTTCATAAAGAGACTTCTGCAATTTTTCAATATCATGCGTGTGTATGCGTGGTGCAATGCCAACTTGTGTTTTATCTACTTCATCTAAACCTTTTAACATTTTGACTGCATCTACAACGTTGTCTAAAGCGAACTCTCGAATGAAATCACGTTCTACAGTTTTTATTAAATTTAATTCCTGCCTTTCTTCACGATATATTTCATTCATAAATACATTTTTTACATCTCTATGTTCCCCTTTAGACAAAGCCCCTCTTTCACGCTTAGTCTCTTTTTCCCACATCATAAGGTGAACATGCGGATGGCCCTTTTCCTCATGAAAGGCGGCAATCCATTTCAAATTACTTTCTGTAATACCCATTTTTTTTGCTGCATCTGGAACTGTCGAACGAAGAAGATCTTCCCATTTCCTTTTCTCCGTAAATCCTAGATTCAAAGCATCTTCTTCTTTTAAGCTAAGTATCATTCGCCAAACAACCCCGTCATGCTCTCTTAGTTCTTTTTGTACGTCTTTCAAAACGAGAGCTTCATTACTATTTTGGGTAAAAAGGCCATGTGATCCAGGGCGTTCCCCAGCATACTTTGCATGATGTGCGGCATCTGTTTTTTCTTCTAACTCTTCAAAGTCTTTTGTTGTTTCCATACTTACGCCTGGTCTTGTTCCTATGTATTCAACATGGGCACTATTTTTTTTAGCATTAGAAGTGCTAGGTAAATAAAAACTTGTTTTCATGATAAATGGAGCTTTCATACTTCTTTTTATACCTTTCAATAAATCAAATCAAAAATTTTAAAACATTAGTAATTTATTATTCATCAATATCTCCTTTTGACCTTAAACTTTCTACAGATTTAATCCGTGCACGAGAATATATGTCTTTAACATCTAAATTCTGTCTACCTAATGATTCAACTAACATATACATCGCTGTACCTGCTGAAACTGATCCTTTAGCACCAATTTTCGCAAGACGTTCTACCGAAGGTTTCAGTACATCTCTTAAAGCTTCTCGTATTTCAACTTTAATAAAATCCATATTATTTTCTGCATAATGCCTGTGTAATCCCTCTTCACAAAAACGCCTTACTACATCTGCTGTATCTTCTCCCCTCTCCTCTGCTACCGCATTTAATTTCGCTTTTAAATCTGTTGGAACTCGGACTCTGAGTAGGTCATTATACCTACTATTTTTATTTTTATGAATAATTATCACCACCATACATTGTTGCTACGTAGTTATTTAGTACTAGTAAAATAGTATCACATTTTGTTCCCACATAAAAGCATTTTATTAAAGTAGAATGAACACAAATGTGTTCACGAAAAAACCATGATATACCAGGCTTTGCCTGGTAGTTGTAGCCACGTATGTGGCGTCCCCCTTATCCTGCATTACTAATTTTTTTTGCTCAAAGAGCGAAAAAAATGTCGTTCGCTCCACTTCGTTCCGTCCTTCCGTATCCCCCGATTTTTCTATATATTTATTGGATTTACGCAAAAAAAAAGAAAGATCACTTCGTGTAACGAAATGATCTTTCACGTATTTCACACCTTATAATATTCATGCAGTTATTCACATATTAATTCTTCTCATATTGGAACATCATCTAATAATAATTTCTTGATTCCCCTCTAATCCATCCTGAATTTTCTCCAAATTGGGATATAATTCATAAATAGCACCAATGGACAAAATTAGCAAAGCTATAAAGATAGCTATAGGAATCCTAAATAATAGTCGCATCTTACTTTTCATAATAATTATAAATAGTATTAAAGAAATCCAAATAAATAAGTTAGATAACAATACTTTCCCCCCCTATAAATGCTAACTTAAATATGTACATTAACGCTTGAATAAATATGTACATTTTCAATTGGATTCTCCATACTGACTCTGAGGTGGTTAGTATGTATATTAAGCTAGATATTCAAACAGAATTTGAGGTTAAAAGTCTTTCAGACTTACCAAATTTTAAAAAACTAATGGGGAACTTAAAAATGAAGATAAATAAAAGTCAATTAGCCAGAGAATTGAATGTGGATCGGCGTACCATAGATAAGTATTTGAATGGTTTTACACCAAAAGGGACAAAAAATAAAACATCGAAAATCGATACATATTATGAAGTGATTGCAGCTCTTTTATCTAGTGATTCTAAACAAATCTTCTACTACAAACGAGTGTTATGGCAGTATCTAACAGACAATCACGGTTTAAAATGTTCACAGTCTGCATTTCGTGCTTATATTAATAGAAAGCCTGAATTTAGAACATATTTTGATGAGGGGAAGCGTATTTTATCAGGTCATTCAGTGGGTGTCCGTTATGAGACACCTCCAGGAGAACAAGCTCAATTAGATTGGAAAGAAAGCATACGATTTGAAACCAAAAGTGGCGAAATCGTATATGTGAATGTAGCTGTACTTTTATTGTCCTACTCGAGATTTAAAGTTTTTCATTTGAATATTTCAAAATCACAAAGTGTTTTAATGTCATTTATGACAGAGGCATTTGAAATGTTTGGTGGTGTACCGAAGGTAATTGTCACGGATAATATGAAGACGGTAATGGATGAAGCTCGAACAGAACACTTTACAGGAACGATTAACAATAAGTTTGCCCAATTCGCTCAAGATTTTGGATTTAAGGTACAACCTTGTATCGCAGGGCGACCAAATACCAAAGGGAAAGTAGAAGCGCCAATGAAACTTCTAGACGAAATTCATGCTTATCAAGGAAGATTCACTTTTGAAGAATTACATGAATTTGTGCAAAAATTATGTGCAAGAATTAATCAAACATTTCATCAAGGGACTGGTAAGATTCCAGTGTTTGCCCTAAAACAGGAAAAGAATCTCCTACAACCACTCCCGAAGAGCGCGATAAGAGATTCCTATATGATTAAGCATAAACTTGTAAAAGTTAATACATCAGGCATGATATCTTACAAATCGAATCAATACTCAGTTCCAGCTGAATATCAAGGTAAAACCGTCGGTTTACAAGTATATGATAATCAAATATATGTTTATCATAACATGAAGTTAATTGTACAACATAAAATCAGCCAATCTAAGCTCAATTATAAAGAAGAACATTATAAAAAAGCATTGGCTAAGTCACTACCTAAATATCCGAACATTGACAATTTGGCGAAACAAAATTTATCAGTAATTGGTGAGGTATATAGAAATGAAGAATAGCTATCAACAATTAACAACAAACCTAGAGTATTTAAAATTAAAACAAATGGCACAACATTTAGGTGACGTAGTCGATTTTAGCATTAATAATGAATTATCCTTCGTAGAGACACTTGTTAAACTGACAAACTATGAGATTGATGTACGAGAACAAAATATGATTCATTCTATGGTGAAAATGGGCGCATTTCCTCATAGAAAGGAGGTTGATGAGTTTGATTTCGAATTCCAGCCGAGTATTAATAAACAACAAATCTTAGATTTTATTTCTCTACGTTTCTTAGAGCAACAAGAAAACATAGTATTTTTAGGACCTAGTGGTGTTGGTAAGACCCATTTGGCCACGTCTATTGGTATAGCAGCAGCTAAAAAGCGAACAAGTACTTATTTTATTAAATGTCATGATTTACTTCAAAATTTAAAACGTGCCAAGATTGAGAATCGCCTAGAATCTCGTTTAAAGCACTATACAAAATACAAATTACTTATTATTGATGAAATTGGGTACTTGCCTATTGATCCGGAGGATGCAAAATTATTCTTTCAATTAATCGATATGCGTTATGAAAAGCGTAGTACCATCCTAACGACCAATATCAACTTCAAGTCTTGGGACGAAGTATTCCAGGACCCTAAACTCGCCAATGCCATACTAGATCGTGTCTTACATCATGCCACGGTGGTCAGTATTGTAGGACAATCCTATCGAATTAAAGATCATTTTAGCAAAGAAAATGATTGATTTTGTACATGCTTAAACAAGCGAAAATGTACATGTTTATCTTGACATTTACACCCCCCATGATATTAAAATATTTTAAGTGTATTTTAGCATTCTTACAAAAAAACAGAGAAGATATTAGCCACTATATTATAAAGCGCAAAAACAAACTAGTTTATAAACTAGTTTGTTTTTGCATTTTACTTGATTTAACCATCCATTGGATCAATAAAAAAGTCTTTATCACACTCCAGTAGAAACGTGGGATTATATATTTAAAATTTCTCAATGTGTGAAATAACTAAATATGGTAAAATTATATTTGCGAGATACATATTATTAAAATTAAGATGGTTCAAGTCGAAGGAAGGCACCTTAGGGTGTCTTTTCTTTATAAAAAAAGACGCATTACGCGTCTTAAATTAATTTTTACTATATTGTTCTTTAGATTTTACGCTCCGTCCACCTTGTTAAGCGAAACTCAGGAACGTACAGATTGTAAAAAAGATTAGCTGCAGCTGCCAGCTAATCTTTTTTCTACAATCTGTAGTTATCGAGTTGAGTAAAGGTGGAGCGGTGGCTTACGGAATGTAGGCAACTGCCGTACATCCCGTGCCATGAGCCCTACCAGTTTTCAAGTTAAAAGCAACTACTAACATTTCAATCAAGACAATCTAACTTATAAACTAGTTGACTTGATCTCGCATCTGTTCTCCTACTTTTTCCAGACTGAAAGATTTTAATTTTTCCCAACTCTTTTTAGGGTGTCTCTTCCTTGTATGTCTTTTCTTTTGTTCCTTCTTAATAGCATCTATCAACATTTGTGGGCTATGATGAAAGTATGCTTGATTGTAGCCGTCCTCAATCATACCGAAATAATCACATTCATTGTCAACAAAGTAATTATCTACAATTAATTTCTCAAATTCACTTTCAATATAACCCCAATTGTGTACTTTACTATCAGAAATTGAAACACCATTAGAAGTTATTTCGAGCTTATCCAATAAATAGTCCATATACTCTCTTGATATTTTCTCTAATTCCTCAATTTTCTTCATATGTTCCTGATTTTCCAGAATAAATTCAATATACTTCTTTTCCATCACTCTCAGCCCCTTATTTCTTTACTGTCCCTTATCTTTATATTTTTCCTTCTAGCACTTATGCACTTTCTCTTTATGATTTTACTCTAACCAGCATACTAACATAAAACCCACGTTAAGAAATAATTACAAGAATTTATATAGAGAACACCTTGCGTTCTCTCAAAGAACAACAGTTAACCGTACTCTATATTGCCAGAACACGTTCGAGAACGTGTTCTTATTCTGAGTTCTAGGTGGCATTATATTTGTATAGATATTTCCCCTTAAGAACACTAGTTGCTCTTAAGGGGAACGACATTTATTATGTGTAAATCACATCGAAAACTAAACTAGTTGTCAATTTAGTTTAAACTAGTTTATAAACTAGTTTATTTATATTTATAAAAAATTAGCTATTAATAGCTAATTTTTTATATCGCTTTTCATTTTATTGTATTTTTCTAAAGCTTTAAGCGCTGCTGATTTTGGCTTAGTACCCATTTCTGAAACCTTCGGTTTTATTATTTGCTCACTTACATTACTTTCATTGCCATTTCCCTTTATATCAGAAGATGGTATTTCTTGAGCGATGTGAGCTGATGGTACTTCAACCTTACCGCCTATAGTATCTTCCTCTTTATCCGAAATCGGCATCTCATTCGTATTATTAGTTTTAATTATTTTGTTAAGCTCAGATGTACCACCAATCATTGTTAAAGCTAAATTTAATAGCATCTCTTGTCCTATACTACTAGATAGCATTTCAATTTGGCCCTGAGACAAATTTTCTGTAGTTAACGGGATATACAATGCTCCTGTACTACCGCTATTTCTATTGAACTTCAAACCATCTTGAATTAATTTTTCAGTAAGTTTATTTCGACTTATACCTAATTCCGATTTCATTTCATTAAATTCATTAATCCATTTAGCATCTATAGAAGGTGTAAATGTTCTTCCCTTACCTGCCTCATAACCGACGTTACTCATATATAACACCACACTTCATATTCTTATATAGCAAGGAAGAAGGTGTGAATCCACCTTCTATTATGCTTCAACGCCTTCTTTATTTAATTGCTCTAATAGATTAGCTATTAAATATGATCTACTTGTAAAGTATGCTGACTCTTGAATGTTTTTAGGTAAAATAAAGCCATCTTGTTCCTTCAGATCTCTTAAACCAGCGTAACCAAATAAAACTCCACCACCAACTACAATGTTTTTATCCGCATTTGTTTTAAACCAAAACTTCATTAGAGATGCTTTTTGATCTTCTGCATATTTTAACATCCCATCCATTACAATATCTGTAACATTCTCTTTTACAGGGCCCCATTTCACACTAAATGTCGGCTTATAAGTATCATCTTCAATCATTTTCTCTACTTCAGGCATCACTAGCCTTTGAATAAAATCTTCTCTTGTTTTAAAAGGTGACTCAATTTCATCTGTCATGAAACTTTTTAAAATCTCATTTTCCATGAAACGTTCTTTTATATTCTTTAAAATTTCATCAATATACTTATTTGTTCCTAAATCCGTATTTGTAGATAATTTTTTATTTAACTCTCCATCTTCAAAGAAAGCATTATCCGAAGTACCTGCACCAAGATCATTGATAGCATATGATTCTCCAATTTCTGCATCCATTCCTTCAACTTCCACTATTTCACCGTTTACAATGTCAAATAGTATTGCCAAGACAGAGGAAACACCTTCAACATTCATTGTTCCATCATTAATCGTAATTTTTATCTTTTTACCCTCATATGTACCATCTAAAAATTCTACAGTATGTTCTCCATAGAGCATTTCTAAAATTTGTTCTTCCCCACGTAGTTTATAATCTTCAATTGGCATTCCACCACTAAAAGGAACAGAAACTTCTTCTTTTCCAATTCTCGCTGCTGCCACCGCCATACTTGTGAATAATGGAATCAAATGTAACTTCTTATTTTTCTGGCTAAATTTATCTTCCGTTTTTCCCATTTCGTCTACAGTTGGTTCTTGACGGTCTTCTTGATCTTTAGCATATGCTCCCACATACCACGCTCTGCTTCTTGCATCACCATCTAAAGAATTACTAATTATACGAACATGTAATAACTCGATGTCTTCATCTTTCTCATTTACGTAATCATTTTTCTTAGAAGGTGCAGATTTTAAATCTATTTTTGCTGGCGGCGCTTCTGCGATTACTGTTGGAATAGCAAAAGATTCAATATTACCTTTTTCATTCAAGAAACTAATTTTCGCTTTAATATTACCTGTATCAAAACCACCAAGTAACATGTTTTTAGATAGCATTTGCTCAACCATTATATTTTCCTCCTACAACTAGTTTATAGTTTAGTTTAAACTAGTTTATCAACTAGTTTAATTAATGATAAAAAAATTTATATCCATATTTAACTTTTAAACATAATGTTCGTGAAGAGAACAGTAGTTGTTCGCTTCACGAACACATTATTCACTTGCTTTGTATAAAGAACATGTTCTGTAACGTGTTCTTCTCTTGAAAAGTAATTTCGTACTCAATATGTATTAGAGGACATCATCAGGACGATAATGCTCTACGCCAGTACACTTTTTAAAGTCCTTGCTATTCCATGTCAAACAAGGAACTCCGTTCTTAGTAGATACAGCTGCTAAATAAGCATCAGCAAAATCAATTCTATTGGTTTTATATTCATGTAATGCTTTTAATACTACATCACTTTCCAATGTTTTAACGCCTGGTGAAGTAATAATTGTTGTAAGATTATCGGCAATCTCTTCATGAGAATAACCGTATCTTTTCATACCTAAAACCCAGGTACACTCTATTATCACTATTGGTGTTAAAAATAATGTAATTTCTTGATTAACAGCTCTCTTGAAGATTTCAAAAGCCTTCTTTGATTGTTCTTCATCGTCATTTGTCAAAAATCTTACAATGACATTAGTATCAACTACGTATTGCATGTACTGCACTCTCCCTTATTCGGAGGAAATCATTTCTTCTTTAGCTTCACGTCTAATTTCTTCCCAAGACAAATTCGGCTCACCAGCTTTAGGTGGCATAGCACCAAACAATGCCAACAAAGAATTTTTTTTAACTACATTTACAAAAACATTGTCTCCTTCAATCACAAATTGAATCTGATCTCCTGCTTTTGCATCTATATAATCTCTAATCTTAGCTGGTATTGTGACTTGTCCTTTCTGAGAAAGAGTAGACGTAAATTGACCTGAAGACGAAATTAACCCTCTGTTCTCATTTTTTATTTGCATAGTACACACATCCTTCTTTATTTTCCGTAGGTGTTGCATTTTGTTATTTCTCAGTAATTTAATCCTTAATACTCCTATACTGTATAGTGTATTGTAAATGAACATATAAATGTTCAATTCTTGATATAGTAATTAGCGTAGTATTAAGTGTGCCTCTGCTTACTTATTATTATACTACTACCAAAAATAAAAGTAAAGATTTTTTAAAATTCTTTACCAAAAATAAAAGTAAAGAATTCATCCAGGTCTTTACATCGAGAGTCAAACTTCAGATTCATACCCTTGTATTTACCCATCAATGAAAAGTTTATCCTTATAACCTCAATTTGTTTAGCTCAGCTGAACTACCTATACAATTCGAATTGTATAAATGAAAAGAATATTGGAAACAATTGTAATGCGGTTAAATGAATCTTTTTTTTATGCATAAAGTTCGATTGGTTAAGCTACTGATCATAGTGTATTCAATCGAAAAGAAACAGGACATCGTCACGAATAATCGGGCACATACATAGCCTGGTGCACCTATTTATATCAAGTGTCTGAAAAAATGTCACACAAGGGATATATATTGTTATTTGCTTTACTAACAATACATAGTGAAAATTGCCTGGTTGATTTGCCCTAAATCATTACTGGGCTATTCGTGTTTACGCTTATTTAGCTAAGTAGGGGTCACCATACCAGGAAAAATCTATTTAGGATGTTTTTGAATATGGGAACAAAACAAAAAGACATGATGAAATTTCATGTCTTTAGGGGTACCGCCACATCGCTATCAAGTTAAGCTTATGCAAAGTCAATTTTAGGCGAGATTGTTTCTTTTTTCTAAGGAGCAAGTATAGGTGATTGAAAGATTTGCATACGAAATAAACCCTACCGGGTTTCACTTTTTTGAATTAAGCGGCTTGATTATCAGACATAGAATTGTAAACGACACCTAATATATCAAAGACCGTTTTTTTCTCATATCGATGAGATTTCCGCCCGTTTTGCTGTAGAAGATTGAACAGACGAAGTAACACCTTTGATAGCTCTTGGGTGTTTTTCTGTATAGTTTGGAATAGAAGAAGAAAATAGTCTTTAATCATATATATGGCTTTATACTCACTAAGCTCTCGTTTTTTCTTCATGAGGAGCAATTGGCGCATTTGAAACATGATAGAAGAACAGAGTAGAATGGCAATCAATTGACCATATAAATGGCACTCTAATCGTTCTGCTTTTATCTTTTTACAATGATGAATTTGAAAGAATGACTTCCACGTTTTAAATAAAATTTCGATTTGCCAACGCAAAGAATACCAGTCATGTACCTGTCCCATAGGGACAATATCTGTAGGGGTGTTTGTCATATATACATTGATACCGCTGAGTCGTTTACTACGAGGAGAATACTTCATTCCTTTCTTTTTTTCTCTTACAGCTTGATCTTGTAATCGTTTTTGTTGCTGTTGTTTTGTTAATCGATGAACAATTACACGAGCTGGCACTTTATCATTCATTCCTACATAAGCATCAGCTACTTCACACGTTTGTCCTGGTTGAAGGGAGTTCATTAACGTCTCTATATCTATCTGTATATACTCTGTACCTTTCTTAATTCTTCCATCTTGAAAATAATCAGGGTTAGGATTTTTTTGATACATACGTGTGTTCGACTTGATACGAGAGATATAGTAGGCCTCTTTATCTTGTATATATTGAAGGTCTTTTAAATGAAAATAACCTAAATCTCGGATACATAAATCATTTGCTGTCACAGTTGGGGCACACAAAGAGCCGTAAGTGCGATCATGTTGTTTACCTGGACCTGTATGAATATGAAGGAACTGTCCACTTAACAAATCATACTCAAGTTGAATTTTTATCCCAGCTGTATGGCTACATCCTCCTGCACCTGGATAAACCGATGAAAATACATCAGGGAGTTGAAATGCAGTTGAATCTAAAATACGAATACGCTTAAAAACAGAAGTATATGGAGAAGAAATCGGTATAGATGAGGTCAATTTTCGGCTTAGTAGTTCAGCTAGTATGTGTTGTAGAAATTGGACGGCTGCTTTATTAAATCGTTGGTTCAGTCCCTCGGGACTGATGAGCACTTCTGTCGAGGCTTCTAAACAGCTAGATAACTGAGTTAAAGACGTCGTAGCGATATTTTGGTTCATCCATACACATAAAGCGACTAAATCTTTTGCTTGGTACTTACTGGTTCGTTGTACGAAACCAACATCTCGAGCAAGATTCCGTAAGGTATTTGGAGATAAAAAACGTTGAATCTCTTGAGCAAATAGTTGTAATTCATCAGAAACAGACATAAAAAACGCCATCCTTTCCTATGATTCTACAGAAAGAATAGCGTTTTTTTCTCTTTATGGATACATTTTTTTAGCTCGATAGCGATGTGGTGTTACCTCAAATATAATTATTTTATTTGAAGGTCCCTTTTAAATTTTTATTAAATCTTTTCATAGGTTGATATACAAGGACGTGTAATGATAAACCTATCACTGCAGTAATGTTCAAAATAATACTTATAATCATTAAAGACCATTCTATAACTGGAGAAAAGTATCCGTTCGTGCTTAATGTAGAAGAACTGATACCTAGTAGTAAAATCACTATTAGTAAAGGTAAGTTTTTAACCAATTTGAATCCCCCTTTTAAATATAATATCTTTATATTATTATATCACACTGGATTATGTAATTAATATAAGATAGTTATCTATGAGAATTTAACATATTTTCTCTTTTTGGGGGTGACCTACTTCTTTAGCTTGATAGCGATGGGGTACCGCCACATGCCCATCAACTTAAGGATAGAAACTCTACGGTTTTCCATTAATTGAAATGAACAAACTTTTAAACAGTATAATCCTCTTAAAAATGAGCATACGAAATAAACCCTAACGGGTTTCATTTTTTTCTTATGCAGCTTTCTTTTGTTTTCTCAATCCATTATACTCATAGACAACACCCATAATATCAAAGATAGTTTTCTTCTCATATCGATGGGATTTCCGGCCATTTTTCTTTAGTAGGGTAAACAGGCGGATTAAAACCTTTGTTATTATACGGGTGTTTCTCTGTATCGCTTGATATAACAGGGATAGATGATCTTGAATCATCCCAATTGCTTTATATTCGCTTAGTTCTCTTTTGTGCTTTTGCAACAGAAGTTGGCGCATCTTAAACATCGTGGAAGAACATATAAAAATGGCAATGAGTTTTCCATACACATGGCATTCTAATCGCTCTTGTTTGATAGTTTGCCAATGATGAATTTGAAATAGAGATTTCCACGTTTTAAATATGATTTCGATCTGCCAGCGGAGGGAGTAAAAATCATGGATTTGTTCCATCGGAACCACTTCCCAAGGCGTATTCGTAACATATATGTTGATACCCGTTAATCGTTTACTCTTTTCTGAAAATGTAATCCCCTTTTTACTTTCGGTATAGCTTTGTTTTTTTCTACGTTCCAGTATTTGTTCCTCTGTTAATCGGTAGATAATTACTCTTGTAAATAATCTTTGATTCTTGCCAATATACGACTCTTTTATTTCATACGTTTGTCCTGGTTTTAACGTGTGCATAATGTTCTCTAAATCAACTTGGATATACTGTGACTGTTTTTTGATTGTCCCATTTCGAAAGTATTCTGGAAATGGATTTTTCGTATAGACGGTATGGTTTAACTTAAGTCTTGATATATAGCACACGCCACGTTGATCCATTTGATCTAAGTCTTCCAATGAAAAATATCCTAAATCACGAATACACAGATCACCCGGCCGTAAGGTATCTAAGCAATCTGTTCCAAATGTTTTATCATTATTTTTTCCAGGACCTACCTGGAAGTTTAAAAACTGTCCGCTGTGTAAGTCATATTCTAATTGAATCTTGATACCTGCAGTTTGTGCACAACCACCTGACCCAGGATATACATGTGCTAAATGTTTCGGTACTTGGAAAATCGTCGCATCTAAAATACGGATTCGTTGAAAATACGTGAGTGCTGCACTTGAAATGGCTGATGTTTTACAAAGTTTACTTTTCCATAATGCAGAAAAAATATATTTCAAAAATTCAACCGCTTTTTTATCAAAGCGTTTATTGAGTCCTTCTGGACTCATAAGAGTGCCTGTGGCGGCGTGTAATTGACTGCATAGTCGAACGAGAGAATCACTCGCTGTACGTTGACTGACCCAGATACATATGGTAGCTAATTCATTTCCTGAAAACTTTCGTTTTCTTTTTACAAAACCTAATTCTTTAGCGAGTTCTTCCAAAAGAGAAGGGGTTAAATGACGATACAGCTCTTCAGAAAATAGTTGTAATTCATCTTGAATTGAAAGATTCATAAAAAATGTCATCCTTTCTAGCTAGCTTTTTAGAAAGAATAACGTTTTTTGACACTTGGGGGTAGTGCAAATTCTTAAGTTGATGGGCATGGGGTACCGCCAGCATTTCGGAAAAAAACCACGCTAAGGATTTTTTCTATAAAAAGAGCCGTTATATTAAGAATAAAACGGCTCTTTTATACGTAAAGGACGTAAATTCATTTGCCCAGTGTCATGTAATCCTTCAAATTTGTATTCTCCAAGAAAATTGATATGTTCCCATCCTAACGGCCACGCATATGGCATTAAATCTTCTCTAAATTCTCCTCTTGCTTTTAATTCTTCTACGGCTTTTTCCATATATACAGTGTTCCACACACTTATAGCGTTAATAATTATGTTTAGTGCACTAGCTCTTTGTAACTGGTCTTGGAGAGCACGTTCTCTAAATTCTCCACGTTGTCCAAAAAATATAATTCTAGCTAATGCATTGATTGCTTCTCCTTTATTTAAACCTTTTTGAACCCGTCTCCTTACGGCTTTATTAGATATGTAATCCAGCGTAAAGAGGGTTTTCTCGATTCGTCCCATTTCTCCAAGTGCTGTTGCGAGTTTATTTTGTCTTGCATATGATCCGAGCTTCCCCATGATAAGAGCGCTAGATACTTTTCCTGTTTGAACCGAGTATGCCAACCTTCTAATATCTTCATAGTTTTCTTTTATTAACTTTACATTAATTTTTCCTTTTAAAAGTGCTTGAACATTTTCATATTCTTCTCCACCAGGTATAGAAAAAAGCTTAGTATCTGCCAAATCACGAATACGAGGAGCAAATCGAAATCCCAACAAGTGTGTTAAAGCGAAAACTTGATCTGTATATCCAGCTGTATCTGTGTAATGTTCTTCAATTTTTAAATCTGTTTCATGATGAAGAAGCCCATCTAATACATGAAGAGCATCTCGTGCATTGGTAGTAATGACTTTCACATGATAGGCAGATAGCTGATCACTTACAAATCGATAAATGGTTCCACCTTTTCCCGTTCCATAGTGTGGATTGGAATCTGCATGTAGAGAACGTACAGCAATGGATAAACGCATACCATCAGAAGAAGAAGTTGTCCCATCTCCCCAATAGGATGATAACTTTTGTTCCTTTTGGAAATTCACGAGAATAGATTGAGCGCGAACCATTGCATCATCATACATTCTCCATTGTGAAGCATTTGCCATTTGTCTATAGGAGATTCCAGGGGTAGCTTCCGCCATTTTTGTAAGACCTATATTTGTCCCCATTGCCATCAAAGTAGCTAATACAATATTCTGTTCCTCTTGATCAGGAGATTGATTGGTAGAGGCGTGGATAAATTGATCATGAAATCCAGTCCAACTGGCCACTTCTATTAGTAAATCTGTCAGTTTTATTCTGGGTAACATACTATGAAGAAGTTTACTAAATGCTTTTGCTTCTTCTGGAGTTCCTCTATCCAATCGCTCAACATGTAGTTTTCCTTGACTAATATCTACTCCTTCTAATTTCTCGCTATTTTTTGATAACCATTCTAAATGTTCATTTAATCGGTTTATTCGGTCAGTTATATAATCTTCAGCTTTTAAAGGGGCTGTAAGGCCATTTGGAATGTTTGAAACTTCGTTCCATTCATCATACGGTATAAGATAATCATCAAATGCCTTATGATGTCTACTGCCTGATACAAAAATATCTCCTGAACGAATATGATTTCTTAACTCGGTTAAAGCTGCCAATTCATAATAGTGCCGATTAATGTTTCCGTCATCATCATATACATGTTTTTGCCAACGGTTAGATACAAAGTGTAAGGGAGCGCCATGAGGCACTTTTCGTTTACCTGTTTCATTCAATTCATGAATCGTATCAAGTGCTTGTAAAACGGGTTCTCCAGATTTCGTCGCTCTAAAATGAAGACTGCGTAATAAAGTAGGTGCATATCGTCTAACATAGGAATAACGAGTATTTAACAAATCCAAATAGTCATAATTTAAAGGCCGTGATAGTTGTTTTGCTTCTTCAACAGATTCGACCATCTCATTCCATGACATTACTTCATCTAGGGCTGCAAAAGCATCTTTACCCGTTTCTTTTGCCTCAATTAGTGTCCCGCATACAGTAATAAATTGTAAAATCTTCTCGTTTAATTTTTTCCCATTTGCTTGCTGTATTTCGTCTTGTTCTTTTTTCCCTTTTGTTTGAAGATTCATCATAAGACGATCATGAATTTCAATTGCGTAATCTATAAGGTCTTGTGTAATCTCCAATAAAAATGAGACTAACATACTATATCTTTTTACTTCATTGAATCGTCTAAAAGCATATGGCTCATATTTTGATCCTAATCTAGCGAGCTGCCGAAGACGATTTGTATTAATTTTTGTGGTATCAATAGTAAGACCAATTTTTTGAACAAATTGTAATCGGTCTATTACTTTTAAAAATGATTCTGGTGAAGGCTGGGCCGGTACATCTTTTAGCCATGCTAATGGAGATTTACCATTTATAGTTGGTAAAAGTAACGCATCTAATTGATCTTTTTGTTCTTGGACCAAACCGTCATGTAGTATACTATACACTTTCTGATCTGCTTGTTGCTTTGCTTCCCAGACGATATCTTCAATCACATACATAGCTGGAAGAATGACTTTCATTTTTCGCAATGTAGATATTGTTATTTCAATTAAATAGAGGGTATTATTGTTATCCATTGCTTGTTGCACTAAAAATTGTAATAAAGTTTCTTTATATTCAGAAGAAAAATTCTGATATCCATATTCTGTTCGAATTTCCCCAAGATGCTCCCATAAAGTATTCCCACGTTTGGCATATACTAAAAATTCTTCAGGTGGAATCTGTAACTGACTCGCAACGTAAGCCACTACATATTGTGGAATGTCTTTATATTCTGTTAAGGACCAGCCAGGATAACGAATTAATGCAAGCTGAAGAGCGAACCCTAAACGATTGTATCCTCTACGGTGTTTTAATATTAAATGTAAGTCATGTTTAGAAAAAGTATGAAATGTTACCAAATCCCATTCTGTTAAACGTGATAAATCCATTAACTCATTTCGTTGTGCCTCTGACAGTAATTGTTTAACTCCCATTGTTTCCCCTTTACTCCTTTATAAGAGCTCCATTTTATTTTTTAGCTGCAGTTGGTTTGGATTTGTGTAAAGTAGTGTCGTATGGATGTTAGAGTGCCCAGCTTGATTTGCAACTTCATGAATGCTAAATCCTTTTTCAATTGCATTCGTACAGAAGAAGTGTCGTAATTGGTGTGGAGTAATAACATTGCTGTATGATTTAAAGATACGATTGACGACCGTACGGTCGAGCTTTTCTCGCTTTTTACTAATAAAAAGATACGGAGATTCATGTGCTGTACTGTATGTTTTTCGATCGATGAGATAATCTTTGATAGCACTAAGTACCTTACTATTTAGTAATACAATTCGTTGTTTACCTCCTTTTCCACTTCGAATAATACATTCCCCAGTCTGTAAATTGAAGTCATTCATTTTGATAGATAATGCCTCTGAAATACGTACTCCTGTATATGCTAGGAGAGTGGCAATTGCATAATTACGTTTGTTATTATCCTCTAACACACTTTGTAAAAACTTTTTTACATCTAATTCAACAATTTGGGTTGGAGAAGCATAGACAGTTTGAACCTTTATCATGTCTGTTTTTAAAATTACTTGATCTTGTTGACTTCCTTTCTGTATTAGAAATTCATTAAATTTAGCAAGGCTACTAATCTTGTGGTTAATGGACTTGGCGTTCAACATTTTGACATTCTTTAAATAACTAATGTACTCTAAGATATTTTGTCGGTACAATTTTGTTAATTTTCTGTCATAGGAACCTTCAAACCATTTTATGTACTGTCTAATACCTGATGTGTATCCCTGAACAGTGTTCTCAGTTTTATTCTCTTGTTTAAGATAAGAAGAAAACTGTTTTGCAACATCCATGTGATTTCCTCCGCGTCTATAAATTGTGTTGCGTCTAAAAGTATTTATTTATCGATAAATTGTGTTGCGTTAAACCCCTAGATTTATATTTATTATAACACCTAATACAACACAATTAATATTGTGTTGTATTATTTTTTGTATAAAAAAAGACACTGTATGTGTCTTGGAATAATGATATATTTTCTGATTTTTTAACTCTGATTTTCTTAGCGTGGTTTTTTTCCGAAATGCTGGCGGTACCCCATGCCCATCAACTTAAGAATTTGCACTACCCCCAAGTGTCAAAAAACGTTATTCTTTCTAAAAAGCTAGCTAGAAAGGATGACATTTTTTATGAATCTTTCAATTCAAGATGAATTACAACTATTTTCTGAAGAGCTGTATCGTCATTTAACCCCTTCTCTTTTGGAAGAACTCGCTAAAGAATTAGGTTTTGTAAAAAGAAAACGAAAGTTTTCAGGAAATGAATTAGCTACCATATGTATCTGGGTCAGTCAACGTACAGCGAGTGATTCTCTCGTTCGACTATGCAGTCAATTACACGCCGCCACAGGCACTCTTATGAGTCCAGAAGGACTCAATAAACGCTTTGATAAAAAAGCGGTTGAATTTTTGAAATATATTTTTTCTGCATTATGGAAAAGTAAACTTTGTAAAACATCAGCCATTTCAAGTGCAGCACTCACGTATTTTCAACGAATCCGTATTTTAGATGCGACGATTTTCCAAGTACCGAAACATTTAGCACATGTATATCCTGGGTCAGGTGGTTGTGCACAAACTGCAGGTATCAAGATTCAATTAGAATATGACTTACACAGCGGACAGTTTTTAAACTTCCAGGTAGGTCCTGGAAAAAATAATGATAAAACATTTGGAACAGATTGCTTAGATACCTTACGGCCGGGTGATCTGTGTATTCGTGATTTAGGATATTTTTCATTGGAAGACTTAGATCAAATGGATCAACGTGGCGTGTGCTATATATCAAGACTTAAGTTAAACCATACCGTCTATACGAAAAATCCATTTCCAGAATACTTTCGAAATGGGACAATCAAAAAACAGTCACAGTATATCCAAGTTGATTTAGAGAACATTATGCACACGTTAAAACCAGGACAAACGTATGAAATAAAAGAGTCGTATATTGGCAAGAATCAAAGATTATTTACAAGAGTAATTATCTACCGATTAACAGAGGAACAAATACTGGAACGTAGAAAAAAACAAAGCTATACCGAAAGTAAAAAGGGGATTACATTTTCAGAAAAGAGTAAACGATTAACGGGTATCAACATATATGTTACGAATACGCCTTGGGAAGTGGTTCCGATGGAACAAATCCATGATTTTTACTCCCTCCGCTGGCAGATCGAAATCATATTTAAAACGTGGAAATCTCTATTTCAAATTCATCATTGGCAAACTATCAAACAAGAGCGATTAGAATGCCATGTGTATGGAAAACTCATTGCCATTTTTATATGTTCTTCCACGATGTTTAAGATGCGCCAACTTCTGTTGCAAAAGCACAAAAGAGAACTAAGCGAATATAAAGCAATTGGGATGATTCAAGATCATCTATCCCTGTTATATCAAGCGATACAGAGAAACACCCGTATAATAACAAAGGTTTTAATCCGCCTGTTTACCCTACTAAAGAAAAATGGCCGGAAATCCCATCGATATGAGAAGAAAACTATCTTTGATATTATGGGTGTTGTCTATGAGTATAATGGATTGAGAAAACAAAAGAAAGCTGCATAAGAAAAAAATGAAACCCGTTAGGGTTTATTTCGTATGCTCATTTTTAAGAGGATTATACTGTTTAAAAGTTTGTTCATTTCAATTAATGGAAAACCGTAGAGTTTCTATCCTTAAGTTGATGGGCATGTGGCGGTACCCCCTTTATAAATTCTCTATTTCTAAATCTACTTCTAATTCTAAAGCTTCGTTGCATGCTTTAAATAACATTTCAAACATGTCCTTACCGCCACTTGTGTAAAAATAGTTAGATAAGTCTGTAATATCTGTTGAAATATTATCTCCCCATGGTGGTTGCTTGGATAAGTCTTCGATATCCCATACTACCTCTGATGGTGAAAATAATTTCAATCTTTCACGAGCTTCCTTTGCTTCCTCGATTGCCTTTGGGATATTTTGAAGTGTTAACCTTCCGTTATATAGCTCTTTCATCAAGTGTGGGTATTTTGTTCCCCAACCCTCTTTTTCTAAATGAAAACTAATGGTTGAGAAAAATGAGTGTACAAAATCAGATGTACCTAATCTATACCATAGAAAGTCTGCTTTAAATCCTGTTGCCATAAATACATCTCCCTTCTATCTAATCTCTTTCGATAGTTACCTTCAATTTACCAAATGTTCTTTGTGATAGTTCCTCTTTAATTTCCTTTAAAGTTTGAAGTGATACATTTTGACCTCTTGCATCAATAAAAGCTATCTGCTCTGCACCTTCTGGTAAATTTTTTAATCTATATTCAAATTGTTTTAGTAAAACATTAATTAACGAACGTTTCCCTCTTTCGGTAGTAAGGTTATAATTTTTAACCTCCAAACTACTATTTAGGTCATGGTCAAAACCGTCTGGTCTAGTACTGCCTTTACTTGCATACGGTACTTCTTCTCTATCTTTAAATGATACTTGGTCTTTGTAATTAGGATATTTCTCATATGCATGTTTTTCGGATTCTCGCCAATGTGGCCTAGCAAACATGAGATAGCTACTCAAATAATTCCCCCAGTGTCCCGATGGCGGTAACGCACTGAGCATAGCTTCACCAGTTAAACCGACACCTGCAAAGGCAGGTTGTAAACGTGGTGGGGTAATCTGGGTTATTTTAGAGAACCTAGCCCCTCTAGCAAGTGTTGAAGCTTTATCCAGTCCCTTGCCTCCAAGAAGTCCTAAACCAACCGATGTTACAAGATAAGAACCCCAATGAAAACCGCTTTCAACATCTCCGTACCAAACATCATTCATAAAAGAATCAGAGAAAGCATTCCACATAGCAGGTAGCGTTTCATCATAATTAACAACTGCATCCCACATATTTGACCATGTTTCACCGTCTCCCAATGCCTTAAAGCCTTCCCATGCATCACCGACACCTTTTCCTGCCCCATCATAAAGACCATCCCAAGCCTTCTCTAAATCAGATTTTGGTTTTCCACACATTGCACCTTCTTCAATATCTCCACTAACCAAATTCTCTCCATATAATGTATCAGCTTCACGAAACTTTTCGGCAGAATGATATAACTCTTTTGCAATTTTGTCTAGCTCTTGAAGGATATTGAACATCAATGGCTTTGCATCGTTAAACATTGCATAGAATCTATTACTAGTTGCTCCGCTCCATTGTGAAGCTATGTATTCTGTTTGCTGATACAGGTCTTTATGTATCTGTTCTAGTAAAGTCCTAGAATCAATGACCATCTTTGCTGATTGCTCTAGACGTTCTGGTGTAACTTTTATTTGAACCAAATTCATCCCTTCTTTTCATAGTTTGCTAATCTATGAAAATTATACCATATAAAAAAGATAGAAGAATATGGATGTTATAACCCTTGAGGATGGGCTATAAACAACTTTTCATTCCCATTCGTTCTTATTTCTTCTTAGACGACACCATACATGCCCATCAAATATATGAAACTACCTAATCCCCAACAATTCACATTCTCTTAGATCTAAAGTAACAACCGTGATTAAAATAGCTAACACAATCCACGAAAAAGAAACACATAATAAAGACTCCTAAATAAAGAGTACTCTCAACAAAATTTCACATACCGTATGCAAATATTAAAACAAGAACCATAAATAGAACTCCATAATCTCCACTAACAGGAAACTCTAAACCAAACTTATACCGATAGGTATATATGTACGGGTTCGGCCATTTATTTTTTTGAATTATCCCCCTGGCCCAGAGCGTTTATTTCTACTATTTTTATTTGCTTCAGGTTCGCTTGTTTGGCCTCGAAATTGTACTTCAAGTGTAGTGCTCTCGATCTCTTCATTGAATGCTAATTTCCCTAATAAAAAGGCTTTAAAGTTATGTTTATTGGATTTCAGTAATACACTTCTTGTTGTAATATATGTACGAGCATTTCTGCCCTTTTTTCCATTAGTCTTTACAATTAATTTTTTAGAAACCTTTAATACATCGGATAAGCTAGATTTATTCATTGCTTTACCTACTGGTGACTCTTCACCAATTTTTTGCGCTAAAGCACGTAGAGAGCCGCATAAATAAGGTGCATCAGACGTGCATTGCTGCTCTACCATCTCTATAATATCTTGCTCCCATTCTGAATAATGGCTTTGCTGACGGTCTAAGCGTTCCTTTGCTGGTGTACGGATATCAAAGACAAATTCCATTCTCATTTCAGCCAGTTCTTCTACATAATCCTTTTTAGGCGCATTATATTTATCATTCATGGCACTTCTAACAGTACGTAAAATCTCAGTATGCTTTAATGGTGATTTTATTTGAGAATTCCATTCATCTATTTTGTCAATGATTTCACTTTCTGTTTTACCTTCATATTTCATAGCTAAAGATAAAATAAATACAGCATTATTACGGCCTAGCTTGCCTTTACAGCCACGTAAAAATACGTTATTGATAATACTTTGAATTGCTGGATCTTCCATGATGCCAACCTTTTTATACATTCTACTTGAAGAAGTATTAGCAACCGCTGGTCTTTTATGCTTCCTAGATTGTTCTTTAGCCCATGCTAAAGCCCATTCTGAGTTCAATGCTTGTCCATTAAAGTAAAGGACATTATCTTCTCGTGGAATTCTAAAATACCCTAGCGAATAAGCCCCAAGATCCGCTTCTAATTCAAATATAGGCTTTGTAGTTCCTTCTTCTACTTCACTAGCATCCATGACATTTACAAAGGCTCTTTTAATTTCTTCAGAAACAAAACGACCTGCCTTACGGCCTTTTTCTGTCAAAAATGGTGTAGAGAATACATAAAACCATTGCAATCCTCGTGGTGTTGAAAGAATAACACTTGGGGATGGCAAGTTATTTACTGCTGCTGCATAATGAATTTCTTCAAGACTAATTTTTTTATCTATTTCTACTCCAACACATGTAATGAAACGAATGTTTTCAAAATTACGCCCTTCATTATTAGCCTTTCCCCACATATAGACTTGTGGTGTCCAGTGTGTCAAATGATTGTTTAAGCGTTCTAATGTCTCAAAGCTACTTACCACAATACTTTGTCCCGTAGAAAGTTGCTCTTTTCCAGTAGTTACATGAACAACTCCAACCTCTCTTAATCTTTCACGTTGCATTTCTCTCTTTCTATCATCCATTGTCCAATTTTTAGGTGATTTTTCATATAATGCACCATGAACCATAAAACGCATTACATCAAGCGATGTGTACTCTGTTATAGGCTCTAAAATATGTTTAACTTGTTCCAT
>NZ_JBSZSU010000007.1:0-75441 GCF_057812155.1 Bacillus sp. 2175 | reverse complement strand
GTTGAACCTCCTTTCCACTGATTTTTTACAACAAAAAAGGTGAGCAGTTATATCACTGCTCACCTTAATAAATAGACTTCCCAAGATTGCATACAAAGGCAGAAAAATCCATACTTAAACATGCTTAAAAATGCACTTAAAGAAGGGTTTCTATCTTTACAAATCTACTCTAATTAACTATACTAAGAAGAGATATTTTATATCTCAATAGCATAGTTAATTAGAACGGTTTGGGAAGTTTACTCACTGGTAGTCGCAGTGACGTAAATGGAATACAAGATGTTGTCAGCAAATTGTATTCACCAAGAAGTAGAAATGTTGTCAGCAAATCTACTTCCCCTGTCTGGTTTGAGACCTCAGAAATCTCGAACTAAACAGCCGTTCTTTTTTTATTTGTTTTTTTCTGTTTTATGTGTCTTATATATTCTACAAATTCTTACGAATTTCTTATGTATATTATCAAACTAAATCGTATTGTGTTGAGAAACTTGTTGTCTATTACGTTACAACAAGTTTTTTTATTTGTAAATATCGAAAAAAGATACATATTAAATATACACCCCTAAAAGAAGAAAAGATACATGTATCTTTGTATCTTTGTATCCTTGTATCTTTGTATCCTTGTATCTTTGTATCCTTGTATCTTTGTATCCTCTTAATCTTGTATTCTTGAATGACTTATAAAATGTTGATTTAACAGCATTTATTATAGAATTATCTTTTGGTTTCCCATAAAAAAATAGTAAAATATAAAAAAGGATACATTTATCCTTTTCATGTTATTGCTCATATGTTATGATTGATTTAGGATACAAAGATACATGTATCTTTTGTTACAATTGTGTTACATTTAAAAAGGAGTGAATCTCTATGAAAAAAGGACACGTAATAATTAACGCCCAACAAAAAGGGGGCGTAGGAAAAACTACTGACTCTTGTATGGAATCTCTTGTAGCTTCTCTAGTATTTAATAAGAAAGTTTTATTCATTGATACAGACCTTCAGGGAAACGGGACTACATTCTTAGCAAAATCCTTTAAAATAGAAGAAATGCAAAAAACATTAATGAAATGTTTAGAAGATGGTAATCTATCAGATGGTATTATAAAACTTCATGAAAACCTTGATATGATTCCATGCGGTTACGATATGAGAAAGTACACAGATTTTTTAATTGAAAACTTTAAGACTACTAAAGATAGAACTTTTTATTTTGCAAAGTTGCTAGATAAAATTAAATACGACTATGACTACATATTCATTGATATTCCACCTTCCACTGACCTGAAAGTGGATAATGCTATGGTAGCAAGCGACTTTGTTATAGTAGTGCAAGAGACGCAACAATTTTCTTATGAGGGAAGTCAAAGGTTAATCTTTGATTATCTACAAACCTTAGTTGATGACTTTGGACACCTTGTAAAAATGAACGTAGTTGGAATTTTACCTGTATTATTGCAGAAGAAGCGTTCATTGCACAACGAGATTGTTAAAAATACCATTGATACTTTTGGTGAAGAAAATGTCTTCAGTACAATAATAAATAATCATGCTCGCCTAGAATGGTATCCACGTATTGGTTTCCAATTCGAAGATCACCACGATAAGAGAATGTTAGCTCTATTCTGCGACATTTTCTGCGAACTTGAAGAAAGAATTCATCTATTTGAAACTAAAGGTGATATTGTAGATTATAAATATACTCCTAAATATTTCGTAGATAACAAACTTACTAAGTTAGGGAAAGGAATTGATATAGGTGAGTTTACTAAAGAGAGAGCAACCCAAAGATCCTAAGATTACTGAAGCTGCGGATGTGACAAGAGAAGTAGAAGAACATACACCCTCTTCTCAAACAATAGCGGAGGCAACAAACCAACAAAAAAAACAAGTCGGTTCGCAAAATCGTAAAAATATAAAAGTTTCTCCTGATACATTTAGCCTGATTGAAAATATCTGTACTTTAAGAAGCTTAAAAAAATATGAAGTAATAGATGAACTACTCGCAAACTTTATAAAAAACGAATTGACTGAAAGAGAACAGAAGCTACTTCAAACTCTTAGTTCTAAAGAGGATATATAGAGATACGCATTATGCCGTATCTTTTTATTTTAGGATACATGTATCTTTGTATCTTTGTATCTTTGTATCTTTGTATCTTTGTATCCTAAAAATTTAAATTACAAAGGAGGTTTCTCATGAGAACCCTTACTATTATTGCCTTAGTTGTCATATGCTTAGTATTTTTTAACGTAATTTCTATACATACAATCGGGACATTAGCTGCCATAATCGGAGTCATAATAGCAATTATACTTGGTGCTTATTTCTTATATCGGTTTGCTCTTGGATTTCTTGCTCTATTTACAACTTTCATAGGTGTTATTTTAGTGATCTGCTTAATTACATATGCTGCAACTCATTTAATTTAAAAGGAGAAGTGAATCATGAATGCACTAAAAGAAAATAAAAAACAAGTTTCTTTCTTTGAAACATTTTTCAAAAATCACCCAATCAAGAATGATGTATTTGTTATAGAAGCAAATGAAAAATACTTCTTTTTTGAATACGACACTGTCATTAGTATGATTAATAACTTTAGTCAAAAAGAACAAGATTATATAAGAAGGCAACTGCAACTGTACAATTACCTAAGACAAGATTTATCAATTTGTTTAATGCAAATTGCAACTGATTATGTTAGAAGACTTATAGGAGAACATAAAAAAACAGAGTGCAGAATCCTACCTCTACACTCCATTTATAATCACAGCTAAAGAATATGAAACTTCTTTAATGCAATATACCTTACTAGAATTATACTATATCCCTACAGTACTTGTAACTAAAATGGAGTCCTTAATCGGAATCCATTTTTTTCTATTAAACCTTTTTATTCTATGAGTTTATTAAAAAAGAAACATGGAGTCCTACTTAAAACTCTAATTTTTCACCTGTTTTCAAATTATCTATATAACCCAAACGTAAACTATGAAACTTATCTAAACTTTCCATAGCCCCTGCAAATTCTAGAATACACGGAATTTCCTTCTTTGATTGAAAAGAAATTACTTTCGCCTGTGGTATTTTATGATCGGTTTGTAACTTCTTCACCCCAACACCTAATTCTTGATATAAAATTCTATTGATATTACTAAGTACATCTTCTGATCCATGTATACGCAATCTAGGTCTTATATAACTCCGATTCTTCCTTTTCTCCGTTAGTACCATTAAATCATGCGATAATTTTATGTATGTGGAAACAAATACTTTTTCATTAAATTCACCTTGTGGAAAAATTCGATTCTTCTCTTGAATGGAAGTCCAGCCCATCTCTAGAATCATCTTATAGAAAGGATGTCTAAGGTTAATTAGTGTGTGCCAAAAATCTATTTTATCTTCCTTTTTCCTAGAAAAATGACTGACTGAATTACTTCCAACAATCAATTCACAAAAACGAATGGGTACATCCTTTCTTTTATTTCTTATAGAAAAGTAAGTTGCTCTTTTGCATCCATACCTCCAAGAAATTGCTAAAGCTTCAGCAAATTGATCTGATTTTATAAACTCCTGAAATTCTAGTTCTTCTTCTTCTGTTAATCTAAATCTCCTATCCATAATTCTATTACCATCCCTAACTTCATCTACTACATACACAAACTGGAATATTCATTTCAGTCCTCTATCAAAAAGAGTTTTTATCAGCCTTTTTTAGAGCAGATTTTATTTATTATCCAACTCAACCCACTTATAATTAAATTCTCCACCAAAATCATTCGTGACAATGCCTTTTACAGAAGAACGTTGTAAGTATGATCTACCTAGTTGGTAGAAAGGTGCGACCGCTCCATCTTCTATTAATATTTTTTCAGCCTGCTTCATCGCTTCCCAACGAGCTTTCTCATTACCAGCTAAATTCGTTTTCACTTCATGAATTAGATCATCATATTGTTTATTTGAGTACTTATCAAAGTTATAGGTACTGTCCGTCGTAAATAAATCTAAAAATGTAATTGGATCAGGAATATCAGGAGACCATACATCAACCCCTAATTCGTAATCACTATTTAGAAGTAATTGAATTTGTTGTTTACGTGGCTGCGGCTTAACGTTGACCGTTAACCCTTCTAAATTCTTTTCTAACTCACCTTTTAAATACTCCGCATTCTTCTTGGCTAAATCATTATCACTTGTTAATAATTCTAATGTTACTTGCTCTTTCCCAAGTTCTTGCTTTGCCTTCTTCCAGTTCTCCTCTGCTGCCTTCACATCGTCTTTTACTAACGTTCCATTTTCTTTTCGGAAGTCTTGCCCGTCTGTTCCTTTAGCGAAATTAACTGGTATAAAACCATCCGCAGGGAGTGAACCATTGTTTAACACTGTATCTACAAAGGCTTTCTTATTCATTGCCTGACTTATAGCCAAGCGAGCATTTTTATTTTTTAATACTTCGTTCTTTTGATTCATACGTAAAAACTGGACAGTAACTTCAGAGCGTTCCTTGAAGTCAGGATTCTTTCTATATTTATCTACAAATTCACCTGTTAGTCCTACACGGTCAATTTGACCTGATTCATATAAATTTATTTCTGTTGATTTATCTTTTACAATATCAAAGTTGATTTCGTCTAACTTAACTGTTTTAGCATCCCAATAATTCGGATTCTTCTTTAACTGAAAACCTTGTTCATGCTTCCAATTATCTAACGTAAATGCTCCATTATAAACTAATTGATCTGCTTCTAAACCATACTGCTTCCCTTTTGATTCAAAATACTTCTCATTAATCGGTAAGAACGTTGCGAACGTTGTCAAATCTATAAAGTAGGGAACAGGCTGTTCTAATTGTATTTCTAATGTTTTATCATCTATTGCTTTTACCCCTAGCTGATCTATAGGTAACTCTTTACTATTAATTTTCTTTGCATTCTTTATATCAAAGAATAAAAACGCATATTCTGCCGCTGTATCAGGGTTCACAGCTCTTTTCCAAGAAAACACGAAGTCTTCAGCTGTTACAGGTGTTCCATTTGACCATTTTGAATCCCTCAAATGGAATGTGTATGTTTTTTTATCTTCACTCACATCGTACGATTTTGCTACTGCTGGTATTGCCGTATTTCCTTCCCCTAATGTATATAAACCTTCAAATACGTTTTTCATTACATTCATAGAATCACCGTCAGTTGCCTTGCTGACATCCATCGTTGGGATTTCCGCCATATACGGTAAATGAATGGATTGTGTTTTTGAATCTTTATCATTTGCATTTGCTGTATTTTCTTTCTTTTCACTACTACACGCTGTGAGTAAAAAGCTAGCTCCTAAAACAGCAGCCATAATAGGCATTACTTTTTTTAACATGTTTATTTTCTCCCTCTCTACGTACGGTTCATAGCATTAGATTATCTAGTTGTATATCGCCTAGAAGAAGCAAACTTTGCCCCCAAGTAATAAACCTCGTAAATCTTTCGCCAGTATAAAACGTAGCACCCAAAGATGGGCATGTCAATTGGACAAATTATAAATTTTAATATTTAAATCATAAATTATAAAGATATTTACTATAAATTGTTGTGTAATGATATCTTTAAGCCCTCTTCTGAAAAACGGATCTTTATTTTCGTTTTTAACGGTACATACAACTGAAATTAATACAATTACACTAAAGTTACTAAAAATCACACATACGGATTCATAGAACCCTTAAACGAAATCCTGTGAAAATCATTTCAAATTCTAACTTCCATCCTCTTTTTAGGTCTTGGATTACATATATCTATCTTTACGGTATGTGAAATTATTTATCTAACGAAAAATAACACAATAATAGTCCCACTATAAGAACTATTATTGCGTTATTAAAATATTTAATTACAATTCAATGATTCAAATTGTGATAGAAAGCATATTTAAAAAGGAATCCCAACTTAATATATATTCTTCATTATCAAATTATCACTCTTATAAATTTAGAATACCTATACATTTTTTACAAATATTGTTATACTAAAAGGAATCAAATCATTACCCCATTAACAAGGGGACTCCATAATTGGAGTCCCCTTGTTAATTAGCAATCAAAAATGATCAGCATGTGAGTATTGTATAATCTCTTCCTTTTTTAAAGCATGTTGTGTATCACCTGTATTGTTACTAAATGATAATGCTATAACTAATCCTAATATCGCTAACACAAGCTTCTTCATTATTTTAACGCCCCTTTGCTTAGTAATTTTTGTTTCGCTTCGTAACATGCATCGAAATAATCACTAACTTTTTCATGCTCATTCAATTTGCGGAAGCGAACCGCTAATACTTCTGCATATTCCTCTACAAAATCCCATAAACCCTGTTTTTCGAAGTACGGAATACTTTTATTCACTTCTTCTTCTAATAGTTTAATTGCTTCATCTTCATTAAGAGAACGTAAAATATTGAAATGATATACATACTCTTCATTTCCTAATTCCATACAAACTGCTAATCCTTTTTCAATAAGTTCTTGTGCAACATTTGTTTCTCTTAGCTTATAGTGTTCACGTGCTTGTAAGAATAATGCTTTAAAGTGTGTAGGAATCTTCTCTGTTACTTCTGATAAATGACGAATCGCTAATGTAGATAAGTTTTGAGTTGCATATAATAATCCTAGATTATGTCTTACTACTAAAATCAATTTTTCTTCATTATGTTTTTGCAACAGGTCAATAGAACGATTCAGATGTTCTTCCGCTTTTTCAAATTGTTTTAAGAATATACAAGCTGTCCCTAGTGTGTTTTCGCAAGAAGCAACTTTCACCTCATATCCAGCATGCTTTTCAAAAATTTCTTTCGCTTTATTTGCGTATTCAATAGATATTAGCATACTAGACATATGATGATTTAACACCGCATATTTTTGATTAAACTCTGCATGCTCTAATTCATCGGAAATATGCTCTAATAAGCTTTCAGCTTCTTCATATTGTCTTCTTGCTTCATTGTAATTACTAAACATCAAAGCATGTTCTGCTTTAAAAGAATGATAATAATAAGCTATGAGTTTATCTGTCGTTTTATTGATTGTATCAATTGCTTCAAAACTATCTTTTCGAATACTTACTCGATCAGTTAGCATTCTGTATTTAAAGTCTAGTAAAGAATAATATAATAATAAGTTTTGATTTTGTTTTTCTTTTTCTTCTGTATGTTTAATCTGTTCTATTTTTTCATCTATTTCTTTTTTCACTTCAGCTGCTTTTATAATTTGCTGCGACAACATCATTTGATAAAAATCATTAAGTTGTTGCATAACTGCTTCATGCGTGAAAAGATTTGTGCTCATATCACTACGTCCTCCTCAACCACTTTCATTTACCTAAATATTAACATAATTCTGCAAATTACATAAGAGTTTGACTTGTAATTATAAGTTTCTAAAAAAAATTCAGAATTTTAAAATCACAATTACACTTCAGTATAAGTGCTCATTTCCAAAACATCCACCAAGATTTCTTTTTTACTGCCGCTATTTCTTCCCGGGCTAATACAATAGTACGTTTTGCATCTTGAATCTCTCTTACCATCTTCATAAGGTTATCATCTCTTATCTCTAACCTTTTTTCTATCCTTTCTTCACGTTCCTTCCGATCTTTCATATCTTCTCTTAATAATTTATTTCTTCCTTTAATATCCTCTGCAATTAACTTATTCCTTTGATCTATACGATTCCCTAGTCTATTTTCCATTTCTAAAAGGTTAGCTTGCTGCACCTTATTGATTTCTTTTATCATAGCGCTATATTGTTGTTGAAATTGATACTGCATTTGATAAGGAACTGGATCTGCACCTTGGGACTCCTCTTTCTTATTATCGATTCCAAACTGCTTCGCAATCATTTTCGCAGCCTTCTCTAAAGTCATGCCCTCTTGCTTACTCAACTCTACTAACTGTTCAATAACTACAACATCAAACTCAGTATATTCCCTTCTTCCTCTACTATTCTTTCTTACATCATATCCTTCTCGTTCAAGAACATCCGAATACTTTCTAAGAGTGCTGCTACTTACTTCTAACCGACTATAGACCTCATTGCTGGTATATACTATCTCCGCTTCTGACATAGCGCTATGCCACCTCCTATAATGAAAATTCCATATTAAAGGAATAATCCCTTTTAGAATCCATCGACGAAGCTCGCACGGTCTTTGCTATGTTTTGTCGGAATAAAGGGACTTGAAAACAAATAAAAAATCTTTAAATTTCCACTTAAAATATATGGTCGGGATAAGTATAATGCCTAACATGCAGAAAAAAAGGAGGAAATATTACGAAAAAGAAAAAGGCACATAAAAGAACGAGCAAATTAAACTTAAATGAAGAAGAAATAATAATTACATATTATGAAGATGGTTATTTACTCTCTAGTTATATGACTATTTTCGATATTGACCCATCAAATAGCGCTGTCATATGTACGGATGCTTTTTATAACAAGATAAAACTGCAATTTTCTAATATAATAGGTGTAAAATAGAACAAATTAACGTTATCAAGTTAGATTCATTTAAGGGAGTGTAAAAATGCAAGGGAATCAATTAAAGAAGAACACAGCAGGAGTAGTTATTCATAATGATATTAAAAAATACCCCTTTCTAAATATACCTATGATTATTAATGAGGAAGACGGAATGGTTTATGAGGTATTAAACGCTGGTTTTTACACTAATGATGCAGTAGCAATGATAACAACGGATGATTTTACTACAACCAGGGTAAATGCACCGATTATAACAGTAAAAAACAATGATGGTAGTATTCAAGCATATCGTTTACCTTTAGAACTAGAACATTGGGTACTTTCTTGTATGCGTGCTGCTTCAGTAGAAAAAAATCCGTTTCCATGTAAAGTTGCTTTTGGAATCATCGACACTAAATTTTATGTGGAATTCAAGTGAAATAAGAACACGATTGGGTTGAATCAATTAAAATAATAAAACTATAAAAAAGAGAAGGGTACTTGGTATTATCCCCTATAGGTAGACAGTAAAAAAAGAGTCCATCTGATATGATGGACTCAATACTGTTTTATCTGGAGGGGATTTTTTTATGGCAAGAAAAGGACAATCATTTCAAAAATATACAGAAGAACTAAAGCGAGAAGCAGTTCGTCTTCGATTAGAAGAGAGAAAATCATTGCGAGAAATTCGTGAACAACTCGGTGTGAAGAGCGATGCCCAGATTATTGAGTGGGTAAAACGTGTGCAACAGGGGGAGTCCTTTGATGATCAACGTGGTGTCTGGAATCGAAAGAATTTTAATAGTCTAGAAGAAGAAAATGCTTATTTGAAGGCACAGGTTGAGTATTTAAAAAAGCACAATCCAAATCTACACGGGAAGGAATGGTCCTAAAGAAAGAACGATTTTCTCTTATCGATTCATTACGCCAAGCCTATCCACTCCGATGGTTGCTTCAAATCGCGGAAGTTTCTAAGGCTGGCTACTATAAATGGCGGAAATATCATAACGTGCAGCGTTTACGTCAGAAAAGGGATATGTGGCATAAAGAACATATTTTATCTATTCATCGTCAGCACCCTTACTATGGGTATAAACGTATGACTCGTGCTTTGGCTCGAGAAGGAATGGTAATGAATCATAAACGTGTTCGTCGTCTTATGAGAGAGCTGGGTATTCAATCTATCATTCGAAAAAAACGTCCGTTTTATGGAAGAAAAACATCTGTGGTATTTAAAAATCATTTGAATCGAGAGTTTCAAGCTGAAAAGCAAAACCAAAAATTCGTAACAGATATTACTTATGTACGAATCGGAGAACAATTTGCCTATTTGTCAGCTGTGTTAGATCTATACAACAATGAAATTGTTGCCTGGAAGCTATCTTCAAGAAATGATTTAGATTTGGTTTTAACTACATTACGTCAATTAGAAGGAAAGTCATTAACTACTAAGCCCCTTTTCCATTCAGATCAAGGGTTTCAATATACATCTAAATCCTACGCAAAACAGTTAGAGAAATTAGGATTTGTCGGTAATCATTCTAGACGTGGAAACTGTTTTGATAATGCGTGTATCGAATCATTCTTCTCACATTTAAAAACAGAGAAGTTGTATTTAGTGCGCCCAAAAACATATGAAATGGCCTACCGAGCAATTCAAGAATATATTCAATTTTATAATACAGAAAGATTCCAAGAAAAACTTCACGGCCTTTCCCCGATAGAATATCGGGAAAAGGCCGTGGCATAATACTCTTTTTATTACTGTCTACTTGACAGGGAGATGACCAACTTCCCTCTCTTTTTTTATTTGCCTCAAGTTTCTAACTTTAAAATATATTCTAATTAATAATTGTAAAGAAGTACAATCGGCACTACAGCAATAAGAAAAGCAATTACACTAATTTGCATATTTTGTTTTCTATTCACTCTGTTTTTTAAAAATAGATATGCAAATGAATTAATAAGTAAAATTGCTACATAGATCCCTGCATAACCAAGTGGAGAAGTAACTATATCCCATAAAAATATCAATCCAGTACCAATAAATATGCTCAAAAAATAAATAGAAAATAATAGAATTTTTTCCAAAAAATATCTTCCTTTCATTATTTATTTCTTGTATAATCCTATTATAGTAAAAATTTTCTAAAAATAGGAGGTTATTATGAGAAAAAATAAAATTTGTTTATCTGTTTGTGCCACTGCATTAACATTGGTTTCAACACTCTCAATTTTTAGCGAAAACAAGGTAGCAGCTGATACTATTGAAAACACGACAATTCAACAAACGCAAGAATCAAATGATCTTAATCAAATTAAAATACCAATCAACGATATCAACGATTTAGACCTAGAAGCACTAGGATTTACTCCTTCACAAATCAATGACTTTAAAAATTCAACTTCTCCTAATAGTCTAGCACCCTTAGCCGCTGCAAAAACTCAATATGTATATTGGAATAAAGCAAAATTACAAGGTGTCTTATGTCGTTCTTTATCATCATTACCAACCGGAAAACCCCTTGGTGATTGGATACTTTCTCAAGGAATAGCACTACTTGGACCAGCACTATCAAAGTCAGTAGGATTATCACTTGCATTTATTAATACAGCTTTAAAAAAGAGAGTTAGTTTTTTACAAAACGCTTTAACACAAGTCCGATTTGGACAAGCTACTGGTATTCGAATTGCAATTGAACCTAATCCTGGTGGATACCCTGCTGCTTACGTAACAATGAGCATTTATTAATAGTAATAAAAAAGAATGCAGATATTTAATCTGCATTCTTTTTTTAATGTGAAAATAAATATTATTGCTCTTTGGAAACATACACTCTTTCTTCTCTCTTGCTTCATCATGTTTCTTCTATTTAATCTTTGAATATCCACATTAGAATTCTCACCGCTATATCAATAAGTCACATCATCCGATCAAATTCACAATTTCTCTTTTCTTCCAAACGAATTTTCTCTTTTTGTTCTTTCACTTTTATTTCGATGTAGTTTTTTTACGCTTTTCTTTCTTCATAAATCTCAGACCCTCTTTCTATATATTTGAATTGTCTACTATTGATATATCGAATTCCACATTACGAGTAATATCAGGTGCCAAAAAAATTATCAGACACAGTGTCGTTTATTTCACTCATGTGTATTATCATCTTTAGATAATTTATTAAATATATAATTATATAAAAAAATAGAATTTTTAACACTATAAACTTAAACAAAAAGTCAACTACAACTATCCTGAAAGGTACACCTTTTGAAGTACATTAAACTCTATTAAATTTAATACTTCAAAAGGTTAAAAACCGTATTTTTGAAGTATTAAAAAATTAAAGATACCTTTTGAAGTATTTTTGTTATAATTTTAGTAGAACCAATTTTGAAGGGATGTCTATTTATTTTGAATACAAGAAAATTTGGATATATAAGAGTCAGTAGCAAAGACCAAAATGAGGATCGTCAACTTGAAGCGATGAAACGACTCATCACTGATGAACGAGATATTTTTATCGATAAGCAGAGCGGAAGAGACTTTAACCGTGAACAATACCAACTTCTAAAACGCATGTTAAGAAAAGATGATATTTTATATATCCATTCCCTGGATCGGTTCGGAAGAAATAAAGAAGCTATCCTTGAGGAATGGAAAGATATTACCCAAAATATACAGGCTCATATTATCGTATTAGATATGCCACTTTTAGATACAACTCAATATAAAGATAGTTTAGGGACTCTTATTACTGATTTGGTACTTCAAATCTTATCGTGGCTTGCTGAAGAGGAACGAACAAAAATAAAAACTCGCCAACGTGAGGGTATTGACGCTGCAAAGAAAAAAGGAAAACATTTAGGAAGACCCAGAACTGAAATAACTCCAGAATTTATTAATGCCTATAATATGTGGAAACACGGACAGATAACAGCGCTATATGCTATGGAAATGTGTAATATGAGTAGCCCTACATTTTATAGAGTGGTTAAAAGATTTGAAGATAGGAGGAATAAAAATCAATAACATTACAAGAAAAAACCAAGATACAATACAAGGATTTTCATCTTATTTATTAAATAAAGGGCGAAAACCCTCTACGATTAAGCGATATATCTATGATGTAGAAAGCTGTATTCAATGGCTGCATCAATCAGGAAGATTCTCGGACTCTGAAGAAATGAATTGGGAATCCCTATATAAGAAGGATTTCGAAGCATTTTTTAATTATTTAATAGAAGAACGCCAATACTCCGATAAAACGGTACATCGTATTTACATCGTTCTTAATAGGCTGTACGAATATTTAGATTTACCTAGCCCCATTGAAGGTGTTGTTCACATAGCTCCACCTGATCGTGCATTGCGTACTGAAGACTTTATCAGCATTCAAGAAGAGGAACGCCTAAAACAAGTATCCGCATCATTAGAGGGGCTGACAGAAAAACAACGAACTAGCCGTCCTATGATTTTAGAACGAAATCTTTCTATTATAATCTTGCTCCTAGACTACGGATTATCTCTACATGAGCTTGTCGCTTTACGAATGAAACATGTACATTTTGAGAACAATACACTATCTATTCCTGAAGACACAAAGATTAATCGTACAATCCAGTTAAAAGAAGTAGATAAATTACACTTATATCATTACTATAAAACTATTCCCGAACCAGTACGCCCAAGATATCACAGTGATGATCCACTCTTTGTTGCTTTTCACTTTAGGTTGGGGACTTATCTTTGGAGTTATGACAATGACGCACCAAAATTTCTAACGGACATGTCAGTTCAAAAAATGATTCGTTTAGAGATAAAACGAGCAAATTTAAGGAAAGGGATTTCTGCACAACATTTTCGAAATACCTTTATTTTAAAGATGATTCAACAGCAATACACAGCTGAAGATATTGTTAAGCAAGTCGGCTTTAAAACTGACGTATCCTTAAAAAGGTACTATACATACTATGAGAAAACTAACGAGAACAAGGGTTAAAACACTGCACTTGCTATATAAATTTTATATAGCTACAGATTTTTCAGGTGAGATGGAGGTGTTAAGATGAAGAAAAATAAGGAGTCATATTTTATACACAAATACACCTTGCGAGACCAGACTACTAAATCTATTAAAATCGAGTCGTGGCGTTCATTAAGGGAAGAAATGCAAGTATTAGGCATAACGGATAGCGACATTTTTCAAATGCAAATGATTAAAATAAAGCCAAATTAAAAGCGCCATAACGTTATGTTATTGCGCTTTTAACTTATTCATATCACTCCAATTTTCAAATTAGACGTGGAAGAAGAACCAATCATTGTTGGTTATAACGTGAGAGTAATTCGATATTGTGGACATGTATATATGTTAACATGTGTACATTTTTAATAAAGGCTTGTAGCCAAAAATACAAATGAATTAAATAATATATGCGCTACTATTGGTACTTTTATATCTCTGGTCTTTTCGTAACTCCATGCATATAAACAACCATTTACAAAGTAAGGGAAGAAGAACCAATCAAAATGCACGGCTGCAAAGATACCATTAGCGATGAGAATCGCTGTTGTACGATTGATTCGTTCAAACAGTTTTTCTATTCCAAACGGTAGAATCTTTCTGAAAATCCATTCTTCAATTACAGGAGCAATTAATAGAGGGACAATTAAATAGAAGATATTCAATTCTACTTTTGCATTCACCTGTTCTGCATTGCCTGTGTCGATTCCAAAATAGCTTTTTATATAGGAAAAAAAGAGAGTGGACACGATAGCTAGTCCAGTCGTCATTAACACCCATTTTCCCTTTTCTACTAATCTTTTTACATTCAACTTTCTTCTCCCCTTACTATGATTCTCGTTTATTTTTTAGCAAATTCAAATGTGATCTTTCCGCTAGAATCAAGCTTCAAATACGCATCAAATTCTTTTCCTGATTTCCCTTTCATTCCTTTAATTAATCCTGTTTTCTTACCCGTTAATAATTTTTTAACGTTTGCTTCGCTAATTTTCTTTGTTAAAAATTCGCTCGGAAGAGAGAACTTACAACCTTCCTTATAACCTGTACAACCGTAAAATGTTTTGCGATTCGCTATGCCTTTGCCACATTTCGGGCATTTCCCTACGGAATCCTTTGTTTTCATTTCTTGTACTTTGCTATCTATCTGAAGCTCACCAATTGACTTCGTAGCGTTGACGATCAATTGCTTGGTAAATTCCCCTGTCTTCGCTACAAACACCTCTTTAGAGCCTTGTTTCTTCCCGATTTTACGCAAATACCCTTCCCATTGCGCTGTCATTTCGGGCTTCGCTAATAACGTGCCGCCCACGGCTTCGCAAAGAATTTCACCTTTCGGTGTAACCGTCACTTTATTCTTTTTCACTTCTATATATTCTTGCTTTTTGAGCGTTTCAATGATGCCAGCTCGTGTTGCTTCCGTACCAAGTCCTTCTACTTCTTTTAGGATGCTTTTACTTTCTTCATCTTCTACTGAAGCGCCGCATGTTTTCATTAAAGTAATAAGTTGTCCCTCTGTATAAGGATTTGGTGGTGTTGTGATGCCTTCTTTTGTCTGTATCTTCCCTTGTACAAGTTCGCCTTTTTGTACAACTGGAAGGAGGGATTCCCTGTCTTCGCTCTCTTCTTCGCTTGGTTGATCTGTTTTATAAAGTTCTTTCCATCCTAACGCTTTTTCCGATTTTCCTTTTGTCGTAAACTCTAACCCATTCATATCTGTTGTAATAATTGTTTCTTCATATTCGTAAGGCGCATGGAACATGCCTAACACACTCTTTAACACTTCCGTATACAAGTTGCGCTGCTTGTCCGTTAATTGATCTACCTTTTGTTTCGAAGGAACATTTTTAGTCGCTATAACGGCATAGTGCTCCTGTACTTTTTGATTATCGACGTAGCGTTTATTCGGATCTAATGATTTTGGTTGGAAGGATACTCCTATAATAGATTGATATCCCTCTAGGTTTCGGACTAAATAAGCAAATTCATTTTCTGTAATGAAATTACAGTCTGTTCGTGGATAGGTCACAAGTTTTGCTTCGTATAGCTCTTGGACAATTTTCAACGTATCGGCAGGTGAATACTTGTACTTTTTATTCGCTAAAGCCTGTAAGGAAGAAAGAGAGAACAACTTTGGCGCTTCTTGTTTCTTCGGTTTTACTTCAACGGATTTTACTGCACCTTGCTGATTCGCTCCTTCAGACAGCTGATGTTTCTTCAGTAGCAATTCCACTTCATTTTTCGTTTGGAATCGCTCTTTGTATCTTCCCTTGTATGTTCCGTTCATCCCTTTAAACTGTCCTTCTAGTTCAAAGAAAGGGGATGGCTTAAAGTGTTTGATGTCCTGCTGCCGTTGGTTAATGAGACATAAAACAGGGGTTTGCACACGCCCAACGCTGTAAACACCTTGTACGCCTTTTTGACGTAATAACAGCGTATATAATCGGCTCGCATTCATACCAATTGCCCAATCACTAATTTGACGAGCCTGTGCTTCAGCAAACATACTCTCAAACTCCGAGCCTTCCTTCAAGTTCTGAAATCCTTTTTTAATTTCATCCACTTCTAAGCTGTTGATCCAAAGGCGTTTCATTTTTTTAGAAGAACAGCCCGCTTCTTGAATGATTAAACGTGCGATTGCTTCACCCTCTCTATCAATATCCGTTGCAATTGTAATACAATCTGCTTCCTTCATTAATTTTTTTACAACGTTGAACTGCTTTCTTTTATCGGCTGATACTTTATATCCGTAGCGCTCCGGTAAAATTGGCAATTGTGACATATCCCATTTTTCCCACTCTGCTTTATAATCTTGTGGTGCTTTCAATTCCACTAAATGCCCATATCCCCATGTAATATTCGCTCCATTCGGCATTAAGGAACAAGGCGCAATAGAAAAGTAGCCATCCTTCTTCTCAACTTTCGGGAATGCTTCTGTATACGCTTTCGCTTGTGATGGTTTCTCCGCAATAATTAATGTAGTCATGTGTATTACTTCCTCTCATTATTAAAATTTTGTATAAAAAAAGGAGTAGCATGAATTATGCTACTCCTAAAAATGTGAACATGTGTAAATGTGTATTTGTGTACATTTATCATAATTGGGTTAATAAATATATTTTTCTATAGCTTCTTCTATTGTTTCAGCAGCTTTTTCTTCTGAGTAATCTAAATAGGCTGGCATTACTTCACCGATATTTAATACCATTAAATCAAACCTTTTCCCAATGCTTTCGTTATAAAAACAATGAGAATAATAAATAGGAATTTCATACAACATCCAGCCCTTTATATTAAAACCTGTCTCGTGGATATAAGTAATACAGTTGTGAAAACGAATCATTGAGTCATCTTCAAAATTCTGTTTATTGCAATAAACTCCACTTTCAAGCCCTTCAAAACGAAAAATATATTCTTCTATTTTTATCTTTATATAAACATTCAAACTATTTTCCAGTAATTCTTTTGCAATTTCTAACTTCTCCATTCAAATCTCCTCCTTTTAAATTTTGTATACAAAAAAGAGAGCAACATATCGCTACGTTGCTCTTACTGTTTTTATTGATTCTTCGCTTTATATTACTACTCACTCTTCATTTACCTTCAATCAAAATATCAATTGCTCTCCAATAACTTTTTACAACGGCTACCGCTTCATCTTCTGAAGAACAAACTACAATTGCAGCTAAGTATTTTTTTCCATTGTATACACATATTTCAGCTTCAGAATATCTACTAATTTCGTCATCTTCTAATTCTCGATGAATTAAAAAACGATTATCATACTCTTTTTCAATTAAATAGCTAGTTGAATTTAAAAAATTATTTTCTACCCGATTTGGATAGTTCATTTCCTTTATTTCTCTTGCAAAAAAGTAGCTCTCTGTATTTACGATTAATCTTTTCTCATGTTTTGAGTACCAGGAAAAAACTTTAATCAGATCTTCCATATCCGTAATATGCAAAGGGTAGTGTCCACTACAATATTTATTCCCATCAGAATCCTCACTCCTTAAGAACAAGCACCAAACTGGTTGTTCCTCGCTAGCCCTTACAATATATCCATAGCCTTCTTTATCAGAGTCATACAAATTATCCTCAATAATAAATTCCTCTAGTGTACCGTGTTCCAAATTCAGAGCATTCTTTTCTAATGGTTTTGGATTTAATACAAACTCATTTTTAAATAAGTAGTCCCTGTCTTTGTATAAATAACCTTCTGTATCTACAATTATTTTTCTATCTTGCTTAGAAAACAAAGAAAATACTTTTATCAAATCTTCTAGATTTATATTATTCAAAGGACAGTGCTCACCATAATATTTCTCCCCTTTAGCACCATCACGTTTTAAAAGGAAACACCAAACCGGAACTTCCTCACTATATCTTGCAATATATCCATACGTCTCTGATTTAGATACTCCCAAAGCCATAGAAAAATATTCTTCGATTGTTTCTACTTCGTTATTTTGATTATCATTTTCTTCAATTTCATGAACCCAATACGCACAGTTTTGTAAGGAATTATCAGTAGCAAAGAAGTGACCATATTTCTCAATAATCTCTTCAAATTCTTCTTTACTAATAAAATGACCTTCTGTAAATCCTACACCTACATCTTTTGTATAACCAACAACTTCATAATTGTCCCCCAGAATATCATGTGAGTAAAAATCAAACTTCTTTGTTTCAGAGTCATAAGCTATCCTTAATAGTCCTGACAAAGTTGAATCCGCTTCTTCAAAATATGTATATAAGCCATCTGAAGGCTTTCCTTCAAAAACTTTACCAAAACGAATTAACATTGAAACACCAGAAATAATCTCTCCTGTTTTTTCTAGAACAAATTCTTTTTTCGTTGTTAAAACTTTATCGTATTCTAATTGATATTTCATTTTCTTCTTCCTCTCACTAATAAAATTTTGTATATAAAAAGGACAACATAACGCTATGTTGTCCTTTTTATCTCTCACGCCCCATTTGACGCATATATGCTATTCTTCTAGCTTTATCTCTTTCTTTAGCTTGATCTCTTTCTTTATATTCTTGGCACTTTTCTTCTAATTTAGGGAAATCACAACAAACTCCTTTTAAGAATTTTTGTTTATGTGAAGGCTTTCCTTGTACAGTTACATCTTTATATACTTTTTCCACTTTATTAGTAACTCGATCCATATTTTCTTTTAAAAATAAATACTGTTTTAACATCAAATTACCATACTGAGGGTCTGCTGCTGTTTTTTCTGCTATATCAATTTCTTTACACTCTTTTTCTGGGACTGGAATCATGTTATTAACCAATAAAACTCCAATTCGCTTTTCATCAGTATCGAATAATTTCACACTGACCTGACTGTTAAAATTTTTATCGTTACGTGATGTTAAAGGTACAAAATAATCATGACCATTGATTTTTTCCAATACACCTACATACGGTCTACTATGCTGTTCATCTTTATTAAAAGGTACTTTACTATCCGTTTCTCTTAAATAATCTATATATTCAGTTGAAATGGTGTAGAATTTAGGATTATCTTTATTAGCCAACTTTCTTCTCCCCCTAGAAACAAAAAAAGTAGGAAGAAAACTCTCCCTACTTTTAAAATTCTTTTTTAGCGCCTACTACGGTAAGGCTACACCAATTTTTTGGTACTCACTACGGTAGAGTTACACCAATTTTTTCGCACCTACTAAAGTAAGGTTACTCTAATTTTGTACCTTTATTATATGCGGTTTACTAATAAAAATCAACATTTTCAACTTCATTTCACACATTTTAAAATTACATTTCGATTATTTATCTCTCTCTGCCCATTTGTTGTAAATAAGCTGTACGTCTTCCTTGTTCTCGTTGATTGGCTACTCGCTTGCATTCATCGTTCCAATCCCATTTTTGTTCTTTAGACGGTGCTTGCGGATATTCCGGCTTAAATGCAACTATGCTTCCATCATTCTTTTCATAGCGAAAATGTATCAATCGTTCCGCAAAAGCTTTACCTGCTTTGTCATTGTCAACGCATAATGAAAGACTGTCAGGAACATCACCAATCCGCTCTTGACTCTTCATATAGTAATTAAATACTACTTGTGGTTTCAGCCCTTCCATACTAACTAAATGCGTATCTTTAAGGTCATGTTTATGTAGTGATACGTAGCTTAGTAAATCAATAGAGGACTCAAAGAACTTTAGATTTCGGGGTTCGCCCTGCAATACATTAAAACCGTAGTTAGCCGTAGAATTTTTTTGGATACTTTTCCACGCCCCACGTTTGTATTTATCCGATTTTACGACTCCTTGCTCTGATCCACCCATTACCGCTCCCGTTTCACGGTCTTTCCATAGGAACAATACATTGTTGTACTTATCTTGTTTAATCAGTCCTTTTTTATGCAATGCATCTACAACTTGCGGATCAATCTTTCTTTCCTCAGTCAGATATTCCCTTGCTCTATCGAATTGAGGTACTTCTTTTTCCGCAAAATGTTCACAATCATAAGGCTCACTCACAAATGTAACCTCTGAAGCTTTTTCATAGTCCTGTTCTCCGTCCAGTAATCGCTGCATCGCCCCAGGGAACGAAGCATCTTCTACCTCCTGTACAAACTTGATAATATTCCCGTTAACCCCTCTACTGTTCCAGTAGAACTGATTTTTCTTCCTATCAATGATTAAGCTATCGTGTTCCGCTAAACGGTAATAACGTTCACTGTCAGACTTTACAGGGATATCGTTTTGCATACAATAATCCACAATATCAAGTGATGCTGCCTTTTCAATTTCTTCCTCGGTATATCTTTTGGTATTCTTCTTTTGTTGTTCCATAGCAATTCCTCCAATAAATAAAGACCATGCATTTTCACATGGTCATTTTCGATTTATTTATATTTGTATTTGTTCTGCTTTAACTAAATAACGCTTTAAAGGATTCTAAAATGCCTGAAGCCCCAAATTGGAAACTTGCCATTCCATATGAATACAACTCATACACAACTACAATCGTACTAATCATTAAAATCATTTTTTCCGCTATACCGTTATAGCTGTAGTAAAAAATATGGAATCCACTTTGGAAATTTCTATTGGATAATGGCAGCAGCCACTTAATACCTTTTTTAGAGAAACTGTCTTCCACTAGATGTAGAAAGTATCCTGCAAGGATGCACATGCCATTCGTAAAGGTCAATGGTGTCATCCCGACTGCAAATAAAATAGGAATCAACACAAGCACTAAACCAAATAGTGAATGAGTGATTCCTCTATGACCAAATACCATATTCATTAAGTCCGATACTCCACGAGTTCTCCTGCCAATCCATGAATGTTGTTCATCTATATCAGGCAACAAAGCCCCAAAACTAACCGCTATCACATTTCCAATCGTGAGGTTTCCCGTTGATGCCAAGACAGGCAGGGCGACCGCTAGGCTTGTTGTAAGATGCGTTTTATACTTCATTGGTTATCCCACTTTCTTATATTAATAATCCCGACCAAGCATGTGTTTCATCATATAATGTTTTCTTGCTTGCTCTCTTGTTTGCGATATTTGCTGTTGTTCTTCCTCATGGACGGTATCTTTCCCAACATATCGCTTTCCAACTTCAGGGATGGTTTTTGATTCTTGTACCTCTATAGCGCCATGCTCTTTCTTCACCGACCCGACTGTTTTAGCGGATTCCATTTGAAAAACTTCCTCTGTTTCGCTTTTTCGATCATTTACGATCTCTTCTACTGGATTGAAACAAAGTTCTCCATCTTCAATCTTCTTTTCTTCCATATATCTAAGAGGAGCAAGTCGTTTTTCTTCAACATCTTCGTAGCCGATTGTTGTATAATAAGCATCTTTTCCCTCTATCTCTTCAGGAATCACCTCTTCTGCTACTACATATCCATAGCCCTCAAAGTGATAAGCCGCTTCATCCTGCTGCAATGGTTTCCCTGTCGATTCACAGTAAATAACCATATCTTCATTTACTGGATAAAGCCCTTGATACTCCACATCACCATTCATAATTTCTTTGTGTGATTTAGTAATTGAATGATTGATATGTTTAACAGCTTCAAATACAGAATGGTTAAAATCAAATTCAATGTCACTGTCTGATACATATTCAGATAGGCACTCCACTTTCATATTTTGTTGTCTATCTGTTGAAACTTTAGCAATTGGCGTATCATAGAATTCTCCTTGAATAAGTTCAGCTTCATAATACGGTTCAAGGTAATCTGCAATTTGATTGAAGTTTTCCATTTCTTTTTCCGTTCCACATCTATTTACAACAGATAGCATTTCTCCTAAACTCAAACGCATATCAGGATGAATTTCTTCGATTACTCGATTGTCTTCGGACAGTTGAATTTCGTAATTTTCCCAATGCTTTTCTAAATCAATACCTACTTTCTCGTCAATCTCTAGAGCTGCTTTTTGTTGAATGCCTGTTACTACTTTATGGTTATCCATCATTTTTCTCTCTCCTTATTAGTTGAAATTTAAAATAAAAAAGAACACCTATTAAGGTGTCCTTTTATCTCTCCATCTGTTGCATGTATGCCATACGTGCTATTTTTCTAGCTTCTTGCTTTTTCATAACGGCTGCTTCTTCATCTTGTTGTCCTGTACTCAATTCTTGATTACTTCCTTGACGTTCAATTTCTTCGCTCATTACTTCTTTGTGCGCTTTTGTAATAGAAGAATTAATACTATCAATCGCTTCAGCTACAGAGTGGTTAAAATCAAATTCAATGTCACTGTCTGATACATATTCAGAAATACATTCAACCTTCATGTTTTTATCTTGATCTACCGATACTTTAGCAACATGTGTATTAAATAACTCTGTTTCTTTTGAGTCAGCTTCATAATGTGGTTTCATTTCTTCTGTTACGATTTTCAAATTCTCTACTTCTTTTTCAGTTCCAAATTTATTGACGATTGTATTTAATTCACCCAAACTCAAAATCATATTCGGCTGAATATCCTCTATATATTTTCCATCTTCAGAAAGATTAATTTTATAATCATTCCATCGATTTTTTGAATTTAGCTCTGCCCGTTGAGAGACAGCATTCCAATGACTCCCTAAATTTAACCCAATGTTTTCAGCAACATTTTGTTCCGCTTTTTCTTGTATACGTTTAAGGACTCTTTGTTGAAAAGCAGGAAATTCGAATTTCTTTTGCTCCTTTTCATCATTTACTGCATCTTTTTCGTTTAATTCTTTTGTATCGTTACTGATTACTGGATTGTGTTTCTGTAGTTCTTTTTCTGTCCCCCTTTGTAATTCAGAGATTTCCTGATCTATTACATTAATAAACGTTCTTGCTGTATCGTGAATGTTTATTATAGAAGAATCTTTTTCTTTTAAATCTTGATCACTTTCAACCCATTTACTAATATAAGGTACTGTATTTTCACTCGTATCCATCCCGTAATGTGTACAAACAATATGTGTAGCCATTCGTGTTTCAAAATCTCCCGCCACTTCATCTTTACTCCCTTTTCCTTTTTCACCTTGCAATTTTTCACGAATCAATTCATAGATGACTTCAGGTATTTGCTTTATTTCTAAGGTGTTTTCATTTTCATCAAGTGCTTTACTTTCAATTTTTTCTTTCTCAGCTACAACATGGATTCCAGAAATCAACATGTTTTTATTTTCTTCTGATACCTCAAAATCAAATTGACGATTCGGGAATATCTTTTTCAAGTCGTCACTAGTAGCATTGGTTTGTGAAATATCTAATGCCGATTTCTTTAAATAGTAAGTTATGTCTTTCTTTATTTTTAAATCGCCTTTCTTAACCTGTCCCTTCTGATCTACTGTCAAATCTTTTACAAGAACTTCTTTTTTTGTTTTGGGATCTCTTACATATTCTTTGATAAGAGGATGAAAAACCTTCATTTCCTGTTCTCCATTTTTCAAAGAAAAGCCAGCCTTGTTGTAAGTTTTCAAATTTGCACATGCATACGCATCAGGGAATTGCGATTTAATCACTTGCATATTTCTACCCGAATAATTACTAAATCTAGACATAAACTCAGCTAATTCCAAAACCCCTTCCTTTGAATGATAATAATGTTCTAAGTCTTCAAGCACCATCCCCATAAATTGCCTTGTTTCTTCCGTACTTATTCCCATATCATCATAAAACATCATCGTTTTCTCTTCTCCTTATTAGTTAAAATTAAAAAGAACACCTATTAAGATGTCCTCTTACCTCTCCATTTGTTGCATATATGCCATACGTGCAATCCTTCTTGTTTCTTGCTGTTTTATAGCGGCTGCATCTACATCTTTTTCTGTTTTATTAGATAAAAAATGGTCAACCTTATTCTGTTGTTCTTCAGAATTAGATTGACCTTTTATATCTCCATTATCTTGTTCCCTATTCTTTTCGTTCTCTCTTTGCAATTCAGAAATTTTCTTATCAATTGTATTTATAAAGCTACTTGCGGTTTCGTGAACACGCATAATAGATTTGTCTTTCTCTTCTATATCCTGTCCGTTTTTCGTCCATTGGGCTATATAAGGAATGGCAAATTCACTCGTATCCATGCCGTAATGCTTACACACTATATAAGAAGTTAATTCTGCTTCAAACTCTTTTGTAGGTGTGTGTTCTGAATGATCCACCTTCACATTATGTAACTTCGCATGTGCTAATTCATGTATAGATACAGCTAATTCTTTTGTTTCGGTGTTTCGAGTATTCATAACTATTTCGGAATGAGAACCGTCAACAGCTTGTAAATGCATACCATGAGCATTACCTAATTCATTAATTAATGCGCCTTGATTGCCCATCATTTTAATTTCAATCTTTTCTTTTTCTGCTAATGCCTCTATACCTGTCTTTAATAACTCTTTGTTTTCCTCTGTCACCTCAAAATTAAACTGACGATTCGGGAATATTTTAGGCAAGTCTTCAGGTCTTGCATTTGTTTGTGAAACATCAAAGGCTGTTGCTTTCAAATAATAATTTGTTTGCTTCTCCACTTTTAACTCACCAGTTTTCACTTGTTGCTTTTGTTCCGCAGTTAATTTAGTTAGTGGAATTGCTAATTTTGTTTTTTGATCTCTTACAAATTCTTTTACATAAGGATGAAAAACCTTCATTGCTTTTTCACCCTTATTTACATGGAATCCTGCATCTTTAAATGTTTTAAAGCTCGCACAAGCATACGCATGTGGAAATTGTGATTTAATTAACTGCATGTTTCTAGGAGAATAGTTACTAAACTTCGCCATGAATCCAGCCAACTCAATCATGTCTTCAGTGGATTCATAGTACTTCGTAATATCGGTAAAAACCTTGTCCATGATTTCTTGTGTTTCTTCTTTAATTTGCTCTTTTGTCTTAGGTGTATATTTCTTTTTTGTGTAGGTCATTCGCAAATTAACCCTCTTTCTTCATCATATTTAACAAATGGTAAACTATCATGTTCCGCTGCTCCTTGCATAAACTCGACATAGGCTGCCGCTTCTTCTTCAGAAACTTTTACGATAACTTGCTTATTAAATAAATATTTACTTAGATGAACCTCATTCTTTACTTGGTCAACATGATCAATCATATAAAAATTATTTTGAAACATATTACACACTACCTTTCTATTATTACAACGCTAATTTGAAGTATATTTTTTCGTAAGTTTGTTTTCCTTTGTCCCAACTTATATTCCAATTCTCTAACGAACCCGAGTATACTTCTTTAAATTTTAGCATTGGATTATCCATTGAACCCACTATCACTATTCCAAATCCTTTATCATATGTAGAATCACCCTCAAATTTTTTCCACAACTCAAATTCTGTAATTTTATATTTTTCAGCAAAACCAATAACCGTTTCCAGTATCCAGTTTTCATTTTCTTCTTCAGTTATCTGCTTCTCAAAATCCACCTCAAAACACTCACCATAATCATCGTTCCGAATTAGAAAATGATTTTCTCCTTTCTTTATATTCTCTTCTATAATGGTTCTATTTTCTTCATTACGGCTAAATCTTGTACTTGAAACGATGGAATAATACACTTTTTTCTCCACTTTAAATCCTCCTTTTAAATTAATAATCCATTTCTTGTTGTCGTGCAATTCGTTCCTGTACACGCTCATACTCTTGTTCTGCACGCCATTTTGTTAAATCATCATTCAACGCCGCTTCAATATTTCGGACATCCTTTTTTCGAATTAATGGCGGTTTGTATTGAGAATATGTAGTGTACTCTCTTCTTTTTTCTAACCGCCCCCTTTCATATTTCTTTTTAATCTGTTCATTCTTTTGCTGAAACTGATACAACGGATTGTCCTCATATGGTTGCTTTTTCTTCAGTTCTTTTAGTAAGGAATTACCCATACGCTTCTGCATATCTTTCATTTGATTCTTTGCGTAATCTTTTTCTTCCCGTTCCGATTCTCCATATAAACCCTTCTGAAAACTAGATTCTTTTTCTACAGCTTCCTGATATTCCTTAAAAATAGGATTTTCTTTCATTAACAATCCTGTCAGTTCATCAATCTTATTTCTTGTTTCATTCGGCATTCTTTTGCTGCCATATGTCCAATCTTTTTTGTTACTAGGTAACCCGTTGTATATCTCTTGTAACAAAGTAACTTCCCTACTTGGTTGCTTTTCTTTTGATTGTAGATACTCCTTTTTGACTTCTTGCACTAAGTTATTTCTTAGATTAGATATTCGACTCAACTCACTTGTACGATCTACGAGAGAGTTCGCAAAAGTTGTTTTCATATGATCTAGTGTACTTTGTTTTCTTTTTCCTTTTGGTTCGTAAAAAGTTTCTCCATCCACTTTAACTTCGACTAGCTTCCTTCTATTTTCTTTTTCTACTGTTCCGTAGTGAATGTGAATGTGTTCTGTATTCCGATGAATAGATGCAAACCAAAAGCCGTTATTCTCTTCAATTTGTTCATCCTTGAATAACTGTTCCATCATTTTATGACTTGCATTTCGAATCCGATTTTCATCTAACACGTCCGTTACAGGATCATATAGTTTCTGTTCTATTAGAAAGTCCGTATCGAATGAGATAACATCTTGATAATAAACCGAACCTTTATTTTGTGCTTTTCCCACCAACTCTTTTATTTCATTTAAATCATTGGAGGTAATTACATTTTTATTTTTCGAGAAAACACCCGACAAAATTTCTTCTGCTTTTATCTTCTCCTGCATTTGTTCAGGAGACAAATCTTCTATATGTTTATTAAGTAATAACACCTCTTCTTCTTCCGTTTTAGTCATTTTCTTTTTGCTTTCTAGCGCATATTTTCTTCCCATATAGCTAACATACTTTTCAAAATCAGTCGTAGTATTAAAACTGTTTGGAGAAGTTAAAAGCACTTTTGCTTCTGCTTCTTTTTCAGATACACTCACTTTCTTTTGATTAGAATGAGGACTTCCCCTCTCCATATCAAAAGAGTCAATTGCATTTTGCAATCGACTCAGTTCGGTTAGTTCTGTATTTGTTAAGGTATGTCTCTCTTTTAAAAGTGCTTTTTGTCTCATGCAATAATCTACATACGTTGTAAAACTCTTTTGGTTTGGAATGGTATATTGAGATGTTAATATGATACTTGGTGATTTTCCCATACATCATTCTCCTTCAAGTTATGTTAATTCTTTTCGTCTATGTTCGGGGATTTGTTCCCACTCAATTTCCTCATACATGGTCTGTCCTAATCTAGAAATTGCCTTATGTGGTTTACCTTTTTTCATGACAATTTGTACATCATCCGTAATCATCGGTAATGTTTTCTTTGCAAAAGATGGTGTTTTAACTTCTCTCTGTATGTGTTCCTGCTCTTGCATGTTTACTTCTATAGGTTCACGTTTAACAGTTCGAGAGAACTTCCCTTCCGATTTCTTTGTAACAGCAGAAGCAATTTCACTTTTAACTTCCTGCTCCAATTCTTCTAAACTTAAATCGCTTCCTGATCGTGCAATAAGTTCCATGTTTAACTTAATTAATATATCCATTTGTTGTTTCATTGTATTAACGGCTTGCGTTAAACCTTTCACTTCTTTTTTCAAAAGTGATACATCATCCTCGCCTTTTTCCTTCCTCATATCTTCATCTAACAACCCAATTGCACGTCTAAACACATCCGCTTTAGTTTTATACTCAGGATGCTGTTGCAAGTATTCCTCCACAATATCATTATGAATTCTAGTAATCTTAAACTTTGCTGTATCAGACAAAACCACTTCACTCATATTCTCTCTCCTGTCTTTAATTACGAGTAGCTAATTTCATTATTAATTCATTAGTTGCATCTATATACTCTTGTAACTTATTCTCTTGTCTTTCTAATGACACGGTAACATTGCCGACTGCTTCATCAAATTTATCTTGCTTAAACTGAAGCAAAGAATGTTCTACATCGTTTTGAATGAGACTTCTCAAGTATTCTGCACGAGTATACTTTCTCTTCAATTTCACACTTATTAATTCACACCTCTTATCAATATCTTTTATATATTTAGGATCAATACCTCTTAACAAGATGTCCATGTTATTACTTCCTTTCTGATAAATGCATAACTAGAATAGTCGTATTTCCTCCTTTCTAGTTAAGAACTAAAGACAGTGATTAAAAAAGAGCATAAGGAAACCTGATATCACTTTGTAAACAAAGCGCTTAAATAGGCTGTGCCTATTAGGTTTCTACTTCACTCAAATTGATATCACTAATCCTCTCCGAGTGGTCGCTCAGTGGTCATATTTTAAGGATAGTGGTCATTTCGTGGCACTCAGTGGTCACTTAGTGGTCACTCAAAAACACTATTTTTTATATCGTTTTTTTCTTTTCACTCAGCAATTTAATTTTCTTTTCTTTCATTTTGATGTCTTCTTTTAATACATCAATTTCTTTTTGATGGTTGTTAATGGTAGACTCATTTGAATTTATTGTGTTTTTGGTTTTCACTTTTTCGCCCTCTGTTTGGTACTCCATTTCTTTTGTTAACTTTTCATTTTTGATTTTTAATTGCTTCATAGCTGAAGCTTTATCATCAATTTTCTTCTCTATTTCTTTCATTTCTTTTCTCAATCCCTGTTGCGAAAATGCAAGATACTCTTTTTCATAGAAATCTTTCGATTCCTTTTTCAATTCTTTATTAATCAATTTTTCATTTTCTAAAACGTACGTTTTCAAGCTCCGTTCCTTTAGATCATCCACGTCCGTTTGCAATTCAGGATGAATATATTCAGGCTTCACAACCGAAGATACAACACCAAATTCTTCAGGAACATTTTCACTAATTACCACAATGTAGTTATCACTTGCCCGATAAACCTTCGTTTTCACGTTATTATCTTTTTGTTTAATGTATTTATTCTCTACTTTGTATTTCATATTACTTAGAATTTGAGAGTCATTATCTGCCCTTAACTCATAATCAATTCGTAACGTTTGATTGACTGGATTGTATTCTTTTTTTGCAACTGAAATCTTTACCGTGGTGGACAAACTCTGATACTCACCTATTTTCATTTCTTCAAATTTATATGTCGCTCCACTAAAAACAGGAGAAATACAAAGTACAAAAAACACTGTGAAAAAACTTCCTAAAGTATATAAATACGCCTTCCTTTTTGTATTTGCAGGCTTTCTACCTTCCTTATTCATTCCAAAATTAAAATTCATTTTGTTGTTTCTCCTTTCACATTTACTACGCTCACGTGAGCGTGAATGTTTTCAAGTTTATAATTTGTATACTTTTCTTTCCCATTAACACTAGACTGATATTCACGTACAATGAGCCATTCCACTTTTTCCCCAAAGTTATAATCAAACCATGTTATCGGGATTTCAATAAACTTATCTTTTCGAATCCCCTTCTTTTTTCGTAGACTTAAAATTAAATACCTACCTTCTTTTACATAATCATGATTGGGTTTTAGTTCACTCAAAAGCATGATGTTACTCCTTCCTGTTAGATTTATTTGTTAAACGAAAAGCCCCATACTAGTTAGTAAGGGGCTTTTCGTTTACATCATTTTCTATTCATCGTTTCGCTGGATACGGATTATACTCTACAACTTTAATTTCTTCCCCTTGCTTTTCTAGCGTTATCTTTACAACACTGTTAATCGTTGTTTTTTTATTTTCTAATCCCTCAATTGTGTACTCCACATCAAGTAAAGCCGTACATTTCTTAGAAATATCACCTTCTGAATTAATGTATATTGCAGCCTTATTTACATGTGATTTGAAGTTTGGATCGCCTAAATCATCTGTATTAGGTGCTACTACATCTACTACCTTTTTGTCCGTTATTTTTAACAAGTTGTTTCGTCTTTCGCCTTTATTTTGTACCGAATAATCTAAATAAGCATGTACGAATTGATTTGCAACTTCTCTGTATTTGTTTTGTAAATCTACTGTTGGATTACTTTCTTTTTTATTTTCGTCCGCTGCACCCTCATTTATTTTTTTACTTTCCTGCTCCAACTTCACTTTTAAATCTCCGATTTGCTTCTCTTTTTCCGCTACAGTCACATGATGTTTTTTATCCTTCTTTTCAAATTCTTTCTTTGTGCTATAACTCAGTATTCCGTTAAAAGCCAGTGATAAAATCAACACTACACCTAAAATCTTTGATATATTATTCATTTATTTTGCACCCATTTCTTTTTTTATTTTGGAACTACTCTTCTAATTCCTGCATAGTACTTTTGCCATCCTGGTGATGTAAATTGGTGATACCCTATCCCTGAACTTTCAGAATCATACATTGTATTAGCATCAACATATATCCCTACATGACTTACATGATCGGGCCCACCGTATGTCCCTTTAAAGAAAACTAAATCGCCTGGTTGTGCATCTTTCGGATCAACTTCTACAGTTGCATAGTATTGTTCTGATGCTGAACCATTTAAATTGACTCCTGCTGCTCTAAATGCCCAAGAGGTTAATCCACTACAATCAAATCCCTGTGCAGGAGTTTTCCCGCCCCAAACATACGGGTTTCCGTTATATTTCAAAGCTTCCTCCATTATTTTCTTAAAGGTTTCTGATCCGTTTACTGGTGCAGTCCCGTTATTAAAACTTAAATATTGTTTCACCATTTCTGCATAATAAAAGTTACCGCCATTGATATAGCGATAACCACCGTTGTAAGCAATTGCTACAGGTTGACTGTATCCAATTGTTGTTCCATTCCTATTACCACCAGCAGGTGCAACAACTGTTAAAGAATAATAATCAGCCGTTTGTAAAGAATGCGTTTTACTATTTGTCGCTAACCAATGCACATAATTACGACCAAAGTTGTATGTTTGTACAATGGCTAACAAATCATTAATCCCTAGCATTTTCGCATCATCAAATGCGCCTTTTAAATGCATAACACCGTAGTAAATAGAATCTTTCGGGTTAGAAATTGTATTCATTGCCCAACCTTGTGACTGTTAGTGATAGGTAAGGATTTGAAGTTATCTCTACCTTTTCCCCCACTCCACACCGTACGTGAGACTTTCACCTCATACGGCGCTCCATCTAATTTGTTTATTGTTTAATTTTTTCTAAATTACAAGCTCTTCGATATTGGTTTATTCGTTTAACTTGTTCCACAGTCAACGAGTGTTTTTGAAAGTAGGATTCAATCGTTTGTTTATTTGTCATGTGAATTAATCTATGAATTTCTTTATGAATGATTCTAAGATTTTCATACTCATCTGTTCCGCCTAATCCCTTCGGAATATAGTGGTGGCAATGTAGCTCACTTGCTGGTAAAAATTCTTTAAGTATCTCACATTTTCCATTCAACATAGAATACCTTGCCATTCGATTATCCAAGTACTCTATACTTTCATTAGGGATATTTGCAGTTAGTAGTTTCTTAATTTCGCCTAATACCAATTTATTTAACTCAATATGTTTGGCAATCTTTCGGCCTTTTTGATTGTAAGGTGTTTGGGTTTGCGTGTAATTCCATATAGTTGCTGTTTGTATATCCGCTAGTGGAAATAAGTAAATACCACATACTTTAAATGTTCGATAATTATTTTTAAAGAATTTTGTAAACACCGGAGGTGCATTGATTGGAACTTCATATTTCCCGACACTTTTTAATCGATTGAATATTACTAATGATAGGTTAAATGCAAGCTGTTTCATTTCAATATTTACATGTGTAACATACCTAAAATAGTTACGCAGTCCAAGTACATAGGCATTATATAATTGCACATTTTTCCGAGTTGATGACAACTGAATAGCTTTTATTCGCTTTTTGATCTCAAGTTTGATTTGCTTCTTTTTCTTATTTGATATCCTAGAGTTACAAACCCATTTGTTTCTTTTGGGTACTACATATAATAAATATCCTAAGAACTCAGATTTGTTTTTTCTAAGGTTGATTATTCTGGATTTTTCTGGTGAAATGTCCAACTTTAATCGTTCCTTGAGATACATTTTTGTCGCGAAAAACCATTTTTGTGCCGTTCGGAAATCCTTTGCCATAATTTTAAAATCATCTGCATAACGAACAATAAATCCTTGTTTCAATTTGGTACCTTTCATTGCTCGCTTTTGATTTGCATTATTTGTATATGGATATGATGTTTCAAAATAGTGCCATTGGCTTGCTATCCATTGGTCTAAATCATTTAAAACTATATTGGATAGTAATGGCGAGAGTATTCCACCTTGTGGTGTTCCCTTTTTTGGAATTCCAAATCCCTTAATTGGTGCTTTTAGAATTAAATAGATAAGTTTTAACACTCGCTTATCTTTAATACCCATATTCCACAATTGTTTTAGAAGTAATGTGTGATTAACATTGTCAAAGAATCCTTTTATATCTATATCTACCGCGTAATGAAAAGTATTTCTGCTTATCAAAAACATTACTCTAGAAATGGCATGTTTTGTTCCTCTCATCGGACGAAATCCATAACTATGTTCGTAAAATTTCGCCTCGCAAATCGGCTCCAAAATTTGCCTAATCATTTGTTGAATTAACCGATCAAACATTGTTGGAATTCCTAAAGGTCTTTTATCTCCATTGGACTTAGGAATAAAAACTCTCTTTACTGCTTTTGGTTTGTATATCTCTAGTTGTTTACAAACCAATGATAAGAATTCCTTTTTATACATTGGTTTATAATTATCTATCGTGAACAAATCCGTGCCAGCGGTTTTGGACCCCTTGTTAGATTTTATTGTTCGGTATGCTAAAAGAATATTGTTCTCCGAAGTAATCAATTCATATAGACCATGGAATGATTTATTTCCTTGACTTTCTTCATATAACCTATCAAATGTTTCTTGCATATTGTAATATTCCCAATATCTCATTGTTGTGCTCAACTGTGGAAACCTCCTAGGTTTTTGCCCACATTCCTACCTGACCATTGAGCTTCATTTTCTTAAAATTAAACATAAAACAAACTAGACTTGGGGCCATCCCTCCACGTTCATTAGACGCTTCAACGGTACTGTGCCCCTACCTTCACAAAAATAAAGGAATTTCGGCTAATTACCTTATATCCACCTGCCCAGTAGTAGCTGTTTTCATTTAGCAGTTTTTTGCTTCCCACGTTCCAATATATCTAGCTATTCATGATAACCGTAGGTGTTTGCTATAAGCCTGTAGAGTTTATAAGCTCATCGTTGCTTATCCCGATTTCCTACCGTCAGATTCGTACTTCTCGGTACCCTACCACACTCTTGTGTGCTATACCTTTCGGTATAGTGCAATTTTAGACCCGTACCTTCGCAAATTCGTCAGACCCATAAGGGACATTCTCACCATAGTTATCTTTTCAGCCATCCGACCTATCCTACACCATATGATTAAAAATCACTTAGGCTCGTTCAGCCGACTTCACCTAGCTTCATACACAATCTGTCTACTAACAAATCATGCATGTAGGAGTATTAATGGAGTTGTTTCAATTCAACATGACGATTTTCATTCCAACTCTCGATATATTAGTTATTGTTGCTTAAGATAAATTTCAGCAACACTCTCACTTCACGTCTAAACGCTTATAGAGAAACGTGTCGCGCCTGAAGACTGCATAATATCAGGTAGTTTTTCTGAAATACCATTGCTCTCTACCATAATAATTGCTAGTACATATGGAACTAGCTCTGGTACACCTTGCGCTGCACATTCCTGCTCCACCATCGATTGCCACCTCATGACTTCAGGTGGTAAATTCTGCACTGAAGCATTCCCACTTATGCCACCATTCGGTGTACCTGTAGAGCTTTCTCCACCCAAAATCGCCATACTAACAATTAAAAGAATCGTAATGGCTGCCGCAATTATTACTCCTGTAGAACCACCTAACAAGCGAACGAGCCATTTTATTCTTTTCACTTTCTTATACTTGTCTATTGCTGTTTCTTGCGTCGCTGCCATTTTACTGACCACCTTTAAAGCGTTCTAATTGTTTCTCGTCAGGATCAAACATCACGTTATATGTTTCAGTAGAACTTACCTGTACAATTGCTTCCCCTCGTTTCAACTCAGGTAAGATACGAAACTCCGATTCTGTTAAACTCTCACCTAGAACACTTTTTAAAGTCTCTAACACGGAGTTATCCATGTTCAAGAATATTTTGTATTGAGTTAATTCAAAGATGGCTTTCATCGTAGACACATCCACTGTACTTCCTGGTGGTGGTAACATTTCTTGTGGGGATTGTGTCGCAAAAAATATACCTGCAAAGAATTTTCGCATCTCACGTTCGAACTCTAATACATAACGATTGGCAAATTCATTTTGCGAATTGATAATGTTATGACACTCATCAAGGAAAACCATGAAATACTTAACGTCTTCTATTGATAAGTTTTTTTCTTCTCGTAAATACTTCATTTGACGACCATTTTTAAGCGCATGACTCCAAATCAATGTTAATGCGGTAAACAATTGACAGTTAAAAACTGATTTATCGTATTTTGAAATCCCATCAATATCAAAGAAAACAATCTGCTCATTTTCAAAGTTTTTAAGTGTTGTATGACCGTTAAACATATCACCGTACACCGTAATCATGTCCTCCACCTGCAATTTGATTGCTTCTAAATCACGGAGACGTTGTGGTGTTGCTCCCGCTTCTAGCTTCAGCTCACTTAAATATTTATAAAAATCTTCTAAAATTGGATAGTGATTAGGAGGGAATCCCGTTACTTTGTACGGGCGATCACTTCCCTTTTGAGGTACAAGTCCCCACTCAATATAGAAAGCATACAAATGTTTACGAAACTCTTGAATCACCGTATCATCAAATTCTGAATTTAAAAATCGAACCATATTCGTGACTTTAGAAATATGTTGAATGAATGAACCTTTCTCATCAACTGCACCTGTATTTGTAATTTTCGTTGCGAATACTTCTAAGGGGTTTATCATTCCTGTTTCTACTTCTTCCGAATCTTGAACCCCACTTAAATCAATTATTTTACCGCCTTGCTGCTGCACAATTGTGTAATAATCTCTTGCTTTATCAAAACCACGAATGAAGCAATCTTTCGCAACCAATCCTTCTTCGATTTGTTTAAGTAGTGTTGATTTACCAGCACCCATCTTACCAAAGATGAAACCACTAAATGATGTTCTAGTACTTGTAGAGAAAAACGGATCTAAAATAAATGCGCCACCTGTAGTAGTTTGTCCTAGATAAATTCCTCTTGGATCTTTTAAATCTTGATGATGAAATGGAATACCGAAACCAATATTTTGTGAAGGTAATGGATAGCCACTTTTCACTCCCAAGTATTCTATTTGATCGTCATAGCTTGCAAACAATGTTTGCCACTCTTCTTTTTGTTTAAAAACATACACTTGCGCTTTATAGTTCTGCCCCGCAATTTCTTTCTTAATATCACCAATTCTTTTCTCCAATTGTTCTAGCACTGGATCATATATGAAGATACGCAACTTTATGAGTTTAACAATTTCACCTTGCTGCGTAATAGAACGAGCAAAGTCTGTTAAATTTTGTAGTTCCCAATGAGCATCGTCACGATCAGTAGAACGACGTTCTGATGTCATACGGTCTTTTAATTCAGTAATAGAACGGTTAATGTCTTTTACTACTTCTTCTTTATTCGCTGTCGCTATGTCTACACTTGAAACGGTATCTTTATTGTTCATGAGTGCCGTTAGCCATAGCGGAGGAATATCTTCAGCTAGATAGTACACATGTAAACATGCAACATAGCAATCACCTTGCGCTATGTACTTCTCATTAAATTTAATGCCACCTTGCGGCTGCACCCTCGAAATAAAATCTAAATCATATCCTTCAGTACGATATTTTCGGTGTTCTTTTTTCCCCAACTTTACCATTATTCATTTCCTCCTTTTACATTTCTGAATTCATGTTTTGTAGCTTAAAGATTAGCTTCTCAACTTCTTTTGCTTTCATATTCTGCAAGTTAAATTGACGTCCACCATAGCGCTTCATGTCCTTCACATTCTTTACTAACTCTGTTTCATTTTTTGCATACACAACAATGAAGAAAGCCAATTCCTTTAAATTCTTTTCTACCCACAGTACCCGATTTAAATTTTCAATTGCTAAACTATAGCGTTGAGACCATAAGTGTTCTTCGTTTCTCTCTGACACATCTTGACTCATTTTCCCTTGATAACGTAGCGCCATGCGCTTCCAGTACACCTGTTGTTCTGTTGTTTCTGTAGAGTACGTTAGAGACAAAATCTTGAATGGCTCATGATACACACGACATAAACTAGTTAACTGATTCATAAATCGATTTAAATCATCTTTGTTCATAGAAATTAAGTCCGTAGTCTTTACCTTTAAATACACCTGCAAGTTGTCTCTACGATCTACTAAGATCCCCTTTTTTTGTTCCAGTCGTTTATAAGGTGCAACATCAACAATTGATGCATCCGTATTTTTAAAAGAAGCAAAGATCGTTGAAATAAAACTTTGTTTTCCATTACTTTTCTCTGACTCAACTTGTCTCTTTCGGTTTACTTTTTTAGATTCAACTGTCGCAACTTTCATCTTCATCTTTCCTTTCATGAGATATAAAAAAGGAGAGCGCTATATCTGCACTCTCCTTTCATTCCTATTTCTTTTTTGTTTCGCTGCTTATGGTATTTACTTCAATTGGATGATAGTTTTTATTGTCCATCTTCAACATATCCAAAATCACAAATATATTTCTATTTGTAGGACTGTTATGAGGTTTAATACATAAGAACACCCCAAACGCCCCAAACAGCACATAAAACATTATCCTTCCAAGTCCTCCGACTGGAACAAGCTTCGACATATAACTTGCTAGTACTAACATTAGAACTATGATTGCTCCATCCATGATATAAAAGAAGGCTAACTTAATTTCTTGCTTTGTATTCTTAGGATTACGCATCATTTCCATTACTCAACACTCCCCTTATTACGTTATAAATTTTATTTTTCCCCCTTATTGTTACAAGACTTATACTCTCTTATCGTACTTTTAATATATAGGTTCATAGTTTTAAACATTTTACTATCGTTTTCCATACGTTCCTTTATAAAAAGTGGATACTTTTCAAACTTAGCATAATATTGTTTAACTGGATGTTCCTCAGGATAATCTTTAATATCATATTCATAAACACGCAAACCATAATAATTACGCAAACCTTTAGGATTCAAAATGTGCAAGCATAAAAATGACTTATAAATTATCTCCTTTGCTTCTACAGAATCAGTTAATTCATTAGCTAAATATTTTTCTGTATAACTCGGAAATTTGTCTACACAAAAATCAAATATTTCTTCTTCCTGTGTTGTAAATGCTATCCTTTGTTTTCTTTTCCAACGTATAATTGCGTAAATAGTTTCTCTTACAAAGCAATATACCCACATTGCTATTTGTAAAATCCATACCCCCACAATTAATACAAATAAAATCCCAATAATCCATTTCACTAAAGTATGATCTAAAGACCATAAAAACCATTGCTTAATAAAGGGCTTGTCATATATTAGCCAACTTAATAAGGCAGGTTTTACTATAATGCGCAGTAAAGGATCAAGCTCAAGAAAGATATGCTCTGAAGCATCTAATTGCATATCTCTCCAAAACCCTCCATTATAGGCAATAAAACATATCATATATACTACAAATGAAAGTGTTGTTGTAAAGATAATTTGCATTACAAATTGATTATTTAGTATTTCTATTAGAAACTCTTTCATTAAAATTCCCCCCAAAAAAATCTTGATTTACATACTCAGCGTTCATTACTGTAACCAACTTAGGATCTTTTTTCTTCTTTCGCCTTAGCACTCTAAAAATCTGTTTAAAAAAAGTTGCGATCATGCTTAACACAATCGCAACTCCTAACATCAAGATAGCAAATATCCAGTTATTCATCTTAAAATCCCTTTTGCTTTCTCTCTATTTTTTGATGACTTGTTTTTCGAGTACAGATGGAGAGAAAAATAAGTTAGAAAGGAAAAAATAACAATGTAATGATATAAATGATCTAATTCAAAACTTATTTGAAAAACCATTATAGCGACGGCAGCAAACAATCCCGCTATTATTATTAAGATACTCGCCTGTGATTCTCGCTGTTTCATCTCAAAGTAAATTCTTCTTTGATTCGCAATATCAATTACTTTCACAGCTAACCCTCCTAATCTCATTTTCTACGTAATTGATCTGTCCGATTATGTTTACTTCCTCTTTGTCTTAATCCTGATTTTGTTCTTTCTACTACATTATCTTGTACATTTACATCTCGCTGTACTGTTGCTGCTCCTGCCCTTGCAGTATGCTCTACCGCTTCATTTCCTCTTACATTATTTTGTACATTTACATCTCGTTGTACTGTTGCTGCTCCTGCCCTTGCAGTATGCTCTACCGCTTCATTTCCTCTTATATTGTTTTGTACATTCACATCTCGTTGTACCGTGGTTGAGCCTGCTTTTACATCGTTATTTACCGCTTCACTTCCTCTTACATTGTTTTGTACATTTACATCTCGCTGTACTGTTGCTGCTCCTGCCCTTGCAGTATGCTCTACCGCTTCATTTCCTCTTATATTGTTTTGTACATTCACATCTCGTTGTACCGTGGTTGAGCCTGCTTTTACATCGTTATTTACCGCTTCACTTCCTCTTACATTGTTTTGTACATTTACATCACGTTGTACTGTTGCTGCTCCTGCCCTTGCAGTATGCTCTACCGCTTCATTTCCTCTTATATTGTTTTGTACATTCACATCTCGTTGTACCGTGGTTGAGCCTGCTTTTACATCGTTATTTACCGCTTCACTTCCTCTTACATTGTTTTGTACATTTACATCACGTTGTACTGTTGCTGCTCCTGCCCTTGCAGTATGCTCTACCGCTTCATTTCCTCTTATATTGTTTTGTACATTCACATCTCGTTGTACCGTGGTTGAGCCTGCTTTTACATCGTTATTTACCGCTTCACTTCCTCTTACATTGTTTTGTACATTTACATCACGTTGTACTGTTGCTACACCTGCTTTTGCATCACTATTGATTGTTCCTGTTCCACCTGTATTTCTTAATGTATCTTGAACGTTCACATCACGCTGTACTGTTTGTGTCCCTGATTTTATATTTCCTTGCGATGCTTCAGTACCTCCGGTATTTCTTAATTTATTTTGTAGCTCAATCTCTCGCTCTGCTATTTGTCTTTCGCCTTTTACATTGCCTTGCTGTCCTTCTTCTCTTCCTGTATTTCTTAGTTTGTTTTGTAATTCGATTTCTCGTTCTGCTGTCTGTCTTTCGCCTTTCACATTGCCTTGCTGTCCTTCTTCTCTTCCTGTATTTCTTAGTTTGTTTTGTAATTCGATTTCTCGTTCTGCTGTTTGTCTTTCGCCTTTCACATTGCCTTGCTGTGATTCTTCTCTTCCTGTATTTCTTAGTTTGTTTTGTAATTCGATTTCTCGTTCTGCTGTTTGTCTTTCGCCTTTTACATTGCCTTGCTGTGATTCTTCTCTTCCTGTATTTCTTAGTTTGTTTTGTAATTCGATTTCTCGTTCTGCTGTTTGTCTTTCGCCTTTTACATTGCCTTGCTGTGATTCTTCTCTTCCTGTATTTCTTAGTTTGTTTTGTAATTCGATTTCTCGTTCCGCTGTTTGTCTTTCGCCTTTTACATTGCCTTGCTGCCCTTCATTTGAAATAGAAGCTACATTCGAACGATTAGCCATCTTAGGGCTAGCAGATGGCTCTATACCTGCATTTGCATTATTTTGAATACCTTTACCTATTGTATTTAGTGTTTGACGATCAGCATTTTCTTGTGCCTTTTCTTTACCTTGCTCTTGACCACTCTTAAATTCACTTACAGTACCTTTCACACCGTCCGATACGCCTTTCGCAACGCCTGATACTTTTTCTTTCCCTTTATCAACAGCGCCACCAACAGTCTCAGCCACTTTATTTCCTGCATCATTCATCATGCCGCCAACTCCACGATTAGTAGCATAACTCAACGCAGCGCCCGTATTTCTAGCAAATTTCTTCGCTTGCATACCGCCGCCTTTAGCATTATTCTTTTGTTCTCCATGTAGATCAGCACTCTCATGATTCGAGTCCATTTCAGAGCGTTTAGGCGTATCCTCTCGTGTTTGTCCACTTCCACCACTCATTAGGTTCTTCGCACCACTAAACATACGACCAACGCCCTTCACAGCTCCTTTCGCTGCCATAGCTCCGCCAACCATACCCATTAAGTGATTCTTTCCTTCTTTTAATCCAACATCAACACCAAAGTATTTTAAAATAGATTCTGATCCTTTAATTAATGCGACAGTTAAACAAACCATTGCTACGATATATAAAAACGCATTGATGTTTTTCTCTGCTAAATAGTTAACGATAATTGTATAGAATCTTAAATTTAAACCTGTAAAGGCAAATATTAAGAACCCTTTAAAGATATCCTGCATTACCATTTTTGTTTTTTCGCCCGTTTCAATATCTGTAACGAATACAATTGGCGCAATAATTTTCTTCATGGCAATTTCAAATATCGTCATCACAAATACGAAAACTGTAAATAAATAAGCAACTCCTAGAGCTAATAACCCCAAAAATATAGTCCCGAAGTTCATTGGATAACGAACATAGCCCCCTGGAAATTTATCCTTAAATGGATTAAACACACTATTCTTTATTTCTTCTATTACTTCTTTATCCCCATCATTTGTAATTTTATAAGATAAAAATTTCGTTTCTTCAGGAATTCCATCCTGCTTTGATAAATCTTCTATAGACTCTGGTGTCACTATATCCCCCAAATTTGCTTGAAGGAAGACTTCCTTTCCCATTCCATTTTTCGGTTTATTATCTGTAGATGAAATTGCTGGTTCATTTTCCTTTTTCCCTCGTATTGGATCGAATCCTGTTTTACTTAAATAAATCAGATCAGCTGTATTCTGCTTGACTAAATCCCAAGCCAATCCATCTTTTGTTTTACTAGTGTTTGTCGTTTCCGAAAAGAAATCAGTGGATATCTTCTGCATATCCGCCATCAACTCATTTAATCCACCTAGTAAGCCAATCATTACAATAATGTTAACTCCTACTGATTTAAAACGTGGGGGCTTATGCTGAATAATTGTTCTAATCCCTAACCATACGACAACTAATACGAATAAGGCATAGAATAAACCCTTTATAATAGATGATGCAAAGTCATTTAATCCTGCATCTTTTAGCACATCAAAAAAAGAAAAAGTGTCAGGAATTAGTCCTTCTAGCGCTGATACGATATAGAGTAATGTCTTTATTATCCCTCCTTGAATTGTTTGCCAAATAGAACCTAAAAAATCAGCATATTGTATCCACTCATTTTTTAAAAAGACAATTGCTTTTTCTGTATCCACATCTTTCAGACCAAGAAATTTGTACCAATCAAAAGCATACGCAATCGGTGTGAACGTGAAACTTCCAAATAGCATTGCGACTGCTAAAATCCCTAGAACTAAAGATTTTTTACTACGTAACATCCATTCTTTTATTTTCATAGTAGCCATTACTTTTCTACCTTTCTGCTTGATTTCAAATCAATTACTCTACCAACATGTCCAATATTTTTTCTAAATACATCTTGATTTCATCATCTGAAGAATGTTCTTTTAAAAACTTCACTTCTTCCGTCTTTGGAACGATGGTATGTTTTGCATAATCTAATAGCATTTGTACAAGTCGTTTCTGAATATCTTCAGTGTCGTTTCTATTTCTTTTCTCTTTCACAAGACCAATGAGCGATTTAATCGCTTCATTAATATCTGTTTGCTCTTTTTTCACTACAGGATTAGCTTGTTGCTTTTTAATATATTCCTTTTTCGCAACTGGATTTAATATAAAATCCAAGAAGTTTAGGTATAGCTCTGTTAAATCTAATCCTGTATGTAAGGAAGGAATATCAATATCATTTAAATCATTTGAAGTATCAAACAAGCTCGATAGAAATTGCCAACGAAAAGGCATTGTCATTCCTTGTGTATTAAAAATCGGATATGGTCGCACTTTTTTCCTATTTAAATCTTGTCTATGCAATGCACGAATAACTAAAGTTTCTCCCTCAAGAAATTGTGATAATCTATCTGGAGAGATGATACGTTGTTGGTCTGCACTTTTCGTTACCTTGTTATCTGTATCCAAGTGACTTTCATTGGAAGATTTTCCAATAATAGTTTCATGTCCAGCACGTTTTGAAATTTCTTCAATTGTTTCAGGATCTGTCGACATAATATAAAGATGATTTTGACAGTTTTGTTTGATTTCTTTCGCTTGCTTATCATATAGTTTCTCAATTTGCGAGTATGACTGAAGCACCAAATTAAACAGCATATTACGCCCAGCACAAACCGTTAATACCCCACCCATATCATCAATAGGTGGCATATTACCAAACTCATCTAGTAAGAAATGGACACGCCTATAACACTTTTTACCCTTTGTATCATTACAATTCATCGATAGCTCTGTATACAGCTGCTTAACAAAAATACTTGCTAGTGCGTGATTCGACTTATCGTAGTCGGGGACGATCATAAATACAGCTGTAGGCTTATTGGAATACGATAACTTCGCTTTCGGTTGTAAAGGAAAAGTATTAGCTTTTAAAATCAGTGTGACTTGACGCTGATACTCAGGTTTATGTTCGCATCCCTCTTTCTTTTGATAAACAACTTGCCCCTTTTCATCTAGCAGTTTTTCAAACTGTAAGCTATAAAATAATCTGTACTTCTTTTTTTGGTTTTCTACATCTTGATAACGAATTAGTAATAAATCCCCATCTTCTAGGGATTCATCAAAGTTCATGTTGCACATACCTAAGGCTTTCACCTTAATTTCATAGCTTAAAATTTCCGTTTTTTCTTGGTTATTCTTATGAAAAGATACCGTTACACGCTTATTCAAAAATCGTTCATCCAACTGAAAAAATAGATTTTTAGGAAAACCTACTTGTTTTAAATCCAAGCTTGATTTCGAAGTCATTTTTGCAAACATTTTATCCGCAAAAGTTTGTAACCCTTGATTGGCTGTTGCTAGAATAGACCCCTTTGCTTTTTCTCCTGCAAAGCTAGTTGATCCATACTGCATCTTTGCGACATTACCTTGCGGTAGACTCTTAAAATATTCATCTAATGCGCTCTTTTCGGTAAAATCATCAGGCTTCTCTTTATAATAAAAAGTACCTAATTCATTTAGCATTTGAGATACATTGTGCATTGTAATCTTTTCAATACAGTTATTCTTCACACAATAGTCCACGATAGCGAGAATAATACCGTTAATCGCATTTTGTGCAGATGTATTAAAGAATGCATTATCACCAGCATTTGGGTTGTTATAAAGAGAGAATGTTAATGTATTCGCTCGTTTAGCCGCTTCTTGGTCATCGCCATTCACCCATGCATCAATGACTAACTGTAACGGGTTATACGACATTCCTTGTAAGGGTTCTGAGATATTCAAAACTTGAACATCATACCCACGTTTTTCTAATGTCTCTTTAGATGCACTATACAATTATAGTGATAGGTAAGCCTTTGAGATTATCTCCAGCTTTTCCCCCACTTCACACCGTACGCGCCCGTTTCCGGGCATACGGCGTTCCATCGTTTCCAATTGAAAGAAATTGTTACCGTTAAGACTGTTCGAGTATAAATTGTCATACACTTTTTTTTGTGTATCATAATATTCGTTATGTCTTAGCTTGGTTTTCTTTAACATGGGCTGTAACCTCCTTATTACTTTGGAGCATTACATCTCTTAGTCTTACTCGAAACCATGTTAACCAATAGTAACCTTCAATCTTCAATCGACTAGTGGCTATCCCTCCACGTTCATTACACGTTTCATCGGTACTGTGCCACCACTTTCACTGCCGTTAAACCAAGTTATATCGACAACTAATCTCATTGTGACTTTCCTTGGCAACACTTCAAAGAGAACAAGCCCTCCATGTCGGCAGCTTACCACGTTCCGTCATTCTTATCTGTACATACACTTTTAGGTTTCCCCTATGAGCCTGCTACCTTAATAACGCCTGTAACGATATATGGGCTTTCATAAAGGAGAGTTTTACTCACCCACAGTAGCGACACTTATTTGTGTCAGAGAACCTTTCGATTCCCTCCCGATATAGACCCGTACCATCAGGGATTCGTCTGCGCTTACTAGCGATCGCCTCTAGTTCATCGCGCATCCTAACCTTGAGTGTTTTATAGACCTCCGGTCTATCAGTTACACCATCCACCGCTGAATAGCTTTCGTATTAGAGATACTAATTTACGGTAACCTTCAACCGACTTCACCGAGCTTCACACAGTTCAGTACTTGCTTACTTTCCTGCATGTCGGAGGATTAAGGGAAGCCCTTCCAGACGTTACTCCTTCATTTGACTTCTCAAAATGACAGTTCACTGCTGAACTGTTGAGTTCGACAGTGCCTAAGCTTTTCACTTAGGAACGTGTCGCGCCTCCTTTCGGATCATTTACAACCATACTTGATTGATTTTTTGCTCTACTCAAATTATCAATCATTGGTACGACAATCGTTTCCCCTTTACCTGAACGAGAAACCCCTAGTATTGCTGTATTGACTGTATCTGTATCGACATAATATTTGTTCTTATAATGTGATACAGGAACACCGCCATACCCCTCAAACATTTCCGTCTTTTCGGGAATTTCTCTATACTGTTCTTGAATTTCTTCAATTGTAGTAAAACGGCTATCCCCCTTTTGACCATAAGCTACATTTTCGTCACTTCGATAATTAACCTTTGAATACACCAAAAAACCCATCACCGTAGAAGCTAATAAGCCAAACAAGTACATATTTGTAGGCAGAACAGGAAGAAAAACATTTTTAATTGAAATACCTTTCTCCCAATCCGTACCAAATACATCAAAAATAGTTGGCTTTTCAACCGTTTTTGATAATTCATTTACAATGGCGTAGTACGTACCTGCTACAAAATTTAGTCCACCTAAAGGAAAAAGCACCGCAAGTGAAGAAATTGCGAGTGCTTTTTTATTTATCCTATTCTTTTCTTGTGGCAGGTCTTCACCATCAATATTGTAATTATGATGAAGGTACTTATTCCGCTTGAATTTTAATAGTGTCATTTTCGCATTCCCTCCTTATTAACCACTTACTCAGAGTCCATTAGTCTAGCTAAAAATGTTCTCCGTTTTTTTGTAGACGTTTTTGTTTGTTGTTGCATTACAGGTTGTTGTGGCTGTATTGGAGCTTGTTGTACTGGCTGTTGATACATATATACTGGCTGTTGTACAGGTTGCGGATACATCATCACTGGTTGTTGTAGTGGCTGTTGTTCTGGGTTAGCATGAGCTTTTAATAACTTTTCTTTTAAATCTTCTATGATATTCAATAGCTTCTGTTCTCTATCGGTGCTCCTTACCTCTTTCGCTTCCTCTTTTCTTTGTTGTAAGTTTAGTGCTTCTACTTCAATTCTGTTCTTTTCTTCTTCTATTTTTAATTGACGTTCTTTCATTTCTTTATCGTGCTCTGCTTGAATTTCTTCTTTCCATTCAGGGATTAACTGCTTCATTTTATCCTCTAAAACCGCAAACCCCACTTCTTGTTGTTCATTGGCAGCGTTCATAATCTGTTCTGTCATTTCTATAGAATCAGATAAATACTCGTTCTTTTTATTGATCAGTTCTTTTTTGCCTTCTACTTTCAACTCATACACTTTCTCTAAAGTTGCTTTTCTCTTTTCAATTTCATTTTCTTTCTTTAATTCTTCTTCACACGCACTTACTAACGTATTCTTACGCCCTTCTAATTCTGTTTGATATGCCGTAAATTCTGCTTCTTGCTGCAATTTAAAAGACTCTAATGCTAATCTTTGTTTTTCAGTAAATACAGATAATTTTTTTTGCATTTCTTGCATTTCTTTGTTCTCAAACTCATTTAACTCTGCTAACCTTGTTTGGAAACCTTGTTCAAAAATGTCTTGCAGCCTTTCTTCAGCTTCTTTTTGATAATCACGCATCATGACTTCTTTATAAATATTTTCAAGAGCCAAACGGATTTCATCTCTCAAATTATTTACTTCTTGGTAATATTTATCTTGAATCAGCAAAAAATCTTTTCCACTTAACACGTTTTTTACATATTGCATTTTTTTCTTTTCAAGCCCTGTAGTTGCTTCCTCACTCATACCAAACCGACTTAGTAAGTGCTTGATAGTAAATCGTGAATCATATCTTTCTTGCTTTGTCTCAACTTCACTAAGGTTCAGATATTCTTCATAATCAGGGAATGTTACACCTTGGTTCTGAGCTTCAATTACAGGCTCTTGATTTGTTTTCTGAACGTCTGAACCGTTACTAAATAGCTCTTCTTCTATACTTTGAACTGAATCAACTTCATTTGTAGGAAATGGTAGTTCTTCAGCCACTTTTTCCAAGTTCACTCCTGCGGGTAATTCATCTTGTTCTTCTTCTTCAATTGTAAATGGATCATCATCTTCTTTTTCATCTAAAGCAGCAGCGTGTTCTTGTAGCCCCTGAATATCTTCATCCTCAAAATGATGTGTTCCCCTACTTTTCAATTCATGCATAGGCATTTCTTCAAAAGGATTTTCCTCTACACCTGCAAACTCTTTTTTCACTTCATTATCACCATGTGGTACTTCTTCCTTTTTTCCAAACAATTTAGCGAACAAGCCACCTTTTTTCTTTTTAGGTGCTCCTTCCTCATGTTCTATAACTGCTCCACCTTCTTCAGCTCTGTAACTTTCATATATACCTTGTTTGATTTCCATTCCTAAGTTATAATCTGTTCCTTTTTCAAGGTCTTTTGAAATAGCATTGAGTAAAGAAAATTCACTTCCTACTTGTACCGGTAATTCAAATTCATATGCCTTTTCATTCTCAACATCTTGCAATAACAGTAGCACTTGATCAGATTGTTGATTTTGTTCAATATATCTTTGAATTAACTCTTCTGCTGCCTTTAACCCTAGTTGTTTTCCGTTCCCTGCTTTATTCTTCCTTAAAAACTTTTTGAAAGCTTTTGATTGTTCTTTTTGTAAAAACTCTACAATATACACTCTCTTAACCTCATTTCAAATATAGAATTTTTTTAAAACAAAAGAGAAGCCCACAATTAGTAAGCTTCTCTTTCAGTGTGTTTCTTAGAAACCAGCTGTAACGCCTTGAACTGTACTTGCGAAAGTTCCTGCTCCCCATAAAAGAACACCACCAACAACAATGTAAAGTAGCCATTTTTTCGCTGTACGGCTTGGCCCTTCGCCGAACATGAACATGAAAGCAATAATACATACACAGAAAATAATAACTGCTATACCAAGTCCTTGTAACTTTCCAGACCAAGATGTTAATGCATTACTTACAGAATCAAAGAAATCATTGTAAGTTAATAATTTGATAGCAAAAATATTGAATAGATCCATTTTAAATTCCCACTTTCTTATTTATGTGATTGATTATTTTGAGTTAAATGATTAGGTTTCGGTTGTGCATCCGATTGACTTTGTGTTTTGTTCTTTTTTTCCTCTTCAACAACAGAAGCTGCGATGAGATCCATCGCAGCTCCTTCTAACATCTTATTTCTCCACTCAGGATTTCCCCCTTGAAGTAGAGATAAGCAATTGTCACTTACAATCTTTTGAGACCATTCCTCATATATCGTTCCTTGTTTCTTTAAAAGCACCGCTGCTGCATTCTGCAATGGTGTTTTTTCATTTTTACCAACTTTCCTAGCCATATCTAATTGACTCCTTTACTTAATACTTTGTGTTTTTTTGAGAAATAAAATGATGGAATAAACCTTCCATATTAGGCTTTTCATCTAAACATATTGTTATAATCGCAATAAGTGTGATTACTCCCCCCATAAGAACTATTAAGCGAAAAGTATTATTTTCTAGCATTTCTCAAACACCTACTCTCTAGCGTACTTGCGAGATTGCAGATCCATGAAATTCCATCTTCACATCAGGTAAATTAAAAAGTATGATTTTCAAATTTGCTATTACCTGATAATCAACAACGTCACCGTAATTAACTTTTTTATTTAGTTGCTCACTTTTTATAGTAAAAGCTCCTTTGTATTGACGATCACTATATTCCTTCAAATTCTGAATAGATTCTTTTGTTAATCCACCATGTCGTTCTATTTGATAATTCACCTGTTGTTTATAAGAATTTACATCGTTCAATTGAATGCCGAAAAGGGTTACTGCAACCATCAGCATGATTAACATTAACCCTACAAACCATTTTACAATTGTCATAATTGAACCATCTAACATATTTTACACCCACTCATTTTCATTTCACCCTCCCCTATTATTTATGAGAGATTAATTGATGATAGGTGATATACCAATACCGCTGCTGCAAACCCTACTACTAATATGAAAGAACTCATTACCATTTTCGTAGGGAAGAAATTAAATCGTCTTAACTTAAAAGCGATAATTTCATCGATTGCTCTTTGTAACTCAGCACTTGCTATTTGTCCTAACTCATTAATAACGTTTGTATCTGATGAATTTTGTTGAAAATCATAAACAAGTTGCATAAAGTTTATTGACATATCGCTACCACTTGAACGCATAGCATAATCGGTGAATGGCTGAATATCATTTGGTTTGTCTGTCATTTCCGACATTAATTTAGCTAACGAATTTTTATCTACTGGCTTTTCCATACGATTAAGTATTTTACGAAAAACTTGATATAGACTCACTGATTCACCCGCCTCTTTCAAGTAAGGCATTAATAATCTAGTGAATTTAGAAAAATTTAAATGTCTTTCAAATTTAAAAGCACTATATACCTTATTAACGTGTGTATATTTAGAACGATACAAGAAAATTGGTAGACCAATTGCTATGAGGTAGCACCAACTGGAGAGAAACAAACCTAATAGCAATCCGAAAATACACATAACAAATGATTGTAACAATCGTCTCTTTTGAAATTTATCAATCATTGCCTTTGTATTTCCCATTTCTTCTAACATGCTATATAAATCTTCTTCCGCCAGTAATCGATTGTAACGATTTTTTTTACTACTTTTAGCTGTTACTATCTTCATACTTTGACCTCCATTATCGAATCATCGAAAAAGTATGCAGTAAAGGATTTAAAGAAGAAAAATATTGTACTCATATAAATACCACCCGTAACCCAGCCAATAGGGTGTCTTGCAAATGCTGTTATATACGTATTAACACCAAAAGAAACAGTAATTGCCAAGATGAACACTACTATAATAAAACAAAGAGTTTTCATATCTTTCATATGGCCCTCTTTCTTTCTTGCATAGTCATCCTTTTTTTCTTTCGTTTCATTGTGATGAGTTTTAATATCTTTCAATGTCTCCAGGTTTGTTCTCCCCTCTAAAACACATGTTTCAAGTTGTTCTAAATACTGATCAAATGTAATATCTTCTCGATATTTATTGGACAGTTGTTTAAAAGCATGAATCACCTGTGTTTGATCCGCCCCAATAATATTTGCCATTAATATATTTAAATCTTCCCTCAACTCCCCATTTGCACGCTTAATCGCTCGTTTTAAGGAGATTAATAATGTTTGATTTTCATTCGATAAGAGAGAGGTCATATTATTGACAAATTTATTTCTTTCCCTAAATGAATCACGCTCATATGCCCTTTTAATAATATTAGGCATTAGCACTTTCAATCCGTATAGTGCCCCCATCAATCCTAAAATTAATGAGAGCCACCATATATAAAGTAAGAGAAAAGAAAATACCCCTGTAACTAGACCTGGAATAGCTGCATATCTCATATAATCCTTTTTGTTTAAGGGTTTCCCATATGCTACCTTGAATGCATTAATTTCTTCGGCATTCACAAATTTCTTTTTTCTTGTTTTTGCATTAAAAGTAGAGATTTTCAAACCTTTACCTCCTTTCTCGGAGTTTTCCATTTTTTATCTACTAATGATTAAATCCTTTTTAACGGCTACTTCATCCTTAAAATCAGGAAGTTTATAATTCATATCATTTTCCGCTAACTTTTCATAAAATTGATCAGATAGATTTCCTGTTGAATAAGTAAATTTACCATTTTTATATTTTTGTTCAAATACCATTCTGTTACCTTCTGGCGAATATTCCACAACCTTTGCTAGATAACGAATAACTCTATTAATCTGTACATTCCCTTGTTTAGTTGTTTTTACTACCAATCGCTTAATATGGCATCCAAAATTAAAATAGCGCAAAATATCCTCTTCTAGAGATTTTTCATCAAATTGGTATCCCATCTTTGACATATTAACAAGTCGTTTTGGAGAAGTTTCTGCATCTACAGAGTGTAAAGAAGTAACAATATGATGTCCTGAGAACACCGCTTGAATCATCTCATATGCTTCTTTACCACGTAATTCTGAAATCATTATCCAGCGTGGATTATTTCGCAATGCAGCTTCTATAAGATCTGTAACAGTAACCCCATGTCCCGTTAACCAACTAAACACATCTTTATCAGGAAATAGTTTTTTTACATGCGTTTCAGGAACATCTTCAATCATAATTGCCTTATGTTCAAATCGGATATATGAGAACAAAAGCTTCAAAAACTCGGTTTTCCCTGTCCCTGTTTCTCCTGAAATCACAATGTTATTTCGGGTTTCCATGAGAATTCTAAAGAATTCAAGCATGAACGTAGGAGCAAATGTTTCAAAGTTTCCTTCATGTAATGCCAATCTCGGACGAACAATCCTTAATGACATTGTAGAATTCCCTGTTGTATTTTGGTGATGAACCGCATTAATACGTACAGAGTCATAAACACCATCAAAAATAGGTGATTTAGGAGCAAACTCTTTTCCCACTGCATGAGCAAATTTCTGTATTACTCGTGTTATATACTGTTCCGTAATTTGATGATCAGTGTCTCTATGAATTTCTTTATAATCACTAGATTCTACAATTAAGTGACTTGAGTTATATGATATATCAGTAATATCAGGACGTTCATTAATTAACCTTTCTATAACACCTGTTCCAACAATTTCAGATACCACATACTCATAAACCTCAACCAATTTATCTTCTGGAAAATCCATGAAATGAGCTGCATATTTCTCTTTAATAATATCTTTGATTTTTTGTCTTGCTTCTTCTTTTAACATGGCATCAATAACTAATTCCGCTTTACTGTTTTTCAAATCATTTCTTATTGTTTCTAAAGATTTTTGAAAATTCACAGAGCTAAAATCGTTAAATTTACTGTCTTTTTTCTTTTTTACTGCTACGTTCTTAAACGCTTCTAACATACAATTCTCCTTTCTGCTAGGATGTTGCAATACTTACTTTATAAGTTGCTTGATACGTTTGATCTCCGTCATGGATAATGGCTCGAATTGCTTTAGTAGAGCCATTCTTATTATCTCGGTACTTAAATTCATATGTTGCATCGTTACTGATTTTCACAAGCTTATTTGACTCAATACGTTTTTTAAAATCCTTTTCAAAATCACTCTTTACAATAAACAGCTCTCCACTTTGCACACGAGAGCTATTATCTACATTCGAAATTACACTCGCTCGAACTGTCTCTGTAACTCCTTGTGTGACTGAATCAGTAGCAAAATTCTCTCTATAGTAATAACCACCTATGGAAACTAAGAAAATCCCTAAAACGATTATCACTAGGATGAAAGGATGTTCTTTCACTTCTTTCACTCCTTTCCAAGCAAATAAAGGGAGAGCTTACTCCCCCTAATTTGTTGGATAATGGTTAAACATCCACATTTAAAAGAGTTATTTTGATGCAGCAGCCAGTTTTTGCTTAAACAAATCAATTACTGATTGTAAAATTTCAGGATAAGCGATTAGGATTGCTCCTAACAAAACACCACCAACAGAAACTGCACCAATCATCCACCAACTACGATCCGTATTTTGATCTAACATATTTACTACATCCTCTCAATTTTTATTTTTGTATATAAAAAAGAGACGCAATTAAAAAATCACGTCTCTTTTTCTACCAATTATTTATTTTTTAATACAACCTAATGCCTAATTTAATAGCACGCTCTACCGTTAAGTATTTGCCCATCATAAGCATATTAATTGCTCCTAATGTAGTAGGCAATAAATCATTTATAATACTATGAATCTTGTCTTTTATAAAAACAATCCACATATTAAAACTAAATCCATCAAATTGACTCGTATCAAAGCTAAAGTCAAAGTGGAACATATCACCTAATGATAAATTTCCCGAAAGTAAATTTCCGATGCCAGCTTGTGTAAAAGCAGAAAGGCTGCCTTGCAACGAATATCCAATTAAACGAATTACTATTCCTGTAATTACGAAGTATAGCGCCATAAAGATAATTTGTTTCTTGGCCGAATGATAAGTTAGGACATTCACACATTTTTCATCTCCTTTCCTATTGCTTTAACCAAGCAACATCTACATCTGACCAACCAGGCGGTTTGCCATTTGAGAAAGGATTTTTTGGATCAACAGGCTCTAACAGTAATTCATCATCTTCCAGGGTTTTCGAGCCAATTGTCCCGTACATATATGCATATAAATTTAATGGTTGTGTTACCTCAAAGTTAACTTTATTAGCGCCTATAGGGATTCCCGATACTATTAAAACGTTGTATTCTCCCAGATCTGCCCAAATAGGAACATATAACTTTCGCTTCCCATCCTTTATTGCATTCTTAATACGTGGATCATGGTCTTTTACTTGTTGGTCTGTAAATAAATTACCCGTTTTTTGTTCCACATTAATATGTGGCAATTCAAAAAGATAATCAGTGTTCTTTTTGTCCGTGCTGCCTGTTTTCTCAGCTTCTTCTAAAGGAACAACAAATTGATCACCTTTTTTCTCATAATTCAAATGAGAATCAATTAATCTCTTATCTACTAAAGCATTTGTCTTAACATCATAAGAAACCGCTAATTCATTGTTATAACTAACTAATGGTTTCAACTCAAAACCATAGCCAGTTTTTTGTTTAGGTAGCTGTTTTAACGGAATTGTAAGTGTTTCATAAAAGACTTCCATCTCTTTTCCGACTTCACGCTCCGTCATTATAACGCCTTTATATTTTAACTCAGTAGATGCTTTTGTATTTGCCTTTACAGTTTCTTCAGAAGAAGTATAACCATCCGTATCTACTTTTCCTTTCCCATCTACGATAAAAATAGATTCTTTATTGACTTTTTCAAATCTAACCTCGTAGTTTCTCTTATTATTTTTCTTTAAAAATTTAGGATCTACCTTGAATTTTATTTCCTCCGGTAATTCCTGAATTGTATATACTTTACTGTCTACCAACTTATTATCAGACTTATCATATAAGTTAACAGCAACATTACTCTTATTAGAGTCCTCATAAATGATGTCCTTGTCTAAACGTACAATTACTGGCAAACCAATATCAGCAGGTGCAGTATCGATTCTTATTTTTCTAAGACCTAAATTTGCATCTGCTACAATTGTATATTTCACCTGGTTAGAAACAGGAGATAATTTGTAATCAACAGAGGTATTTACCACTGTTTTACTTACGTAAAAATCTCCAAATTCATTTTTATGTGTGCCGTAAACAAGATTCATTTTTACAATATCGCTGCTACTTAATGAATCATTTATATACAGCAAAATAGAGACCACTTTTGATAGATCCTGCTCTCCTGTATACCTATACCAACCATTTGACTTTAAATCAATTTTGTTTGGATTATTTGATTCAACAAAGCTGTTATTAAGCCATATTTCAACGTTCTTATTATTAGCATTTTCTAGTGCTATTTGTCTCAAGAAAGTAACACCATTAAAAGCAGATCCATTATGATCCTTATTTCTTGGAACATATGTAAGTGCCTTAATATGTGACTCATCTTTGATTGTCGTATACGGTTGAACACCGACCACATAGTCACTGTTCTTTTTCCCTGTCACTTTCTCAATTGTTTCACTAACACCAACCATACCAATTTTCACAACTGAAATATTCTTAGAACTTGTCCTAAATTTTTCTGCCCTTGTGTCCATCGCACTACTAAGAACATTCGTAATTTCCAAACCTACCTGATTTCCTTGCGGAAGTAGTACAGGATTAATTCTTGTCTCAAAGTTGATTTTTTTGAGCGTTTTATTACCACGAGTCAATGTGTCATGCCAAATCAAATGATTACTTCCATCATTTTGTTGCTCAATTTTTGGTTCGATATACTGATCACCATATTTAGCAGAACCAACCACATAATCAAGACCTTTTGGTATTTTCACTCTCATTTCTACTTTTTCATCTAATGAATTATAATCCATTGCATCAGGTAACTTTACTAAATTATCAACGGTTACACTAACATTATCTGAACTGTAGTAAGTATTTTTATTTGTTTTCACATCACTACTCGTCTCACCATTCATAATGCCTAGCGTTTCAAAATTCACAGTACTTCCTACAGGAGATTGCAGTTTTGTTATATTTCCCTTTTCATCATACTCAGTAAAGTTATTATATTTCCCTTCACCACGTACTCGATAACCCACTTTTCTATCAGCTGAAGGATACACTATTGAATCCGTAACCGTTATGTTTGGCGTTCCTTTTTCATTAACACTACCTATTTTCTTTGTTTTTACCTCTAATGGAATATTCCATGCTACAACCTCACCATCCCCCATAGATGCATTAATATCATTTTTGATAGCAGCTACTTCACCTTGTTTCTTTGCTTCATCATATGTGCTATACCAATCATAATCCTCATCTTTGTTTTGGGTTAGTGTTTCAAAAGAATTATCTCCTTTTTTAGATATTCCAAAATAGATTTTTTGTTTATCACTATTTGTAACCCTTCCCGCAGAAGTGTTGGGATACCCCTCGTTTAACATGTTCTTCCTAGCTGTTTCCGCACTATTTTTAGATAGATAAAACGAATCTGTATTCCACTTATAAATCATCGTTGTACCACCTTCTGTAACAGCACGAACATTCAAATGACTAACGACTTTTACATTTTGTCCTACTATAACTGTTGGATCTCCTTTAGATACAGCGCTATAGCCAACATTTGGTGTACCTAACTCCTTATGATCTGTTGTATGGAATGTAGTTTGTATGGAGTATGCACCTTTAGGGTTATTCCTTTCGGTAAGCGTGTATCTTCCAACAGTGTTATAAGGAATTGTATTACCCTTGCCATCCTCATAAGAATCAATAACAAATTCTAAATAATAAAAAACATTATTCGGTAGATTATCCTTATTATTTTTACCCAGTACAGGATAATATTCATTTGTTGAATGTATTAAGAAACGTGTGCTTGAAAATGCTTTTTCATTCTTTCCGAAGGTAGGAATTACTGAATAACCTGGCCTTGACATCATCGTTGGGAAAGTTGAACCAATTACATAGTCTTCTATACTACCCGTATAACCTACACGATCCTTTGTAATTTCTGGTTTATTCAAACGTACTGTTCCACTATCCCATACACTGTCAATCGTGTATTTATCAATATCACTAGCATTCCATATATCTTTTGGAATATATGATTTAGGACTGTTTGCTGTCTCAGTACGAGGATCTTTATAGCCCTTCATACCAATTTCAAAACTTTCCGTACCTTCTTGTGGCACTTTATCTACTATTTTATCAATAGCCTGATAGTTAAAGATCTTTATCGGTTTATCCCGACCCTCAAAATTCAATGTTTCTGCACCTAACGATTTATAATCCCAATCGACTTTTCCTGAAAAATTAAAGTGATAATTAATCTTTCCAGCAGGGAATGTAGCTCCTCGTAAATCAGTTCGGTTTGGTAAATTATTTACAAATAAATCTAAAGCAACTGGATATATGATTGTACGATCATCCTCTTTTGCATTGGGATCATAAACCTTATAATCCAATCTAGGCATTCCACCATAAGAAGCAGTAAAGCGAGCCTTTACATTAACCTTTCCTGAAGTAGTAACGGGACTAATACCATCAAATGATTGCGATACATTTTCATTTGCAATATCTTTCCCATCTACACTTATAACCTGGATTTTAATGTTAGGCTTTAATTTCAATCCATGCTCCGCCCCTTGTACTTCCACCGTAACAGGAATCATTAAGGAGTTACCTGTTTCCTTTAACGTGTATTCCATATCAAAAGAAACAATACCCTTTTCCAAATCCTCTTTACCACCAACAGCAAATTTTGCATTAACACGCTTGTTTGTAATTCCATTTTCTAATGTACCAGTGATTTTCATCTTAATATTTTTTAACGTTTCATTCTTCTTAGGATTAATCGTCACTTTCAATGGGTACGTTACTGTATCAAACGTCCTTACAATGCCATTATTAGGGCTAGAATCATTACCTGCTTCATCATTCGAATCAAAAGGTGCTGTTCCATCTACAATGTCTGAAGGCTTAATAAAGGCTTCAAAATCAAACAACTCACTACCTTTTTTACCATTTGCTACAACTACCTCGCTTGGATTAGTTCCCGTACTCTTCAGATCAGATTTTTCTTGCAGCACAGTCACATCGTCCGTTTTTTTCTCTTGAGCCTGTTTCTGGTCCGATGTACTTTCTGCATGTCCAATTGATACAAAGTCGGCCAAGCTTCCAAACAGAAGCATAACAACAAATAGTAAACTAAATGACCTTCTAAACCACAATCGTATTCCTCCTCTCTTTACAACCATGAGGATCTATCCTCACATGAGAGAAGGGGATTGGTTGGACTTCTTGCTCTTTCTTCCATATAAACCTCCTTTCAGTCGAATCATAGCGCTATGACAATTTACTTAGAATGGTATACCGCTGCTAATGACTCTGCTCCTCTATCTTCTTCAGACATCTCATCAACAATCCCCTTAGTTAGTTTTACAGTGCCAATTTCCTCATAAGGTTCAACAGAATATCCTTTTTCTTTTAAAATAGTCATTACATCCTGCATATCCTTCCAGGCTTTTGTTCCTTCTCCAAACTCAATAGTTACTTTGTTCAGCACTCTTAACCACTCCTTATTAAATAAAACTAAAAAGCCTACCATATATTTTTGATAGACTTTTGATTTCCATTTAATTCACTTGTAATTTAATCCTTGCTCTTAACTTTGGTATTATTAAACATGATACCCTCTGAATAAAATCGATTGTCTATGAGTTCAGGTCCATATTGCTCACATGTGAATTCTAACCCATATCTTTCCTTAAACTCATATATCTTGAATTTACTTCTTCTATTTATTTCTTGTTGAATTTCTTCCTCTGTTGCTACTCTTTCAATCTCATCCTCATCCATAAATACAGTTATGTTTTTTTTATTTTCAACTATAAAATAACCATCTAAGCGAGTGATACTTTCAATACTAAGGTAACTCCATTCATCAAGAGTTACAGAATATCTATTACTATGAAATAAAGTATTAGAACTTATTACCTGACAAGTACATCCTTTATAAATAACCCAATCACCATAATTTAAATCAATCCAATAGCTCTTTCTTTGTCGTTTTAACCATCGTATTAAAGAAGGTATCGCTTCATGCACTAATACACAGAATATAAATATGATAATATACGCTATTATCATTAAAATTACAGCTAATATTAAAAACGAACTTAAATTTAACCACTGGCTATTAAACCAATCAAGGTATAACCAATTAGGAATTTCACCAGTAACAAGCAAATTTATCACAATAGGGATAAACGTAAAACCGCCTATTGCAATCGAATCTTTTTTCAGGTCACTCTCAGGCTCAAACGTTGATTGATTAACAGAAATATAATAAAACAGCCAGTTTGTACACCATAAAAGATAACTCATAACAAATCCTGGTAATGAAATCCCATCATAAATATATCCAGCCATGCACGTCCCAATTATGATGAGCAAACAACTAATACGAAATATATAAGTTAGCCTTGCATCAATAACTTTTCTAAAATGTGAATACTCATCAATTTCTTTGGCATTCTGTTCCTTGCAACATTCACAAAATATTCCACGGAATACTTTGGTTAATATTATGCCATCACCTACTACCTGATAACATTTCGCACATCGAAATGCCCATCCAAGCTCGAATAACTCCTCCCTTAAAGACATACCGAATTCCGCTTTAAGGCACTCATATTTTTCTATTCCCACATCATCTATACACCTTCCCTCCTTATAAGCATCACTTTTTAATATTGCCTTATTTTCATTTTTCGACCTGACAATTTGATGTAATTTATCTTCATCTGTTATTCCTTTTTTATACCAAACATGAAAGACTGGCATTATATTCTCTCCTCCCTTCCAACTTCATTACTGTTTAAATAAAACTAAAAAGTCTACCAATAGGCTTTGATAGACTTTTGATTTCTATTTAATTCACTTGTAATTTAATCCTTGCTCTTAATCCTGGTACTTTTAATGGATCAAGCTTCCTTAACTCATCTATAAACACGAATTCTTTTTCCAGGAGTACTTCTGCTTCATCTATTGGGTACTCTTGAACTCCATCATCCAAAACAATTCTTTTATTTTTAGAGTAAAAAAGGAATCCATAAGTATAATCCTCATGAATTCCTTCAATATAAACTGACATTGTAACCCTCCATATTTAGTTGTAATTTTGCTCAGAGATTTTTTTACACCCTTTCGGTTTACCCTGTTCATCTAGTCTAATTGTCATTCCACCATATGTAACATTTCCAACAAATTTATTTCTATATAAATACTCACACCCTGTCTCTTTATCTACAAAAACCTTAATACCTTCTTTCTCACTTGAAATCTCTTGTACAGCTTCAGAATCCCCTGTTACCGGCTTATCAACATCTACACAACCAACAAGCCCTATAAGAACAAATCCTAGTAAGAATTTTTTCATACTATTTCTGCTCCTTTATGATCTTGTTAATTTTTACTGGTTCATACATTTCTAATTCTTCATTTTCACTATCTACTTTTTGAGTTTCAAAAGTAACGCTATAATTCTCACCATTAACTTGTACTTTACATGTTATATCTTTACTTACCCAATATGCATCCGTATTGGTGTTTAGTTCTGCATCTTCTGATAAAAATAAAAGAGTGCGTGTACCGAGCATTTTGAAATATTTGCTACTAATATTTAATTCTTTTTCAATCATCCCTTCTGCTATTTTTATATTTTCATGGGTTTGTTCTATCTTTATAGCATGCGCCTTATTGCTCTTATCAAGATACTCCTCCCAACTAATTCCTATATAAACTAGCCCTCCAACAATAAAGATAATTATGCTTATTACTTTAATTAACCCTATTTTAGATCTGGTATTCTTCTTTGTTTGCGAATCCATGCTACTTACCTTCTCGTTTTCCTTGATTTTCTTGCTGTCTTTTTCGTTCCCATTCTTGCTTTTTATAAAACATTTTTATTGATTCTTCCCAATACGTATATTTACAATCTGTTTCTTTTATTTTCATACTTCTTCTCTCCCTTTAATTTATTAGCCAATGGATATAAAGAACTAGCAATACTAATATTAGAAAAACAATTCCTGAAATGATAATAATATTGACCATTTTAAGTTACTCCCTTACTAACTTTTCAATATTTTTAGGGGCATACATTTCAGTATTCGTTTTTTTATCAATTATTTTTTTGACATTAAAATACACTTTATACTTTCCATCATCCGTTTTGACATTACAATTCATGTCCTCTTCTACCCATTTTTGATTATTTAGTTCTTTGCCATGTCTATTATCAAATAACTTAATGTTTTTAATATCCTTATTTAGTTCCTTTGCAATTAACTCTTCTGCTATTTTAATATTTTCATAAGTTTGTAGGGATTTTACCTTATCCTCTTTTGCTTCATTAGTCATCCATGTATAAGACCATAAGAAAAACCATATCATCAGTGCAAATATGAGACACTCTATACTAAATATCATTTTTATTAGCTTCTTCATGGGGTACCGCCAGCATTTCGGAAAAAAACCACGCTAAGGATTTTTTCTATAAAAAGAGCCGTTATATTAAGAATAAAACGGCTCTTTTATACGTAAAGGACGTAAATTCATTTGCCCAGTGTCATGTAATCCTTCAAATTTGTATTCTCCAAGAAAATTGATATGTTCCCATCCTAACGGCCACGCATATGGCATTAAATCTTCTCTAAATTCTCCTCTTGCTTTTAATTCTTCTACGGCTTTTTCCATATATACAGTGTTCCACACACTTATAGCGTTAATAATTATGTTTAGTGCACTAGCTCTTTGTAACTGGTCTTGGAGAGCACGTTCTCTAAATTCTCCACGTTGTCCAAAAAATATAATTCTAGCTAATGCATTGATTGCTTCTCCTTTATTTAAACCTTTTTGAACCCGTCTCCTTACGGCTTTATTAGATATGTAATCCAGCGTAAAGAGGGTTTTCTCGATTCGTCCCATTTCTCCAAGTGCTGTTGCGAGTTTATTTTGTCTTGCATATGATCCGAGCTTCCCCATGATAAGAGCGCTAGATACTTTTCCTGTTTGAACCGAGTATGCCAACCTTCTAATATCTTCATAGTTTTCTTTTATTAACTTTACATTAATTTTTCCTTTTAAAAGTGCTTGAACATTTTCATATTCTTCTCCACCAGGTATAGAAAAAAGCTTAGTATCTGCCAAATCACGAATACGAGGAGCAAATCGAAATCCCAACAAGTGTGTTAAAGCGAAAACTTGATCTGTATATCCAGCTGTATCTGTGTAATGTTCTTCAATTTTTAAATCTGTTTCATGATGAAGAAGCCCATCTAATACATGAAGAGCATCTCGTGCATTGGTAGTAATGACTTTCACATGATAGGCAGATAGCTGATCACTTACAAATCGATAAATGGTTCCACCTTTTCCCGTTCCATAGTGTGGATTGGAATCTGCATGTAGAGAACGTACAGCAATGGATAAACGCATACCATCAGAAGAAGAAGTTGTCCCATCTCCCCAATAGGATGATAACTTTTGTTCCTTTTGGAAATTCACGAGAATAGATTGAGCGCGAACCATTGCATCATCATACATTCTCCATTGTGAAGCATTTGCCATTTGTCTATAGGAGATTCCAGGGGTAGCTTCCGCCATTTTTGTAAGACCTATATTTGTCCCCATTGCCATCAAAGTAGCTAATACAATATTCTGTTCCTCTTGATCAGGAGATTGATTGGTAGAGGCGTGGATAAATTGATCATGAAATCCAGTCCAACTGGCCACTTCTATTAGTAAATCTGTCAGTTTTATTCTGGGTAACATACTATGAAGAAGTTTACTAAATGCTTTTGCTTCTTCTGGAGTTCCTCTATCCAATCGCTCAACATGTAGTTTTCCTTGACTAATATCTACTCCTTCTAATTTCTCGCTATTTTTTGATAACCATTCTAAATGTTCATTTAATCGGTTTATTCGGTCAGTTATATAATCTTCAGCTTTTAAAGGGGCTGTAAGGCCATTTGGAATGTTTGAAACTTCGTTCCATTCATCATACGGTATAAGATAATCATCAAATGCCTTATGATGTCTACTGCCTGATACAAAAATATCTCCTGAACGAATATGATTTCTTAACTCGGTTAAAGCTGCCAATTCATAATAGTGCCGATTAATGTTTCCGTCATCATCATATACATGTTTTTGCCAACGGTTAGATACAAAGTGTAAGGGAGCGCCATGAGGCACTTTTCGTTTACCTGTTTCATTCAATTCATGAATCGTATCAAGTGCTTGTAAAACGGGTTCTCCAGATTTCGTCGCTCTAAAATGAAGACTGCGTAATAAAGTAGGTGCATATCGTCTAACATAGGAATAACGAGTATTTAACAAATCCAAATAGTCATAATTTAAAGGCCGTGATAGTTGTTTTGCTTCTTCAACAGATTCGACCATCTCATTCCATGACATTACTTCATCTAGGGCTGCAAAAGCATCTTTACCCGTTTCTTTTGCCTCAATTAGTGTCCCGCATACAGTAATAAATTGTAAAATCTTCTCGTTTAATTTTTTCCCATTTGCTTGCTGTATTTCGTCTTGTTCTTTTTTCCCTTTTGTTTGAAGATTCATCATAAGACGATCATGAATTTCAATTGCGTAATCTATAAGGTCTTGTGTAATCTCCAATAAAAATGAGACTAACATACTATATCTTTTTACTTCATTGAATCGTCTAAAAGCATATGGCTCATATTTTGATCCTAATCTAGCGAGCTGCCGAAGACGATTTGTATTAATTTTTGTGGTATCAATAGTAAGACCAATTTTTTGAACAAATTGTAATCGGTCTATTACTTTTAAAAATGATTCTGGTGAAGGCTGGGCCGGTACATCTTTTAGCCATGCTAATGGAGATTTACCATTTATAGTTGGTAAAAGTAACGCATCTAATTGATCTTTTTGTTCTTGGACCAAACCGTCATGTAGTATACTATACACTTTCTGATCTGCTTGTTGCTTTGCTTCCCAGACGATATCTTCAATCACATACATAGCTGGAAGAATGACTTTCATTTTTCGCAATGTAGATATTGTTATTTCAATTAAATAGAGGGTATTATTGTTATCCATTGCTTGTTGCACTAAAAATTGTAATAAAGTTTCTTTATATTCAGAAGAAAAATTCTGATATCCATATTCTGTTCGAATTTCCCCAAGATGCTCCCATAAAGTATTCCCACGTTTGGCATATACTAAAAATTCTTCAGGTGGAATCTGTAACTGACTCGCAACGTAAGCCACTACATATTGTGGAATGTCTTTATATTCTGTTAAGGACCAGCCAGGATAACGAATTAATGCAAGCTGAAGAGCGAACCCTAAACGATTGTATCCTCTACGGTGTTTTAATATTAAATGTAAGTCATGTTTAGAAAAAGTATGAAATGTTACCAAATCCCATTCTGTTAAACGTGATAAATCCATTAACTCATTTCGTTGTGCCTCTGACAGTAATTGTTTAACTCCCATTGTTTCCCCTTTACTCCTTTATAAGAGCTCCATTTTATTTTTTAGCTGCAGTTGGTTTGGATTTGTGTAAAGTAGTGTCGTATGGATGTTAGAGTGCCCAGCTTGATTTGCAACTTCATGAATGCTAAATCCTTTTTCAATTGCATTCGTACAGAAGAAGTGTCGTAATTGGTGTGGAGTAATAACATTGCTGTATGATTTAAAGATACGATTGACGACCGTACGGTCGAGCTTTTCTCGCTTTTTACTAATAAAAAGATACGGAGATTCATGTGCTGTACTGTATGTTTTTCGATCGATGAGATAATCTTTGATAGCACTAAGTACCTTACTATTTAGTAATACAATTCGTTGTTTACCTCCTTTTCCACTTCGAATAATACATTCCCCAGTCTGTAAATTGAAGTCATTCATTTTGATAGATAATGCCTCTGAAATACGTACTCCTGTATATGCTAGGAGAGTGGCAATTGCATAATTACGTTTGTTATTATCCTCTAACACACTTTGTAAAAACTTTTTTACATCTAATTCAACAATTTGGGTTGGAGAAGCATAGACAGTTTGAACCTTTATCATGTCTGTTTTTAAAATTACTTGATCTTGTTGACTTCCTTTCTGTATTAGAAATTCATTAAATTTAGCAAGGCTACTAATCTTGTGGTTAATGGACTTGGCGTTCAACATTTTGACATTCTTTAAATAACTAATGTACTCTAAGATATTTTGTCGGTACAATTTTGTTAATTTTCTGTCATAGGAACCTTCAAACCATTTTATGTACTGTCTAATACCTGATGTGTATCCCTGAACAGTGTTCTCAGTTTTATTCTCTTGTTTAAGATAAGAAGAAAACTGTTTTGCAACATCCATGTGATTTCCTCCGCGTCTATAAATTGTGTTGCGTCTAAAAGTATTTATTTATCGATAAATTGTGTTGCGTTAAACCCCTAGATTTATATTTATTATAACACCTAATACAACACAATTAATATTGTGTTGTATTATTTTTTGTATAAAAAAAGACACTGTATGTGTCTTGGAATAATGATATATTTTCTGATTTTTTAACTCTGATTTTCTTAGCGTGGTTTTTTTCCGAAATGCTGGCGGTACCCCTTCATAGAATCACCTTACTCTTTCTTACCACACTCTAGCTTTTTCATTGTCGCTGAACCTGATCCCGTACTACTGGAGCTATATGTATAAAGATAATTACAATCTTGTACCTTATCATGTAAAATGATTACTTCTTGTAAGGCTGTATTTCGAGGATCAGTTCCCCTTACACCATCATCAACAATATGAGCTTCTAGAATTTCAATTCTTGATTCCTTATTTCGTTCTTTATTTGTAATCTTAATTTCTCCTAATTCATAATTTTCTTCGGTATTTGTAACTTCTTTATTTACACTTGTAGCAGCCTTTTCATTCTCCGCTGCCATAGTACCTGTATTAGTAGAATTCGAACAACCTACTAAGCTATATAGCGCCATAGCGTACGCTAAACTAATTAATGCTTTTTTCTTATTCATATCTCCATCCCCACTTCCCTAATTTCTTAAATTGCCTTTCCTTTTGAGATTAATTACAAACAAAACATACTGATTACTACCTAATATGCTTTGTTTATAGCTAATCTTTACCAATAAAAAAGAGCAGCCAATTAAGATCTGCTCTTTCTTTTACATTCTCTTATTTTATTAATCCTCAACAGAAACCATTAATCACAACTTGGGCCGCTATCACCAATCGATGAAGAATCCGATTGGGAACAATTATTATCATCCCCTGAAGAATAAATTGAACTTCCTAATGCAACACCTAAAACAATATTATTAATGTCATTACTTTCCGTACTATTAGAAGAATGAGTAGACCCATTGTATGAACGTATTGGACTTCCTTTACCTCTCGTTTTATTAGTGTTCTGTTTACCCAAATTAGTAGAAACATTGTTATTTTGGTTAAATACTCGCTTCATCATATCTCTATCCCCTTTTTCATATCGATTTTTTTTATCCTTGCTATGATCAATTACATAAACAGGATTCTGATTTATATCATCTTTTTGTATATTAATTTTTGAAGGAGAATTTTTTTCTTTTTTATATCTCCTAATTTCTTTCTTTTTCTTCAAAATAGTTATAATTCCAATGATATACCCTATCCAGAAAGCAGCACCAATAATATAATTAAAAATAATATCAACAAGAGTAGTTGGAAAACCCTCTCTATCTAGTACATTTTTCATCATTGGTTCTATTCCCCACTGTAACGCCAAAAACATAATACATCCTATAAATAAAGATATCCATATACCACCAATTTCATCTTCCAGTTGACCTATCCTACGTTCTTTTTCTGCTGCATTCAAAACATTCACCCTCTTACTAGCTTTTTATTAAGGCATTTGCTACCTGATAGCAAAAGAAGTTTTCACTAAGTACTTGAAACAAAGGATCTGACATCCATGCAGCATCTTCGTCTAACACGCCTTTTACGTTTAAAGCATCATTAAACTTCTGCATGATACCTTTCTCTTCATATAAGTTCTCTCCAACTTGAACGAACATTTCCCAACCTTTTTCATTAATTTTTATTGTGACTTCCTTGTTCATGATTTCCCCCCTCGTTTGCTACGGTTAGTATAGGATCTATTTTCTGAATACCAATTATATTTTTTTAGAATCATACAATTATTTAATACCTTTCCCATAACAATTAGTACAGGTTACTTTAATACCAAACTCCTGCGTTTCATAACCAAATGAATTCTCTTTTATTATGTAATTTTTACCGAACATGAAACCTTTGCCCTGGCACTTTTTACATTTTCTAACCTTCTTCATTGTCCGTCTCCATCCATTTCCCCCAGGTTAAAAGTAAAATAAAGATTTCACCATCAACTTTCACACTTACTCTTAATCCTGATTTCTCTAGATCATCAATTATTTTCAAGTAAACATTACTCTTATAAATTACTTCTTCTGCAATTTCTTCCATGCTAAGTTCAATTATTTCATCTTCCCAACAAATACCTACAATTCTTTTTACGTCTTTGCGATATTTCCAATACTTCCATTTAATAACGACACTATTATAGAAAAACCTACAAAAGAAATTCGAAAATGTTTTTCTAATCATATCCTTAAAATTGAAACTAGTACGGTTCTCCATAATGTTACAATTCATTAGGCTTATTCCTAAATGATCAAATCCTTTATTCATTTGCTCTCTAATTTTTTTAGTAAGAAATTTACTAGTAAACTCTTTTTCTAAAAAATTTTCAAAAGCTATTCTATAAATTTCTAACACCACTTGTTTTTCTTTCTCTGAATTATGCTTCAAATTAGCTAACTCGTATTCCGTTATTAGGGGTTTTTTTACCAATACAAACACCTCCCTCTACTTTTATATACAACTGTTTAACAAAAAGAGCAGTCCCTTTAGGATCTACCCTTTTTCAGTACCAATCTTGTTTAAAATATTTTAGATGTACATAAGAGTAGAGGTAACAACGCTATATCACCTGGGGAAAGGAGGAAGAAATATATCTGTTACCTCCACTCTTATACACAACTGACTATAAAAAAAGAGCAGACCTTTAAGGAGCTGCTCTTTTATCATCTTTATCTTTAGATTTTTTTACACTTTAGGATATAACGCTCTGCCCAAAATATCCTCAGCATTGTAAGTTTCTACAAGTTTTGTCCATGAATCATTTCCATAAGGATTATCTCTATAGTTTTTCTGTAAGATTCCTAAATTAAGAGGTAAATCCATTAACATACCCGCTGTCAATGGTAAAAACAATAAGTTTGTTACTAAAAATTTCGAGTGAAATTCTACATGATGATATTTCAGCTTCTCTGCAATCCATTCAGCTGTTTGTGGATCAAGTATTCTTTTATAAAGTACATAATGACAATTATCTAGAATAACATCATCCAATCTTAGTACATGCTGAACGCTCAACGTGGTGCTAATTCCGTATCCACACCATGTTTGAAAAATAGCATGAAACTTAGGAGATGCATATTCTTCATATTCCATAAGGAAAAGATGTAATGATTTTTCTTGTCCCCACTTTATATCTTGCATTTCTTTTATTTCCATTAAGAATTCCATAACACGTTGACTATTCATTTCTTGATTTCCAAAAAATTCATTAGGGAAGATTACATGAATTAAAAGTTTTTCTTCTTTTTTTGCCATTAAATCATTATTTAACTGCCGCAAAATATCTTCTTTTTCTAAATTATACGTTAAAATATGATATCCTTGTTTTTCTTTAAATGTATACACATTTGATATTTGATCTATTGGATCTATTACTACTAAATTCTTTTCTTCCTCTAGCAGAATGTTAGGTATTATAACAGAAAAATCTTTTCCTGTTCCTATTCCACCTACAACAGCTGTGTTTACATTCTCTTGCTCCTGTACTTCTTCCTTCACGATTTCAACAGCTTTTTCGACTTGACCAAGCCTTACCATGCTAACACCTCCACTTTCTAATCAACTTGTAATTTATCGATTAATTACAAACAAAACATATTGAAGATACTCAATATGCTTTGTTTATTGCTAATCTCAAAACATAAAAAGAGCAGCCCCCAGGGATCTGCTCTCTTTACATAAAATTATTTCACTTGATAATCAATAAACATTACTTGATCACGAAACACTTCAAACTTTTCTACTTTACCATCAATACCTTCAAATCCATCTCTACTTTCTTGCATCTCTACTTCAAATATTGCATGTCCAACACCCTGAAAAAACTTATTATTAATAAATATACTCGCTTTCTCTATATTCTCCGATTTGATAATAGTCGATCTTCTTAAACCACTTACAAAATGAAATGTTGCAACAATATTCATGACTTTCCCCCATTTAAAATGTGCAAAAAGAGTTTGCACACAAAAAATATATTTAGTCTAAAAGCATGGTAATAACCATTTTTTCAATTCCCAGCCAGGTTAAAGTTGTTAAAACCAAAACTAACAACCACAAACAAGCATCTTTTACAGCTGATTTGACGTTTTCCATTACTACATTGTCTTTTCTGTAAGAATCATTATGAATGATAGCGATGCATCAAATAACAAAATCATTAAAACCATAAAAGTTATCATAGCTGGAAATAACAGTTGATCTCGGCTGATCATATCCCCTTACCTCCCATTGCCCTACTTAATTTTGACAATAAAAAAGAGCAGAACCATTAATATGATTCTGCTCTTACAGTTATTTGTATGTCCTAATTTGTCTTTTCGAATTTCTTTAGAGTCTTCTTATTATTCTCATACTCTTTTTTCAAAAGATCCTCTTTATCACTAGAGCTTTCTAATTCTTTCTTGATTTCTTTCCATTTGGTATCATTTGGATGCGAAGAACCAATATACACAGAATTAAAGCCTTTTTCTGTAGTTGCAAGTATGTAATATTCATAATCATTTACAACCTGCAAAGGATCTCTACCATTTATTTTTTCTTTTACAGAAATTGATACAACTGAATACGAATCAACTTTATATTCCGTTGGCTCCACCTTATAAATTGCTTCACGATTTTGATACCCTTTAACTCTCCATTCGTTGTCAGCTGTAATAGTAACGAAATTGTCTTTACTATTTTTATAAGTATCACCCTTTTTATAGGGGACTGAAGAACCTCCACACCCTGCAAGCAGTACTGTTATAGATATAAATAAAGCCGATACAGCTGATAAAAACTTAAACCTTTTAAACATGGTCTCTACACTCCATTCCATTTATATTCATTACATTAATATATTAACATATGAACATTTGAGACCCCACTACTTTTATAGCGCTATACTACAACCTTACTGCAAATGAACGAGCCAATGATTACCTCTTAGCAAAGTGATGTTAAACACTTTAAAGGTATGAATTACATTCATTTTATTACAGCAAACATCTATACTTTGTCCGAGATCATATCTTTCATCCAATCTAAACAAATCTACATGAATGCTCTTTGTTCTCAATATTTTCTCGATTTTATGATTCATCAGCTTCCCCCCATGAATCATTTTTTAGGGAAGCCAGTACCTTTTGTGTGCTATAGCGGTACAGCTGAGAAAACACTACATCTGATTTGTTCATTGTAACCAAGTATTCTGTTAATCCTACTAAGTGGACGAATCTCTTATTTGCACTAACTAGTAAATGTATGCCTAGTGATCGGCTACCAATTAATATTTTTACTGCATCCATTGTTTTCTTCTCTACACGTTCAAAGGAAGCTAGAGAAAGAAATAATGTCTTTCCATCTTGCTTATTTGAACTAAGTTGTTTACGTGCCTTTTTCAACGCTGCAAGACATTCAGTTTCGCTTGTATAATCGGTGAAATCTACATGATAAGCAAGTGTATCATTATCTTGTAATGCGTTTATTAGCTCTATTTGAAACTCTAAACACACATCATCTTTGCCTTCAATTAGGCAGCCTGTTGCATGCTTTGTTTTGCTTGTAAGAATATTTGCTATTTGCCTAATATACCTTTCTCGGCATTCCATACTCATAATTTTTTACTCCTATTTGATCTGTTTAATTCTACAAAAAATATTTTGTATTCTTGATTTTTAAAAAATAAACGGTCTATATTCGGTCGGATACAAATGCGAAAAAGGAGTATCTCCATTTGTAACAGGGGCGTTTAGTCTCGTTACGCCCTCTCGTTAAAGGAATGCTTGTACAAATATATCGCTTTGGAATTTCTCCGTCATGGCGTCATGTGTACAGCCCTTTAAGTAGTCTGTAGGCTTGCTACAGATAGACCAACATCGATTGCTATTTTCAAGCGGACTATTGTCCCTAAGGGTTTATTCGTGTCTTGCATCTCCTAGATTCACGAAATAGATTGGCATGCGATGATTTGCCCTTCCCCCAGCAACTATATCAAGTTTTCAAAGAACGTATGGGGAACATACACAAGAATTATGTCCTTAAGCTATGAACCCCAAGTGTGCTGTATTTCTTGCACAATTAAATCGATCAAATGTATTACTACTTCACTTTTTTCTTTGTTTTTCTCTCAAAAATAACCTGCATCAATGTAGCACATGGTTTATTCTTCTTGGCAATGATGATACCATCGCTATTTCTTACGCATTTGATATACCTAAACATATTTGTTACTGGAACTTCTCTTCTAACTGTTTGATCGTACAGATTGCCATTGTCGAGAACGACTAAATTCTTGCCATCAAATGTACTAACTTTGTGCGCTCTGTTTAATAGAGTGCCAACATCCATCTCTTTTGTTACTTTAAGCCTGTGTGTACCTTTGCTAAACTCTTTTTCTCTCATGGTTCTTCTCTCCAATCTTTAAAATTTCAGTTTGTATCTAGACTTTCTCAGGGTCTAGATTCATCATACTTAACAAGTTTCTTAACTCAACCCTATCCACATAAACAATTACAAATATAAAGGTGAGCATTATAAAATTTTCATATAGCCAATGGGTTTCTTACAGAATACAAAAAAGGCGTAAACTAATGTTTTAGTCTACGCCTTTTTCTTCAATCCGAAGAACCACTTTTAAGAAGGATAACCGCACAACATCAATAATATTGCTTAAACTCACGTGTACGTATACATTTACATATCTTGTATAAATACACGAAACAGTATAATATTATTGATGTTGCATCTCGTTATGCTTCATTAAGTGGGCAGCCTTTCTAAAACAGGTCGTTGTTTTAAAAGGTCGAAAATATCAAGAGTTGGTAGCTCTTTTTATTTTCAGCCCATGTAACTATGTAATTGTTAGTAGTTCACAATTTAGATGCTAATAAACATCTTTCAAAATTAAGATTACAACGATTGTGTTTTATCGTCAATCCATAATTTCTCAAAAACTGCTACATCTAACCAAACTACATATCAAAAGTCTTCGGAAAACCCAGTGTTATCAACGGATTAGATAACTGGGATTTTTTTTGACTTTTCTAAATTACAAATTGTGGAAATGCGTAGAACGTTTGTTCTGATTTTAACACTTCTTTTTAGCTTTGTTAATATAAAATCTTGATAATTAGTAATTAAAATATAGTTATCGTTTCATAGTTTGTGAATCAAATCACAATCCTTTACTAAATTACGAATTTGAAATTTAGTAAACATCCCTAAAAACAGCGAATGCGATTGCCTCATTTGAGACAATCGCATTCATAAATATAATTAATTACCCAACTCCGCCACCTGGGTTAACCATTTTAGCAAGTAAAGGCTTTTCATGTTTTTGGGAAATCTGATATGATTCTTTTTTTTCGTAAGCTGTACATAATACAACAGCAACTATAACTAAAACTTTAACTACACATAATACTTTTTTCATTTTCTACACTCCTATACATGATACCATTTTCCGAAAAATATTTCAATATAAAAATCGGTAATTCACTATAAAACCCTCCTCCTTTATACCTAAATAACTCAATAGATTTATGAATGTATTCTATATCATTCATCGCCAATCCTAAATAGCAATACTCTATTGGTAATAGATATCCATTCTCTTTTTTCATATTTTTTATAATCTTTATCGCCGTATCTCTATTTCCTTTTAGCGTTTCTAATAAAGCTTGTTCAGCAGGATGAAACACCTTAATATCATTTAGGTTGAAAAGTGGTTTCTCACTAGTTAAATACTGTACCATCTGCATAAACCCATATGTATTTAATATTTGTTTTTTTCTTACTTCCGCTCTTTTAAAATACAATGTATCTAAATATTGCAAAGCCATTTTCACATAACTTGATGCAGTTTCAAAGCAATCAAAGGTATATGACTCAGCTAAATACGAATATGCTGAAGCTTTTTGTATCGAAAAAACATCATACAAATCTTCCGTATCTATAATCTCATTACATAATTTGCGACAAGTTTTTATATCTCCCCCCAACAAATGTGCAGCAGCATGAACCTCCTTCATCCTAATTTTATACATATTTCTAGTAAATTCATCTTTTATTTCAGTGAATTTCGGCTTCGATATCTCAATATATTCGAAAAAAGAGGTTACTTTTTCTATATCATACATAATATAACATGTCAAAACATCATATAAAGCATTCATTTCAGTTGTCTTTATTACTCTACCCTTTTTACTACTCTCTAACTTTTCAAGTAACTCTTTACCTAGAAGAGTCCCTTGACCCCTTGTCCATACCAAATCATATACATAGGCCCATTCTCTATTTGTTGCAAGGGATGATGTTTTTTCCTGATCAACGAGTAGTTTTAACAGATTCAAATCTCCTTTAGCATGCGCATACTCCATCGCAATACGTAAGTTTTGTTTACTTGTGGTAAGTAAACAAAACTTGTGTATTAATTTCTGTTTTTGAAGTGCATCATTTTCATATAAAATATTTAACAACTTAATTAAACTCAAAAAATTGAATTGATTTTTCCCCGATAAACGCCTTGATAACAAGCCACTACTAATCCCAATTTGTTCCGCTAACTTACCATGAGTTCTTCTTTGAAAATCAATTTCATCAATAAGTATTCTTAGAAATTCTATTAACGCTTTTTTAGTTTCTTCTTGTTTATTTATTTTATCATGCATAAACATTTCTCCTTGAATAGAACTATGTAATTTCTAATTTTTAATTTATTATTTTAAAATCGAACCTTTCAGTCTGGAAGTATCAAAGTAAACAAAACTAAAAAATAATCTCGATCCATTTAATATTCTTTTAACGTAATGTTAGCATGTCGTATCTTAGCATAATAACACTAGAGATTTTGTCGTAAATTGTCGATAAACCGTACTTGTCAAATATGAAATAATGCATATTTTCAAAAAAGAGAACTTCAGTAATGAAACCAAAGTTCTCTTTTGCACTATTATTTTAGCTACCCTTCGCTTCTTAACTGTTTTCTTAAACTTCTGTTCCCAACATACAAATAGGCTTTTGTCTCATAAGGCTCATGTTTAAAATACGAGTAACTACCCTTAAAAATCGTTAGTTGGCGCTTCTCAGTCTGCAACAACACCCAATACTTACTTTCATCCAACACAACACCTGATACATTCTTACCACTAGGAAAATAAACCGTAATAGTATCCTCTACAGAAAATACATACTCCGTAGGCTTTTTATAATCAGCTAGTTTCATTTCCTTCGTATAGAAATCATTTGTCATAAGTAATGGATCATGCTTCACATGTGTAACATAAGATAAAGCACCCTTCATGATTGTATAGTAATTCTCTTTTTCAGTTTTAACATAAAGATAATAGGCATCTTCAGACAATAAAGTCCCTTTGATCCCCTTACCATCTTTAAATACACAACCTATCAGTTCACCAATCTCAAATACAAAGGATGTTTTCTTCTTCCCCTCGCTAAACTTAGGAGATCTTTCTTCAACAGTTGGAAACTCTTCATGCCTTATATATTTAACTTCAGAGAAATTAACTGTTACTTGATACAGAGCACCGTTCCCCTCCACATCAAGAACACAATAATACTCTTCTATTGTTGAAATTTTACCTTTTAACAAATCATCATGATTTAGTAGCTTTATATCTACAGTAGCCCCCCTCATAAATACAAAAGAGTGTCTGTAACGCCCTCTACTATCACGATCTATAGGATAATTTTTACCCAAAGTAAGCACCACCAATATTATAATTTTCTAGTAAACCTCTATAAATTTCACATACCATAATGAGTAGTTAACCCTAGTAGTATAAGACTAATCTCCAAGAATAAAAGAAACATAAACTATGTAAGGCCATAACGCTATAGCTAGCTGACCGAACCGTGTATCGTAGATATAATTATGTATTGGCAGAGTGGACAATTAAAAATTAACCGGCTGGTAGCCCTTCTAATATGCCGTATAGTGTTTCTTCTTCCGCCATAGCGTTACTTGTTTTTGCTTGTCCAAGAACATTACCCATTTGAGGGAATAGCCCTTGTAAATAGTTTAAATAGCTCTCTCTTCTTTTTCCGTTTTCCTTTAAAGCAAATGCAATTAGCATTCCTTGTGTAGATAGTCCTGTTTTTGCTGTTTTGCCTTTTCCCTCAACCGTTTTATAGATTTTTGTACTCCTTTTTAGAACCGTGTTTAATGTACTACGTGGAATGTTAAGCGCTTCGCACAGTTCTGATTGTGTAAAGTATAGCACAGGTTTATTATTTGAATTCATCGATAAGAAAGTAATAATGTCAGCTTCCCACTCGTGCCAATGACTACGCACACGATCCTTACGTTGTTTCTTATGTTTCTTCCAAAGTACAGAAGGCGCACGGAAAGCTGAAGCCTGTCCACCCACCCCATATGTTTGTAATAAACGCTCTATGTAATCTTTATGTGCTGCCTGATACTTTCCAGAGTACGCAGACATAACAATTCCTCTAACTTCAGTATGATCTAGCGGTTGCTCTAGGTTACTATTAAACTGATCCATTAAGTCCATTGTGTCTTTAATAACGTACTGACTTTGGAAACACGCTAAAGAAAGGGTGAAAATCGCATTGTTTCGCCCTGCTTTCGTTTGTTTTGGAGATACATTTGTACAACTAATCACCTGTTTGAACCATAGTTCATCCATTTGTTTTGGTTGCTCTACAGGAGCGTTTTTAGCAAAAGGACTCTCTATCACATTATGAAACTGTTCATTTCCCTTGTTGTCGTCTTGTCGCTTGCTCCACTCTTGTAACTCCTTGAATGTATACACATTTTCCTCAAAGAACATCACAACATTTTGTACTGAAGGCATTCTGAAGAACCCAAAGTGATTGCATGTTAAATCCACGTTTGACAAACTCTCAGCAAACATTTCTCGTAGGTTTTGAGAGATACGTTTCGCTGATTTAATAGCTATAAAGTTCTTGTTATTTGATACGTACACAGCTTTATCCAACACATAATACACTTGATAGCCCTTTGTTGTTTCAAGAATCATAGTAGGTACACCAAAACCTGCATTTAATGCCACATCATTAATCGCAGTCATAGGGAATGACTTTGAATCAATATCAATAACAAAACAGTTAATTTGTTGTAGGTTCTTTTCAGTATGCCCCACAATTGTACGAAGACCATTTTCACCATATGTACCAAAATTATATACATTAGGTGTCCAGTGTGAAGCCTGTCCAACATGATCCAGTACAGCTTCTTCAGATGATAATACTACGCCCCTAGTTCCAAACTTGGCGCTTAAATCTTCTTTCTTACGAGTAATAAAAACTGAACCTTTTTTATTCTTCTTGCCATTTAACACTTTGCTTTCAAATTTCTCTTGTGTTGCAATAGATACTAATCCAGCTTTCGAATTTTTAGATTTATATTTTCGTAACCCTTTATGTAGTATTAATTCGATAGCGCTTTGTACTGTATTCAT
>NZ_JBSZSU010000006.1:0-91406 GCF_057812155.1 Bacillus sp. 2175 | reverse complement strand
ATAAAAAACCTCCTATTTACATAGAAGGGCACTTTTAACATCGAACTCTCTAATTGGGGAAAATTACAATCTTATTGCATCTTTATATAAGCCAATATAACATTGACAAACAAAATGTAGAAGATTATAATTAAATTAATAATAATAGGAATTAGAGAGGAGTTCGATTACTTGGCGGTTGTCGGTGCTCCTTCTTTTTTTATATTTTTTTATATTTTTTACATCTTTATATGTTGTTTTTTTACAAAAAATAGCAAAGATACAAATTAGAAATCATATCTTTGCTAACGAGTATATCATATTTTGTTGAAATATGGGATTGTTTTTTTACTGATAGTGGTGAAAAAAGCCTAAAAGGGTATTGGTGGTTGATAAGAACGCTTTTAAAAAGCGTTCTTATCAACCTGAGCATATAAATCATCTTCACTAGAACTCTGTACCTCTTTAGGGACAGGGTTCTTTTTTGCTTCCTCAATGGTTTTAGGGGAAGTAGTTATATTATTTGTTTGCTTAGATATATTATCAGGTGTTTCCTCTATTTTTTCTATAGGTTCAGAAATGCTTACCTCTTTTGTAATACTTGTGAGAGGAAACTCTTGATGTAGTAATTTTTGAATATCGTGATCGGTAATATTTTTATAGCCGAAACGGTCTATCATATGAAGTACTAAGCTCGTTAATGAAACTTGTATTTTCTCTTGCTGATCACACCACTTATTTATTTTGTTTCTTGCTTCTTCATCTTTAATATCTTTTATCTTCCAACTAACGTTGGCTCTTGACACTGTTTATTCACCCCTTTTTAAAAAAGATTTTTTTGTTTAATATGGATAGCCCTTCCATGTTCATATCAACAGCATATTCTTTTGGAATCCATAATAACTTACAATTTACCTCTTCACAAAACTCTAGTAAATCTTCATAAAGTAAAGCTTCAAATTCTATACTTCCACCACCGTATACACAAATGAAATCGGCATCACCGGCTATTTTTTCTGTGTACTTTTCTTCAATATCTTCTAGTATTTTTTTAGCTTGAATGTATTTGCTGTTTTCTAAAAATCTAGATGCATCTTGATACAAACGGTGAGTAGGATCATTTAGGATATTCATGTATTGTTGGCGATTTAAAAGAACACGTCCGTTTGTATCTTCTTTTAATAGCTTGATAGCATCTTCAGTAGCATGTCCAACCCCACGACGTTCACCTGTACAGTTTTTTGGAATAGGATTTAAGCCTTGTGTGTAAACATATTCTGTTGTACCGTCACCAATATCAGCGTGCAAGATTTTTTTGTTTACAAAATCTTTAGGTTTGGCGTTTTCTTGGTATTGTTCATTGTATTTATTGAGAATATCGGAATCCGCTTCAATTAAAGCATAAAGTGATGGTACACCTTCTTTAGTCACTTTTACACTTTCGAATGTAATAAAAACAGTAACAGTAAGCTTACCTACGTAAACTACAACTACATGTGTATTTTCAGCGAATCGTCTCTCTAAAAACTCAGCTTTATCAACTGTATATTCACTCATAGGAATTGCTGAACTTAAATTAGATTTGATATTAATTGTAGAAGGGAGAACTCCGTCTTCTGTAAATGCGTTTTTGACAGCTTCACAAGCCATCATACCCAATGTCATAGCAACAGGGATTGTATGTTTGTGTTTTTTCCCTAATCTTATATTCATATTTTCAACGTTTGAATCAGAAGTTAGAGTTGCACTTTTTCCAATGTTATATAAGCCATTACGCTTAATGCCATTACTAGTTATATGTACTGTTAAATCATCATCTAAATTAGCGACAAGTTTTGTTAAGTTTGTTTCAGTAACAGGCGGTTGCTCTAATAAATATTGAATTACAGAAGGTTGTTTTAATTTTTCTCCATTGATCTTAGCTTTGATGCTTGCATTTCCAATATCGAAAGAGGAATCCATTTCGTAATTCTTAGTTCGTGTTTCTAATTCTTGTGTTTCATTAGCATTTGACATGTTATTCACCTCATAGTTTATTTGGTTGTTTAAATCATCCTTGAGTTAATTATACAACAAAATAAAATATAAAACAACTCTTTTTTGAATTCATTTTGAATTCTTTTTGTGGGCGGTAGACCTTTTTAGAAATAAGGTGTAAAAAAGATTTAAAATGAATTCTTTTTAGATATACTTTTGAATTTCAATTATTTTATTCAGAAAGAGAATCAAAAAGAAACTCATAATAAATTTATTTAGAATTTATTATGGATTTATATAAAGTTCATTTTAGGTTTATTTATTTTTTGTAATAAAGATTCCATTAATGAATTCAAAAAGAATTTGTTTTGTTTTTGAGGTGTTGTCTTTTTTGACTTGGAGCACATTTATCTAAGGGAGAATTGTATTTTTGTTTTAAGGGGTTAAAAGAGGCGTGGGCGTGAGTTGGATATTTTGGTAAGGGGTAAGTATTTAAATGGAGTAATTGTCTTGTGAGAGCCTTTAAAAGGCGTGAAAAAAGAGAAGTATCTACTATATGTAGATGCTTCTCTTTTTTCACGAGGGTTTAAAAGAAGTGTAATAGGCTTATCAGCCTATTTAAAATGGTGTTTTTAAAATAGTGAAGCTGGATCTTCTTTATCTTTCATGTATTGAGCAATCATGATTATTAGCATTTCTTTAAACTCTAGTTGAGGTAATTTAGTAAGAATTGCTTTGTGAATCTTTCTAAAATACTCTTCTTGTGTGAATAATTCATTTTTAATTGTTATTGTAACTAAATCTTTCTTTAAATCATTAAGTTGATCGTAATTATTTATAACTTTATCGGCAAATAATTCTACAGAAATTTTTTCATAGTAATTAAAAATTCCTTGTAGTTGTTCAAGATAACTTCTTTTGGATGATTTTTTAATTTCCATAATTTTATTTTTGTCGGTTCTTTGCAATGGAATATCTAAATTTTGTTTCAAAAAAATTCAGCCACCTTTTAAAAATATTATATTAAATTTATTTTGCTTTTATATGTTTTTAATTTTTTTTTATTATACTATAAATGTATATCAAATTAATTGATAATTGTATAGAAAAAGGAGGAAATAAGCTATGAATAATGCTGAACAAACAAGAGATGATTTTAGTGAAGCAATGTATGAACTAATGAGTAGAATATGGAAAGCGATTTTTAAGAAAAGAGAGTTATCAAAAATAAAACGTGATCCGGAAGGGAAAGAAGAGAAAGATAACGATAAAGATAAAGATAAAGATAAAGAAGGAAAAGAAAAAGAAAAAGATATTGATAAAAAAGCATTGGAAAGTATTAATAAAGAAGAATTGAATGGTAAAACAAAAAAAGTATATGAGTATTTAGAAAAAAATCCTGAAATAGCAAAACAAGTAATTTTAAAATATTTAGATGAGAATATAAAAATGCAATCTGAAGAATTTAAAGAAACTAATAACGAAGTTATTGAGGAAATACAAAAATTAAGAAAAGAAATGAATATGAATCATGAAAAAACAAATAAAACATTAGAATCAGTAAATAAAATTGAGAAAGATCTAATAGAACAACAGAAAGAAATGGAAGATTTAAAGCGAAAAGGAAAAGATATTAAAGTTGATGAAATTGAAGAGGTAAAAGAAGAGAAGAAACAAAATTCAATTTCAGATGAAATGTTAAAGATCTACAAAGAAGATTCTCAGTTTTATCAGAAACATGGAAGCCCATATGTATATTTAGAGAAGAAAGAAAATGAATATTGGAGTGAATTTGAAAAATACAATTCATTCGATAAAAAAATTCAGGCTTCACAAAAAGAAATGCTACCTAAAATGGTTGCTTTAGGATGGAATCCTGAAAAAGATAAAGAAATGAATATTGTTGTTTTTAATGTGGAAACAAATAAAAAAGAAAAATTAAAAATTGATTTATCTAATAGTGAGTATGACAATGATAAAAAAGTATTTAGTCTAAAAGACTCAAATGGAAAAGAAATTGATGGAGGAATCAAAACTTTATTTAATCAAGATAAATATAGACTTATCCCTGAATCTTTTAAAGACCATGAAAAAAATAACATGAAAAATTTAGAAGGTATCAAAGAAGTTTATACATTGAGCAAAGGAAGTAAAAATCAGAATGAATTAGAAGAAGAAAATCCGCAATTCCGTCACATGAACGCAAGTACCAAGAATATGGACAATAAATTCCTAGAATTTGCGGAAACAGGTGAAACGAATTGGGGAAAAAAATATGAAAAACCATATGAATCAAAAGAAGAAAATAATAAAGAAAATGAGAAAGAAAGAGAAGAAGAAAATGAATTAGAACTCTGATAAAATTAGAAATATTTTTCTTTAATACCACAAAGTATTCATGAATACTTTGTGGTATTGATAAAGACACCTCTTTTAAAAAGAGGTGTCTTTATTTTTTAAAATGATTCGGTTTATTAGCTTTTATGAAACTAGAAAAGATTTTGAAAAGATCTTCACGCTCAGAAATATCAAGATTGGTAATTTCAAAATATTTTTCAGCTAAAGCGCCTGTCTCAATTAAACGTCTAGCTCTCTCTTTTCTGAGGTTTTGTGATTTTTTTCTCTCAATAGATTTTTTTGTATCATGATGTAACTTTTTTAAATCTTTAATTTTCTGATCAATTTTCTTTAATTGATCATCCTTAGTTTCCATTAGAACCTTCACCGTTTAGTGAAATATTTCTTAATTTTTCTTTTGCTTGTTCTTTAAGTATATTGATCAAAGTGATTGCTGTTTGTTCGTCTTCTATTTCCCAAGACTCAAATAAGTGTTTTCCAACGTTTGTATTCTTTTGTTTTTCTAGGTTTTTCTTTTTTTGTTGGAGTTTTTTTATTTGTTCTTCAATATCATTTAGTTTCTCGTCTGTACGTAACTTTACCATGATTACACCTCCTATTTGAATTATATAGAAAAGAAATAGAGAATAAAAGAGAAATCTAAATATAAGACCACTATGAAACTTGTTGGGGGAAAAACGAAGTGGTATAATGATCACGAAGAGAAACGAGTGCCCATTTACACAGTCAGTTTCCTAACTGTTTCATGGGTAATCAAAACTTTTCCAAAGTTATGATTCAAACGTTGTCTGGCGACAATAGCCCTACGGGGGAAATGAAAGGAGGAAGAATCAAAATGAGTCTGTTTTATTTCAATGTGAGGAATATTAATAAGTCTAGTCAATCCGCTGTTGCTTCGGCTTCATATCGTAGTGGTGAGAAGTTATATTCTGAGAGAGATATGGAATTTAAGTCTTATAGAGGTAGAGAAGTAAAACCCGATTCTTTTATTCTTGCTCCTAAACATGCTCCAAAATGGGCTTATGATCGTGAAAAGTTATGGAATGAAGTTGAAAAGGTTGAGAGGAACTGGAATAGTAGATTATCACGAGAACTTTTAGTTGCACTACCTGTTGAACTTACTAATGAACAACAAAAAGAAATGCTAAAAGAATATGTTAATGGGATGTTAGTAAGTGATGGAATGGTAGCTGATATATCTATACATAGAGATCGTGAACATAATCCACATGCGCACATTATGTTGACAGTTAGACCTTTCAACGAAGATGGGAGTTGGGGGAAAAAAAGAATAAAAAATGAAGATGGAAAATGGATACATTCTGTTAATTGGAATGATAAAGAAACATTGTTAAAATGGCGTGAATCTTATGCTGAAAAAGTGAATGAATGGTATAAAAAAATGAATATTCCTGAACGGATTTCTCATGAAAGTTATGAAAAGCAAGGCCTAAATAAAATCCCTCGATTGAGACTTACAAGAGAAGAATATCAATTTGAGGAAAGGCAAAAGGAAATTTCAAAAAAAGAAGGTAAAGAATATCAGCCATCTTCACATTATGCTCAGATAAATAAAGAGATTGAAGTTGCCAATAAAAAGATAGAAATTATTGAACAAAAAGTAGTTTCGTTATCTGATTATCGTCAAAAATTTGAGAATGAAAAGTTAAATGAATTTAATCAGATTCGTAGATCAATGGATTTATCAGAGTTTGATTGGGAAGTACTTAAAAAAGTAGCTGGACGTGTCGGTGGTTTCCTTGATTATCAGAGTGCAAAAGAGAATCTAAAAAAATTAGATAATTGGAAGAAAAAAATTGATTATAAAAAACTACAAATTGATGCTGAAGAAAAGGTTTTATCAAAAGCCAAATTATCCTTTGAAAAGAATCCTAAAAGTGTTCTAGCTTATGGATTCATTCCAAATAAATTTGAAGATTTATTATTGGAAAGAACTAATGAGTTAGATAGTAAAAAAGATGAATTAAATCGAACAATTTCTTATTTTGAAACGATATATGATGAATCTTTAAGAGCCTATGAACTTCAAAAGGAATTTACTAAAGAGGAATTTAAGTTTTTATATCCTGAGTATGCACAAGAATTCGATGGATCTAATGTGGATCTTTATGATATTAAGTTTTCATACACGCAACAATTTAGAGAGAATACTATAATCCATGAATCGCTTCCTGATTTTAATAGGGATAATCCTTATTTGAATGATGAACATCATAATTTAAAAGATGTATTGAATGAATGGGATAGTGTAAATAAGGACTTGCTAATTTTAGAAAGAACTAAGACTAAAATTCAGAAGGATTATAAACACACATTTGATAATTTTAATGCGGAAAAAGTATATGATTCATCAATTAAATTTACAGCAATTAGTGAACAAATTGCTGATAAGGAAAGTAGAAAAGAAGCCTTAAAAGAAAAACTATTTAATATGATGAAAATTTACTATCCAAATATTGATGATGTAACAATTAAGGTAATCCCTCCAAAGGTTCAAAGCCAATTACTACTTCTACATTTAACAGGAGAAAGTACAGGTATATTATCTGAAGATTTATTACTACTAAAGCAAAAGAAATATAATGATAAGTCTTATGAACAAAATCATTACAGACCTTCAGATAGAAAAGGATTTGAGCCAAGAGGAAAACATGAATTTGAAGAACAAACGAATAATAATGTCGCAAGTGATTCAGGGCAATTATTTAACACTCTAATTCAAATGGCTCAAAGTCAAGAAACCAAAGATAATGATTTAGAAAGAAAACGAAAAATGAAGAAAAAAGCTAGAAAAAATTATCTTGGAGGTCATGAATTATAGGAGAGTGAAGATGAAAGGAAAAGGAAGAAATAAATTTGTTCAAATTTTATGTGGTTTAACTATAGGCGGTATACTTGGATATTTCTATGCTGGATTACTTAGAGTGCTGAAGGAACACAATAATCTTCAGGATAATTTAAAGGATTATGAGGGCACAATTCAGTTCATGAAAACAACTGATAAGCAAATGCAAATTTTATATCTTGTAGTATTAGTTATATCAATGGGCTTTGTGATTTCTAAAATGGGATTGAAAAATAAGGAATATGAGGATGCTAGTGATTTCGGGGTTCATGGTACTTCAAGATGGGGAACAATTCTAGAGTTACTTAAAGGAGGAGCAATTGCTAAAGACAGTAAATACTCCGAAAAAGACCCTTTTAAAACTTTAAAGGCTGAAAATGGGATAATTCTAGGTAGAGATATTAAAACAAAGAAGTTAATCATTGTTCATGATGAAACTACGGTAGATAATCAAAATGTAAATGTCGTGGGATCTTCAGGATCAGGGAAAGGTCAAGCTTTTGCGATAAATAATTTAATAAACAATAGAGAGAGAACCATTATTTGTACAGATCCTAAAGGTGAGTTGTATAATTTAACTCATAAAATAAAAGAAGATCAAGGTTATAAAGTATATCAAATTGATTTTATAAATTTTGAGTCTAATGCGTATAATCCGCTGGATTACGTGAAAGACGATCAAGAGGCATTACAATTAGCTAAAACAATATCAAAAAACTCTAAGAAAGATGATAAAGAGGATTATTTCTTTAATACGGCCAAAGATTTACTAGCTGGATTAATTATCTATTGTAAGAGTGAAAATCCTAATGCGAATTTACCAAAAGATGTTAAGAGGGAATTTTATCGTGTATCAGATGATGAAAATTATTTGAGAGAATTGTGTGACGCAATTGGAGAAGATCACCCAGCATACAATTTGTTGAAAGATGCCAGCATTGCTGAAGGTAAAACAAGGACAAGTATATTGTCTTCTTTTGCGCAACAAACAGGTATATTTTCACTACAAAAAGTTGCAAGAATGACTACGCATAGTGATTTTAATTTTAGGGAATTTCAAAAAGAGAAAAGTATATTGTATATAAAAATTCGTATGGATGAAAATCCGTTCACGCCATTAACAGCAACTTTTTTCGATCAATTGATAACTGTATTTTATGATATTGCTGATCGTAATGATTCTAAACTACCTATTCCATCCATCTTTTTGTTAGATGAATTTGCGAATATTGGAAAGATAGAGAAGTATGGTAGGGTTTTATCTACTTGTCGTGGGTTAGGCATGAGTATGATTACAATTATTCAAGATAATGCACAATTAGAAAATTTATATGGAAAGGAAGTAGCACGAACTATTATTAATAACCATGACTTTACGCTATTCCTAAGAACCAAAGATCCTGAGACAGCAAAATATTACTCTAATTTAGCTGGTGAGACTACAGTTCGTATGACATCCGAATCATTAAGTAGTCCGTCAGGGATGTTTAGTGGGAAGTCTTCAAGTTCTAAGTCAGTACAAGAGCAATATGTAAAACGACCTTTAATTACTGAAGGAGAATTAATAAACATAGATAAGCAAGATTGTTATGTGTTTATTTCTGGATATTACCCTTTGAAATTGAAAAAGGCATGGCAATTTGTTATCTATAAAGATTTCTTGAAAAATTATGATGAATATAGAGAAAGATATCGTTCGCTATTTAATCATAATGATAAGAAAGTTGAGGAACTAACTGATAATGAGTTAGAAAAAGATGTGAAAGTTAATTTACAAAAAGAGAAGATCGTTCAAGAACCTGAACCGCAAATGGATAAAAAAGAAGAAGTTGAGTTGAATATTCATGAGGAAAATGAAGCTGATAATTTGAATGATGATATAAATACACCTCAGTCGATAGAAAAATTGGCTAGAGATTACTTGGATGGTAAATTTACATTAAACGAATATCTACCGAGAGAAAAGATTGAGTCTATTAATATGACACTTTTTGAAGAAGAACGGGAATATGTAGATTATAGTGTAGAACTTGAAACAATTATGGAAAATGCTGATTTTTCAAGTGAAAGCATCGAATCCGTTATAAAAATTAAACAGGGTATGCAAAGTATGGAGGACAATAAAACTGAAATAGCCAAGAACGTTGAATTGGCTAACAATATTGATGATATTGAAAAGTTACTTTCACAGGACATAAAAGACATTGAAAAAGATATTGATGAAGAGTTAAACTTTTTAGTCCAATAAGAAATAGCTTTTAAAAATATCTTAAATACCCTAATTGCCTTAATTATTTTAATAGGGGTATGAAGTGAGGGGAAAGATGATTTTATGAGGGGGAAATAGTAGTGGAACAAGTTATAAAGATTGAAGAGAAACCATTTGCTTTTATTGAAGGTTGTATAAATGCATTGATTTTAGTTATTCCATTTTGGCTAATTATTGGTTTTGTTGTTTATGTAAAATTATAAACAAAACTGATGCTTTGAAAAAATGTTCAAATAAGAAAGGAAGATGAAAATGAAATATCAATTAGAGTACGATAAAGTCTTGTTAGCAAAAGACAGAATTATTTTGGAAGAAACAGGAGAGATTATTTCATCTGTTTCAATATGGATTCGTTTTGGGAAGGTATTTGATGGGGATATCTCTTGCCCTGAACATATGATTTTAGTTGATGGGGAAGAAAAGTATTTATCTGAATTGTTGAGGGTAGCGTATGATCCTAAAACAAAAGAGTTTAGTTTCTACCCTCATGATGCCATTGGCGACAATTATGAAGTTGTTGATTATACAAAAGATGTGGGAGAAGTATTTGTAGAACCTCAACCTATCAGTAAAAAAGAATTCTTCTCGATTATCGAAAAATACGGACATTTATTTGAGATGGATAATAGTTTGCAAAATTGTGCATACTCGTCTTATAAAATTGAAAGTAAGCTTTAAATTTTGGATTTTGATGTTATGAACAGTCTAACAAGACTTATATCATATAGAATTTAGGATAAAGGAGAATGAATTATAAATGGGATATACTTTAATCTTAGCGGAGAAGCAAAATCAGGCTGAAGCCTACGAGGAAGTATTCATGAATACCAAAAGAAAGAAAGGATATATAGAAATTCCAGCTTGTCCTTTGTTTCCGAATTCAGCAATTTTAACGTGGGCTATCGGTCATTTAGTAACACTTTATGATCCTGTAGATTACGATGAAAAATTAAAATATTGGAATTTAAAAGATCTTCCAATTATTCCTTCAGAATTTAAGTTTAAGGTATCAAATAATAAGGTAGAACAGTTCAATACTATTAAAAAACTAATGAAAGACGCTTCAGATGTGGTTATAGCGACCGATTCGGATCGAGAAGGGGAAAACATTGCTTATAGTATAATTCGCTTGGCAGGAGGCGGAGAGAAGCCTTTAAGAAGATTATGGATTAATAGTTTAGTTGAAAAAGAAGTTAGAAAAGGATTCGAAAATTTAAAAGATGCTAATCAATTTGTGAGCTATTACCATGAAGCGCAGGCGAGACAAGTTTCAGATTGGTTAGTCGGACTAAATGGCACACGTTTATATAGTGGATTGCTTCAAAAAAAAGGGATTAAAGGCACGTTTACAGTTGGAAGGGTTCAAACACCAACGTTAAATTTAATTTATGAGCGTGAAAAGGAAATTACCAATTTTAAACCGACTTCTTTCTATGAAATAGAGGGGTGTTTTGAAAAAGATAATCAAAGTTTTTGTGCCAAATACAAAGAAAAATTTGATTCTGAGTACCTGTTAAAAGAAAAACTAAAAGAGCATAACATATCTTTGCATTCGAAAAATACAGCGATTGTAGAAGAAGTGAAAACGGAAGTGAAAAAGGTATCTTCACCGAAATTACATTCTTTATCGAGCTTACAGGCTCTAATAAATAAAAAATACAAATATAGCCCTAAGGAAGTTTTAGAAACGGTTCAATCGTTGTATGATAAACCGTTAACCCTAGTTACGTATCCAAGAACAGATACGCCATATATTACAGAAAACGAGTTTGAGTATTTGAAAGAACATTTAAAAGAATATCAAAAAATTGCTGGTGTAGATTTTGAACCATATTCATTAGAACCCAATTCTAGATATGTAAATAATAAAAAAGTACAGGAGCATTATGCTATTGTACTGACTGAAAAAATCCCAACAGAAAAACAAATAAGTCAATTAACGGACAAGCAAAAAAATATCTATTTTGAAATTGTTCATAGCGTACTAGGAATGTTCCATCATCCTTATATTTATGAGGAAACGAAAATTGATTTGAACCTTCAAAATTTAAAGTTTGAAAAAGTAGGGAAGGTGGAAGTGAGTAAGGGATGGAAAGTCTTATTCACTACAGATCATGAAGATAGTAAAGAAGAGGATGAAAGAGGAAGTTTACCCAAACTTAATCGTGGTGATAATTGTGCGGTTGTTTTGAAAACAAAAGAAGGGAAGACAAAAGTTCCTAAAAGATACACTGAAGGTGAGCTTATTATACTCATGAAAACCTGTGGTGGAAGTAAAGTGTTAGACAAATTAGATCAAGAAGAAAAAAATGCTTTGAAAGAGACAGAAGGATTAGGTCAAGAAAGTACAAGGGGTAATATCATTGAAAATTTAAAAAAACAAGAGTATATAGAAATTAAAAATAACCGGACGTATGTTACTAAAAAAGGAGCGATTTTATGTGATTTAGTGGAAGGGACAATGTTAGCTAATCCAAAATTAACAGCGGGTTGGGAAAAATATTTAAAGAGAATAGGAAAAAATGAAGGCACAAAAGAAAACTTTATTGCCAATACAGAACGGTTTGTACAACATTTAGTTACAACCACGAAAGAACAACTAGAGGAAATGGATATGTCGGAACAGGTAGAACAAATAGCTTCTCAGGATTATTTAGCCCTTTGTCCTACTTGTAAAAAGGGACACATTGTAGAAAAAGAAAAATTTTATGGTTGTACCAATTATAAAGAAGGTTGTAAGCAAACATTTCCTAAAGAGAAATCAGGAAAGAAACTTACAAAGACACAGATAAAATCCTTATGTGAAAAAGGGAAAACTAGTAAGATAAAAGGTTTTAAAGGCAAAAAAGAATTTGCTAGTGTACTTGTTTTTAATGATGGGAAAGTTTTATTTGAATTTCAATGTAAATAGGAGGACTAAAGATGTTAGAAAAACATGAGATTTTAGGGACAGATAAATCAATTTATGAGAAACAAGGGGAACAACATTTTGATTATGAAGAAATAATTCATTTGAATGAGGATATTAATGATTATGTGCTTGATGGTTATGTAAGCATTAATAAATTTGATAAAGAATTCTTTAAACCAGTATATGTGAAAAGAGTGTGAGAAGGATGCAAAACTTTATAACAGTTGAAGATACCAATAAAAAATTAGAAAAAGGCCTTGAAGAAATTTTTAAAAATGATCGTTTTCAGCATTTACTAAAAGTAATGTCGCAATTTAAAGGTTATTCAACTAATAATACAATATTAATTATTGCTCAAAAGCCACATGCTACTATGGTGCAAGGCTTTAATGATTGGAAGAAGATTGGGAGAAGTCCGAAACAATATGAGAAAAGTATCCGTATCCTTGCTCCACAAAAGCAAAAAATAAAAGTTGAAAAAGTAGATCCTGTGACAAAAGAACCTATGCTAGATAAGAATGGTAAAGTTCAAACTGAAACTGTAGAAAGAACCGTTGGTTATAAAATGGTAAGCGTGTTTGATGTTTCCCAAACTGTAGGTAAAGAAATTCCTAAAGTGCGTGATTTTATTAAAAATAGTTTGTCAGATAACCAATCAATGGATAATTTATATAAAGATTTCTTTAAACATGTGAAGGAAACAACGCCATATGATATTAAGGAGAGTGTTACTGATCAAGGAGTTGGGGGATATTATAACAGGAACACAAATGAAATTGTAATAAGTACAAACGAAAATAAAAATACAAATGACAAATTTGCTACTTTACTACATGAATATGCACATGCGAAGTTACATCATAAAGAAAGTGAAATGAAAGACCTTCCGAGAGGACATAAGGAAGCGCAAGCGGAAAGTGTTGCTTATGTAGTTTCTAGTAATTATGGACTAGAAAGGGATGATTTTTCTTTAGGATATATAGCTACATGGGCGAAAGATCTAAACTTAGCTAAAAATGCAATTCGTGAGATTCAGGAGGTTTCAAGAGATATAATTTCTACTCTTGATGAACTACAAAAAGACAAAATTCTAGATTTCTATCAAAATAACGATAAACAATATTATGAAGCTGTAGAGTTCTTTGAAAAAGATTTAGGATTAAAACTAAGTAATAAAGAAAACCTAAATACTAATCAATTTGAATTACTTAACAAACAAAACAATATTATTCTATCAGCTAGATTAGAGCATTCACCTAAAAATGATAAATTCTATTTGAGAACCAATAAAAATATGATTATTCCATTATCTGAAGTTCATAAACAAGGAGATTACCATTTATTAAATAAAGAAATTACTAATAATAAACTAGTAGAAGCATCTCAATTTAAGCATGTTGAATCCTTGCTGGAAGTACACAAGATATCTGAGGGTAAGTATGCTGTTGCAAGTATGGGTGGAACAGACATTGTATCTAAGGAATATACAAATAGAAAAGATGCACAAAATCAATTGTTGAGAATAGCAATCTCTCAATCTTTACACAAAGAAACCGTTTTAAAGCAATACATGAAAGAACAATTAAATGAAAATCTTGAAGAAAAAGTTCAAGATATTAGAAATGATATAGATAAAAGGCTAAATGATATTAAAATAGATACCAATTTTCATGTAGGACAATATTTATCCTATGGTAGCCAAAAAGAAATACTCCTTTCAGAAAATAGTGGGAATGTAATAGGCTGGACATTATTAAAAAATAAAGAAATTCAAACTATGGATGAATTAGTTGATTATGCATTTAATAAAACTAAAAATCTACCAAGAAATAATGGATTAAGAGAAGAAATTACTAATAATGTTTATGTTGCCGAAAAAGAAAAAAGCGAGGATTTAAAAGTAATAAATTCTAAGGACGGTTGGTATGTAGGGAAGTTAGACAAATATAATGGCGTTGAAAGAGTTACAGAATTTTACTCTAGCGAAAAACAAGCTCAAAATGAATTCAATTCTTTAAAAGGGCTGGAAGATAAGCCGAAGGAAAAAGAAAAAGAGGAAGAGCTAGAATTAGAGAGATAATAAAGTAGTTTATGAGAATTATCATAAGATTAATGGAAAGGCTTACTATCGTAATAGTAAGCTTTTCTAATATTAAAATATGCTCTAATTCGGATATTTAAACATTTTTGTTTAAAAAATACACAAAAATTGTTGTTTAATTAAACACAAGATGGTACAATTTTCTTGTGATGAAAGAACGTTGATTAAATAAACATAGTCCTTTTTTTAGAAAGGACTTTTGTTATAAATTTTGTGAATAAAATACACAAAAGAGTAGGTGGAATTATGAAATTAGCGATCTCGATGAAGTCCAATTTTGCTTTTGAGAGATTAGTCGCAATTTTAGAGAATCATGAATATGGAAAGGAGGTTGAAATATATCAAAAGAATGTACAGACGGTAACTGATGTAGAGGATGTAGTTGAATTTTGGAAGGTAGATTATATTGTTGTAGATTCAAAAGTGATTGATTCAAAATCTATATGTGATTTTTTAAACAGAAATGACATTGAATTTACTGTTTTTGAATCCGATTTTGAACTAGTTATTGAACAAATATTAAACTTCTTTTCCCTACAACCCAGTGAAGAAGATCCTTTACAAATCAAAGAAGTGAATGCAAGTGTAATAGCTACTAAACCACCTGTTGAAAAAAAGGAAAAGATAATTTATCAAGAAAAGGTTGTAGAAAAAGAAGTATTTAAAACATCTTATACATCTATTCCTAATCAACTAATTGTAGTAGGCTCTATGTGGTCTGGGGCTGGTTCTACAACATTTGCACATAATTTAGCTAAAGCAATAGCTGGACGAGGATTAAAAGTATCTTATGTTGAGTATCCAGTTCTAAAACCTTACACCTTTGATTACTTGGCTATTCCTGTTAAAGAACAAGAAAAGGAACAGGAATATGTAGATGTAGCAAGAGAACTTCTTATGAATAGATCATTTAAAAAGCATGGAGCTGTATGGAATGAACATGGTGTGGATTGGTATGTAATAGATTCACGTTTAGAGCCTATAGAGTCATTTGGATACGAAGAAATGCTGAAATTTGTTTATTCGATTAACTCGACAATTACTATTGTAGATGTTTCGAATCGTTTGAATGATCCAACAGTACAAAGTTTATTACACCATGCTGATCATATTTATATTTGCATAGAGCCTGATCCAATCAAAATAGATTGGCTATCAACCATTAAGAACGGTGGAATTGATGCTGAGGTACAAAGGGAAGAAAAAAGGGCTATTGATTTCCTAAATGAGATTGAGGAAACAGAGGGAGTAACTTATCAATTTATAAATATGAAATATACAAAAAAGATTGATACTACTACATGGCTTGAATCTCTTGGAGATAAGAAACCGTTAGTTCTTTTTCCGACAATTCCTTATGAGGATTTAATAGAGTTAACGTGGAAATCTGAATTCTTATATGATAATGAGCAATATAAAATGAAAATCGAAAAAGTGCTAAAACCCGTTCTAGTACAAATATTACCTCGTCAATTTTATGAATTACCTAATAATGGTGTGAAGAAAAGGTCTAGATTCATACCTAAAATATTTTAAGAAGGGGAAGAAGAAATGAAGTTGAAAAGGAAATTAAAGGTACTATTACCTGTTTCAATGATGGTATTAGGAATTGGTACAGTGGGATCTTATGAACTAGTTTTTAAAGACAAAATTAATACAACTGATGTAATTGTTGCAAAGCAAGATATCAAATTCAAATCGGAAATTACTAAAGATGACATAAAAGTAGTTTCTGTAAGAAAAGATATAGCTGTACATGATGCGTTAAAACCTGAAGATGTACAACTTCTTTTAAATAAACATGCTTCAATTGATATTAAAAAAGGAACTCAAATTTATTCCAAATTAGTGGATACATATAATCTAATTCCAAATGAGGAAAAGGGAGAATTTATTGCTCCGATTCCTGATAGTTGGTTGTTTGCGGTTCCGGGATCATTACGAAAAACATACATTGCAGACTTTTATCTTGTGCCTGATAAAGATCAAGCTGTAATTCGTTCCCTTGTTCAAGATTCTAAGGGAAATGAAGGGAAAAATGATAAAGAGCCATTAAAAACTGATGAAGACTCAGATGTAGAAGTTATGAGGTTAGCCAAACCGATTTTACAGAATGTTCGAGTAGCTTCAGTAAAAGATAACGGAAATAAAGAGGTAACGGAAACACAAGAAGATCAGCAGAATGCTACAGGCTCAGTATCTAATATTGAAGTTATAGCTGATCAAAAAATGTTGAATAAATTAAAAGATTATACAAGTCAAGGATACAAAATTTATGTTGTCTATAAGTTTGGGAGATAACAAGAAAGGGGTTATGCAAATATGAAATTATTTGTAATGTCTTCCGATGAAGCGCTAATTAATAAAATTAAAGAACGAAAAGTTTTTACTTCGGTACAACAGATTAATGATGTTGAAAAGTCTAGTAAAGATGGATATTTATTAATTTCAGATCGTGTATTACCTTATAGTGAATTATCTACTATAGAGTTTGAAAATAAAAAGGTATTTTACATGTTAGAGAATCAATACAAACCTCAACTTGAAAGTACAGTAAAAGCAATTTGTAATAGTAAGGATATTTATTTAATTCCACCTAGATTAGTAGTAGAACAAATTGTTGATTTTATTGATCAAAATCTTAATCTAGCAATGGTACAGAAAACTAATATCATAACTTTCTTCTCTTCAGTTTCTAACATAGGTACTACTTCAACCTGTTTAAGCGTAGGAAAAGCGTTAAGCCAATATACAAATGCAAAAGTAGGAGTTTTATTACTGAATGCATGGGATAGTGGGACTGATCAACTAAATTTTAAAGGAAATTATATGGATCAGGTTAAAAGTAAGTTAGCATCTAAAACCATTAGTTCTGAACAGGAATTTCTGTCACAATTCCATATGGTTAATCCCAACCTATATATATTAGGTGGTAATCGTGATACTAAAATGGAAAGATTATTTACTAAAGAAGAAATTAACTATTTAATTGAACACTCTAAACAGACATTTGATGTAGTCTTAGTTGATGCTGGATCGCATTTTGATAATGCAAATATGGTTCAAGCATTAAATGAGAGTAATTTACGATTTTTAATTATGAACCAACAAACAAAGGCAATAAGAAAATTTAATCAATTTCATCGTGATATTTTATATCCACTTGGTTATGAAAAAGAGGATCTGTTAATGATTATTAATCAGTTCGAAGACTTATCGCATTTGCCTACTACAAAAGATATCCATAAAGATATTGATATTCCATTATTAACAACAATAGAAAAAAGTGAAAATGGTATGCTTTCTGAGATTGAACGAACTGTACTTTATGATTATGAAGATATCGGATACAAACAGTCAATTAATGCTGTTGCTAAGTCAATCGCATCCAGTGTTGATTTAATTTTTAATGATGAACTTCAATTGCCAAGAAGAAGGAAATTTTTTGGCATCCTGTAAAAAAAGGAAGGAGGTAAAATAAATGTCAACAGTAACACCGAAATTATTTGATATAAACTCCCATTTACAGGAACGTGGAGTGGCAGACGTTATTAATTACACTGTGGAAAAAGCCAAAAGTGTAAAACAAACGCATGAATTCTCAGAGGTACTAGAAATCGTCAAAAAAAGTATAGAAAATATATATGAAGACAGAGGTATTAGTTCCGATGAAAAGATAAAAAGGCAAGAAATAGAGCATAATGCAATTTTAGGTGATCATGAAGCCGAAAAGATTTTAACAAAAGAAATTGAAAAGTGTCTTAGGGAACAGAATCTACTAGATGTAAAGTATCCTGACTTCTTTGATTCGCTTGCTCAAGCGCTATTCCATGAAATTTATGGATTCGGAGCGTTTTATAAGTGGAAAAAGTATCCTGAATCAGTATCAGCATCTATCATCGGTAAAGAAATATGGTTCAAAATAAATGGTAAATTTGTAAAGCAAGAAGAAGAATTACGAGACGAGGAACATATCTATGAGATTTTTCGTGCATTGGAAGTAGGCCATAAAGGATTGAAAATTAATCATGAAAATCCAAGGGCTGAAATCGAAATGAAGGATGGAACAAGGGTTAACATTATTCGTCCACCAGCAAATTTATTCCCTGTAATTGTTTTTCGAAGATTTATAATTAAAAACTTCTCTTTTGAGGAACAAGCGAGAAGAAAAACAATTTCTTCTGAAGATGTAGAACTAATGGAAATCATATCACAGCTGTATCTTAATATGATTATAGCTGGACATGTTGAATCAGGAAAATCTACTATGTTAAAAACAATATTTGCTAGTAGGAGTCCTGAAAAGATTGCAATTTGTATTGAAACAAGTCCGGAAAGTTTTCTAAAAAAAGATTTTCCTGATCGACTCGTATATGACATGTATACCATTAATGGAAATATTGAAGATGTAATTTATTCGGCTTTAAGAACAGATCATGATTACATAATCTTCCAAGAGGTACGTGGAATTGAAGCCGATGGTGCTATGAAGGGGGCAGAAAGAGGGACAACTGGAATGATGATGACCTATCATATTACTGATCCGTCTAGAACGCCTGAACAATTAGCACAACATATTGTTGATGCATACGCAAATAGAAAGCTAGAAAATGAAATTAGACGAGTAGCAAAAAACTTAGATCTTGGCATTATTATGAAAAATGATGAACCAAAAAATGAAAAGAGATTAATGAGTATTTATGAAATTTGTTACGACTATAAAGGCGATAAAGCTTGGATCAACTATTTAATGAAATATAATGAACTGGATGAAAGATGGGAATACAATTCAGAAGTTTCCGAAGCACTGATAAAGAAAATGAAATCTGTAGATCGGAAAAAGGCTGAAAGATTTATCCAATTATTACAAGAAAGAAGTGAACGTTCACCAATAACTACAACTATAAAAGAAGAGATTATATTTTAGGAGTGAATAAGCATGATTTTGTTTATTGAAGCAATTTCTAAGATTCTTGGATACTCCCTATTCTTTTATGGTTTATGGGCTTTATTAGGTGCTCCCTTCTTACAAGGTGAGTTAGAAAAGAACTTTAGAAGATGGAAAAATAGACGAGAAATTAAAAGATGGGAAGAAGTACATCAAACAGCAAAAAGGAATGACGGAGTACACCCATTTGTTAAACATCTAGAATTACTACTTTCGAGTATCTCTAAAAATAGTAAAAAAATAAATGTGTTTAATTTCTTGTTTGCATCAATGCTTGTTTTCGTAATAACTGTTTCAGTTTTATACTTTTTGATTCATGATCTAGTGTTTGCTTTAGGTATTGGTATTACTTTTGGAATCTTACCGTATGTTGCAATTAGATATAGATTAACAATGTTACGATTAAAAACACAGTATGCATTCTTAATCGAATATCATGTTTTATTCCAAAATTATCAAAGTACCTCAAAAGATATATATTATACAATGCTAAATGCTGTAAAAGAAACAAAAAATAAAGAATTAAAGCATATCTATATGAAACTATTATCATCACTTCAAAAGGATAGAGGGAATTTAGAATTTGAAAGGGCAGTAAATGTATTTTCATATTCAATAAATTCAACATTTGCGAAACGTTTCGCAAAATTATTAAAGAAAGCACATATAGATCGTGGTGATATCACTATGTCTTTAATGGATTTAAATGCTGATATAAAGAAAAGGAAACAAGATATCCAAACTGATAAAACAAGAAAATTAGAAACAGTAATTTTAGGATATTCACCAATGGTCTTATTTCCTTTAATGATCTTTTTAGCGTATAGGATCTCAGGAGTAGTAGATTTTTGGTATGTTTTCCAACAGAAAACACCAATAATACTATTTACGATTAGTTTAGTAATGTCAATCTTTTCAGTCCTTACAGCCATTGTTATGAGTAAACCGAGAGCCGATATCTAAAATAGGAACTATTACAGCCTTAAAGTATTCTTGAATACCTAAATTGTATAATTCTAATTTTAGATATTAAATACATTTGCTAAATAGATGGGAGTGTAAAAGATGTGTCTATAGATTTATTGGTAAGTTTGTTTGTCTATCTATTGGTACTCATATTCTTTGGAATAGGAGCATATCAAACTTATGCTCTATGTACTTCTATTGAAGAACGAAAATTACAAAGAACAAAAATTGCTCAAAGTATCCAACAAAAGAAGAAAAAGTTCATTTTAGTTAATAATAAATCGAAATTCCAGCAAAAATTATCAACCGCAGAAATTAAGTATATTAAAGCTTCTCATTATCAAATTACAAGAATGGTAGTATTACTTTTCTTGGCAATCTATTACCTAGCTATTCCATATGTAACGCTAGGAGAATTTTCTGTAATGAGCCTACTTGTGGTTTGGAGTATATATCTAGCCACAGAGCCAATTTTTAAATACTCAATTATCTCGATGATAATTAATTATTTAATAACATTAAAATATCAAAAGAAAATAACAGAAGTATTTACATTGTTTGATGTTTTAAAAGCTGATTTATATTCATTAAATCCTTCACAAGAAGTTAATATATATGGAATTATTAGGGACTCTCTACCAATGTTTGAACATATTAACGGTACAATTGCTAGATTTCTTTCATTATGGAAATCTGATCCTGAAAAAGCTAAAGATGTGTTTTATGAGGATATTGGTGGGGAAGGAACAAAAGCGTTAGGAGATATTATTTTTAAAATGGATCAAACTTCAAAAGAGCAAGCATTAGAAACAATTAATGCTGAATCTAGCGTATTTGCTTTTTCTTACTATGAAGCACAAATGCAACAGAGTGGAAAACGCAAAACGTTAATGTTTGGGATTTTTACTACAACAAGTTTGTTAATCATATCATGGTTAGTTATTTATATCTTTGCCATGTTTAATGATATTTTAGGAAAAAGTCATATTTAAAGGGGGTGAATGTGCATGGAATCAGTAATTTCAAAAATATTATTAATTGCCGCAACACTTGTGGTAATTGGTGCTGTTGTATGGAATCAATTAACACCTTCAGTTCAAGGAAAAGGAACAGAAATTAAAACTCAAATTGATGGAACAAAAGTAAAATAAAAATTCAAATCATAAAGGAGAAAAAGAAAATGGAATCAGTAATTTCAAAAATATTATTAATCGCCGCAACACTTGTGATAATTGGTGCTGTTGTATGGAATCAATTAACACCTTCAGTTCAAACTAAAGGTGGAGAAGTACAGAAACAAATTACTTCTACTAAAGTAGCGCCTTAATATCTACAAATTTAAAAATAAGTATTGAGCAAACTTTTATGATAATCCATTGAATATTCAATGGATTATCATTTTATCGAGAGCATTATTTTTGAGAACATTTTATCGAGAACATTATTTTTGAGAACATTATTTTGAGAATAATAAGAGTTAAGAAGGTGTGATGTATATGTTTAAAGTGGAAAGACAAAATGTGTGCGCATTAGCTATCCCTATGACAATTGCTGAACAAGTAATCGAATATAGAAATCAGTCTGGGATGGCTGATTTAGAAGAACTTTCTACAGGATATGAAGATACAGGATATGTTGTCAAAGCAAAGGTAGTGCGTAACCTTAAACAACATATTAAAAAAGGAAAAAACAATTTAAATACAAAGGAAAGAATGTATTTACTAGAGATTTTTAATTATTTGCCGATCTGTGGAATTCAATTGAAAGTAGAACATTGGAATTTAGCTTACTTCTGTATTTGCGCTGATCTAGAACAATCTTTAAATGAAAAAGAAATTGAGAATTTAATAGAATTCATTGAGCTTGCGGAAGGTAACATTTTCCCATCTGAAGAGGAAGAAAAGAGGGAGAAAATGTTGTATTCCAAGATTTATGGTGAGGGTGGTGAAGTTACAGAAAAAGAAGAACAAGAGTATAAGAACTTACTAGAAAAGTATACAAATAACTTTTACCAAGCAATCTTTTAATAGTAAATAATTAAAATATGAAAGGGGTGTGCGTATGAATCAAGTTCTTTCATATGTATTATTGATGCCATTAATCCTTTGGTCAATTTTTCAACCAGCTTTATTTCTCAATGCATCCCAAGTCGATGAAACTATTAATTTAGCTATATATGAGACTCAAAAGAAAGCAAGTTTACAAGGGAAATATGATTCAGCTTTATATAAAGAAATGAAGGACTATCTTGTAAATATCCATCATTATAAAGCGGATCAAATAAAAATTAAGGGAACTGAAACAGTAACCACTAGAGGGGAAAAAATTTATATTGAGTTTGAAATTCCTCAACCTCCATTAACAGTTATTGATGTATTTAAGATTGATAATTCTAAGCCCTATAAGATTAAGAGAACTGTTAGAAGCGAATATACAGGGACTACATAAGGAAGAGTGATATTGTGGGAGATCTTATCAGAACTTTATTTATCGTATTAATGGCTGTTATGGGATTAACTTTGAATATGAATATTGCCACATACGCAAAAAGCTCTAAGTATTTAAAAGAGGATCTAGAGGTAGCTGTACATGATGCAAGTTTAGAATTGAAAAAAGATGAACTTGCAAATGGAAAGCTAGTGTTTGACCCTATAAAAGCAAAACAAACATTTAAAGAAAGTTTAAAAGATAACACTGGATTCCAAGAAGGGACAGATTATAAAATCCTTGAATTCCAAGTGCTTGATCAATCTAACTCCAAATTTCCAGTGAAATATAAAGCGAATACCCTGAAGTTTCAAGATACATTTCAAAACCCTACCCTAGTAGCGATAATTGAAACTACTACAAAGAAATATTTTTTAAGTAAAGAGGATCGGGTTGTTAGAAGGGTTGCTTCTTACACATATAAAGTAAAGACTCCTAATCCAATAAATCAAAATCTAGGACAATTACAAAACGTTACCGCAAATGAAAAAGGGTTAGTATTTCCATTGTCATTTACTCAAAATGTAACTTCTAATTTTAATCCTGAACGAGTTCACCCAATCACAGGAAAGGTAGAAAAACATAACGGAGTCGATATATCAGCGCCTAATATTATGAATCAACCTGTGGGGGCTGTAAAAGATGGAACTGTGACATTTGCTGGTACTATGGGTGGATATGGAAATCTAGTTATTTTGGATCATGGGAATGGTTTTGAAACTAGATATGCACATTTAAATTCTATTACTGTATCAAAAGATGCAAAAGTAATAGCTGGTCAGATTATTGGACATGTAGGATCGACAGGAGATAGTACAGGGGCACACTTGCATCTTGAAACTAGAATGAATGGACAAGTCCTTAATCCATTAAGCTTCTTTAATAAGGAATAGGGGGACGGTTAGGATATGAAACGTAAATTACTTATTTATATATGTATGGCCTTAATAGTAATGGGTGCTTCGGTGTATTGGTTTGTAAATCATAATACAGCATCAAAAGAATCCACAAAGCAAACTCAAAGTAAATTTTATATAGCCCCACCAGAAAAAGCGGGAATAAATAACGATTTAAGAAAAAAATTAGGTGTGTTTAACCGTTATGATGGTGTGAAAAAAGAGTATTTTGATCAACAATTAGAAGCTATGACAAAAAAGGAAAAATCAGTAGAAGAAGTTAAACAGGAAATATATCAATTGGAACTTTGGGAAGATGCAAATAAGAAAATACCTGAAGATGTACGATGTGGAGTAGATACAGTATATACAGCAATTTACGAAACGAAATCAAATGATTATAGCGAAATTGATAAATTAATAAAGAAAGATTTTAATGGGAAGTACGCTGATGTAAATATTTATTGGGATGATAAAAATAAGATAAATCGTATCGGTGTATTAGCCATTCAATTTATGTATCAGTAAGTAAGCTAGAACTTTGGAAGATAGAGATTTACTTGTTAAATCTCTCGATTCGAGAGTTTTAATTTTAATGTATCAAAGTTGGGAGGAAAACTATGAAAATAGACTGTGAATGTCAAGAGTGTTTAGCTGGTTTATTACAAGATTTAGCGGAGGAAAAAGGAAATTGTTTTACTTGCAAAGGGAAAGGTTATATAGTATTTGACTTTTCTAAAGAAGAGGATATTTTAAAATTTGTACAATATATCCCTGAAGGATATCATTGGCTAAAATATCATTTTGATCTTAATGAGTTGTCACAAATCGAATTAGAAAAACTAAAAGAAGTGCTTGTTAATCAATATAGGGAAACAAAAGCAATCAATTTAGATCATTTTATAAATCAAATTGATGAAGAATTATGGGACACGTTAAAACAAGAAAATACAAAAGAAGCGATTGATATGTTTGTATCAATGTATAAGGGCTGGTTAAAAACTGGTGAAATTGTATCGCCTGATGAAGAATTGGAAGTGGATCAAGAAGACATAGATGTTATGAAAGCAGTATTTCAACAATTCCATAATCTATCGGTAGAGCATTCGACTTTGAACAAGAGCAAGGAAACTATTAAATCATAAGGGGTATCCTATATGGAAAAGATAGAAATTGCAAAAGAATTACTGAAAAATAGCTTGAATATCTATATAAAGATAAAAATAGAAGAATATATTTCTCATTTTGAAGAAATTGAAGAGGGGAGTTACTTCAATAAAAAAAATCATGAGGATGATTCATTAATTCGTTTTCATAACTGTATTACTTATATCCAAGAGAAAGGGTTTGATATAAAGGGTTGGATGCTGTATGAGATCCCTATCTATTATTCCCATTGCTTTTATAACGAAACTACGGATCAAAGGTTTGATCTAATGGTATTAAATATTGGTAAGGTAATACCAGCTTATATAGATTATTCAGAAGAAAAAGATGCTAAAACAATAGAAGAAGCTATAAAAAAATACGCTGTATAGAAATTTCTAAGGGGTATTAAAATGAAAGTTATTCAATCTGATATTTTAGTAAAAGGTTATAGAAATGGAAACTGTTACATTATTATCAAAAATGAAAATGATAATTTTAATGTGTATCAATTGTTTTGTGATGTAAATAAAGATATGAAAGTCAAAGATATTAAAAAGATTATACCATCTTTAAAACACTTGCCTGATGTTGAAATTATTGTTTCTTTTCCTAACGAAAAGTTTGAAGCTTTTTTATTACTTCATGATATTGATGTTAAGAATATGAATGTATTTAGAATCGGATTAAAGAATAAACAAATCCTTCTATAGTACGGAAATTAAAGAATAAAGGAGAATAAACAAATGAAATATACCAGTGTTTTTTTTGAAAATCCTGAACAGGCAAAAACAATGAGTATTCATGAATACGATAACTTTGTAATTCAATTACAGCAAGAAGCACATATAACCCCTTCTGTTATCCGTCAGGTGTTTTTTAAAACACAATTAAATGAAGAGGAAAGAAATGTACTGGAATACACTGAAGAGGATATTTCAAAGGTAAGAACAATAGAAGGGGATTTATATAATTATTTGAAAGATAAGCACCCTCTGTTTTTGGGAGAAATAGAAGATCTATTTCATAAGGCAATGGAGAAGTACAATCCTTTTTTACCTATTGTACAAAATTTCTTAAAAGGTAAAAGGCTATATGGAAATACATATAAGGGAATTCGTATTTATAACAAGGACTACACTGAAGAGAAATATATTTTAACAAATTTATCTTTAGAGAAAATAGAACTTGTTCTTATGTTTGTTGAAAGTTTGTTTGATAAGAATCTAAACCTAGATGAACTTATTTTTTATGCATCTATGTTCTTTGATATATACGAAATGGAAGGAACAACTTTCCGAGAATTTGGGGAATCTAAGCTAGAAAATATAAATCTATCAAAAGTAAAAATATATAAAGTATGTTTGGATGCAATCCGTTCTAGACATGGAAGTCATAAAGAATTATTACTACACTCAAAGTTATTATGGGAAAACATGTCATTAGGAGTGCGGATCTTCCGAGTAATCTATTATCATGCTGAAAAATTCCTTTTAGATTCTCAAAAAAATTATCAGGAGAATCAAGTCCAATACACTGAAAAAATATATGAACTTAATCCTAATAAGGGTGAATTAGATAAAAATGTAACTATGAGTATTCAAGTGAAAATGCTAGAAAAACAAGAAATGAATAATAGTACACCTATTATGGATATTGCCTTTGAAGTGGAGGTATGGGATATAGAAGATTTAAAAAACAGGGGACTTACTATTAATATCGAACCTCCTAGCGAGCAAATAGATTTATCAGCTTATAAAGAATGCTCCGATCAATATACAGAATTTGCAATCGGATATAAATTTTCTCCTTATTTTAACAAGTGAAATTTAAAAGTTAGGAAGAGATATCATGAAACATAAAGTATTAAAAATCGCTTTGTCTTCTCTCATAGTAAGTAGCATATTTCAATATCCTGTCAAAGAAGCACATGCTGAAAAACAAACTACAAGATGGATACATTATGGTGAAATTCAGAAAGATATGCGTTGGGAAAATCCGAAAATTGTTCCCTATCCAAATCAAGAATACGGTGATTATCCTGATAGCATCGCTTATGATCAAGATGGTCAAACCGGTATTCTAAAGGCTACACGTATTAAATTAACACCAAAAGAAAAGGTACATCATAAGGATAGTATCTATCGCACAGAAACCAAAGAGTTTACAAAAACAGTTAGTAATACCTACCATACTAATGATCAATCGTTAGTGCCAAAAGAAGTGACAATTAATGAAGATGGGTATCAAGGGAAAATCCCTCTAGTGGGAAATGTCGAGTGGTCAAAAAATTGGGAAACAAATAGAACTGTTAACCTAGATGGACATTGGGAAGACAACATATTTAGAAGGTATTCGTGGCAAGCGCCAGCACCATCTAGTATATCGAAGAACTATTATGATGAAAGAAGTGGACAAACCCTTAATTTCCAAGTTCCTCAATTGGGTGATAAATATTCGGTGGATTCTAAAGGAATGTGGATACAGAGCCGAAGTGAGGGACGAGCTGAATACTATGATGGTGCTGGAAATAGTCGTTTAGGATTTATGTCATATAACCCGTATACTTATTATGGTGATATGTATAACTTCAGTGATTCTAAACCCCTTAAACCTGATACATATTACGGATTAGAGCCTGATAAGGAGAATTGGATAGTTGAGGATTGGGGATGGGATGAATGGGACGTACAAGATGCTGAAGATCCAAGATGGCATTATAAAACAGCACAGTTCGGTTATCGTTGGAAATCAGAATCGGGGAGGACTAATAGATATCGTAAAGGTGTATGGATTGATTATATAAAGCAAGTGCAAGGATATAGATATGCTCAGGAATATAGAGGAACATTTAACTTGCCTGATATTCTCAAAGATTTCACTGGAAAAGCAACTTATAAAGGTAAACTTTCTAAGGAAGTATTTGATCATTGGAATGAGTATGATACAAGCGGAAAATGGGATGTAGAAGTTGAGTATGTTGGAGATATTCGGGCGACAAACTTAAAAGCGCAATCTATTACTATTTTAGATTCAAATAACAAAGCTATTAATCATTTAGTTAAAGGCCAAGAATATAAGGCGAAAGTAGACTTTATTAATGATGGTGAATTAGATGTAAAAGCATTTAAAATAGCATTTTACCAAGACAATAAAAAGCTACAAACAATAGATATTAAGAGCATGAAAAAAGGAGAAAAGGCTACAAAATATTTTACTTTCAAGGCTGAAGATTCAGGGGATCATACATTTCGAGCAAAAGTAGACGATGAAAATGTGATTAAAGAGATAAATGAAAACGACAATGAAGTTTCCACTAACCCATATGTAAATACAGTACCTAAAATTGAATTGAAATATAACCCTAATCCAGTATTTGAAGGAGATAATGTCACTTTAGAAATGTTACCGAGTGATGAAGATCCTAGAGATAAAGAAAAGCTACAAGTTATCCTAGAAATGAAAGAGAATCAAGGAAACTGGAAGAAAGTATTTGAAGAAAAGAAAGCTATATCAGGGAAGACCTTACAATATAAAATAGATTCGATAAAAGATGGATCGTATGAATTTAAAGCAACAGTAACAGATCCTCATGGTGAAAAGGGAGAAGCGAAAGTCTCTTTTAAAGCTGAACCACTTAGTATTAAAGGGAAAGTGGATCATACAAAAGAGTGGCAAGAAATTCATAAAAAGCTAAACCATTTACCGGAGCAATTTGTATCAGGGGAAAAATTTGTTACGTCAGCCATTGTAACAAATTATCCGATTGAATTTGTTACATTAGAATTCAAAGGAATGCAAGTAAACAAACAGGATCTCATTATTAGAAAGCCTTTAAATTCAAGTCATCCAATATATAATCTTGATATTTTTGAACCATCCATGACTGATCCGAGAACGAAGTTAGAAAAAGGTAATATTTACTTCATGTTCACAGCGAAATGGAAAAATGGTATTATCAAAAGAGATATCGTTACTGTTGAGATTATAGAGGATGCTTATAATACCTTTGATTTTTATCGAACTAATTGATTGTTAAAGGAAACAGTAACTCGTTATTGTTTCCTTTTTTTATTTTATATGTATTGGAGAGGTAGGAAAAATGGATACAAACAATACAATACCTAACAAATCGTACAAAATAGATCCTGTCATGAATTATGTTTTCCTTGCAACTTACATGATATATAAGAGATCTAAGTTTACTGAATTTCTAATTATAAAACATTTTAATTACCCTACCATTACTGAATTATCAACGACTAATAAGCCTGAGTTTTTGAAAATGATGATTGATGATGTATTTAAACAGACAAATAATGTAGCATCATTAAAACCGTTTTTACAAAGTAAAAGAATGAAGGAATTGAAAGAAATCATCCATCAAGAAGTTAGTGTCTCACATAAAAGAGTCGTATTGAATGTGAGAATTGATGAAACAGAAAGACAAAGAATCAAAATGTTAGCAAAAGATGTAGAAACAGTTGGCGAAGTGATAGAAATTGCGATTGCACATTTCGTTTCCAATTGCCCTGAGAAATTATTTGATGTGATTACATTCGCTCTTATTTCTACTATTAAAGCGGAACAAACAAAATAGGTGTTTTATCTAAATATAGACTTGAAATAAAGGTTGATTGATCTTTATTTCAAGTCTATATTTTATTTTATTACTTTAATTCGCTTCAGTAATTCCATTCTTCCGATGCTCTCATACTGTGCGTTAACATGTTCTATTACAGTGTTTAAGTATTGAGATAATGCATAGAGATAGTTTTTAAAATTATTAAATGTGATATCAGGTATTGGTTTCTTTTCCTCAAGTTCCCAAAAAAGTTTCCACCAATCAAAATGTATAGGTATTGGAAAACCTAGTTTATTTAAATTTTTCTCTAAATCATCTAAATAACGCAATTGTGCTATGTTTTCTACATTACTAGCAATATACAAGGACTCTTTTTTTTCTACTTTACTTAATTCTTCAACATTATTTAGTATTCTAGGTAAAAAATAAAATGGATCAAAAGATGTAGGGACATTTGTGAATTCGCTTTGTTCAAGCATTTCCCCCATGAATAGTTTCCGTATCTTTGAAACAATTTCTTTATTATTAAAAATAACACCACATTCGTAATTATTATTACTACTAAAACTAAAATTAGCTGAACCAATGTATGCGAAATTATCTGTAATAAACATTTTCGAGTGATTGGCTTTTAGCTGTGCACACAACACGAAATTTTTAAATATTTCTTCTATCTCTAATTTATCCTCATTAGAAAAAGTCATTATTGAATATAGTAAGCTAACATCAATTCCTAAATTAGCAAGTTTAGATAACTCCTTATAAAAGGATCTTTCGTATTTATTCTTAAAATTAAAATTGTATGTTGCTATATTAATCGTTTTTGTTTCTTTTTTGCATCTTTCAAGCAAATCGTTCCACAAATTCGCTTCTTTAAAAAGAATTATTTCGCCTTCTTGAAATGGAATTTCTTTTATCATATACATTCTTCCATCCTTTTTTGAATATTTACCTACCCATAACCCTGTATATGAATTATACATGACGGTTAATCAATATTTCAAAGCAACAATATAAAGTGAACATAATGTTTTTATAAACAACTAGAATTCGGTATAATAGTTATGATTCGTCATTTTAGACATATCCCTAGATAAAAAAATAGGATATGTCTTTTTTATTTCAGAATATTCTGTTTATTTATGAGAAATCTTGTAGTAAAATTCATTGTACCCAATTCCTGTTATTATCGAATTAAGACTGTATATAGAAAGAAGGGGGATATTATGAGCATTCAGACAAAAGGAAGAGAGCAATTAATAAGATTATTGAATGAATGGTATGAAGAAATCCGTTTGTATCATGTCGAGAAATCCAATCAGTTAAAAATGAAAATAGAAGAAAATTTAAAAGAAATTGAAACAGATCAATATCTTTCACTCTATTATTCACTACTTGATTTTAGATGTAAAGTGTTAGTAGAAGGAATTAATATTACAAAGGAATCGTTTGAAAAGGTAGAAGAACTTTCGGGAATCAAGGATCAATATTTATTTTTGGCTTACTATTATCATTTCTTTAAAGCAATACATTCTACAATTTTGTCCAATTACAATGATGCAAAAGCACATTATGATAAAGCGGAAGAACTTTTAATTTATATTCCTGATGAAATCGAAAAGGCTGAATTTGAATATAGAATGGCAAGTTTTTACTATCATTCATACCAACCATTTGAAGGTATTCAGCATGTATTAAAGGCTAAAGAAATGTTTTCAAATCATATAGGATATGAAATCAATCATGCATTATGTGATAACCTATACAGTATAGCTTGTATAGATTTACGGGAATTCGGAAGGGCTGAAGAATGTCTGAATAAGGTAATAGATGTTCTTAAAAAGAATGATGAAGAACATTTGTTAATAAAGGTACGTTACAATTTAGGATGGTTATACCATATTGAAGATTTATATGAATTGGCTATTCGACATAGTTCTGAAATCGTAAATAAAATTCCGAATCATTATAAAGCATTATTTGTTCTAGCGAGAGCATATTATAAATTAGGTGATATTGAAACAGCAAAACAACATATAGAACAAGGAATGAAAAGCGCAATTCAATCAGGAAATGCAGAATATAAGCATCGTTTTGCAGTTATAAATGAATTAGTCACAGAATTACCTAAAGCACGTTTAGAACAAGTTGTTACAGATGCAATTTCTTATTTTGAAAAAGAAGGAATGTGGGATTGCGTAAAAGAATATGCCGAAATGTTGGCCATTCAATTCTATGAAACTGATGATCATGTTAAAGCAAGTAAATACTTTTATATCAGTAACAATGCAGACAAGAAACATTTGAGAAAAGGGGCGTTGAAATAATGATTAAAATAAAGAAAATTGTATTAGGCATGGTATTAGTAGGTACTTTAGCATGTAGTATCAATAGTTTTAGTAGTTTAAAACAAGCGTCACTTAATGGTGGAGAAACACCATCACCAGCAAAACCGAGTTTATCTGTTGAAATACCTAATGATTAAGTAGGGTAGATATTTTTTATGATAAATAATTAGAATATTGGCACTTGTTCTTTCTAAAAGGGAGAATAAGTGCTTTTTTAGGCTTGGGCGGTGGCACTTACTCCTTATAACCTTCTGAAAGCCTGTACAGGCGTTTCAGAAGCTAACAAGGAGATATGTGTCGCTCACAGCATTAAACACAGGGATAACTACAGAGAGTACGCTCACGCTACTCTCTGTAAGTTCCTCCTGAGTTTGCCAAGGAAGGCACATGCTGGACGAACCGGAAAAAACAAAAGATCAAAAGCGGAGAGTAGGCTAACGCCTACTTTTTTTATTTATATTATTTTTGCATTTGCACTACGCACTGTAACATACCGCAGAATCACTAAGCAAAAAACAGGTCAAAGTTTCCCCTTCGGTTTAACCTGTTTTTTGCTAAGTGATTCAGGAAAATTGGCAAGGGGCTGAAAAATTTTTATTCCGATGAAAAAAATTCGGACATAAAATTTTTTCAGCTAAAACCCTTGCCAACTTTCCTATGCGGATGTTCCATGCTTCATGTCAAATGGCAAAAATAATTCCCTTTGGGAAGATCATTTGCGTAATGCAAATGCAAAAAAAAGGAGAGAAAAAACATGAAAACATTAAAAAACATGCAAGAACAAATCTTTCAAGATCTAAAAGAATTTATGGAAAGACAAAATACTTTTGAGATCCAAGACATTGTATATCAAAAGTATGAAGCTGGATTCTTTTGTTATAAGGCTTTTGCTAAAGAAATGAATGAGGACGTGGTTATTAAACTAAATCCTTATGATGGAGAAGTAAATTTAATTTTCAAATCAGATAAAAATCAAGAATGGCATGTAGGGTATATATTAGATTCTATGAAAAATACAGAAATTATTGTTGTAAAAGAATTATGGAATCTAGAAGAATCAAAACAGCATGTGCATTTATTCACCGAATGGGATAATGCTATGGATTATACGAATCAACAAATAGAATTGTTTGCGAGTATGTGCGATCAACGTGAGAGTATTGTTGTTACAGGACAAGAGATTGAAGAAGAATTATATGAATGGATAGGGGAAGAAAATATGAATCGAAAATTAGAGATTATAGCATGTTATTTAGGATTTGAAGACGGACAAAAAAAGGAGGTGAGATAATATGTATACAGTAAAAGAAAGATCACGTACATTTATTGAACGCTTTTTTGAAGAAAAGCACATTCCAAGTGATATTTTTGTTATTAAACATAAAGGACTTACACATGTAATTGAAAATGAAATTGTTATAGATATGATTAAACAAGCACCAATAGAAGAACAAAAAGTAATTGAAAAGCAAATACGAAAAATAGATTTTTATAATAGAGATATCAATCATTACTTGGGGTTTTTAGCAAATGCATATGTTCAATATCACTATTAATAAAAAGAAAAAGGAACACGAGCATAGGGATTTTATTTTTATTGAATACGTGTGTGAAGAATGCAAGGAAGGTGATTGGAGTAGTGAAATCATACCCAAAAAGAAATGCCCGAAATGTGAAATGTATATGGACTTCATTGAACATAAATAAAAGAGTGCAAGAATCGACCCTCACACTCTAAACAGCATTGGCAAAAGGCAAGGTTGCAACTTGTCTTTTGCTATTATCTTAATAAGAATTATACTATTGGTAGTATGTAAAGTAAAGTTTCTATGAAAAGCCAAATGAAAAAATGATTTTATGGGGGAATATGCACATGAGTTTCAATCAGCATAAAACACCTAGTACAAAGCACCAATTAATATTAGGGAATGTATATTATGAATTAAGAAAACAATTAGAAATGAAGCATGTCAGTATTTTTGCGCCCTACACTGTCTATTTAAGAAATGTAAAAGGACGTTTTGGACATGCCAAACCTCAACCTGATCTTTCAGTTGTTGTTTCTGATCATAATATAGTAAGAGAAAATTGTATTGTGGGCGCACCGGATTTAATTGTAGAAGTATTATCTCATTCTAATATGGATAAAGATCTAGTGGAGAACGTAAAATTATATGAAAAGAATGGTGTAAAGGAATATTGGATACTGGATCAGTTCAAAAACAAAGCATATGTTTACAAACTTACAGAAGGTGGACAATATATAAAAAGCGAAGATTCATTTATAATAGAAAGTGATCTCCTTCAGTTAGAGTTAGATTTAGAAAAACTATTTTAAAAGGAGTGTAAAATAATGCAATTAGGAAAAGTATTTTTAGATGATGAAAAAACCGAAATTATGGTTGAGTTGATTCATGATATGGAAAACGGGAAAAAAGTTTTAAAAGGATTTGTTTATGAATTAAAAGATGAAACAGCCGATGAATTTAATTATGAAGAAAGATATGCTGATATTCCTGTATTCAGTAATGTCATGGACTATCAACCAAACCAAGATAAAGAAATTGAAGATTGGGCGGAAGAATTGGTTCAAGAGTATCAGTTGTACTTACAAAGAAAAGAAGATGAAAAACAAATGATTCAAGAAGCCTTTGATGTATTAAGTAGAACTGTGAAAGAGCCGAAGAAAAGATTAAAGCGAGCATAAAAATGGAATCTAATGATTCCATTTTTATTTATTAATATAACTAAATGTGTTTTAAATAAACATTTACTTTAAACTATATTTATTGTATGTTTTTTATATAATAAATAAGATATAAGATAGGGAATAACTGTTACAATGTAGCCTATTCTCTTATATATCAAAATAAAAAATTAACAAAGTAGGTGGTCATTATATTTAGCTTACCAAAAACAATAACTAATATTATTTTTAAACCTTTTGTGGTTACTTTGTTTGTGTCATTTATTTTTTTATGTGTAATGCCTATCTCTAATGTAGAGATAATAGACCGTTTCTTGGTGGATCTTAACCATGTGACAAATACAACTGTAACAAACTCTATTCTTAATTTGTTATGGACGGTACTTGTAAAATTTTCAATTCCTACATACAAAATTTTATTTATGGTATTTTTAAATTTAGAACTTGTAATGCCTATGCTTAAAAAATGTATATTGAAAAATTTAGCTTTGGAGAATATATCAAGTAGTTATAAAAAATGAGAATGAGATAGAAAATCTTGTTCTCATTTTTTATATAAAGGCATTGAAAATAAGCTACGCTTATTCTTTATATCAATACCCACCACCCACCCCTTTAAAATAAATGTAGTTTACATTATTTTTATCAATAAACTATATTTGTTTTATTAATAAAATATGATATAATAAGATAGTCGGTTAGATAAGCGAATTTTTGGATGTTTAAAAACGGAGGTATTCAAGAATACTTATTGGAGGGATAAGAGAAATGAGAGTTAGAAAATGTAAATCTTGTAATGGAAAAGGGTTTGTCTTTAGCAAGAGTTATTCAATCAAAGAAGATAGATTTGGTTTTGGATTACAAGAAACAGGTATAAAAATTCCTTGTTTAAAATGCTTTGGAAAAGGCGTTAAATAGAAAAAATTAATAGTTTTAGAATTTATTATGAAAGTAGTGGTTTTAATGGAAGCTGTTGATCTTAAAGAAATTCGTAAGAAAGTACATAAGTTGTCTTATGAATTATGGCGTAATTTGGATACATTAGAAGAAGCAAGCGTTCTTCACGACAATGAAGAGTATTGTAATAGCAACGAAATGAAATTATATGATGCTCTTGAAAGGTTTTTAAAAGCTGAAGGTGTATTTACTAGTAATAATTTAAATAAAAAATGAAAGGATTGATATGAGTTGATGAAATTAGAAGAATTAGAAAGGTACATGAGGTTTCTTGAAAATAATAGAGATATTTTAGGTCAAAAAATGAGAGTAGACGATATGTTGGAAGCCTTAGAAAATATGGTGAAAGAGATAAGGGATCGAGGACTTCTAGGTGAAGAGAAAAAAAGGATATTAGATGAAGGTATGATATGGAAGCATTGTTCAGATGAAGAATTGAATAAACTAAGAGAGTTCAATAGGGAGTTTTATAATGCACAAAACCCTAATAAGAACGTTAAATATCATAAGCAAGAAGCTAAGGATTTTAATTTAGAAAATATGAGTATGGAAATACCGGAAGTTATACTATCCTCAAAAGCTATTAGAGAAATGCTTACTGAACGGATTAATGAGTTTATAAGAATAGAAAAATCAGAAAATGATGGGAAATATCATGTAAAATCCAGTTTCGTTAGAGGACAAATTAATGTAATTACTACCCTTTTAGATGAAACATGGGACTATAAAGAATCGGGACAAAGTTATTTTGATTTCTTAAAATATCTTGTTAACAAGTACCAACTAGAGGGAGTATGGAGAATTAAAGAACTCTCTTAAAATCAAATTTTATTTGGAACTAGGAGGATATAAAATGAGTAAGTTTTTTAGTATATTTGGTTTCATGGTTTTAATGTTTCTTGCTTTATCATCAATGGGTGATTTATTACAACAAGCTGGATTAACGAATGAAATGGCTATACAAGAGGTGGTTTCGGGGATATTTGCTCCTTTAAGAAAGTGGTATATTGGTATACCTGTAGCTTTATGTTTATTAGGGTTTAATGCTAGTGTTCTTTATAGAATGCTTAATGGACATAGTGAAAAAAATAACGAATTTCTTAAGATGTTTGCATTAGCTGGTTTTATGATATATCTGACAGGCACAATGCTTATAGCAATACATGGTATAACGATATAAAAAGTAATTAGTTTTGAATGGAGAAAATAAATGAATTCATTATCAATCATACCAATAATGTTTCTTGGATCTTTAGCTCTATTTATATTTTTGGCAATAATAGTGAATCTAATATTTGCTATTTTGGAGAAAGAATTACCGGATGAATTAAAAATTATGCTACCAGCAATGCTTACTTGCTTAATTGTAATTTGTATTCTTCAATTTATAAAATAATTTTTTGAAAAGGTGGAATGAACATGAAAAAAATAAATAACATGAGTTTGATTGAAAGACCTATCCATAATATCAAACAGATTGATTGGGGGGCTGTTGTTTGGATTGGTGTGTTTTTTGTAATACCGATGACATTTTGGGTGTTCCCAGCACAGGCTAGAATGGGATTAATAGAAGCTATTACTTATCTATTTTCACTGGATTTTTATACAGAACCTACTGTATCAACAAATATAGTTAGTGGAATGCAAAATAAAACATATCTATTGCTTAATATTGGTAAAGTAATACTTTGGATTTGGACAATTATAATTGTATTACGATTTTTATTTAAAAAACCTAATGAAATTAAATCTTAGTATAATGGAGAATGCCAAAAGTTTTAGTGTTTGAATTTTATATCAAAAAAAACGGGGATTTTGGAGAAAGGGATGAATTATTTTGAAAGATATATATTCATTTGTAGCAAAGAAGGATAATACTGTTGTAGATTGTGATAGCTATCTATTAGAAAACCAAGAGGAAGCTGGTTATATGGCAAATACCATCTTATGTAATTATCTAGAGGTAAATGAAGAAGGAGTTAATAAAATAGAAATTTTCAAATATGATAATGTCAACTTTATGTTTATTGGGACTATAGAGAATGTGACGGAGTGAGAATATGAAAAAAGAGTTTGATATAAAAGGAAAACGTGTAAGAAATATCATCTCAAAAAATGAAGGTGTAGCCCTATGTGTAAAAACTATAAACAGAGGGTTAGATAGTGAACGTGACGTTGTTATATGGATAAGGGATGGGAAAGAACTTGAAACAGAATCCCCTATTAAAAATATGTTATTGCTAGAAACGGAATAAAATTCATTAAGAAAGGAAAAATAATCAGTGGAAGATCATAAAAGTATGTCCTTTGGTAAATGTCTAGTGTTTGGATTTGCATTTGTTTTTGCGCTTTTTGCTTATTTGTTTATAGGAATATGGATTTTTGGATAAAAGATTAAGAACACTATAAAAAGGAATGATTATATGTTTGCAAAATATGAAGCTTTTAATAACGATGAAAACAGTGGTAAATTTACTAATCGGATGCTTGCTTTAATAGGTATGCATGATTTTATTAGTAATGCAGGTAAAAAAAGTGAATATGAAAGAGGATATATTACTTCAGGTTTACTTCAGGTAGAAAGTGAGTTGTGTTTTTTATTGTCTCTTTTAACATCAAAAGAGTTAGAAGAATTTTATAAAAAAGTAAAAATAAATTGGTCTGATAATGTTGAATTTGAAGGGAATAGGCCAACTATGAAAAAACCGAAAATTTATGAGGATTTCCGTATTGATGAATTCGAATAGTGTGTAAATAAGATTCAAATGAAGGGAGCATGAAAATATGGAAAATCTAGCATTTGATTGGTTTTTACTAATAAGAATTTTTGTTTGGCTCGGTTTGGTTGTTTTAATGGGATATTTCTTCACAAAAGGATTGTCGCTCTTTTTTAAACAAGAGGAAGAACCTATTATGGGAAAAGACGTAGATAAAGTTGTAAATTATATGAAAGATAAAAATTTGAAATCTTGTAAAGTAAGCATGGATAAAAAAGAAATTGAAATATCTAGCGACAAAACCAATATAGTTAGACGTTCCAATAGACAATCACACGTACATCATTTTACTGAGGAAAAAAAACATAGAAATACTAGTGATCTAGTAGATCCCTTAATCACAGCAAGCACTATTAATAACATAATACTAGACAATGATAATGGATCGGACAAATCAAGTGGGATGTGTTCACCTGATAATTCCTCGAATAACTATAATGATAGTAGCAATGACAATAGCTCAAGTTGTGATTAATTAAAAGGACGAGGTTATATCTCCTCCTTTTAATTATGACACTAAAAATACACTAAATACAGTTTATAAAGTTGTTTATTTTAAACTATATTTAGTGTATAATGTAATTATGATATTAAAAGATTGTAGGTTCTATTAACCATAAAGTATTCATGAATACTTTATGGTTAATAGATTAAGAGTTTTATAGAACAAATGTTTACAAGATTATTAGTTAACAACATTACAAAATTAATATAAAAGGAATGTATAATATGAAACTAGTAGAAAAAAATTTACAAACTGTAACAGAAAAATCAGTAGATATGCTAAAGGCTCTAGGGCATCCCATCCGTCTTCAAATAGTACGATACCTTATTTCATGTAAGATTAGCAATGTAACTCAAATACAAACACAATTAGATATACCACAATCTACTGTATCTGTTCATCTAGCAAAATTAAAAAGTACGAGAGTATTAAAATCAGAAAGACGTGGCTTAGAAATGTATTATCAAGTAGCGGATAATACAGCAGTAGATATTGTTACATTACTTTGTAATTAAGGGAGGGATCAGTGTGAAGGATATTCTTAACATTTACACTGTGGTTTTATATAAAGACAATAAAGAGGTTGGATGCGAGGTTATATACGAAGCATCTACTAAAACTGATTCGTTTCAAGAGAAGATACATTTATGTATAAAGGGGTACAATGCGGATCGTGCTAACATACATTGTCTTGATAAAAAGACCTCTAAGTTTAATTTATTGAAGACAATTCTCACAAAAGAGTGGTTACAAATTTAATAGACTTTCCTTATATCTTTCAATGATTAAAGCGAGATCGGAGGGAGTAAAAATAGATAAGTTTATGAATGAAATATATCTAAGTATGTACCTAGAAATTATAAAAAAAGATAAAAAAAATAAAAAGCGTACAGGATTTATTCAAAAACAAGAAAACGAGAAAAGGAGAATGAGAGATGGGAAACCAAGAAACATTAGTTGTTTTGAATGAAGATCAAAAGGCGGTCACTTTAAAGAGATTAAAAGATTTATATTTTACAGCACAACAAATGCATGAATGGTTATCAAAAGATAAGTTAACAGAGGAAATGAAGGGGACACTTATTTCTTTATCAGAAAGTCATATTTCAGTTATAGCTAAAGAAACAAATTACGAATCTGACTTGGCTAGGGAACGAGAAAGACGTAGTAATGATCTTAGGAATGCAAATTTACGTATTAGAGAACTAGAAAAAAAGATGGCTGATATGAAGCCTATTGATGGTTTGAGTGAACAACTTAATGCATTAACTAATAAAATTAAAGGCTGGTGGAGAGAAATTGGATTTAATCATATTTCTGAAATGACCTTCACTGAGTATGGTGGATTGAATGTAAAGTTCGCTTTTAGTTTAACCAGACTTAGCAGAATCTTTAGCAAAAAACCAATATCAGATAAAAAAGATGAAGTAGATAAAATCCAACAATTACGTGATCGGGGATTCGTCCTTATAAAAGAAGATAACGAATTGCAATTAGTAGATAACGATACTAATAAAAAGTTATTGATAAGCTTATTGGAAGAAAGATTTCCAAGTATAAGCATAGACCGAATAGAGACATGTTTCGGAAAAAATAATCAAGAATCTCATATTCAATATGTTACAGCTTATATCGGCGAACTACATGAAATTTAAACAAAATAGTTATTTGTGCGACACGTTTCCTCATAAGTGTGCAAACACGAAATAGGAGGGTTATCAATTTGATAACAACAACTGATTGACTGAAAGTAGGAATGAAAGCCGTCAGGTTGAGCTGAAACTACTTATCTGATACTCCTACATGCAAAGCGTGATAGTAGTCACAAATTGTATGAAGCTAGGTGAAGTCGACTGAACAAAACCTAAGTGAGAAATCATATGGTAATGGATAGGTCGGGATGCTACAAAATATCTAAGGTGAGAATGTCCTAACGGACTGGCGAACTTGCGAATGTACGGGTCTAAACTATTAATACATTAGAAATGTGTATGTCGTCAATGACGACGTTATCTACCGAAAAGTAAGAGTAAATGATATGAAATTCGGAACATCTAACAATGAGGATGTAAAGATAACAGGCTTAAAGCAAGCACCTAAGGATATATGTATAGCTAGGTCAATCGGAACGTGGTAAGCAAGAAACTGTCATGAACGTCTACTAGTGGACAGATGCATATAAGGTTCTAACGAACCGAAATTGCTTCATTCTTGTGAAGGTGGGGACACAGTACCGACGAAGCATGTAACGAATGTGGAGGGATAGTCCCTAGTCTTGTTCTTTGAAAACTAAATCAACTGGATGTAACTCACAGGATCGAGTAAGATGATGTGACTTTTCGTAAGAAAAGGGAATGAATACGTTGGTGAGTACAACATTGTTTGTAATCTAGTTGCTTTAGGATAGAAGAATAAGATGGGGCGCTGTATGCGATGAAAGTCGCACGTACAGTGCTAAGCGGGGGAAAAGATGGAGATAACTTCAAAGTCTTACCTATCGCAACTTGGAAAAGGAGAGGAATGAATCATGGATACAGTAACTACGAAAGTGATTGTACCACCCGAAGCGGAGTTTAAAGGATTAAATTTTAAAATACCAAACTATTTAATTCAAGGTAGAGATGGAGATGATTATTCATTATATAGGGAAATTGAGCAGGATGAAAAGTGGGATTTTGAAGGTGAATTTGTAATAGCTTATCAGGGTAAATGTTACCTAAAGATAGCAAACGTACCTGATGAAGAACATGCAATGTCAGCTATTCGTTCTTATTGGAGAGCAAGTAAAGAAATTAGAAAATTGGATGATGTTGAACAAAATAAAAAAAATTCCACTGAAGAACACGTCAATTATATAGAAGAAAGTAAAGGGGAAAATAAGAAGATAGCATATGGATATATTTTTAATTGGGATGGTTTTACTTATAATGATTTGAAATCAGATTATTCTTTTGATGCGACAATTAAATTTAATACTCATAAATTTGAAGAGGATGCTCTTGATGGTGTAACGAATTATTTGTCTGTAAAAATTGATATAGACAATGAGAAGTTAATTACAGAAATAGACTCGAACTCTTTATTTGATAGTGTTGAAATAATTGAATTCTTTATTGATGATATAAACAGTAATTTCTACAAAATATTAAGTATCGAAGAAGGAATGACACTTCTTAAAGAGTTTTGTAGACAAGCAAAAGCGAATGAGCTTCCTTATCTTGAATTAACAGCTTCCCCAGTTGCGTTTAAATACGTAGATTAAATCTATTTTAAGCTAGGAGATAGAGAGAATGATTGAAAAGGACAATTGAATTTTGTATAAAACGTAGGGAGGAATAATTTATGGGAGTAACTTGGACTTATTTCAAACAATTTGAAATCGTAGAACATGAAGAAAATGATTTTAATGAGATGATACGATATTTTGATCAAGGCGAATTAAGATTTACTTACGCAACAAGTGGGACATTAAGAGCTGTATACGCAAATTATGGAATACATATTCCGATATATAGTCAATTTGAACCTCCAAACTCAAAGAAATTAGAATTAGTTTCTCCTGAAGATCTAGTTCATGCTTGTGAAGATGCCATAAAAGTTTTAAAAGAAGGAATTAACCCAGAATTTAAGGGTTTTGATGGTGAGAAAAGTTTGCTATGGGAATTGGATGATCTCGATGGACGAAATGGGGGAAGTAGAACCATAGTAGAATTAAATGCAAGGATAATTGATGATTTAAAGCGTATAAAATCAATTTCTAGCCAAGGATATTACATTATTGAAAATGAACAATAAATAGAAGAATCTTTGCAGAGTTTTAATCAAATTTGAATGTTATAGAAAAAAAGGCGGAAAATAATATGATGGTGGATCTTAGTTCTTGGAATGTTTTTTGTAGCTTGTTAGGTTTAGGCGCAATGTTTTTCCTTTTGCGTTTTTTATTATTCGGTTCAACTAATCACAAATCTGAAAAAAAAGAAAAGATAAATAGGCTTCGAAATTCTTCACAAAGAAGGGGGCGCAGATAATATGAATAAAGATGATATGAGAATTTCATGTGTCTATTTTTTGATATTTTTGATTTTTATGGTTATGTTTTTTGCGCTGATTTTTGAAGCCTACTGAATTAGATAGTAGGGTTTAATCAAATTTAAATTTTATTAAGAAATGGGGAGGAACAATGGATAAACTTATGACTGATTATAATAAAATAATTGAAAAATTTGGTGGCAAAATAATAAATTTAAATCTAGAAAATAAAACCTCTACAATTAATCCTCTTGACATTAATTTAAATAGTAAATTGAATAATTGTGTTGTCGAACCGTATATTGCAGAAACAGATATTAAAAGAGAGGATATTCAACTAAGCGAGTTAGCAAGATGGATGGAAAATAAAGTGAAGCATGAGGATTGAATAAAAGAGTTATTCTGTAGAATTTAATTCAATTTTAAAGATTTAAACATTAGATCCTTTGGGCGGTGGCACTTACTCCTTATAACCTCCTGAAAGCCTGTACAGGCGTTTCAGAAGCTAACAAGGAGATATGTGTCGCTCACAGCATTAAACACAGGGATAACTACAGAGAGTACGCTCACGCTACTCTCTGTAAGTTCCTCCTGAGTTTGCCAAGGCACATGCTGGACGCACCGGAAAAGAAAAAACATAAAAAAGCAAGTAGGCAAATGCCTACTTGCTATTCAAATGCTTTCGTATTTTCTTTATGGAGGGTACATATGAAACCGAAAATTAGTAATCGAAAATATTATAGACAACTAGATGAATTAAAAAAAGAAAGGACTGGATACATACATATAATTATAATCTCTCTTTCAATTATCCTCATACAAGGAAGTTTCATTTATATGTATCTAGCGGATCTAGACTCTCTTATTGCTAGAATTATTCTTTCTAGCATCATTCCTTTTATGGGACTTCTTCTCTTTTCAATTTATTATCTAGTAAAAAGTACACAACAATATAAAAAGTATATAAATAAAAATAAAAGAGTGTATTATAAAAACAAAATATAAATTACAAGGAGGATCATAATGAAAAAGCTTTTAAAATTTTTGTTGAACAATTTAATGATGGCAATAGCTATCTTATGTCCCATTGTACTTGTTTGTGTAGCTACTGTAAAAATGAATATAGATATATTGACATTCAGGCATAATATCATAACAAAACCCGAGCAAGCCCAAGAAATCATGCGGGATTTTGCTGTAGAAAAATTTACACCTTTTTTAATACTTTTTTGTGTAATAGGTTTGTTTTATGGTTTAGCAAAACTATGTAGTGTAATGGAAAAAAATGAAATTAGAAATAGAAAGTCAAATTAAGTAACAACTACTCTCATTTTCTTTATATACAAAAAACGAAAGAGATAAATCTTTCGTTTTTTTTGTAGGAAAAGATACTGTATACATCAAAGGGCTTTCCTTTCATCAAGAAACAGGTAGTATTTTTGAGTAAAGAACACTCAAAAATCTCCACCTTTGTTCACGCTGTTCACATTCTTGACGAAAGAAATTCGGCATACTTTTTGGCTTTTGCCAAGCTGAAGACCAAAAAGTTACTAAGGTTTTCTATCAGCTTGTGCAAACTATTTTAGTATGCCGAACCGCTAATCACTTCCGATCCTTAATTATTCTCTACTCTATATGTTCATACGCTAAGATCGTGCGGTTTCGTCCGCACACCACGAGCCAGCCTCTACCAAAAAGCATAAAACCCCTTTAAAGACAACGAAAAAACAATATCTTTTTATTTATATTTTTGAATTTATTTTGCTTAAACCTATACTTTTTTTAGGTCAGGTATGGTATAATAGAATCAAGGAGGTGGAGATAGGTGATTGAAATAGCAACAAAAGTTGTAGTCTTTATTGCCAGCTTTTTGGGGATTATCAATGTAAGTTTAGATATACATACCAAAATAAAGGCAAAAGCTAAAGCTAGAAAAAAAGCTAAGAAAAAGACTACAAAACAAAAAAAGTGCCAGCGTAAAGAACGCAAGCACCGATAACCATTTATCTGTGGGGAAGGTTGACAGCCAGTTCCCCACAGAAATATTATAACACACTAATCACCTAATTTTAAAATGAAGAACATCAATACATTAAAAATTAATAAAACAGATAGTGGGATACTTCTTACTAGTATCCTCTATCTTGCAACAATGGATCTTGGCAAAGTAGATAAATTTGATTTAGTAGTAATTTCTATGATTAGTTTATATATGGTATTAAGAACAATAAATTTTTTCTTAGGAAGGGATACGGATGAATTGGAAATTTAGTTCTAAAGAAGAAATGGAGAACTTTATTAAAGATGAAGTTCTCACTACTTCTGAAGTAGCCGAAATTTTGGATATTGGAAGAGATAGAGTAAATAGATTAATTCGTGAAGGTAAGCTAAAACCCTTGAAAAAAGTCGGGAGTGTGTGTTTGTTTATGCGCTCTTATATTTTAGAAAAAGAATTAGAGTATAAAAAGTTACGCTTGAAATATAGACCTTATGATTAAAATAATGGCTGTATAAAAGAGGTGTGAAATATGGTAGCTAAATATTTAACGCAGACGGAGAGAGATATTCTATTTAAAGAATTATCAAATGTACAACAAGAATATTTGACGAATTTTTTAAAAAGAGGAAAGAAAACCGCTTTTGCTAGTATATTGGCACAACAAAAAGGAGAAGGATCAGAGGAAGACTACAAGCACATTTCAACAAATTGGCGTTTAGTTGATTATATAGATGCAGGTGTTGTTACAGAGACACTAAAATGTGAATGTGGACGCTCTTTACGTTACCAATACATTGTAAAAAATTTAAAGACAAATAAAATTTTAAAATTCGGTAAAAGTCACTTTGAAGAACATACTAATATTCCAGCCGAAATAGTTAAACAAGTTATAGAGGGAATGACTAAGATAGATTATGAGTTAGATGAAATATTAATAAAACTTAGAAACAATTGGTCATTAGAAAATAATGAAGGAATTCAACTTCCATTAAATATTGAGATTCCAAGGGATATAAAGGAACATCTAGAACTCAAATTACCCTTATTAGATAAGCAAGTAAATAAATTAATAGGAATCTTGTTTGAACATACTAAGCATGAAATAAATCTTCAATCTGTTGAATTTAACAATACAGAACCTAATCAAATTTCTTTATTCGATGAAGTAATGACACTAGGGATCGAGCAGGGATTTAACACTAAGCCAATTTATAATAAAGTATTACATAATTTCTTATCAGAATCAGAAAAAAGTTTTATTAAATCTTTTATACAACAACATGAAATTATTAGTACCAGACAATTATGTGAATTCTTAATAGAACATAAAGGAAGTAACGCAAAACGTTATCTTTCGGGAAAACCGCTTATATATCCCTATGTAGCCAATTATCTAGAGAACTTAGAATATGAGGGACTTGTATTTTTCGGAGAGAATCTTGACTATAGGGATAAAACATTTATATCAATTTGCTATAATATACAAATGGTCTAATTTTATAATAAATGGAGGAATTTATAATGAAACACAAATTATTAAAAACAACGACAGCATTTTCAATTATGGGTAGTATGTTCTTTGGTGCAAGTTTATCTAGTGCAGAAACACCAGTATTTAAAGATGTACCAGCAAATCATTGGTCTACGGAAGCTATAAATGATTTAGGAAGTAAACAAATTTTTCTTGGTTATGGAAATGGCATCTTTGGTTTTGGTGATAATGTAACACGTGGTCAAGTTGCTAGAATGTTATATAACTTTTTAAAACCAGCAGATGTAGACGGAAGCTTTAGAAGTTCATTTTCTGATATTAGAGGTCATATGTTTGAAAAAGAAATTAAAGCTTTAGAAAAAGCAGGTATTATGAATGGGTACGGAAATGGTACTTTTGGCGCAGAAAACATCTTAACTCGTGAACAATTAGCATCTGTTTTGACGAAAGCATTTAAATTAAAACCAAAATCTATGACTACTTTTGATGATGTAGAAAAAAATTATTGGGCTACAGATTCAATTAGTGCGGTGCAATCAAATGGTATTTCAATAGGGATGGGAAATAACACATTCGAGCCAAAAACACTTGTGAAACGTGAACAATACGTACAATTTTTATACAATACTATGAAAAAACAGCCGGATCACAACGGAAACAATAATGAAAACAACAACGGAAACAATAACGGAAACAATAATGGAAACAATAACGGAAACAATAATGAAAATAACAATGGAAATAACAATGATGAAGTGAATTCACCATATTATGTTGCACCTCCAAAAGAGTCTTCAGAAAATAGTGCATTACGTCAAAAGCTTGGAAATTACGGTAGCTATACAGGAGTAAAGAAATCATACTTTGATAGCTTGAATCAAGATATTGCAAGCGGTAAGATCACAGAGGAAGATGCAAAGGTGAAAGCTGGAACATTAGAACCTTGGGAAGATGCAAAAATCCCTTCATTTTTACCTAAAGGAACAAAAGTTGCTGTAGAATCAGTAAACATTCAAAAATTCAATACATCTTCTAATGATTATAAAGTTATTGATAAAATGATCCAAAAAGATTATGGTGGAACTTATTTCGGAATTAATGTTTACTGGAATGCTGAAACAAAACAAAATACTGTTTCTGTATTACATGTTCAATTTATATATCAGTAATAAAGCGTTTGTATTAAGTCATTTGTACCTTTAAAACAATAAAGGGAGGAAAAGTGTAATGGACTTAAAGACAGATGAATTTTTTAAAGAAGATATTATTAATTTAAAAGATACAACTCATCAAAATAATGAAGTGGTATTCTTTTGTGAAATTGGTGAATATAGATTAGAAGTACAAGTCATTCGAAAGGATCATGAGGATTGCTTCCTACAAGTCTATAAAAAAAATAATATAGAAATTGATGTTCCTATGTGGCTTTCTCCTACAATAATTAATTTTGAAGTAAGAAAACAAAGATGGAAAGATCTAATTTCGGTTATTAATAGGCTGGAAGATATATCGTTTGAGATTAAAGAGACAGATGAATTAAGTAACGAATTCAAGATTGTAGCAAGAAATCAACCAATTATCGTAATGAAAGAAAATGAGTATAAAGAATATCAAAAGATTATTGAAGAATTAAATATAAGGAATGTCAAAGTAATCGAAAAGAGTGTCAGAGTAATTGAAGAGACAAGTGAATTAGACAATAAATTCAAGATTATAGAAGGAGAACAACTAGTTAAAGTAATAAAGCCTTAAAAGATTTTATCACTTTAACTACAAAAATAAGCATTGAATCAGATTCAATGCTTATTTTTTAGGACTTATCTTCATAATATATAAAATTTCACGTACCACTAATTTATAAATAAATAAGAAAACCAAATAATCATTAAGGGATTATTGTCATTTCAATTTTTTATATGAATCTAACCAATCATTTATTAATTGAGCAACATTAGTCGTTCCTGTTTTAATTTCATCCATTAAAAATGATAATAAAGCCCCCCACGATACTTCTTCTTCATATGGATTATGTTCATTTACATATTTTATTACCTTTTCTAATTCTTTTATACGTTTAAGATCCAAGTTTTGTTCAAGATAAGATCTAGCGTTTTCATTGACATAATCTGAATATAGAAGGCATGTTTCTAATAAAATAGCAGTTGCCATAGTTGGTGTAACATCTAGAGCATAGTTCAATTTACAAATGTTTTCATAAGTTGTTTTTGAAACACGTAAAGAAATTCTCTCTTTTGGGTAATCTTCCTTCTTTTTTACCTTTGCTAATGATGTTCTATTCAAATCACCCATATACAGAGTATTGGGGGTTCAGCCGAGATACGTGTAAAAATGGGTCATAGACTGGTTTTTATTTCCATGTTATGACCCTATTATCTTTTATACAGGTATATTCTCTTCTATTGGTTGTGGAATGTTTTGTAAATCAATCACATAATCGCCAAATCGTTTTATATGTTTCGTCATATATGGACTTAACATCACCAGATCTTCTCGTGAGAATCGATAACCTTCTCTTTTGAGTTGCCATAAAATCATGGTAATATCAACGACATTTTGAAAAATGACTGCATTGGCAACGAGATCATTATATTTAATACGTTTTTCTTGTTCTACTGGATCATTTTCAGTAATAATCCCATCCCCACCAAAGAATAACCACTTTGAAAAACCATTATATGCTTCCACTTTATTTGTACTAGCTGTAATTTGCTCTCTCAATTTCATATCTGAGATATATTTAAGAAGAAATATCGTTCGAATGACTCTGCCTAGCTCTCGAAATGCTTGGTACAGTCGATTCTTTTTACTATCACTTCTCAGTTTTCTGAGAAGTGTTGAGGGTAGTATCTTTCCAGCTTTTATAGACAAAACAACTTGAAATAAATCTTGCCAATGAGTCTCAATTAACTTCCAATCGATTACATCACTAAATAAAGGATCTATATGTTTATATTGAATATGTTTGCTTGGTCTAAAGAATTTTAAGTCTTTCCAATTCCTAATTCTAGGCATTAAATTGATTCCTAATAGATAAGAAAGTGCAAAGACAGGAGTAGACTGGCCTTGTGTATCAGCATGAATCGTATCAGGTTGGATATCTGACTTATTTTTTAGCAATCCATCAATAATATAAACAGCTTCCCAAACCCCACAGGGGATAAAATGGCTAAATAAAGCAATATAATTATCCGAAACATGATGATAAGCTATTCCTCCATAGCCCCCATATCTGATGTGGTATTCTGACAGTAAGTTTTCTTCATATAAATCGTATTTTGTTCCATCAGCGGCGGCTGTTTTTCCACTCCCCCATAGTTTTGGAAGGCTAAAGAGGTTGTATTGATTTAAAATGTCTTGAATTGAGGCATCTAATTTTTGGACACTGATATGTCTACGATTCACAAAAGAAATCATATGAGGTGTTACTATATTTCGCATATGTTTAGCGGTTTGGGCTGGCCCTAAATTACAGCCATATCCAAATGAAGTAATAATATAACGTTCAATTGGATGCTCTAATTTAGGTTCAGATCCTGAAAATGGGCCGAAATGTCTTGTACAATGAGTCCAGTGTTCAACGTTACAAAGTATATCAAGAATCGTTCGTTCCGGTAGTCGTTGTATAATTTCTTTTTCTAACATTTTACTACTCTTGGAAGACTCTTTTCGTACCAAACGTTTCAGGATTGGTTCTCCATCTTCAGTTATGATAACTTGTCCATTATTAGGATAGTTTAGGTCAACAGTTTTTGCAGCGGATGTTAGCCAAATTTTTAACCGATTAACAAAATCAGTAGGTGAGGAAGGTAATTCTAGTTCATTACAATAATCTTCAACCATCGGTTGGCATTCTTCCCATGGAAGTAATTGTTGTCTATAATCAGCATATTTCTCAGAACCTTTTACACTAAGGTCTCCCGTCTTTAATTCAGAGGCTAAATAAGAAAATATACAGATTTCAAGACGTTTACGGTAAAGTAAATTTGTGCTTTTTTCAACGCGAATTGTATGTTTCCACTGTTCACTGGCGAATGATAAATCAATATCACTAGGTAGATGTTCAACCTTACGGTTTTCGTTCTCTAATAAAAATTCCAGGGCATTTATGAGGGAATCGTCTTGAGTTGTTGAGTCAATTTCTAATAATGTGATGAGCCGAAATAATGTTTTTCTATGATTCTTATAGAATTTTTCTAAAAGTGGTAGATAATTATTTCCGTTGTATGAGGATATTGCTGTACAGTCCTGTTTTAAAAATTCTATACCACCTTTAGCTTCAAATAGCTCAGTAATTTTGCTGCCAATTTGTGTATTATCATCATGCATAGCTGTTGTTTCTAAAACTTCACTCAGTACAGAAATAAGATTTTCACTTATGGAACGATGTTGCTCCCTCAAAAGAGCAAGTTCTTCTTTTCCTTTTTTATGAATGATTCCCATCCTTTTTAGAAACATTTCTACAAGGTTATCCCTAGTTGTAATTTGTGACCGATAAATAGTTGATAACAACAGCATATATCTTTTGTGAGGAGCGAAGTCCTTTATTTCTGAAGCATCTAAAGAATTCGCTTCAGCAGCAAAGTGCTTCAATTTAGAAATTGGAATGCCTTCTAATAAATCATGAATGTTTGGAAGGAAAGACGTAATAAATGAAAGTCTGTTTTGTAAATCTTTCATATGGGGTACCGCCAGCATTTCGGAAAAAAACCACGCTAAGGATTTTTTCTATAAAAAGAGCCGTTATATTAAGAATAAAACGGCTCTTTTATACGTAAAGGACGTAAATTCATTTGCCCAGTGTCATGTAATCCTTCAAATTTGTATTCTCCAAGAAAATTGATATGTTCCCATCCTAACGGCCACGCATATGGCATTAAATCTTCTCTAAATTCTCCTCTTGCTTTTAATTCTTCTACGGCTTTTTCCATATATACAGTGTTCCACACACTTATAGCGTTAATAATTATGTTTAGTGCACTAGCTCTTTGTAACTGGTCTTGGAGAGCACGTTCTCTAAATTCTCCACGTTGTCCAAAAAATATAATTCTAGCTAATGCATTGATTGCTTCTCCTTTATTTAAACCTTTTTGAACCCGTCTCCTTACGGCTTTATTAGATATGTAATCCAGCGTAAAGAGGGTTTTCTCGATTCGTCCCATTTCTCCAAGTGCTGTTGCGAGTTTATTTTGTCTTGCATATGATCCGAGCTTCCCCATGATAAGAGCGCTAGATACTTTTCCTGTTTGAACCGAGTATGCCAACCTTCTAATATCTTCATAGTTTTCTTTTATTAACTTTACATTAATTTTTCCTTTTAAAAGTGCTTGAACATTTTCATATTCTTCTCCACCAGGTATAGAAAAAAGCTTAGTATCTGCCAAATCACGAATACGAGGAGCAAATCGAAATCCCAACAAGTGTGTTAAAGCGAAAACTTGATCTGTATATCCAGCTGTATCTGTGTAATGTTCTTCAATTTTTAAATCTGTTTCATGATGAAGAAGCCCATCTAATACATGAAGAGCATCTCGTGCATTGGTAGTAATGACTTTCACATGATAGGCAGATAGCTGATCACTTACAAATCGATAAATGGTTCCACCTTTTCCCGTTCCATAGTGTGGATTGGAATCTGCATGTAGAGAACGTACAGCAATGGATAAACGCATACCATCAGAAGAAGAAGTTGTCCCATCTCCCCAATAGGATGATAACTTTTGTTCCTTTTGGAAATTCACGAGAATAGATTGAGCGCGAACCATTGCATCATCATACATTCTCCATTGTGAAGCATTTGCCATTTGTCTATAGGAGATTCCAGGGGTAGCTTCCGCCATTTTTGTAAGACCTATATTTGTCCCCATTGCCATCAAAGTAGCTAATACAATATTCTGTTCCTCTTGATCAGGAGATTGATTGGTAGAGGCGTGGATAAATTGATCATGAAATCCAGTCCAACTGGCCACTTCTATTAGTAAATCTGTCAGTTTTATTCTGGGTAACATACTATGAAGAAGTTTACTAAATGCTTTTGCTTCTTCTGGAGTTCCTCTATCCAATCGCTCAACATGTAGTTTTCCTTGACTAATATCTACTCCTTCTAATTTCTCGCTATTTTTTGATAACCATTCTAAATGTTCATTTAATCGGTTTATTCGGTCAGTTATATAATCTTCAGCTTTTAAAGGGGCTGTAAGGCCATTTGGAATGTTTGAAACTTCGTTCCATTCATCATACGGTATAAGATAATCATCAAATGCCTTATGATGTCTACTGCCTGATACAAAAATATCTCCTGAACGAATATGATTTCTTAACTCGGTTAAAGCTGCCAATTCATAATAGTGCCGATTAATGTTTCCGTCATCATCATATACATGTTTTTGCCAACGGTTAGATACAAAGTGTAAGGGAGCGCCATGAGGCACTTTTCGTTTACCTGTTTCATTCAATTCATGAATCGTATCAAGTGCTTGTAAAACGGGTTCTCCAGATTTCGTCGCTCTAAAATGAAGACTGCGTAATAAAGTAGGTGCATATCGTCTAACATAGGAATAACGAGTATTTAACAAATCCAAATAGTCATAATTTAAAGGCCGTGATAGTTGTTTTGCTTCTTCAACAGATTCGACCATCTCATTCCATGACATTACTTCATCTAGGGCTGCAAAAGCATCTTTACCCGTTTCTTTTGCCTCAATTAGTGTCCCGCATACAGTAATAAATTGTAAAATCTTCTCGTTTAATTTTTTCCCATTTGCTTGCTGTATTTCGTCTTGTTCTTTTTTCCCTTTTGTTTGAAGATTCATCATAAGACGATCATGAATTTCAATTGCGTAATCTATAAGGTCTTGTGTAATCTCCAATAAAAATGAGACTAACATACTATATCTTTTTACTTCATTGAATCGTCTAAAAGCATATGGCTCATATTTTGATCCTAATCTAGCGAGCTGCCGAAGACGATTTGTATTAATTTTTGTGGTATCAATAGTAAGACCAATTTTTTGAACAAATTGTAATCGGTCTATTACTTTTAAAAATGATTCTGGTGAAGGCTGGGCCGGTACATCTTTTAGCCATGCTAATGGAGATTTACCATTTATAGTTGGTAAAAGTAACGCATCTAATTGATCTTTTTGTTCTTGGACCAAACCGTCATGTAGTATACTATACACTTTCTGATCTGCTTGTTGCTTTGCTTCCCAGACGATATCTTCAATCACATACATAGCTGGAAGAATGACTTTCATTTTTCGCAATGTAGATATTGTTATTTCAATTAAATAGAGGGTATTATTGTTATCCATTGCTTGTTGCACTAAAAATTGTAATAAAGTTTCTTTATATTCAGAAGAAAAATTCTGATATCCATATTCTGTTCGAATTTCCCCAAGATGCTCCCATAAAGTATTCCCACGTTTGGCATATACTAAAAATTCTTCAGGTGGAATCTGTAACTGACTCGCAACGTAAGCCACTACATATTGTGGAATGTCTTTATATTCTGTTAAGGACCAGCCAGGATAACGAATTAATGCAAGCTGAAGAGCGAACCCTAAACGATTGTATCCTCTACGGTGTTTTAATATTAAATGTAAGTCATGTTTAGAAAAAGTATGAAATGTTACCAAATCCCATTCTGTTAAACGTGATAAATCCATTAACTCATTTCGTTGTGCCTCTGACAGTAATTGTTTAACTCCCATTGTTTCCCCTTTACTCCTTTATAAGAGCTCCATTTTATTTTTTAGCTGCAGTTGGTTTGGATTTGTGTAAAGTAGTGTCGTATGGATGTTAGAGTGCCCAGCTTGATTTGCAACTTCATGAATGCTAAATCCTTTTTCAATTGCATTCGTACAGAAGAAGTGTCGTAATTGGTGTGGAGTAATAACATTGCTGTATGATTTAAAGATACGATTGACGACCGTACGGTCGAGCTTTTCTCGCTTTTTACTAATAAAAAGATACGGAGATTCATGTGCTGTACTGTATGTTTTTCGATCGATGAGATAATCTTTGATAGCACTAAGTACCTTACTATTTAGTAATACAATTCGTTGTTTACCTCCTTTTCCACTTCGAATAATACATTCCCCAGTCTGTAAATTGAAGTCATTCATTTTGATAGATAATGCCTCTGAAATACGTACTCCTGTATATGCTAGGAGAGTGGCAATTGCATAATTACGTTTGTTATTATCCTCTAACACACTTTGTAAAAACTTTTTTACATCTAATTCAACAATTTGGGTTGGAGAAGCATAGACAGTTTGAACCTTTATCATGTCTGTTTTTAAAATTACTTGATCTTGTTGACTTCCTTTCTGTATTAGAAATTCATTAAATTTAGCAAGGCTACTAATCTTGTGGTTAATGGACTTGGCGTTCAACATTTTGACATTCTTTAAATAACTAATGTACTCTAAGATATTTTGTCGGTACAATTTTGTTAATTTTCTGTCATAGGAACCTTCAAACCATTTTATGTACTGTCTAATACCTGATGTGTATCCCTGAACAGTGTTCTCAGTTTTATTCTCTTGTTTAAGATAAGAAGAAAACTGTTTTGCAACATCCATGTGATTTCCTCCGCGTCTATAAATTGTGTTGCGTCTAAAAGTATTTATTTATCGATAAATTGTGTTGCGTTAAACCCCTAGATTTATATTTATTATAACACCTAATACAACACAATTAATATTGTGTTGTATTATTTTTTGTATAAAAAAAGACACTGTATGTGTCTTGGAATAATGATATATTTTCTGATTTTTTAACTCTGATTTTCTTAGCGTGGTTTTTTTCCGAAATGCTGGCGGTACCCCATGCCCATCAACTTAAGAATTTGCACTACCCCCAAGTGTCAAAAAACGTTATTCTTTCTAAAAAGCTAGCTAGAAAGGATGACATTTTTTATGAATCTTTCAATTCAAGATGAATTACAACTATTTTCTGAAGAGCTGTATCGTCATTTAACCCCTTCTCTTTTGGAAGAACTCGCTAAAGAATTAGGTTTTGTAAAAAGAAAACGAAAGTTTTCAGGAAATGAATTAGCTACCATATGTATCTGGGTCAGTCAACGTACAGCGAGTGATTCTCTCGTTCGACTATGCAGTCAATTACACGCCGCCACAGGCACTCTTATGAGTCCAGAAGGACTCAATAAACGCTTTGATAAAAAAGCGGTTGAATTTTTGAAATATATTTTTTCTGCATTATGGAAAAGTAAACTTTGTAAAACATCAGCCATTTCAAGTGCAGCACTCACGTATTTTCAACGAATCCGTATTTTAGATGCGACGATTTTCCAAGTACCGAAACATTTAGCACATGTATATCCTGGGTCAGGTGGTTGTGCACAAACTGCAGGTATCAAGATTCAATTAGAATATGACTTACACAGCGGACAGTTTTTAAACTTCCAGGTAGGTCCTGGAAAAAATAATGATAAAACATTTGGAACAGATTGCTTAGATACCTTACGGCCGGGTGATCTGTGTATTCGTGATTTAGGATATTTTTCATTGGAAGACTTAGATCAAATGGATCAACGTGGCGTGTGCTATATATCAAGACTTAAGTTAAACCATACCGTCTATACGAAAAATCCATTTCCAGAATACTTTCGAAATGGGACAATCAAAAAACAGTCACAGTATATCCAAGTTGATTTAGAGAACATTATGCACACGTTAAAACCAGGACAAACGTATGAAATAAAAGAGTCGTATATTGGCAAGAATCAAAGATTATTTACAAGAGTAATTATCTACCGATTAACAGAGGAACAAATACTGGAACGTAGAAAAAAACAAAGCTATACCGAAAGTAAAAAGGGGATTACATTTTCAGAAAAGAGTAAACGATTAACGGGTATCAACATATATGTTACGAATACGCCTTGGGAAGTGGTTCCGATGGAACAAATCCATGATTTTTACTCCCTCCGCTGGCAGATCGAAATCATATTTAAAACGTGGAAATCTCTATTTCAAATTCATCATTGGCAAACTATCAAACAAGAGCGATTAGAATGCCATGTGTATGGAAAACTCATTGCCATTTTTATATGTTCTTCCACGATGTTTAAGATGCGCCAACTTCTGTTGCAAAAGCACAAAAGAGAACTAAGCGAATATAAAGCAATTGGGATGATTCAAGATCATCTATCCCTGTTATATCAAGCGATACAGAGAAACACCCGTATAATAACAAAGGTTTTAATCCGCCTGTTTACCCTACTAAAGAAAAATGGCCGGAAATCCCATCGATATGAGAAGAAAACTATCTTTGATATTATGGGTGTTGTCTATGAGTATAATGGATTGAGAAAACAAAAGAAAGCTGCATAAGAAAAAAATGAAACCCGTTAGGGTTTATTTCGTATGCTCATTTTTAAGAGGATTATACTGTTTAAAAGTTTGTTCATTTCAATTAATGGAAAACCGTAGAGTTTCTATCCTTAAGTTGATGGGCATGTGGCGGTACCCCCATATGAGTAATAGAAGGGCTTTTGGGAACTTCTTTAAAATAATTATAACCAGAATGTTGAGTTTCTTTTGACGTATGAAGTAATTGATCGAGTTTATCTTTTTCTATATTAGACAAACGGGCGAGAATTGTATTACAAAGACGATTATTAACCAGCGTTCTCACTCGACGTGCAAGCCGATCTAGTGTACTGAATGCTGGTAATTCATAACGTTCCTTAATTAATTCTTCAATAGAAACATTAATAAGGTCAGCGGGGTTATCCATCACTTGAGATGCTTTATATATGGCATTAGTAGCAATATGTAAAGCATCCTTCCCAAAGGGCAATACTTGCAAATGCTCACGAATTGCTTTCTGGTGTCGATATATGGACTTTGTTCGGAAGTTTGGTTCGGTTTCATTTGATATACGCAAACTCGAACGGATATGATGAATTATCACAGATGGAATATCTTTTGGACGTGGAAAATAACCTAGTCGTTGGAAAGACTTTAGCATAACTAAAAGGCTAAAGACCGGAATAGTTCCACGTGCTACTATATGGGCAAATTGGTTCTCCTCATATGTGACGGTATAAATCTCTTTCAGCTCTTTTCGAGTTAAGTTTTGTTTAAACCTTGGATAGGCTGTACGTTCAATTGAGGTCAATGTAATTCCTCCTACTATACTAAAATCAAAACTATATGTATTTTACTGTTGCATCTTACGGTACAAAGTCATTCTCGAGATACCAGCTTTCTCGGCGGCATCTGTACGGCTCATACCTTGATTAATAAGATATAAAGCGTAATCTACCTTTTCCTCATCGGTTTTTGGTCTTCCAGGATGTTTCCCTCGTTTCCTTGCAGCCTCAATCCCTTCTTTTGTCCGTTCAGAAGTTAAATCTCGTTCAAATTGAGCAATACCAGCGAAAATAGTAAACAACATTTTCCCATGTGCTGTTGTTGTATCGAGCCATGATTCCTTTAGACTTTTCAAGTGTGCTCCTTTTTGAGAAATTCGTTCCGTAATTTCAATGAGATCTTTTGTAGAACGTGATAATCGAGTTAAATCGGTTACAACGACTGTATCTTCTGGACGAAGAAATTCCAGCATACTATTTAATTCCGGCCGGTTTCGTTTTGTACCGGTTACTTTTTCGAAGAAAATACGGTCGCATTCAAATTCTTCAAGCTGTTTCTTTTGACGATCTAAATTTTGATCTAATGTAGAAACACGCATATAACCAAACTTCATATTTATCATCCCCTTCACCGACTATTGTACCAAAAACGATTAAATGGAGATATTGTTACAAATAATATTGTTACATATTTTTGTTACACTCAGTATGCAAGTTCATTAGACTAAAAGTTTATTAATAATAACCGTAACAAAAATGGTCGTTTTTGTTACGATGTAACGATAATTAATGCTCTCATAATATCATTTGTAATTTAATACGGATAATAGAAAAGGTGGTTTATATGTTGATAAGGTTCAATGTTATAATAAAAATAATCTAAAATGTATATATTGTTAAACATTTTAAATAAAAGGGGGGCATTTTTCAATGATAGAACAAATTAAACCCTTAGATCCTATTGCAATTCACCTAGGGCCCATTGCTGTACATTGGTATGGAGTTATTATTGGTATAGGAGCTATATTAGGGTTTATCTTAGCTACTCGTGAAGGGAAAAAACGCAGAATATCTTCAGATGTATTTTACGACTTAATCTTTTTAGCTTTACCTATCTCAATTATTTCAGCACGAATATATTATGTAATCTTTGAATGGAATTATTATAAGGAAAATCCAGTTGAAATTTTTGCAATTTGGCATGGTGGAATTGCAATTCATGGCGGTATTATAGGAGCTGTACTAACAACTATATGGTTTACAAGAAAACGAAACCTTTCTTTTTGGAAAATCGCTGATATTTTAGCTCCAAGCTTACTTTTTGGGCAAGCAATTGGGCGTTGGGGAAACTTTATGAATCAAGAAGCTCATGGAGGAATTGTATCTAAAAGCTTTTTAGAGTCGTTACATTTACCAGATTTTATTATCAATCAAATGAATATAAATGGTACATATTATCATCCAACTTTTTTATACGAGTCTGTCTGGAATATTACAGGTGTGATAGTATTACTCGTATTAAGAAAAGTTGATTTGAAACGAGGAGAAATTTTCCTCACTTATTTATTATGGTATTCTGTAGGAAGATTTTTTGTAGAAAGCTTACGTACGGATAGTCTCATGTTAACATCCCATATAAGAATAGCTCAATTAGTCTCAATTGGGTGCGTACTTTGTAGTATTCTTATTGTGTGGTATAGACGTAAAAAAGGATATGCACATCTACACTATACTGCTGATTAATGGAGTGAGTCGATGTAATGGAGCAACACAAAGTGAAGTCAAAAGCCCTTGAAACAGTAGATTCAAAATATATTCAGCAGCATTTAGCTAATGAAAGAACCTATCTAGCTTGGTTACGTACTGCAATTGCTATTGCTGGTTTGGGATTTCTTGTAGCTAATTTTCATTTAGCTGTTCGAAAAGAGCTTTCCTCATTAAATAATAAGATTGCTATTGGAATAGGAATTGGATCCGTTATTGCTGGAATAAGTATTATTATTGCAACCTTACAATATCTAATTAAACGTCAAAACATTCCGAGCACATACCACATTAATTGTATGGTTATCACTCTTAGTTATTGCAGTTATTTTAGCTATTTCATCTTATTTTTTACTAATTATATAATAAAATATTACCAACTACGATTTAAAAGCTAAATAAAAAACAATTTCCTGTTACTAGGAAATTGTTTTTTATTTAGCTTAGGTTTTATGTTATTCGATTGGCGATACCCCATGCCCATCAACTTAAGAAATTGGCTGTTCCTCAAAACGAAAATTGGATTTAAAACGTGTATGATTGGCCATCATCTGGTACTGAAACGGTCGAAGTGATTCCTTTTTCGCTAATAAAGCTTTTTAATTCTTCTCTTGATAAGTTCCAATGGTTCACTGCTTCCATATGGACTACAATGATTTGGGAATTAGGTGCAGCTTTGTACACCTCGTAGATATCTTCTTTATCCATGATAAGAGAACCGCCTTCAAAGAATTGATTATCTCCACCATTTACGACAATGATTTCTGGTTTATGTGTATCGAGAATTTTTTGAACCTCGTCATACCATACCGTATCTCCGGCTACATATAACATTTTTTCGCTTTGATGTTTGAAGACTATACCGCATACTAAACCAGCAAGTTTTAGTATTTCACCTCTACCGTGTTCGCCTTTTGTCTTAAGTAGTTGGATCCCTTCAAAGACTGTATCTTCCTGTAAAACCTCTACATTTTTGAAACCGGCGTTTCTTACTTCTGTCGCATCTTCTTCATTTTGGACAAATAGTTTAATGTCTTTTGGCAATATTCTTTGAGCCGCCTCGTCAAAGTGGTCTAAATGTAAGTGAGTTACGATGACTGCATCTATATTATTAATAATATTTTCAACGGGTACTGGTAAGCTAACTAAAGGATTATTTTGATCTTGTCTTGGTGAATTTGGGAAAGGTGGGTAAGTTCCTTTCTCTGCTAACATTGGATCTATTAAAAACCTTTTCCCTGCATATTCTACAACGATTGTTGCATTACGAATTTGATGTATATTCATATTTATTAACTCCTTTTTTTTGAGATTTTCTTTGAACAATGTATAGTTTATATTATTCCCAATAATGGATACACAGATTAAATAAAGTCTTTTGGTCGTTTTACTTTATTAATGAAAGGAGTTATATAAATGTTAGATAATACGGACAAACGTATCTTAGATGAACTATCCAAGAACAGTCGGTTCACGATGAAAGAATTAGGTGAGAAAGTCCATTTGACTGGACCAGCTGTTTCAGCTAGAGTGGCGAAATTAGAAGATCAAGGAGTTATTGAGGGTTATACAATTAAAGTTAATCGAGTCAAATTAGGCTGTTATATACATGCTTTTATTACAATCATTACAGAAAGCATTTTTCATCAACCTTATTTGTCATTCATAAAAACGCAAGACAAATATTTAATAAATAATTATAAAATCAGTGGAGATGGTTGTTACCTTCTCGAATGTAAATTTCCATCCATAGAATTAATGAATCAATTTCTGAAAGAATTAAACGAATATGCAAACTATAAATTATCGATTGTTATAGATAAATAGCGAACCAAAAAACAACGAAGAGTTTGCGAATAATTTTACTTATACAAATAGGTGCGTTTAAATTTGTTTAGTTATTCAATTAAAGGGAGCTTTTACAAAGTAATGAAAAAAGCCAAATTTTTCAATATAAATATTGAGAAATTTGGCTTTTTAATATGGGAATTTCCTTAACATTGTAAATCCGCATTTTCCTGACGCTACCCCATCACCATCAAGCTAGGAATACCCCATTAAGATTGTATTTTTCATCCTTTAAGTAAGGTATGTTAGAACCATTTTTATTTAAGTTCTTTATGACTATGGTTATTTTTATTTTTGCTTGTGTTTTTTACTTCTTGAAATATATTATTACTTTCTCTCTGTTCATTATGTACATCGTCTAGAGACTGATTATATGATTGCATTATTTTGTGAAAATCTCTTACCGTTAAAGGTTTTGCCTCATCCTTTAATTCATAACCTAATTGACCATTAGGCTCAAGTGTCGCTGTTTTTACATCTGCAATTTTAGAAATCCCTTGATTACGTAAACGCATTTCTAACTGATCAACTGTCAAACGTAATTTAGTTAAATTTTCAATATTAAGTCTACCATCTTCAATGACCACTTTAGATTTACCAGTAATAAATTTTTCGAAGGTATTAGACTTTAATTGAAAATACTCTAAAAGTATAACTGTAACTACAAATATAAAAGCACTAGTAACAGCCTTTATAGTACTTTTTTCTACGATGGGTTGCACAATAATCGTACCAATGGAAATCATGACAACAGTTTGTGCTAAAGTCATTTGAGATATAGATTTTCTTCCAGCAATTCTTAATAAAAGAATTCCAGCAAGAATTAAAATTAAAGATTGCCAAATAAAATTCACACGATCACCCTTCTATATGCTACATTTTTATTTTTTAGGCTGCACTTTAATTTGTAATATATACCAAATGAATTAGAGAAAATGGATTATAATATGCTAGCGTTATTTATTTAGGTATAAAAGTAATATTGTTGTTTTTCAATGAACTAGGTTTATTATTTCCATCAATGATGAAAATTAATAAATTATATAATTTATATAATTTATTAATTTAACTTACATATTAATATGTAAAGAACAATGATACATGCTAATATAACTGCTGTACCATAACCAACTAATTTTAATTACAATTTTGTATTACTCATCTTTTATAAAAAAATATGTTATAATAGATACCCATCACTATCTACCTAAAGGGATTGTATCCTTTTAAAAGACTCCTTATATATAAGGAGTCTTTTTATGTTTACTTATTATTTTATAATAAGATTGATAAGACTACATTTAAAAATACGAGTTCCGGTTGCTGTAATAACTAAATTACATACAAAAAAACCAATCCTATTACAGAAGAATTGGTTTTTTACTTATAAAGACAATTAAATATGGAACTATGCATATTTAATAATTAATTCCTAGAAATATGAATGGGCGAGTTATAATAAATAGATGAAATACCCTTTCAGTTTCCTATGAACTGTACTTTAGTCTGTTGTTGGTACGAAGTCTTTTAGTTGACTTCGTACTTTTTTGTTCACTAATGTAAATTTAAAAATATTAGTTTACTTTCACAATAACGAAAATAGTAACTCCATTCCAATTCTCCTAACATCCTTAAAATCGGAAATGTAAGTATACATTCAAAACATTTTGATATGAGATTACTTTAGGTAATTTTTAAAGCAGACTATAAACCAAAGTAATCTACAAAAAGAAGAGGTTAAGAAATATTTCTTAGCTTCTTCTTTTTGTCACTCTTACTTATTGAACCATAGAAGATAATATTACAATAAATACAGATGTATTATTCCTTAATATTGTCTCTTAATACATCAGGGAAATGAGGTGATTGATTGTATAAAAACTACAAAATAGTTTGTTAGGAAAATTTAAGAATGATGTATTTTTAGTTATAAAAGTTTTAATTTATATATAAATTCATAAAGAAGTTGATTTTATTTGTAAATTATTTTTTTAAAGAGGTGATTTTTTGATTACTAACTTGATAATGAATGGAGGCTTTGAAAGTGGCACTCTTGCCCCATTCATTACAACAAACGTGCAAGTTGTTAATACAAATAGTCATTCGGGCATCTATAGTGCAAGCTTAATTGGGGGAGAAGCTAATGCTCAGCTCATACAAGCAATCCCTATACCTCCAAATGAAAGTTTTGAATTTCTTATTTCACTTGCTAAAATTGGGGGTGCTCCAAGTCCTCCGCTTTCTATTAAGCTTGCTTATTATTATAATTCTATTTTTTTGGAACAAGGCTTAATTATAAGTATTCCATTAAATCATCTCCCGAATGGCAATCAAAGTAATTGGTTAGAGATATATCTAATTACTTCTCAGTCTCCACCTTTAGCAAATAAAGCTATTTTACTTATTTATAAAGAAGGACAAGCCGGGAGTTCCAGAGTACTTATAGACGATGTAGCTTTACAGTACGTCACAGCTCTACCGATCGGAGTAACGGGAATAACAGGAGCAACAGGACCAACCGGACCAACCGGACTAACAGGACCAACAGGAATAACGGGACCAACCGGAGTAACAGGACCAACCGGAGATACCGGACCAACAGGAGATACCGGACCAACGGGAGATACGGGACCAATCGGAGATACGGGACCAATCGGAGATACGGGACCAACAGGAGTAACGGGACCAACGGGAGATACGGGACCAACGGGACTAACCGGAGTAACAGGACCAACCGGAGTAACGGGACCAACAGGAGTAACGGGACCAACCGGAGTAACAGGACCAACCGGAGATACGGGACCAATCGGAGATACGGGACCAACAGGAGTAACGGGACTAACCGGAGTAACGGGACCAACGGGACTAACAGGAGCTACTGGTCCAACGGGAGACACTAGTTCAAGGACAGCAAACTATTTATATGTTTATGATACAACTAATCAATTAATTTCAGTAGGAAGTGCCGTTATCTTCAATACAACAGGACCTAAAACTGGATCAGCATTGACACATGTAGCAGGTACTGACAATATTGTAATTAATATGGCCGGAACATATGTAGCTGAATTTAATTTAACAGCGGTACAGGCAAATCAATTTTCTTTTGCACTAAATGGTACACCAATTCCAGGGGGACGATATGGTACATCTATAAACCGTATCCAAACCACAGGTAATGTTGCTTTCACAGTTACAACTGTCCCATCTACACTAACTTTGGTTAACAATACCTCTACAACAGGAACTGTAACCCTTTTAAATAATGGAGGAGGAGCTTTAACCGCAGTGTCTGCTAGTATAAGTATTTTTGAGATAGGATAAAACAATTCATTTTTTATTAGGAGCACGGTAGCGATTCCTTCTTTTGAGAGCCAATTATAAAAAAATAATTCAAAATATTATATATTTTCATTTAGGAGTCTCGCCAATCCAATGACATAAAAACCATGCTAAGACATTTTGGGAAGTTAAATTCTTGATTTTCGTAAGCTAAGGTTTTTCTAAGTTATAAAAAAGATAAAAAGTTTGCATTTTTTTGTAGCAAAAATGTTTATTTTTGTTACGTAAGAGGATTAGAAAAAACGACAGCATGTATATTAGATAGGTGTAATATATATGCTGTCGTTTTAAAATATGAGTTTATATTAGTATTCAATACATTAGCTAAATCTATTATTTTTTACACTTCCATAATGATTGGAAGAAGCATTGGACGACGTCCCGTTTCAGTATATAAGAATGGGCTTAACACTTCTACAAGTTTTTGTTTGATTTGTGCCCAATTTATCATTCCCTCATTTAGTAAAGTAGATATACATTCATATACAATATTCTCTATTTTTTTCATCAGTTCTTCGGAACCTCGCATATATACAAACCCTCTTGTAACAATTGCGGGAGATGAGACTAATTGCTTTTGTTTACTATCTAAATTCAAACTTATAATGATAATTCCTTCTTCAGATAGAATCCTACGATCACGTAATACAATATTTCCAATATCACCTATACCGCTTCCATCAACATACACAGGTTGAGAAGGAATAGTTCTACTACTGATTCTTGCTTCTCTTTTCGAAATTTCTAATACTTCCCCGTTATCCATAACAAAACAATTTTCTAAAGGAAGACCACACTCCATAGCTAATTCCACATGCTTTTTTAACATACGATATTCTCCGTGAATAGGCATAAAGTATTTCGGCTTTAAAAGCGAGAGCATTAATTTTTGTTCTTCCTGTGCACCATGACCAGATGTATGAATATCACTTGTTTTGTGATGAATTACATTTGCACCTACTCGGTATAACTGATTAACAATCCTGTTAATGCTTAATACATTTCCAGGAATCGGAGAGGAAGAGAGCACAACAGTATCTCCAGGGATAATTTGAATGTAGCGATGGTTTCCATTTCCAATTCGAGATAAAGCTGCCATTGGCTCCCCTTGACTTCCTGTACATATAATGGTTATTTGATGACTTGCAATATGTTTTATTTCATGTATTCCAACGAATATGTCGTCTGGAGCTTGGATATACCCTAAATCTTTTCCTATTTGAATTGTTTTTTCCATACTTTTTCCTACAACTACAATTTTACGATTATACAAAATAGAAGCTTTTACAACTTGTTGTAATCTATGAACATTAGATGCAAAAGTCGCAAATAAGATACGTCCTTGTGCTTCTGAAAAAATTTCTTTTATGGATTGTCCAACCTTTTTTTCTGACATTGAATAACCAGGAACCTCACTATTTGTACTGTCAGACAGTAAACACAATACACCTTCCTTCCCAAATTCAGCAATCTTGTGTAGGTTTGCTTCTGTACCAACAGGTGTAAAATCAAATTTAAAATCACCAGTATGTACAATATTTCCATTTGGAGTCGTTACTACTATGCCAAACGCGTCAGGAATACTATGTGTAGTTCTGTAGAACCGGACTTTCATGTTTTGAAATTCAACCTCTATTTCATCTAGAATATTTTTTATTTCAACATGACGGATACTATGTTCCTCTAATTTGCTTTTAATGAGTGCTGCGGCTAATTTCCCAGCATATATTGGTACTTGTATGCGCTTAAATAAAAAAGGGATTCCACCAATATGATCTTCATGTCCATGTGTAATGAACAGACCTTTTATTTTATCTTTATTTCTTTCTAAATACGTGTAATCTGGTATAACGTAGTCAATTCCTAATAATTCTGTTTCAGGAAATTTAAACCCAGAATCAATAATAAGAATCTCATCTTTGTATTCAACAACATACATATTTTTTCCGATTTCTCCAAGTCCACCTAAAGCAAAAATCTTTGTTTTCCCAACTTGTAATTTCTCCATGTTCCAACTCCTTTATATCTAATTATAAAAATTCCTGATTTTGAAAGAACAGTCTTCAAAATCAGGAACAGTATGAACGTTATATGTTATTTCACAATCAACACAGGATATTTTACCCTTTTTGCTACTTTGTGGCTTACACTCCCTAATACCATCTCTTGTAAAGCATTAAGTCCGCGACTCCCTAACACGACTAAATCAAAATTCCCTTTATTCGCATAATCTACAATTGTTGGTCCGGGTTCTCCGTGTAAGATTTTAATTTCGTAAGACACACCTTTCGATAACAACTTTTCTTCAATGGGCAAGAGTCTCTTACGGCGTGACAACTCTAATTCTTCTTTTCCTTGTGCATGAAGAACTTCGTTCTTTGCTTTTGAAAAATCAACCACAAATACAATTTCAACTTTACAATCCTTTATTAAAGAAGCAATTTTGACCGCTTCTTGTGTTGCACGTAAGGAATGCTCAGAGCCATCGACAGCTAATAATATTTTTTTATACATGGTTTCCACTCCTAATACTGGATTAATGAGATGAAACTTTTCTATTCGTATTATTATATACAGCTAATTTTTCTACGAGTTTTTTACTAGAAGAATTTAAATTCTGTATAGTAACGATGTTACTGTTTTCACGATATTTAATAACTACCTTATCAATAGCCCCGACTGCTGAATCATCCCAAACATGGGTATTTGAGAAGTCAATAATAATACTTCTGTTTTTAACATTGAAATCAAATGCATCTACAAAACTTTCTACTGATGCAAAGAATAATTGACCTTCTACATCAAATGTTATATAGGAGTCAATTTGTCGTTTCACTACTTGTATCTTTGAAATTTTAGCAACAAAGAATATTGCACTTAATAAAACACCAGCAATTACACCTTTAGATAAGTCGTGCGTTGCAACTACGATAATAACGGTCACTAACATAACTACTGCATCGCTTTTTGGTGCTTTTACTAAATAAGAAAATGAAGACCAATCAAATGTACCAATTGATACCATAATCATAATTCCTACTAGAACAGGCATTGGAATTTGTACAACTAAATCTCCTAATACAATGATGAGAAACATTAAAAATAGTCCTGCGATCAGCGTAGACAGTCTACCACGTCCGCCTGATTTTACATTGATTACAGATTGCCCAATCATTGCACAACCTGCCATACCACCAAAGAAACCATTGATAATATTGGCGATTCCTTGTCCTCTTGATTCTTGGTTCTTATTGCTATCGGTTCCTGTCATATCATCTACGATAGATGCTGTTAGTAAAGACTCTAATAACCCTACAATTGCTAAAGCGATTGAATATGGGAAAATAATTTGCAGCGTCTCAAACGTAAATGGTACATCTGGAATAAAGAACGATGGTAATGTTCTTGTAATCGCTCCTAAGTCACCGACTGTTCGTAAGTCTAGGTGCATAAAAATTGTAACAGCTGTTAATAATACAATCGCTATTAACGGAGCTGGAATGGATTTGATAAATCGCGGTACAATATAGACAATAGCTAATGTAATCGCAACAAATACATATGTCAGATTGGAAATACCAATAAAATGTGGTACTTGAGCCATAAAAATTAAAATTGCTAACGCATTAACAAAACCAATCATGACAGCACGTGGAATAAATTTCATTAATCTTGCTACTTTACATACCCCAAAAATAATTTGTATAACACCAGTCAAAATTGTGGCTGCTAATAAATAATTCAGCCCATGTTCTTTAACTAAAGGAACCATAAGCAATGCCATCGCACCTGTTGCCGCTGAAATCATTCCAGGACGACCACCTATAAAGGCAATAATAACTGCAATACAAAAAGATGCATATAATCCTACCATTGGATCTACACCCGCAATAATGGAAAATGCAATTGCCTCTGGAATTAATGCTAGTGCAACTACAATCCCCGCGAGGATATCTGCTCTAACATTAGAAAACCATTCTGTTTTTAATTTTTCTACCACTGTTTTATACACCTCATATCATTTATTTTGTGGCTTTTAAGTCTCATAAAAGCCGCGTTCACGATTTAATAAAAACAGTCTAACACTTATCGTCCCAAAAAGGAACCTTTTTGATACTGATTTTTCGACGCCAAGTTATGGTATGATAAAAGAAACATCTTAACTGTTAGGAGAGCATGTATGTTAATCGGATATATGAGACCATATCAAGATGATCTGAAATGCGAGGGACAACTAAAAAACTTAGAAAAAGTAAAGTGCACAAAAATCATTTCAGAGGAACATTCATCAGCAAAAAAAAGAACACATCTTAAAAGTATGATAAGTAACCTGAACCCAGGTGATAAAATAGTCGTTACAAAACTTTTTACATTGGCTGATTCAACACGCCATCTGGTGGAGTTAATAGAAAAAATTGATATGAAAGGCGCTTACTTTCAATCTCTTACTGAGGGAATCGACACAAGCAATCAAGCTGGATATCAATTCAGCTTGATTTTAAATCATCTTGTTAATTTTCAAAGTGACGTGATAAGTGAAAAAACAAAAAAAGGCTTATACGAAGCAAAACAGAAAGGAATCACTCCAGGACGCCCAAGAAAACCTGATGAAAATGTAAAACGTGCGATTGTTATGTATCAAAGTGGAGATTATAGTCTTGCTCAAATAAAAGATGAAACAGGAATTAGCAAATCCACGCTATACAGATATCTAGAAAATTAAACATTAATTATATTTGGCATTGAACCTAATTAAACCTACAAAAATTGTGTAGGAATGTAGATACTCACTATAAAAAAACAAACGATTCTTCCTCGACAGCTTGTTGAAAGAATCGTTTGTTTTTTTATAGATCTTGTTGAAAATTTCATTATATACCTATAAAGACAGCAAAAGGTCATGTAATGGAAGTTAATTCCAGTCTATGACCTATTTTTACACGTATCTCGGCTGAACCCCTATTGTGTATCGTTAAGTTTCTACGAAAACTTTCCGATAATATCTCCATAATTTCTTTTGAATGGAGAGCATAGTCACAAATATGTAAGGCAACATCTTTAACAGGTTTATTTGTAATATATGAAAGTCTGTAAATACATTCTTTGAGATCTACTGAAATTGTCGGCTTAATATCTACTTTTTTATCTTTTCTTACCTTCCTCTCTTGCTCAATCATTTCGATTCTCCTTTCAAATTTGTAATTTAAGAATTTGTACAGTGTCTTACTGTCCTAAGGAATAATATAATATATGTCCTAATTTTCAGAATTATGTTTAAGTCCCCTACTTATTGGACATACAAATAATAAAACAGTAGGGGAGAGGAAAACTGTATGAATATGTCGAAAACGGAAGCTAAAGATCTAGCTAAAAAAATAATTAAAAATGCTAAACATTATGGCTTACCATTAAAGAAAAAACCTAAAAAACAATAAAATATTCATCTATTTATAAATTCATAACTTTTTTTCTTATTCCAGCAAAATATAATATACTTAACGAAAAAATGACACTTCAGATTAACTTGTATCAATTTTTGTAGGCATCCATAATACAATAGGTATCAATCAAACAAAATGCCTATAGAAACTAATTTGAGAATCCTGAATGAATACATATTAAAAAACATCAAAAATAAACTTAATTATTGATGAAAACACCATTTTTAATAAAACACATAAAAAAAGAAGGTAACTCCTACAAATGAGTTACCTTCTTTTTAGACTGAATCATCTTTTTCATATCTAAATAATTCATCTAATGATACATTTAATCCTTTAGAAATTCGTTCTATTGTTTTTAGATCTGTACGTTTAAAATCATGATTTTTTATTTTCCCTATTTGGTTTCTATGTAGACCTACAATAGTAGCTACTTGATCTATGTTTAAATTCATTTCTAACATTAATTTATCTAGATTCCATTTTAGTTGTCCTGATCGTTCCATAGGTTCATCACTCTTTTGCTTTTCAGCACGATAATACGTAACAAGGCCTACTAATTCATCAAAAGATATATCAAGTAATTTTAATGTCATTTCTAATTTTTCTAATCGCTGATCTATACTTTTAGTGCTATTTTTTCTATCTTTCTTGTGACTTATCTGATTCTGTTCATTACTCATGCATATAATCTCCTTCCTTTATATTCATTATACTTAATAAACCTTTAAAAATAAACTACATTTGGTTTAGCTAATAACCTAATATTGTTATATTGCGTATTTTAATTTAATATTAACTTCTACACTAGATTTACAACAACAAAATAAACCATATTTAGTTTAAATATTTGTTGATTTTAAAACACATATGGTTTATTATATACCTATAAGCAATTATTTACTATATTATAAAAATACAATTAAAAAGGGGTTAGTAAAAATGAGTAAATTATTCACAAAAATTTTGATAGGTAAAAAAGCTGTAATTGGTGCAATTAGTGCTGTAGTTGTTGGTGGCGGTGTAACAACAGCAGTCGTAATGACTCAAAATAATGATGAACAAGCAAAAGATTCAAATCAAAAAAATGTAGAGAAGTACAAAAAAAGGGATCGTAATGAAAAAGAAACAGATAAAACTAAACAAGAAGAACCTCATTCTGATGTAATAGTGAAAGAAGAAAAAACTGTAGATGTTATAGAACCTGTAGAACCTTCTCTTGAAACAATCAACCATAATAACACTGAACCATCAAATAAATTAATTGTTTCCTTAGAACCTACAAAAGAACAACCTTCTACCAATAACATTGTCGAAAAGTTAGCGAGTCTGACGAAGCCCGAAGGTCTTGGCAAACCATTTAGCGAAGACAAAGGGAAACTTGATGATCTTGGCGAAAAATTTAGCGAAGACAAAGCGAAGCCTGAAAGTCTTGGTAAACCATCTAGCGAGGACAAAGTGAAGCCTGAAAATCTTAGCAAACCATCTAGCGAAGACAAAGCGAAGCCCGAAGATCTTAGCAAACCATCTAGCGAAGACAAAGCGAAGCCCGAAGATCTTGGCAAGCCATCTAGCGAAGACAAAGTGAAGCCTGAGACTAAACCTGAGACGAAGCCTGAGACGAAGCCTGAGACTAAACCTGAGACTAAACCTGAGACTAAACCTGAGACTAAACCTGAGACTAAACCTGAGACGAAGCCTGAGACTAAACCTGAGACTAAACCTGAAACAGAAAAGCCTGAGACACAAGATCCATTTTATGTAGAGCCACCAAAAACTTCAGGGTTTAATCATAATTTAAGAAGTAAGTTAGGTAGTTATGGAAGTTATAATGGAATCAAAAAATCATATTTTGATAGCTTAGTACAAGATATTGCAAGTGGAGATATTTTAGAACTAGATGCAAAAGAAGAACTGTATAAATTGGATTTATGGAATGAAAATAATATACCATCATATCTACCAAAAAATACACAAATGGGTGTAGCTGTAGTAAATGTTCAAAAATTGGGTGTTTTTGCCCATCCCCTCGAAAAGGGGGAATAAGAAAAAATAGGATGTTTTTGTAGATGGAGCGCCAGAGTTACTGTCGTGGACTGAAAAATATCATTCAATACAATTGTGCAGTACATTTTTTTAAAAATTTGTAGTAAATATTTTGGTAACAGTGATCTGTGTGACAATAGAACCGAATCATGAAATAAAGCGTTAGCGGAGATTAACGAGCAATAATAAGAGGCGTTTACTATCTTTTCAAATAAATGTTTTTGTACTTATGGTATACTATATGTACTTTCGTTTTTACGAAATCCCTAGAAAGTATGTAGAAAAGGTTCTGACTTTTTTGTTAGAACCTTTTCTTATTTTTTCGTAACAAATGCTTCTTTTAAATTTCTGATCCAAACAGCTTTATGTAAATCGGTATGAGAAATCCAATTCCCTGATTCATGAGAACCGACAAATTCCTTATAAATGGGATGCCAAATAATAAGATATGTTTCATTTTCATATTGTATCTCATCAAATTGCCGCAGCGATTTTCCTAATATATCGGATTGGCCGATAGGTATGGCCCCTTTTTCTAAAATTTCTTTAAACTGTTTCAAAGGCATCACACTCCTTAGCATAGGTATATGTATATATTTTTTAAAGATGTATTTTTTCCTCTTTTATTATAGTAAATGAAGAGTGGATATTTTAAAAATACATGTAGAAAATGCCCTCTATACATAAGGGGTGAATGTCAGCTTTGTTATATTACTATGTATATAATGAAAGATTTATTGATAGGTTGATAGGTTATTAGATAAGTAAATTAGTTATAATTAATATATAGTTTTAATTATATAAAAAACCATAATAAAGAAAGGAGTTCAATCTTCATTAGAGTGAACTCCTTCCTTTACTATATTTTATATTAAGACATAGAAGAACCTTTAAATCTTTGTTAGGGGTAAAGATTTAAAGAAAAGTTTAGCTTAATGTCATTTTACATCATTGCGTTTCTAATAAAATTGATAATTAATATTCTCATTATTAAGATTATTTAGGTGTATAATACAAAAGTATAAATGCTAACTTAAATATGTACATTAACGCTTGAATAAATATGTACATTTTCAATTGGATTCTCCATACTGACTCTGAGGTGGTTAGTATGTATATTAAGCTAGATATTCAAACAGAATTTGAGGTTAAAAGTCTTTCAGACTTACCAAATTTTAAAAAACTAATGGGGAACTTAAAAATGAAGATAAATAAAAGTCAATTAGCCAGAGAATTGAATGTGGATCGGCGTACCATAGATAAGTATTTGAATGGTTTTACACCAAAAGGGACAAAAAATAAAACATCGAAAATCGATACATATTATGAAGTGATTGCAGCTCTTTTATCTAGTGATTCTAAACAAATCTTCTACTACAAACGAGTGTTATGGCAGTATCTAACAGACAATCACGGTTTAAAATGTTCACAGTCTGCATTTCGTGCTTATATTAATAGAAAGCCTGAATTTAGAACATATTTTGATGAGGGGAAGCGTATTTTATCAGGTCATTCAGTGGGTGTCCGTTATGAGACACCTCCAGGAGAACAAGCTCAATTAGATTGGAAAGAAAGCATACGATTTGAAACCAAAAGTGGCGAAATCGTATATGTGAATGTAGCTGTACTTTTATTGTCCTACTCGAGATTTAAAGTTTTTCATTTGAATATTTCAAAATCACAAAGTGTTTTAATGTCATTTATGACAGAGGCATTTGAAATGTTTGGTGGTGTACCGAAGGTAATTGTCACGGATAATATGAAGACGGTAATGGATGAAGCTCGAACAGAACACTTTACAGGAACGATTAACAATAAGTTTGCCCAATTCGCTCAAGATTTTGGATTTAAGGTACAACCTTGTATCGCAGGGCGACCAAATACCAAAGGGAAAGTAGAAGCGCCAATGAAACTTCTAGACGAAATTCATGCTTATCAAGGAAGATTCACTTTTGAAGAATTACATGAATTTGTGCAAAAATTATGTGCAAGAATTAATCAAACATTTCATCAAGGGACTGGTAAGATTCCAGTGTTTGCCCTAAAACAGGAAAAGAATCTCCTACAACCACTCCCGAAGAGCGCGATAAGAGATTCCTATATGATTAAGCATAAACTTGTAAAAGTTAATACATCAGGCATGATATCTTACAAATCGAATCAATACTCAGTTCCAGCTGAATATCAAGGTAAAACCGTCGGTTTACAAGTATATGATAATCAAATATATGTTTATCATAACATGAAGTTAATTGTACAACATAAAATCAGCCAATCTAAGCTCAATTATAAAGAAGAACATTATAAAAAAGCATTGGCTAAGTCACTACCTAAATATCCGAACATTGACAATTTGGCGAAACAAAATTTATCAGTAATTGGTGAGGTATATAGAAATGAAGAATAGCTATCAACAATTAACAACAAACCTAGAGTATTTAAAATTAAAACAAATGGCACAACATTTAGGTGACGTAGTCGATTTTAGCATTAATAATGAATTATCCTTCGTAGAGACACTTGTTAAACTGACAAACTATGAGATTGATGTACGAGAACAAAATATGATTCATTCTATGGTGAAAATGGGCGCATTTCCTCATAGAAAGGAGGTTGATGAGTTTGATTTCGAATTCCAGCCGAGTATTAATAAACAACAAATCTTAGATTTTATTTCTCTACGTTTCTTAGAGCAACAAGAAAACATAGTATTTTTAGGACCTAGTGGTGTTGGTAAGACCCATTTGGCCACGTCTATTGGTATAGCAGCAGCTAAAAAGCGAACAAGTACTTATTTTATTAAATGTCATGATTTACTTCAAAATTTAAAACGTGCCAAGATTGAGAATCGCCTAGAATCTCGTTTAAAGCACTATACAAAATACAAATTACTTATTATTGATGAAATTGGGTACTTGCCTATTGATCCGGAGGATGCAAAATTATTCTTTCAATTAATCGATATGCGTTATGAAAAGCGTAGTACCATCCTAACGACCAATATCAACTTCAAGTCTTGGGACGAAGTATTCCAGGACCCTAAACTCGCCAATGCCATACTAGATCGTGTCTTACATCATGCCACGGTGGTCAGTATTGTAGGACAATCCTATCGAATTAAAGATCATTTTAGCAAAGAAAATGATTGATTTTGTACATGCTTAAACAAGCGAAAATGTACATGTTTATCTTGACATTTACAAATAATTCCCATTACGCACAACATAATACAAGCAAATAAAATATTGTTCATATGCATTATTCACCTTGCCCTAAAATTCTTCTTCATTCTTTGAATTATTAGCAAGATTTTCATCCTTATAACATGCAAAGAACAAAATTGTTAAAACTAAATATCCCATAATAACTACAAATATAAGATTCCACCAACTCTGTATTAATTCAGGATAAATAATTCCAGCATAACAGCATAAAAAAAGGATCACCATAAGGGTAATCGAAATAACTATAAATAATCTTTCGTAAATCCCCCTAAAAATGTTCACCTTCCTCACCTCGAATTTTTATAGTATCATTTCGGTAATTGAAATTTTAATATCTATGTTTTTTTGCGAAACACGAACATAATTAATTGACTAGATATCTATATTTCATGTTTCTAAATAGAAATAAACTTGTCATAATAATAATAAGAGACATACACTCTACAAAAAACATAATAATTCCAAAGGGAATTGTTATAATGGCAAACAATGTCTTAGTAGATAATACACATACAAACAATATTCCTCTAAATTCTCTTGCTTTTACAAGCGTTGAGATAGTGGAGTAAATATATCCAAATATAAAACCAAATAATATAAAATATGTGCTCATGTTACTATAAATAAAAGGGAATTCTCTTACGATACTGTTAATTTGCCTTACAGCAATATTAACGAAATACAAATCTGTAAAATTTTGATATAGGTAATACCAAATGAAAGCGTATAATAAGGGATAACCAAACAATCTTTTAACAAAAAATGTTCTCAATTGTAGATTCCTCCTTTTTTAAAATTATATCATATTTTGTTTATTTTTTATACATATATTGTTGAATTTATAAACATCAATTGATACTCTGAAATAGTACACAAAAAAGCGTATTTTTTCTTATAAAACACACTTAAAACTTACATATATATCTAATTATATAAAAATAATGGAAAATATTTTTTTGTAGGAAATAAAACTGTAAAAAAATTAAACAAAATTTGTTTAACAATATTGAGTGAAAAAAAGCGATTGGGGAAAAATTAAATTGGTATTTCAAAAGTTAAGTCATACACATTTATTTGAACATTACTCTTATGAGGATGTGTCGAAAGGGGGGAACTCTGTTGAAAAAATCTCTTGAAGAAATTTATAAAAAATACCCAAAGGTTAAAGAAAGAATGAACGGTGCTCTATGTCCATTGACCAATGTTGAAGATACATTTTATCAACTGTCACTTTTTATTAACGATCCTTGTTTATATTCATTTAATATGAATACATTGTATACACATTTAAAAGATAATGATCTCTTATTTGCACTACAAACTATTATTAAATTCTTTCAACAAGATACAAATTTAATATCAGAAAAAGACATATTAAAAATTTCTGAGGAAGATCTTCATAAAGAAAAAATATATAATCAAAAAATGTTCTCAGAATATTTAACTCAGAGCGGAGTTCCATATTCACAGGGGAAATTCCATACTTATTATAAACGTGGAAAGATAATTGATGCGGATATTATTATTGCTGAAACTCCATATTGGTTTGAGTCTTCAGTTATTAAATTTACAAAAAAAGAACTAAATAAAGCAACTAAAAAAAAGTAAACAGGGTTCGACTCCAATTTAACAATTCTCTAATAACAAAATATCTATATATTTCATTATTTATAATTTAAACCATATTTATTTTACATTCGTATTTGATTATAAACTATATGTAGTTTATAATCAAGTTATACTAGAATTTATAAAATTTAATAAGATGTTGGTAAATGTACTATTTTAGTATACAGGAGAAGAAATCTACAATTTAATTGTTTGAGTAATAATAGGAGAGTGATAATTTCCGAAATACATATATCATTATAATCAGAATAATAGTTTTGAACTTTGATAAGTTATAGAATAAACTACTAATTGCATTAATTCAAGTGGTAATATAAACCAAATTCTACCGACTTACATACGTAAAATCAAATTTAATACTAAATAGAAGACAAGGATTGGGGACACATGAATAAATTTAAAGCCAAAACTTATATTATTACATATCAGATTGAAGACCATACTGAAGTGCAAGAACACACAGTTAAAGCTTTCTCAGAGAAAAATATAACACTACCATTAGAAGAAGAAGTTAAAAGAAGGTTTAAGAAAAAATGTAATATTATTGCGGTAAACGAATCTAAAACTAATTAAATAAAAAAGTAAAAAGCAACCCTATCTATAAGTAGGGATTGCTTTTTACTTTTTTTCTTTTTCTTTTAAATGCTCTTGCTCTTGTAGGATTTGTTCTATGCCTTCGTAGGAAATAAAAGCGTTCCCGATTGTTTGTCCTTGATCTGTTATTTTACCAGTCACCGCACAAACAAACTCAGGTTGATGCTTTCTAATTTTAATAAACTGTTCATCATGCGTTATTTCTACTTGATCATCCTTCTTTAAACCAAATTTGCCACATAAGTCTTTTGGCAAAGTAATTCTACCTGTATGATCAATTTTTTTTAATAATGTCACCTTTTCACACCTCTATTCAGAGAAAGCTTTTATCTCTTCTAACAATACAGGATTTCCGACCTTTTGAGCAAAATCTTTAGCTTCTTTGTATTTCTTCAGAGACGTAAACGCTTCTACAATCTGTTTTTCTCTTCTTCCATTTAAATCTACTTCATCTTTTAATTCAACAACCTTTTTCCAGTCCTTATTAATATATGCAACTTCAAAATCTACATATGGACTTTTAGATTCCATTTTCTCTTGAATCTTTAATAATTCGTCACCTTTATTATTTGCCAGCATTTCATTTACAATACCTTTTACAAGAGAAGGCTTCTTATCAAATAATTTATATACCTGATCCGTTTTCTTGTATAAATTATCTAATACTTGTTGGTCTACGCTTCGAAGGTTTTCATATCCAATGTTTTCTAATGATTCAATTGCCTTCTGATTTTCGCCTATTAAAGCTGTTTGATATGCATCAAACAGTTTATCCTTTTCGTCTTGGCTCAATGGTTTATTATCAAGCTTATTCTTCTTTAAGACTTCAGCATGATACTGTTTCTTTGCATTTTGCTTATTCTTTTCCGCACTCTTACTATCATTTAAAGAAGTAAGGGCAAAATTTAAACCTATGGCTAATATTATAACACTACCTAATATGATATAGGTTTTTTTGCTATTATTTTTTTTCTTTTTCTTTTGCTGTTGCTGTTTCTTTTCTCTTTTTTTTATATCATTTTTATTACTTTTTAACTTTAAACTCCATTTTTTATCCTTAGTAACCTTTTCTTCTTCTACTTCCGTTTCTTCAGGTTCAAAGTGTTCTGATTGGATCATTTTTGTATTAACAAAATGATCTAGATCTTCAAGATCATCAATTTGTAACAAGGTTTCCGCAAATTGAATTATTTCATCACTAGGATCTATAAAGTCCGTACGGCGTGGTTTTCCATAAATTTGAGTTAATTTTGTTAGACTTAACAAAATTAACTCCTTAACGCCAATTAGTGAGTCTTTTATGTCATAAATTTTCAAATCAGTTGTTTCATAAATAACTACTTTCATCTTGTCTTCATATTCGTCTAAAACAAAATTATATTTATTCCATAAAGTTTTTGTATGCACACTATTTTTAGCTATTTGAATCATGGATGAAAAATATTTTAATTGCTCACTAAATTCTAACGATCTAAGGTATTCAAAACTTTTATATTTCTCCATGTCATAATAAAGTATTAAAGATGCATTTAATATTTGCATCTCAAATGGAACTAAATAATGTGGATCATTATCTATACTCTGTATTTTTCTTTTAAGATTTTTTTCAATAATATTAAGATCATCTTGATTTAATTCTGTTATTGGAATCCGATATTTGAGTGTATTATCTTCAATTTCTATGTTTGCTAATTTATTAATATTAACTCGCACGTTCTATCACCACCATATTTCTTAAAAAATGTTATACATCTTTATTTCTTTTAGCGTTTTAGATTGTTTTTCAATCTTAAGTTCCTCTTCTGTTTTATCTTCTAAAGTTTTAAAATCATTCAAGATCGTTGAACTAATCCCTAATCCTTGAATTAATTTCATTCCTTCTTTGGTTTTTACAAAATGGAATGAGGGTAATATTAAATCTTTCCCCTCATAAGTCATTGGAATAATTAACTCATGCACATTAATATTTTTATAATATACAATTTTAGGAGATTGTAATTTCACCTTATTCCCTTCAAATTTATAAGTTAAAAAGCATTCTGGATCATACGTACCTAGCATTGCTCCTTCTTCTTTCTTATAACAATTATTAGGATCTTCTAAAAAATCATCTTTTCCTGAACGTTCATGATGATTATTTACTATATTGACTTCTACATCATCAAAGTACGCATCTTTTAATTGTTCGGATATATCATGAGCAATAGACTTATTTGCTTCTTCAAACTCGTCCATTGTTAATTGTTTTTGATGATTTTCATATGTGTAAAATACCTTTTCTATGATGTTTTTTGCTTGTTTCATATCATTTTCGCTAAAAAATACTTTTTCATTTGTTTCTGTTTTTTTATTTGCATCCTCACAACCAACTAAAGTGGTAAATGCTAATGCACCAACAAGTATTATGTTTTTTATCTTCATAAAGTCCTCTCCTTTTATCTTCTCCTTGAAAGGTAACGTAAGGATTGTCCAATTGCTCTACTAGAACCTGTACTTGCTCCCAATTGTCCAAGTAAATGAGGAATTGCTAAGGCCAAAATAAAGAATGCAAACGCTACTGTAAATGAAACACCATGACCAAAAGCATTATTCTTTACTAGCGCCATAAAACCTAATGAAAACGTTAATGCTTGTAAACACAACGTAACACTATTATTTACAAATAATCTAATCCATAAAGAGAAGTAATTGTATTCATCATTTAGTGCTGTAGGGATCGCTACAACTCCAATGACATATAATAGTCCAAACAAAACAAATCTATACATAAACGCCAATGCGAATACAAACAAAACAAACATTACTATCAATGCAATGAAGAAACCATATAATGAACCTTTTATAAATATCATTAAAACGACTTCTTCCATTTTGATTGGTTCATACAAAACGGATTTTACAATTACTTCTTGAAATCCCAATACCCAATTTATAAATGGATCATATATACCTAATAGCACCCCAGCTGTAAGAGTCATAATCATTTTTTCGTTGATTACCAAAAAACCATCCCCATCGGGTTCTACATACCGCATGGAATAGATTTTTAATATTTGCCACATCAAGAATATAGCTAACATAGTTGAAGATAGGCTATTAAATGCATTTTTGTATTTTTTAAATTCTTTATTTCCTGTTATATCGCTTGGTTTAATTACAGTTGATTTCAAACTATCATATGTTACTTTTATTGTCCCAATAATTGATTCATAAGCCAATCCCGAAACTTTGCAAGAAACATCAAATGTCCCACAATCAAAGTAATTATCTTTGTAATCATAGTTTTTTATAAACTCTTGTTTGTCTTTATTTTTAATTTCTTTTTCAATAGCCTTTTTATTTTGATCGTAAAATTCACCTTTTTTTGCATACGCTGTAGTAAGATTAATATTCATTGTGACAAATATTAAAAGAACTATAGATAAGATCTGATACATCTTTTTTAGTTTCATAGCGGTTTCTCCTTTAACTTGCAATACTTATAAGACCCATCATGATTAAAAAGATTACAGCAAATAATGAAATTCCTTTTCTCATTATGATAGTTTTTTTAATTTCGAGAATTTCAGAATCATTAGGATCTCTTTGATACAATCTATAAAAGCCCTTTTTTTCTTTATCAAGATTTTGATCTATAGTTTTTTCAATTAAATTGTTTACCTTTTTATTTACTGAAAAGTAAAAAGTAGAAATTTTGTCTGATAGGTCATTCACAATAATCACCAGCTTTTAAGATTATTTTTCTAAACTTTTTAGATAATCATCCAAACTATTTTTTAAGACATTAATTCTATAATCAGAAACTTTATATTCTCCATTAACTTTTTCCCAATCAACAATCATTGTTAAAGTCATTACTTGCTGGGGCATTGAATCTGTTGCGTATGGATTCGAATTATAGATAGATTTATAGATTGCATATGATTTCGCTGTATTATCTCCTGTTTTCACAGCAAAAATATGATCTATATCTGTTCTTTCTAAAATAGAGTGAGAGCGACTGTCTTCAGCACCCTCACGCTCTTTTTGCTTAATTGCATCTTCAAACATTTCCTTTGCTTGTCCAGTTAACATATCCCCATGATCAGCAATACTAGACTTTTCAATAAACTCTTTTGATCTATCGTAAATAACACTAATTTCTTTTTCCTTTTTTAATTTTTCTTCTAATAAATGAATATCATTATTTATCTCTTTATTCTTTTTATAAACTGAGAAAGAATAAAGAGATGAAATAACCAGAAATAGAATTAAAAGGAAATTTATAATCGGTATTTTCTTTTGGCTTTTATTCATTTTTTTCACCTTATAACCTCATATTTTATTTATGAGTTATTCTTCCAGCACCATAATAATACTTTCCCCAATAAGGCGAAAAGACATCATCTATCTTTACACCTGAATTATTCGAATTAATCATTTTTCCGTTTCCAATGTACATTCCCACATGTGTAACAGTTTTCCCGACATAAGTTCCGGTGAAGAATATTAAATCACCAGCTTTAAGTTGCTCTTTGCTGACCCTTGCTGTTGCATGATACTGTTCTTCGGCTGTTCTTGGTAGATTAATGCCAACAGTCTGTCTAAAGTTCCATTGCATTAGACCGGAACAGTCAAATCCTGTTGGGGATGCTCCACCCCACACATATGCTTGCCCTAAGAATTTTGCCATACTGTTATACACAACGTTAGGATCAAAAATTTGATTTCCACTTCCATCTATAACTACACCGCCAGATCCTTGACCCACCGCTTGACAATTCATTGATAAACCACCTAATTCATTAGTCATATTTGTAACTATAGGAACCCAATGAATGTTTAAATTTGTAGGATCATTAGAAGCTCCAACAGGCGCATATTTATTTCCGATTTGTGGTATCGTAACAAGTCCTTGCGATATATATAATCTGAATAAGTTTCCAGCCATATAATCTAGTCCTTCATCTAGTGTTGAAAATGTACGTAAACCGCCTTTCCCCATGATTCCCCCGGGGTTATTTTTATTTTTCACAGCGTTAGATGTACCTCTTCCTGTTTCATGGAAAGCAATTGCTGTAAGAAGAACTGGATCAATATTATTTTTCCTAGCAATTTGAATAAAATCTTTCCCCTTTCCAGTAAACACACCAGCCTTTTCAAAGGCCTTCATATATACACCTTCATTTACTTGTCCCTCTGTGCACATATAACTTCCATTGCCCATATTATTATCTTGGGAATTATCTTTACTTCCAGCATCGGCAAAGAAAAAGATGGACATTAATCCGAACGTAAAAACAAGCAATAGAAAAAACGCTAAAATATACGGGTTTTTAAACAATAGATAAGTAATGTAACTTCCGTTTCTACTATTCATCTAAATCTCACCAATCTATATTGCTATATCTTCTATTTTTTTATTTTCAAACCATAATTGTTTTTCTAAAGGCGTTAGTTGTACTTCTACTTTGATTTTCTTAGACCCTGAGAATAGAATGCCTTTACCAGCCTGTTTATCCTTATCTCCTTCTCGTACAACTAAGGTCGTCTTCTCCTGTTCTGAAAACTCATGAGATAATTCTTTTTCTAGATAAGTTACCTCTTCTTGTGTCATAGGAAGATATAACCTTTGTACAGATTGACTAATAACAGCCTCACCGTAGTTTCGCTTTTCATCTTTTGCACTCATAAAATCTTTAATGGACTGTGTTGCTGGTGTAATTCCAACATTGAAGGAACGTAAGACTTTCATCATAAAGTATACATATTGCATAGCTAGTGGTACTTTAGGATCAGCAATTACATGGGCTTCATCTATATAAACTTGGGTTGACCTTTTATCTCCTTTAAGAAGCTCATATGTGGTATGAGACAGTAAATTATAATAAATAATACGTTGGACTTTTTCGTTATTATTTAAATCAAAAATATCGTAAGCAATTAAATCATTCGAAATATTTACGTTTGTATAGCCATTAAATAAATTACTATACAAACCATATGTGTATGTTTCTAATGTTGTATGGAAATTTCTAATTTCAGCATACAATTCTTTATCCTTTTCCTTATATTCATCCAACTTATTGTACAAATCTTCCATAATCGGGACATCTTTTACACCAATTTTGGTAGTATCCGTATCATAATCAATGCCTTTGTCCTTATATACTTCAATAACAATTTTAGAAATTATATCTTCTTCTAAATCTGTCATTGACGGATACATAAGCCTAAACATAGTTAATAATTGTGTGATTTTAACTAACAAAACACTTCCAGCATCAAGTTCCTCTGTAGATGAAGTAATCTTTGGAAGATCAAAGGGATTAATTCTATTACCTCCACGTAATTTGAACTTTACCCATTCTCCGCCAAGATTTTTAAATTTGCTTCCAAACTCACCTTTTGGATCAATTGCAATAACCCTTCTTCCAAATTGCCATTTACGCATCATATCAGCAAACAAATACGTAGACTTACCTGAACCTGAAATACCGATTACGAATTCATGTTTATTTAATAAATTTTCATCATCAACAATTACAACATTACCTGTTGTCATATTTTTCCCATTTACAATCCCAGTTTCTGAAAACATTTCATTTTCATGAAACGGAAAGAAATACGATACAGCTTCAGAGTTCATCATTCTGTACGTCATTTCCGGAATGGTATTATTTGCGAGAGGTAAAAAAGCACGAAATGCATCTAAAGCACGTATAGAAGGGGAATGTGCTGTACCAATTGCACCCATTCTACTTTTTATTAATGTTGTTAAATTATTCAACTCTTCTAAGGACGTGCAAGATAAATGAATGTACGTGTGAAATAGATAAATCTTATCATTAGCTGTTGCTATATCTCTTAACATTTGAATGGCTGAATCAACCTGTGCTTCAGCATCCGCTACAGTGTAAGCATCGGCATGTTGAGATTTCATTTTGATTTTATTTTGTTTAACTGATTTTGAAAGTTGTTCTTTAACTTCAGCCGAATTAAACTCCTTAATATAATAAGTAAAGCTAACGTTTTCAGATAACTCATTCAATTCTTGAATTCTTTGTTGATGGATAATAGTTTCATAGTCTAACACTAGCAACGTTCTTGTATGGTTAGACCCTAATTTCACCCCGTTTTCCATCTCCACAATATGTGAAGGAGCAATCGCTGTTAGTAATTGTTCGTTTGGATCTCCTACTGTATGAGCGAAATTGTTTTTTTCTTTTTTCGAACCAAATAATTTAGGGATTTTAAAACTATATTTCATGTACCATCTTCCTCATTAATTAATATTTTCGTCCACTTGTTTTTGAAGCTGATTAATTAACTTCTGAGCCGATTCACTTCCTAATGATATATCTAAAGAATTATGGGCACGTCCGATAATAAATTCACCAACAGACTGTGCATTATCATAATCAAGACATGTATAAATTAATTGTAGTAATTCCTCATTATTTAGTGGTTTTGCTATCAACCTTGCATGTCCAGTTAACATATTTTCAAGGTTAGCGGTTACAAGAGACGCTTTTCTTTCAATATCATTTAATGATTTTTCACGATTGTTTCCAATTGGCTGATCAATAATTACATATCGTTTTCTAGCAACCATATCTCTTGTTTTTTGAATCCCCTCAACGTATTCTTTATAGCTTTTTGTAAGCATTCGTTTTGCTGGATTCTTTTCGCCATGCGTAATATTATCCACATGAATCAAATGTTTAGATAAATTAACAGGCTGAGCCACCTGTGATATTTGAATCTCATTAACGAATTGCAATTCATTAATAAATGTTTTATAGGAAGTAAATATTTTTTGTCTCTCGTTACTACTCATTAATGATAAATTAACAGCGGATACATCTATTACTTTGACAAAACGATTATCATTTGTTTCATAGCAACTCGAAAAAATATCACGAATACCTAACTCTTTTCTTATGTCTTGATCATTTTGTTGCATATTAATGTCACCCTTTTTATAGAAAAATTCTTTATGTCTTCTTTGATATTTAAATTTCCATATCAGCCGATATTGTAAGAAAGATATATTTGATCTAATCGGGTGTTTAATTAACTGAAATGCTGTTAACGTAATCGTTGGTGTAAGACAAATTAAAGCTGTGTCTCTTGTAAGACTTCCCTGATTATAAAAAATCACCATGCCCACAATTGATATTAGTAAAGCTGGTGATACTATGACTAAATCCCAAAATGAAATTTTACCTACTAAATATTTTTTTGAATCGATATTAAGGGGAAGTTCAATTTTACCTTCCCCTTTTAATCGATCCTTTCTTTCTCTAAAGCTCTCTATCACTTTTTTTCACCTACTTTTATAGACCAGCTTTGATGTAATCAACGAATGGTTTAGCAAGTAAGAAGACTACTACGCCAGCACCACAGAATAAAAGACCTTTTTTAAATTTAGGTGCATTTTGCTCGTCACCTTGCCAAATCATTAGACCACAAACTAAACCACCAATAATGAATGCCCAAATAAATGTACTTTGCATGTCAGTAAATAGCGTTTGTAATAAATGTTGAATTCGAGTAAACATAATTTCACTCCCTCCTTAGAATAAGTTAGTAAGATCAGATAATACCTATTTTTAAATAAAATAACCAAAAAGGGTATAAAGGATTGATTTACAAACCCAATTGCGATCTTCAGGCTAAATTATACCCTTATTACCCCAAATAGGCAATAAGGGTATAAAAATTTTTATAATTTTTATTTCTATTAAAAATAAAACCATTATTTTCTCATTAATAAGGTTCTATATCAGTTTCGTACCGAAACCTGTTGCCGTATAGTAATTCGTCCTTCCCTTCATGCAAGGGGCATTAAATTTTTGAATCATTGTGTTTCGTTTATGCTTTCACGTCGCTCCGCAATTTGCATTGTAAGTTTAGCAAATTTCTACACTTGTAAAAGCCCAACTCAACATCAATTCTAAAAAATTTAATACTATTCCCTTGCATTCCGATCACTTCTCATTACGTATAAGGCAACAGGTAACAGAGAAAAACCTATCAACACTACTACGAAAAGAGGAAATTTTATGTTCTTATCACAATTATCTTTTTATCAATTAGAGATTAAAAACACATCCCCGAAAGAAGCTATTACAAGCTCTACAACTGAATCATTTTATGCTTATGGAAGTGCATGGTTAAAAGCCTGTAATACTATTAGCAATTTTTTACAACAAAACAATTATAAAAAAGATGATTTAAATATTGTATTCAATGAAGACCCAAAGAATGAAGTTTATCGTTATACTTGGTCAGGAATTCACAAGTCTAGTTTCAAAAAACTTGAAATTACTATTATTTATACTCAATTCGCTGATACAGAGGACTTTTACAGAGAGTGTACATGCTGTAATAAAGTTATGTTTGAAGGATATTGTATACACGAGGGACTAGAATATTTTTGTTCTGATAAATGCTTACATACACAATACACGCCTGATGAATATGAGGAAATGCATGAAGATGATTATGCTTACTGGACAGTATGGCTTGAATAAACAATTAATTCCGTTGAATTATAGGTTAATAAAATTCAGACCCAAAATGTAAAGGAGGAAATAAAATGTATTTTGACTATGAAATACGATTGAAAGTTGAAAGGGAAAGACAACGAATTATTAAACTTTTAAAAGAAAAGGGTATTTCACAAAATTCGGAAGGTAAAAGAGTCACCAACTTAACTCTTTTGTCATTAAGTTTAATAGAAAACAAATTACTAACAAATAGTAAGTAAAGCGTCAAAAATCTAACAAAACATTTAACATAAGACCTGCGGTAGTATGTCAACTGAAAAACAAAAGAATTTTTAGTTATCAAAGGCCTATTTACTAAAAAAAGACATCACGAAACTAAACCAGTAACGTATGTAATTTACTGGAAATTAATTGAAAGGTAGCGATGACAAGTTTTATGTCACACTTTCACGCACCTTTCTGGCGTAAAGAGTTGGTGACTACGTAGTAGCGCATCCACCAATCGCACAAGTTTTCTTGCGGTTAGAACGAGTGCACGTTTGTGTTGATGTTTTGGTACTTCATTATATTTTTTTACGTAATATTCTTGATAATCAGATACGTGCCTTCTTACTGAGTTGGCGGCTTCAACTAAGTAATACCGCAAGTAATGATTTCCATTACGGGATAACGAAGTGTTTTCTGCGGTGAATCGACCAGACTGGTGCGTACGCCAATATAATCCGGCATATTTTGCTACCTTGGTTTCATCATCAAATCTTTCGATTTGACCAATCTCAGCGATAATACCGGCGGCGAATACAGGACCAATTCCAGGAATGGACTCAAGTGTTTGCGTTAATCCAGCCATGATTCGCTTAATGGATTTTTCTAGTTCTTTGATTTGCTGTTGATAGGTACGAATCACCGCAATTGATGTTCCTAGAAGAACATCGATTGAGTCTTCTACGACCTTATCCAAACGATAGGAAGAGCGAACAGCCTTTTGAATGGTCGATGCGATACATTTTGGGTCACCGAATCGGTTTTTCCCTTTCTTTTGTAGGAACTCAGCGAGTTCCTCTAAAGGCATGTCAGCTAATTCTTCTAGACTGAATTTTTCAAGAAACAGTTCCATCATGGCGTTGCCAAAGATAGAAGAATCCACTTCTTGTGAGAACGTATTACATTTATAACTTAGGTGTTGGAGAAAATGTTGTTTTTCCTTTGTCAACATTCTAACGAGCTGATAACGAGATCTTGTTAATTGCTGGAGTGCCACATACTGACTTTCTTTTACGATGGACATTTGATTCCGTCCAAATCGTAAGTAATCAGCGATGACAAAGGCATCAATCTCATCTGTTTTATCCATGTCAGAATAGCTTTTCTTGAAATTTGCAATTTGTTTTGGATTCATCAGAAATACCTTTGCCCCAAACCGTTGTAAGTCTTCATCATAATGAAGAAACATAGATGGATGAAAACTATAAACAGATGTGGATTCTAGACCGATTTTAAAAGTTTCAATTTCTTGGTTGGCTATACACTGTAACACTCGCTCTTTGAGCGCTGTGGCACCTGGCAAGTCGTTGTTGACCGAAAAGGAATCTAGCTTTTTCCCTTCACCATTTAAAATACAAGCTTTTATATCAAACGAACTTACATCTAAACCAACAAATAATCTCATGTAAGAGACCTCCCTTCTATTTAGAATCATTCCTCGGACGTCTCGAGATATCTCTAGTGTGCACGCCGACCAACAACCTCGTGTATGAGAGCTAGTCCTGAATCGAAAGCCGCCCTAGAGCTACTAACATCTAGGTTCGAGGGTCAGGCTGCTCAGCCTGCGAGTAGGGAGTCCCGCACGTTCACTGAGAAACACTCTTAATTATGTGGTAAGTCCACAGGAGCGGTAAGAATTGTCCCAAATGATCCTAAGACCATTATCTAGAAATATCTTGAGACGTCCAAGAGTTATTTTACAGGTCTCTCATGAAAGTAAAAAAATTAAGTTTAAACATACTATACGAGGGAGTAGTTAACATGAAACAAGGACAAGAAGAATTATTGCATAAATTTCAAACAATTTTACTGGAACTTAGTTATGAATGTGAGGTAGATGATACTTTTCATAATACAATTATTAATCTAAATGCTTTTAGTAGATGTATTGATGAAATAGCATCAGATATTTCAATAGATAGAACAATAGCTAAAAAGATTAATAACCAAACTTACAGTAACTCATTAATTAATAAATTATTAATATATCTAAAAACAAAATTCTCAAACCTTATGACCCACAATAGATAATTTATAAAAAATTATTATCATGGAGGAATTTTATATGTGTATCCCAATAGTAGTTCTAGTAGAATATGATTTTTATAATGACGGAACAGGAAGCAAAGTCTATTTATTCAAAGATATCAATAATGCGATAATATTTGCTAAAAGAGAAGCAAAAACATATCTAGAAGATAATAGCCTTACTCTAGAAGACTTTAAAGGGCAACATGATACTCTAGACATTATGGAAACAAATGATAGTTATTATTTCAATTCATGGAATGATAAAAATTGTGATAAATACAATATTGTTGTCTATGAACAAGAATTTAAAGATAAAACAACGAAACTAATAAACTAACTACCTATATTTAATATACACAAGGCATAGATTGAGTTCAAAATCTTCTATGCCTGTTGTATACCTTTCTTATTCCAAAGAAGGGCTATATACCCCCGAAGAAGTGGCGTGTAAAGGGGCAAAATATTTTTAATCGCTGTGTTTCGTTTATGCTTTTATGGCGTTCCACAATTCGCATTAGCATTATAGCAAATTGTGGAACTTGTAAAATCCCAACTCAACATCAACTCTAAAAACATTTGTGCTATTCCCTTGACACGCCACTGGAGAAATCCTTTTATGTAGATCCTACTCAAAAAATCCCTCTTAACATATAAAGCTAAAAATCTTGTAAAGAACGGGTAGTATTTTTTGAGAAACCATTCAAAAAATCTCCACACCTTACTCTTTACAAATTTTTTTCGACTGGGTTATCAGCTATCACCAAGCTGATAACAAAATAGGGGGTGATGATCATCACAGCTTGGATTAACTAGTATACCCTGTCGAATCGCTAGTTTAACGTTCATAAATAATATTTTATTCGATAATAAAATACGGAAGTTCTCGGGGGCTTAGCCCACCGAACCCCCACCCAATGCTTCCACAAAATAGTAAGGGAAAAGCATTTTTCTATACACTATATTTCTATTTAAAATGACAAGAGGTTTAAAAGAAATCCAAAATGAATTCTAACTGAATTTAAATTAACAATCCAAAGGAATTCATTTTGAATTTAACACTTTATTTTATTGAATCGCATTCTTCATTTCATCAATTTCTTTAAATAATATGCCTATTTCTGTCCAATCCCATTTTGCATCTAAGTAGATCTTAGCTACTTTCCAATTGTCTTCTGTAATGTCTTCTGTAATATATTTATTTAGCTTTTTTTCATAAAAACGAATCTTTTCTTTAATAGTTTCAGTAGTCACTTGTATGCTCTCACTGTTTTGATGCAACTCTTTATTAGTTTGTACTTCTTCATCTTTAAGTTTTTGTTCTTTAAGCCACTCAGGAACAATATCTTTCTTTCCGTATGATGGTTTAAGAGAGTTTGGTTTTTGTTGAGACTTTGGTTTCTGTAATTGTTTTCTTTCTTCAAGATACGCTTGCTCAACATTTTCAATATCAGAAAAAGATTTCATTCCTTGCGATACCCATTTCTTGATAATACCTTTTATAGTAGCTATGTATTTATCAGTCTTCATGTCACTGATTCTTTTAATTGCTTCATTCACTATATCTTTTCCATATGTAGTAGTTAAATTATTTAATTCAATCTCTACATATTTTGATGGTGAACTTACAATAGCAAATTTAAAAAAGTCGATAGGAGATAGATCTATACTTACATACTTACTAAAATAATTTAATAAATTATTAAGTTCTTTAGTATTATTAATAGGATTCTGTGGAGAATCCTTTAAAGGTTTCTGTAGAGAATCCTTTACTAAAGGATTCTGTGGAGAATCCTTTAGTTCGTTTTTAGGTCTTCCACCCTTTATAGCATAGAACTTTCCTGATGATTTATAGTCTTTTTTCCAGTCACGTACTTTTTCTAAAGGCTTTGTTAAAAGAGTAATGTCATTACAAGGGTAACGATAAATAACTATATTCATAGGCTTATGTCCAGCTCTTGCATGTTCTCCTTGATATTCTACTAAATCAACTAAGCCATATTCCCATAATGGAATAAGTATCTTTTGACGAAAATACTTTTCTTTACGGTCTAAAGCTTCCCATAAACTAGAAAGCGCTCTTGGAACTCTATCATATTCTCTATCTTTATCTCTACGATCAGCCATTGTATACATTTTTAAATAATCACAGTAAGCGGATTCTCCTAATTTATCTATCCAATCCATTGCGGTTATAAAATGTTGGTTTGGTAGTCTTAATTCTTCTTTTGGGACATGTCCCTGAGTAATAAAGGTAGGCGTTTGGCCTACTAGTTGTGTTTCAGACAT
>NZ_JBSZSU010000009.1:0-300458 GCF_057812155.1 Bacillus sp. 2175 | reverse complement strand
AAAAACCAGAAGTGAAGCCAGACCCAAAACCAGAAGAAAAACCAGAAGTGAAGCCAGACCCAAAACCAGAAGAAAAACCAGAAGTGAAGCCAGATCCAAAACCTGAAGAAAAACCAGAAGTGAAGCCAGACCCAAAACCAGAAGAAAAACCAGAAGTGAAGCCAGATCCTAAACCAGAAGAAAAACCAGAAGTGAAGCCAGATCCAAAACCTGAAACAAAACCTGAAGAAAAACCAGATACAAATTTACCATCAAGTTTAGATAAAGGTTTAGTTACAGAAGAAGTTACGTATAATCCAAACGCTATGAAAAACCCGATTGCTCAAAAATCCATTTCTACAGAAGCGCAAAATCTTATCAAGAGTGTGAATGCTAAATATGGCACTAACCTTAAGTATGCAGATTTAAATGGAACTATTAGAATAATTGATAAAAACATGTATTTACCAGAAGGTACAATTGGGGCACAAGTCTATGTTAATGCTACTAGTGAGAATGATTTTAAAATTATTTTCTTAGATAATAACGAAGCAACTATTGAATTAGCTAAAAAGTGGACTACGATGTTAAATTCTGATTTAGTTCTAGATAAAGAAATTCAAGAAACTGTAGATGCTCAAGAAATAAATAACTATGAAAAAGGAAAATATAAGATCCGTGTAGGGCATTCTACAGCTGACCACATGATGTACGTTCAAGTACGTGTATAATATCATTGCAATTAAATGCTTCATTTGATATATTAATATATGTAATATAATAATAAATAAATAAATTTGATTTATTTACGTAAAGGACACACCTTACGTACCTCCCAAGGTACAGGTGTGTCCTTTTTTATGTTTAAAGGAGGGATTTTATGAAACTGAGAAAAAAATATTATTAACCTGTACTTCTTTAATTTTGTTATTACCGTCAGTAGCAAGTGCAGGAAATAGTGATGTACCATTTTATAATGGAAATGAAACTACGATTTTAGCATCAGACGAATTACAATTAAAGGGAAAACTACTTAGGTCTGGAAGTAGATATAAGCCAAAAGAGTTCGAATATAAAGCTGATATACATTTTCCTGCTGTTTATAATGGTTCTTTTAATTGGGGGAATCCAAGGGAAAACCTTATCCATAATGAAGACCAGTCAGAGCCTTATGTGCGTATATCAAATGACGGCTACATTAACCCTTCAGTTGTAGTAGGAGATAGAATGGTAACTGAAGTGGAGAGAATTACAAATAGCATAATTACGGATAAATATTGGGGTAACTCTCAGTTTGTTTTAAAATATTTAATTCCACATAAGATTACAAATCAAGATTCCTTTGAATCTTATGGACATTTCTATTGGATTAGGGATATTGCCTATCTTTCTGGAGGATACGCAGGGGCTGGTAGTGTAAATGGTGTAAATAGGTATAACTTGTGGTATGTACGCACAAGTAAACCTGAAATAAAAGATTTTAAGGCTACGAGTGGAAAAAAAGATGTACCTGTGAAATTTACATTTAACGGATTCGAATATGTAAGTAAAAATAAAGGATATAATGATCGGGATCCAAATGGCACAACAGTAAATCCATATCAAGCAGCTGCAGGTGAACGGAACCGAGTTAAATGGATGTTAGATATTACAAAAGATGGCGAAACCGTGTATCATCAAGAAAATTATCTGCGTTCAACTCCGCAAAAAGATAATCAAAAACCAAATGAAGGTGATGCAGGGCAATTTAAGTCAGAAGAACTAAAGTGGCAGCCACAAATGTGTGGCCGATATACTGCGAAAATTAAAGTCATTGATGCTGTTCAAAGGGAATCAAATGAGAAAACTGTTGATTTCACCATAAATGGTAACTGTGGTACAGAAGTAACACCTAATCCAGATCCAGGTGATGACGATGATTTTAAATATAAAATCGATTTCTCTGCTGACCGAATTGAAGGAGAAACAGCAAGAGAAGGAAAGAATATAAAAACAAGAATAGATGTATCACGTGATAATTTTAAACCGGAACGTGACCAATATAGAGCAAAGGTAAACAACAATATTAATAAGTCTCAACAAGAAGTAAATAGCTCTGAATCGGAGAGAGATAGCGCTCAATCTAGTCTAAGTTATTGTCGCCGTAATCCAATTCATGAAGTAGATGCCGAGGGAAAGGATCACTATTATGATAGAGACTGCTCTTGGGAAGAAAATAAACTAGATAGTGCGGCAAGTAAGCTAGATAATGCAAGACAGAAGTTAGAAAAAGAGAAGAATAAAATTAAAAAGTTAGATGTATTAGAAGAAAAATATACGAATCCTGAAACAGTAGTTGTGTTAAAACATAACGGACAACAAGTAGCTTTACAAAAGGTAAGATTAACTGAGGGAGAAAAGAAAACCCTGAATCTTGACTGGCAACATAAAGGTAAAGGAACAATTCAAGCGGAAATTAACCCTGCTGGTAACCGTATAGACATCGAGGAAACTACATACAAAAATAATCCTATTAAAACAGCAATCTATGAGCCTTCAAAAGAAAAGGCAATGTGTGGTGTAACGAGTGTAAAAGGTGTAGTAGAAACAGTAAGTGAACGTGTATCAAAAGAAGATATAACTGGGGAAATGTATTATGAAACTTTGACAGGGAGTATTGATAATTTAGCTCCTTCTAAGCTACATTCTGGTTATGGATTTTCGTATGAAGTAAACGGAAAATATAAAAATGACTGGAATGCAAATTACCCTGGTGTATTTGCTGCTGCTAAGGCACAATATCCATTTGCAGACGAAGGATTAAAGGCTACTCAAGATTTAGAGAAGAAAGAACTTAAAGATAATACAGCGAAGTTCCTACCTAAAAATATGTATTTATCTGAAGCAACAGGACATGTTTTTGATAGTAAAAGACCAACTAAGTCTTTATATTGGGATGGACAAGAGAAAATTATTGATGGTGGCCAAAAATGGTATTCACCATTGAAGACAAAAGATGGTGTATACACTTTTAATGTAGAAACAGCTCCAGCAGGTATCAATGAAATGAGTTTATGTTTAACTGAGCAAGTAGAGATTAAGGGTGTTGCGTACGATGATTTCATAAAAAGAAGAGTATTTCCTGATGATCCATTCCCTGGAGGAAGTGGAGTAGGATGGAACTGGGTAGGGAAAGAAGAACTACTTCATAAATTGACTGATTGGTATTACATGAAGACTGGGAAATAAAAATAAAATATAGTATAATTTGATGAATCGACACAATAATATATCCATCATAAACTAGTAGCTGAATGGATAAACCAAAGGCACATCCCTTAATGGGATGTGCCTTTTTTTCATAGAAAGGGGAAATTAGAGTGGATAAAAAGAAAAAACAACGTGTTAGACGTGCGATTATTATGGGGGTTGTCGCAATGATTGTATCGCTATACATTGGAAGCGAATTTCAGGATCGGAATGGGAAGAGTTATGCTCCCGCAAAGTATTTTGAAACAGGAACGAAATTGATTTCGAACTAAAAGTATTTTGTTTTATTTAACTAGCTATAGTGGATGAATATACATGACAGGTACTATAGTTGGTGTTATAATATGTGTAGAAGTATTATAAAGATAGTTTTTGCATAAACTAATAAAGACGAAGTGCTGGTAACACTTCGCCTTATGTAACTGCTACCGCAAGGTGGATGGTTGCTAAAAAAGAGTTTATTTTTTCTTAGAATCACCCTTCAAACGCTTGCCGGCATTGTGGGTGGTTCTTTTCGTTTTTCGTCGCTTTTTTTGTATTTGCTTCCAAGACGTTGATAGGTATTTACCTACTCGTTTTGCAAAAAATACAGCGACTTCTCTAGCAATTACTTTCAGTATCTCAATTGCTATCGTGAAAAGTATATCCATTCGATCACCTCCTTTCTCCATAAAATGAAAGAGAAAGGATAGCAACCGACCACCCTGAAATATTCAGTTACGTTATATTAATTATACCATATTTATAGTTGGGTTAATAGCTTAAAAACCTTGATATGACAACGTTTTTAAGGTTTTTCAAGTTTTGGGATCAGAGATTTGAAATGGTAAAAATAATATTTTTTTTAGAAATGATTGACATGAAACTCTATATATCATAATATTGAAATTGTAATATTAAAGAAACCAAATCCAACATTTTCATATAGACTTTAGATTAGCTAAAAGGACACACCTAAGGCGCATTATGCCATAGGTGTGTCCTTTTTTTGCGTTTAAAGGCTACATAAGGAGGAATACAAACATTGAAGCCATCTAAGTTTCAAAAGAAGCAGATTGCTGCGGTAGGTTTAGCTGCTGCAACAGTAGCGGGTATCTATGGGTACAATCATTTCGCAGTCGAAAATGCAGTAAAACCAACAAAGATTGTTGTAGCCGCAAAGGATATACCTGCGCATACAGAGATTAAAGAAGACATGCTAGTGGAACGAACATTACCTGGTGATGCGATTCCCCCCAATGTATTACGTGCAAATAAAAAAGAAGTAGTAGGTAAGTGGACAAATGATGGGCAGCCCATTACAGAAAATAGCTATCTCTTTAAAAACAAAGTAGTAAAGAAAGAAGAGTTACCTGACTCTGCCATTTTAAATTTAAAAGATGGAGAAGTTGCATTCCCGTTACTCGTTGATTTGGAAACAAGTTCAGGTAATAGTATCATTCCGAACACGTATGTCGACTTGTATTTCAAACAGGTTGTGAAAGAAGGCGACAATGAGAAAGTTGTGTTTGGTGGTCTTTTCCAACGTGTACGTGTTACGGCCGCAAAAGATAGCAATACAGAAGATGCATTTGTATTAGAAAAGAAAGAATCAAAAGAAGAACAAGAAGGAAAACAAAAGCCCAAAGTAACGCGATTATATACGCTAGCTGTTTCACCTGAACAACTTCAATACTTAAATCGTGCAAAAACACTTGGAGATGTGATTCCTGTTGCAGTCGGACAAAAAATAGAACAAACAGGGAAAGAATTAGAACCAGCAGAAGGGTTCTCGCAAATATCTGATCAAAAGAACATTTTAGACTATGTAGAGAAGCATTCGACCAATCCAATTTCTAAAAATGTAAAAGAGTATGTAGCGCAGTATCTGAGCGAATCTAAGTAAGAAAGGAGTTTTTAAGATGGATCGGCAAGTAAGAATGGTTGCCTTTTATGCCACAAATGAAAACGTAGGAAAAAGCACGTTAAGTATTGCGATGGCAAATGAGTTAGCTCATTTAGGGAAAAAGGTACTTTATGTAGAAGCAGACCAAGTAAGGCCAAGCTTTGCGGTTGGAACTGGTCTTAGCCACGATAGTAAAAATATATTAGAGCTTGTAAGAAAAGAAAATGATTACAACCTCTTGCAGTATATTTGTACGAAGCAAGATTTGCTAGAGAAAAAAGTGAATCCAAGGTTGATGCAAAAATTACACGATAAGATGGATTTTCTAGTATTTCCATCAGGTTATAACTTAGCTCAATTCCCTGAGATTCAAAACAAAGAATTGTTTGTAACTACATTTATGGAGTCACTTGTGGACACAGAATACGATTATATCATTCTATCGGTGCCAACTGAATTATCCGAGGTGCTGAGTTATCCAATCCTATACCAAGCAGACCTTGTTGTTCATGTGCTAAACGGAAATCCTCGTGGTGCGTTAGCTATTAAGCGAGAATTAAAGCTGATTGAAGATGCAAAGCTAACAATGCCTCGTATGATTCATGTTTTGAACATGGCAGATGAAAATTATGTAGAAGATATTGAAAAGCTTTCTTCTCAAAAAATAGCAGTAACCATTCCGTATGACAGAGATCGTACGAGTTACGAATGGGGGATGCAATTTGGTTCCCCGCAAATTAATACAAAGGTCCATCACATTATGGAAGCAGCTGGTCTTGGTATTCCATCCCAGCAATCCTCTATGAAAAAGGGTCTCTTTGGTTTACGAAATTAAAAGGGGGACAAGGAGTATGTGGGGCTATTTACAGGAAAAACAAATCGCCTTAAAGCGAAATCAAGTGGATTTATATCACTTTGGTTACATGATTCGTTCCAAATCAGCTCGAAAGTTAGGAACAACTACAGCTCAACAAATTAAAGATATTACAGATGAAATTCGTGCATTTTTAGTAAAAGACCATCGTGATATCCTAAGTGAATCCTTTATGAATAAAGAAAAGAGAGCAGCTGTAGAACAAATTATTAAAAGCTTTTTATTGAGTAATCAGGTTGTCATTTCAGAGGTACCTTCTGAACAATTACTAAATATGGTGTGTGACGAAATTGTGGGGTTTGGGATTATAGAACCTTTAAAAGAAGATAAAGATGTAACTGATATTTATATCAATGGCACAAAAGAAATCATTTACGAAAAAATTGGGGAGGGAGAATGTACATTTCCTTACCGATTTGAGACGGAAGAAGAAGTGAAAGCTCTAGCTTATAAGATGGTAAACAGTACATCAGAGTCATTAAATACAGCAAAGCCATATGTTGACTGCGTGTTTCCGTATATCCGTATCAATATTGCGTTAGATGAACTTGGGGGACTCGGAACAACAATAACGATTCGTAAGAATGCAGATCACCTCCGTGCCTCTGAAGAACGTATGTTAACTACCAATCAAGCATCGAAAGAAATGCTGAACTTTTTGGCCGCAGCTGTGAAAGCCAAAATGAATATTCTAGTTGCTGGAGCTACAGGTACCGGAAAATCAGAGTTTATGAAATATCTTGCCTCTCACATTCCGAAAGGAAAGAAAAAAGAACGTACTCTTGTAGTAGAAGATAACCCTGAATTATATTTGCATCGCATTTTTCCGGAACATCATTTTGTTCCGATGCAGTGTAGGGCATCCGAGGTTGAAGAAAATGCAATCGATTTTGATAGGTTGTTAACAAATGCTTTACGTCAAGGACCAAAACGTTTAATCGTAGGGGAATCGAGGGGGAAAGAAGCATTGAAAATGATTAACTTCTTCCAAACAGGACATCCTGGCTTTACCTCTGTCCATGCAAGAAGTGCAAAAGAAGCAGTTAGACGTTTAATGCTCATGTGTCTGCAGAGTGGTGCGAATATCGATGCTCAGTATTTATATGAATTAATTTCTCAGACATTTGATGTGATTGTCTTTTTAGAAAAGAAAGATGATGGTAATCGCTATATTACAGAGATGATTGAATTGTTAGATTATCAAGATGATATACAGTTCAATCAGCTTTCTCAATTTATTCCTTCAGGTGAGGAATTCGATGAAATGGATGAGAGAGTAGGAAAGATTCATGGGGATCATATCGTTACAGCAAAAATGTCAGCCGAAATGGAGAAGAAATTCCGTTCTTCTACTGTAAATCCAGCTCTTTATGCGCCATTCCTTTCACAACAGGAGGTGCAGTATGCATAGTTTGTTGGCTTATGGATGTATATTTTTAATCTTTATCAGTGTAGTATTGCTCGTTTTACTTTTTGCAAAATCTAAGGGTTCTGCTCTTTCCCAATTTGTACAAGAAAATGAGAAAGAAGAAAGGCGCTTGGAGTTAAGGAATATTAAGGGGATACGGGTGTATCTACCGCAATCCGTTATCCAAGAAGCCCAAAAGTACGAGTGGAAATTGACGAAAGGCATGTACTGGGTATATACGATTCTTTCTGGAATGAGTATTGCGGCGGTATTCTATTTTTCCTTTGGACGAGATCCTTTTACACTAATTTCCGTTTTATGTGGATTTTTAGTTCCAAGATTTCTTCTCTATCGAAGAAAAAAACGTTACTACTTGGTTGTCATTGACCGTCTATCTATCTATATGAAGGCAGTAGCGAATGCGCTTCAAATTAGTAACAATGCAAAACGGGTGTTAGTTCAGGTGAAGCCAATGATGCATGAAAGCATTCAAGAAGAAATAGAGAAAGTTTCTCTTTTATTAGAAGGTGGAACCACAATGCATCGTGCATTTAGAGGATTCAATGAAACGTTTAACTTTAGAGAATTGGTTTTCTTCCATGAAATGTTGGAAGTGTGCAGCCGAGAAGGTGGAACAAATTCAGTGCAAGTCTTACTAGATATTGCAGAAGATTTCGAAAAACAAAAGCTGTATTTGGCAAGATTACGTTCTAGTTTGTCACAAGCACAACGTGCTTTTGTACAGAACTGCTTAATCGTCATCGCTATGCCGATAGTTATTATGTTGATGTCAAAAGAAGCATATGGATTTTTAGCAGGTTCTATGATGGGGAAAATCGCGTTAGCGGTAAATATGTTCATTGTCTTTTTCTTAGCAACCCGTGTAGAAAAGATTGCAAATTATAACCCAACAGAAAGAGGGGAATAAGGTGGCTACGATTTTAGCTGTAGTGGTATTCGTTGTCATGTACTGGGTATTCTCTACCTTTCTACAAAGTAAAAAAGACAGCGGTAGCTTACTTACGAACTATGTAGAAAATGCAAAACGAATTGAAAAGAAGAATTTAAATCAGATGATGCTCGCGCCCTTCCAGTCGTTATCACATAAGTACCTGACAGAAGAAAAGAAAGAGCAGATTCAGAAAAAATTAGAAGAAGCTGGCCTGGATACGAAACCAGAAGAATATTTAAAGATGAAGGTAGCATATCCCATCATTTTCACCTCTGTTTTCTTGATATGTACGGTGTTCCATGATTACTACTTATTTAAAGTGGGAGTTTTGATTTCACCACTGCTTTATTTCTATCCTGATTATCTATTAAAGAGAAGAATCAAGCAGGCGATAGAAGCTAGGAAGTTCGAATTACCAGAGTATCTAATACCTATGCTGCAGCTGTTAAAAACACATACAACATTAGAAGCAGTAAAAAAGGCAGAGATATATGCCGGGAGACACCTTCGTCCGTATGTATCTACACTTACTGCGGAATTAGAAATGTATGCTGGCTCGGATCAACCATTTCGAAACTTTGCTGCTGCTTTAAATAGTCCAGAAGTAAATACCTTTACGATTGCATTGCAACAAGCGCAAAAAACGGACAAGGTACAGAGTCTTCGTATTATGGATGCACAGATTAAAATGATGCGTGAGTTAAAACATGAGAACTATAACCGTCTCATTCAAAATAAACCAATGGAAATGAATAAATTTAACGTCGCAGTTATTGGATGTATTGTGATTTATCCAATGGTGATTGTTATTCAATCCTTAATGCAAGGATTTGCAAGTTTATAGAAGATGTTATCAAAAATGGAATAGGTAAAGGAGCATTACACATGTTAACAAAAATGAAGAATTGGTTGAAAAATGAGGATTCACAGTTATCATCAGAAAACGGTATGCTAATCGCTTTGGCGGTAATTATTGTATTAGTCATTGGGCCGTTTGTATGGAAAGCGATTCAAGGCGGGTATGACACAATTCTAGCTCGATTTACAAAAGCATCAAACAATGCAGATGTGAATTCTTGGAACAAGTAATAGAAGTTTTAGATTAATGATGTTTATTACGTATAGCTCAAATAAATGGAAAAGGGAGATTCAATCATGTTATCAAAAATGAAAAATTGGTTAAAAAATGAGGATTCGCAACTATCATCAGAAAACGGTATGTTAATCGCTCTGGCGGTAATTATCGTATTAGTAATTGGCCCATTTGTATGGAAAGCAATCCAAGGTGGTTATGATACGATCCTGGCAAGATTCACAAAAGCATCAAGCAATGCAGACGTAAATTCTTGGAATAAGTAATGAAAGATTTAAATAGATAAGTTCTAATTTTAATAGATTCTTAAAATCGGTATATAAAGGAGACGAAATGAAATGTTAGCAAAGATGAAAAGTTGGTTAAAAAATGAGGATTCACAGTTATCATCAGAAAACGGTATGTTAATCGCTCTGGCGGTAATTATCGTATTAGTCATTGGCCCATTTGTATGGAAGGCAATCCAAGGTGGCTATGATACGATCCTGGCAAGATTCACAAAAGCATCAAGCAATGCAGATATTGATTCTTGGAATAAAAAATAAATGTAAAAATAAACGAGGGGGCTACTCTAAAAGTGGTTCCCTTTTTTACACAGCATTTTTTATGAAATTAAGAGGGGAGTAAAGAAAATGGGTCTGTATATTGTGGGATTATTACTAAGTTACATGTTCCTAAATGTATTTACTGATTTGAAATATAGAAAAACAAAGAATATGTGGCATCTACTATTCTTAATAGTAGGGATAGGAATTACGTACCTTGCCGGAATAAGAACAGGGAAAGAGATTGCAATTGTACTAGTCATGGCCTTAGCGTGTGGTTTATTGCTAGAGACATTTAAATTCTCTTCACCTGGTGATACCAAGATGCTTGTGGTGGTAGCTTTATATATTAGCAATGTAGTAGAAGAATCGGCTATGCTTACTGCCATTACATTAACAGCTTTCCATTTGCTATTCTTTTGGATTGCTAGTGTGTATCGATTAATTAAAATTTTAGGGTTTGTGGGAGCGATTAAAGACCAATTGGAGCATGCTGCTTCTATATTTGGGGCAAAACTACCAAAGAAAGAAATACAGCTGATACAGAGCTTTCCTGGGGCTTGTTCTATTTTACTAGGGGCAATGGTGTATATTTCGTTCACTATCTATCAAAACGGAGGTATGTTAGCTTGAATAGTAGAATTATTCATCAAAGAGAAACATATATTTATTTCACGATATTCGTACTAGTAGGGGTGCTTATTGCAAATATGTTTATTCATATGGTGTTTGTATTAGCGTATCCGTTACTTATCGGATTAATTGTGCAGGTTATCTTGTTGCAGAAGATAAAGAAGCCATTTTATCGGAGCGGAAAAGAATTAACGGAACAATTAAAACTAAAAAATATATTTCTAGTAGAATCAAATATTTTAGGAGATGAAGAAGGAGCTGTTTATGAGGTGCATCAAATGCCTTTTGGATTCTCTAATGGATTAATTAATAAAGATAAGAGTTATAAAGTCATAAAACAAGAGTATGATAGAAAAGTCAAAGAGGATTTAACGAAAATTGCAAAATGGCAAGTTACAACAAAAGCTAGACTTGTTACGACAACACACTTTCGTTTATATACAATTTGGCAGAAAAATAGTACAGGTTATCAATTGAAAAAATTAGAGGATTGTGTTGATCCGTATGCAAAAATGAATCTCATACAATGGATGATTGCATCATTCTGTACGACTGGTCGTATCAAATATGATAAGAAACCAAAAGAGTGGGAAAGCTACGAATGGATTGCGTTAAAATAAAAAGACAAAAGTACATAACTTTTGTCTTTTTATTAATTTATACAGCTCAATGAACTATGCATTTTTTTTAGCTAGTTCTAAATATGCTTCATGTTTAGTTATTTCACTGATATCAAGTCCGAAATCAAAATCATCCTTTTTTGATTGGTAACCATAAGATACTAAACCGGAATCTTTATGATTCTCAGGGAAGTAAATTAGTACTTTTGCATTTTTATAGTCTTTTAAATGCAATAATTCGTACAGTTTTTCAATTAGATATTCGCTAATTAGGTTAATAGCACTTGTTCCGCCAACAATAGTATAAAGGTCATCATAAATGTGCAATGCATGATTTTTTCTATCAACGAATAGTAAAAAGTGATTGTAACCTACGTGGAAGTTTTCTATTACTAAATGGTATTGCTCCTCATGGCTAGTAGGAAATAAGAAAATATCAAATGAATCTTTAGTTACCAAAATAGCTGTTTCTTCATTTTTTGGGTCCTTTTTGAACATTTTAAACATGAAAATCCTCCTCTAAAGAACGTGTGTTTGTTCTGATTGTAACACGAATTGGATTTAGTTAATAGTAAATAAAGGAAGAATAAAAAATAAGGCCTTATTTTTTATATAGGCCTTATTAAATGACGAATGAGATATGACTCAATATCTCGTGTAGGGTAATTTTATTATACATAATTTTCGAAAAAAACTAAAATAAATAAGTTCATTTTTGTGATAAAACATAAAGTTATTGAAATTTAGATACGAATTGATTAATATAAATATATATTTAATGTTTAATTGATTCCGTTTATTCCCACACCTTATTGTGTTGTGGTTGAGTTGTAGAAGCAAGTTGCGTCTTGTTTCATTTTTGAAAGGGCTTCTTTGAGCCGATTAGTGTATATCTAGCTTATTTTGCTATGCACATTTTTAATCGACTTGAAGGAGCCCTTTTTGTGTTGTTTTCAAGTTAGGAATCACTTGTAAAAAGGTATTTAGATTTAGGTATACAAATAAAAAACACTGTGAGAAAAAACACAAGATTTGTGTTTTTTTTGCTTTGGAAGGGGATCATTATAATGAAATACGAACATGCAATTACACTAGATAAACCATTACTATCACTAGAGGAGATAATAAAAATCTTTCAGAGGAATGAAGTTACTCAACCAATTCGAGAGCGTAATTCTAGCATTTTCCGTGATACAGAAGACTATATTGCAGATAAAATGACAGCCTTACACATCAACTCTGATGAGTATTACAATACGATTTTTTTACCAATTTTACGCCATGATTGTGAAGAAGATTGTTATTTTCCATTTGAAAGGAAGTACTGTTTAGAGGTGTATGGCTATCCATGTACGTTAGAAGATATGTTTAAGGAGTGGGGTCTTTATATTATTAACAAGATGGATTGTACATTAGAAAAAGTTATGTCTGAGTATGTAGAGGTTACAAATCCTTTATTTGATCCGACTGTAGAAGAATTGGCCAGAATTATTAAATATAACAAAGAGCGAACTAAGGAGTGTAGTAGATTATTTAATATTCCTCTTGAGCCATTAAAGAAATTATTAAAGGAGTCCTCCCATACCGTTATTGAGATTATTCAAAACGTTGAAATGGAGGACATATCAAAACTTCCTACACACTTAGGTGTTCAATTTGCTTATAGAAGGGAAACGAAAGAACTTTACATGTATCATGGAGAAAAACATTTGCCGTGGCTTTATCGAGTATTACTTTTTCTTCATATTTTTGAGTTATCTATTCTACGTGTAAAGTAATCAATTGTTGTGAAGTAGAAAAATAATAAATATATAACCAGGGGGAAATTCAAATGAAAATGAGTTATGAAGTATCTATATTTTGTTCTGCACATCCAGATGATTTTATGCCAAATTTACGTGCATTACGAATGAGGGTTACAAAGGAAGGAGCATTTTGGGAACGAGATTGTTATCAGTTTTCCATTAAACCATCAAACTTGTCACAGCGAGCAGCCAAACAAGCAGGGGAAATCTATTTGTATCATGTTCATTTTAATGGATGTGTACGGGATTTCCTTTTTTTATTGGAAAGATGTTTTAGAGGGACGAGTTTTCGCTTTACTGCTATCCGTGGTTTTTTAGATGTAGAAGGTTATTCACTTAAAAAATGGAAACCGATTCTACGTAACCACCACATAAATTCTGCAGATGTAGATTGTATTTTCAAGAAAGATGATCTTGTAATGATTGTGCATCAGCATGGAGGTTTAGAGGTGGTTAAGCGTGCGGAAAAAGGCGAACAATTAAAAAAAGTAAACTTTCTGGAGGTAGATAGCTGGTTACAAGCACTAAATCCGACAAAAGAGGATCTTTTCTCTTTAACAGGTGTGAGTGTATCGTAATGAGTGATTTACATAACTATATGGAAGTCTACAGACAGAGGGAATGACAGAAATCCGTAGTGAAAAACGACTATGAATTTCTGTCTTTTTATTTTATAAAGGAGGATTTTAGCATGAATTTATTTGAACTGTTCGATTTAGAGGTAAGAGAAAACATAATAGTACAAGATGTGAGGACAGATAAACAAGTTCGCAATCAATACAGCTATGATGTTGGTGAGAAATTAGTAGGAGCTAAGAAAGAGCTAAGAGCCTTAAAAGAATCATTTTTAGTATCATTTTCTTTAGAAGTTTTAGCAGAAATTGAAAAAGAATCTCCAGTAGAAGCGCTCAATACATTGGATCGAAACGCATTAATTCCATTCTCTTTTGAACATGAAAAAGAAAATGATGTCCCGCCACGTGTTGCAAAATTAAAGCAACTGCTAGTGGGCAGGATTGATAAGAAGCCAATTGTAGATACACCGACTGCAAGGAAACTGTATGTGCAAGCATGTAGAAGAGTTTGGCATGATATACAGTTAATACATACCTCAGAACAATGGATAGATCTTGTTGGTTCTTACGGTAAGGAAATGCAAAACGGTTGGTATGCATTTAAAAAAGATAAGAATGTCACATACACATTTAAAAGAATGGTAGAAGAATATTTTGATGAATTTGTTGATGCAGATGGTATGGAGTTATTAATATTAGGAAAGAAATTCATATCACTTTGTACAAATTCAAAAAGTATTAATTCTACATACCTTCGTGTATCACATGAACTAACATGGAATGATTTACTTACGAAAAAGGTTACGACTCGTAAGAAATCCACAGCTGCTTGGAGTAGGAAACTGCCAGATACCCTCCAAAGAAAAGGACCAGAAATAGAATTTGCTACCAAACCTGAAGACGTAGTTACTATGTTTGGATTGAAGGGAATGCAATTTGGACATTATTGCACCGAACAATATGCAAAAGAACATATTGAGCATGTATCTGAGGCGTTACATGATGTAGCCCGTATATTGGGGATTCCACCTGAGTATATAGGGCTAGGAGGACGCTTAGGGCTGGCAATTGGTGCGAGAGGAAGCGGCAATACATTAGCACATTATGAACCTTCTACCAAAGTCATTAATTTAACTCGTGATAATGGAGTCGGGGCATTGTGTCATGAATGGGGACATGGTGCGACACGTTTCTCTATAAGTAGTTGAACTACGAAAAGAGAACATAAATCAGTATTTATTAAAGGTTTATGATAACTGTATTCTCGATAGATGAAATGAGAGCTGCCAACAAAAGCTTGAAGCGTCTACTCTGATACTCCTACATGCGATAAAGCGCCTATTGGCTTTATTGTATGAAGCTAGGTGAAGTCGCCTGAATAATACCCTAACATCTCCTTTACGAGTTGTGGAAAAACAAGTAGAGGTACTTGTCGTATTAGATAGGGCGGGAGGCTATAAAACGATTATGGTTAGTAATTCCATTAAGGATAGACGAACAACTGAATGTACCCATCTATACCCATAATGTCTAGAAATGGACTTCTTGCTAAGTTCGCAAGGTCACTTACCGATGAGTAAAAATCGTGATTATGAAAATCGGGAGCAATTATATGGTATTGTTAAAGTGACAGGTGGAGAGGTTGGACCTAAAATCGTATGCACAGCTAGAGGTTACGGAACGTGGAAAGTCACATACAGAAATGTTAATCGTTATAGGCGAGTGTTCTGTCACTACAGGGAAGCTAAATACTAGAAGAAATGTAGTTCAATGTGATGAGAGTAGGGGCATAGTACCGTTGAAACTATGGAAACATAGTGGAGGGATAGCCCTAAGTCAATACCAAAATAATTATTATAGTGAATATGTTTGGAATCGAGTAAGAGTAGATAGGTGAAATCCTATAAAGGAGAGTAACAAACAAACTAATGGCAAATCGTAGTATTCAACCACAATATTATAATTTTCAAGGGGAATTAGATGGTCTGTATGTAAAATCAAAAAATGGTGGGAACTTCAAAGATTTATATTCTTTCATTATTGATGAAAGAAATATAAAACTTGCCTTTGGTACTATTAAATCTAATCAAGGAAGTAAAACACCTGGTACTGACCAAATAACAATTAATGAATACAAAGGATTCTCAGATGATGAAATCATTCATCTAGTCCGTGAAAAACTAATTAACTTCAAGCCTGATAGCGTAAGAAGGGTTTTCATACCCAAAGCTGATGGAAAAAGTAGACCGTTAGGAATACCAACTATGCTTGACCGCATTATTCAACAGTGTTTCAAACAGATTCTTGAGCCGATTGTAGAAGCAAAATTTTATGAGCATAGCTATGGGTTTAGGCCTTTGAGATCGACTCACCATGCAATCGCTCGTACCAACTTTTTAATTAATATTAATAAGCTTCACTATTGTGTAGATATTGATATAAAGGGTTTCTTCGACAATATCAACCATAATAAGCTAATAAAACAACTATGGAATATTGGGGTAAGAGACAAGCAGGTTCTAGCAATTATTAAGAAAATGTTGAAATGTGAAATTGTGGGTGAAGGTAAAGCGGAAAAAGGAACGCCACAAGGTGGTATCCTCTCTCCTTTATTGGCCAATGTCGTACTTAACGACTTAGACCATTGGGTAGCTTCACAATGGCATAACTTCCCAACGAATACACACTATGAAGATAACAGACCAAGATATAGGGTACAGAAGAAAACGAAACTAAAACAAGGCTTTATTGTGCGATATGCAGATGATTTTAAAATCTTCACAAATAGCTACAATTCAGCTAAAAGATGGTTTCATGCGGTGAAAAACTACATTGAAAAGAATCTAAAGCTTGAAATCTCAGAATCTAAATCAAAAATTACTAACCTTCGTAAAAGGAAGTCGTTATTTCTAGGAATCGAATTTAAAGCAGTTGCTAAGAAGAAAAAATTTGTGGCACAAAGCTACATTCCTAAAGATTCAATGAAATCAATTCAAGCAAATATTAAGAAGAAAGTGAAGTCTATCCGCATTAATACGATTCCAGTAAAAGTATCTGAATTAAATGCTTATATTCGTGGTGTGCATGACTACTTTAAAGTTGCAACACAAGTAAACAAAGGTTTTCACAAAATCACCTATCACTCTAATAGGGTTATTTATAATAGGTTAAAAGGTAAGGTTTATTTCCATGCGGATAATGGAAGTAATAAAGGTTATAAGAAATCAGGCTACAAAACTTTTAATGTTGGTGGTATTCAAGCAATTCCCATCGGTAACGTGTCACATTCAAGTGCTATGAATTTTTCTCAAGCCCACACCATTTACTCAGAAGAAAGTCGGGTAAAGTACGGCCACAAAGAAAAAGCAGCACATATGAAAAAGGCATTTGCTTATCTTGAAAGGAATTTTGTTCCCAACCGTAGCATTGAGTTTAATGATAACCGTATTCGTCGCTTCGCTCAAACACAAGGAAGATGTGAAATCTCAGGTGTTGAGATGGCATTCTACCCCCAAATGGTACGTTGCCATCATGTGAAAAGGCGGGCTGATGGTGGCGATGATAATTACAGAAATCTCATTATTGTACATGAATTAGCACACAGATTGCTTCATGCTACAAAACCGAACCTTATCGAAAAACTAATGAAACAGCTTATGCTTAGTGATAAGCAGGTTGAGAAGGTAAATAAACTACGATCCAACATGAATCTATTTACTATTTAATAATACAAAAGTTATTGATGGAACGCCGTATGCGGTGAAAGTCGCACGTACGGTGTGAGGCGGGGGAAAAGTTGGAGATAACATCAAATTCTTACCTATCGTACCCGAAATGGGCAGTAGCTACCCTCTTGCTAATCGCAGGAGGATGCTACACATCACTGGATCATTTCTTATATGATTGTAGTCATGATTTTAAAAATGGTAGCCTTGCTTTCCTATCAAGTGGGAAGAGTATCGGAAATATTTTGCCTGCTATTATCAAAGATAGGATGCAAGCTGTGCTAGATGCTTGTAAACAAGGAAAAGTGGCCAGAGTAATTAATGTGGAAAATGCCCATGCTAGAAAGTGGTATTTCTATGGTAGCGTCATTAATAGTTATGATGTATATAAGGGGAATGTGTCAGGTATTCTAGAATCCTATCACTTAAGTTCGTACAGAAAGCTGGATACCTTATCAGGGGCAGCTAAGACGCGTATGGAACGTAAAGTTGAAAAAGAATTTGAGAAAACCGCACAAATGTTGGCTGCTTATCACTATAAAAAAACAGGCGAGAAACTTAATGAAATATCTTATCAAGCGAAAGGGTCTGTATACTTTGATACAGCCATTCAGTTAGATAAGAAGAGAACCAAAAAGTATTGGTCTACGAATCATGAGATGTTTGCTAGAGCATTTGAATCGTATGTAGAATCAGCTTTGCTAGATCAAGAACATAGAAACGATTATTTAGTTTGTGATACATATTCTTTTGTATATCCGTTAGGAGAACAAAGAGAATATCTGAATAGAAGTATAAAGAGTTTAATGGAAGTAGCTGTTCCATATATAATTAACAGTATACAAGGAGTGGGGAATAATGAATTATAACATTCAAAAAGGTCAATTTCGTTTAACGAGTGCTTATCCAAGAGGTAGCTGGTGGGAATTTTACCGTGTTACGTGTCCGATTTGTCATGATACAGGTAATTGCATGCTGCATGTTTCGCAAGAGAAGGTAGCATGTACACGTGTAGAAAGTAAATGGATTTACGGAAAAAACACGGGCAACCCAAGCTACATTCACTACATAAATGGAAAAGATAAGTATCGATTGCCTGAGGCGGATGAAGTTCAGATTCATGATAAGAAAAGCAATGAGGAATTAGATGTGTTTAATCGGAAATTAATGGATTTCATACCATTGCAGGAGCATCATCATACACATTTATTACGAGATAGAAAAATGAGCGAGGAACAAATACAAGTACGTCAATATCGATCTTTCTTAAAACAACAAATTGTGTTAGAGAAGGATAATACGTATACGACTGTTTGGGAACAGCATTTTAAACAGATGGGGAATAAAAACTGTTGGCAGGGGGTTCCGGGCTTTTATGAGATGAGGAAGGGTCAACTTTCTCTTCGTTTGATGTCAGGATCTCCTGGTATATTGATCCCTTTTCGAAACCAGTACAATCAAATTGTTGGATGGCAGGTTCGTGTGGATGAAGTGAAAAACTCCGTTCATGTGAAATCGGCACCCAATGGAGTTCAAGCGGAATTAATCGAACAGCCTAATGTTGTAAAGATAACTAAAAATGGTGATTGTATCTTTGAAGGCGAACTAGAAGTGAGCAAAAAGCTAGAGATACCATTTCAAGAGGGACAAATTGTTGTAAAGATACATAAAGGGCAAAAGTATCTGTGGCTCTCATCAGCAAACAAAAATCAGGGGACTGGTGCAGGTGGTAGTGAAAATCCACTTCCTGTACATGTAGCGGTACCGAGTTCTCATTTAAAACATTGGAATTCTGGTACATTGCATCAAACTAAATCAGTAATGATCACAGAAGGACCCATGAAAGCTGATTTGATTGCTGATTTGATTCCAAAGCGATTTAATAAAGCAGAACTTATTGAAGTAGGAACGACGGTTCTTGCGATTCCTGGTGTAAACGCTTGGCGAATTACTATGCCTGTATTAAAGGATATGGGTGTAGAAAATGTCTATTTAGCGTTTGATGCCGATTTAGTAGAGAATCAAAAAGTAAGGAAAGCTCTTATAGACTTTGCGACAGAGTTAAAGCGATTGGGCTATAACGTAATCATAGCTGCATGGAACCCAACGCAAGGTAAGGGGCTGGATGATACAATGCAAGCGGGATTTAAACCTGTATTTCAGAGATTGTGAAAGTTATAAAGTAGGTTGATATTTTCATAAATAGGTAGATTGAAAAAGATAGAGTTTTTAATTCTATCTTTTTCTTATATCCAATTAACTAAAAGAAGGGTAGAAGAGAATATGAATACATCTATGAAAAAAAAACTAGTGAATTTACGAGTTGATTTTGCTTTCAAGCGCTTGTTTGGAGTAGAAGGAAATGAAGATATATTAATAGGGTTTCTGAATGCGGTACTACAATCATCTATTGATGAAGAAATTACATCTTTGCACTTAGATGATCCGCATCTTCCAAGAGAGCAGAAGGGTGATAAATTATCTATTTTAGATTTGCGAGCTACTCTGAATAATGGTATAAAATTAAATATAGAGATTCAAGTTCGAGACAAAAAAGATATGATAGAGCGCTCTTTGTTCTATTGGTCAGGCATGTATTATTCCCAAATGACTCAAGGGATGAAGTACACGGAATTAAGACCAACCATTTGTATTAATATAGTAGATTTCATACTATTTCCAGAAGAGCAAGAGTTTCATAATGTTAATACAGTGATGAACAAAAAATCTAAGCGTATCATTACAGAAAATATGCAGTTGCATTTTCTTGAAATTCCAAAAGTAATTCAAGAATGGCAAGGAGAACGAATGAATCCATGGGAAGACTCTTTAGCGCGTTGGTTATTATTATTTCCTGCGCATGAGGATGAGAGATTAACAACAATCCTGGAGGCGATAGCAATGGAAAAAGATCCAGTTTTGAAAAAGGCAATAGAGGATTGGGAGCGTTTAAGTAGCGATAAGGATTTTTTACGCTTATATGAGGCTAGAGAAAAAGCAATAAAAGATAGAATATCAGAAATAGAAACGGCAGAAGAAAAAGCTGCGAAAAAGGCCGCAGAAATAGCTACCAAAAAAGCCACAGAAGAGACTAGAATTGCAACTAAGATAGAGATGATTCACAATTTAATTAATGTCGGTATACCTATTGAGAAAGTAGCGGAAGCCACTGAATTAAGTGTGGAAGAGGTTAATGAAATTTTAAAAAATAAAGAGTAAATATAAATAATATTAAATAGGTAATTGTGATTACAAACAATTACCTATTTTTTTATTATTTTTGATTGATGCCCATTTTGTGATTACAACTATATTTTTTCTTGCTTTAGGATTCCCTCTAATTCATAACGAAATTCATTAGTCTTCTTAACATCCTTTAAGATTGCCTCAAGATCCTCTTTTTTAACAAATTCTCTAATGGAATGGTTAAATAACATTAATCTACCGTATCTTTGTTCAATCTCTTTAAACCACGTTTCATTTTTCAATAACTTAAAGTTTTTACGAATCATTTTTTCTTTTTTTGAAGGAATGGACATAAGGATTCCCCCAAATATATCGCCAATTAAGTCACCCATGAATAAGCCTCCTTTTTCTACATTGTACCATTCAGAAAAAACGATGTGGGATCAAAAATTCAATACGCTATAATGAAATTAAGAGAATATATACGAGGGAAGAGGAAATAAATATGAAGGTAACCAGGGATATGCTACATGAAATGATAGACAAGGTAAATGAAAGTGAAATACATAAAATATACGATGTGTTGCAATCTATTTTAAATAGTAATGAAATTATAATTACCCCTAGAGAGGCAGCGTTAAGAAAAGCGAAAAAAATAAAAGTTGTTTCGTTAGATGCATTAGATTCATTTTTTGAAGAGAAAGAATAATTATATACTTAATATGTAATTTTTATATATTTAAGGACGTTAAGAGGTATGTTATTATGCAAAATAAAAAAGAAGGTTATTATGTACATGTGTATACACTTAGAGACAAAAGTACAAAATCTATAAAAATAGAACCATCGTGCTCATTGAATGAAGAAATGAAAGTTTTAGGTCTTACGGACAGTGATATTTTTCAAATTCAAATGGTATGGTACGATCCTAACAAAGAGCATAAAAAGTAATAAAGGTGTAAATAAGGGGTTGTATTTTTAAAATCGTATTGCTATAATATAAACGTAATAAGATTTTACAATAAAATATAAAATTAATCAGTTCGCATATAAGAGAAGACCTCAATATGCGCCATGTCCTTAGGGGACGTGTGCGTGTATTGGGGTCTTTTTGCGTTTTGCGAGCAAAAACATCCGGAGGTGCAGGAATTATGTTGAATTGGTTGTCTGCAAAACTTATGACAACATCAGTAGGAGATTTCTTACTGGCAAAAAGTAGCTTTACGAAAGGTCTTGGTGGTAGTGGCAGTGGTGCCAATGCTGAAACTGTCCAAAAAAGCATGAACACATTAGTGAAAACTTTAATTGGTTTTGGGGGAATTTGGGTGGCAGCTTGCGTTGTATTCGCAGCTATTAAACTATCTGGTGCACAAGGAAAGAACCCTGAAAACCGTACACAAGCTATGATTGGTTTAGCTTGCGCGGCAATTGGAGGCTTTGTCATGATCAAAGCGTACGACATTGCTGCTTGGGTTACAACAATCTAATAAAAGAGTTTGTACAAGCTCTCCTCCATTTGGGGAGAGCTTCTCTTATACAAGGGAGGAAACAAAATGAGAAAAGTAACTGTTCCTGTTGATATGACTTCGGAACAAAAAACGCTGTTAGGTGTATTAAGTAAGCGCCAATTGATTTATTTATTAGGTGGCGGGGCGGCCCTTTATTTATATGTACCATTTTTATGGCAGTTGTTTGCACCTATTGATGCGGTAGTAGCGTTTTTTATTTGCCTAATTTTAGCACTACCAACGGTAGTAGGTGTAATAGCGTTTGGTTTTATTTATAAAGAAAAACAACACATGTATCTTGATAGATTTTTACTTATCAAAATGCGTAGCCGCTCCGAAAAAGGAAAGTGGAGAAAAGGGTACGAGCCAACTACATGGGCAAAGGAGAATTTATAAATGTTGGAAATGATATATTTTGCGGCGATAGCCATTGTAGGGTTTTTCTTTTATCGGAAAATGAATGGAAAACCGCTGTTTGGTTCTAAGAAAAAGGGGAAAAAGCAAGGTGGAGTAGAGAAACATACTGCTGAAAAATCTGGAAAGAAAAACAAAAAGAATACACCTGCTGAATCGGAAATTGATGAGGATAATGTTGATTTCTTTCGGGATTTTGTAGAAGACATTAAGGAAATTGATAATCACATGATTCGATATCATGATGACACATTTGTCCTAATTGCGGAAGCACATCCGGTTAACTATTACTTACTTTCCAATATGGAACAAGAAGCGATTGATATCAAAATTGAATCATGGTTAACCACATTAGAGTTTAATACGAAAGTATATATTCAAAGTAAGTTCGTAGATTTAACAGATCCTGTACGAAAAATGACAGAAACGATGAAAGGTGCGAAGGACCTTACACCAGAGACGGTTCTATATGGACAAGAAGTTATCGATAACTTAGAGTACTGGCAGCGTTCACAACCTCGATATGAACAAAAACGTTATTTAATTTATCCATATAAGGTTGATATTAGTACGATTACGGCTGATACAGAGGACGAATTAGAAGAAAAGATTGTAGATAAGGCATTTAACGAACTATATCGTCGTTATAATGCATCCCGAAATCTACTATCGAAAGCAAAAATTAATGTAGAAATGTTAACGAAAGATAAATTAATAGAACTTTTATACGTAGCATTTAACCGTCGGAAAGCCGTAAAAGCTCGTTTCCAGGATTTAATTGAAAACGAGAATTTCTCGCTCTATTCAACAGGGGAAACAAATGAAAGAAAACTAGAGTTAATGAAGAAAGTGCTAGCAGAAGAAAAAGCAGAAAAATCAAATAATGGGGTGGCGTAAATATGAAGTTATTCGGAAAAAAGAAAAAGGAAAAGAAAAAAGAAAAGAAAAAAGTAGAAGCCGAAGAGAAGGATGAATTGGAGCTAGAGGAGGAAGAGCTGGAAGAAGAAGTACCGACGCAATTAGACAATCAAACAACAGTGTTTGATGTTATTGCTCCAGAAGGTATGAAAATTGATGCAGAAGATTATGGAGTTATTAAACAATCTTTAGGAAGCAATACGTTCTTCCGTCCGTTTTATATTCCACGTGATGGGTACCCACGTATGATGCAAACCAATTGGCTCAACATGTTAACTTCGGCTGGAGAAGTGGATGTCATGATCGATATTCATAAAGAGCCAAAAGCTAAAGCAATGCGATCATTAGATATGCAGCTGACAATGTTACGTTCCAATCTTTCTTTCCAACGTACACGAGGAAACATTGACCAAGAAAAAGACTTAGATGCAAAAATTCAAGATACAAACAATTTAATGGATGAAATCCAGTTCAATGAAAACGACTCTTATATGGTGAGTACGATGGCTGTTGCGTATGCAGAATCAAAGAAAGAATTAGACGTTTTATGTGAATATCTTGAAGATGAAATGCAAGCATCTCACTTTAAGATAGCGAGTACTTGGAACCGTGTGAAAAGTGGTTTGAAAGCGGTTATGCCATTAGGTGCACCAAATACGCTGCAAGATACTTATCGAAATATCGATAGACGTGCTCTATGTACATTTGCACCCTTTGTATCAGGATCCGGAAGATTTAACGGTGGGATACCAATAGGAAAGAACAAAATTACTGGCCAAGTAGAATTTTTAAATTCATTCGGGAATGCAGATTATCGTCCACCAAACTATAACATTGGTGTGACAGGAATTTCAGGTTCCGGGAAAAGTTTACTTTTAAAAATGAAGCTAGCTCGTGAAACGTCACTTGCAGATACACATGCAATGATTATCGATCCAGAAGGTGAATTCGTAAAAATTACAAAACGTTTAGGTGGTATTAATTTAAACATTTCACCAGAAAGTAATATCATTATTAACCCTTGTGCAATCGCTGTAACAGAACTGCAAATTACAGATAAAGATGAAGAACTAGAAGCGCTGGAACAATACGATAAGAAAGAACTCGTAGAGCGTGATGGCGTGAAGTATGTAAGATTTGTACCGATTCTAGAGAAAATCAATGAAATACTCGGATTCTTTGACATTATTATACGCGGACAAGATTTTGATCAACCAGGATTAAATGTATTCCAACGTACAATGCTAGAAGATGCAATCCGTGAAGTGTTTGATAAACATGGTATTACTTCACATCCTTCTTCTTTATATACAGATGAAGTGAAGAAGGTGGATGGACAATTAATTCAGTCTCAAGTAAGAAAGCCAGAGCCAGAGTTAAAAGAAATCTACGATGTCATAGTAGAAAATCATGGAGATGATGTGAAGGCAGAAGAGTTAATCGCCGCGATTCGTCCGTTCTTACGTGATGGTTCAAAACCATTATTTGATGGACAAAGTCATTTTGGTCGTGGTGTAGAAACACAGTTAAATGAATCACGCGTTGTTAATTTCAACATTAGCCATTTAGAGGAAGGATTTTTAAAACCAATCGCTTTCCACGTTATCTTGAACTATATTTGGGAGCATTGGATTAAGAGTCCAGAACATGCTATCAAACGAAAAGTACTGTATGTGGATGAGATGTGGCAGTTTATCGATTATGAACAAACGGTTAACTTCTTAGAAAAAGTAGCACGTCGTTCACGTAAAAGAAATGCCGGTATGTGTTGGGCAAGTCAGGACTTTGTTCGTATCTTAGAAAATGTAAAAGCTCGTGGTATCTTGCAATCTACTTTCTCTTATTTCTTCTTAGAACAAAATAAGATTGATAAGAAAAAAATTCAAGAGAACTTTAACTTAACTGCTGGGGAGCTTGATATTATTCTCAACAATCCAGGAAAAGGAGAAGGGATTTTCCGTGTAGGAGATAGTTCGGTTTGGATTCAAACAGATCCATCAGATAAAGAAATGATGTTTATTGAATCGAATGAAGCGGTACTTCAAGAGCTTCTAAACAATATGAAGAAAGTACAAGGGTACGCAGGATAGTAGCGTACCTTTGTAAAGGAAGGTGAAATTATGCTTGAGAAAATAATAGATTGGGTCGGTGGCCTTGTTATCCATATGGTAAAGGCCCTACTAGCGCCTATTTATGGATTTATGGATACTATTCCAGTTCTAGTCTTTGGTGGAGATAAATCTAATCTAGATTTTTTATATGCAAAGAATGCAGTTACGAATGTATTAGATACTGGTATGCCTGTCATGTTTAAATTTGTTGCTTTTTGTGTCCTCGTCAGTGTAGTGATTACAGCAGCAAAATATTCAGCAACGACTATGAATCCAAATAATCGCACGGCATTAATTGAATATGCAAAAGACTTAATGATTATCTCGATTTGCCTCTGGCATTTAGATTTCTTTTATAATTTTGTATTTGATCTAAATTCTTGGATTACATTGGAATTTAAAGAGGCGATAAATGGAGTAAATAACGGGAATTTCAACCCGGATCAACAAATACCTTTATTAAAGTCTGGACTGTCTGACAATAAGACGATTACAGAACTTTCAATGGAAGGCCATAAAAATGATTATATGTTTATCATATTCGGACTATTTATTGAAGCTGGATTAATGATATGGGCAAACTTTTATTATTTAATGCGTGCTGTGACACTATACGTATTAATGTTACTAGGCCCTGTAATGGTAGGAATGTGGTTGTTCCCGCAAAAGAAACAACAGACGTTATATTGGATTCGTGAGTTTATGGGAGCAGTATTAATTCAAGCGATTCACGCAATTACCCTATGGTTAGTCATTACACTTATTGGAGGTGCACAAAATCCTATCATAAAATTAGTATTGCTTGCCATGTTTATCCCAGTTGGTGAAATTGTGAAAAGTTTTATTGGCCTTAGCACCAATGCATCCGCTGGTATTCATAGAGCGGGTACGATGATGGGTATGGGTGCTTTAGCAAGTGTGGCTGGTTTGGTTAAAGGTGTTCGTGACGACTACCGTAGTGCAAAAGATAAAGGGAAAGAAAAGAAAGATGGAGAGAAAGATAATAAAGAAGATGCGGATAACCCGAAAAATGCATTAGGAGCAAATTTAGGGACAGATGTTGGTACAACATCTCGTGCAGCTCGTATGTTAAAAGCAGGTCAAATTGGAAGTTCAATTGGTAAAGCAGCGACAGGACTTGCAGGTATGGCAGCGGGAGCTGGTCTTGGACCGGGAGCGATGGTAGCAGGCTCGCAAGTTGGAAGTGCATTAGGTAGTGCTCCTGGTGCAGTGGCTGGTAGAAGTGTTGCTGCAGTCGGCGAAGGGGCTGTAGCCTTAGGAAAACATATTGGTTCGAGTATAAAGAAGGGTGCGGACACGTATTCAAATCTAAATGGCGAATCGTATCCGGAACTAACCGATGAAGATATCGCACAGGATTTAGCTACAAAAGATTTTGAAAATTGGAAAGCGGATAATCCTGATTCTGCAGTTGCGAGTCGCTTAAAACAAGCATTCCCTGGTGCGTCCGATGCAGAGATTGCTAAAAAAGTAGCGAAAACAAATGGTGATCAAATGTCTCGTTTCTCAAATCAGCGGAAACAAGATTTACAAAATATAAAGAAAACCGCTACACCATATGGAAATGCTAGAGATTTAGTTAACGCTGCAACGAATGCATTCCAAAAGGGGTATGAGGCAGACCATAAAGATACGTTTATGAGTCAGTTACCAGAAAATATGTCAGCGGAAGAGAAAGAGAAACATTGGAACGACCATTTGAACACAAAAGTACAAGGATTTAGAAACCACGCAGAACAGGCGGCAACAAAAGCAGGAGCCATGCCAGTTGATGCGAAGGACAAACAAGGAAACAATCTGTTTGATAAGTCCTATGTGAATAAAGATGCGTTTGCTTCTCGGCTTGCATTAGGAAAAGTCGGAAAAGCAGTCGAGGATGTAAAAGGAGAAACGTTAGAAAGTGGCCATCAAAATATGGGACAAGTCGGTGCTCTTGTCGGTGCTTCTACTGCTGCATTTAAGAAAGCATATAGTGCAGACCATAAGGCGGGATTCATGAAACAATTCCCTGCAGATATGCCGCAGCAAGAAAAAGAAGCCGCATGGAATAAACATTTAGGTCAAAAAGTACAAGGATTTCAAAATCATGCACAACAAGCGGCGGAATCAGCTGGTATTGTACAGCAAAAAGATGGTACAAACTATGCGAATAAAGAAGCTTTCGCTTCTCATTTATCACAACAGTTACAAAAAGATCCTGACTTAAATGCGATGGGTATATCCAGTGCGGCAGGCATTCAGCAGGCAGTCAACGGTGTGAAAACGCACGGTTTGACAAATGGAACAGGAGGTCAGCAAGCAAAACAAGTAAGTAATGTTGGGAACCTGGTACAAGCTTCTACAGAATCCTTTAAACAAGGATATGCAGCTGAGAACAAGGCAAGCTTTATGAAAAACTTGTCTCCAACTATGTATCCAAAGCAAAAATTAGAAGCGTGGCAGTCACACCTGAATGAAAAAGGAAATGAATTTAAAGCAGTCGCACAACAAGCGGCAGTACAAGCAGGAGCGATGCCCGTACAGGCAAAAGATACGAGTGGTAAGAGTCTACATAATCAATCGTATATTAATAAAGATGCCTTTGCTTCGCAATTAACGAAAGGATTACAAAGCCATGCAAGTCTTGGAACGGTGAGTCAACAAGTAGGTTCTGGAATTACTAGTGCGATTCAAGGTGTTCGTTCACATGGCGTTGCAACAAGTAGCGCAATCAATAAAGCAGTATATGCAGCGACACGAACGCAAGCCAGTATCGCACGTGCAGGAGATCTTTCCGTTGCGGAAATTGAACGCTCTTATGCAGATGCATCAACAAGTGTAGCAAATATTGCACAAAGTGCTGGTAAAATGTCTATCCCAACATCTGCAGTGGGACGTATGACACAGCAGAGTACAAAACTTGGCATGAGTGTAATGGAAGGTGCGAAACACCTTATGCTTGCGGATCGCATTGATACGGTATCAAATGCATACTTTAGTGCCGCGAGTGCTGTTCAACAATCCGGAGGGAATGCAGTACAAAGAGTGATAAGTGGGACTACTGCTGCTGTTAATACATCATTAGGTGGGAATGCAGCAGAGCGCCACTATAATGTGACAAAAGGCTTAAGTTACGCCGCAGGTGTGATTGGTGGTGCGGGTGCTTATCAAGCAACTGCACGTATGGTAAGTAAACATAATCCGTATAACAGTGCAGTTCGTACAGAAGCAAAAGAGATTCAGGAGATTCAGAGAATGGTACCAACAACAACAGATCATACAGGCGCGCAATCGGTTGTAAAAGGTGCAGTACGTCTTGTGACGACAAATAATAAATCATGGATTGAAGCAAAAGACGCTAGTGGAATGAAGCAAGTTGTATCTCGTTATGGTAGTGGAGATAGTAATATACGCTCTGGACAAGTGGTATATCAGGATTTAAATATTTCAGACGGACAATTAACGCAGTATCGTAATGGTACGAAAGCATCTCCAGCCTATATACAAGATTCAAGTGGTGGCAAAATCAATATTAATCGCTCAATCAATGTAAATCCAAATCAATTAGTAGGAAACCAAAATCAAAGACCTTTACAACAGAAACCGGTATTTAATGAACCACCACTTACAGTCAATCACAAGGTAGACAATGGTCACTTCTATATGTCTGATTTAGACCAAGGTGGCTATAAGAATGTACAAATGGTGGTAGAAAGAGATCGTAGTTACATGGTTGCGACAACAACAGACGGTACAGTGTCACGTATTTCGCCATTCGGAAAAGGAGATACGCGTTTACAAGCAAACCAAAGGATTGAAAGAGCTTGTGAAGTGAAAGACAGTAGTATTAAACCAAGAGAAGAAATCTTAGTAACACAAACACAGGACGAAGTAGTCCGTACAGAGACGCATTTGAATTTATCAGAACATGACCCACAAAATCTGATTCCATTTGCGCCAAACCCTCGCTTAGCACAGCGAAGAGGAAGAAATTCTCAAAATGGAAAATATGGTGTGATAAGTCTATGAGTCAAAATCCTAACGATCCAAATGAACAGAAAAAAAGTAATCCTTTAAAAGATGTAGCTTCCCACTTTATTAAGAAAAAAGGGATGCAAGCGCGCGGGAAAATGGCAAAATTGGCAGGAAAAGCAGGAAGGGCGGCAGCGAAAGCTGCTGCCAAAATGCTAAAAGCAGGTATATTAAAAATTGTGGGTGCTGTTGTGGCAGCGGTTGGAGTACCTGCCGCTTTGGTTATGGGAGTAATTATTGCTGTGTGTGTGATTTTAGTCTCTTTTGTACCTTTTACTGATGATGAAGGTAAGACAGAGGAACAAGTAAAAAAATATATGGAAGTCTCAATGGCTTTGAATGTGGATTGGAAAGAGGTCGTCGCCTTTGACATGGCACGATATGATAATGATTTAACTGGTAAAGATCCGCATGATGCTATATCATATTTATTGGATATCCAATATGAAGAATATACAGAAAAAGAGGTATGTGAGGCGGGACCGAATGGTCCTTGTGAAAAAAAGAAAAAAGAGATGCAAAAAACAAAATCTGAAAGTTACTCCGGACCAGATGTAAAAAAGATAGTAGGAGATACAGATTTTAAGAAAAAAATAGATGAGATTAATGCAAGTGGAAGCAAAAAAGTGACAACATCTTCTCATGGACTAGAGAAAGCTATGGAACTCGCAAAGTTTAGTAAAAGTCAAAAAGAACGTGCGCGTGAGATATTAGAAGCCGGGATGTTAGAAGGTATGTATGGACATCTAGCACCTTCTAGTAATTTTGTTGGTGGTATGTGTGTAGGTAATGTGAGTCCTGGCGGGGAGCCTGTCAATCTTAATGCAAAAGTTACAGGATATCTTCCAAAGATTAAAGAAATGGCAGAAAAACATGGTGTTGCTCAATATGTTGGTATTTTGGCTGCCCAAATGATGCAGGAATCAGGTGGAGCAGGAAATGACCCGATGCAGGCTTCAGGCGCGACACGTTTCTCTATAAGCGTTTAGACGTGAAGTGAGAGTGTTGCTGAAATTTATCTTAAGCAACAATAACTAATATATCGAGAGTTGGAATGAAAATCGTCATGTTGAATTGAAACAACTCCATTAATACTCCTACATGCATGATTTGTTAGTAGACAGATTGTGTATGAAGCTAGGTGAAGTCGGCTGAACGAGCCTAAGTGATTTTTAATCATATGGTGTAGGATAGGTCGGATGGCTGAAAAGATAACTATGGTGAGAATGTCCCTTATGGGTCTGACGAATTTGCGAAGGTACGGGTCTAAAATTGCACTATACCGAAAGGTATAGCACACAAGAGTGTGGTAGGGTACCGAGAAGTACGAATCTGACGGTAGGAAATCGGGATAAGCAACGATGAGCTTATAAACTCTACAGGCTTATAGCAAACACCTACGGTTATCATGAATAGCTAGATATATTGGAACGTGGGAAGCAAAAAACTGCTAAATGAAAACAGCTACTACTGGGCAGGTGGATATAAGGTAATTAGCCGAAATTCCTTTATTTTTGTGAAGGTAGGGGCACAGTACCGTTGAAGCGTCTAATGAACGTGGAGGGATGGCCCCAAGTCTAGTTTGTTTTATGTTTAATTTTAAGAAAATGAAGCTCAATGGTCAGGTAGGAATGTGGGCAAAAACCTAGGAGGTTTCCACAGTTGAGCACAACAATGAGATATTGGGAATATTACAATATGCAAGAAACATTTGATAGGTTATATGAAGAAAGTCAAGGAAATAAATCATTCCATGGTCTATATGAATTGATTACTTCGGAGAACAATATTCTTTTAGCATACCGAACAATAAAATCTAACAAGGGGTCCAAAACCGCTGGCACGGATTTGTTCACGATAGATAATTATAAACCAATGTATAAAAAGGAATTCTTATCATTGGTTTGTAAACAACTAGAGATATACAAACCAAAAGCAGTAAAGAGAGTTTTTATTCCTAAGTCCAATGGAGATAAAAGACCTTTAGGAATTCCAACAATGTTTGATCGGTTAATTCAACAAATGATTAGGCAAATTTTGGAGCCGATTTGCGAGGCGAAATTTTACGAACATAGTTATGGATTTCGTCCGATGAGAGGAACAAAACATGCCATTTCTAGAGTAATGTTTTTGATAAGCAGAAATACTTTTCATTACGCGGTAGATATAGATATAAAAGGATTCTTTGACAATGTTAATCACACATTACTTCTAAAACAATTGTGGAATATGGGTATTAAAGATAAGCGAGTGTTAAAACTTATCTATTTAATTCTAAAAGCACCAATTAAGGGATTTGGAATTCCAAAAAAGGGAACACCACAAGGTGGAATACTCTCGCCATTACTATCCAATATAGTTTTAAATGATTTAGACCAATGGATAGCAAGCCAATGGCACTATTTTGAAACATCATATCCATATACAAATAATGCAAATCAAAAGCGAGCAATGAAAGGTACCAAATTGAAACAAGGATTTATTGTTCGTTATGCAGATGATTTTAAAATTATGGCAAAGGATTTCCGAACGGCACAAAAATGGTTTTTCGCGACAAAAATGTATCTCAAGGAACGATTAAAGTTGGACATTTCACCAGAAAAATCCAGAATAATCAACCTTAGAAAAAACAAATCTGAGTTCTTAGGATATTTATTATATGTAGTACCCAAAAGAAACAAATGGGTTTGTAACTCTAGGATATCAAATAAGAAAAAGAAGCAAATCAAACTTGAGATCAAAAAGCGAATAAAAGCTATTCAGTTGTCATCAACTCGGAAAAATGTGCAATTATATAATGCCTATGTACTTGGACTGCGTAACTATTTTAGGTATGTTACACATGTAAATATTGAAATGAAACAGCTTGCATTTAACCTATCATTAGTAATATTCAATCGATTAAAAAGTGTCGGGAAATATGAAGTTCCAATCAATGCACCTCCGGTGTTTACAAAATTCTTTAAAAATAATTATCGAACATTTAAAGTATGTGGTATTTACTTATTTCCACTAGCGGATATACAAACAGCAACTATATGGAATTACACGCAAACCCAAACACCTTACAATCAAAAAGGCCGAAAGATTGCCAAACATATTGAGTTAAATAAATTGGTATTAGGCGAAATTAAGAAACTACTAACTGCAAATATCCCTAATGAAAGTATAGAGTACTTGGATAATCGAATGGCAAGGTATTCTATGTTGAATGGAAAATGTGAGATACTTAAAGAATTTTTACCAGCAAGTGAGCTACATTGCCACCACTATATTCCGAAGGGATTAGGCGGAACAGATGAGTATGAAAATCTTAGAATCATTCATAAAGAAATTCATAGATTAATTCACATGACAAATAAACAAACGATTGAATCCTACTTTCAAAAACACTCGTTGACTGTGGAACAAGTTAAACGAATAAACCAATATCGAAGAGCTTGTAATTTAGAAAAAATTAAACAATAAACAAATTAGATGGAGCGCCGTATGAGGTGAAAGTCTCACGTACGGTGTGGAGTGGGGGAAAAGGTAGAGATAACTTCAAATCCTTACCTATCACTAACAGGGGCAATATGGAGACATGAGCTCATCTTGTATTGGTGTAAAGGGGAATGCTCGTGTAGGGTGTATTAAAGATCCCAATATTTCTATAGAAGCAGGTGTACGGGAATTTAAAGATGTACTAGGAAAGGTCAATGGTGACATTGCACTCGCTTTGCAGTCGTACAACTGTGCGACACGTTCCTAACTGAAAAGGTTAGGCGCTGATTCAATATTCAGCAGAACTATTATTTCGAGAAGTCAAATGATAGGGTAACGCCTTGAAGGGCTTCCTCTGATACTCCGACATGCAGCATACAAAAGATAAGCCTGTAGTTGTGTGAAGCTCGGTGAAGTCGGCTGAGAGCTACCGTTAAAGTATCTCGATACTACGAAAACTGTCCAGCGGTGGATGGTGTAGCCTATAGGCCGGGAGTCTAAAAAGCACTCATGGGTAGAATGGATTCAACAAAACCAACGGGTAGGCAGAATCTGACGAATCTTCGAATGTACGGGTCTAGAACGATGACACATAGAAATGTGTGTGCCACGAGCGTGGTGCTGATGTGGATGAGTAAAAATAGTTGTTATGAAAGTCCATATGTCGTTATAGGCGACATCAAGTCAGTAGGCTTAAAGGAGAACCCTAAAAGTGTTATGCATAGATAGAAATAATGGAACGTGGAAAGCCACCAACATGGAGAACTTATCTTCGAGGAAGTGTTTGAAGGGAAGGTGTTTGTGAGATTAGCAAACGTATAACCTTCATTTATGGTGGTGAGAGTGATGGCATAGTACCGGTGAAGCAATGGAAACATTGCAGAGGGATAGCCATTAGTCTGATGAAAGATTGACCAACCGTTTCAACAAGCTACGCAGTCGAATTATAAGGTTCTTGTGAGACTAAAAAAGGTAAACTCTGAAAGGAGATCCGACTTATAAAGAAAACTGAAAAGCTTAGACACGCTGAATATTATGATATGCAGTCTACACTAGATGACTTGTATCAGCAAAGTCAAAACGGTAACAACTTTTATAAATTAATAGAGCTTATGAAGATGGATGAAAACATACGTTTAGCATATCGAAATATAAAAAGAAATATGGGAAGTCTGACAGCTGGAACAGATGGAATGACAATTAATGATATTAAAATGCTTTCAACGGATGAAGTGATAGAAAAAGTAAGAACGATGTTTGGTTGGTATGAACCACAATCTGTAAGACGCGTATTTATACCAAAACCAAATGGAGACCGTAGACCTTTAGGGATACCAACCATATGGGACAGATTATTTCAGCAATGTGTATTGCAAATATTGGAACCAATATGCGAAGCGAAATTTCATAACCATAGTTACGGTTTTCGCCCTAACCGAAGTACACATCATGCACTAGCGAGAATGAAATCTTTAGTGAATAGAAAAGGAAACGGATTTCACTACTGTGTGGATATAGACATTAAAGGTTTCTTTGACAATGTGCATCATGGAAAACTTCTAAAGCAATTGTGGACGATAGGTATACGAGATAAGAAATTACTTTCTATCATTTCAAGACTACTGAAAGCAGAAATTGTAAATGAGGGTGTTCCTCAAAAAGGTACTCCGCAAGGAGGAATACTAAGTCCGCTTCTATCTAATATCGTACTCAACGAATTAGATTGGTGGGTAAGTAACCAATGGGAAACGATAAAGACCTCACATCCATATAAGGGAAATAGTGAAAAATATCGAGCGCTAAAGAAAAGCAAATTAAAGGAATGTTTCTTAATTCGATATGCAGACGATGCAAAAATATTATGTCGTGATTATGTAACGGCTTTAAAAATGTTTGAAGCAACAAAAGACTTTCTTAGAACACGCCTACATCTGGATATTAGCCTTGAAAAATCAAAGATTATAAATTTGAGGAAAAAAGCGAGTCACTTTTTAGGCTTTACAGTTAAGGCAAATAAGAAAGGAAACAAACATGTGGCTCATAGCAGAATGTGTGTAAAATCCAGAAAACATGCGTATAGCAAGCTGAAAAAGGCTGTTAAAGATATAAGCAGAGAACAAACACCAGAATCAGTATGGCGATTTAACACGACTGTAATGGGAATACAAAATTATTATTCAGCCGCCACACATATTAATCACGATCTAGATCACATGAGTTGCCATCTCATAAGAACACTCTATAATCGACTGAGGCGAGATTGGAAAAAAGCCACTAAGAGTGACATGTCGACTGTATTAAGGAAAAGATATAAACGATACAATCCTAAATTGTATAAAATCAAAGACATCGTATTACTACCTATCCATGCGCAGAAGCACAAACCGGCTAGAAATTTTACTCAGTCTATCTCAAATTATACAAAAGAAGGTAGAGAGAAAATACATGATACGCTAAAAGCCGTAGATAGGGAGACACTCCGACATGTACATCGTTTTTATATGAAGCATCGAACAGTAGAATACAACGATAACAGAATTGCAAAGTTTATTGCACAGTATGGAAAATGTGCAATTACGAAACAAGAAGTTGGATTAGTAGGTTGGCACTGTCATCATAAAATTCCGTTGGAATTTGGGGGACAGGACAATTATGAAAATCTGGTAATTGTACTAGAAGACATACACATAGCAATTCATAGCGATGATTCAGATAAGGCAAAATCAATCTTAAATAAGTACGACATTATTGAAGATAAGAAAGTGATGTTTGACAAGCTGAGAATATCAGCGCGTCGACATCCTATCTTTGCTTCAATACAAAAGTTGGTCAATTGAATTAGATGGAGCGCCGTATGAGGTGAAAGTCTCACGTACGGTGTGAAGTGGGGGAAAAGGTGGAGATGATGTCAAAACCTTACCTATCACTATTTGGCGAAGGTTTTATTAGTTACGCTTTAGCAAAGGGTGGCTATTCAGAAGAAACAGCTATTGAGTTTTCAAGAAGTAAGAATCATTTAAATCCAGGTGGTTGCTCCGATCCGAATAACTTCCGAACCAAGGTAAATGCGTGTTATGGTGATTTTGTGCGCCCATAAGGGGGCAAGGAAAAACGGTGATTGCAAGCTGTTAGGTCAACCCTAAAAGACCTAGTATCACTTGGCTAACCTTGGAGGGAAACTGAAAGGGGACAACAGCATGCCAAGAAAGCCGTAAGTTGGCTAAACATCAAGTCAAGACTGAGCGGCAAGATATAAAGTATAGATAAGGATGAAAGCTAAACTGCTTGAATGATAGCACAAGGGAGGCCACCGTAACTAGTCTCGAAAGATGTTTATAAACGAGATTCAACAGATATCATAAAGATAGTGTGAGTCATCTTATATGAATAGGGTTATCTGTTGCCCACTTCTATATGGAAGAAAAGTGTGAACGTCACATCCGACACTATACGTGCAAATTCCTTGTTTACTAAATGGGGATTGTCTAAGTTAGAATGCCTGCGAGGCTATTGAGGATAACTTCAAGATGTAACAGTCAAGAAGTATGGCTCATGAATATCTAATATGACAACGGAGCCTTCGTAGTAGTCAGAGCTAGGGAAAGCCTAGTACAGGGCGAAGGAAGGCAGTCTGTTAGCTTATTACCAAATTGGGGAGGTGCGAAAGGCACTATGCAATGTCCAAAAATAGTACTAAGCAATCTGCGAACGAAGAGTCTTAATAAGGAATATCAATATACAAGACTTTATCGTAATTTATATAACCCAGATTTCTTTTTATTAGCATACGATAATCTAAGTAAAAATGATGGCGCATTAACGATAGGAGTAGACCAAAGGTCTATTGATGGTTTTTCTATGAAGGAAGTGGAAGACTTGATAAGTGTTTTAAAAAGTAAAAGCTATCAACCATATCCATCTAGAAGAACCTATATTGAAAAGAAAAATGGCAAGAAAAGGCCATTAGGAATTCCTAGCTTTTATGATAAATTAGTCCAAGAAGTTATACGTATGATACTAGAAGCAATATACGATTCAAGCTTTTCTAGTTCATCACATGGATACCGAAAAGGAAAGGGATGCCATAGTGCGTTATTAGAGATAAAGCGCACATTTACAGGTAGTAAATGGTTTATCGAAGGAGATATTAAAGGATTTTTCGACAATATTGAACATCATACTCTAGTTACAATTCTTAAAAGAAGAATAAAGGATGAGGCGTTTATAGAGTTGATCTGGAAATTCTTACGAGCTGGATATTTAGAAGAATGGAAATTTCATAATACCTATAGTGGAGCGCCTCAAGGTGGAATCATTAGTCCAATAATTTCTTATATTTATCTAAATGAATTAGATACTTATATGAAAAAGTATCAGGATAGATTTGAATCAGGGAAAAAGCGACAAATAAATAAAGAGTATAGTAATTTACAGTATAAAGTGCGGAAGATTCAAGAGAAAATCGATACTGCCTATCTAAATGGAGAAGTAACACGAATTACGGAACTAAAAGAACAACAAAAAGTTTTGAAAGGGAAGTTGTTACAAACACCTTATAATAATCCAATGGATGAAAATTATAGAAGGCTCAAATATGTAAGATATGCGGATGACTTTCTTATTGGAGTAATAGGTTCTAAAGAGGATGCAATTCTTATTAAAAATGAGATAGCTTCATTTTTGAAAGAAGAGATAAAACTAGAATTATCTATGGAAAAGACTCTGATAACAAATGCCTTCAAGAAACACGCTAAATTTCTAGGATTTGAAATTAAAGTGTTTAAAAGTGAAGCAACACGCATTAACAGTCTTGGGAGAGCTTCTAGGGTTCTTAACGGTAAAATTCAATTGAAAATGCCACATGAGGCATGGATAAAGAAACTTCAAAAGTATCAGGCCATTAAAATGTGTGCCGATGGCACTTGGAAACCTCAGCCAAGAGGATATTTCCAACACAATGAAGATTTAGAGATTATCACGCAATATAATAGCGAAATTCGAGGGTTATACAATTACTATCGACTAGCTGAAAATGTGAGCAATCACATGCACCGCTTTGCATATTTCATGTATTATTCAATGTTGAAAACTTTTGCGTCAAAATACAGAACACGTACGAAACAAATTCGAGAGAAATACGAAAAGTACGGACAATTTACTGTACAGTATGAGACAAAGAAAGGAATGAATAAAGTTCATTTCATTGAAAGAAAGTTTCCAATGACAAGAAATTTATCACTAGAAGGAACAGACATTTTACCAAATACTCGGCATGTAATGAGTACGACTAAATTGTCAGATAGAATCAAGGCGGAAACATGTGAACTATGCGGAACTAGCAATGTTGTGATACATATGCATCACATTAAGAGATTAAAGAATCTACGAGCAAAGTCAAATAAATCATATCTTGAACAACAAATGATAGCGAGAAATCGAAAGACTATCGCACTCTGTAAAGAGTGTCATATGAAAAGACACAAGGGCGAGATATAAAATGCAGAAGACAGATGGAGAGCCGGATACATTGAGAGATGTAAGTCCGGTTCGGGGAGGAACATTTGGAAACCTATCACAGGAATGTAATAAGGCGCTGGATGTTTACTCTACACATATGTTTCCAAAGTTTTAAAATATTACAAAGATTTAGGTTGTGTGGCAGATGTATCTGGAGAATGGATTTCTGATAAAGGTTGGAAATGGCCAACGAAATCAGGTCGTATTACAGATACGTTTGATGCAGTGCGTGGTGGAAAGCAACATAATGCAGTTGATATTGGGGCCATGACCGCCGGAAAAGCTGGAGACCCTGTATGGTCAATGGAAGTAGGTATTGTAACAGCCCAAACAGGAAATGTAAATGGTGGTGGTCTAGGTGTCTATGTAGATCATGGAAATGGTATTGTATCTCGTTACTTACATTTGAGTAAAATATCAGTTGCACCGGGAACTATGGTGACAAAAGGGCAAATTATTGGGGAAATGGGCGGTTCTAACTTTGATAGAGATACAGGTTTCCTTAATATGAATGGATACGCTGTCCATTTAGATTTCCAAATTCGTATTAATGACCAACCAACAGATCCAATGAAATTCTTTAAGAAAAATGATGATCCAGGGTTATCATCTGGTGGTTCTCCTACAATGACAAATGCTAAACGACAAAAGGTACTGGAAGAAGCGAAAAAATGGATTGGGCAAGGGAAAGTGAGCTATGTATCCGGTGCTAGAAATCCAGCTGCAGGTAGTGCTGATTGTTCAGGATTTACACAATACGTGTTTAAAACCAGTATAGGTGTCCAACTAGGGGATTGGACAGGTGCTCAAATTGGACAGGGAAAACAGGTGCCCGATATCGGTCGTGCACAGCCAGGAGACTTAATTTTCTATGAAAATCCGAACCATGTATCTATTTATTTAGGGAATCAGAAAATGATTCATATTGGTGATAATAAAGGTGTACAAATTACAGGTCTAAACTATACGGCAAGAGGACAACATATGACGCAAGTCCGTAATGTAATCGACTGATATGGGATGTGATGATATGAAGAAAGTCATGAATATGTTAGCGAATCTGCCTCGTAAGTACTTAGTTATATTGGTAATTATAGTGTTAGTAGTAGGCGTTGCGACCTATAATACGATTCATCGTTATATGATGAAATCACAAGTACAAGAGGAAGAGCAGGTAAATCAAGATGAAATCGAGATGCTTGGTGATAAGCCAAAGGGATTTGATACAAAAGAGGAAGAATATATCGCAAAGACAAAAACAGTAGAGGATTTACTACGAAAAATTTCTAATAGTAGTTATGATGTCCCGTATTTGTTTACAAAGGCTGGATTTGGTATTGAACCAATGAAGATGACAAGTAATGAGCGTATGCTGGCTACAGAAGCTGTTCAAAGGTATTTCCTAAATGGAGATCAATTTTACAATGCGCGTATTACCAAAATTGATCGTGGAAAAAAAGTAGATACGTTTCATATTGAAGTTTTAATTCAACAGGTAAACTTCTTAGAACCACGACAATTTAAAGTGCAGGTAAACAAATATGCACAAATTGTAACACCAATTGCACAAATTCCACATGGACAAGAAGAAGTACCTGTGGATTAAGAAGAAAGTGAGGGTTGTGGAGAAAAACACAACCCTTTTATAAAAAAATAAAGAGTACCTAAAAACATTTATTGAATATTCATAATTTTCTGATATAATAAAACCATGGTTAAAAGAAATTTGTATATAACGTTAAATGAAATGGATATGGAGGAATACAAATGAGAATGTTAATTGGAACAGCTGCGAATTTTGTTTCGGGGTATTATATAGGACGAAATTCTGGATTATTAGGAACGTTGCTTGGATGGGCTTTTTTGTTGGGTGGTGGCTATCTGTTAATAGAAAATTGGGATAGTATCACAGTATGGATGCATAGTTTAAATATTGTAAAAGGGCTAGATGGTTACGAAGATATGAGCAATGGCTTCATTTTCATCTGTTTGGTGGTAAGTGGCTTTATTTTTATCTTGTTGTCCCCGATTTTCATTATTTTATTAATAGTTTGTTTTGTGTTAATGAATATTGTTGCTTGTACACTTGTGTTATTAACATCACCAAGTACATACATAAAGAAGAAAGATAAGGAGAGTGAGTGGGAATGAGTACAATTCTAGTTTTAGGTGGATCAAATGGAAGAACGTTAGAGAAGTTGGCCAAAAAAAGAGACTGCCAGGTTATTTTCCATGATGGGAAAAATCACGGAGGCGTAAAGAAAACGTTTCGAAGTGTTATAAAAAAATGCGATGTTATTGTCATTCAAAAAGGTGCATGTGGCCATGTATCTATTGATGTAGCAAAAGAGTACGCAAAGAAGTATGATGTCCCACTATTATTTAATCAGGGATTTGGTGGAACAGGTGCATTAGAAATGGGTTTAAAGCATCTGCAAGCGGCTTGATTTTAGTAGATAGTCTGAGATAACTGTATGGGCACCTAATTATATAATTATTATATATAATTTTTAGTGTTCATTTGTAATTACTTAATGTAATAAAATATGAATTTTGTAGAGAAGTAGGTGGGTTTATGAAAGAAAAGATTGATTCAATTAAAAATAAACTCTCTAATGGAAAATCTCGTTTTGAGAATGGTAAGACCGTGGTAGAGGTTAGTTTATCTGAATTAAATGAATTACTGAGCTTGGCTTATGACATTAATAATTATCGTTTAAATGCTTTGTGGAATTTAGAGCAAACATCAAAGGCATATAAAGAGTACAAAATACGTAACGAAAAATACCAAGAATCGTTAAAACTAATAAAAGGAATAACAAATGGAGTAGATAATGCAATTGTTAAAGATGTGAATCGAATAGCAAAAGAATCATTATCATAATTAACCAAAGCGTTGTTTGAAAATAAAGGAGCTGGGGAAATGGACGAAAAGAAATTGGAATTGAATGAGGATCAAAAATCTGTATTACTGAAGGTGTTAAAGGATATGCACTTTGCTAATGCTCAATTACGTGAATGGGTGAGTAAAGATTTACTTTCAATCGAAATGTCAAAAACACTTCCATCATTGATAGAAAGCTATTTTAGTGAAGCAGCAAAAGTACTAAATTACGAATCATATCTGTTGGAAGAAAAAGAAAAACGTTATGCGGAGATTAAAAAGGCGAATCAAAAGATACATGAATTACAGGGTAAATTAGGTTCCGATAAACCAGTTGATGGTTTAAAAGAACAGTTGAAACATCTTTCTGAAGTTGTTAGTGAATGGTGGAATACAGAAGGTTTTAATCATGTGCATGATACGAAGTATTACCCCTATGGTGGAATGAGAGTGAAACTTAGCTTTATGTTAGAACATTGTCGTTCTTTCAGTAAAACTCCTGTAACAGATAAAAGGAGCCGAGAGGAACACATTCAATATTTACGTGAAATGGGATTTGAATTTGCCGACTTTGAAAAAGGACGGAGTGAAAAATTGGATTTAATCGACAATCATCAAAATCGTTCATTACTTATAAAGATGCTTACAGAGCGTTTTCCTTCTCTTGATGTTTATAGCTTTAGCAACCATAGTAGTTACTCTAAAAAAGACATTTTTATTATTAAGCATATAGATGCTTCAATTTATGATTTATCTGATATTTAAAATCGATGAAATAAAACAAAATAATTATTTAAGGGAAAAGGGGAATATATATGGATGATACTCTAGATCTTTTACAGGATTCAATTGAGTTACTAATAAATCTTAGAGATTGGATGTACGTCGTACCAAAAGCCAATTTAAGAGGATTCAGTATTGATAAAGAATATTGGTTTAACTATGAAGATTTCAAGATGTTTAGAACACCAGAGGATGTAGGTATAGCTGTTAAAAGTGACACGGGAGAATTTGAACTTTTTAGCTACAGTGAATTTTTATCATTCTTCGATCGTAAATAAAAAGGAAGTTAGCAAAAAGCTGACTGCAAGAACTAAACAAAATTTTTATTTGAGAGGGGAATGAAATCGTGAAATATGATAAACAAAAATGCCCAAAATGCAGCAAGCCAGTTAAAACTTTATATAGACCATCAATGAATCATAAGGGTCCCAATCTTTGCTACTGGTGTAATCGAAAACGTGTTAAAAAAGAAAATGAAATGGCTTTACAAAAATAACATGAAAATTTTATAAAAAAGACGAACGAAAAACATCACTGGATCCAATGAAAGTTCGTTATTAAAAACAAAATCGTTAATTAAATAAAAAAGTGAAAGGCGAATACATTAACATGAATAATAGTAATATACATAAATCAGGTTATATCATACTCATTTATTTTGTAATGACTCAATTTGTTGGGATTATAGGTGTACAATTGCTAGCGAAGACGGGCTGGTATGATATTCAGGGAAACCAACAGCAAGCAATTCAACAACTTCTTGTGCATTGGGAACTAATTGGGTTTTCACTTATGCTGATAATCATTTTTCTTATATATAGTAAAGAAATAATAAATGATCCAAAGTTTTCGATTAAATTATCAAGAAATTCATTCATATGGACTTTAGTTGGGATCATATTCGTATTTCTTGCGCAGATGGTTGGTAGCGTGTTAGATAAGGGTGTATTCCAGCTAACTACGCAATCAGCAAATACGTCTAGTACAGTCGCTGCAGCAGCAATATCTCCTGTGGCACTTGTTTCAATTGTTCTTCTTGCACCTTTAGTAGAAGAGTTTGTTTTTCGTTATGCGGCCATAAACATTTTAATGTCTAAGTTTAAGAAAACTTGGAGCATACTAATAAGCGCATTGTTCTTTTCTATCATGCATTTTGATTTTCCATTTATATTTGGGTATTTTTTAATTGGAGTTATACTAGCTGTAGTATATATGCGTACTAATAGGTTACTAGTATCATTTGTTGTTCATGCTAGTATGAACTTAATTGTTGTTATACTCCAGATTTCTTGATGAAAAAGCAGCGGATTCACGTAACTTACTAGTGATTTAGTTTTTTTGTTTAAGAATTTTAAAATTATGGTAAGATTAATAAGACTACATTTGAAAATGTGGGTTCAAGTTGCTGTATTGACTGAATTGCACACCAAAAAAACCAATTCCATTACACGGGAATTGGTTTTTTTGGTGTGTGTTTTGTTAGCATAATGTTTGACGGCCTAAAGGAGAGTTGTTCCTTTGTAGTTTAGTATAACTTAAATAAAAAGAAAATTTAAAACAAAATATTGAATCTTTACATATTTTAAAATTACAACACAAAAATGTAAAGATATGGTTTATAATAAGTGGTGAAACACTCTCCTATGTTTCTAGTGATTGTATTTTTTATCTGTTTTTGGTGCGAAATCTGTTGATAGATTTTGCACTTTTTTATTTAATGTTTAATAGGATCAGAATGATATAGTGCCCCTATTTCTTGTAAACTCCTTTTCTCCATACCCACTCAATAGGACCATAACGGAAATATTTACTCCAAATCTTGCTGAATATAATTTGTACAAAAATAATTAAAAGCCCAAAGATACATAATTGCCAGTAATATACGTGTGAGACATCTTTAAAGCACCACGAAAGAATGACAAGCGTAAGTATGCTTTGAGTGATGTAATTCGTTAAAGCATACTGGCCAACGTTCATAAAGGGGTGCAGGCATTCTATATATTTTTTATTCTCACAAACTCTCAGTAGAGTACAAATATAGAATATAGCTAGCATTTTCCCTCCAAATAGAATCCATAGTTGTACATCCTGAGAGTAATAGACATCTGTTTTTATAAAGTAGTAGATAATAGGATAAGAGAGAAGGCATGAGATACATAACGAACTCCACTGTAAAAATCTAATTTTCTTTATTAATTCCGGTACCCTTTTAAAAATATTTTTCTTACCAGCCCATAACCCTATTAAAAATAAGCCTATATATTCCGGAATTCCTATTAGTAGTTGCTGGAATTCCTGAGTCATTAGAAAGAAAAGACGTGCTTTTATTTGATGAGAATAATGTATAAATAGATTTACAGTGTGATTGGTAGTGTTACCTGTAAACATATATTGATAGTAATTGGGCACTTCTGAAATAGAAGAACTTGCTCGCAAAAATACAATGATATGTAATACATAACTAACCATTAGGAAACTGCAACCAGCTATAAAAATAAGCCTAGTAGATCGCTTATAGAAGAACAATAGAATAAATCCAGCTAAGGCATACGCATGTAGAATATCTCCATACCATAGAAAGGTGAATTGGAGTAAACCGAAGAGTAGTAAGATACATAGTCTTCGGATAAATAGCCTATACATGGGATATCCTTTTGCTTCTGTATTTTTCATAAAAATGTAAAATCCTACTCCAAATAAGAATGCGAAAATAGTATAGAACTTTGCCTGTATAAACAAATCTACTAAAAAACGAATCACTTTATCTGTACCGATATAACCCGCTTGATTAAAGGGATCTAGTCCCGTCATAGTGGGTAGATTCGCAAATAGGATACATAGTATGGCTATACCTCTTATTATGTCTAACGAATGAATACGGGCGTTTTGTTGCATGTCAATTCTCCTTTCTTAAACAGAAAAAACGAGCACTATACTAGCTAGCGCTCGAATTACGTCTTGCAAAGAATCCATCATAGGTAGCAGCTGACACTGCTCCTTCTAGACGTTCAATTTCTTCACCTCTGTTATAAGCTACAACAACTGGAGTACCTGGAATGTCGAACTCTTGAAAGGCACTTTGATTTTCTGGTGTAGAGATATCAATACGATAAATGGTTCTATCATGCTTTTTTGACATACGATTGATATCCGGTGCAGCTTTTTTACAAAAATGACAGGTTGGTTGATAGTAATACGCAATGAACTCTTCATGGGATTGTATTTTTCCCTTTAATTCTTCTTTTGAAATATCTTTTATATTCTCAGGTGATCCTTTTACATCTGCAGCAGATACAATTGTTTTTTCTGGTGTTATAGTTTCTGTATTGACTGATTCATTCTTAGTTAAAGTAAAGATCGCAATACAAGCAACACATAAAGTAGTAACAATTGCTCCAATTTTGTAGATTTTTTTCATAGTAAATTCCTCCTTAAAGTAAAAAAAAAGGACAAACCTCGCCCGAGTTAACAGGGCGTAAGGTTTGTCCTTCACGCTACGTACAATAGAGTATAAACAATGGAAACAAATTTTCTATCTCTATAATACCACAAAATTCATATAGAATGCTATAGGAATTTTATAAGTAAAACAAAGGAATAACTTAATTGTAAAATTTCATGTACCAGATTAAATATTAAAAACAATAAACAGCACAATAAGGGGATTCTCTGTGGTGTATCCAACTGATAGGGACACTATCCTCCTCCAATAAGCATAAAATCATTCAACAAACACATCTCAAAAAGTGTGTGTACTTATGAAGTGTGTCTTAAGTACATTTTGATACCTTTTGAAGTAGTTTAAGCTGCAAAGAATATACTATATCTAAAGGTGTACCTTTTGGGAGAGTGTAATTGACTTTGTGCTACGATTGTTTTAAAAATAGGTTGCGGAATTAATTGTAGGATACAAGGCGGCGAAATAACATTAAGGATTTTATAGTTAAAATTATCAAAAAAATCAATAAAATCATAGTTTACAATTTTATCCTTTAGTTGGTATCATTTACTTATTAAGGGGGGAGTACATGGGTTTAAACATGTATTTGGGAGAAGTACAAGCTCAAACAGAAAGTATGAATGCTTTTTGTGTAGCCACTATTCAAGGTATGGAACAAGTTATTAATTCAATTGATGCTTTTGTGGGCGATACTATTTTGCAAGGGAAAACTTATGATACAGGGAAGACATTCTTTGCACAGACATTTCATCCTTTAGCTCAAGGAATTATTTATTTGTGTGAAGAATTAATTCGACAGAATAATTCCTTTCCGAACGATTTTCAATCACAAGTCGCTACAACAGATGTCATTGAACAAGAAATACGAGAACAAATTCGAGAAATTGACCGAATGAAAGCAGACATTGAAGGAACTAGTATTACCCTTCCAGGAATGCAAGTTATGGTGGGAATTTATGATACGATGAAACAAAAGCTTCAAGAAAAACTAGAGCATTTATATGAATTTAATTATGTTTCTAGTAGTAATTTTGATACAGCGCTTCAATTAGCTACGAGTATTGCTCAAGGTCTTGCAGAAGTTCAAAGTGGGAAAGGTTTTAGTCCTGCGAGTGGAACATTCAGTATACAAGATTTAAATATGAACTGGACTGCATCAATTCAAAAAATCACAGAGGAAAAAGCACGTGAATCTGATAAAATTGTGTATAGCGATTTAAATCAAGAAGAAACAATAAACAATGAAACTTCATTAGCATCAGGAAAAAAAGAATTTGATGGTAATAAATTAGCCAGAGATATTACAGGTGAAATAAGTGGAGAATATGATGTTCGGCGTGCTTGGGAAGGTGTAGATCCGTCTACGGGAGAGAAACTTGGTACTTTTGACAGAGTCATAGCTGGAGGTATGGCGGTAGCCGGTATTACACCAATCGGGAAGTTGGTTAAAATCGGTAAAGGTGTAAAGATGTCAGCTAGTGCTGTTAAAACTGTAAAGGGTGCTGAATCGAATTATGTACTTTTTAATAAAACGCATATACAATCAATGCCTAAACCAAAAGGGAGAGGTCCAAATGGAGGGAAGTTACAATCTCATCACGGTTTACAAGGGAAATGGGCGGAAGCAAATTTAAGTCAATATGGATATGATCCAAAACTTGCACCAACAGTGACGATTGAAACAGGAAAGGGGTTACCACATACTATTATTACTAATGCGCAGAACTTGAGACGTGATGAACGTGTAGCCTTAGGAAATGGAAAATGGAGCTCTTCTTTACAAGCGGAATTAAAGAATATAGTTTCTGATTTTGAAAAAGCGGGATTTTCTAAAGAAACTATTAGAGGAACTTTAGAACAACAATATAGAATGCTTGATAAGTTAAAAGTAAAATATGAAAGGATTGAGTATTAATGAGTATACTTGAGAACTTAAATGCAGTTTTCACTTTAGAAACACAAGAACCTCCAGCAACTAAAGAAACAATTCAAGAGTTACAAGGTTTTTCATCAATAGATGTTCCTTCAGATTATCTAGAGATAATTCAACATTGTACAGATGCAGAGATTAATGTAAATAATGAAATATATATCCGTATTTGGAGTCCAGCAGATTGTATAGAGATGAATGAAGCTCATAATATCCAAAAATATATACCTAACTCACTTGCAATTGGTGATGATGAAGGTGGGAAAGTGCTATTATATGCAAATGGAAAAGAAGGATTTGGATTATATATGGTGGATTTTGGAGATTTAGATATCGAAGAAGCAATTAAAATATCACCTTCTTTGAAACTGTTATTAATGGATGGCGTAGGTGTAGAAAAGTTATTGTTATAAATTTAAGGACATATGAAAATCACTGTATTCTGAAAAGGTAACGTTAAAGCATTTCTTATAAAACTTTATACAGCAAATAAAAAGAACCTACATGATAGGTTCTTTTTATTTTGTTAATAATTATTTGTGTTATGCATTGTAAAGGGGTAATGACATAACTTTGTAGTATTTCATTGTGTTAAATAGTTTCACCATGTGCATATTGAACAAAATCTACTTTTTCTTTTGATACAGATTGTAAGTTTGTATTGTTACTGAAGCTGAAAGATAAAAAACCTGTGATAATAGCAAAAATTAATAGAGATTTTTTCATTATTTTAAAGCTCCTTTCTCTGAAGCCTTTTTATCAGCTTCATTTGTCATGTGTAGATACTTGCTCGCTTTTTCATACGATTTTGAATCGTAAAACTTATTGCCTAAAATAGCTGAATAATCTTTTACGTATTTCCATAACTCTTCTTTCTTAAAATAACAAATTCCTGCCAAAATGATTTCTTCCAATTCATCTGTACTTATATTGTCATTTAATCCTTTTAGAATATTGAAATGATGATTATACTCTTCGTTTGAAATTTTTAATCCATTTTTAATATGCAACGTGACAGCATTTTTATCATTTAATTTGAAATACTCCTGCGCTAATAAGAACAATGTTTTTTGGTTATTTACAAGTGATCCATTTAGGTATTTTATTGCTAGTTCGGAAAGGTTTTGATCTGCGTACAATAACCCTAAATTATGTTTCACTTTTGCTGATAGTTTATCCTCGTCGTGTTTGTTGAAAGTATTTAAAGCTGCAAGGAAGTGTTCTTCCGCACTTTCATACTGACCGAGGGAAGTACAAGCAAGACCTAGTGTGTTATTACAAGCAGCAACTTTGATTTCATACCCTGCATGCTTTGAAAATAATTCCTTTGCCTTTGTAGTATATTTGATTGCTGGTAGTGGCTGATAAATATGATAGTGGAAAGAACCAAACATATAATTAAATTCAGCTATTTCAAGTTCATCTGGAATATCCTTTAATAATGTTTCAGCTTCTTCGTATTGCTCTTTAGCTGATGTGTAATCTCCTATATTAATTGAATAAATTGCTTTAAAAAAACTATGATAATATTTTAGGAAGGTGTCTGCTTGATCAGGTATACAATCTATCTTTTCTAAACTATCTTTATAGTTTTTAACGTCATGGGTAAGTAACTTATATCTAAAATCTAGTAATGAATAATAGATAAGTATATTTTGGTCTTCTTCAATTTGATGAATCTTGCTATCAATTTCTTTCTTGAAATTTGTGGATTTTAGTACATGTTGTGAAATGATGGATTGATACCAATTGTTTAGTAGATTTGTTATTTCTCCTTTGGAGACAGTTTGCACATTCATATTTAATCCCCTCACCCTATTAGTATATATTTCCATAATCTTAACATGTTAGCGGAATTTCAAGGTGATGTTGTTATTGGAAAAATAAAAATTGAATATTCTGTTTTTTGATTAACTACTGGGATTTTATTTACTTGCTTTTTATATGTGTACTTTGTTATTTTTACCAGATTCATTTAAATGTGGTATTTTATTAATAGAATAAGATAGTGTTTAGATATTTATTTTAAGTTGAGGGGAAAGATTGATGTGAAACCTATAAATTTATTGTCTCTAGTTGATGCAAGTGAAAAGCTATCACCTTCCGTATTTGAATTATATAAAGAACATTTTGACATTAAAGTTAAAAAAGATGAAATCGAAGATTTAAGTTCTTTAGTTAAAGAGCTTCTATCATTTGTAAATATTTTAAAAATAGTAGAGGGATTTTATGTAGGATATAAAATTAACCAAATTAATAAAGAGTTTGATCTTTTAAGATTTGGAGAAGAAACTATTATTAATATAGAATTGAAAAGAAAAAATACTGGGGATAGAATGAAAAAGCAACTTTTAAGTAATAAATATTATCTCAGTTTTTTAGAAAAGAAAGTTTTACAGTTCACTTACGTTGCCTTAGAAGAAAAGCTTTATTACTTAAACGAAAATGAAGAATTTAAAGAGAGTGATATTGAATTTTTATTTAAACAAATACATAAACAAAAATTAATTGAAATTGAAGACATACATCAAGAGTTTGATCCCTGTAATTATTTAGTCTCACCATTCAATTCTACAGAAGCCTTTCTAGAGAATCAGTATTTTTTGACTGAACATCAAGATAACTATAAAACTGAGATTATAAATTTAAGACAGGAGGGAGGACCATCCTATATTGCAATTGAAGGAGCTGCTGGAACTGGTAAAACTCTTTTAGCGTATGATATTGCAAAAGAATATATAAATAACTCCAAAAGAGTACTTATTATTCATTGTGGAACTGTAAATGCTGGGCATAGAAAGCTAATGTTTTATGATTGGGAAGTAACAGGTATAAGATACTATGAAAGTTATACCTTTAATGAATATGATCTGATTGTCATAGACGAAGTTCAACGCATACGTAAAGACCAATTAGAGGAAATATTACAAAGGATTAATGATAACAATGTGAAATGTATTTTTTCATATGATCCTAATCAATGTCTGGCTAGTTGGGAAGTTAGCAATAATATTCCTGAATTTTTAAAAGCTGAGGTATCTCCAAGACATTTTCCATTGACAAAAACAATTAGAACCAATAAAGAGATTATTTCCTTTATCACAAATTTGTTTGATACATCAAAAAGTAATGCACATCAAATTTATTCTAATATTAGCGTGCAGTATTTTGAGGGTCATACTAGTGTGAGGGATTATATTCAAGAACTGACTGATAGGGGATGGAAGGCTATAAATTATACGCCTGGTTACGGAAATAAATATTATCCATATGAAGTGTATCAAAACGGAGATAATAAAAGCGCACATGAGGTTATTGGACAGGAATTTGATAATGTAATTGTAGTGATAGATTCTAACTTTTTTTACAATAAAAATTTACTAACAAGTAAAAAAGATTACTATTATGATAATACAAAAATGCTCTATCAAATGATGACAAGAGCTAGAAAAAAATTGCATGTTATTATCATTGATAATGAGAAAGTTTTAGAGAAAAGTTTAGAGATTTTAGGATCTAATAAAATTGTTACAGTCTAAAAATTCATGAAAATAATGGTGTTAAACTAAAAGATAGGAATAAGAGATATCCTACCTTTTAGTACTCAAATAAAAACAGGCTAGATTCTTTTAAAAGGAATAATTAATACTTATTTTGAATCCGAAAAATTTTATTTTCAAATGAAAAGTTTTTGTTTGATTTTGCATATTGTAAAACCTCCTTTCTACATATGCATTTTACTCACTTTATCCTGAAATTCTAAGAGCATTTTTAAGAAACATAAAATTTTTTCAATACAATATAAAAAAGGAACTCTTTAATATTGCAGAGTTCCTTTTTGTTTTATAGCATTTTACGACAACGTATAATAAAATCAATATCTTTCGTTGAGCTATCCTCATTATGAACTCTCTCAATTACTTCGGCAGCATATAATTTATCTGCCTTATTGTCAGCTATCCTTTGTATATAATTTGTAACTATATATAGCTTCTTCTTGAGTAATTTCAGCTTTCATTAATTCAACATTAAAGTATCCCATATAATCCCTCCGATTTAATGACAATAAAAAATCCCACAAGTTACCTTGCAGGATCACATACAAAATAGGGTATTTCGTACTTTTTTATTTTATATGAACAATAAAAGACAGGTCTATAAATATGCTTATACCATTTTAAATTTTTAGTATCGTTTGAACGGATAATACGTATTTTAATAAATTGAATGCACACGAAAATTTATCAAGTTGAAATTTAAATTAATTTAGTGCTATAATGCGAGGGATCAATTATCATATTTCTTCATCAATCTCATGTATTTTTAGTAAGAGTTTGTTAATCACAGCCTCTTAACGTACCGTTAGGGGTTTAACTCTTTTAAATAACTATTTTGCATTAATTATTTTCAGTATTTTAAAAAAACAAATGAATATTTCTAACAAAAGACTCCATTTTGATTAAATTTTTTCAGAATGGAGTCTTCTTAATAAATTGTACGATTGTGTATGCATTCTTTTTATTTAATATCAATTAATTCATCAAATTTTAATTGTGTATGTGTATTAAAAGCATCAAGACAATGAATCAATTTGTTTCCTGGATCTATAGAAGTCACTGTTATGTATTGGTGATGTAAATATCCCTTTCTGTAGTAAGAGAGGAATACCTCTTCATTGTATTCTAAGGATTGCTGTAAAGAGCGTTGGATTCTTTCTTTTGTATCATCAGTGAGTATTGGTCTATTAACTTTATTTTGGTCTTCTAGCATCCGATTTATTTTGTGATTTGAATTATAAGTCCGCCACAATTTGAACCATAATATTGCCCGAAAGCATAGTTTTTAGAGAACATCCTTGTAATATTTGAAGCATTACATTGCCATAAATCTTTTATTAACTCATAAACTTGCCTCAAAAAATAGTAGTAGGGGTAGTATCACATGCCCATCAACTTAAGGATAGAAACTCTACGGTTTTCCATTAATTGAAATGAACAAACTTTTAAACAGTATAATCCTCTTAAAAATGAGCATACGAAATAAACCCTAACGGGTTTCATTTTTTTCTTATGCAGCTTTCTTTTGTTTTCTCAATCCATTATACTCATAGACAACACCCATAATATCAAAGATAGTTTTCTTCTCATATCGATGGGATTTCCGGCCATTTTTCTTTAGTAGGGTAAACAGGCGGATTAAAACCTTTGTTATTATACGGGTGTTTCTCTGTATCGCTTGATATAACAGGGATAGATGATCTTGAATCATCCCAATTGCTTTATATTCGCTTAGTTCTCTTTTGTGCTTTTGCAACAGAAGTTGGCGCATCTTAAACATCGTGGAAGAACATATAAAAATGGCAATGAGTTTTCCATACACATGGCATTCTAATCGCTCTTGTTTGATAGTTTGCCAATGATGAATTTGAAATAGAGATTTCCACGTTTTAAATATGATTTCGATCTGCCAGCGGAGGGAGTAAAAATCATGAATTTGTTCCATCGGAACCACTTCCCAAGGCGTATTCGTAACATATATGTTGATACCCGTTAATCGTTTACTCTTTTCTGAAAATGTAATCCCCTTTTTACTTTCGGTATAGCTTTGTTTTTTTCTACGTTCCAGTATTTGTTCCTCTGTTAATCGGTAGATAATTACTCTTGTAAATAATCTTTGATTCTTGCCAATATACGACTCTTTTATTTCATACGTTTGTCCTGGTTTTAACGTGTGCATAATGTTCTCTAAATCAACTTGGATATACTGTGACTGTTTTTTGATTGTCCCATTTCGAAAGTATTCTGGAAATGGATTTTTCGTATAGACGGTATGGTTTAACTTAAGTCTTGATATATAGCACACGCCACGTTGATCCATTTGATCTAAGTCTTCCAATGAAAAATATCCTAAATCACGAATACACAGATCACCCGGCCGTAAGGTATCTAAGCAATCTGTTCCAAATGTTTTATCATTATTTTTTCCAGGACCTACCTGGAAGTTTAAAAACTGTCCGCTGTGTAAGTCATATTCTAATTGAATCTTGATACCTGCAGTTTGTGCACAACCACCTGACCCAGGATATACATGTGCTAAATGTTTCGGTACTTGGAAAATCGTCGCATCTAAAATACGGATTCGTTGAAAATACGTGAGTGCTGCACTTGAAATGGCTGATGTTTTACAAAGTTTACTTTTCCATAATGCAGAAAAAATATATTTCAAAAATTCAACCGCTTTTTTATCAAAGCGTTTATTGAGTCCTTCTGGACTCATAAGAGTGCCTGTGGCGGCGTGTAATTGACTGCATAGTCGAACGAGAGAATCACTCGCTGTACGTTGACTGACCCAGATACATATGGTAGCTAATTCATTTCCTGAAAACTTTCGTTTTCTTTTTACAAAACCTAATTCTTTAGCGAGTTCTTCCAAAAGAGAAGGGGTTAAATGACGATACAGCTCTTCAGAAAATAGTTGTAATTCATCTTGAATTGAAAGATTCATAAAAAATGTCATCCTTTCTAGCTAGCTTTTTAGAAAGAATAACGTTTTTTGACACTTGGGGGTAGTGCAAATTCTTAAGTTGATGGGCATGGGGTAGTATCAGGAAAATGCGGATTTACAACGCTAAGCTCTTTTCCAAGACGATTCCCCCATTTTTAACAACGTTAAGAAAGTTGTAGTGGTCTTAAAGAATCTAATGAGATCACTTTCTCCGAATTAAAATGATATTCTCCTAGTAAATTAATATGTTCCCAGCCTAAAGGTGACATATGGTGCAATAAGTCTTCATTAAAACTACCTGTCTCTTTTTGATATTCAACTGCTTTTGTTAGATGTAGGGTATTCCAGATACTGATAGCATTGATAATTATGTTTAAAGCACTGGCTCTTTGCAATTGATGCTGTATGGTTCGTTCCCTAAGCTCTCCTTGTTTTCCGAAGAAAATAGCTCTTGCCAGTCCATTCATCGCTTCTCCTTTATTCAATCCTCTTTGTATTTTTCTTCTTAAAGTTTCATCCGATATGTAATTAAGAATAAAGATCGTTTTTTCTATTCTTCCCATTTCGCGTAAGGCTGTAGCTAAGACCTAATTTCCCCATATATAGAAAGCTGTCGGAAGAGAAACAATAATCGTTCCTTATTCCATTAAGGGCCATATAATGGAGTAAGGAATGATTAAGGAAGTTTATGATAAAATTAGATAGAGTTTGTAAAAAGTGTATTTAAACTAAGCACCCGATAATTGAATAAGATAGAATAAAACTCTAAGGCAAGGGATAGCCTTAGAGTTTTATTATTTTTGATGCTTCTTTTTTCCAGTAAGTGATTATTCTGGTTAACATGAAAAAATTGCTAGGTTTAACAAACTCTTAGCGATTTTTTATGTTTAAATCTTGTGTCTGTTGAAAGTTCTTTGAGTTAATTCAATAAAATCTTCCAATGGAGGAGTCATCCATTTATCCTTATGCCAAGCGATATGGGTGAAAATAGGAGGAATATTATTATCCCATTTTAATTCCACCATTCTCCCCATTTTAATATCTTTTTCAACAACCATTGTAGGTAATGCAGCAATTCCTAATCCTGCAATCACACATTGCTTTATGGCTTCGATACTACCAAATTCAAACTTATTTACTGGGTAGACTTTTGCTGAGTGACAAGACTTTTCTAAAAGAGTACGGTAGGAGCAACCACTTTCGGTTAATAGCAGTGTTTCATGCTCAATATCTTTAAGATAAACCTCTGACTTCGAAGCTAATGGATGGTTTGGAGCAGCCACCATCTTGATATCTTCTTGTATCAAAGGTTTTATCGTTAAAGCTTCTTCAGGTTTCGTTATATCCATAATGAAGGCAATATCAAGCATACCATTCATTAGTTGCTTTCTAGCTAACTCGTCGGAATGAGCTGGTTTAAATATTAACTTTACATTAGGGTATCGATCTTTAAATTCTTTTAATATGGTAGGTAACCTATAAGTACATTGACTTTCTTGTGCTCCGATGATAAGGGTGCCAGAAGGTTCTTTATTTCCACTGATGGCCATTTTTGCTTCTTCATTTAGTTTAATGATTTTTTCCGCATAGATTTTAAATTCTTTTCCTGCCTCGGTTAATGTTAGGCGTTTACCTAAGCGTTCAAATAAAGGTTTTTCTAGCTCTTCTTCTAATGCTTTAATTTGGGCTGTCACACTAGATTGAGCAAAGTTTAATATACTAGCTGTTTTGGTGAAATTAAGAGTTTCGGTAGCCGTCTTAAAAGTGATGAGTTGTTTAATATCCATATTCGTCTCCCTCCTAAATCGGAAATATCGATTGAACCAAACGGAATAATCTGTTTTACTGATTTATATGTGTAGTTTAAGCTATAAATCATAAACAGTCAAAAAAAAGGAGTGGAATAATTATGAGTATTGCAGTTATTTACGGAGGTACTCGCCCAAATGGAAATACAGAGACGTTAACTAAACGTTCTATTAAGGATCTCGAAGTAGATTCCATTTACTTAAGGGATTACAATATTAAACCAATAGATGATATGCGCCACACTGAAGACGGCTTTCAAGATGTTGGTGATGATTATAACTCCCTAATATATCGAATGGTGCACCACGATATTCTCATATTTTCGACACCGATTTATTGGTACAGTATGACAGGAACAATGAAGAACTTTATTGATCGATGGTCCCAAACGATGAGAGATCCTCAATATAAAGACTTTCGAAAAATCATGTCTAAGAAAAAGGCCTATGTAGTTGCAGTTGGGGGAGATTCTCCTTTTATAAAAGGATTACCATTAATTCAGCAATTCAACTACATCTTTGACTTTGTTGGTCTACCTTTTGAAGGATATATTATTGGGAAAGGAAATAAACCTGGAGATATATCCAAAGACCAGGAAGCTTTTTATGCAGCTGATCAATTACATGAAACATTAAACTTCTTATCGTCTTCCTCTTATACAAAAAAAGAAGAAAAAAGGGAAGTGTGAAAGGGGAGTAAAAAGTGCTAAAGACACAAATGAAATTCAACGTTTATTATATAGCTTATCTAACACTCGGGGTTATTTGGGGCACTAATTTTCTTTTTATGAAATGGGCCGCCGTTCATATTGATCCTTTACAAATTGTGTTTCTAAGAGTTTTAGCCGGTTTTATTCCTGTATTTCTTTATGCACTTATTAAACGTCAAATAAAGTTAAGTCATATAAAATATATACACCACTTTCTAATTATGTCTATCCTCGCAACTATCATTTACTATTATTGTTTTGCGAAAGGCACAGCATTGTTGAATTCTGGAATAGCTGGGGCTTTAAGTGGGTCCATACCGATTTTTTCTACAATCATGACCTTCTTTGTTTTAAAAGAAGAAAAGGTAACTGTTAAAAGAGTAGTCGGAGTTATTGTAGGATTAATTGGTGTGTTACTTATTGCGAGACCATGGAAAAACGGAGATACAGCTCTTGACGTTAAAGGTGTCATATATATGTTAATAGGGTCTCTCAGTGTTGGTGCCTCTTTTGTATATGCAAAAAAATATTTAACAAAAATCAATATTTCTCCCGCAGCTTTAACGAGTTACCAGGTGGCCATTGCAATCATTATACTTGGTCTCTTTGGGGATTTACAAAGTATAGAGAATATTCAATCAGACTCAGTTGCGTTGATTGGTGTATTAGTGGGACTAGGAGTTCTAGGAACAGGGCTAGCTTACATTCTTTATTATGTTCTCGTCAATAATTTAGGGGCAATAATAGCCTCCACAGTAACTTATATACCACCTGTAATATCCTTATTAATCGGCGCACTATTAGCAAACGAAATCATTTTGATAAGTGATTGGAGTGCCATGATCATCATTTTATTTGGAGTATATATAATGAACAAAAAGGAAGGATTTGATAGTGATTTGCTCCATAATCGGGAGCATTAGTTCAATTATCTATTGGCAGTAATTATTATCTTGATCTTCCAAAATAGGGCGCTTTAACGGAGCAACGAAAAAAGCCTAATTTCTCAATATAAATGTTGAGAAATTAGGCTTTTTAATAAGGGAATTTCCTTAACGTTGTAAATCCGCATTTTCCTGACGCTACCCCTAGTAGGGGTCACCATATCAAAAAAATTGTACGTTTAGACACAAACTAACCGGTTCCTTATACATTAAGGAACCGGCTATTGATTTTACAGCTTTTTTATGAAGTTTTTATCTTATAATGTTTTAAATGATTAATTTAAGTTTATAAACTTAAATCATAAATAAAAGATAGAGTGAAAACTATATAAGAAATAAATGTAACAAAAACAAGAAAACATATAAACCGAGCATTAGATACATATTGTGCTATTCTTTTTTTCATGTTAATTGGTTTTATTCTTTAAATGTGAAGTATCAATTTGAATCTTACCTTTCCAAGATCCAGCTACTTTTCCAATTTTATTTATATTTACATCTAATGTAAGGGGTTGTTTAAAAGCGTCTTTTTCTTCAGGATTTACAACAAATGTAACAACGCCTTCTGGTTTATCTTTATCACGAATGCCTGTTTCTAATTTTTTACCTGTTGCCATAAGTTCGAAAGGAAGATAATCATCTTTATCTTGTATAAAGGATATTAATGATCCATTTTTAAGTTCAGGTCGTTCCTCTTGTTGTCCATTGACCTTACCATCACTCTTAAGATCTACTCCAGCTGTATCAAATTCATATGGTACTAAACTTCCATCTGCTTTTTCCATTCTATAATGAACTGATATACGTGAATCCGCGATATATAATTCTTTGAAATGTACTGTAATACCCTGATCTGTAATTTTTTCATCAATAGGAATATATTTGCCATTCTTCATCGTATCTTGTGTGACACCATTTTCGTCTTGTATTCCTTCATTTACAACCTTATCATTTGTAATTGCATCAGAAAAATACGAGGCAACATTTGTAGCCGCCACTTGTACTTGTGGAATCATTGCTGTTGTAAATAGTCCTGCTGCAGCTACTGCTGTATAAATGAAACGTTTTGTTTTTTTATTCATGTTTGTAAAAATTCCCTTCTTTTGTTGTTTTTTATGATTTATATTAGAAACATTGTCTAGTTTTGAACGACTTTCAAATGTTTTCCATGCTTGTTCTACGTCAATTTTGATTTCTTGTGGTGAATGTGCAGATTCTTCATATAGCATTACATTCTCCCATTGGTTTAATTTACTGATTTCTACTAATAAATCTTGGCATGCTTCACATGTATCTAGGTGCTTTGTAAATTCTTTTCTTGTATCATGAGAAAGTTCTCCATCAATATATGTTTGAATAAATCCGATATCATAACATTTCATTTGTTATGCCTCCTCCATTTGTTTATAAATCTTGCGAAATTTCATTTTGGCTCGGACTAATAAAGTTCCAATAGAAGATATTTCAATTTGAAGTATTTCTGCAACTTCTTTATATTGAAAACCAGAGAATTTCATTAGTAAAAGGGTTCGTTCTCGCTCATTCATTTTATTTAGTATCGTTTGGACTTTTGTAATTTCTTCTTTTCTTATCCAATCATCGTCTAATGATGAGACATTTTGTACGTCATGGTATTGTATTTCCTTATCAATCTTCGCTTGATGCCTTTTTTCAGATCGCAAATGGTTATACGCTACATAAGTAGAAGATTTAATCAGCCATCCAGGTATGTTTTCGATTGCTTTCCAATCGCTACGATATAATTGTAAAAATACTTCTTGCGCTAACTCTTCAGCGATAGATTGATCTTTAACAATCCATATGATTTGTTTCACAGCGTAAGCATAGTACTGCTTAAATAAATCTTCAAAAGTCATGTCAGAAGCATGACTTTCTTCATTTTCTATTGTTAACATGTTAGTTAAAACCTCACTCTCAATTTGATGCCTGTATTATATAGAAACCAGAAAAACGGATTTTGTGACACTTTTTCCGTTTTTTTTTATTATGTACTAAAAAAAGCATTCATCTAAGTAAAAGATGAATGCAAAAAGGAAAATGAAAACATAAAAACTACAACTTTTACTGTAGTTTTTATTAATGTACAAGAAAACAGTTAGTTTTTTGCCAAACCGTGTCTAAACGTACAATTTTTTTAAATATAGTGATCCCTTATAAGCTTAGCGCCACATCACAATCAAGTTAATATTCTATACTACCCCCAAAACAAAAAATTAGATTCCTTTATAACAATGGAGTTCATTTTTATCGTTTTTGGGGCAACTTGTTATTAAGTTGATTGTACATTTTATTTTTGGAACCATAACTTTGCCACAAACAAAAAGAACCATAACCTTGCCGTTTGGGCAAAGTTATGGTTCCAATCACACGCATGTAGAATTCATCATGTTTTTTTATCCGGTTGAACGTTACTTATAGGTAACGAGAGGTGATGGGGATGTTATTTATGCTAGATGAAATTATGCCACCAAGAGAGGCGTGTGATCGTTGGGGGATTATACAAGAAGCGCTGCTAATGAAATTGAAGCGAGGAAAAGATAATAAATTAATAGATGCATTGATTGAGAGTGGAAAAGTTAAATACTACAAGCCTGAAGGAAAACAACGTGGAGAATGGATTTTAACTGTAGAAGCTATGGATTTTCTCTTTCCTAAAAGGAAGGAAATAATTAAATGAATTATCCTAAAAAGTGTTAACAAAGTTATCACTTTTGAAGGGGATATTATAAATGGAAAAATACATTGTAAACTATCATACTGGTGTAACAGAAGAAGTTGAAGTAAATGATTTAAGTGAAGCGAAAAAAGTTGCTGAAGAAGGTATAGCTTACACGCAAGAAAAAATCACAATTGAAACTTTAGATGGCGAAGTCATAACAACCTCATATTGGTATGGAATATCCCCACAAGAGGATGATAATGTACTTGAAACGGTTGGTGGCGGCTTTTATCAAGTGTGGAGCGATGAACTGGGGGAGTAATTCCCCTTCTCGTTGGTTTAAAAGAATTTGCTGAGATACTAGGTTGGGATAAAGCACGTTTAAGCACAAAGTTTTCTCGACAACGAGATGGGAAGAAAGTAAGACCGTTATTACCTGAGCCAATCCAGATCCTTGCTTCTACACCTATTTGGACATTGAAAAGGAAAAAAATATAAAGCTATAATTGATGGTAGGTCTGCTGAATAAGCAGACCTTTTTTATATAAATTCTACATAAAATTTAGTATCGATGATTCCGAAAGCAACTTTACAGGGAAACGGATTTTTTCCTACTGAAGCAGCACGCATACAAGAAAGTACCCAATGTTCTAGTTCTAAAGGTAAGCGATATAATTGAATACTACCATCATTGTTTTTTACTGTTATAAGAGGCGCAGTTACCCTGGTTGTAGCAAAATCATCCGTTGTTATTATTGCTACAGCATCATTAGTGTGAAAACCAGCACCTAGAACTTCATAAATCATTCCATCTTTTTCATTAATAATCATCGGTATATTTAAATAGGGATAGTCATTTATATCGTTATGAATAATTGCTCCTGCTGCACTTTTTCTTATTTGAGCCTCTTGCATTATTTACACTCCTTTATAATGGTCTAAATGTGCTTAAGTAAATATATTCTATTTTGCATCTATTATATTATAAAATTGCAGTTTCATCTCGTTATAAAAAGCATCGGTACATATAACAGCACTATTTGGTGGATCAATATCAACAACAGTCATATAGCTAGAGAGCAAATAACCATCCTCATAATATGTAATGAGTATTTCTTCTTCAGATAATAAGGAACATAATAACATGTTCTCAATTAGTTCTTTTTCTTCATCTGTTAAGATCGGCCGAGTTACTTTATTTTTCTCCTTGATGATTTCACGTATCCCAGCAAACTGTTCAGGAATTGCTGCAAACGGAGTGAATTTCACCATATTATCAAGACTTTTTTTCGATTATTGTAGCGATATTAATGCCTCTATCGTTGTATACATATCTTCATACATAATTCTCTTTATAATAGATTTCTATATTTTAAAGTTTGTTAAGCAATTATTACATTTTGATAAACCTGGAAAATTAAGACACCTATGTAAGCTGTTTTTAATACACTGGGATTTTATATGCCAACTTAAGTACCTTTACAGTGGTGTTTAAATACAATGGTATGAGTAGTTACCATTGTATTTAAGTGTTCAATAAATATCAGAATAACGAAGGGGTTTGGCTGATGAAGAACAATATTAAAGGATTAATTGAATATGGCGAACGTATTCCACATTTTCATAAAGATTTCCCCATAATTTTATTTTGGAGTCACAGAAGTGGTTGTACTTCTCTGGCGAATTGGTTTTTCTTCCAAATTGGGTTATATGAGGAAGCAATGAAATATGCACCGTTCATTCATTACTATGAATCTGAAATATACAAAAATAAAGTTGATTACTACACAAATTTAGAAATGCAACTCTTGGAACTAAGTAAGGATACCATAAAACTTGTGCGCAACCCTTATAAAAGAGCTGTAAGCTCATTTTTAATACTTTATGACAACCCTTACGCCTCGAAACAATGGGAACAGATTAGAGAGTATTTTTATAATGATAAAAATGAATCGAAAGGAATTTCATTTAAACAATTTTTATATTATGTAAAAGAAATAGGGGCTAAATCCATTCTGTTAGATCAACATTTTTCACAACAATATATTGAGGGAGAAGAAAAGGTCATCAAACAAAATATAAAACTAGAGAATTTTAATACAATAATTCCGCAGCTGGAGAAAGAATATGGATTACTTTCTTCTGATATATCACTCCTTACAAACTCCAATCACCATAGGGCACATCAAATGATTCATAAAGGAAATTATGCAGATGATGATATTACAAATCCACACTTCCCTTCATTACCAACCTATCGAAGTTTTTATGATGAAGAAGCTCTAAACCTTGTTTCAGAAATATTTACTGACGATTTTGAAGCATATGGATATAAGAAGAATGAAATTAATTTTTAACTAATATACCTATCACCCGACTATGTATAGAGTCTCTTTAAAAACTATAACCACTATGAAAAGCCAGCGGTATGGAAGGGGAATTATAATGAGCATTTCTATTATAATGATGGGTTTCATCATAGGGGGATTGGTTGGAGTAACAGGGATAGGCGGGGCCGCATTACTGACTCCATTTCTTCTAACATTAGGCATAAGTCCTTCTGTAGCTGTTGGAACGGATCTAGTATATAATTCTATCACTAAAATGTTTGGAATATCCCAACACTGGAAACAGAAAACCATCAATTTTAAACTAGTAAAATATCTAGCTATTGGGAGTTTACCTAGTGCAATTATCGCAGTAATAATAATTCATTTCTTGCCAATTTTTCATGATAATCGAGAGGGAATTATAAAATATATATTAGGATATGTTTTAATCCTTGCGGCAATTTCTATTTTTATAAAAACATTTTTCTATAATGAATCTACACAAAGTTTTTTTCAAAAACAGACTATGGTCCAAAAAAAGAACCTAACAATTCTTATCGGTGCAATACTCGGTTTTATCGTGGGACTTACTTCCGTTGGATCAGGCTCTTTATTTGCTATTGCAATGATATATTTATATCGACTGAAACCATCCGAATTAGTAGGCACAGATATTACACATGCGTTTTTATTAGTGACGGTTGCAAGCATACTAAATATGAATTTAGGAAACGTAGATTATCTTTTATTAATTCACTTACTCATTGGTTCTATCCCAGGTGTCATACTTGGTAGTAAATTCTCCACTAAGATTCCCGTTAAACCTCTTCAAATATTTTTAGCTATCATTATTGGTGTTAGTGGACTAAAGTTAGTTATCGCTTATTAAAAATATTTCATGTTTTGCTATATAAGAATGGAGGTTCAAAATGGATCATATAGAACTATATAATTTTATATACAAGCAAGGGCGTGTCCCTCATTTTCATAAAGATTTTCCCCTCATCTTGTTTTGGAGCCAAAAAAGCGGATGTACTTCGCTAGCCCACTGGTTTTTTTATCAAATTAATTTATTTAAAGAAGCGATAAAGTACAATCCGTTCATTCACAACTATGAGTATGAAGTATATAAGAACTCTACACATTATTTAGCACAATTAGCTAATGGATTACAAACTAAAGAGAAGAAGACGTACAAACTAGTAAGAAATCCTTATAGAAGGGCAGTAAGTTCTTTTGTTGCTCTGGTTCCACCACCAAATATTGAAAATCCCGTATGGAAACCCATTCGGCAATTTCTGTATGGTGATGAAACTTGCAATAAACCCATTTCCTTTAAACTATTTTTGTATTACTTAAAAGCACACATGACAAAATTAGATCAAGTAGATCCTCACTTTACACAACAATATATACAAGGAGAAGAAGAATTTGTTACAAACTATATCCATCTAGAAAATTTTAACACAGGTATTTCGAAGCTAGAAGAGGTATATAAATTAAAAAAATCACCATTAGATCTATTATCAAAATCTTGGCATTATCAAGGGAGTAAGATGATTTACAAAGGAGTTTATGCAGACGCTGATATTACAACCCCTGTTTTTCCACGATTACCTACTTATGATAGTTTTTATGACGCAGAAACAATTCAGTTGGTTCAAGAGGTATTTTCAAAAGATTTTAATATGTATCATTATGATTTAAATTCTATTTCTTAAAATAAAAATGTTCAAATCCTGCTTTATTAAGGGTGTTATTTTACAACTGATAGGACGATATCACATATTTATAAATTTTCATAAACCTTTCCTAAATCTTTTTTCAGTTGTGTTTTTAAGTGCTCATTTTCACTTTCTAATAGCTTGTTCTTATATTTTAAAAGATTGAGCTTATTCTTTAAAGTTTCTATGATTACATCCTTGGAGGCATCCGATGTCCTTCTTTTTATATTCTTAAAATCATGTATGCCTTCTTGCTGTTGACGTAAGTCTTCAATCGTTTTTCTGATTAAGGGTTCTCTATATAAATATGCTTTTGAAACCTGTGCTTTTTCTGAAACTGAATTAAAATTAATTTTTTGTCCTTCTTTAACCATTAACTGTATTACTTCATTCACTCTATATTGTGTTTCCCTCTTTTTTTTAGAGGCATGATTCAATAACCCCGTTGTATTCGGATGTTTGTTAACCATCAATTTTTCTTTCCTCTCCTATATATTCTCGTTTATGTTTCGGCATACCGAAAATTCCAATTTCATTTTTCAATGAATCCCTAATTTCCTTATACTTATTAAGTTTTGGTTGAATCAATTCAATAGAACGAATACGACCGCTAGTTTGATACTTTATAATATCTTCTTCCATCTTTAATATCTGCGCATTATAGTAATCTAAAAATGTTGTATCTACATGAAAACTCCTACAATTATTTTTAATACAAGGGGTTTCTAACGAATAATCTAAGAATTCACAGCTAACCTTAGGACTCTTTATGCATAATCCATGATCCAAACGAATAGAGTCCATGTTATGGCGAATCCATTCTAGTTCCAAACCGTTTTCTTCTGCCTGCTCAGGGAGACTGGCTTGTATTAATTCTCCAGTTGTGTCAATACGCACTGAGTTTTGAACTTTTTCCCATTCCCTACGAAGAGTGTTATCTGAAATTTTTGCATAAGTTAATGTCATTTCAGGACTAGTATGTGCCATTAACTTTTGTACATGAAGAATATTCATACCATTATTAATTAGATTGACCCCATATCTATGTCGAAAAGCATGGTTCTTAAATAGAAATATTTCTCCATTTTTATCAAGGATTTTATATTTTTCGGCTAGTTGATTTAATGCATAGGTAACCGATTTTTGTGAAAAGGCCATCCCTCTATTTTTTCCAGTAAGAACAGGGAACAAAAATTGATTTAAGTTGTTATGCTTCTTTTCATGATTGTTAATATATTCTTGTTGTATTTTAACGATTTTCACAATTTCTTCTGAAATAGGAACAATATGTTCTTTTACATTTACTTTTCGTTGATCTCCTACCAACCACCAACCATCTTGCTTATATGCTAGACAATTTAATTGTAACTGACATACATCTGAGACTCTAAATCCTGTTGCTTCCATAATGACTATTAATCGTGCAATTTCCGAATCTAAATTATGTAGATTTTCCAACACTTGCTCCCATATAAAATCTGGCACATGTTTAACATGTTCGTGATAGTTTTTCTTTTCTCTTCGAGGAAAGTCTTCGGGAAATATTAATCTGTTAACAGGGGTTTTAGGTGCTTCTTTCCATTCAAAACCTTGCATATATTCAATTATTCTTCTGACATTTGAAAGGCACTCTATTACATGACGATTACTAGGAACACGATTTTTCGTATAACTCTTTCCTCCCATTTCACGATTTCTAACATAAAATAAAAAATCTTCAATGTCCTGTCTTTGTAGATTCTGTAAATCTATCCACTTTGGATACGTTTCTACAATGAAATCAAAAAACAAATACATTTTCTTTAAAATATTTTGGGCGGTCGCAAAGGTAATTTGTTGGTGTATAAGTAATGTTTGATTTACATATTTTTTAACTAATTCCCGAAAGGGAAATTTTATACTGGTGAAATTAAGAAATCTGTCTCTTCGAGACATATTATATGGAATCCCTAGTCTTTTTATATTCCATTTATCTTTTTGATGTTCAGGTCGTTCGTCATAATAATTAGAGAAAAAATCATATAAACTTTTACATACTCCAAGATAAGGTGAAATAAATTCTCCTCCACGATGATGGGGGTATTTTAACGGCTTATTATTTTCAGTTAGATATAATTTGTATTCATCTAATAATGTAGTGTAAGGAATATCAATTATTGATGTGACTTGAGGGAATTTCTCGGCTAAAAATTTTGAAAGAAAGTACATTTTATAAAAATGCTTCTCCATAAAGCTGGATAAAAGCCAAATTTCATTGGTTAAAGAATAAAAAGAATAGTACTTTATCTCCAGTTTAATATATTCATTACTAATTTTATTGAAATCAACAATTTTTTTTGTTTCTTTAATTTTTCCTCTTCTATCTGGCAGGGGAAACTCTTCGATTTTCCATTCATCTAAAGCCCAATACCCTTTAAGGTCGTTCATAACTTTACGTTGTATTTTATTAGAATTAATAGCTACGATATTCATTTTCTCATTCTCCTATGCTGCTGGGCTTCATCCCAGTGCTTTCTTATAGTTTCTTCTGAAGGATGAATATACATATTTAAAGTAGTTTGTACCTGGGCATGTCCTAATAATTTTTGAATGATACCAGCGTCCATGCCTAGATCATAAAGTTGTGTTGCACATGTATGTCTAAGTGTATGAGCGGTAAAGTTTATTTTCGTTTTTTTAGACAATATACGTATAACAGCTTGCAAAGCCCAATATTGCATTGGCTGCCCTTTATTTTTCCCTTTTAAATTAATAAACACATGGTTAGAATCTACATCATTAGTATGGTAATCGATAATATAATCTTGGAATAAATTCATTGTTTCATTTGATACATATACTTTTCTTTTTTCTCCAGCTTGTGTTTTAGATTCTCTAACAGTGATACTACCATCATTGATATTGAAGTCCTCTATCCATAAACTTAATAACTCAGAAGCTCTTAATCCTCCTTCATATAAAATACGAATTATTAACTCATCTCTTATGTTATTACATGCTATATGAATCAATTCCGCCTGCTTAGTAGTAATGGTTTTTATTTTTCTTTTAGGTTCCTTAAGTTTTAAAATATTAATTTTGGTTGTTGGGGTATGTGTTATATGATCTAAAAATTTACGATACTTCCGCCTTGTATTATGGACTTCTTTTGTAACTTTGGATTTTACATTAAATAAGATTTGACCACTACGCCATTGGTAGTCCAAAAATTCGATAACACAATTAGTGATTAAGTTAACGGAAGATTCAGTTCTTTTAGCGTACACTAACTTCTTTGTGTCATTTAAATAGATAGTATTTATATCATCTGTTGATTTTCTTAACCAATGAATAAATTCTGTTAATAAACTTATATCCACTTCTCTGTAATCTTTATTCTTTTCGTTTAGAAAACACCAGAATATTTTCAAATGATAACAGTATGTTTTAAGTGTATTAGGTGCTTTTCCTAAAGAATCCTTATGTTTTATAAATTTCATGATTGGGATAACTGGTTCACCCTTGTTATGTAAAACCATCCAACGTTCTTCCCCAAACGATGTAATAATACTTTGTACTTTAAACATTTTTCCACCTCCAACTGTTCAATCTATCTATACTATAAATACTATCTCTTTTATACTATTATTATAGCTTCTACAAAGAGACAAAAAAAGAGAACTACCTATCGTTGTATACGTTATCTCTACTCATATATTATACTATTGTTAACACCATTCCTCTTCCTTTTGGCATATTAGCGTTATTCATGATTTGTGGCCCCCTATTAGTGTATTTCTGTGTCTAGCTGTAGCGCTATGCGTGTAGGAAATCCCTCGTAAAATACTGTTTTTCCCAAACTTTGTGCGTATTTCATCCATTACTTTTGTTAGCTTCACTTCTTGTTCTCGTTTCGTGACATTATCAAAAAGAGAAATTTGTTCTTCTCCTTCTTGAATTAAGTTTGTTAAGGATATGTTTATGCTGCGAATGGGTTCGCCAGTATATTGTTGATGCAAAAAGTATGTACAGATATGATAAATATCCATTGTTAAATTTGTTGGACGGTTTAAAGTATGTGTTTTCCTAATTCCACCTGTATAACTCTTGCTATAACCAACAGAGAATTGAACGGTTTGAGCAAGTTTGTTTTGTCTTCTAAGGCGATAACAGACTTCTTCAATATGTTCCAATAGAACAATTGGGAATTCTTCTATTGTATAGTCGCGCATTAGAATTTGGCTTTTTCCGATTGAAGTTGTAGCAGGGACGTATTTTTCCGAAATACGGCTGAAGTCGATGCCGTTGCTATGTAAGTGCAATTCCTCCCCAATCTTGCCGAAGCTTTGTTTTAAGTATTTAAGAGGGTAATTGGCTAAATCCCCAATAGAATGTATCCCTTTTCGATTCAATTTTTCTTCTGTTTTGTACGAAATGCCCCAAAATTTATTGAGTGGTCGTATACTCCATAATTTTGTTGGGACATCTTCATACTTCCAATATGCGATACCTTCTTTGTTCTTCTTTGCTTCAATATCTAAAGCAACCTTACTCATTAAAGGGTTCGGAGCAATTCCGATGGTACATTCAATGCGTGTATGCTCATATATTTCACGTTTGAATTTCAAAGCAAATTCATAGGGATCGTTAGCAAATAAATGAATGCTATCAGTAACGTCCAACAGAAATTCATCTATGGAATACTGGTGGAAATCCTCATAAGGAACGTATTGTAAAGCTAACTCCGTTATGTAATTAGAGCATTTTATGTAAGTACTCATAATCGGATTCACAACAAGAATATCTTTTCTTCGAGGAATCTCGTAAAGCCTTGCCATCTTTTTTACGCCCAGTGCTTTCAGTGGTGGAGTTGCAGCTAATAAAATTGATCCGCTCCTGTTCACATCACCTACTACAGCCAACTTTGTATGCATAGGGTCTAACCCCATTTTAATGCAACTAACTGAAGCGTAAAAGCTACGTAAATCAACACATAAGATGATTCTATTCGGTAGGATTGAATAGTCATACACTGTGATTCCTCCTTAAATCAAAAGAACGTTTGTTCTTATTATATACGAACCTGTGTTCTTTTATAAAGAGTTTTTGTTTAAAAATAATTTTTTACATAAAGAAAAGACACTCTTATATGAGTGTCTTTCAGATATTCTGCTTGTGGGAGCAGCAATTCTAATACCAATCGGCAATAAGAAGGTATAGATATATATTCTCTTACTATTGATTAAAGGAGCAAACTCAACAAGAAAAGACACTATACAGTGTCTTTTCTTGTTGAGTTTGCTTTAAGGAAAATGTAGTGATTAATCAAAGAATCTTGGATGCTTCTTGATTCATCTTAGTATAGCATTTATATATAATTTTAATATACAAAAATAAAATTATATGAATATGTTTTCCTCAAATATTATTAGGATATTTTTCTATATTTAGAACTATGCTAGTAGATTGGTGAAAAAAAGTTATTATGTAGACATAATAACTTTTTTTATAGTTATATATCGAAATTCAAATGATCGTAATAGGTGAATTGATTGTAAAATATATACAATTATAGTCGGTTATATTACTATTATTATAAATATTGGAAATAGAGGGTGATACATGTAAATGCTTTAAGTGAAAATCGGAACTTCAAATAGTAAGTTTATAGTTTTGGGAGGAGAAGAAAAAATTAAATTCTGGGGGTTAATTCACATGCCCATCAACTTAAGAATTTGCACTACCCCCAAGTGTCAAAAAACGTTATTCTTTCTAAAAAGCTAGCTAGAAAGGATGACATTTTTTATGAATCTTTCAATTCAAGATGAATTACAACTATTTTCTGAAGAGCTGTATCGTCATTTAACCCCTTCTCTTTTGGAAGAACTCGCTAAAGAATTAGGTTTTGTAAAAAGAAAACGAAAGTTTTCAGGAAATGAATTAGCTACCATATGTATCTGGGTCAGTCAACGTACAGCGAGTGATTCTCTCGTTCGACTATGCAGTCAATTACACGCCGCCACAGGCACTCTTATGAGTCCAGAAGGACTCAATAAACGCTTTGATAAAAAAGCGGTTGAATTTTTGAAATATATTTTTTCTGCATTATGGAAAAGTAAACTTTGTAAAACATCAGCCATTTCAAGTGCAGCACTCACGTATTTTCAACGAATCCGTATTTTAGATGCGACGATTTTCCAAGTACCGAAACATTTAGCACATGTATATCCTGGGTCAGGTGGTTGTGCACAAACTGCAGGTATCAAGATTCAATTAGAATATGACTTACACAGCGGACAGTTTTTAAACTTCCAGGTAGGTCCTGGAAAAAATAATGATAAAACATTTGGAACAGATTGCTTAGATACCTTACGGCCGGGTGATCTGTGTATTCGTGATTTAGGATATTTTTCATTGGAAGACTTAGATCAAATGGATCAACGTGGCGTGTGCTATATATCAAGACTTAAGTTAAACCATACCGTCTATACGAAAAATCCATTTCCAGAATACTTTCGAAATGGGACAATCAAAAAACAGTCACAGTATATCCAAGTTGATTTAGAGAACATTATGCACACGTTAAAACCAGGACAAACGTATGAAATAAAAGAGTCGTATATTGGCAAGAATCAAAGATTATTTACAAGAGTAATTATCTACCGATTAACAGAGGAACAAATACTGGAACGTAGAAAAAAACAAAGCTATACCGAAAGTAAAAAGGGGATTACATTTTCAGAAAAGAGTAAACGATTAACGGGTATCAACATATATGTTACGAATACGCCTTGGGAAGTGGTTCCGATGGAACAAATTCATGATTTTTACTCCCTCCGCTGGCAGATCGAAATCATATTTAAAACGTGGAAATCTCTATTTCAAATTCATCATTGGCAAACTATCAAACAAGAGCGATTAGAATGCCATGTGTATGGAAAACTCATTGCCATTTTTATATGTTCTTCCACGATGTTTAAGATGCGCCAACTTCTGTTGCAAAAGCACAAAAGAGAACTAAGCGAATATAAAGCAATTGGGATGATTCAAGATCATCTATCCCTGTTATATCAAGCGATACAGAGAAACACCCGTATAATAACAAAGGTTTTAATCCGCCTGTTTACCCTACTAAAGAAAAATGGCCGGAAATCCCATCGATATGAGAAGAAAACTATCTTTGATATTATGGGTGTTGTCTATGAGTATAATGGATTGAGAAAACAAAAGAAAGCTGCATAAGAAAAAAATGAAACCCGTTAGGGTTTATTTCGTATGCTCATTTTTAAGAGGATTATACTGTTTAAAAGTTTGTTCATTTCAATTAATGGAAAACCGTAGAGTTTCTATCCTTAAGTTGATGGGCATGGGGTTAATTCACTATGTTAAAGAAAATGATGTTTATGTTAATGGCTCTTACTCTAGTTTTTGTACCAACTCTCGCTTCAGCTGCAACTATAGAGGATGGAAAGAAATACAACGCAACACAGGAGGAATTAGAAGCTCAAGTTAAAGAATTAGAATATATTTTTTCGGTACTTATGGTAAAGGATGATAAAACAGGTAAATATGTTCTTAATAAAGAAGAATTAGCGAAATCTTCATATAACAATGAAGAAAAAGCAGCTATTATAGCTGGTGTTTATGTAATGAATGATGAAGAAATTCCATCTAATATGTACTCTAGTAACGTTTGGGAAAGATGTTGGCAGGATGCATTAGGTATTAGTAAATCATATTTTAATCAAATAAAATCGTATCTTAAGAAAGAGGATTACTGGGGAGCATTGGGAATGCTTTCGTTGCTTGGGCTACCATATAAGCCTGCGTTGTTATTTGCTTTTGCAGTAACTTGCGGGCCAGCTCCAGCTTATATTGCACCTAACCCTCATGAATAATAAGCCTGATATCTTATAAGTAAATGAACTAAAATTAGAATCTCTTTTGTAAATCTATTGATGCAAAAGAGATTCTTTTATCTTTTTAAAGAAGTATTTCTGTTAAATATGAAAATATTAAGTATATTCTGTTGAAAAAAAGTAGATTTGAAGTAAGTTAAACTTTCATATGATATGCTTATTCTATACTAACTAATTTTCAGGTGAGGAGTTGATCGGTTATTACTAGTATAGAGAATATATATAATGTTTCTGTATTCTTAATGCTTTTATCTACTTTTTGTTTTTATCTGTATTTACGAAAAATAAAAAGAGAAAGAAAGCTCACTGGTTTCGAATTTACAATGTATATCATAACACAAGTTAGTTACATTCTTTGGGGAATCTATATTATTTATATAAACTTTGGATGATATTTTTTGTTTTATGAAAAAAAGGCTATTAAAAAAGGGTTTGAGATAAATATCAAACCCTTTTGACTATATATAATTATTTCACTGCTTCTTTTAATTCTTTTCCAGCTTTAAAAGCAGGTGCCTTTGAAGCGGCGATTTGCATTTCTTCACCTGTTTGTGGGTTACGTCCTGTACGTGCAGATCTTTCACGTACTTCAAATGTACCAAAACCAAGAATCTGTACTTTTTCTCCATTTGCTAGCGCATTTGTTATTGTATCTAAAACAGCTTGTGTTGCTGCAGCTGCATCCTTTTGTGTAAGTTCTGCTTTTTCTGCTATTACTTTTGTTAATTCTGTCTTATTCATTTTTTGCACCTCTTCATATGTAATTAGGTGACTATTATAACGTGTGTATACTTATGATGCAATTAATATTGTGCATAGAAAAAGCCCTAGCAAGAGCTAGGGGACAATTTCTGTGTGGTAGTAAGAAAGAAAAACATGTTCATCGTACAGTCTAAATTGTAACATCTATATTAAATGATGAAAAGTACTTATTCTAGATGTTCTACTTGTTTCCACATATTCTATAATGAAAAATATCCCTCTAATTCATTTCATCTTAGAAGGATATTTCCAATCTTTTTCTTTTCGAGTATTTAGAGCAGGTTTAGATGAATTTGTAGAAAGTGTTTGCTTTTCTATTTTATCTAATCTCTCATCTAATTTTTCAATAGCTTCTTTTGTTTCCTTCAGCTCTAATTTAATTTCTGTCAGCAAACGGAGTATTGCATCTCCTTTTGTCATTTTCAACAGTAATCGCTCCCTTACTTATATTAAAAGTGTTACTGTATATAGTTGAAATTTCAATTAAAATAGAAGTAGCTGCACCTAGTCATATTGAATATCCTTTTACTTATTCATAGATATATAATAGCATTGCTATGGAATTTCTAGCAATATCAAAGGAATAGTTCCATTGGTTTCACTATTATTTCTAATCAGTGATGTATTAGCCTTAAAAAGGGAAAACGAAAAGTCATGAATATAGAAACAATAAACGAAATGAAAAAATAAATATATGAGTCCAGGAAGAAAAGAGCGTTATATTAAAGATTATAATGCTTCCAAAAATGAACTAGAAAAGATAATGACTTACGCTAAATTTAGCTTAGAAGCTAAAAAAAGAGAAAACAAGGTAAAAGACGATAAAGGAATTTAGATATATAATTGTGGTATGACATGCAGAAAGTAGCTAGAAATATAAAAAATAAAAGGTGGTATAAACATGAAATCAACAGGTGTTACTAGAAAAATAGATGAATTAGGGCGAATTGTTCTTCCGAAAGAGTTAAGAAGAACGTTAGGAATTGCAGAAAAAGATCCTATAGAAATATTCGTAGAAGATGAAAAGATTATTTTACAAAAATATAAATCTTATGATGCTTGTGCAATAACTGGTGATATTTCAGAAAAAAATATATCATTAGCACATGGTAAAATTGTTCTTAGTCCAGAAGGCGCTGAACTTTTAATTAAGGAAATCCAGCAGCAATTAGTTAAATAAGAATATTCTTCTTAGTACATTACAAAGAAAAAGACATCTATATAGATGTCTTTTTCTTTGACTTAAACCAACATAATTTTAAAAACACTACTTTTACAATGGCAAATATATTAACAATACTTCATATCACATTCATTTTAGCACAAATAACATCACGTATTCTATATATATAAATATAATTCAAGGAAAATACATAATTCCTTTTTAACAATTCACTGTACTTAGATGCTATTGTAGAGTGTATCATACATAGTTAATAAAAATGGTATGATGGGAATAAAGAACTATCGGAGGTATTGTTGCTGCTATTCAATCTCCCTGTAGAAAGTAGACAGCACGCTTAGAAATATGAGTGTAATATGAACTATAATTTTTTCAAAACATTACGACAAGGTTATGGTTCTTTTTTACGGAAAACTTTTCCTGTGAGTTGAAAGGAATTATTATAATCAAACTATTTTTTAATAGAATGATACCTAATTTGAAATTAATTTTAGTGATTGACACAATAATCCCTAGAATGCTACGGTTTTAATGGTAAAGTAATAAGAGGTTTAATGTATAGAGATATTACGTATATGATGCTAAAAAACGCCTGAATACTATTAGTGACAGGGAATCTATATTCGCATATCCCCTAAAATTAGATATACAGATAATTTGATTAATTAAACCGTACATATAGAGAGGAAGAAAGTAAGATGTTTAAAAAAGTTACATCGGTTGTAGCTTCTATTATAGGAGCCAGCCTGCTACTAACAGCTTGTAGTAGTGAAGAGAAAGAGACTAAAAATACAGCAAAGGCAACTGACAAGAATGAAACAAAACAATCCATTAATTTACCGTATATAGCGGAGATCCCAACAATGGATGTAACAAAGGCAACCGATAGTGAATCAATGAATGTAATGCGGAATGTGTTTGAAGGTCTGTATACACTAGGAAAAGATAACAAAGTAATTCCTGGTGTGGCAAAATCGTATGAAGTGAGTGAAGATAAAAAAACATACACATTCCATCTAAAAGATTCCAAATGGTCAAATGGAACACCTGTAACAGCTGCAGACTTTGTATTCTCCTGGAAACGTGCTGTGAACCCTAATACAGCTGCGGAATATGCATTTCTATTCTTTGATATAAAGAATGCAAAGCGAATTAATAGTAAAGAGCTACCTGTAGATCAGCTAGGGGTAAAAACAATTGATGATAAAACATTTGAGGTGCAATTAGAGCAGCCTGTCCCTTATTTCATTGATTTAACAACGTTTGCAACATTTTTACCTATTAACGAGAAGTATTTTGAATCACAAGGAAAGCAGTATGGTTTAGAAGCAAAGCAATTGGTCTATAACGGCGCATTTACATTGGATAATTGGAAGCACGAACAAGGTTTTCAGTTGAAAAAAAATCCGAATTATTGGGATACTAAAACAGTGAAATTAGACGAAATTAACTTTGATATTGTGAAAGATAAGTCAACAGAAATTAATTTATATGAAGCAGGTCAAATTGACCGTGTAGGACTAACAGGTGAGTTTGTAGATAAATATAGAAATAGTTCTGATTTCAAAGAGCGACCTGAAGTAACTATGCAGTTTTTACGTATGAATCAAAAAAATGAAGTATTAAAAAATAAACATGTCCGTTTGGCAATTAGTCAGGCAATGAATAAGAAAGCCTTTGTAGATACAGTGTTAAATAATGGCTCTCTTCCTGCAGATGGTTTTATACCCGCTGAGTTTGCTAAAGGATCGGATGGAAAAGACTTCAGGAAAGAGAATGGAGCATTAGTAAAAGATGATGTGAAGGCAGCCAAGGAAAACTGGAAGAAGGCAAAACAAGAACTTGGGAAAGAACAAGTAACACTCGAATTGCTCACGAGTGATAATGCAATAGCCAAGAAAAATGCGGAGTATTTGAAAGGTGAACTAGAAAAGAATTTAGAGGGGCTAACGGTCTATGTTAAACCACAGCCACGCAAACAGCAAATTCAGTTGCTTCTAAATAGTGATTATGATTTAGGTGTTGATGTATGGGGACCAGATATTCCTGATTCGATTACATTTTTAGATTTGTTTACGACAGATAGTACATATAACTTTGATAAGTATTCCAATAAACAATATGATGAACTAATTCATCAAGTGAAAACAGACTTAGCTGGTGATGAAAATGCTCGTTGGGAGACAATGAAACGAGCAGAGAAAATATTATTAGAAGATGGAGCAGTCGCACCATTTTATCAACCAGGTAGATCGTATTTACAGCGTTCTTCTATAAAAGGTATTGTGACGAATGATTTTGGTGGGGAATTTAACTATAAATGGGCTGAAGTGAAAAAATAAGCGAAAAAAAGGAATCGAATTAATTCGATTCCTTTTAGTTTGCATAGTAATTATGCACAATTACATATTTAATTATCTTGTTATATCGACAAAAATCGACATTTTTTTCAATACGATTATATTAGAATCGAATATAACGATATTGGATGTTACAAATATACTGAGGGATATTAGGGAATTCTTGTTTTTTTAGAAGGGAAAATATTATGAATGAAGCACTTAAGAGAGAAGATAAAGTTTCAGAAAAAACATTAAACAAATTCTTGAGTAAAATTATTGATGAAATTGATTTCCAAAGGAAAAATCAAGAGGATATCGCTAAAATAATTGGCATTTCTTCAGGAACGCTTTCGAAGAATTTAACAGGGAAAAATCAATTTGGATTTTGGAATTTAATTAGATTATTGAAGCTATTGTATGCGGGTGATATTAATAAACAAAGAAAGATGTTACACACCTTCTGTTCTGTCACAACAAGCAAGAAGAACTTGAGGATTGCCATGGAATATGCAAATTCAAAAGGTGATTTATCACTTCTTAAGCAAGTAGTGGATCAAGAAAGCAAGTCTTCACTCGCAATGAATAGAGAATGGGCCTATGTATATGAACTAGTATGGCTTAGAAATAGTGGCAGTATTAAAAAGCAAGAATTGTTAGCTAAACTGGAAGATCGTAAGGGTAAAAAAGTAATTAAGACAAAAGAGATGAAGGTTTTATACGGCATATTAACTTACTATACTATGTATGATTTAGAAAAATATAATTCTTTATTCGAGTATGCTGAGGTATTATCACCAGACGTTAATGCGATAACTGATAGTTTTATTAGAACATCTTATTTAGGTAGGATTAAAGAAGGTTTAGCATATGCGTACCTGGTGCAAGATGATCTCGAAAAGTCTAGGCGTTTATGTCAGGAGATTCTAGATTTAGAAGATCCTGAAGGGTGTTTTCATCTTTTAAGAGCATCGGCACTTGTATATTTAGCAGAGTCTTATACCTTCGAATGCTATGAGCGTGCATCCAGGTATATAAATAAATCTCTAGAACAATTAGAGCCATGTAATTTTGAAAGGGAACTTCAAAGAAAGCAGTCGATTCTTAATACATATGCTTTTATTAAGCTAGTTAATAGGAAAGAGTTGGAGAATATAAAAATATATCATCCTGCTGAAGAATCATTTTTAGAGATTGTTAAGGGGAACTATCAAAATGCAATTGATATTCTTAATAAACTAGAGAAGAAGAATAGATTTTTAAGTCCAATGCAATATTGTATTTTAGGTATAGCAAAGAATGATATTACTTTAATTGAAAAGTCAATTGCGCTATATGAGTGTGTTGGTAATAGGTTCTACAGCAAATTCCCTAAAAAAATAGTAGTAGAATTTAATAAAAATGGTATAATATATGAGGGTGGTGCTATATGAAGAAATTATTATTTGTAGTAACAAGTATTATTTTGGCAGCAGGAATTATTTATACTGCTGGTAGTAAAGAGCAACCAAACAATTTAGTTGAAAAAGATTCAGAAAATTTATTAGCTAGAATGGGAGATCCCGGTGGTGGAATGGGTTAACCTTTAAATAATTAGAATGCGATTGTCTCATAGGAGGCAATCGCATTCGTTGTTTTTAGGGATATTTCCTAAATATCAAATTCGAAATACAAGAAAAGTTTGTGAATCATTCACAAACTGATAGCTGATACGAAATCAAATTTTTAAACTATATTGTTAGTAAGGTTGCAAAAACCCTTGTGTTATCAAATCTACTGATAACACAAGGGTTTCCAAAGATTATTCCGCGAGGGCGGGGCACTGAAAATGCGTAGCCCCTTTATACAGGCTAATATTAAGCAAGTGCATTTAACTCACGTATCATAAAAAAATACTGAAAAATAATTTTACATTCATTTGGCAAAATGCTTTTTTATGAAGTAGGTGTAGTCAATAAGAACCTCTAACACTTCTTGCTGTTTTTGTGGAGGCAAATCGGATATTGCTACTTTAATTAATTCTAATTTACTTTCGAGGGGTGCATTTCGCCCGAATAGTTCATCTATGGAGACATTATGTATTTCAGCAAGATTCATGATGGAATCTGCATCAGGATCAGCTTTCCCATATTCCCAATTTGCATAAGTAGTGCGGGCAATGTTTAGGCGATGTGATATATCGGATTGGGTATATCCTTGTTTTTTTCTCAATTCAGCAAGTCGTTTGCTTAGATGGGACATATCATCACCTTTTCCTTTCTGATTTATAAAGTTAGTGTAAAACAGAAAAGGTAAATTGTGTCCTAATGACTAATAATAAGTCATATTTTAAATTAATTTGTAATAATTAGTTTAAATGTTATGATGATAGAGAAATATTTAGAGTTCTATGAGCAAAAAAAACAGGAAGAAATCGAAACATTAAATCGAGTTTCTTCCTATTATATATACTAACTAAAATAATGAATTTCCTATATCTATTGTGGCCAAGTTTTGACGTCTTGTACGCTCTCTTAAATAACGTTCTGTAGTCATGATAGATTCATGCCCTAAATAGTCCCTTATTTTTTTTAGTTCAATACCCTTTTCCATTAAGTAATTAGCCATGAAATGCCTACAAGTGTGAGGAGTGATTCTATCCTGTCGGTAACGCAGAAAATCTAAATTTATTTCTTCTATTTTTTTGGCCACAAGAGAAGAGAGATAGTCCGCTCGATAATTTGATCCATCAGCTTTAGGGAGAAAAGCAGAAGTACTCGATGTGTCTAGTTCTGTTGTTTGTTTACGTAAACTTCGAACATGGCATAAAGCATCCAATGTATCTTCAAAGATGCGAACTTCCCTACTTTTATTCCCTTTACCAACTACACGAAGTAGATAGGCATTTAAAGATGAATGAAAGACCAAATCTGCCCATTTAGCAGTTGCGATTTCTTCAATTCGTAGTCCTGTTGTAGTTAACAGGAAAAATGCAGTGTAAACAAAATAGTTGGATTTTTTTAGTTCATCTAAGATCTGGTTAACTTCTTCTGGATAAAGGTCACGATTGACCAGCTCTTCTTTTTTTACGGATACTTTTTTAAGGCGACTACTAAAGTTGTCTGAGAGTCCGTTGTTATCGTACACATATTTTAAAAACTGCTGAACTATTGTTTTCTTTTTACGTAATGTAGTGGCAGCATATTTCTTACTTAATTCATAGAAGTAGATTTCCATCTCATTATGGGATAATTCCTGGATGGTTCCAATTGATTCTTTTATGTAACGAAGAAAATGAGAAAGATCGTGCAGATACTGTTGTTTGGTTCGCTCACTTCTTTTTTTCGTTAAAGATGGCTCATCGTGTAAAAATAGATAAACCAATGATTCTTCGCTTAATTGCGAATAGTCAATATTACGGATACCTAAACCCATAATGTTTTCAAAATGAGAGCTATCAAAAAAATCTGATTTTGATTTTACAATTTGGTTATTATGTTCGTAATTTATAATATTCAAATTTAAACACAACCTTTTATAGAATGAAATAGTAAACAAATGTTTTCATATATATTTTTATGATTCTAATTATACCACAATAAACAGATTATTTACCGTGGTATAAACTTAAATGATTAAAATAATATTTTTACCTTAAAATTTAATGTTTCTGTTTAGAAGATATATAATGGAAATGTTAAACTCGTTTTTTTGTACATTTCAATCCAAATGCGGTAGGAGGAGATTTTTTTGACTCATCTTCGTCGAAAAATTTTACAAGAAATCCATAATTTAGAAGATACACATTGTTCAATTTGCCCTCTGAACAATCTATCAGTGAATTGTACAGATGAGCAAGAACAGGCAAAACAAAGAAACTACAAACATTGCAAAGGTTGTCCCATTTTCGATTCCATCCGAGAGAAAGGAGATCAATTGAATTCTTTGTCGAAAAAGAGTACATTTAATAAGGTACGAGAACGTTATATGGAAAATCCATTTAAATATCTGCAGTATAAGGAGTACTCAATCAAAGATGTAGTAAAAGAAACAGGTTTAACAAAGTATCAACTAAGAAAATTTAAAGAACAGCTAGAATGAAAGTTTCGGATGAGGTGAGATATGAGCTATTTATCTTTAGAAGAGGTATGCGATCGGGTAGGTTTAACAAAAAATCAATTAGGTTATTTAATTAAGTATAAACACATCGAACCTATCAATCTAGATACCTGGAAAGCAGATGGGGGATATTGCTTTGAAAAAGAGGATGTAAAAAAGCTAGAGGAATTATACAAAGATTGTTTAACATTAAAAGAAGCTGCTGAATTTCTAAACAAATCTAAGACATACGTTCATAATGCAGCAAAAGATGGGATATTGCCTTTTAAAGAGATTGCTAAAGGGAAATCTACTGAACGATTATACTTAAAATCGGATTTGGAGATTTTCAAAGAAAGAATTGAAAATAGATCAAAAGAGGAGTCGAAAGAAAAAAAGCAGCATTTAAGTTTATACCTTGATGAAAAGGTATTAGAAGCAATAAAGAAAAAGGCCGAAAAGAAAGGGTATAATGGCTACAAGAAGTTTGCTGAAGACATTTTAACCGCAGAAGTAAAAGAAGACATAGAAGAATAGAAATTCCAGAGAGAATAGACCCCTAAAAAAACAAAAAACGTTATAAGGGGTCTATTTTTGTTTTTAATAAATTTATAAACCATCAGGTCTAATTGCATTGCCTGAAACGCCAATGACGTTTACAAGCGAATTTGAGAGGTCGTTTTTTTTTTTTTTTTGTTCAGTCAAAATTGCTGTTATTACAAAAAAAGGAACTGATTATAAGAGAAAAAGTTTCACAATCTATAATATTGATATTTTTGGAAAATAAGGTATTGTTTACTTAATAGTATGAGAGGCGTTCAATAGAAGAAAGTAATTTGATATAAAACATAGAAAATACATTACGAAAAAGAAAACTTTAAATTTACATATTTATATTATAGTAAACTAACTAATATTTGATATTAGTCTACATACTAAGAAACTTCTTTTTCAAATTTAAAGCTTTAAAGCTACTATCAAAATTAAAAGGGTTAATTTAATAATATCCTAATACAGTAGGGGTTATGGTATAATGTAGATAGTAACTGAAGACGTGCGGTGGGAGGTTGCACCCTTTCTTTCTCTTAATTAAAGAGGGAAAGGAGGTGTAACCGATATGGATTTTTTACTTCAATTATTACAAGATGCTACGAAGCTATTCATTACAGTATTCGTAACAACTTATGCAACTGCTTATGCAAATAAGTTAGTTAAAAGTAATAATAAACGTAAAAGAACCACCGCGTCCGGCAAGACAAAAGGTGGTTCAAAAAGAAAATAACTAAAAACTTGCAACCAACCACCTTACAGCGGCAGTTACATATTGGACGGGATGTTTCCAGCATCCTGTCTTTTTAGTTTATGCAATTAAGTTAAGTGCTATACTTTATATACATTAAATATGCATTCAATATATATCTAATCTACAGTAAACATACCATATATTTATTTTTTGGTCAATAAACAAGCAATCATGATTTCATTCAAAGTATATGTGGAGTAAATTACAAAAGCCTAATTCTATTCACAGTATACTAAAATAATGAGATAAGTCTCCCTTATTTTAGTATACTGTGAATAGAAAGAAAATTCAGAACCGATATAGCGATGTTTATAGTATAGAATTCATTAGAAATTTATACATCATGTAAAAAGTACACATTTACGAATCATGTCTGTACCCCATGCCCATCAACTTAAGGATAGAAACTCTACGGTTTTCCATTAATTGAAATGAACAAACTTTTAAACAGTATAATCCTCTTAAAAATGAGCATACGAAATAAACCCTAACGGGTTTCATTTTTTTCTTATGCAGCTTTCTTTTGTTTTCTCAATCCATTATACTCATAGACAACACCCATAATATCAAAGATAGTTTTCTTCTCATATCGATGGGATTTCCGGCCATTTTTCTTTAGTAGGGTAAACAGGCGGATTAAAACCTTTGTTATTATACGGGTGTTTCTCTGTATCGCTTGATATAACAGGGATAGATGATCTTGAATCATCCCAATTGCTTTATATTCGCTTAGTTCTCTTTTGTGCTTTTGCAACAGAAGTTGGCGCATCTTAAACATCGTGGAAGAACATATAAAAATGGCAATGAGTTTTCCATACACATGGCATTCTAATCGCTCTTGTTTGATAGTTTGCCAATGATGAATTTGAAATAGAGATTTCCACGTTTTAAATATGATTTCGATCTGCCAGCGGAGGGAGTAAAAATCATGAATTTGTTCCATCGGAACCACTTCCCAAGGCGTATTCGTAACATATATGTTGATACCCGTTAATCGTTTACTCTTTTCTGAAAATGTAATCCCCTTTTTACTTTCGGTATAGCTTTGTTTTTTTCTACGTTCCAGTATTTGTTCCTCTGTTAATCGGTAGATAATTACTCTTGTAAATAATCTTTGATTCTTGCCAATATACGACTCTTTTATTTCATACGTTTGTCCTGGTTTTAACGTGTGCATAATGTTCTCTAAATCAACTTGGATATACTGTGACTGTTTTTTGATTGTCCCATTTCGAAAGTATTCTGGAAATGGATTTTTCGTATAGACGGTATGGTTTAACTTAAGTCTTGATATATAGCACACGCCACGTTGATCCATTTGATCTAAGTCTTCCAATGAAAAATATCCTAAATCACGAATACACAGATCACCCGGCCGTAAGGTATCTAAGCAATCTGTTCCAAATGTTTTATCATTATTTTTTCCAGGACCTACCTGGAAGTTTAAAAACTGTCCGCTGTGTAAGTCATATTCTAATTGAATCTTGATACCTGCAGTTTGTGCACAACCACCTGACCCAGGATATACATGTGCTAAATGTTTCGGTACTTGGAAAATCGTCGCATCTAAAATACGGATTCGTTGAAAATACGTGAGTGCTGCACTTGAAATGGCTGATGTTTTACAAAGTTTACTTTTCCATAATGCAGAAAAAATATATTTCAAAAATTCAACCGCTTTTTTATCAAAGCGTTTATTGAGTCCTTCTGGACTCATAAGAGTGCCTGTGGCGGCGTGTAATTGACTGCATAGTCGAACGAGAGAATCACTCGCTGTACGTTGACTGACCCAGATACATATGGTAGCTAATTCATTTCCTGAAAACTTTCGTTTTCTTTTTACAAAACCTAATTCTTTAGCGAGTTCTTCCAAAAGAGAAGGGGTTAAATGACGATACAGCTCTTCAGAAAATAGTTGTAATTCATCTTGAATTGAAAGATTCATAAAAAATGTCATCCTTTCTAGCTAGCTTTTTAGAAAGAATAACGTTTTTTGACACTTGGGGGTAGTGCAAATTCTTAAGTTGATGGGCATGTGTCTGTACCCCCCTATGAATTTTCTATACTTGTACTAGAAGTTTTATACATATAGGTGAAGGGAGGAAATTAATTGGGACAAGTACGTGTTGACCCAGATAAATTAGAATCAGCTGCAAATTCCATGTCACGAAATAGAGAGTCTATGGAAAGTATAATTCGAGAGCTTTTACAAGTCACGTTCGAATTACAGATGTCTTGGGAAGGGATGGCATATCAACGGTTTTTCGATGAATTTTTCTCAAAAAAGAGGAGTATGGATGATTTAGTTAAGCATTTACATCATACTGAACTCGAACTAAAGAAAGCTGCGAAAACATTCCGTGAAGCGGATGAGAAAGCGTTTGGGGATTTTAATCAGATGGGCAAGCTATGGGACGCCTTTCAGCGAGGAAGCGGGAAGGCTGCAGGGGACACTATTTTTGATCCATTAAAAAAAGGGTGGAACCAAACATCCGACTTTTTCGGAAACTTGGTGGATAATCCAATGGACGCATTGGAAGATGCAAAATATGGACTTACGGACTTTGTGGAGAGTTCTATTGATGATACGAAAGAGGAATTTAGAGATAAATACGAATTTATGAAAGATATGTGGAATAATCCTATTGGAACATTAAAACATGAGTTGGACGAGGAAGTCCAAGAGATGTATGCTATACGAAATGTTTTATCAGATTGGTATGTGGAGAACATAAAATATGGAGATGCAGAAAGTATCACGGAATCAGTAGCATACGGAGCGACTAATTTAGCTTTCTTTGGACTTGTCACAAGAGGTGCCAGTGCCGTAGGTAATGGTGCAAGATGGGGAAAAAATTTATCATCTATATCCAAGCTTCAGTTAGAAAATCGTTTAGAACCAGCTTTCGCTTATGGTAAGATAGATTATAAAGTTGATACTATTAAACCATCAGATACATATATGTTTGCAAAAACTTCAAGTGCGGTAAAAAGAAAGACCCCAGGTACAGTGACCTCAAGTTTTAACCTCGAACGAAGTTTAGGTACCCAAAAGAAGTTAATGTATAATGATGGTGCTATTGGTATTATTCCGCAAGAAGTTCGAGAAAAATTAGTAGGAAGAGAATTCAAATCTTTTGACGATTTTAGAGAAGAATTTTGGAAAACACTTTCTGATTCGAGCTATGCTAAAGAATTTAGTCCTATGAATATAAAACTTATGAAGCAGGGTAAGGCACCTTACTCACCACGAGCAGAACATTATGGGAACCATAATAAATATATACTACATCATAAACAGCCTATTGATAAAGGTGGAGATGTCTATAATCTTGATAATCTAATAATTGTATCTCCTAAAATGCATCAAAACGTTTTAGATCCCGCATACCATTTCGGGACCAAAGGGCTATAAATTAAACGGAAGGATGAAAAATATGACATGTAAAATGACGAAAACAGAACTGCTTGAGCTTGTAAAAAAAATTTATGATCTTGATTTACCTGAAGATGAACACAGTAACTATGTTCATCAATTTAATAACTCTGCTGTACCTCACCCTGCTCCAAGTGATTTAATTTTTTGGAATGATGAAGAATTGACTCCTGAAGAAGTAGTAGAAATAGCATGGAATTACAAAGAAGAAAAAAAATAGGATAAGATGTAAAATAACTATGAGTTAAAATGTTCAAAAATAAAAAACGGCCTAGAATTCTAGACCGTTTTTTTTATGATTTACTAATTTTCCAACCTTCTTCAGTTTTCTCTAATTCAATTACGATTACTTTTTTATAATCGTTTTTAGAATCTTTTTTATACACAGCATCAACAGTTACTGTAGCGATTTCGTTTTTCTCTTCAACTTTTCTAATCTTATAGCTTTTAAGATCTTCATTAATTGATTTCATTAATTCTGCATTTCCGCCAATAAAACCAACTATTTTTTTTGCTTCTGGTGTAAATAACTTTCCAAAATCTTTTGCATTTCCGTCTTTAGCATCTTCAAAATATGCTGTAGCAACTTCTTCAGGATCACGATTATCTCCACATGCTGCAAGTGCTGTAACTGATAAAGCCATTACCACCATTAACATGATCATACGCGTAAACTTGTTCTTCATTCAAACCGCTCCTCGTATAGTATGTTTAAACTTAATTTTTTTACTTTCATGAGAGACCTGTAAAATAACTCTTGGACGTCTCAAGATATTTCTAGATAATGGTCTTAGGATCATTTGGGACAATTCTTACCGCTCCTGTGGACTTACCACATAATTAAGAGTGTTTCTCAGTGAACGTGCGGGACTCCCTACTCGCAGGCTGAGCAGCCTGACCCTCGAACCTAGATGTTAGTAGCTCTAGGGCGGCTTTCGATTCAGGACTAGCTCTCATACACGAGGTTGTTGGTCGGCGTGCACACTAGAGATATCTCGAGACGTCCGAGGAATGATTCTAAATAGAAGGGAGGTCTCTTACATGAGATTATTTGTTGGTTTAGATGTAAGTTCGTTTGATATAAAAGCTTGTATTTTAAATGGTGAAGGGAAAAAGCTAGATTCCTTTTCGGTCAACAACGACTTGCCAGGTGCCACAGCGCTCAAAGAGCGAGTGTTACAGTGTATAGCCAACCAAGAAATTGAAACTTTTAAAATCGGTCTAGAATCCACATCTGTTTATAGTTTTCATCCATCTATGTTTCTTCATTATGATGAAGACTTACAACGGTTTGGGGCAAAGGTATTTCTGATGAATCCAAAACAAATTGCAAATTTCAAGAAAAGCTATTCTGACATGGATAAAACAGATGAGATTGATGCCTTTGTCATCGCTGATTACTTACGATTTGGACGGAATCAAATGTCCATCGTAAAAGAAAGTCAGTATGTGGCACTCCAGCAATTAACAAGATCTCGTTATCAGCTCGTTAGAATGTTGACAAAGGAAAAACAACATTTTCTCCAACACCTAAGTTATAAATGTAATACGTTCTCACAAGAAGTGGATTCTTCTATCTTTGGCAACGCCATGATGGAACTGTTTCTTGAAAAATTCAGTCTAGAAGAATTAGCTGACATGCCTTTAGAGGAACTCGCTGAGTTCCTACAAAAGAAAGGGAAAAACCGATTCGGTGACCCAAAATGTATCGCATCGACCATTCAAAAGGCTGTTCGCTCTTCCTATCGTTTGGATAAGGTCGTAGAAGACTCAATCGATGTTCTTCTAGGAACATCAATTGCGGTGATTCGTACCTATCAACAGCAAATCAAAGAACTAGAAAAATCCATTAAGCGAATCATGGCTGGATTAACGCAAACACTTGAGTCCATTCCTGGAATTGGTCCTGTATTCGCCGCCGGTATTATCGCTGAGATTGGTCAAATCGAAAGATTTGATGATGAAACCAAGGTAGCAAAATATGCCGGATTATATTGGCGTACGCACCAGTCTGGTCGATTCACCGCAGAAAACACTTCGTTATCCCGTAATGGAAATCATTACTTGCGGTATTACTTAGTTGAAGCCGCCAACTCAGTAAGAAGGCACGTATCTGATTATCAAGAATATTACGTAAAAAAATATAATGAAGTACCAAAACATCAACACAAACGTGCACTCGTTCTAACCGCAAGAAAACTTGTGCGATTGGTGGATGCGCTACTACGTAGTCACCAACTCTTTACGCCAGAAAGGTGCGTGAAAGTGTGACATAAAACTTGTCATCGCTACCTTTCAATTAATTTCCAGTAAATTACATACGTTACTGGTTTAGTTTCGTGATGTCTTTTTTTAGTAAATAGGCCTTTGATAACTAAAAATTCTTTTGTTTTTCAGTTGACATACTACCGCAGGTCTTATATAAATTAATTTCAACTCGTAAAAAGAGCTAAATTACTTGTATAAGTATATAATATTTAAAACTATAAAACTATATATTTTTAGATATTATTTTTATGATATTAAGGTCGTAAAAACGAAAAAGAGTAGGGTAAATATACCTATTATTATAGTATTGATTTCCGTTATATACATTAGTATAATAATAACGTCAGAGCATGCTCTGAACAGTCAGCGTTATAGGGGTATAACAGACAACATTCATTTTTCAAATCATAAAATCGGATTCACTTATATGAAAGGTAAGAACCCTCCTACAATTAGGAGGGTTCTTATTTTTTCTAGAATATAGCTGAATTATTATGTGTTTTTTGATATTGAAATATTACAATGAATAGCCTAAAAGAGCCTCGACTTTTTTTGTATAACTCAAATTCTCATGTATGAATTATTGGCATCTGTTAATAATGCTAGTATTCAAATCCATTATAAATATAGGCACTATCTATGAAAAGCTCAATATTTCTCTTATAATATAAATATCATCTTATAAAACACTACCAATATTACATGTGAAATCATGTGAAAAAGGAGGATTCTCATGAATGATATATCCTTGAAAATAAACAACACTCAAAACCCTCATAATGTAGCTATTAAAAACATTTCTTCCGTATTTAAAAAAGAATGGCTTACAAGTTATGATTACCAAAAACAGAAACCTATTCACTATCAAAGTCAACAAGCACCAGGGCATCTCTTTACCTCACAAACTATAAAACCAATTCTTTATCTAACAAAATTAACTCACGCTGCTTTATATGAAGATCACAACCTAGTATCCTCTTTTCTTAAAAAAGGTGATACAGCTTGGAAAGAAGTTTTAAAATACAACCAAAACGGTGGTTTATGTATTTACGCAAGTGTTTTACTTTACTATTTGTTATTGGAATCCAATGAAATATCTAAGAATAGATTATCCTTTATGCAAGGCTATTATCATCATGAATTCCATGATCAACATATCCTTAAAAACATGTATCAAAACGGAGCCTTCGGACTTCATTCTTATATTCTCTTTGAAGATTACGTAATTGACACTACTATCCATCAAGTCGCTTTTAATTTTTATCCTGGTGAACACAAAGAGTTTAATTTTATCGGTGAAACCACCGGTGGCATTAACCTATACGGCTTTAAAGAAACAAATAGAACTGTATATAAATATGCAAAAAAGTTTGCTAAAAATTCTAATATGACAACTGAAGAGTGGATTAAATATCACCAATCTAAAATGAATGAATACATTTCAACTCAAATTTCACTCCTAAATAACAAAAAGGACTCTTAATTAATTTAAAGAGTCCTTTTCCTCAAAATATACATTATAAGTCTAGTTAATATGTCCTTGTACACTTTCTAAGATAGGTGTAAAAAGACATGAAAGTAGTAACTTATTTCATAGTTTAAAATGCTGAATTATCAACGGGGGGAGTTCATTTAGTACCCATTTTCTTGTCCGCATATTGAGACAAGAGAATGGGTACTTTTTTAAACAGAGACACCAAAGTGGATACTTTTTAAAAATAGAAAAAACAGGAAAATATTTTTTTGATTTATAAATAAAAATATTAAGATTTAATGATTTTTGAATAAGAAATTTTTAGTCTCTTTAAGATGAATAAAATGATAAATCATATCTAAATCATTAAAATGGACACTAGAATCTTTTCCTTCTTTTTCTGCTTCTGTTATAAGATTATTAATATATACTTCATATTTGGAATCTAGCAATTGACTAGGTACTAGCGAGTCTGAAATTGAACTTAGTTCTTTTTTATAACTATTAATTATATTAGACAAATCGAAAACTCCTTCCTCGTAAAGCTAAATATAGCATGATGTTTCCATAGATATCTTTTAAGAAATGAGTAGCTAATAAAATTAAATTTTAATAGGGAAAATATGTAACCTTAAAAAGAGAAAGAGTATAATTGATTAATAAATAAATGTATATAAAAAAACAATTGGAGGTACATATGATGGAATATAGAAAAAATATGGATTGGTTAATACAAACCATAAAAAGGGACCTGATATTTGAATATGAAGACTTATATAACCCTACGCGTAATGATGAATGTCCTTGCGGATCAGGGTTAAAATATAAGAAGTGTCATATGAATTCGCAGATAAAGTGGCGAAAAGTTGATGGTATGTTTCATGACGGTAAAACCCTATATGAAAATATAGAGTTGAAGAAAGGGTTATTAAATACCATGCTAGATATAGTATTGTATTTAAAAGAGAACATTAGAATTAGCGAAGAGAAAGGTCTAGAATTAATAGGTGATTTATTTAAATCACTTGATGAAGTATTTAAGCAACTGCAAAAAAATGCTCCTTGTAGAAAAGGATGTATAGCCTGCTGTTTTCAACCAATTAATTTAGCAACAATTGAGGAAAGTAAGATAAGAAATAAGCTTACAAAAGATATAGAGAAAAATATTAATAAGAATCATCAAGAAACGAAAAAGAGAAGAAAAATTCCTATGTCTCAAATTAATAAAAATAGTAGTAGAGCGAAATATGCTGAACCATGCCCTATGCTGGATGTAGAAAATAAAAAATGCACTGTATATGATGATAGACCATTTACATGTAGGACGTATTTTGTGGCAAATTCACCAGATTTATGCAATATGTATGATGGCAAGGTAACGATTTATAAAAATCAAGGATACCAAGAGTTGGTGGAAATTGTAATTTCTTTAATAGATGAAACAGTATTTGGTTGTTTTGAACTCAAGACATTACATGAAACTTTTTATAAAAAAAAGACATTCTTTAATAAACTGAAATTAATTTTTTAATAAAAGGAAAAAATTACCATTAAAATATCACATGACAATTAATATAATGTGCAATATCAAGTAGTATTGGAGGTGATTATTACATGATGATGGATCTATTATCAAATCAGACAGTATTGTTTAGAATTGCAATTGGAATCAAGGAAAAAAATTACATACCAGTAGGTATTTACATAGATGGATCTGTGAAGGAATTAAAAATGAGTGACCTTACTGAAAAATTATATATAATTATAACGAATTATTAAAATATATTAATTTAATTATTTTTTACTAAAAAGAAATGATAGCATATAAAAATTCAAACAATATAAAAAGGGAAGAGTGATTTCTTCCCTTTAAGTTAGTATTTATTTTGTGTACATTAGTTTTCAACCACCATGATCTCCATGTTCCATCATCATAATAACAGGTGTCACAGATTCATTGTTACCCTTGTCAGAGGAAATGCCTGTTGTCAAAGTTAAGGCCGTTAAAACACCCATTAATCCTAATACTAGTTTTTTCATTTTAAGGACTCCCTTTCTTTGATTTTTTGTCGTGTCTTCGAGGCTAGATAGAAGTATTCACTTGATTTAATGTGGCTTCCTTCTTCATAGAATTTAATAGCCAGATACTCTTGGCTTTCTTCTATGTATTCATATAGTGATTCGCCTTCAAAGTAAGATATTCCTTCAAGTGCAGTCTTTTCCAAATCCTCTCCAGAGACATTGGAGATAAGACATTTTAAAATAGCAAATAGGTGTTTATATTCGCTATTTCCTAATTCAACACAAATACTATACCCTTTATCAGCTAAATCTTTTGCAATATCAAGTTCATCTAACTTGTAATGCTCTCTAGCTTGCAGGAATAAAGCTTTATGGTGTCTAGGATTATAAGTAGTCACTTCTGATAAATATCTGATTGCTAATGGAGATAAGTTCTGACTAGAATACATATATCCTAAGTTATGTCTAACCATTAGGGCATACTTTTCTTCATCAAGCTTCTTGAAAATATCCATAGCTTTAATAAGATGTTCTTCTGATAAAGCCCATTCTCTTAGCTTTGTACACGCAGTTCCAAGAAGGTTCTCGCAGAATCCAACGTTTCGTTCGTAACTTTCATGTTTCTCAAAAATCTCTTTTGCCTTTGCAGTATATTTAACCGAGTTAAGTGCTTCGTATATGTCATAATGGAAAGCACCTAATTTGTAGTAAAACTCAGCTTTTTCAATCTCATCTGGGACTAATTCGAGAAGAGATTCAGCCTTGTCAAAATGCTCTTTTGCAATTGTGTAGTTACCAATACCAGAAGCATGAATAGCTTTAAAGAAATGGTAGTAATAAGTTAAAAAGTTGTTTGTTGGAATCTCAAACGCTTCAACCTTATCAAAGCTACTTGCAGAGACACCTAAATTATCTACAATGTATTGGAAGCGGAAGTCTAGAAGGGAATAATATAATAGTAGGTTTTGATCTTCTGTTATGTTATTAATCTTCTTATCAATCTCTTCCTTTAACCTATGCGCTTGACCAATCCTTCTTGCACGGATTTCTATATACCATTCATTTAAAAGTTGTGTAATCTTCTCGTTCCCCTTAACTGAAACGTTCATAGTATCCTCCTCATCCCATCTATATGTTATATCTTAATAAATATCATAACAGAAATTAGATAAGACTAAATCCATCATATACCATTTCTCAAATAAATACAGAAAATTCAGTTAATTAAAGACTCAATAAAAGTATAGCATAAAAAAATAATACTTACATAATTTAAATGTTTTATATGATTTAGCAAATTTTTAGACCGCCCACTTTCAGGATTTTTACTATTTTCTAAAATAGCAAGTGTAGTTTAACTCGCGAGCTTAAAACTATTCGTTAAATAGAAATTTAACGAGCAGTTGACAATAGAAATACCATTAAAAACTACTATAAAACAAGGGTAATTATTTTGAAGTCAGTAACTTTATCATTAACACCAACTACTTTTGTTGTAACAGGAGATACAAAGGGAGAAATGCTTGCGAATGCAAAGAAAGCATTCGTTGAGCAAGTATCAAAAAATCTTTTCCCCCACATTAAATATTCTATTAATGACGCAGATGCATTAACTATGGAAACAAGTTTCCCTGGGTTACTTGTAGAAACAGAAGAAGGCTTGAAAGGAATTGTTACAGCAGTTCATAGAAAGACACCATAGATGTCATTTTAGCGGGCCATCTAGACGCAAATGGTGAACCACAGGCGTTTATAAAATCAAACGCAACTTTGAAGAGGCTAGAAGTATTCGATGTGAATCTTCGAAGCCAAATTAGGAAGAAGGCGACAGTAGGTATTTGAAAACCGAAGAAGGGTTCAAACCCGTAGTTGTTGGAAAAACAACTACACAAAAAACAATACTACATATTATTGGAGCTAATGAATCAGTAACACTAACACCAATAGAATTAATGCTTAATTTAAAAGATAATAATACAATTATACAGGTTAGGAGCAAGGAGATATGGGGACTAAACGACAAAATCTCAAATTATTGGAGATTCTAAGACTATGACGATTCAGTATAACTATGTTAAATCTACAGGGTATGGTCATTCATGTCCTTTTATGTACAAAGACATGAAAGTAGGAACTAATTTTATAGTGTAAAATCCTGAATTATCTATAGAAAAAGTTCATTTAGTACCCATTTTTCTGTCCGCATATCGAGACAAGAGAATGGGTACTTTTTTAAACGGAGACACCAAAGTGGATACTTTGTAAAATTGGTGCTACCCCTTAAATGTAATGAATTTTATTCAGGGAATAATTACCTTTGATATCCTAAGCTAGTTTATCTATAGTATAAATGGGTATATTGATGACATTAGTATTTTTATACTGCATTAATTCAAAGTGATAAAATTTCTTTGTGTTTTTTTAATTACTAAAAACATTTAAAAAACTTCACGACAAACACATTTTAGCTCCACTCATCGCACAAGTTAAAATTATATAATTAATTTATAGTAAAACAAACTAATAATTTTAATATAATAATATTAAGAATATACATTTATTGATTATAATAAAATATAAATTGAATGCGAGGTTGTATTATGAACAAATTTAATAATGATAATATACCAGGTTTAGTTTCTGAAGAAAACGTTGAACTATTAAAAGTTATGGCTCATCCAATACGTCTACAAATTGTTAGTGAATTGGCTAAGAGCAAGAAATTAAATGTAACACAATTAACTAATATTTTGGATATTCCACAATCAACAGTATCGCAACATTTATCCAAAATGAAAGGGAAAGCACTGAAAGCTGAAAGAAAAGGGTTAGAGATTTACTATCATATTCAAAACTCCAAAGCTGATAAAATCATACAAATACTAGGTCATGCTAATTAAATTGAAAAAATAGGTGGATGTACACCCAAACAGGGATTACTATTCACCTATTTTTTATTTTATAAAAAACATAAAAACGTTATAGTAAAATTTCTATAATTATAGTCCTTGTTTAACGTATTAAAGATTTTAAAGCGTATGTTATAGAATGTAACGCATCGTAAAAACTTTACAACATATTCATAACAACCACGGTACCCTTTCTCGTTAAAACAAGAAAATAGTAACGTGTTTTTACCTCATAAATAGTCTAAATCCTTAAGTTGATGGATGTGGGGTGGTACCCCATGCCCATCAACTTAAGAAATCAATCACCCTCCAAAAACGAAAAAATGGACTAAATTCCCATGAGCACCTATGAAAAGATAAAATTATCGCTTTGGGTTCAATTCATAATGTTAGATTGATGGACATATATGGTGACATCTTTTATCTGTTATTCTAAATACAATTGTATTAGTAACATATGTATACTCTCAGCAAAACTTAATAGATATATCTAAGCTTATTATCGATAGCATGTACTAGCTATATGATGAATAGATTTTTAAGGAGGGGGAGGATACATGTCAAATAAAAGTGAAAAGTATTCAAAATGGTTAGATTCATATGATTTTTTATCTGCTGGAGCATTTGATCCTAGCCTTGTAGGACCTACCTTATCACCGATTCCACCATTTACATTACCAACAGGTCCTACGGGAGTAACTGGACCTACCGGGGATACTGGTCCTACGGGAGTTACTGGTCCTACGGGAGTTACTGGACCTACCGGAGATACCGGAGCAACTGGACCTACCGGAGCAACTGGACCTACCGGAGATCCTGGACCTACCGGAGATACTGGACCTACCGGAGCAACTGGACCTACCGGAGTTACTGGACCTACCGGAGATACTGGACCTACCGGAGATACTGGACCTACCGGAGATACTGGACCTACCGGAGATACTGGACCTACCGGAGCAACTGGACCTACGGGGGATACTGGACCTACCGGGGATACTGGACCTACCGGAGTTACTGGACCTACCGGGGATACTGGACCTACCGGGGATACTGGACCTACTGGAGTTACCGGAGCAACAGGAGAGACTGAAGGTTGTCTGTGTGATTGCTGTGTTTTACCAATGCAGAATGTTTTACAACAACTTATTGGAGAAACTGTGCTTCTTGGCACTATTGCAGACGCGCCAAACGTCCCCCCTCTTTTCTTTTTATTTACTATTACTTCCGTAAGTGATTTTTTAGTTACAGTTACAGATGGTACCACATCCTTTGTGGTCAATATTTCTGATGTAACAGGGGTAGGTTTTTTACCGCCAGGACCATCTATAACATTACTTCCACCTGTAGATTTAGGATGCGAATGTGATTGTCGTGAACGACCAATTAGGGAATTACTAGATACGCTTATTGGTTCTACAGTGAATCTTTTAGCAAATACTGGTTCTACTGCAGCAGATTTTAATGTGGAACAAACAGGTCTTGGTATAGTGCTAGGTACTTTACCTATAAGTCCAAATACAATCGTTAGGTTTGCTATTTCAACTTGCAAAATTACAGCTGTGAATATTCTCTAAAATTTAGATTTCTTAGGAGAATATAAGTTTGAGGGAGTGCACATTCCTTACGTCCTTTAAAGATTAAAGAGCCAATTTACCCTTAACGGGGAAAGTCCGGCTCTTTTCTTATTCAAATTTGCTTAGCGTATATTTTCGTTAAAATGTAGGCGGTATGCCAGATTTAAAAGACTGAATTCAGTCTTTTTTTGTTTTAGGGGTATTAATTTTTTCTTAGCTTGATGGACATGTGGTGGTACCCCCACAATAGAAGGATGCACTTCAGTAAAGGGGAAATTCTAAGTAAAAAAATTCTTCGTCAAACACCTATTTTTAAACTTTTTATTAAAAGTCCTTTACATACCATAGAGGGGTATAGTATTGTGAAATTATGGAGGTGAGGAAATTTCGATGATTTCAGAAAATCTTAATAAAATTGTTGAAATCGATCAATGCTGCTCATAAGACGGTATAAGAAAAAGCCGCCATTCAGATAAAGTAAAGAATAACTTAACGATTAGTTCAGAAGTTAATAAGTCATATATTGAAAGGAATGAAAAATTATGAGTTTGGAAGCTTTAAATGAACAAGTAAAAAGGGATCTTTCTTATCTTGCATTTGGGGGAGAGGATTGGGTATGCCCAACCCACCATCCTGAGGGGCATGTCTACGATACAGTTATTATAGGAGGCGGCCAGTGTGGCTTAGGTGTGGCCTTTGGACTTTTGCGTGAAAGAATATCTAATATCCTTATCATCGACGAAAACGTTGAAGGATATGAAGGGCCATGGGTAACTTACGCTCGTATGATGACATTGCGTACGCCTAAACATTTGATATCCATTGATCTTGGAGTGCCTTCTCTGACTTTTCGCTCCTGGTGGGAAGCGCAATTTGGACCAAAAAGTTGGGAGGACATCGATAAGATTCCACGGAACGATTGGATGAACTATCTACGTTGGTATCGAAAGGTTCTTAATTTACCTGTTTTTAATGAGGTAAAGATGAAGCTTATTGAGCCTGCAGGGGAAGATGTTTATCGACTGCATATTGAAGGAGCAGGAGCATCTTCTAATACATTACTGGCCCGCAAGGTTATCTTAGCCACTGGTATTCAAGGTGGAGGGGAATGGCACGTACCATCTATGATTTCCGAAACATTACCTCGTCACCTCTATGCACACACCTCAGAAGACATTGACTTTGAGGCCCTTAAAGACAAGAAGGTGGCAATTTTAGGCGGTGGGGCCTCAGCTTTTGATAATGCCAATTTTGCATTATCTGAAGGTGTGGGTTCAGCTCATGTGTTTGTTCGCCGCACGGAGATGCCACGCATTAACCCAATGCGACAAATGGGGGTGTCAGGTCTAATTGAACGTTTTAATGTTCTATCTGATGCTGATAAATATTCCGTTATGGCCCATTACTTTAAGCATCAACCCCCTACAAATGACACATTTGAACGTGCAGTTTCACATCCCGGCTTTAAATTACACTTAGGTGCACCATGGCTTGAGGTGCACCATGGCTTGAGGTACAGCATGAAGCTGAGAAGGCTGTTGTCACTACTCCACAAGGTAATTTTACTTTTGATTTTCTAATCATTTCCACTGGTCTTGTGACTGATCATTCTTTACGTCCAGAGCTAAAGCTTTTCGAACGCCATATTGCACGTTGGGACGACTATTATAATGCACCTGCTGATATCGCCAACCGTAAGCTTGATGCATATCCTTACCTTGGCCCTGGCTTTACTTTCACATGCCGGGACAAAAAGGATACAAAGCTTCTTCATGGACTTTTTGCTTTTAACTATTCAGCTGTAGTTAGCTGTGGTATCTCAGCCTCTTCGCTTCCGGGAATGAGATATGGGATACCTAGACTAGTTTCAGCTGTGGCAGACCAGCTGTTCTCTGATAATCGTGAGGAGATTCTGAAAAACTTCTATTCTTATAATGAGGCTGAATTTGTTGGAGAATGGACAAATAGGGGTTCTGAGGTAAGATAATTTTTTCGATATGGATAAGGATAAATAAAAGGGTGCAGATATCTTCCCTTAACATAGGCTAGAATCTATTGGTGGAGGAGCGTTCAAGCCTAATTCGAAATATAGACTTAGTTTACTATTCAACTATTGAAGGGAGGATATACAATTGGGGAAAGTCTTTACAAAATCGACGTGTGCATTACTATTGTTAATCTTTCTTTGGGGTGGAAGTTGGCCAATCTATAAAATGGCTGTGCCTTATACGCCCCCGTTATTATTTGCAGGTATGCGTGCAGTGATTGGGGGCCTTATACTAGCAGCTTTCATATATAAAATGCGGAACAGGATCAAATGGCGTGAAAATTGGTCGAAATATTGTATTTCAGCATTCTTTAATACGATTCTCTTTTTTGGGTTACAGACAGTAGGGCTCATTTATTTGCCAGGAGGACTGTTTTCAGTGCTTGTCTATTTTCAGCCAGTGCTACTTGGATTGTTTGCTTGGATTTGGCTTGGAGAGTACATGTCGCCGTTTAAAATTATGGGTTTGATTATCGGATTTCTTGGAATTGTAGTTGTCAGTGTGGACGGATTAACCGTTCATGTATCGATCATTGGTGTTGTTTTAGGGTTGCTTATGGCATTTAGCTGGGCACTTGGTGTGGTTTATGTGAAGAAAGTGAGCAACGAAGTAGATGCTTTCTGGATGGTGTCTTTGCAGTGTATTATTGGTGGAGCTATTCTAATAGGTACTGGAACAATTTTTGAAAACTGGTCAGCTATTGAATGGAATGGTAAATACCTTTTTGGACTCGGATATGGCTCCACTTTTGGCATTCCACTGGCATATATCATTTACTATAAACTTATTAATGCGGGAGAGGCAAGCAAAGTCGGTACATTCACGTTTCTTGTACCGATCATTGCAGTATTCATTGGTACGGTGTTTTTAGATGAACCGGTAACTTACCGCCTTGTCGTAGGGCTGTTATTAGTAGGTGTAAGTATTTATTTCGTGAATTATCGCGAAATAAGGTGAATGCTTCATTATTCAATAGAGCGCAGGCAAAATTTAATACGGAAGAGTAAAAGCGTAAGTTCTAGAATAACCAGAAATAGTTTAGAACTTGGCACACCATCAGGAGGGAATATGAATCGCCGACTCCATAGCAAAATCAAACCCATGTATTTTGATTAATTTTTGTTCAAAACGCGTGGGTTTTTTCTATTATAAAATCAATGTTCACAGCATAATTTTGATCGAACCTTATTCCAAACCAACAATACAGCCGGTCCCTTAACGTACAGGAAATCGGCTTTTTCTTTGTCGAAATTGCTTAGCGTACGAAATTCGCGTTTTGTTGGTGAGACCCCATCGCTATCAAGCTAAGCTTATGCAAAGTCAATTTTAGACGAGATTGTTTCTTTTTTCTAAAGGGCAAGTGTAGGTGATTGAAAGATTTGCATACGAAATAAACCCTAACGGGTTTCACTTTTTTGAATTAAGCGGCTTGATTATCAGACATGGTACAATTGTAAACGATACCTAATATATCAAAGACCGTTTTTTTCTCATATCGATGAGATTTCCGCCCGTTTTGCTGTAGGAGATTGAACAGGCGAAGTAACACCTTTGATAGCTCTTGGGTGTTTTTTTGTATAGTTTGGAATAGAAGAAGAAAGTAATCTTTAATCATATATATGGCTTTATACTCACTAAGCTCTCGTTTTTTCTTTATGAGGAGCAATTGGCACATTTGAAACATGATAGAAGAACAGAGTAGAATGGCAATCAATTGACCATATAAATGGCACTCCAATCGTTCTGATTTTATCTTTTTACAATGATGAATTTGAAAGAATGACTTCCACGTTTTAAATAAGATTTCGATTTGCCAACGCAAAGAATACCAGTCATGTACCTGTCCCATCGGGACAATATCTGTAGGGGTGTTTGTCATATATACATTGATACCACTGAGTCGTTTACTACGAGGAGAATACTTCATTCCTTTCTTTTTTTCTCTTACAGCTTGATCTTGTAATCGTTTTTGTTGCTGTTGTTTTGTTAATCGATGAACAATTACACGAGCTGGCACTTTATCAATCATTCCTACATAAGCATCAGCTATTTCACATGTTTGTCCTGGTTGAAGGGAGTTCATTAACGTCTCCATATCTATCTGTATATACTCTGTACCTTTCTTAATTCTTCCGTCTTGGAAATAATCAGGGTTAGGATTTTTTTGATAAATACGTGTATTCAACTTGATACGAGAGATATAGTAGGCCTCTTTATCTTGTATATATTGAAGGTCTTTTAAATGAAAATAACCTAAATCTCGGATACATAAATCATTTGCTGTCACAGTTGGGGCACACAGAGAGCCGTAAGTGCGATCATGTTGTTTACCTGGACCTGTATGAATATGTAGGAACTGTCCACTTAACAAATCATACTCAAGTTGAATTTTTATCCCAGCAGTATGGCTGCACCCTCCTGCACCTGGATAAACAGATGAAAATACATCCGGGAGTTGAAATGCAGTTGAATCTAAAATACGAATACGCTTGAAAACAGAAGTGTATGGAGAAGAAATCGGCATAGATGCGGCCAATTTTTTGCTTAGTAGTTCGGCTAGTAGGTGTTGTAAAAGTTGGACAGCAGCCTTATTAAATCGTTGATTCAGTCCCTCAGGACTGATAAGTACTTCTGTTGATGCTTCTAAACAGCTAGATAACTGAGTTAAAGAAGTCATAGCTACATTTTGGTTCACCCATACACATAAAGCTACTAAATCTTTTGCTTGATACTTACTGGTTCGTTGTACAAAACCAACATCTCTAGCAAGATCTCGTAAGGTATTTGGAGATAAAAAACTTTGAATCTCTTGGGCAAATAGTTGTAATTCGTCAGACACAGAAACAGACATAAAAACGCCATCCTTTCCTATGATTCTACAGAAAGAATAGCGTATTTTTTCATTTTAGAGAAATTTTATATTGTCGGCTTAATAGTAACGTGATGCTACCTCATCGCCATCAACTTAAGAAAACAAATCAACCCCAAAACGAAAATTTTATATCTTTGCAGATATATTTGAGGTTTAAGCTCATTTTTCTATTTTGTGGGTTAATAAATTACTTAACTTGATGGCGATGTGACGTTCTCCCTACTAAATCTCTTTTAACCTTATTTTGAGTCTGCACAAAGTATTAAATCCATTCAACTTAAGTAGATATAATAATATTGATAAACTTTAAGTTAAAAGAGACACCCGCTAATTTAAGGGTTTTCAAAAATTTAGTTAGTTTAATGTTGCTTCTATTAGTAAATATTCTCTTTCTTTACTATCTACTTGCTGTTCAATTGAATTGATCTTATAAGAAGATCCATGAGCTATTAACAATTCACTTTCAGGTAATTTCGCTAGATTTCCTAAGTATGCTGCATGTTTTCCCTTTGGAATTGTTAAGTGAATAAGAATCGGCAGTTTAGGAAAATTTCCTGTTGTCTGGTTAACTAATGAGGTGCTCATATATGCTTTTTCCGATTGTTCTGTATGATTAAACGCTTCTTTAAATTTTTTCACCTTTTTTACCTTTTTCAAGAAATGCATCTTCTGAGACTCGTCTATAAACATTTACTGCTTCGGGAGTTGTTACTTTTGCAAGCGCTCGATCTATGTACTGAATTTCTTTATCAAACTCTTTATTTGCAGGTTTTCGATCATTTCTAAGGTGTGTATTAATCTTCGTATAATCATTACCTGTATATCTTTTTATTGCTTCTCTTTCATTTTTTCTTTCTAGTTTACTTTCTTTACTTTCTTTGTCATCTGTATCATCTTTTAGCAAATCATCTATCCACTTCTTATAATGTTTCGCTCCCCATTCTTTGGCTGCATCTTTATTTTTCTTCGTATCATACCCGAAATCTATAGGTTGTGTAGCATTGATCATATTAAATTGGTGTATTTTCCCTTTTTCCATTTGAATAGGTTGATTTGTAATGCTATTACTCTTTTCCGTCATAGCAAATGTAGACGTAACACCACCGAATACAGATAAACCTAAAGATAGGGTGATAGCTGTAGCTAAGCTTTGTTTTTTCATTTTAACACTCCTTAAAATTTATTTACATTACAAACGTACTCCTTTTTTGTAAATTTCGGAATGTTATTAAATGTTTTTCAATAGACGTCTGACCTTATATGTTTTTATAACATAGGGATAATTTATATATAATGATTGAAGACTGAAGTAATCGATAGCTCCAAAATTTAACTTAAATAATAAGGAATATTCACGAGAATTAAAGTCATTATTCGTTAATTTTTTTGATATTTATACAAAATAATTACATATTGATTGGGAGTGATGGTAGATATACATAATTTCTCGAAACTAATTAAAGGAATAATTTTATGTATATGAAAAACTATTAGTAGATAATAATTTCTATATATGATTCTTAGGTACAGAGAACCTAAGATGAAAAAATAATAGAACACAAAAAAAGATGTTCAACATTAGTCTAATTTTATATTTTTCACTATTTTTATAGAGGAATCTTAACAAGGGAATATTTCCATGAACTATCCTTGAAATAAAATGGATACAGCACTAAATATTAAATAAAAAAATACTTATACCTTATAGGGGTCACCATACATTGAACTGCACCCCAAAATGAAAATTTTCTTTCTCTACAGTTAGTAACTTTGAGAAGTCAGCTCTTTTTTTCGTTTTGGAGGTGATTACTTTTCTTAAGTTGATGGATGTGTGGTGCTACCCCTTCAGTATATTCTTTTGGGTCACCATTATCTCCACATGCTACAGGTACTGTAAATGAGAAAGCTCTTACTATCATTAACGTACTTGTTATGTACAAATTTATTCCTCATTTTACCCCTAAAAAATAGGACATGGTCTGTATTTCATCTCCATTTAGATAGAAGGAAGACCGTTTTTTTTGTTTTGGGGTATTTTTTAAACTTAATAGCAATACGTTAGTACCTTCTTGTAGCACAAGGGTTGTAATAACTAACAGAAAATTACCAATCATTAGAAAATTTTATATCAATTTACTTTATATTCCATTTATGTAAAAATAATTGTGAGTACATTTTTTAAAACTTTCCCCTAATAAAGTTTTGAAAAAGTTGTCTCAACATTCCCTATGTTGTAATTATGCCAAGGAAAGAGAGCCTATATGGTTCTCTTTTCTTATAAAATTGAATTTTTCAACTTCATATTTAAGTAGTATAAGACACTATTAAGGATACCATTGCTGTATTGAACAACAAGGGTAGATAAAACCAATAGTATTGTTTTCGCCTTTTTCATAAATGATTATTAGAAATACTATATAAGAAAAGGGATAAATAAGTATATTTATCCAGAAAATAAAAAAGTAGCCAACAAAAGTTAATTGCCCTGTGAATAAGAAGAACATCAATAGAAGATGAAAGTTTGCCCGAATTATGTCTAAGCTTACAATTTACTTTTTTAATATTGTGAGACTTCTTATATAAAAACAAGCCATAAAATAACTTGATTTGATTTTATTACACTTGATTATATTTTTATTTAGTGTATCATTAAATTATATGGTTAAATTTTCTATAAATGGAAGGTGGTATATAATGTTGACTGAATTACAAAAAAATTTTTTCTCACGGTTACAGATACCTCCGAAAGAAGAGGTAAGATTTGAAAATTTACATGAAATTCTTCAGCAAATGGCATATGTAATACCTTATGAAAATTTAGACGTGATGGACAAAAATATCCGAAGAATTACTAGAATGAACGTTCAAGAAAAATTACTATTAAATCAGCGCGGAGGGCTATGTTACGAGCTTAATACACTATTATATTATTTTTTACATGATTGTGGATTTGATGTTTATCGCATATCTGGTACAGTTTACGATTTAGGTGGTGATAAGTGGAAACCTGACGATGGACATGTGATTATTATTTTAAATTATAATAATCAGAAATATATTATAGATGGGGGACTTGCCTCACATCTTCCATTACGCCCAGTTCCATTTAGCGGTGAAGTAATTTCATCTCAAACAGGAAAATATCGTATTCGTAAACAAAATACGGAGAAAGGAACTCACCTATTAGAAATGAAAAAAGGAGATAATGGGGAGAGTGCCCAATTCCTTAATTCTGAACCTACTAATGCATGGTGCACTGGGTTTGCGTTTTCATTAGATGAAATAGATACAAACAAAGTAAATGCTATACAAAATATTATTGTAGAGCACCCCGAATCACCTTTTAATAAAGGATACATTATCTGTAAATTAATTGAAGATGGACATATTTCACTTACTAAAAAAAGTTTTACAGAAACACGAAAATGTCAAAAAAGTAAACGAACTATAAATGAAAAAGAATATCAACAGATCCTTAAAGAAGTATTCAATATTTCTCTAAATAAATACCCTGATAAAATTTTAGAAAGAGGCTAGCTAACACTAACTCTTATAAAATTTCTTTGTCGTTTAAAATAGATTTGTTTAAATAAAATTACATTTTTATACCTTTATATAATTTCAATTGAGATAGTTAGTATACTTTATCTACAATATATTTTAAGAGTGAAAAAGCATGATTTTTTATGCAATATTAGAAAAAGCACTCGAAAGAGTGCTTTTTGTTCATAAAATATAAATTAATATAGCTATAAAAGTAAATGATTTGTATTTTATTTTTAATAGAATAATTTCAAATAATTATGTATTTTAAGGAGTGTTAATCTTGAGAAGAACAACAGAATACATATTAGGGCTTACCGGTGGAATTATGGGTATCTTATTTTCCATTTATGCTATGTTTATTGATAATCTAAGTAAGACTCTTAAAGTAGAAGGTATAAATGTAATAATAGGCTTAAATTGGCTCCCTATTACATTATCTGTTATTGGAATTATTGGTTGTTTAATTGTTACATTTAAAGCTAAAATTGGTGGGATTTTAATGATTATATCCGCTATTGGTGGTTTTATTTGTATCTCATTTTTTAATTTATTACCAGGTACTTTATTATTAATTAGTGGATTAATGAGTCTTTTTCGTAAAGAAAAGCCAAATTTAACTGTAATATAGAATAATTTATGGATAAAAAAACAACTCAAACTGTAAAGTCAATTCAATCACAAACAGCATTAAATGTGGAAATATTGAATCAATCTAACAAAATATAATAAAAAATAGAAGCTTTATCGAAATTAATTTCAAAATTTATTATTAAGAAAAAAGGAAAAGAGAATTAATAAATATCAAATATGATGATATTTATTAATAAAAAAGACTAGTGTTGATCTTACCCCTGTCAAGTAAACGGTATGAAAAAGAATAAACAGCCATCGAGATTCGATATTCTATCAGAGCTCGATGGTTGAGTCGTTTTTGGAACCGTTTATAGTTATAAAAGTAAATATACTCTTTAATTGCTTGTATTAAATCTTCTTCTGTTTTAAAATGATTCAAATACAACATCTCCGATTTAAAATGGGAGAAAAATGACTCGATGCAAGCGTTATTATAGCAGTTTCCTTTGCGAGTGTGGCTACCAATGATACCTAAATCGGAAAGTCGTTTGTTGTAGGCATGAGATGTGTACTGGAATCCCTGATCTGAATGGAGAATGGTTCCACACATATCTTTTTTTGTGCCAACATTTCAATCGTATCTAATACAAGTTCATTATCATTGCGCCTTGATAATACTCGTTGTGCCGTTGTTAATTGGTCTAACATGTTACGATAGAACTTAGGGTAATTGGCTTTCTCATCCTCAGAACTAACGTATAATCCATCCATCGCAAAGTCTAATCCAACAACTGTTTCTACTTCTTTTTGTACAATTTCTTTTTCATATTCAGTCAAGATGGATACATAATATTTCCCAGTGGGTGTCATAGAAATCGTACATGACTTGACCCTATAGTCTTGTGGTATCTCTCTATGTTGTTTGATATGTACCATTTTCAGTTTTGGCAATTTGATATGACTATGAAGCAACATAATATTTCCGTTTACTACATTCGTTGTATAAGACTTTCTGTCTTTTTTACTTTTGAATGTTGGAAAATCATTATGACTACTAAAGAAATTTTATAGGCAGTTTGCAAGTTGAGTATTTGCCAAAGCTAATGAATCCACTTCTTTTAACCACTCAAATTCTGCTTTATATTTCGCGGGAGTTGGAGGCTTTTGTTTCTTTAGTTGTTCCTTATCATCTTTGTATTTTTCGTACGCTTCTTTTCGTTCAGCTAACATTCTATTATACACAAAACGTACACAACCGAAGGTTTTACGCATAAGATATGCTTGTTCTTCTGTTGGATACAAACGGAATTTATATGCTTTATCATATCATTTTACCTCACTTTTCACCTTGATTTTGGGTGTTTTTGCCCATCCCCCCGAAAAGGGGGAATAAGGACAACAATACTTTATTCTTCCAAGGAGTCTTCTCGTGTTAAGCTGGTGAGAATATCATCTTTATTGATACTCTCAAGAATTTCCTCTATATTTACTACTGTTGGGGATTTACTAAATTCATAACGACCATAAAAATTAATATGTTGCCATGCAATTGGTGAAATATACTGTAACATTTTCATCTCAAACCCTGTATCTTTGGATTTTATTAATAAATTCGATAATATACTCGCATTGTAATAAACAACACAGTTGCTGAGCAGCCTACTACATTCATTCCAGATGTGCTGATCTTGTTCAGTCTTGAAACGAAGTTTCCCAAAGTTTGCATAGGATACTGATCGACGTAATTTATGATAGCTTTCTCCACGATTTAGTGATTTTTGAACATTTTGACGTAACGATAATGAATCAATATATTCTAAAAAATATAGGCTTTTAATGATGTTATCATACTCCCATAGTGCCCGCTTGGTTTGATTTTTCCGTGCATAAGAACTTAATTTTCGAACAATAACATTTTGAGTCGTCGTCTTTAAAGCAAGAGATACCATAATTCGTTTTATATTGTCCCATTCTTTTACAATGAGATCTGTATTAATTTTACGCACAGGTTTAATCAGCAATTCTTCATAATGGCTTGGATGTTGAAAACCATATAAATTTCGAGATATCGTTGCTTGAATATCTTTATATCTAGGTGCAAATTGGTAACCAAACAAATCTAAAATAGCAAAATTAACTTCATTCGTTCCATGTGTATCTGTAGAATGGATAGTAGGTTTTATATTGGTTGTATTATTGTATAAAATATCAAATACATAATGGCTTTCATGCTCATTTGCACCAATAATTCTTGCTTGAATTGGAATGTGGTTAGCCACCATTGTATACGAAGTGATTCCTTTATTCATTCCAAAATATTTAGAAGAATGACGAGACTGTAGTGTATGAATCTGTGTTTCGTATTTTTGGCCATCACTACTTGAATGGATGAAATCATCAATGTTAAAATACGGGAAAATAGGAAGCTTACTTGTGGCATTACTGATACAATCATTTACATCTTTTAATGTTTCTAATCGAATAAAATTAGCTGATGTAGTAGCTAATTTTGAAAAATCTATATCAGAGACTTCTCCCATTCTATATAACCCCATATTTGTTCCCCAAGCTATTAAACATGGAATGAGAGTATAATCCTTTGCTTTTTGATTGGCATAGCGTCCCAGAATATGTTCAAAGTTATCTAGAAAATTGCATTGCTGATTTACAAAATACAGGATACTCCTCATATCAACTTGTGGTAATACATCGAAAAAAGAATGATTAATAAGAGATGAAGATCGAGTATATGGAAGTGTCCAAGAATGATGATTTTTATGTTTTTTCACTTGAACATATTTGTTTTTTCCAGAAGTAATCCTTTTATTAATAGAGATGATACGAGCTTCCAATTTGTTTTCAAGTTCTTTTAAATGTTGTTCGATGGGCTGTTGTAGCTTAGTTAAATTGAAATCTTGAATCATACTCTCTTTATGTACCCACGTATCTTCATCGACTAAATCATCTTCAAAACTTCTATACTGTATGCTATCTCTACAAAAAACATCTCCTGATTGTAAGCGGTACCATAAAGAATGATAAATTAAAAATTCATATCGATCTATTAGTAAACGTTTTGAATGCGCATCATCTTTCGTGTAAAGGTAACGTTTGGCCCCATTTTGTATAAAGGTTTGTGGAATATTTTCGATATCATATTTAAGTAAAGCTTTTCGTTTCATAAAAACTTCTTTTAAAAAATGTATTGCATCCATAAGAGGATCTTCAATATCTGTTGTAACAAAATCAATCGTCATAAAAATAGGACGAATTTGTCTCTTGAATTGTAAAGCTAATGTATCAATACGTTCCCAACGGAACGCTTTTTCATCTATCTTCGAAGTATTCAGGATTTGATTTGCTAGCTCAGTTAATTTAGGACGGTCTAGGATAGAAAATACACGTCTTTGTATGTCTTTAAATACTGTATGTTCGGAAATGTTTTCATCTATTATAACTTGTAAAATATTTCCGACTTTCTTGAAATCTTCCTGGTTTTCTGTGTAATAGTTATATACTTGATCTTTTGCAAAGGATAAAATATCATCGTTGTATTTTCTCATTTTATAAATAAAACTATTGATCAAATTATCATTCATTCTTTGGTATCGATGAAAAATAAAGCACAATAAATAAAGATTTACAAGGGATTCATTAAACCTTTTTAATTTATATACGGAATAATATTCTACTAAAGAAGCGTAATATTTAATACTTTCATTAGAAATTTTTAGTTGTGGCAAAATTGAATTGGCCAGTTGAAAAAGAGGATACATTTCTTTCCCATATTCAATTTCCCGTTTAATTTCATTCATACTAAAGTCTTTAGGTTCATGTTTGATTCGAGTAATCTTATATAAACCAGAAGGATTATATAATAATTCTTTTAAATGCTGTTTATCCGCCTCGGATAGCTGTTTTTGTATAACCCTTATAAGGCGGTTTTGTTCATATGTAATAGCATTTCCTATAACCTCTTGTATAAAGCTATAACCAGGAATAATAATTCGTTTAGTAGTTAAATAATTTATAAGTTCGCGAAAAATAAAAATCGGTTTCCCACTTATAGCTGCAGCTCTACGAGCTTGTTCTTTTAAATCTAGTCGAGATTGTGAATCACAAAGATAATAATTAAAGCGCTTAAGAATAAGTTGTTGTTGATTTAGCCTAGTTTTTTTATCAATAGATCCAAAATCTGAGAAGTCAGCATTATTGAAATGAACTTTAAGAATATATTGAATATCTTCTTCCACTTCACATAGGTTAAATTGAAAAAATAAGTGCTTTGACTTAAAGTATCCAAGTTGAAGAATAAAATAAATCTTAGATTTTATTGAACGTAAAGTATATAACAATTCAGTTTCCATTTGAGAAAGAGAAAAATATTGTACGCGCTCTTTAGTTGTAAAAAGAGGTCTACTATAAAGTTGATTTATTTCATCTGTAGTTAAAATAGTTAATCTTTTTTGAATATTCATATTTAATCGTTTTCTACATCTCCTTATGAATTATAATTATAATAGATTACACCGTGTCAAAAAGTATACTTTTTGACACGGTGAGTTTGAGTAGTTTTTAATGTTTCACAATTATAACATAATTATTTTTGAAATATGTCATGAGAGTTGTATAGAATTTGACATTAAAATATAATAATTATATCTTATAACCAACAAATTTTTATAAATATAGATTGTGTGTGATTTGAAATGGGGGAAGGAATACATAATGAGGAAATTCTTTTATATTAGAGTAAGTAGTAAAGATCAATCTATCGAGAGACAACTCGCAACCGCAGCAGAGATAAGTATTCCTGAAGAATACATCTTTATAGAAAGAGCAAGTGGAAAAGATTTTAAACGTCCTGAATATCAACTTATGAAACGTATGTTGAGAAACGGCGATGTTTTATATATTCAATCCTTAGATCGCTTGGGAAGAAATAAACAAATGATTTTAGATGAATGGCAAGAATTAATTAAAGAAAAAAAGATTGATATCGTTGTGTTAGATATGCCACTTCTTAACACTATGAAATATAAAGATTTAAATGGAATTGAAACTCTTATTTCAGATTTAATTTTACAGTTATTAAGCTATATGGCTGAAGATGAAAGAAAAAGAATCCGCGAACGACAAAAAGAAGGAATTACAATTGCACTTCAAAAAGGAGTTAAATTTGGCCGCAAAAAAGTTGAAATTGATGATAATTTTAAAGAAGCTTATCAAGAATGGAAAAATCATAAAATTACTGCAGTAGAAGCAATGCAAAGAGTAGGCATGAAGAGTAATACATTTTATAGAAGAGTTAAAGAATATGAACATAATTTGGAAGAAAAGAAGCTCTCTTAAATAGAAAAGCTTCTTTTTACATACTACCCTATTTCAAGAGAAATTATTAAAAGTCAAATAAATCCCCTTTAAATAATTTGATTTTTCGTTATTTTTTGTCAGTTATGTGTTATAATGATAATGTACATGTAAAATGGTTTGAAATATTAGTATAGACTCATTCAGGAAAAGCGCGTTCTACAATAGAACGTGCTTTTGTATTATACACCTAAATAATCTTAATAATGAGAATATTAATTATCAATTTTATTAGAAACGCAATGATGTAAAATGACATTAAGCTAAACTTTTCTTTAAATCTTTACCCCTAACAAAGATTTAAAGGTTCTTCTATGTCTTAATATAAAATATAGTAAAGGAAGGAGTTCACTCTAATGAAGATTGAACTCCTTTCTTTATTATGGTTTTTTATATAATTAAAACTATATATTAATTATAACTAATTTACTTATCTAATAACCTATCAACCTATCAATAAATCTTTCATTATATACATAGTAATATAACAAAGCTGACATTCACCCCTTATGTATAGAGGGCATTTTCTACATGTATTTTTAAAATATCCACTCTTCATTTACTATAATAAAAGAGGAAAAAATACATCTTTAAAAAATATATACATATACCTATGCTAAGGAGTGTGATGCCTTTGAAACAGTTTAAAGAAATTTTAGAAAAAGGGGCCATACCTATCGGCCAATCCGATATATTAGGAAAATCGCTGCGGCAATTTGATGAGATACAATATGAAAATGAAACATATCTTATTATTTGGCATCCCATTTATAAGGAATTTGTCGGTTCTCATGAATCAGGGAATTGGATTTCTCATACCGATTTACATAAAGCTGTTTGGATCAGAAATTTAAAAGAAGCATTTGTTACGAAAAAATAAGAAAAGGTTCTAACAAAAAAGTCAGAACCTTTTCTACATACTTTCTAGGGATTTCGTAAAAACGAAAGTACATATAGTATACCATAAGTACAAAAACATTTATTTGAAAAGATAGTAAACGCCTCTTATTATTGCTCGTTAATCTCCGCTAACGCTTTATTTCATGATTCGGTTCTATTGTCACACAGATCACTGTTACCAAAATATTTACTACAAATTTTTAAAAAAATGTACTGCACAATTGTATTGAATGATATTTTTCAGTCCACGACAGTAACTCTGGCGCTCCATCTACAAAAACATCCTATTTTTTCTTATTCCCCCTTTTCGAGGGGATGGGCAAAAACACCCTATTAGTGCTTTATTTTCGATTACAAGTAAAGCATATACCAAATAAAAAAAGAAAAAGCAGAGATATTTTCATCGATAGGTGAAAATATCTCTGCTTGATTAAGTTGCTCTATACATATGTATTACTAGAAAATAACATAGTAAAACGGACATCACTCCGTTTCAATGGAGGTGATGTCCGTTTTTCATTACAACAAATTACTTATCTATTTGTAATGCTGCTCTTGGACAATTGATTTGAAAACGATATTTAAACCTGAGTTTGCATGAGACTATTCCTCCATAAGGAGTAATTCCACGCTGTCCACGATAAATGTTCCTTCCGTTTCTCCAATCTCAATCCATACCTTATCGGTTTCTGGGAAGTATTCTAATTCTTTTGTCACATAACCAACTGGTAGTGGCGTGTAATCCCTATACCCTCTGTTAAATTCACAAGGATTCTCTCTTCGTCCATCTGTATACGATTTTTCTTCATAGACTGACGCATAATCAGCTGGTACGGAAGGAGCTTCGTTATATCCTCGATTACGAGAAGTGTACGCACCTCCGTATTCTTCTTGATTTACAGTATAATCATTACACGTTACCGTGTTATTTGGATAGATTTCCTCTTCTACGCAGTTGCTAAACTTCAGTTCGTCTGTATTGTTCTCGATCTCATGAATGGTTACGCAACCTTCTCCATATCCCTCCTTGTACGCTGTGACACGAAGGATATAGCCACGACCCGGACAGACACGAACTTCTTGTGACACTTCTGCTTCCCATTCCGGAACAACAAGGACCGAACGTTGGTTGTTTTGTTCTTCTACATCTACATGCCCTTTCACGTTCCAGCAGGATAAGCCATTATTAAAATCACCATTTTTAATGACATTTCTCGCATCATATAGGGAGAATGCAGTGAAAATACGCCCTTCTAATTCTTCAAAAATAGCCGCATTGACACCCGGAATCACAGACAGCTCAGGCAGATAAGCTTCTCGAATGCTATGAACACGTTTATCTGCCGCATGAATCATGGCAATATTCGTATCCGCTTGTAATTGATCATATTGAGAGTTTACAAATAAAGCATCTACAGATTCTTTTGCCTCTTTATAAACGATATTTGTTTCCCATTCCAATTTTTCACGTTTGTCTCTCCATTTTTTCTCCGCTCTTTTCACACGAGCTAGCGCTTCTCCTACTAATGGTTTCTCTTCGAGAAACTCTAGATTCCCTAGTCTTGCGTGCCCATCTTGCGTCTTAATCTTAAAGATCACCCATACACCTAGGTCCTCATTTAAGTCTGTACATCCTACATCAATGTCTAAGGAGAAATGATGCGAATGATGGGCACACTTTTCTCCATCCCTACACGAACAATCTAAGTCAGGATTCCATTCAAGGTGTGGCGCGCATCGATTCGGCTCTCCACACTTTCCGATTGGACTTTGGGCTGAAAGCGGCCATAAGGAACCCGTACCTGGCACATTTACTGTTTCATGTTTTGCATTGTAGCGAATTAAATAGATTTCTAAGTCTTGACTATCTTCGATATACCCTCTTAATTGATAACGGGTAAAGGCTTTTAATTTTGATTCATCGATTTTTTGATACAAATATGTTGGATAGCACTCATCAAAGGTACCTGATAGTGTGACGTAATTTTCTTTAAATACGTCATCCCCTCCTTGGATGGTAATCCCTGTACTTCCGCCCCACCCACGTTCTGGTTGCCTATTAATGTCTTTGAAATTTGAATCTTGGAGTAAATTGCGTTCATCACTGAGTCGCTTCGCATGTTTGACTTTCTCGGACAATTCTCGCTTTTCATCCAGACAAAATTCATCCGATAAATACGTAACTAAATTGGACACTTGATCAATATGATAATCCGTTACATTTGTTTTTAGCCCTAGTTGGTTTGTAGACGTAAACAGCGCATTCACCGCCTTCTGCGCTCTTTCCAGATTATATTCAGCCTCGAGTGTTGCAGTAACTGGAATAAATTCAAATCTGTCTATTATCACTCCTGCAGTCCCACTAAAATTTCTAACACCTACTATATTACCTAATGAAGATGTAAAAGCATTGGCACTTTCAAAATAACCAAAATCACTTGATTGTAGATTATCTAATGACGTAGCTGTAGCTGGTACTGTATTGGAAAAAATGGATGAATTACCCCAATTAACGTTGAGGTGAATCGGGGTTACAGAAGCATACCGTACACGAACTCGATATCTGGTAGATGTCGATGGGAAGTGAATTGGAACTTCAATATACCCTCTATTCTGAATGTTATTTCCACTACTATTTAATCTAACTAAGTCCCCACCAGTAAATCCTGGTCCTGAAATTACAGAACCATTAAAAAGAAAGTTTCCCTTCACTGCAGGGATTTGAGTAATACTATCCGATGCAATTATATTATTAAATTCAGCACTACGATGTATCCAAGAGAACATAGGAGCTCTTATTATACTTACACTACTATTACTAAAGCCTGAACGAAACATTGAAACATGGCTTAATCGATGACTAAATCCTTGCCTAGGTGGCACGTTGTTATTCTGTGGCGGTATTTCATCCAGCGAATCTACCGTTCCGCTTTTTCTGTATACAGCGGATGGCAAATTTGAGGAGGTTCCATAAGCAAATTCTGTCCCGTCAAGAACAGATAGTTGTTGATTATTTATCCCTATATTAAAAGGTCTTCTATAAAAAGTAGAGGATAATGTTCTATACACGCCCTGACCTAGTTGAGCAACAATACGTTGTTGTGGAGCTGCATTTCCCATGGTTCCATATAGCGGAAACGTGAATTCTGGCCCCGAAAAACCGACAGGAGAAGCCATTATTTGATGCCCTGACCAATAATAATAACCCCTATGAGCATCCGTATAGATGGTTATACTGTTAAGTATATCCATCAAATGTGGACTCCTAATACTTCTTTCTATGCCCTGAGCCGAGCCTCGAAAACTACCATCAAAATTTTCTAATACTGGGTTTGTATAAATTTCTCTTGTTAATTGGGAAACTGTTCGAATTGGATATCTTCTACTATCATAATTCGGGAACAGAGCAACGATATCTAATACAGTTAGTGTTAATTCTCTTCTAAATTGATTATACCTTACCCAATCTCTAGAATCCGGTCCCCATACACGTTCTAATCCCGTATTGTACCAGCGTACAGCATAATCTGTATAGTTGCCAATAAGCCTAGTTAAATCATTATAACGACTATTGATAGTCGCGGCATCAAATCCCCACCTTTGTCCAAACACTGAAACATCTCTCAAAACTGATAAATGTAAATTTGCAGCTTGAACATATACTGATAAAAGAGGAACTTGATAATTTTGAACTGCCAAAAGAGGAATAGCGGTTGTAAGGGCACTGTTCATGTCATTGAATTGAATACGCATCTCTTCTCTTAATGCTGGATTAGTAGGATCTGCTTCCCACTCTCTAAAAGATTCTGCGTAAATTTGATAAAGATTGCTTAGTCCTTCTAATCTAGAAATGGCTTGGTTCCTAGCGAATTCTTCTATTCTTTGGTTAATTAACTGTTCAATTTGTACAAGAAATGCGTCCCATTGAGAGGGACCAAAAATTCCCCATATTATATCAACTAGTCCTAACACAAATCCAGCACCGGGAACAAATTCACTCAAAAGAAATTGCGTTAGCGACAAGGAAATATCGATTGGGGTGTAACCAGTTTCTATTCTTTCTCCACCTAATACTTCTACTTCAGGGTTACTTAAACAATTATAAGGAATGCATTCATTGATGTTCGGATTGTTATCCATAAGTTACCTCCATCTCTTTTATTAAGATACCAATTCATTATGATATAATACTGTTTTTCATTACTACAATTTAAAACATATGACTCATCTTATGAAAAAATGCACAAAGTGCAACTAATTTTACTAAATATCAATTTTTGACCCAGGGTGTTAACAATCTACTTACTTCTCGCCCATTATCCATGCTTTAGACTTTACAATGTTTAACCAATGCATTAAGGGTTTGTATTCCGTTAACTTATTTTAAAGTCTTATTACTTTTTATACTTATATATAAAATCCACTTTTCCTATTTTACATATACAAATTGAGAATTTGCGGTAATGTAGAAATACTTACACTTATACATGTTAGAACCATTTACCTGCAATTCATCTTGAATTGTAAATGCTTCCCCTTTTTTTACAGTCTTAATCTTATCATTCCAATTAGCAGAACCATAGACCCATAATTCGTTTGTATCTACAACCACTAATTTACCAATATTACTCGTTTGTCTACGGGCAAAGTAAATATAGGAAGAGTCATATTTCACCCATGAATTACCTAGGTTCAGCCAGCCCTCACGTTCTTCCCAAACAATATAAGATTCAGGTTTGTTCAATTTACGAATTACATCACTACTCGTGCTAGGTCCTCTGCGAAGGTTAATATTTACACCTTCCATGTAAGCAATTCCTAATCCTTGTGTACCCGCATCCTTGTTATGATTCTCTACAACCATATCGTTTAGACTATCTTCAATCATCCTCTTGAAACCCTCAAATCCACCTGGTCGATTAAATATCGGACGTGGACAGTTCTTTCCACTCCAATGTTGATGGGAAACTACGTTCCCAATCTTTAATCCAAGGTGAGCCATGAGAAACTTAACGAGACCCGCAGCATGGGTTAAGGCTTTTTCAAAATTACCATCACGATTTTCACAAATTTCAATGCCGATAGACGAGCGATTACCCGCTCCATTCCCGTCTCCGGCATGCCAACCATTCTCATTTAGTGGTAAGTGCTGTACAATCCGATTATCGTCTACCGTAAAGTGCCAAGATACGCTGGATGATCCACCACCATTGTTAACATATCTAGCATGCGCTCTTGCATCAGTACCTGCATTTTGATTCGCGGTGGTGTGAATTGTGATATATCTTGGATTCATGGAATATGCAGGACGGTTACGGTTTCCTTTTGGAATGATATTACTTTCAAAAGGTGTGTTATTAATTTCTTTAGTATTGAATACTGTCATATAGCTACATCTCCTATCAGATTATTGGATATGATTTCAATCTTTCTTAAATAGATATTTCTACATTTATGAGTACAGTATATCTTTGTCTTGTAATAAAAAAGCATAGATATTTTCACCCATTCATGAAGTTATCCATACTTTTCTAGACAAAACATTTAAAATAGGGGTTCTTAAAAGCTACTTTTCGTGATGTATGATTTGATTTTTGTGCGATATACTTAAAAAGGATCTAAAAGGAGCTAACAGTTTGTTAGCTCCTTTTAGATCCTATCTTTATATCAAATCGATATATATGTTAATTAACACAAGGAATTCAATCCCTCAATTCATACAAATTACAAAGTTTCTACACTTAGAATTCAAGTAATTAAAAAGATTTTATCGTTTTCCAACAGAAGACTCCTTCCTCAAAAATGTCAAGGTGTGAAACACCAATTTTAGGTGGGATATGAATATCGATAGGCATAAGCCAACATATTTGCTATCATTTACTTATACAGATTGCTCTTCGAAAACTGAAGTTATGAGGTTGGTTTCAGAAAAACGTTGCAACTGTAAAATCTTCAACGTTCTTTCGCCCCATGCTTGCCGAAGTTGCGAAAACCAAACTAAAGTAGGGAGTGTGGTGCGTCAATGTACAAGATACTTATGTTCTCACTGTAGGGACTACGGGTAGCGCCTGCTAAGATAACCGGTGGATACATTGGTTATCTTAGCAGGAATCTCCCACTTCAAAAAGTCTGTAAGGACGTTAAGTGGTGAGTAGTTCAATGTCCTAAGTTTAAGTAGATTTTGTATCCCACCTAAATATTTTATTTAAAAATTTATATATTTTTTTCGATTCTTTAGTAAAGAGTGGTCCTAAAATAGATAGGATAAGTACATATAGTGCTGAGAACGGTTTCAACACTGACATTAAACCACCCGCTATACCAATATTAGCCATAATAATTGAAAACTCCCCTCTTGACACTATTGTTAACCCAATATTTGTTGATGCTTTATGAGATAATCCAGCTTGCCTTCCTGCAATCATCCCTGCTACAAAGTTCCCGATGATTGTCAGTAGTACAGCACCTAACGTTAGCCATATAGCTCCACCCAACGAAAACGGATCTATACCTAAACCGAAGCTAAAGAAGAAGATAGCTCCAAAAAAGTCTCTAAATGAAACAACAAGATGTTCAATTCGATCACTATGCTCTGTTTCAGAAAAAACTAAACCTAACAGAAGCGCTCCGATTGCTTCCGCAACATGAATTGTTTCAGAAAAACCAGCGATAAAGAATAAAGAAGAAAATACTACTATAATAAAAATTTCATCTGAACTAATATTCAACAATTTATTTAATAACGGAGTAGCCCATCTAGCTACAATAAAGAATAAGAGCATATATCCCAAAGCTATACCAATTGAGGTAAGAGCACCTAAAAATGAAGCATGATCACCAAGTACTAAGCCAGAAACCACTGATAAATATACAGCAAGGAATATATCCTCAAACATGATAATTCCTAAAATTAGCTCCGTTTCGTTATTCCCTGTTCTTTTTAAATCAACTAGCACTTTTGCAACGATAGCACTAGAAGAAATTGTAATAACCCCCGCTATAATCAAAGTTTCTAATAAAGGGAATCTCATCAAAAATCCATATAGTAACCCCAACGAAAAATTAATCAAAATATAGATTGTTCCACATGCCCATCAACTTAAGAATCTAGACTACCCCCAAGTGTAAAAAAACGTTATTCTTTCTAAAAAGCTAACTAGAAAGGATGACGTTTTTTATGAATCTTTCGATTCAAGATGAATTACAACTATTTTCTGAAGAGCTGTGCCGTCATTTAACCCCTTCTTTTTTAGAAGAACTCGCAAAAAAATTAGGTTTTGTAAAAAGAAAACGAAAATTTTCAGGAAGTGAATTAGCTACCATTTTTATTTGGATAAGTCAAAGGACAGCGAGTGATTCCCTCGTTCGATTATGTAGCCAATTACATGCAGCTACAGGTACTCTTATGAGTCCAGAAGGACTTAATAAACGCTTTGATAAAAAAGCTGTTGAATTTCTGAAATATATTTTTTCTACATTATGGAAAAGTAAACTTTGTAAAACATCGGCTATTTCAAGCACGGCGCTTACCCACTTTCAACGTATTCGTATTTTAGATGCGACGATTTTTCAAATCCCAAAACATTTAGCTAGTATATATCCTGGATCCGGTGGTTGCGCACAAACAGCGGGTATCAAGATTCAATTAGAGTATGATTTACATAGCGGTCAATTTTTAAACTTTCAGGTGGGTCCAGGGAAAAATAATGATAAGACCTTTGGAACGGAATGTTTAGATACCTTACGTCCAGGTGACTTGTGCATTCGTGATTTAGGTTATTTTTCATTAGAAGACTTAGATCAAATGGATCAACGAGGTGCCTACTATATATCCAGATTAAAATTAAACCATACTGTTTATATAAAAAATCCGTCTCCAGAATACTTTCGAAACGGAACCGTAAAAAAGCAATCACAGTATATTCAAGTTGATTTAGAACATATCATGAACCATTTAAAACCCGGTCAAACATATGAAATAAAAGAAGCTTACATTGGAAAGAATCAAAAACTATTCACGCGCGTAATTATCTATCGTTTAACAGAAAAACAGATACAGGAACGTAGAAAAAAACAAGCCTATACGGAAAGTAAAAAGGGTATTACGTTTTCAGAAAAGAGTAAACGATTAACGGGTATCAACATATATGTCTCAAATACGCCTGAAGGGATTGTTCCGATGGAACAAATACATGACTTTTACTCCCTTCGCTGGCAAATAGAAATCATTTTTAAAACTTGGAAATCCTTATTTCAAATTCATCATTGGCAAAATATCAAACAAGAGCGATTAGAATGTCATGTGTATGGAAGGCTTATTGCCATTTTTATCTGTTCTTCTACGATGTTTAAGATGCGTAAACTTCTGTTGCAAAAGAACAAAAGAGAATTAAGTGAATATAAAGCTATTGGGATGATTCAAGATCATGTATCGCTGTTATATCAAGCGATACAGAGAAACACCCAAGATCTAACAAAGATTTTAATCCGTTTGTTCGACCTCCTACAGAAGAATGGACGGAAATCTCATCGATATGAGAGGAAAACTATCTTTGATATTATGGGTGTTGTCTATGAGTATAATGGGTTTGGAAAACAAAAGAAAGCTGCATAATTTTTAAAATGAAACTCGTTAGAGTTTATTTGGTGTGTGTACTTTTCAATACCAAAAGTACATTACGAGTTTTTTAGTTGCTTTGAACGAAAGTTCATTTTATTTTTGTTCTTAAGTATAAATGCTAACTTAAATATGTACATTAACGCTTGAATAAATATGTACATTTTCAATTGGATTCTCCATACTGACTCTGAGGTGGTTAGTATGTATATTAAGCTAGATATTCAAACAGAATTTGAGGTTAAAAGTCTTTCAGACTTACCAAATTTTAAAAAACTAATGGGGAACTTAAAAATGAAGATAAATAAAAGTCAATTAGCCAGAGAATTGAATGTGGATCGGCGTACCATAGATAAGTATTTGAATGGTTTTACACCAAAAGGGACAAAAAATAAAACATCGAAAATCGATACATATTATGAAGTGATTGCAGCTCTTTTATCTAGTGATTCTAAACAAATCTTCTACTACAAACGAGTGTTATGGCAGTATCTAACAGACAATCACGGTTTAAAATGTTCACAGTCTGCATTTCGTGCTTATATTAATAGAAAGCCTGAATTTAGAACATATTTTGATGAGGGGAAGCGTATTTTATCAGGTCATTCAGTGGGTGTCCGTTATGAGACACCTCCAGGAGAACAAGCTCAATTAGATTGGAAAGAAAGCATACGATTTGAAACCAAAAGTGGCGAAATCGTATATGTGAATGTAGCTGTACTTTTATTGTCCTACTCGAGATTTAAAGTTTTTCATTTGAATATTTCAAAATCACAAAGTGTTTTAATGTCATTTATGACAGAGGCATTTGAAATGTTTGGTGGTGTACCGAAGGTAATTGTCACGGATAATATGAAGACGGTAATGGATGAAGCTCGAACAGAACACTTTACAGGAACGATTAACAATAAGTTTGCCCAATTCGCTCAAGATTTTGGATTTAAGGTACAACCTTGTATCGCAGGGCGACCAAATACCAAAGGGAAAGTAGAAGCGCCAATGAAACTTCTAGACGAAATTCATGCTTATCAAGGAAGATTCACTTTTGAAGAATTACATGAATTTGTGCAAAAATTATGTGCAAGAATTAATCAAACATTTCATCAAGGGACTGGTAAGATTCCAGTGTTTGCCCTAAAACAGGAAAAGAATCTCCTACAACCACTCCCGAAGAGCGCGATAAGAGATTCCTATATGATTAAGCATAAACTTGTAAAAGTTAATACATCAGGCATGATATCTTACAAATCGAATCAATACTCAGTTCCAGCTGAATATCAAGGTAAAACCGTCGGTTTACAAGTATATGATAATCAAATATATGTTTATCATAACATGAAGTTAATTGTACAACATAAAATCAGCCAATCTAAGCTCAATTATAAAGAAGAACATTATAAAAAAGCATTGGCTAAGTCACTACCTAAATATCCGAACATTGACAATTTGGCGAAACAAAATTTATCAGTAATTGGTGAGGTATATAGAAATGAAGAATAGCTATCAACAATTAACAACAAACCTAGAGTATTTAAAATTAAAACAAATGGCACAACATTTAGGTGACGTAGTCGATTTTAGCATTAATAATGAATTATCCTTCGTAGAGACACTTGTTAAACTGACAAACTATGAGATTGATGTACGAGAACAAAATATGATTCATTCTATGGTGAAAATGGGCGCATTTCCTCATAGAAAGGAGGTTGATGAGTTTGATTTCGAATTCCAGCCGAGTATTAATAAACAACAAATCTTAGATTTTATTTCTCTACGTTTCTTAGAGCAACAAGAAAACATAGTATTTTTAGGACCTAGTGGTGTTGGTAAGACCCATTTGGCCACGTCTATTGGTATAGCAGCAGCTAAAAAGCGAACAAGTACTTATTTTATTAAATGTCATGATTTACTTCAAAATTTAAAACGTGCCAAGATTGAGAATCGCCTAGAATCTCGTTTAAAGCACTATACAAAATACAAATTACTTATTATTGATGAAATTGGGTACTTGCCTATTGATCCGGAGGATGCAAAATTATTCTTTCAATTAATCGATATGCGTTATGAAAAGCGTAGTACCATCCTAACGACCAATATCAACTTCAAGTCTTGGGACGAAGTATTCCAGGACCCTAAACTCGCCAATGCCATACTAGATCGTGTCTTACATCATGCCACGGTGGTCAGTATTGTAGGACAATCCTATCGAATTAAAGATCATTTTAGCAAAGAAAATGATTGATTTTGTACATGCTTAAACAAGCGAAAATGTACATGTTTATCTTGACATTTACACACAGATCACTGTTACCAAAATATTTACTACAAATTTTTAAAAAAATGTACTGCACAATTGTATTGAATGATATTTTTCAGTCCACGACAGTAACTCTGGCGCTCCATCTACAAAAACATCCTATTTTTTCTTATTCCCCCTTTTCGAGGGGATGGGCAAAAACACCCATTTTCAATATATTTCTTTACTACGTCTATTGGCGAACCACCAGTAGTGAATAAGCAAAAACTTCTTGACCAAAACATTTCTTTCCAAAGTTTTGTTTTCACTTGCGGAAAGTCTCTCTTGATTAGTCGAGAACTTGCACTTTTATAAGCATTAATAAATTTTGTCATTTCTGTATTCGGATGTGCCTTGAACAAAATATGAGCATGGTCAACATTATGATTCCACTCTACCAATGTTATGTTGTAATTCTCGGATAACCTGACAAACATGTCTTTTGCATAATCTGATATATCATCATTGAATACATTTCTTCTGTATTTTACAACCAATACAAGACGATAATACAACAAGAACACTGAATAATTAATATTATCTAATTTCATTAATATACCAGTCCTTATTATTTATAAGACTGATTTTATCAGGGGAAATATCAAAAGCAAAGCCCTTTTGCTCCGTCAAACTGAAATTCATCTCCTACCTATCGTTGGGCTACGCTTGAGGAAGGAGTATTCTTTCGTGGGATACGTTAAAAATCACAACACTATTGTCTACAAAGATTTTGTTTTCATCAATTTATCATTTTAGCCAAGAAGACTCCTTCCTCAAGGAGCGTGAAGGGTCACAGCCCAGTGAGTAGGTGGGAGATGAATTGGCGTCGAACAAGGGATGGAAGGAAGCCATCTTAATTGTTCGACATACAGAAAGTGTTGCTCCACTATCTATCGAATGTACGTTCGGTGTGTAATAGTCATATACCAAAATGGAGGTGAATTAAATAATGATTAATAAAGCCTATAAGTTTCGTATCTATCCAAATCAAGCACAAGCAATTCTAATCAACAAAACGATTGGGTGTTCTCGCTTTGTATTCAATCATTTCCTATCCTTATGGGATCGCGCATACAAAGAGACAGGAAAAGGCTTGACCTATGGTACATGCTCTGCCAAACTACCTGCCATGAAGAAAGAGCTTGTTTGGCTAAAAGAAGTGGATAGTATTGCGATTCAGTCGTCTGTTCGCAACCTTGCGGATGCTTATATGCGCTTTTTCAAAAAACAAAACAGCGCACCGCGCTTTAAATCTAAGAAGAACAACGTACAATCTTATACCACAAAACAAACAAATGAAAACATTGCCGTTGTAGGGAACAAAATAAAGTTGCCGAAACTAGGCCTTGTTCGATTTGCCAAAAGTCGCGAAGTAGAGGGGCGTATTGTAAATGCTACAGTTAGACGGAACCCCTCTGGTAGATATTTGGTGTCACTATTAGTTGAAACAGAAGTACAAGAACTTCCGAAAACACATTCTTACATTGGAATAGATGTAGGACTAAAAGATTTCGCTATTTTGTCAGATGGAACACACTATGAAAATCCGAAGTTTTTCCGATCATTAGAAGATAAGTTGGCAAAAGCACAGCGTGTGCTTTCTAGAAGAATGAAAGGATCTTCTCGCTGGAATAAACAACGAGTAAAGGTATCTAAAATTCATGAATACATATCAAATACTAGAAAAGATTACTTGGACAAAATTTCAACTGAAATCATCAAAAACCACGATGTTATCGGTATAGAGGATTTGCAAGTATCGAATATGTTAAAGAATCATACGTTAGCAAAAGCAATTAGTGAGGTATCTTGGTCGCAATTTCGATCCATGTTAGAATACAAAGCAAAATGGTATGGCAAACAAGTTATTGTCGTATCGAAAACATTTGCTTCCAGCCAATTATGTTCTTGTTGTGGATATCAAAATAAAGACGTTAAAAATCTAAACCTACGTGAATGGGACTGTCCTTCTTGTTGTACACACCATGATAGGGATATTAACGCAAGTATCAATCTAAAAAATGAAGCGATAAGGCTTCTAACCGCAAGGACTGCGGGGTTAGCCTAATCAATTAGAGTTCGATAGAACTCTTTACTTAGGAATCCCTCACTTCTAAACGAAGTGAAAGTGGGGTAGTTCAAGACTTATTTAATTCACAAATAGAATAGCAGCTTTTTTTAGTTAATTACTGTTAAATTGAAAAGAAATGAAATTGATTAATAGTAATCAAATCGGTTTTAATATAGTTTATTTTTATGGGAATATGAAGTTTATACATGCAATTTTGCATACATAAGCATAAATTATTTAAATTAATATATAATAATATAAAGTTTATTTTAAAGTAATTTAGATAATTGGTTAATTATTTATCTAAAACTAATAAAGGATTGATATAAAATGTCAAGAATTAGCATAACAAAGTCCCAAGATAGTATAATGATTGCATGGCAATCAGCAGAGATTACCATCCCTTTAAAAGATATAATTACTATATCTACAAATGACGTTCCTCATAACAAGCTCGATCATGTTGTTTATATTGGAACTCCATCTTCCTCAAAGAATAGAATACTGATACATACTACAAACTTAAACTTCATTATATTTGTTGTTAATCCATCTATAGTTTTAGAAGAAATTAATATTGAGTAATAACGTTATAGAAAGACATTAAAGTATAAACTAAAATCTCATGAACAATCGTTGATAAATAGTCATTAGCATAAATTTAGTAGGGGAACGATGTGCCTCTTGTTATAATGGAATCAAGATGCGAAAATTATCATTTTTAAAGTTGGAGAGATAATTATGGATACTAGTTATAGATTTAGCGTTTTTGAGTTAAAACATTTATTGCATCTTATATATAGTGATCTTTGTACAGCGTATGATGTTGTAACTAAGAAAGAAAACGATAAAAAGTATAACAGCACTAGAATTTGTAAATAATGCTCATAGCACGTATCTAGAATCTCGAAGATTATACTTTAATAAAAAGATTGAACGACAAGAATTCGAGGACTTTTTTTGCAAAGTTCAAAAGATTAGAATGCGAACTTAAAGAAGTTATTTCAGAAGAAGATAAGAACACAGCTTGGCTATATTCAAGACATGAAGACTTTATTGAAGATGGACATATTTTACTTACTAAATAAAGTTTTACAGAAATTAGAAAAGGAAAAAAATAAACGTACCATAAATAGAGAAGAGTATAAACGGATCTTTAAAGAAGTATTTGATATTTCTCTGAACAAATACTCCGATAAAATTTTAGAAAGAGGCTAGCTTAAACTAGCACATATGAATTCACTTGAGGTAGTTAGTACACTTTATTTGCAATATGTTTTAAGAGTGAGAAAGCATAAAATTATATCTCACCATTGTAAAGATAGCTATAAAAGTAAATAATTTGTATCTTACTCTCAATAGAATAACTTCCCATAATATTGTATTTTAAGAAGTGTTAATCTTGAGAAGAATAACAGATTTCATATTAGGGCTTACCGGTGGAATTATGGGTATCTTATTTTTCATTTTTACTATATTTATTGATAATCTAAGTAAGACTCTCAAAGTAGAAGGTGCAAATGGGATAATCGTTTTAAATTGGCTCCCTATTATATTATCTGTTATTGAAATTATTGGTTGTTTAATTGTTACATTTAATGCTAAAATAGGTGGGTTTTTAATGATTATTGCCGCTATTGGTGGTGTTATTTGTATCACACTCTTTTATTTATTGCCAGGTGCCCTATTATTAATTAGTGGATCAATGAGTATTTTTTGTAAAGAAAAGCAAAAACTCAATGTAATATAGAGTGATTTTTCCCATTCCTACTTAGCTAAAAAGAGAAAAAACTGAAAAAACATGTATCTAATCAGACCAGTATCATGCATAGTATATTGGTCTGATCGGATTTTAAAAACAATTAGAAGAGAAATAATATTATAGCCTTTTTATATGGGGAAAGGGCTATTTGATTTATGGGGAGACTTTCATCCAATGTGCATTTCTTCCTTTTGAAACAAGTTTAACTTCGCCGGATAATTGTAAGGTATTTAATGTCTTACTAATTGTACTCTTAGCTATATCAGGGTATATGCTACTGATAGTTTCTTGAGTAAATGGCTGTTTTTGGTTGTATACAAAATTTTGAATGCGTTCAACTTTACTTTGATTACATATAGAATCTTGTATTCTGTTGTGTAAGTCTTTATATGCCTCTAAAATAATAGTTAAGAAATTTTTTAACCAGAAACTAATATTATGTTCATTACAATACCAATTAACTGAAGATTTACATATAGCATTGTAGTATTCTGATTGTTTTTTATTGATATATTTATCTAAACAAACATATTTTACAAATGTATGTCCATTTTTTATTAATAATAAATGCATTAATATCTGAGTAAGTCTACCATTTCCATGGCTAAAAGGGACTATGCAATAAAAACTCAATATAAATCGAGCAATTAGTAAAAGTGAATGTAGCTCTTTATTTTTATATAATAAATTGTATTGGTAGCACAAGTCGTCTACAGTTTGTGGAATCAGTTCATGAGGGAGCGGATGGTAATTGGTTATGTGTATTCCGCTATCTTTAAATTCTGGTATAGAAAGTGGTTTTTGACGCCACATTCCACTATCTGAGGTATAAAAATTCATTACTTGAAAATGTAATTCTTGTATAGTTTCTGGACTAATAGATAAAGTGCAAGATTTTTGATGTACAACAGCCAGAGTCTGATAGTAACAAAATATCGCATCTTCCGGAACAGATTCAGGTACCTTGTTATTAAAAATGAGTTCTTTTATTCTTTTTTTTGAAATTTTTTTATCTGTATAAATAGTAGTATAATTTTTCATGTAGTGTAGAGGTATAATTTTTTCGAAATTATTAAATATGTCTGGCCTCTGTTCTTGATAAGAAGCTAACTTTCCTTTATACTCACTAATTTCGCTAATTAAGTTTATTAATTGCCTTTTAAGTTCAACATTTATGTACTTGTCTTCAAAGAAATTTCGCACGCTGTGCCTCCTATTATTCCCCATCAACATAACATAAAATCATCCATTCTATTACAATCTGATACTCTAGTTCTCTATTTATTAAGAAATTAAATTGATATTTTAGCTATTAATTTAATTCGGACAAAAAATATTATTCTCTCACAATAAAAAAAAATTATATTAAGATTTTTATAGATATAATGTTAACACGGAATCAATAAAAATGAAAGCCTTTCCATGATAACGTATAAAGTAATTTTAATATAGTAATTTTAAATAGGCAATTGATAAGGATAATTTAGTTTTAGACAGAAAAGTTTTTTATAGTAATTCGTTTTTTATCATATAATTCTTTGTTGCTTAATTATAATATTTATTGTAATTGCTGAACAACTCACCACGTAACGTCTTCATGGGTAGTTTGAAGTGAAAGATTCTTAGGCACAAAGTTCTATCGAACTCTAATGGAATTGGGCATTCCCACTCATGAATTGTTAAATCTTAAATACCATTTTTTTGTATCCATAATTAGAATATAATGGACTAGAAGCGTCAAATGAAATTTTAATTAGTCCTGAGGTACAGAATAAACGGTTTAATAAAGCGCTAATCTAAATGGCACAAGTATGGACAAAATATAACTTTAGGAGACTTATATAAGATTGTTGTTCCAGTAGGTAGGCATTCTGCTGGTACTATGCTGGTGGAATTAGAAGTTTGAACGGGGAGAGAATGTAAATATTTACTCCTATGACAGATAGTAAAGTAAAATATGATGATAAAAAAGCAACGATTGATACCATGCTAAAATTTGACAAAAATAGCAAACACATACATATCAATTTTACAAGGATACATTCTGACGGTACAGCTTGAAGTAGTCCTCACCCTAATCGAACACTCATTTTGCTGCTAAAGTAAAATCAGAAAACTTAAGGAATGATTAGGGGTATTTAGGAAGTAGATAGATTCTAAAATTACATAAAGGTAATATCCGTGATAATTTTCTCTATTTTGAGAAAGTGTGACTCATTTCTTTAAATTTTGTAACAAATCGCCATAGCATAAACCTCTATCAAAAACTACTGAAAATGCAAATTACTATTATAAAAATGACAAATTTGTTAAAAATAGGATTTAGGAAGTTTTCTTGCCATTTAACTGGTAATATTGACATGTAGGGATAAAAAATTAGAAAAGGGGATAATTGATTATGTTTACAGTAAAACAAAAGCTAGTTACCGTAGCAACTACTTTAGCATTAGGCTCTGGATTTACTTTTGGAATAACACCTGCTTCTGCCGCATCGAACGAAACTTCTACAAATCATATTTCCATCTCGTCTTTTGAGAAACAACTGCAAACACATTTCACAGGTTATGTTGTTTCTGTTGATAGTAATTATATGACGATTGTGGATACACCAACGATAGAAAAAGCTCTATTGTATCAAGAAAATTGGTGGGATTTAGTTAACAAAAATAAAATATTGCTCGTTCCAACTTTAGATAATAATTCTTATACTATCGGAGATAAATTAGATGTTTATTTTAAAGCAATGACAATGTCGCTTCCACCTATTGCGATGTCACCTATCGTTGAAAAAGTAATAGAATAGCCTAGAATACTAAAAAAGAAGAGTTGGTACAAACTCTTCTTTTTTATGAATGATATCCATCAATTCAAGAGTAATCCTGTCATAAGAAGCTTCTATGCGTATAATCTTGCTATTTAGCAGATTGATATCAGTTACAATCATGTAATGTAATTTGAAAGCCGATTGCCACCTTTAAAATGAATGAATCATTAATATTATTTTATCTGCATATTAATAGGACGTTCACCTATCCTATACATATTTTGCATTTCTAAAAGAAAAAAATTAGAATACTTCAATAATATAAAAACCAACAACTGGAGCGTAATTGATGTATATTTTTTCAACAAACGAAAGGAGTATTTACATGTTAACTGAATTACAAAAGAATTTCCTCTCAAAATTAAAGATTTCATCAAAAGAAAGTATCCAATTTGATACCTTGCATCAAATTCTTTTACAGATGGCACATTTAATACCCTGCGAGAACATAGACATTATGGAAGGACATCCTCAAAAAATTTCTCGAGTAAATCTTGAAGAAAAATTACTTCTAAATAATCATGGCGGACTATGTATGCTATGAGCTAAATTCGTTATTATATTATTTTTTAAGTGATTGTCAATTTAATGTTTATCGAATAGCGGGTACTCTTTATGATCCCAAAATAAAAAAAATGGAAACCTGATGACGGACACGTAATAATCATTTTAGAACACAAAAATACTAACTACATACTAGATGCTGGTTTCGCTTCACACCTTCCCTTACATCCGGTTCCCTTTAACGGTGATACTATTAAGTCTCCAACTGGAGAGTATCGTGTTCGTAAACAAAGTACAGCTAAAGGTACCTATGTATTAGAAATGAGAAAAGGAAAAAATGGAGAAACTTCACATTTCCTTGGTTCTGAACCTAGTCATAATTGGCCTATTGGATATGCTTTTTCTTTGGAAAAAATCAATGAAGATAAAGTAAATGATATACAAAACATTATTATAACGAATCCAGACTCTCCTTTAAATAAGGGACATATAATTTGTAAATTAATTAAAAACGGTCATATTTCACTTACAAAACAAAGTTTTACACACACTCAATATGGGGAGAAAATAAAAAAAGAAATTAATACGGAACAATACCATCGAATTCTTCAAACAGACTTTAATATTTTTAAATAAATAATATTATGTTTTCGGAATATTATACAGATATTCAACGAATATTTTTAATGTATTAGAGTGTTGTGTTATAGTGCTTCCGAAATGAAGTTGCATTTTAGTGAAAGCCTAATAAACGGGTCTATGCAGCATATGTAATGTAAATTCAAAAAGCATTTAATACCTTTTAGGATGTATGTTTTAGTTATTTATAAGGAGACTATTTTTACCTTCATTTTTTGCGAAATCCCTACACAGTATTAAGAAGAGGTTCTAACAAAATTGTTAGAGCCTCTTTATCTTTTCGCAACAAAAGAGGATTTTAAATTTTTTATCCAAACTGATTGATGTAGATCAGTATGAGAAATCCAATTCCCTGTTTTATGAGAACCGATAAATTCATTATAGGGGGGGATACCAAACAATTAAGTAAGTCTCATTTTTATATTATATTTCATCAAATTGACATAACGCTTTTCCTACTATATTGGATTGTCCGGTGGGTATTGCTCCTTTTTCTAAAATCTCATTAAACTGCTTCAAAAACCATCACACTCCTTCGGATAAGTTTAAGTATATATTTTTCAAAAGATATACTTTTTCCTCTTTTATAGCTGAATTAGAATGAGGATTTTAAAAACAAACGAAAAAAATAACCTCTATACAAAATAAGAGTGATTTTTTAGGATGGCATATTAGTTATTTATATGATGAAAGGGGTGCTTAAGAGAAGCATCCAAAATAGTGATTTTTTTGTTTATATTTTCAATACAATATAATGCTTTTTAATAATTTATTTCATTTAAAATACCACAATCTTTAATTCTTTTAAATTTATCTATCTTAACTTGTTAGTAATAGAATTTCATTTTTCAATAAGTATATTTTTCTACACATAAACATGTACACAATATGATAAATTTTAATAAACTCCTAAAAATACGTAAAAAAGCATTGGATTTTGGGTATATAAAAATATAAATTCACAATAATTTAGTTGGAATCTTACTTTACTCACTAATTCTAACTAAGTCTATGGAGTACAAGAATAGTGGGCTTATAGCGGAATTAATGAAGGTGAGATATATCATTAAAAAACATTAAAAATAGGTCCATTATTTGTAAACATAATTTTTCATGCATATATGAAAAGAGATATATCCTTTTATTTATAGATGTAGTCTAAACTATAGTTGTGCATGAGCCTGAGTAGGAAGAGAAAAGATAGGCATAAAAAAAGTGGATTTCTGGCATCTTAAAAATTTATAGAATAGTGGATACAGATTATGTCCTTTATACATGCATGAGAGTATACATTGAGTATTAATAATATAGTAGAAGGGAGTGTAGAGAATGTTAGAGAATGAAGCTGTATTAGTGAAAACATTTCTAGCCACCTTTGGTGGTTTTTGCGGTTACTTTTTCGGTGCATGGGATGTATTATTAAAAATCTTAGTAACTATGGTCTCAGTTGACTACATTACGGGAATGATTGCTGCAGGTTATAATGGAAAATTAAAAAGCAAAATTGGCTTTAAAGGTATTGCTAAAAAGGTCGTGTTATTTCTTCTAGTAGGCGTTGCAACTCAATTAGATATGATATTTGGAAGTAATAGCGCCATTCGAGAAGCCACAATCTTTTTCTTCGTGGGAAATGAGTTATTGTCTATCTCAGAAAATGCTGGGCGTATAGGTATTCCGCTTCCACAACCTTTAATCAATGCAGTTGAAACTTTAGGTGGAAAAAGAAAACACAATAAAAAAGAAGATAAATAATGGGGGAATTTAGTAGACTTAAAAAACATGGTATACAATGAATCCAGACCTTATTATCATTTATAATGTGTACAATACATTAACATTGTGCCCAAAAATGAAGTTGCTTAAATGATTGAAAATAACTAGTAAGTTTCCTTCTATGCTTAAATATCAATTTAATTTACCCTTGTAAGAATTGGATATCGTATGCTTATTTCTTTCACAAAAATTATATAGGATAATTCTTTAAAAAATTGTTAATAGAATTAATTATTTAATATGCTCTTTTAGATGATTTTCTCTTTTTGTTTTAAAATTTCTATAGAAGAATATCAACATACTTAAAAAATATACATAAAAATAATATTATAAAGGATGATGTGTTTGAAGCAATTTAAAGAGATGCTAGACCAAGGAGCGATTTCTATTGGCCAATCCGACCAATTTGGAAAACCTTTACGTCAATTTGATGAAGTACAATATGGAAATGAAGTCTATCTTGTTATTTGGCATCCCATCTATAGAGAATTTGTAGGTTCTCATGAATCAGGGAATTGGATTCCTAATACTAATTTACATCAATCTATATGGATTAAGAATTTAAAAGAGCATTTTGCAAACAAAAAATAAAAAGATTCCAACAAGTTTATTAGAGCCTTTTTGAGATACTCTTTAGGGATTTCTTCAAAGAACGAAATTAATTATATTTTATATAACTAAGACATAAATATAAAAAAAGACATCAAAAATAATAAGTCGTTTGTTTTCGAGATGATTGTCTTTTTACAAACAAAATGCGGGTTGTAACAGATTTTTTACAGCTCGCATTGTATTAGTTTGGAACCCATCGTACAGATCATATATTTTAAATAATCCAAATACAGATTGTGGCTTTATTTATATTTTAAACTTGTATAGTTCTTTTTCTTTTTAAAGTTCGTGCAGATGATAAACAATTAACAACTTGCTGATTTAACAAAGATTTGTTCCATTTAATTGTAATCCGTTAAGCTAGTAATCAACGAACACTTTCATTCTATTTTCTTACTATTTGCCTTTAAAATATGTCACTCATACTTCCGATCATTCTATTTCAAATAGTTGAAGTTTTCTCTCTTATAACTTTTAAATTCACAAAATTATTTGACTCCTCTTGTTGAACTATCATTAATATATATATATATTAATGATAAGTTTACCTTATATAGATTATTAGTATTTTTTTATCAAACTAAAAAACGTTGAGTACATTGGGCTAAAGCTTTTCTATTTTAAAATATGGTGCAAATCCCTAGGCAAATGTAGATTATATAAACATGAGAAATAAACCAGTAATCTGAGGTATGCATTCAATGCAAAATGCTTTGAATACAGAAAACAGTATGCTATAAGATTTTAGAGCGACTAACAATATGTCTCAACTACATATAAACCAATTTTTCACAACCCTTATGTAATTGCTAAATCAAATTCAAGTAAAAAATATAATATTTATGTGAAATCCATAGCTTTTAAGAATAATCGTTCATTAATTAGTTCAGGAGCGAATAGCAAAAATACTCCTTTATAGTGATTGCTATTATAACAAATCAAGTTTTCTACTCATTTTCAACAAATATAAAATATGCGTACAATTGAGATTAAAAATAATCAAGCACATCTATATTTTTCAATTGTACATAATATTGGTGAAGATAGTGCATAAGATTTAATTATTTTAGTGAATTATAAACAAAAGTCATTATAGGTCTGAAATCAAACGAAATAAATGTTTAAGTTTTTTTTGATATAACTCTAATTAGTTTAAAATATATTAAATTTACTGTTCCTAAATGAGGTGAATAAAAAATATAGCAGTCAACAAAAATACGTTCATTTCGAACGTTAATTCAAAATTAACCATAAAGAGTAAATTCTTTTACTCATAAAACGTGCAGGGAAATTCTTTTTTGTATTGTATCTACCTGTTTTCTACACATCTCTAATCGTTTTTATACTTGTAATCATATTAGTAACCAAAATAATTCCTGCAATACCAATGGTATCTCTCAATAATATCCCTTATTCCTCATAAAAAGATACAACCATAGTATACATATAGAACAAAAAATTTAAAATAACGCATTTCTATGCGATTATCTTGAATATTTATGATATTTGTAGCACTTTTCATTTATAAAAAAGCATAGATATCTTCCTCTATAGAGGAAGATATCTATGCTTTTTCTTTTTGGATTAGAGATATACTTTACTCAAAGCCGCAGGAAAAGAGTTAACAGGTGATTGAATTCAATTTCATCAATGGAATAGGGGGCAACCTGTGTGAAAATGAATTAAACAATTGTTGCCTTTAATAAATGGATTCTCTAATTACACCTGTTAATCTATGAGGAGGAGGACAGAAGTAGTTAAGAAAGCGGTGAATGGATCCCTTAAAAAAATTCAAGAAATATGATGTTGATTCTTAGAGCAATGAAAGAGTTATTACCCTGTTTAAGGTGTCATGATTCTCCTAGAAAAGTAGGCAGATGAAGAATGGACGATATGCATACGGATAACGTGACTCGTAAAAAGTACGCTTCGTATATGATATGTATATTTCAACGTACAGTCATCAAAATGTAACATGGGAGGCGTGAAAATATTGTGATGAATAATTGGCATATACCGTTTACTCCCCACATAGAATGTGCAGAGCGGTTTTAGAGGTACTTGAAACCCATAAATGAAAGTAGAAGGGGGTGAATACCATGCATGAATCGCAAGAAGGTAGAGATGTTCCGAATGGGATAACTAAACATAAACACCATATACCTTTTCAGTGTATCGTTTCCCTTCCATCAGGTTTTCAAATTGAAAAGCCGAATGATTTGAAACTTGTTTACGATGTAAGTCATTTGTCTATGACGAAAGATACGTGTAAAAAACGTATTGAGATTGATGAATGTGGACAAGTAGAAATTGACTTACAAGTATTAAAGATTAAGGGAGTCCTTTCTTTTATCGGGAATTTTTCTATTGAACCCATTGTGTGTGAAAACATGTATACAACGGTGGACAGAAATCCATCTATTTCCTTAAGTTTTCAAGATACGGTATATGTGGACCATATTTTAAAATATAGTGTGCAGCAATTACCACATTATGTCATTGATGGTGATCATATTCAAGTACGTGAGTTACAAATCAAATTGATGAAAGAAAATCCCCAATCTGCTCAAATATCTGGTCTTTTTTGTTTTGTGTATGAGTAAGAACCGAAGGTTTATAAAAAATTTAAATATACACTATAGTGTCTTTATCAGGATTGAAAGTGAAAAACTATAGGTATAGATGTTAGCTAGTTATCTTAATAATTCAATAGTATCCAAAGGATTTAACTATGCACGATAAAAATAGTTAATAGGAGGAAAAGATTTTATGCTAAAATATCATTTTCCTAATGTATGTGAAGATGAATTAATTAATATATATTCTTATGGGGATTTTAAAGGACAAGGAAAATATATATGCCTCTTTAAAATTGAAAACCAATCATTCTTATTTTGGAGAAACGATAAAGGAAATAAAATATATACAAATTTAGAATCTATCAGTGTAGAAATAATAAACACGAATAATACGTATAATCAAAGTCAGAATGTATGCCCACAAGATTTAGTTGATACGTATAATCAAAGTCAGAATGTATGCCCACAAGATTTAGTTGATACGTATAATCAAAGTCAGAATGTATGCCCACAAGATTTAGTTGATACGTATAACCAAAGTCAGAATGTATGCCCACAAGATTTAGTTGATACGTATAATCAAAGTCAGAATGTATGCCCACAAGATTTAGTTGATACGTATAACCAAAGTCAGAATGTATGCCCACAAGATTTAGTTGATACGTATAACCAAAGTCAGAATGTATACACACAAGATTTAATTGATACGTATAACCAAAGTCAGAATGTATGCCCACAAGATTTAGTTGATACGTATAACCAAAGTCAGAATGTATGCCCACAAGATTTAGTTGATACGTATAACCAAAGTCAGAATGTATGCCCACAAGATTTAGTTGATACGTATAACCAAAGTCAGAATGTATGCCCACAAGATTTGAATGTATACACACAAGATTTAATTGATACGTATAATCAAAGTCAGAATTGTGATTGTGGTTGTAAGTAGTAAGTAGTAAGTAGTTTCTTAAACATACTCGTTATTATCAAAAGAGTTTAGTTTTAATATAAAACTAGATATTTAAGGAGGAATTTTATATGAATAATGTATTGAATAGTGGAAGAACAACTATTTGTGATGCGTATAATGTAGTAGCCCATGATCCATTTAGTTTTGAACATAAATCATTAGATACCATCCAAAAAGAATGGATGGAGTGGAAAAGAACAGATCATAGTTTATATGTAGCTCCTGTAGTCGGAACTGTGTCTAGTTTTTTGCTAAAGAAAGTGGGGAGTCTTATTGGAAAAAGGATATTGAGTGAATTATGGGGGATAATATTTCCTAGTGGTAGTACAAATCTAATGCAAGATATTTTAAGGGAGACAGAACAATTCCTAAATCAAAGACTTAATACAGATACCCTTGCTCGTGTAAATGCAGAATTGATAGGGCTCCAAGCGAATATAAGGGAGTTTAATCAACAAGTAGATAATTTTTTAAACCCTACTCAAAACCCTGTTCCTTTATCAATAACTTCTTCGGTTAATACAATGCAGCAATTATTTCTAAATAGATTACCCCAGTTCCAGATACAAGGATACCAGTTGTTATTATTACCTTTATTTGCACAGGCAGCCAATATGCATCTTTCTTTTATTAGAGATGTTATTCTTAATGCAGATGAATGGGGTATTTCAGCAGCAACATTACGTACGTATCGAGATTACCTGAGAAATTATACAAGAGATTATTCTAATTATTGTATAAATACGTATCAAACTGCGTTTAGAGGGTTAAACACCCGTTTACACGATATGTTAGAATTTAGAACATATATGTTTTTAAATGTATTTGAATATGTATCCATTTGGTCATTGTTTAAATATCAGAGTCTTATGGTATCTTCTGGCGCTAATTTATATGCTAGCGGTAGTGGACCACAGCAGACACAATCATTTACAGCACAAAACTGGCCATTTTTATATTCTCTTTTCCAAGTTAATTCGAATTATATATTATCTGGTATTAGTGGTACTAGGCTTTCTATTACCTTCCCTAATATTGGTGGTTTACCGGGTAGTACTACAACTCATTCATTGAATAGTGCCAGGGTTAATTATAGCGGAGGAGTTTCATCTGGTCTCATAGGGGCGACTAATCTCAATCACAACTTTAATTGCAGCACGGTCCTCCCTCCTTTATCAACACCATTTGTTAGAAGTTGGCTGGATTCAGGTACAGATCGAGAGGGCGTTGCTACCTCTACGAATTGGCAGACAGAATCCTTTCAAACAACTTTAAGTTTAAGGTGTGGTGCTTTTTCAGCCCGTGGAAATTCAAACTATTTCCCAGATTATTTTATCCGTAATATTTCTGGGGTTCCTTTAGTTATTAGAAACGAAGATCTAACAAGACCGTTACACTATAACCAAATAAGAAATATAGAAAGTCCTTCGGGAACACCTGGTGGAGCACGGGCCTATTTGGTATCTGTGCATAACAGAAAAAATAATATCTATGCCGCTAATGAAAATGGTACTATGATCCATTTGGCGCCAGAAGATTATACAGGATTTACTATATCGCCAATACATGCCACTCAAGTGAATAATCAAACTCGAACATTTATTTCTGAAAAATTTGGAAATCAAGGTGATTCCTTAAGATTTGAACAAAGCAACACGACAGCTCGTTATACGCTTAGAGGGAATGGAAATAGTTACAATCTTTATTTAAGAGTATCTTCAATAGGAAATTCAACTATTCGAGTTACTATAAACGGTAGAGTTTATACTGTTTCAAATGTTAATACCACTACAAATAACGATGGAGTTAATGATAATGGAGCTCGTTTTTCAGATATTAATATCGGTAATATAGTAGCAAGTGATAATACTAATGTAACGCTAGATATAAATGTGACATTAAACTCCGGTACTCCATTTGATCTCATGAATATTATGTTTGTGCCAACTAATCTTCCACCACTTTATTAAGGTTTGAGTGAATGTACAATTAGTATTTTATTCTATCATAAATTTAATAGAAAATTCTTAAACATATTGACGGAACTAAATGATATATAATTATGGATATTAGAGGGTGTCTTAAAGTAGTAAAATTCTTACTCTGAGACACCCTCTTTATTTTTTTATATCCAAATCGGATGAAATATGGGAGAAATCATTTCAAGTTAACCTAAAGCTTTTCATATTTAAAAACTTTGTAACAGTACTAAGAAGAAGAGGAATTGGAATAAAATTCATTCTCATTTGAAAAAGGTTTTACCATACAAGATATCCGGATAATAACAGGTGATAATCAAGAGTTTCTAGATAAAAATTTCAGGTGTTAGAAAATTCTTAAACTTACCGTTTCAGGGGATGGGTTACAAAAGAAGTGTGCTACATGTAGACAATAATTTCTATAGGATAAATCTATGGACTTAAAGTTCCAATAAAATAGTAAGACAAAATGGTTATTTCATTTCATCATTAAATACAGGGATAAGGAATTGTATTCGTAAATGATTTGTTAACAGCTGTTCCTAAGCTTTCTTATGAGAAATTATAGAACAATATTAGTAATCCTCACGATCACATTTCCGTTCTCTGTCACAATCATTTCTATTGTTTTTAATTCAAAAAATAAAGTCTTCATCCTTTTCTTCAGCGAAGCGAATAAAGATTCCTTCGCCCTCAAATATACCAGCTGAGAATACTTTAATTCGATCTCCTTCGCGTAAATCAAAAAATCTTCTTCTTGACATGAGAATCGCCTCCAAGTGTGTTTTTTCTAATGTATGTATGACATTATTTTATTGATTGGGCACATAAGAAGAATGTTTTATCCCTTTATAGAGACATTACCAATATTCCGTCTTATGAAACACTTCGGAAATGAAAAATAGCTTATGAAACAGGAGGATTGTATGCCCTACATTCAAAGAAAAAGGGGCGTCCATCCATGAAAGATAAAAAAATAAAACCAGTAGTAGAAGGCTCAATAGAAACACTACAAGCGGAAAATGTATATTTAAAAAGGTTTAATGCTGTAGTTCAAAACAAGAAACAATCACCAAACAAGACAAAGCTCAAGTAATAAGCTATTTATGATGAACGGATGAATCGTGGACACAAAATAAATCATAAAATGGTGTATCACCTTATGAAAGAATTAGGGTTAAAATGCCTTGTTCGTATGAAAAAATATCGCTCTTACAAAGGGACAGTTGGGAAAATTGCGCCGAATATTTTAAATCGCAACTTCCAAGCCGACAAACCAAATGAAAAATGAATTACAGATATAACGGAGTGTAAGTTATTTAGGGAGAAGTTATACCTATCACCAATGTTAGATTTATTTAATGGTGAAATTATCACGTATACAATTGGTTCAAGAACGACCTATTCCCTTGTTTCAACAATGTTAGACCAAGCCTTTGAACGTGTAACAGATCAAGACAAACTCCTCATTCATTCTGATCAAGGTTGGCACTATCAAATGAAACAATACCGTCATTCTCTTAAGCAATGTGGCATAACACAAAGTATGTCTCGCAAAGGAAACTGTTATGACAATGCCGTTATTGAAAATTTTTTCGGTATCATGAAATCAGAATTTCTGTATCGAAAAGAATTTGAAAGTATAACACATTTCAAACAAGAATTAGCAAAGTATATAGAATACTATAATCATAAAAGAATTAAGGCAAAATTAAAGGGTATGAGTCCGGTACAATACCGGGCTCATACCCTAGAGGCTGCCTAATGAAACGACCTGTCTAACTTTCGGGGGCACTTCAATTTAGTTGTCCTCTTTTGAGCATAAATCAAATTTCATATATGTAATAATGGAATTTATGAAACACATTCATAGCATGAACGTGTTATATGTGAGAAGAAACTTACATGAAAGAATAAAGGGGGAGGCTATATACAGGCTGTATGAATTGTTAATGATTAAGAAATAATTTTACATTAAATTCGAGTTTAATTGATAATTATAGTGTGTTATAATATAAATAAAATTAAACGTTAATATCGTGAGGTACATAATGCATTCAAACACATTTATATATCATATGACTCATTATAGAAATTTATCAAAAATATTATCTTCAAATGGACTCGTGTGTGTCTCTAGCATCATGAATAATGGGCAAACATATTGTAATATTGCTAATAATGATATACAAAACAGACGAGCTTATTACTCAGTTCCAGTAGAACCATTTGGAACATTACATAAATATGTTCCATTCTATTTCGCTCCAAAATCACCTATGTTATACAGTATCTATAAAGGTAATGTCACACAATATAATGAGGGGCAAGGGCCTCTCATTTATTTTGTATCGTCAGCGCAAAAAATAAAGCAAAACGGGGTTCCTTTTTGTTTTACTGATGGCCATGGAATAATGCACTTCACTGAGTATTACAATGATCTTAAAGAATTGCACAACATTGATTGGGATATAATGAAGAGTAAATATTGGCATGACACGATTGAAGACAATGATAGAAAGCGTAGAAGAATGGCAGAGTTTCTGGTTTACCAATATGTCCCACTTGACTGTATTATCGGGATTGCAGTCTATAGTCAAAAATATAAAGAAGAAACCGAAAAAATATTAACTGAACATAATGTTTCTTTAACAGTTAAATTAAAACCTAATTGGTATTATTAAGGTGGTGGTAGAAATTGATTAAAATAACAAAAGGCAATTTGTTAGAAGCTGATGCACAAGCTTTGGTGAATACCGTTAATACAGTCGGTGTAATGGGAAAAGGTATCGCCCTTCAATTTAAACAAGCATTCCCTGATAATTTTAAAGCTTATCAGAAGGCATGTAAAATTAATCAAGTTCAGCCTGGGAAAATGTTTATATATAAAACACACCTCTTAGGATCACCAGAATACATTATAAACTTTCCAACTAAAAGGCATTGGAAGAATAAATCAAGAATTGAAGATATTAAGAGTGGGCTTAGTTCTTTAAGAAATGAAATTATTAATTATAATATAAAATCGATCGCATTACCTCCTCTTGGATGTGGTAATGGGGGCTTAGATTGGAGTGAAGTACAGCCTTTAATTATAAAGTCATTAGAGGACTTAAATACTACAGTTTATCTATATGAACCTTCTGGTCATCCTGATCCAAATAGCATGAAAATAGGTACAACTAAGCCAAAAATGACAAAAGCAAGAGCTCTTTTACTATTATTAATGGAGCAATACAGAGCTCCAGGATATCACCTTTCGCTTCTCGAAATACAGAAATTAGCTTATTTTTTACAAGAGTGTGGAGAGCCTCTTCGTTTAAATTTTGTGAAATATATATATGGTCCATATGCGGAAAATTTAAATCATGTTTTAATTCGTTTAGAAGGACATTATATTCGTGGTTATGGTGATCGAAATTCTAAATCTGATATTAATCTGTTTGAAGATGCAATATTAGAAGCTAAAGAGTTTATCTCTCATGATGAAGAATCTTTAAAAAGACTTGAAGAGGTAAAAAATTTAATTGAAGGATATGAAACCCCTTATGGTATGGAGCTTTTAGCTACTGTACATTGGTCTATAAAGTATGGAAATAATTCAATAATGGATTTCGATGAGATTATCAATTATATCCATAGTTGGAATGAACGTAAAAAACACGTATTTAAAAATAATCATATAAAAAAGACAATGCAGCATCTAGAGATATTTATGCAATAAATTAAAGACTTTTAAAAGTTAATTTAAATGGAAATTCTATATAAAGTTGTTTTCGTAAGAATATCAATTAAAATTGTATTTAATGTAAAATTAGACAAATTAAGACAAAACAGTACATTGATTATAGAAAATCAATGTACTGTTTTGAAGTTTGAGGTGAAAAAATTGAGCAATCGAGAAAAACAAGTGTATAAAGCACGTGTAGAACGTCATAAAGAAAAAATGCCTTGGTATATCATTGAATATATTGAAGAGAAAACGAACCTCTCCCCTGCTACTTTGTATGGATATTTAATTGAATATGAAATGTTTTTACATTGGTTGATCTCCTCTCGTCTTGTTTTCGTAAATGGAGAAGTTGTAACGGTTACGAAATTACATGAGGTGCCAATTGAAACATTGGAACACCTTCCTCTTAAACAAGTAAAAAGGTTTAAAAGCTATTTAGAGAGACAAGGTAATAAAACAAAGGCAATTATACGAACATTTTCAGCTCTAAAATCATTATTTAACTACCTAACCAAAAACACTGAAGATGATAATGGAGAATGTTACTTTTATAGAAATGTTATGGCCAAAATGGAAATTCATAAGGAAAAAATTGACGCTTCAGCAAGAGCGAAAGAAATTTCTGAAGTTATTTTTCACAATAATGATGATATTAAATTTATGCGCTTTTTATCTAATGAATATGAGCAAATGCTAAAAGAAAACGCTCCCGGTAAGTTAAGATTCTTCAAACGCGATAGAGAGCGTGATATTGCTATTCTAAGTTTAATTTTAGGTACAGGACTTCGGGTATCTGAAACAGCTAGTTTAACTATTTCTAGTATCAATTTTCGTACTCGTTACATTAAAGTTGTACGAAAAGGAGATAAAAAATCATCTATTTTGGCTACACAAACAGCCCTAGATGATGTTCAAGAGTATCTAAAAGTACGTGCTGCTCGTTACAAGTGTCCTGATGCTGAAGATATTCTATTTGTAACAAATTATAAAGGATCCTATGCGCAAATTTCTGTTAATGCTATACAAAAGCTTACAGAGAAATACACAAGGGCTTTTGATGAAAAGAAAAGCCCTCATAAATTACGTCATACTTATGCTACTAATCACTATAATGAAAATAAAGATTTAGTATTATTAGCAAATCAAATGGGACATAATTCTATGGAAACAACATCTCTTTATACAAACATTGATGATACTAAACGACGAGCTGCAATAGAACGCTTAGAACAACGTCAATTTGAAGATACAAAAGAAAAATAAATAGTAAATAGAGAGCATTGTAGCCTACGAAAAGACAATGCTCTCTTATGTTTGTATGTCTATACTATTAATGTATAGATAAATTAATTTTTAATATCTCTACTGTTAAATAGCATACAATTAAATTTCATCCTACATCTAATCACTCAAAATATTGGTACAAGAATTGTATATTTAACCCTTTTATTTTTCTGGATTTAGGTAGATTTTAATTCTACATGTTACGCTCAATATGGAGTTGCTTCGCGTATTTAACTATCTCGAATAATTCTCTCTTTTCATCAAGATAGAATTCATCTGATAGAGACTCTACTAAATTTGATACCTGGTCAATATGATAATCCTTTACATCTGTTTTTAATCCTCTTGGATTCGTAGATGTAAACAGTGCAGTAACCTTCTCTTGCGCTTTTTCAAAATCATATTCTGCCTCATATGTTACTTCTACCGGAACAAATTCAATTCTATCTATATAAACTTCGTTACCTGAAGAGAAGTTCCAAGCACCTATTGTGAATGTACTTTGTACATCTAAAAAGCTAAATGGAGTGGTAAAGCCTACAGTTCTAAAGGTTTTATAGTCTAAGTCCTCTCCTCTATTCATAGTTGCTGAAAAATTACCTTGATTAATAGCTTTACCGTTAATTGACGTATGGAATTGTAAATCTGTGGTAGAAGCATAGCGAATCCTCACGCGATATCTTTGTGCAAATGGTGGATTAATATTTACTCGTATATCCCCAAATGTACCAGTATTCGTTCTTCGAAGGATATCCCCACCTGTAAATCCTGGTCCTCTCACTACAGCGGCACCTGAAGACAGATTGAAAGCTTTTACTAATGGTATTTGTGTAATGCTATTTGGCTCAATTGTATTTGTACGATCTGCACTACGATGCGTCCAAGAATATACCAATGCTTTCACATGTGATGCTGAAATGAGTCCTATATGAGATAATCTATGACTATAAGATTCATAATTTGGCTGTCCTGTTGCTTCAGGTGGTAATTCATTTTCTGAATCCTGTAATTGCGTCCCAATTCCAGCATACCCTGGATAATAGAAATTATCAGATGCGATCGGATGTGTGACGAATTTCCAATGAAAATCAACCCTAGGTACTCCATTAACAGGTTGAGTTAAAAATAGATTCAGCCCTGCCAATGATTCAGTCCTATAGACGTCTCGAGAAGTGAACGGTAATGTTACAGGATTAATAGAAGTATTAGTAGATCCTTGTGTTGAGATATTTAACGTTCCTCCTATTGTTCGGAATTCTAGTTTATGTCCTCCCCACATATTCATATACTGAGTGTTACTCCATCGACTTAATAAGCTGTAAATTGTAACTTGTTCTAGAAAATCGAGTAGATGCGGGTTTCGAACAACAGCAGCCTCTATGGCAGAGAACGAAGGTGCATTATTATTATACCAAGTCGTACTTGTAAAACTTGGATGCGGATGTACTGTCCCAATTGCGTCTGTATATACTTCTCTTGTAAGTTGGGCTGTAGTTTTAATTGGATACATTTGTGTATCATAGCTTGGAAATAGTGCCACTAAATCTAGTACCATTAAAGTCATGTCTCTACGGAATTGATTATATCGTACCCAACTTTCGGCATTTGTACCCCTCAAGTTATTTAGACCTGTGCTATACCATTTCACACAATGGTCGGAATAATCTCCTGCTCGTTCGACTTGACGGTTATAAAATGTTGAAATTTCTGAAGATGATAATCCCCACTCTTTTCCAAAAATAGATGCATCTCTTAATAGCAACAAATGTAAATTTGCAGCTTGGGCATATATCGGTAATAATGGTACCTCCTCTCCAGACACTGCAAAAGAAGGTAGTTTCTGAACGAACATCAATTCTAATGCGATATATTGGCTCTTGACAACACTCCTAGCCCTTGTGTTATTACGATTTCCAACCCAACTTTCAAGCGAATCATGGTAGACAGCTAAGGCATCTCCTAATCCTTTCAAGTCTGTAAGTGCTTTATTTCTTGCATAAGTTGATATTTTTTGATTAATAATCTCTTCTACATGTTCCATAAAGATTTCCCATTGATTTTTCCCCTTAGGCCATAGCTCACCTAAGATAAAACTATAAAGACTAGCTACTTGTCCTGCAAAAGGAACGCCTAGGGTACCAAGTATTTTACCCGCAATACCAATACCTGTTTGAATTGTTGATGCACTAACAAACGGCTCTACATTTTCATACTCAGACATTTTCAAACAATCTTCATGATTAATGTTTTGTAATTCTATATCTGTTTCATTTTTTAGTGAATCCGTAGAGATTTTATCTACTTTCGCATTGCTAGAAAAACTTTGATGCTTATCTTGATTCTTTAGTTTCATATTAATCCCTCCACTTATACTATTATTTAATTTTCAGATATAATTTTATTCATACAAAATTATACTTAGCTGTAATGTCAAATAAAGCATTTTCAATTTATACATATATTTCATAATTAATTATATAATATATGTGGAATTTACTAATAAATATTATTCCTTAATAACTTTCTAACGTCTTTAAACCTTCTTTAAAAATGAACTGAAATAACTTCAAACACCTATAAATACTCTTATTAGTGCTTTATTTTCGATTACAAGTAAAGCATATACCAAATAAAAAAAGAAAAAGCAGAGATATTTTCATCGATAGGTGAAAATATCTCTGCTTGATTAAGTTGCTCTATACATATGTATTACTAGAAAATAACATAGTAAAACGGACATCACTCCGTTTCAATGGAGGTGATGTCCGTTTTTCATTACAACAAATTACTTATCTATTTGTAATGCTGCTCTTGGACAATTGATTTGAAAACGATATTTAAACCTGAGTTTGCATGAGACTATTCCTCCATAAGGAGTAATTCCACGCTGTCCACGATAAATGTTCCTTCCGTTTCTCCAATCTCAATCCATACCTTATCGGTTTCTGGGAAGTATTCTAATTCTTTTGTCACATAACCAACTGGTAGTGGCGTGTAATCCCTATACCCTCTGTTAAATTCACAAGGATTCTCTCTTCGTCCATCTGTATACGATTTTTCTTCATAGACTGACGCATAATCAGCTGGTACGGAAGGAGCTTCGTTATATCCTCGATTACGAGAAGTGTACGCACCTCCGTATTCTTCTTGATTTACAGTATAATCATTACACGTTACCGTGTTATTTGGATAGATTTCCTCTTCTACGCAGTTGCTAAACTTCAGTTCGTCTGTATTGTTCTCGATCTCATGAATGGTTACGCAACCTTCTCCATATCCCTCCTTGTACGCTGTGACACGAAGGATATAGCCACGACCCGGACAGACACGAACTTCTTGTGACACTTCTGCTTCCCATTCCGGAACAACAAGGACCGAACGTTGGTTGTTTTGTTCTTCTACATCTACATGCCCTTTCACGTTCCAGCAGGATAAGCCATTATTAAAATCACCATTTTTAATGACATTTCTCGCATCATATAGGGAGAATGCAGTGAAAATACGCCCTTCTAATTCTTCAAAAATAGCCGCATTGACACCCGGAATCACAGACAGCTCAGGCAGATAAGCTTCTCGAATGCTATGAACACGTTTATCTGCCGCATGAATCATGGCAATATTCGTATCCGCTTGTAATTGATCATATTGAGAGTTTACAAATAAAGCATCTACAGATTCTTTTGCCTCTTTATAAACGATATTTGTTTCCCATTCCAATTTTTCACGTTTGTCTCTCCATTTTTTCTCCGCTCTTTTCACACGAGCTAGCGCTTCTCCTACTAATGGTTTCTCTTCGAGAAACTCTAGATTCCCTAGTCTTGCGTGCCCATCTTGCGTCTTAATCTTAAAGATCACCCATACACCTAGGTCCTCATTTAAGTCTGTACATCCTACATCAATGTCTAAGGAGAAATGATGCGAATGATGGGCACACTTTTCTCCATCCCTACACGAACAATCTAAGTCAGGATTCCATTCAAGGTGTGGCGCGCATCGATTCGGCTCTCCACACTTTCCGATTGGACTTTGGGCTGAAAGCGGCCATAAGGAACCCGTACCTGGCACATTTACTGTTTCATGTTTTGCATTGTAGCGAATTAAATAGATTTCTAAGTCTTGACTATCTTCGATATACCCTCTTAATTGATAACGGGTATAGGCTTTTAATTTCGACTCATCTATTTTTTGATATAAATACGTTGGATAGCACTCATCAAAGGTACCCAATAGCGTAACGTAATTCTCTTTGAATACGTCATCGCCTCCTTGGATGGTAATATCCGTACTTCCTCTCCAGCCACGGTCTAGTTGTCTATTGATCCCTCTGAAGTTTGGATCTTGAAGTAAATTCCGCTCATCACTAAGTCGCTTCGCATGTTTGACTTTCTCGGACAATTCTTGTTTTTCATCCAGACAAAATTCATCTGATAAACACTCAACTAAATTGGATACTTGATCAATATGATAATCCGTCACATCTGTTTTTAACCCGATTTGATTGGAAGAAGTAAACAGCTCATTCACCGCCTTTTGTGCTCTTTCTAAATCATATTCTGCCTCAAAGGTTACTTCTGCCGGAACAAATTCAATTCGATCTATATAAACTTCATTGCCTGAATTGAAGACATGAGCACTTAACGTAAATACACTTGATCCATTTGAAAAGTTAAACGGAGTAGTAAAACCTACAGTCCTAAAGCTTCCGGACTGTAAATTACTCCCACTACTCATAGTTGCTGAAAAATTACCCTGATTAATAGGTCTTCCGTCAATTGATGTATGGAATTGTAAATTTGTAGTAGAAGCGTAGCGAATTCTTACCCGATATCTTTGTGATAATGGTGCAGTAATATTTACTCTTAAGGTTGAAATCTGGCCAGGTGAAGTTCTTCGAAGAATATCTCCTCCTGTAAATCCTGGTCCTTTAACGACAGAAGTTCCAGAGCCAAGATTAGTAGATTTTGTTAAAGGTATTTGTGTAATTTGTGATGAAGGAATTATATTATTAAATTCAGCACTGCGATGCTGCCAAGAAAACGTTGGAGCTCTCAAGGTGTAAACTGCTCCAGCTGCTTGGCTCAGCATTGTAACATGACTCAATCGATGGCTAAATCCCGCACGAGGTGGTACACTATTATCCTGTGGCGGTATTACATCTAGTGAATCGACTGTACCCCTTTGTCTATATATAGTGGAAGGCAAGTTGGTCGTTAGGGAGGCAAAAGAAAACTCCGTTCCATCAAGGACAAACAGTTCCTGATTATTTGGGCCTGAACCAAGTATAATTCTTCTATATAAAGGTGAAGATAATGTTCTAAAAATCCCCAAACCAGTTAATGAGACAAGTACGGGTGGAGCTGCATTCCCCGCATTCCCAAATAAAGGGAATGCGAATTCTGGTCCTGAAAACCCTACAGGAGAAGCTGTTATTTGATGCCCTGACCAATAATTAAAGCCTCTATGCACATCAGTATAAATGGTTATACTATTAAGGATATCCATAAGATGTGGTTGCCTAATATTCTGTTCTATTCTCTGAGCCATTCCACGAAAACTACCATCAAAATTTTCTAATACTGGGTTCGTATAAATTTCTCTTGTTAATTGGGAAACTGTTCGAATTGGATACCTTCGACTATCATAATTTGAGAATAGAGCAACGATATCTAATACAGTAAGTGTTAGCTCTCTTCTAAATTGATTATACCTTACCCAATCTCTAGAATCCGGTCCCCATACACGCTCTAATCCCGTATTGTACCAGCGCACAGCATAATCTGTATAGTTGCCAATAAGCCTAGTTAAATCATTATAACGACTATTGATAGTCGCGGCATCAAATCCCCACCTTTGTCCAAACACTGAAACATCTCTCAAAACTGATAAATGTAAATTTGCAGCTTGAACATATACTGATAAAAGAGGAACTTGATAATTTTGAACTGCAAAAAGAGGAATAGCGGTTGTAAGGGCACTGTTCATGTCATTGAATTGAATACGCATCTCTTCTCTTAATGCTGGATTAGTAGGATCTGCTTCCCACTCTCTAAAAGATTCTGCGTAAATTTGATAAAGATTGCTTAGTCCTTCTAATCTAGAAATGGCTTGGTTCCTAGCGAATTCTTCTATTCTTTGGTTAATTAACTGTTCAATTTGTACAAGAAATGCGTCCCATTGAGAGGGACCAAAAATTCCCCATATTATATCAACTAGTCCTAACACAAATCCAGCACCGGGAACAAATTCACTCAAAAGAAATTGCGTTAGCGACAAGGAAATATCGATTGGGGTGTAACCAGTTTCTATTCTTTCTCCACCTAATACTTCTACTTCAGGGTTACTTAAACAATTATAAGGAATGCATTCATTGATGTTCGGATTGTTATCCATAAGTTACCTCCATCTCTTTTATTAAGATACCAATTCATTATGATATAATACTGTTTTTCATTACTACAATTTAAAACATATGACTCATCTTATGAAAAAATGCACAAAGTGCAACTAATTTTACTAAATATCAATTTTTGACCCAGGGTGTTAACAATCTACTTACTTCTCGCCCATTATCCATGCTTTAGACTTTACAATGTTTAACCAATGCATTAAGGGTTTGTATTCCGTTAACTTATTTTAAAGTCTTATTACTTTTTATACTTATATATAAAATCCACTTTTCCTATTTTACATATACAAATTGAGAATTTGCGGTAATGTAGAAATACTTACACTTATACATGTTAGAACCATTTACCTGCAATTCATCTTGAATTGTAAATGCTTCCCCTTTTTTTACAGTCTTAATCTTATCATTCCAATTAGCAGAACCATAGACCCATAATTCGTTTGTATCTACAACCACTAATTTACCAATATTACTCGTTTGTCTACGGGCAAAGTAAATATAGGAAGAGTCATATTTCACCCATGAATTACCTAGGTTCAGCCAGCCCTCACGTTCTTCCCAAACAATATAAGATTCAGGTTTGTTCAATTTACGAATTACATCACTACTCGTGCTAGGTCCTCTGCGAAGGTTAATATTTACACCTTCCATGTAAGCAATTCCTAATCCTTGTGTACCCGCATCCTTGTTATGATTCTCTACAACCATATCGTTTAGACTATCTTCAATCATCCTCTTGAAACCCTCAAATCCACCTGGTCGATTAAATATCGGACGTGGACAGTTCTTTCCACTCCAATGTTGATGGGAAACTACGTTCCCAATCTTTAATCCAAGGTGAGCCATGAGAAACTTAACGAGACCCGCAGCATGGGTTAAGGCTTTTTCAAAATTACCATCACGATTTTCACAAATTTCAATGCCGATAGACGAGCGATTACCCGCTCCATTCCCGTCTCCGGCATGCCAACCATTCTCATTTAGTGGTAAGTGCTGTACAATCCGATGATCGTCTACCGTAAAATGCCAGGATACACCAGATGATCCACCACCATTGTTAACATATCTAGCATGCGCTCTTGCATCTGCACCTGCATTTTGGTTTGCAGTGGTGTGAATTGTGATATATCTTGGATTCATGGTATATGCAGGACGGTTACGGTTTCCTTTTGGAATGATATTACTTTCAAAAGGTATTTTATTAATTTCTTTAACATTGAATACTGTCATATAGCTACATCTCCTATCAGATTATTTAATACGCTTTCAATCTTTCTTAAATACATATTTCTATATTTATGAGTACAGTATATCTCTGTCCTGAAATAAAAAAGCATAGATATTTTCACCTATTGATGAAGTTAACCATGCTTTTCCACATAAAACATCTAAAATGCCTTGAAATTTTAGGAATGGTTCTTAAAAACTTCTTTTCGTGATGTATGATTTGATTTTTTTTCGATATACCTAAAAAGGAGCTAAAAGGAGCTAACAGTTGATTAAATCCTTTTAGCTCCTTTTTTATTTCAAATCGATATATATGTTAATTAACACAAGGAATTCAATCCCTCAATTCATGCAAACTACAGAAACTCTACAATAAAAATGCAAGTAATTAAAAAGATTTTATTTCCCTAAATTTAAGCAGATTTTTTATCCCACTTAAATATTTTATTTAAAAATTTATATATTTTTCTCGATTCTTTAGTAAAGAGTGGCCCTAAAATAGATAGGATAAGTACATATAGTGCTGAGAACGGTTTCAATACTGACATTAAACCACCCGCCATACCAATATTAGCCATAATAATTGAAAACTCCCCCCTTGACACGATTGTTAACCCAATATTTGTCGATGCTTTATGAGATAATCCAGCTTGCCTTCCTGCAATCATCCCTGCTACAAAGTTCCCAATGATTGTCAGTAGTACAGCACCTAACGTTAGCCATATCGCTCCACCTAACGAAAACGGATCTATACCTAAACCGAAGCTAAAGAAGAAGATAGCTCCAAAAAAGTCTCTAAATGGAACAACAAGATGTTCAATTCGATCACTATGCTCTGTTTCAGAAAAAACTAAACCTAACAGAAGTGCTCCGATTGCTTCCGCAACATGAATTGTTTCAGAAAAACCAGCGATAAAGAATAAAGAAGAAAATACTACTATAATAAAAATTTCATCTGAACTAATATTCAACAATTTATTTAATAACGGAGTAGCCCATCTAGCTACAATAAAGAATAAGAGCATATATCCCAAAGCTATACCAATTGAGGTAAGAGCACCTAAGAATGAAGCATGATCACCAAGGACTAAGCCAGAAACCACTGATAAATATACAGCAAGGAATATATCTTCAAACATGATAATTCCTAAAATTAGCTCCGTTTCTTTATTCCCTGTTCTTTTTAAATCAACTAGTACTTTTGCAACAATAGCACTAGAAGAAATTGTAATAACCCCCGCTATAATCAAAGTTTCTAATAAAGGGAATCTCATCAAAAATCCATATAGTAACCCCAACGAAAAATTAATCAAAATATAGATTGTTCCACCAATCGCGATAGAACGACCAGATTTAATTAGCTTTTTCATTGAAAATTCTAATCCTAGGTAAAATAGAAGAAAAAGTACTCCTATCCTTCCCAAGAAAGAGATTACACTTTCACTTTCTATAAATCTAAAATCGATTACACCTATTACCGGAGCGTGTGGGCCAACTAACATCCCCAGAACAATTAAAAAAGGAATAATTGAAAATTTAAGCCTTCCAGCGACTACTGCTGCAATTGCTACTAAAATTAGAGCTGTACCAACTTCAAAAATTAAAGTATCCATCTAGTCAGTCTCCTCTATTTGAAAGTAATTCATTAATAAGTTTTTTAACTTCGTTTCTTTCTCCAGAGACTACTAACATATCCCCCTTCTCGATAACAGATTCTGGTCCTGGGTTAAATAATTTTTTCATGTTTTCTCTTATAATGGCTATAACAGTTACATTGTATATTTTTCTTATTTCAAGCTGACCTATTGTTTTTTCAATGGCAAGAGCTTTATTTTCAACTTTAAACCATTCAATTGTTATTCCTTCAAATGCCATTTCAATTGTTTCTAAAGCTTGAGGTTTATATACCATTCCTCCTAATATTGCTGCGAGCTTTCTTGCCTCTGAATCACACAAAGAGACACTTGAGATACTTTCTTCGTGGTCTGTATCAAAATGATACATTTCTCTACGTCCATCATCATGAATCACGATTACCATTTTATTATTATCTTTTGTGACAATATGAAATTTATAACCGATGCCCGGCAATTCACTTTCTCGAATATTCATATAATTTCCTCCTCAGCAGTTTTTCTATACTCTAAATATGTCCAATTTCAATTAATTTAATATCCGTCTTAAACTTACTCCTCTATCTTGTTTAAGAAATATATTTTAGAAATTCACCCCATTGTGGATACTTATGATTAGGTAATTTCTGATTATATACATAAGTGAATACTATGAAAAAAATTATGGATGTTATGGAGAAAAATACTACAATTTTAGTTTTCATGATTTTTAAAGCATACTATTAACAAGGAGTTATTATCCAAATTCATCCCTTCTTTCTGTTTTTATACTTAATATCATTCAATAATCAAAAAACTTTAAAGACACCAAATAATGTTGCTTAATATAATTTATTTTTAAGTAACGCTAAAATTGTAGATTTAACAATATTTCAACATCTTAAATAACATTAATTCTTTTTATACAATTATCATTTTAGAAATTAAAAGGTCCTATATAAAGGAAAACAGAGAATGTAGCTTTTAGATTGTCCAATTGGTAATAATGGTCATACACTAGGCTTCCAATTTCGAAAGGAACGCGAACATCGAGCAAGACCATTGGCATAGAAATATAAAAAGACGTGTTGCAAAATTCTTAGGATTTTAAAGTATTCGTCATGCTTCACTTTCCTTAAAGGGCATTTAAACCGTTCATTCTATATAAAAAAAAACGAAGTTTATAAAGACCAAACTTCGTTTTTTCTACGTATGATAAATTGCAAAAATCACTAGCAATCATACCTAAATTTTATCTCTTAAAAATTCACAATAGAACCATTTTTTGCACCAATACATGTTTTACTAAGTCAAGTGAAAGTTACGTTATATAATTTAATCCTTCTTTCCATGTCCCTCTATAGTGAATTGTGAAACTAACTGTACCAATTCTTCTACTTTTCCCTTTACTTTGTTAGATTGATTGGCAATATCCTCAATTGAGATTGCCTGTTCTTGGATTGACTGTGCAGCATGACTTGTCCCATTAGCTACTTGTGCTGCTGTTTTAGAAACTGTTGACAATGATATATTCACTTCATCTGTTCCAGCAGACATTTCTTCTGTTGCTGCACATACCTCTTGCATTTGACTAGAAATCTTATCAATATCCTTTACAACAGAAAAGAATACTTGGTTTGCCTTCTGAGCGGCTTCTTTTCCTTCTATTGCTTTTTGTTTCCCCCTTTGCATTACATCAACTGTAGCTTTTGTATCTTGTAGAATATTTTTGATTAAATGATTTATTTCATTAGCGAACTCTTTAGATTTTTCTGCCAAATCCCTTACTTCTTCTGCAACCACTGCAAATCCTTTCCCATTTTCACCAGCACGTGCAGCTTCAATTGCAGCGTTTAATGCTAAAAGATTAGTTTGGTCTGCAATATTAGTAATTGCATCTAGGGCTTTATCAATTTGCTGCGTGCGTGTAACAAGTGTATCTATTACTATAGAGGTTTCTTCAACTACTGCATGTACACTATTCATTTGAAGGATGGATTGTTTTATTTCTTCACTGCCTGAATTTACATGTTCAGTTGTTTCAACGGACATTTCAGTAACCATTTTTGATGATTCAGCGATAGTTTGAACTCCGGTAGCAATTTCTTTTAATGATGATGAATTCTCTTGGATACTTATAAATTGTCCTTCTATTTTGGTATTTACTTCAGAAATATTTTGAACAACTTCATTTGATAGATAAGATGCTTTTTTTGTGTTTTTTAACATACCTTCTGTAGAAGAAATAACCTCGTTGGCTGTACTCTTTACATTTCCTATTAGTTGTTGTAGATTATCTAACATATTGTTAAAAGAGTGTACTATATGTCCTAATTCATTATTAGATTCATAAGAAGTGCGTATTGTTAAATTACCTGCAGATACTTTTTCCATGTCTTGTTGTAATAATATGATTGGTTGCTTGATTGCACGTTTAATAAAATAACCGATTAAAGTAACAATTATTATTGCTAAAACTGATATGCTAATAAACAATGTCATTGTATTTTTTATACTGCTGATATTAGATTTCTGTAACTGTTGTGCATTATTTTTGTTATATCTAATAAGTTCCTGGATAGATTCTATTGCCTTTTTAATATTTGGTTCAATCTCTTTTAAATAATATGTAAATAAGTCTTCATTATTGGATAAGTTTATATCTTGTATTTTTTTTATTTGTATTCTTAATTCATCAAATAATCCGTAAAAATCTTTATACAATTTTAATTCTTTGTTAGAACTAATTTTAGACTCAAATTGTTTTAATAACTTATCATTTTCTTTTCGAGCATCGTTGATCTCCGCCAGTAATTCTTTACTTCTTTTTTCATCTTTTGATATCATCATCTCCATTAAATTCATATTAACATGGAAAATATTCGCTTCTACAGATCCAATATGTTGGATTGACAATAAATTATTTTCGTACATGTTAGTTGAAGCATTCTTACTTTCTGCTAAACAAAAAAAACCTATTGTGGAAAGGGTTATACAAGCGACGATAGATATCGTTATCAATCCGTTTAATTTAGTGCCTATCTTACTATTTTTTATAAATGACAATCAAATTCACTCCATTGTTATAATAAGTTATTAAGAATTAGATTCAATAAATATAATTGTAATTCGGGTATATATTTCGAACTGTTTTTATTTTAATTCATAAGAAAAATTTTATTTTTCTTGATGTGTCTATCAAGGTTTCTTACTCGATCCGTTATAAAATTGATCTAAAGCAAGCTCCCTTCAATAGTCTTTATGCTATCAACATAAATATGGGTTTCTATATAGTAACGGAAAAAGTCTTTGTTGAAATCAACTGCTCATATATATCCAAAAAAGTTACTTTTAATATTGATGCTATAATATTATTTTCGTGTTTGCTGTTTCATTCGGAAGACATTCTATATAATAAATAAGCATATTAATAGTTTAAAGAACTATATGGATACATACCTCAAGTGTATTTTATAAATTAAACTTGAGGTATGCACATTATTAAATTAATCCATTTTTTTGTAGATTTCTGCTCAAGTGATAATATATTGGGTTTTATAGTTAAACTTTTTCAAAAAAACCCTTCTAATTTTATGTCCGTATATTCAAATAACACATTTAAAATGTTACAGTATTCTCATTAAAAAATTCCATCCTCGGTTAGCTGAATAGTAGTCTGGATCATCAGTAATTATAGAAGAGCTTTGAATTTATGAATATCTCCAATATGTCTAACTTTGCCTGCTTTTATTCATTACCTTATATTGAACTAAGGGTAATCATTCTCCAAGTTATGAGTGAAGACTCCCTCTTTGATTTTCACATCTAATAATACCGTTATATAGGCAATAGTATGCGGGAGCATAATAATAGATTAAACCGTTTCCACATAATCTAAAATTCCATGGTTTTTGTACGTCAAAGTGTTTGTAGAATTACATTTTGCATTTAAAGTTACGCTCCCATTCTCTAGGAATGGTGTACCAATTTTACCATGTACTTCGCTCGCTATCGCAATTTCATTTTTGTAACATATGTTATTGTATTAGAATATATTTTACGAATTCCCATAAAATTAACAGTTTTTCAAAATTGGTTACATCCTCTAAATCACCTTGTCTAACACAAAGTGTGATATTAATAATTATTTTGGGGCCCACTGGCAATGGACCATATAAATTTTTGGATTTAAAATCTTACACGTTCACATTAATTTCAATACGAAGTAAGCTATTTCCCCTAGATTATTAACATAGAATTGAACTAAATACTGAGATTATTTCCCTATATTAAGAACTCAGTCCTCCCTTTGTTTCATAAATGTAAGTAGTTATTTCACTGTAAAATTTTCTATTTCTACAGTTATCGCTAAAATCCATATCCATATTTAATAATATTTTTGTTAAAATTCACCTTATATTCTTCCCCCTATCTTACACATAATTATTTTACTAAATAACTTTTATTAATTTAGCTCATAATAGTGTCCTACTAAGAAATCATTTTGTTTTTCCTTAATGATAATCATATATATATAAGTATTTAAAAGCTAATTTTCACTAAATTAAACATAAAACACATAAAATAATTAGTTTATTAATTCACAAACATATATTATGATTATAAATATATTGCAATTTTGACATAAATACTCATATTTTCATTTGGAAACAGTACCGAGGTTTAATAATGTCACAAAAAATTAATAATAGTATGCAATGTTATTTCTTTAAATTTAAGTATTTTTATTATCTCATTCCTTTTAATTGTATTTTTGAAAACTTTTATGTTATCTATGGTTATTTTTTTGTATAGCTGAAATATCATTTTACTATTTGTGAATTCCTAAGAATAAAAATAAAGAGGTTGCCTCAGAGTAATCATTCAACTACTTTAAGACAACCTCTAACATCCATACATTATATATACTTAATTTTAGTAGATAGATCAAAAACTATAAACTTATATTTACATAAGAACCTCAAACTTTAATAAAGTGGTGAAATATTAGTTGGTACAAGCATAATATTCATAAGATCAAATTGAGTACCGGAGTTTAATGTTACATTTATATCTAATGGTACATCAGAATTACTACTTGCTACTACATTACCGATATTAATATCTGAAAAACGAGCTCCATTATCATTAACTCCATCGTTATTTGTAGTAGTATTAACATTTGTAGCAGTATATACCCTACCGTTTATAGTAACTCGAATAGTGGAATTTCCTATTGAAGAAACTCTTAAATAAAGATTGTAACTATTTCCATTCCCTCTAAGCGTATAACGAGCTGTCGTGTTGTTTTGTTCAAACCTTAAAGAATCACCTTGATTTCCAAATTTTTCAGAAATAAATGTTCGTGTTTGATTATTCACTTGAGTTGCATGTATCGGCGAAATAGTAAATCCTGTATAGTCATTTGGCGCTAAATGAATCATAGAACCATTTTCATGAACAGCATGGATATTATTTTTTCTGTTATGCACAGATACCATATAAGCTCGTGCTCCACCAGGTGTTCCTGAAGGACTTGCTATATTTCTTATTTCATTATAGTGTAACGGTCTTCTTAAATCTTCATTTCTAACAACTAAAGGAACTCCAGAAATATTACGAATAAAATAATCTGGGAAATAGTTTGAATTACCGCGAGCTGTAAAAGCACCACTCCTTAACCCTAAAGTTGTCTCAAAGGATTCTGTTTGCCAATTTGTAACGGTGGCAACGCCCTCCCGATCTGAACCTGAATCTAGCCAACTCCTAACAAATGGCGTTAACAATGGGGGGAGAAATGTGCTACAATTAAAATTTTGATTAAACGGAGATGCACCTATATCACCAGACGAAATTCCTCCACTGTAATTAACCCTTGCAGCAAGCAATGCGTGAGTTGTAGTAGAACCAGGTAAACCAACTATATTAGGGAAGGTATTAGAAAGCCTAGCACCACTAAATCCATTTAACACATAATTTGAATTAACTTGGAAAAGAGAATATAAAAATGGCCAGTCTTGTGAAGTAAATGATTGGGTCTGCTGTGGTCCACTACCACTTGCATATAAATTAGCACCGGAAGATACTAGAAGACTTTGATATTTAAACAACGACCAGATAGATACATACTCAAATACATTTAAAAACATATATGTTCTAAATTCTAACATATCGTGTAAACGAGTGTTTAAACCTTTAAACGCACTTTGATACGTATTTATACAATAGTTAGAGTAATCTCTTGTATAATTTTTCAAGTAATCTCGATACGTACGTAATGTTGCTGCTGAAATTCCCCATTCATCTGCATTTAGAATAACATCTCTAATAAAAGAAAGATGTAAATTGGCTGCCTGTGCAAATAAAGGTAATAATAACAGTTGGTATCCTTGCATCTGGAACTGGGGTAATCTATTTAGAAATAATTGTTGCATTGTATTAACTGAAGAAGTTATTGATAAAGGAACAGCGTTTCGGTTAGGGTTCAAAAAATTATCTACTTGTCGATTAAACTCTTCTACATTTGCTTGCAGCCCTGTCAATTCCGCATTTACACGGGCAAGAGTGTCTGTATTAAGTCTTTGATTCAGGAATTTTTCTGTCTCTCTTAAAATATCTTGCATTAGATTTGTACTACCACTAGGAAATATTAAATTCCGTAACTCACTTAGTATCCTTTTTCCAACAAGACTCCCCACTTTCTTTAACAGAAAACTAGCCACAGTTCCAACAATAGGATCTAGGTATAAACTATGATTATTTTTTTTCCACTCCGTCCATTCCTTTTGTACGGTATCTAATGATTTGTGTTGAAAACTAAATGGATCATGAGCCGCTACATTATACGCATCACAAATAGTAGTTCTTCCGCTATTCAATACACTATTCATATAAAATTCCTCCTTAAATATTAAGTAATATATTAAAATTAAAGATACTAAATTAGCCTGATAATAACGAATATTTTTAAGAAAGTGCTTATTTACAACCACAATTACAACTCTAACTTTGATTATAATTATTAATTAAGTCTTAAACATAGGAATCATTCTCACTTTTGTTATACGCATAATTTGTATATGGTATAGGAAGGATCATACTTTAAACATGAAAGCCTACATTTAGCCATCCATCATGCTCCTCCCTAAATCATCTACAGTAATACCCAGCATATACCAGATGAGACACCACCATTATTTGCAAATCTAGCATGTTCGCTTGTTTCTGTATTTTGGTCCACTAGTGTGTAAATGGCGATTTTTCTTGGAATCATGGAATAAGCAAGAAGATTCCAAGTACCTTTTGTAATGATATTACTTTCAAAAAGTAATTTATTTATTACTAGTATAAAATTTGAAAACTGTCACAATACCGAAATTCCTAATCATTCCAGTTGATTATTTTATTTCTCAAAAATTACCCTTCATCTTTCTTAAATCTAGTTAATCATCCATTTACCGCTTTCTTAACTGCTTCTATTCTCCTTTCCATACGTTACATTAACAGGTGTATTAGAGAATCCATTTTTCAAAACAAAAATTGTTTGGTTAATTTTCAAACATGTTCAAACTATTTATACAATTATTAGAATTGGATATTATCTCCTGTTAATAATTTTCCCTGCCGTATGAGTAAAGTATATCTTTAATTTAAAAAGAAAAAGCATAGATATCTTCACCTATAGAAGAAGATATCTATGCTTTTTTTGAACTACCCCCACTTTCACTTCATTTAGAAGTGAGGGATTCCTAAGTAAAGAATTCTATCGAACTCTAATTGATTAGGCTATCTCCGCAGTCCTTTCGGTTAGAAGTCATATTGCTTCATTCTTTAGATTGATACTTGCGTTAATATCCCTATCATGATGTGTACGACAAGAAGGACAGTCTCACTTACGTAGGTTTAGATTTTTAACGTCTTTGTTTTGATATCCACAACAAGAACATTATTGGCTGGAAGCAATTGTTTTCGATAAGACAATAACTTGTTTTCCGTACCATTTTGCTTTGTATTCCAACATGGCTTGAAATTGTGACCATGATACTTCACTAATTGCTTTTGCTAACTTGTGATTCTGTAACATATTCGATACTTGCAAATCCTCTATACCGATAACATCATGGTTTTTGATGATTTCAGTCGAGATTTTGTCTAAGTAATATTTTCTATATTTTTCCATTTATTAATAAATCCTAGCTACCTTTACTCGCTGCTTATTCCAGCGAGAAGATCCTTTCGTCCTTCTAGAAAGAACATGCTGTACTTTCGCCACCTTCGCTTCTAATGAGCGAAAAAATTACGGATTTTTATAGGTTGTTCCATCTGACAAAATGGCAAAATCTTTTAGTCCCATATCCATTCTGATGTAAGAATGTGTTTTCGGAAGTTCTTGTACTTCTGTTTCAACTAACAATGAAACAAAGTATATGCCAGAAGGGTTCCGTCTAACTGTAGCATTTACAATACGTCCCTTTACTTCGCGACTTTCGGCAACTTTATTTTTTACCTACACTGGCAATGTTTTCGTTTGTTTAATTTTGTGGTATATGATTGTACGTTGTTCTTCTTAGATTTAAAGCGCGAGGCGCTGTTTTATTTTTTGAAAAAGCGTGTATACGCATCTGCAAGATTATAAACAGACAAATGAATCACAATAATATCCACTTCTTTTAGCCAAACAAACTCTTTCTTCATGGCAGGAACTTTGGCAGAACATGTACCATAGGTCAAACCTCTTCCTGCCTCTTTATATAAGTCATCCCATAAGGAAAGAAAATGATTGAATACAAAGCGAGAACAACCAATCGTTTTATTGATTAGAATTGCTTGTGCTTGATTTGGAAAGATATAAAACTTATAAGCTTTATTAATCATCATTTGATTCACCTCCATTTCTGTATATGGCTACCATACACCGAACGTGTATTCTAAAGAGAGGCAGTCGCGATTTATGTATGTTGAACAAGCCAATTCATCTCCAACCTACTCATTGTGCTGTGACCCTTCACGCTCCTTGAGGAAGGAATCTTCTTGGCTAAAATGATAAATGAAGGAGCTACCTATTCACCAATTGTTATAAAAACACTTTAATCCTCCATCAATATAAGCCTTATGAGATAGTTAATTTCGTCTGATATTAGTAAGGACTAAAAATCATATTATACTTCTACTGAAGAATATTCATTTACCTCTACACTTCCCCCCCTACTTTTATTATGTTTTTCTATACACTTATGTTAGAACACAGTATAAAAAAATAAACATCACTCTTATAAGAGTGATGTTTATCTTTTATACTGTGTCATTTAAAGCAACTATGCATAAAACTATTCATCTATAATGCGTAATTCTAAACTGTCTACAATGAATTTCTCTTTCGTTTGTCAAATCGCTAACTATAATTTATCTATTTCTGGGAAACATTCTAATTCTTCTATGACATAACGAGGTGAGAATGAAGTGCCTTTCCTTACAATTCATTAACTTTAAATTTAAATACGTTTTTTCTAAGAGCCTTTTAATAATTGAGCTATATATACATCTTAGCAAACAAAATTGTGTTTTTCCATAATCAAGGACATTATACAAGAATTAGCTTTTAAAAACTGTTAATATTAGATCCCGATCTTACTTAATAGAGACATCGTAAAAATGTACAATAGGACCACCATATAAATTATTCCCTTGAGAAAGCTCTATATAAAAGTTATCTTTCTCAAATTTTGTAGTGAACATTTCAGAAACATCTTTAGCACCGCTCATATATCTTTTTTCAAATAACACTTCCCTAGAATTTCTAATCCTTACATTAGCATCTCCGGACACAGAAAAATACACTCTATAAGTTGAAAAACTATCTAATTGAAGGTTTTGTTTTAGAATCCCTCGTCCTCCCTGATAAAGAGTGAGTGTATTACCGCTAATATTAGTTGATCCCGTACTCGTCCAATTATTTGTATTAATTAATTCTGGACTTAATAACTTTTCAGAAGGACTAATTTCCAAAATAATAAAGTTATCTCCCCAAGCTTCATCTCCATTTTGACTTTTTAAAATTAAATACACTCCCTTTAAATCAGTTCCTGTAGTAAAACGTTTATTAATAGTTTGATAATCTTCTAAATTATTATTTGTATCTTCATAATGAATATATCCAGTATTTTCATCTTTTAAATGAATAGAAGGTTTTCCTTTAACAGTATATTGGATTACATACTCAGTTTTCGGTTTTAACTTATCTCCAATAAATTGTGAAATTCCTCCGTCCTTATGAACATATAAAGCTTTAGTTCCATTCACTCCGCCTGTATGATCTACATACGCATTCTTATTATTTGCTTTCCACGGCTCTAAATTGTCCTCTTCTATGGACCCGTTCTCTACAATATTGCTAATAAAACCACTTGGCGGGACGATCAATTTAGTTTCTTTATTGCTTAAGTCTGTTGCTAGCAGTAGTTCTCTTAAATATGATTTACATGTTAAAGTAATTAATCTTGAATTTTCATCAGCTTGGAGGCCAAACCCATTAATCGGAGTCAAAAATGTTTCACTGATGACACCTAACGGCATATACACCCCATCATCATTAGCACTTAACGTTCTATACTCCGCTTCACTTGATTCTACTTTTTTCTTATTTAAGTCAATTTCTCCTGTAGAAGAATCATAAAAATTCGCTGTTACCTCATATCTTAAAGTTTTCATTTTTTTAGTGAAATCAATTTTAGTAATTACATATTCATTTGGAAATACTATGTTATTTGTATAATAGATTTGTTCAGATTGATCTGGGCACAATAATTTATCCATATCACCATAAATAACTTCCGATAAGGAATCCTTATCGACTTGATAATTTTGTTTTAGCTTAGCCTCATATACTTTTAATACTGTAATTGAATCATTACTAATTTCAAACCCAATCAATGCATGTCCTGGTTTAGCTTCCACAATCATCTTTGCATCTTCATCACTTCCTTTAACTTTTGCATAATTAGGATTAGAAAAAGTATTAGAAAGTGTAGGGAGGATGTTTACTCTAAATTCCTCTTTTTCCTTATTTAAATGTTCATTCATAATAGAAGTATAATCAATATCTGCTAAGCCTAATAATTTTCGGCATGTTGTTAAAGTAAGAAAAGCTTTTGCTTGCAGAGCTGTTAATACAATTAAGAAGTTATAAACATTTCCGACCTCACTGCCACTTGTTTTCACATTTTCTTTAGTAATTAATTCCGATGCAGTTTTTAAAGCTGAACGCCCGAATAAATTATTTCCTACCATTACATCGTGGAATGTATTAAGGTAAAATTCAAAACCATCCACATCATTTTTTGTTACACTTTTCGCTAGTTCAGTTAACTCAGTTAACTCATCAAGAATATCTGCAGGAGAGCCATCCTTTTTTACTTTTGAACTAGTTTCTGTAGCAAAAGTTAATTCCTCAAATTTTTCGTTCACATATTTAATCCTTTGATACGCAGGTGTAATTTCAGTAAGTGTAGAGTTAATAAGTACATTTACATTAATAATATCCAACTTATCAGAAATCTCTTGCAATTGTTTACTTAAGTATTCTATTTGCAGACTTAGCGCATAATTTTGTTTCATTACATCACTCAACATAGAGGTAATTTTAGGTAGATATACCCGAAGCATCGTATTTATCGCATCGAGTTTGTTATTAACATCATTTAAAACTTGATTTTGTTCATTTGCAATTTTTAATATTTCCTTAGATAATTCTGTATTTAAGTTTCCCTGTGCGATAAGATCATTTAAGCTTCCATTCACCCCATCCAATTTACCAGAAATATCATTTAGTAACTGCTGATTCTTTAAAATTTCGTCTAGGGTTAGATCACCACCTGTATCCGTTTTAAAAATCATGTTCATAATGTCTTTGATACCAGTGGCAAATCCATAAATGCCATTAAAATAATCAATAAAACTTGGTAAGGCTCTTGTGCTTAATTTAGTATTATTCTTGTTCATGTTCATCTTCCTTTTCAGCTATTTTTTGTAACACTTATTTCTTGTAAACTTGTATTCTTAATTCTTTATTGGTAATTACTGATTATTAAACACTCATAACTTTTTATCAATTTCAATTGTATAAAATTAGTTTATATCATTAATGTGTTACTCAATTTTGCTTATTCTACTTTTTGAATTATAATATTTACCTATCAAATGGTCTTCCTATTCACAAAAATTCATTTATCCCTATTTTTTTACATTAAAGCACTCCTTTACTATATAAATTTTATTAACAGGCAATTTCCTAAATGTAAGTCGTTGTAAGGACTAATTACCCAGAAAATTATTAGAACTTAGTAAAACCTCCCTTACTATAAAATTGGATGCTATCACCTGTTAACACTTTCTCTGGGGCTATGAGTAAATTATATCTCCTATCTAACAAATAAAAGGATAGATAATTTCATCTATAGATGAAGTGATCTATCCTTTTCCTATAAATATAATCGATCATTTGTGAAATACCCTTCACTTAACCTCCTAACGTGCTCTCTAAAGTGGGGATTTCTCGGCTAATCGTTACGTCTAGTAACTATCGAATTGTACCAAAGGTTATTTTACTGCTATTTATACCAGAGCTATTGAACTACCCCAGCAGTCCTTGCGATTAGAAGCCTTATGGCTTATTGAGTTAATATCCGCATTATAGCGTGTAAGATAAGAAGGACAGTCTCATTTACCTAGGTCTAGATTTCTAACGTCTTTGTTTTGATATTCACAATGAGAACATAATTGGCTAGAATCAAATGTTTTCGATACAACAATGACTTATTTTCCATACCATTTTGCTTTGTATTCTAACAAGGATCGAAATTGCGACTATGATACTTCATTAATGGCTTTTGCTAACTTATGATTCTTTAAAATATTCGATACTTGCAAAACCTTTATACCAACAACATAGTGGTTTTTGGTGATTTCAGTTGAGCTTTTGTCCAGGTAATGTTTTTTATAATTTTCCATATATTCATGAATTCTATCTACCTTTACTCGCTGTTTATTCTAGTGGGAAGATCCTTTCATTCCTCTAGAAAGAACACGCTTTGCTTTCACCAACTTCTGTTTCAACTAACAATGACACAAAGTATCTACCAAATGGATTCCGTCTAACTGTAGCATTTACAATACGTCCCTTTACTTAGCGACTTTTGGCAAATCAAACAAGGCTTAGCTTCGGCAACTTTATCTTGTTTCCTACAACGCCAATGTTTTCATTGGTTTGTTTTGTCGTATAAGATTGTACGTTGTTCTTCTTAGATTTAAAGCGTGTAAAAGCATCCACAGAGTTGCGAACAGAAAACTGAATCGCAATACTATCCACTTCTTTTAGCCAAACAAGCTCTTTTTTCAAGGCAGGAAGCCACCCCTTGTTCGAAGAAAATTCATCTCCCACCTATACTCACTGGACTGTATCCTTTCACGCTCCTTGAGGAAAGAGAATTCTTGGCTAAAATGATAAAAATATTGGTTCATCTTTGATGTTGATATTTACATTACAGACTCTATTGAAAGTTACACCGTACTTACAAAAATATAATCCTTCTGAAAATTACATATTCCTCTCGCAGCTGCCACATGTTTTTGTAGAGGGAATCTATTTGTGAATTTTTACACATTATTTTCATTGTTCGTGTAGTTTAAAAACTAAAATAAGGTAAACATTCCCCTACCGTTATCAGTGTCATTTTTTCTAAGATAAATTGATTGCAACATATCTTTCATTTTTAGTCCTTCAATAGCTGTAACATTTAAATTCGTAGTTAACCTAATTAATTTTCTTATATTCAAAACTAAAGTATAATCCTATAACTGTTTCAATTTCTTTTTGCACAATTTTTTTCATATTTAGTTAAGATGGGCAGAAGGTGTTTACCAATGGATGTTTTTGCACTTTGAGAAAATCTAATTTATTAAGTCGAGAAATTGCATTCAAAAGCATTAATCGTTATATGTAAAATTAATAATATAAAACAACAGCATAATTCTAAACTAGCAGTGTTATGTTATAATTCACGGATAACCTGAAAAATAAGTCTGCATAGTTTGATAAATTATTATCATTTATGTATTTCACGTCAATACACTATTGGTAGTATAACAAGAACACTTAATCGTTCTTAAAATCCAATTTTGTTGACATGTCAAAATTTTCATTATGCATGACTGATTACATAATAAAGAAAATAAAAAATGCAATTACGCGCTGTTTGGCTAAGCCAAACCAAAAGAATCTCCTACCTATCGTTACGCACTTGGGGTAAGAGAATTCTTTCAAACAATACGTAAAAATCAATTATGTCTTATAAGTATTCTGTTCTTCAATTGAAAATAAATACATGTTATCAATTTCTAGTATCGATTTCATATAAGTTATTCCATACAAGGAAAGTATACATTATTTAGAACTAAAACCTTAAGTTTAGTTAAAAGGGGATAAAACTTTTCTAACATAACTTGAATCTTTTTGAATTGTTTTGTTTGAGATCCGAATTATAGGTATTGGGGTATTCGGGATTTGATAATTTGTCAGAATAACATCAAATTTATGCATACAATCTGGTTTTTGTTGTAGTGTTACAAAATCACCTAGCTCGTGATTGAGTTTATAATAAATAAACTTCTTTAAAGCTGATGAACCAGATAATAATAACAATCCTTTTTTATTATGATTTGAATGGACAATAAATAAAATATGGTATATTATGTAATTGATCTCATCGTTAGTTAATCTACTTTTATTTATTTTTTTATTCCAAGAAGAAATAAGAGGATAAATTCTATTATGTCCTTCTGAAAATTCATGATGTACAGTGTCAAATTCATTACCAAAAGCGCCTATTGATAAACCATACTTTTGAAACTTGTAAATTTTATGTAAAATGAAATACAAGTCATGTTTTATCTTTTCTTTTATTTCTAAACAAACATTTATTTCAGAAGATATTGTTTGGAATAAATGTTTGTTTTTATCATAAGTCTTTTTGTTTATTTTATAATAATAATCTGTGATCCTATTTTTTTCTTCAATGTTCCATTCTAATATTATTGAAAAAGCATTCTTAAAATAACTTAATTCATATTCTGTGAATTTTATATTGAAGAAAATTTCCAATTCGCATATAATTGAACTTATGCAATTTAAATTATTTGTATCAAGTATAGGAAGAAACTCTAAAACTTCTGACATATAATGTTTATTTGCAATTCTCTTTATAGATACACTAATAATAACTGCTAGCATATTATAATCTATTTCTACATTGTGAATTCTAGTAATGCTTTTAATTTTTTCTTGTAATCTAGAATCTAAATTGATTACTTCTTTATACTTTTGGATATTATAAAAGAACATTATATAAAAATATCTTAAGTTTATTTCTTGGCCAATCAATTTAATCGTTCTAAAATTAAAATCCAATCCAAAGTTCACAAGTATCTTCCGAAAGTTTTTCAGCATTTTTTTTAGTGTAATTTTATCTAGATATAACAACTGGGACCATTTTTCTAAAGAATAATATTTTTGATTAAATATACCGATTAATATTGTATAAAGTTCACTATTCATTAAATAGGGAATAATTAATTCGGAGAAATCGTTTGAAAAATCACGTTTTAATAGGTACCCTTTGGATTGAACACTTATTAAATCCCAATTTTCGGGAAGCGCTAGTTTTAACTGAGAAATGTCATTTATTATTGTTCTACTTGTACACTTTAAACTTTGTGATAAATCCTTGGAAGACTTTATTTCATTGCTATCAATCAAGGTTTCTAAAATTTGAAGTTGTCGTACTATTGATTTATCTTGTATTAAGTCTGTAATAAATTTATCCATTACATTTCTCCTCCCTTAATACTGAATTACTTATCACTAGGTAACATTTAACTACAAAACTCAGAATAGATGCTATTACCTCACGTTACTTTGCTAGCCTTAGTATTTCAATTTTATTTTCTATCTTTATTCTTATTTGATTCTATAAGGTCTAAAAAATTATACGTTAGCTTTGCATAGTATTTATAAGCATTTTTTCATATAAAGAAATATCAATTATCTGTACAACTGTATTTTAATATTTTATATTGTACAAAAAATGTAAAGTTTTGAGCACCCATGTTTACATAACGACAAAACTTCGCATTCTTAAAAGAGAAGTGATATCATGATGATTATAATTGTACACGCATCCAAAAATATGCATATTCACAACTTTTTCAAACAATCCATTTTATAGCATTTGGTTTTTGTGATTATAAGAATATTAATGAGAATGGAATGTTTTATTGTAAAACAATTTAATTATGTATTCTTATTGATCCTTATAACTCCGTCCCTCCTTTTTTATCACCGTATTCCCAAATGAAAAGAACTTCAATTATCTAATTCCTCTATAACAAATAATTATAGATAATTAAAAGATACCTTAATTATTTCCTAATAAAGCATACATATTTTCATCTATTAATGAAAAGTTTTATTACAAAATAGATAAGGAAAATCAAAAATAGATATTTTAAGAAACGAATCCAAAGAAACTACCATCTTAATGATTATTGGATTTTATTTTCCCCTTTGAATTATCTTAATATATTTAAAGTTCTAAAATACAAGTTTTATACTAGACCATAATACTCTTTTTTCAAAAATCCCCTTATGTTTTACTTTGTGCTTATATAAGATTAAGAAGTAAAGGTTTTATATAGCAAAGAAATATTCCACATTTGATACTCTAGTTGAACCAAAATATCGGCATATAAAGCGTAACTTATTCAAACCTTCTGAATCTCAAAGTATATATAATACCTTATAAATAATAAAATAGTTCAATATCCTTCTTTTACTTTACAGTCATAACAAAGTGATTTACAGGCTTGTATTTTTAGCATACTAAGAAATACGGCAATATTCATACCATAAATATTCAACTGCAAATAGGCCTTAAAGCATTTTCTATTCTGATATTTTTTTCTGGATTTAATTAATAAAATTCAAATATATTCATCTCTTTGTAAATGTCAAGATAAACATGTACATTTTCGCTTGTTTAAGCATGTACAAAATCAATCATTTTCTTTGCTAAAATGATCTTTAATTCGATAGGATTGTCCTACAATACTGACCACCGTGGCATGATGTAAGACACGATCTAGTATGGCATTGGCGAGTTTAGGGTCCTGGAATACTTCGTCCCAAGACTTGAAGTTGATATTGGTCGTTAGGATGGTACTACGCTTTTCATAACGCATATCGATTAATTGAAAGAATAATTTTGCATCCTCCGGATCAATAGGCAAGTACCCAATTTCATCAATAATAAGTAATTTGTATTTTGTATAGTGCTTTAAACGAGATTCTAGGCGATTCTCAATCTTGGCACGTTTTAAATTTTGAAGTAAATCATGACATTTAATAAAATAAGTACTTGTTCGCTTTTTAGCTGCTGCTATACCAATAGACGTGGCCAAATGGGTCTTACCAACACCACTAGGTCCTAAAAATACTATGTTTTCTTGTTGCTCTAAGAAACGTAGAGAAATAAAATCTAAGATTTGTTGTTTATTAATACTCGGCTGGAATTCGAAATCAAACTCATCAACCTCCTTTCTATGAGGAAATGCGCCCATTTTCACCATAGAATGAATCATATTTTGTTCTCGTACATCAATCTCATAGTTTGTCAGTTTAACAAGTGTCTCTACGAAGGATAATTCATTATTAATGCTAAAATCGACTACGTCACCTAAATGTTGTGCCATTTGTTTTAATTTTAAATACTCTAGGTTTGTTGTTAATTGTTGATAGCTATTCTTCATTTCTATATACCTCACCAATTACTGATAAATTTTGTTTCGCCAAATTGTCAATGTTCGGATATTTAGGTAGTGACTTAGCCAATGCTTTTTTATAATGTTCTTCTTTATAATTGAGCTTAGATTGGCTGATTTTATGTTGTACAATTAACTTCATGTTATGATAAACATATATTTGATTATCATATACTTGTAAACCGACGGTTTTACCTTGATATTCAGCTGGAACTGAGTATTGATTCGATTTGTAAGATATCATGCCTGATGTATTAACTTTTACAAGTTTATGCTTAATCATATAGGAATCTCTTATCGCGCTCTTCGGGAGTGGTTGTAGGAGATTCTTTTCCTGTTTTAGGGCAAACACTGGAATCTTACCAGTCCCTTGATGAAATGTTTGATTAATTCTTGCACATAATTTTTGCACAAATTCATGTAATTCTTCAAAAGTGAATCTTCCTTGATAAGCATGAATTTCGTCTAGAAGTTTCATTGGCGCTTCTACTTTCCCTTTGGTATTTGGTCGCCCTGCGATACAAGGTTGTACCTTAAATCCAAAATCTTGAGCGAATTGGGCAAACTTATTGTTAATCGTTCCTGTAAAGTGTTCTGTTCGAGCTTCATCCATTACCGTCTTCATATTATCCGTGACAATTACCTTCGGTACACCACCAAACATTTCAAATGCCTCTGTCATAAATGACATTAAAACACTTTGTGATTTTGAAATATTCAAATGAAAAACTTTAAATCTCGAGTAGGACAATAAAAGTACAGCTACATTCACATATACGATTTCGCCACTTTTGGTTTCAAATCGTATGCTTTCTTTCCAATCTAATTGAGCTTGTTCTCCTGGAGGTGTCTCATAACGGACACCCACTGAATGACCTGATAAAATACGCTTCCCCTCATCAAAATATGTTCTAAATTCAGGCTTTCTATTAATATAAGCACGAAATGCAGACTGTGAACATTTTAAACCGTGATTGTCTGTTAGATACTGCCATAACACTCGTTTGTAGTAGAAGATTTGTTTAGAATCACTAGATAAAAGAGCTGCAATCACTTCATAATATGTATCGATTTTCGATGTTTTATTTTTTGTCCCTTTTGGTGTAAAACCATTCAAATACTTATCTATGGTACGCCGATCCACATTCAATTCTCTGGCTAATTGACTTTTATTTATCTTCATTTTTAAGTTCCCCATTAGTTTTTTAAAATTTGGTAAGTCTGAAAGACTTTTAACCTCAAATTCTGTTTGAATATCTAGCTTAATATACATACTAACCACCTCAGAGTCAGTATGGAGAATCCAATTGAAAATGTACATATTTATTCAAGCGTTAATGTACATATTTAAGTTAGCATTTATAATCTCTTATCTGTTATTAGTTCTATGTTGGTTAATATAGATTCTTCTGTGTATTAAGATAAACGAAAAAACAACATAAAATAATAGAGTTTCAAAAAAATAGCCCTCCACCAGACCATTTTTGGTCAGATGGAGGGCTATTTTTTTCATGTTTTGACAAGTTGCGGTGAGATAAGCCTGCATTTGGACAGACTTCAGCCCCTAAATCGAGCATATCGATAGCCATGTAGTTCTTTGGCGTCCGCAAAGCTTCGCTCTATAGTTGAACAGCGTACTTTGTACAACTTTTTCCCTGTAACTGTTAGTTTGTTTTTTTTAACGATATCCTTATATTTCTACCATATATGATGAGTGATAACTTTTTGTTTTTGTTTCTTTGAAAAACATACCTCACGTAGCGGACAAACAGCGCAGTCTTCTGGGTTGGATTTATAGTGACGATATCCTTCACGATCCGTTGTCGCATACTCTAAAATACACCCCATCGGACAAGCAAATGCACATTTCTTCTACATATTTAAATTGGCTTTTTGGTACTTCCTTATTTCGTTTTCCAAATCGGTGATACCCCATCACCATAAATATATTTCTCTCCGATAATTTCTTACAGATATACCCTGTAAAATAGCCTGCATCAAGAGCTACTGCTTCCACTTTAAATCCGAATTTATCAATTTGAGCTTGTAGACGCGCTAAATATGGCTCGGAATCTGCCATATTTCCAGCCGTTAAATAAGTATCTGTAATAATATTGTACTTCGCATCAGTCGTACGATGGTCTAAAGAAATGAAAACCGTTCGGTTTTCCATCTCTCATTAAAAATCCACTATCTGGATCCGTAGTACTTATACGAGTTTTTTTAGTGGGAGTATCACTTTCCTTTCTGGGTTTTAATTCTTTTTTTCGTGTACCTCACGATCTTCAATTACCGCAGCTTCTAGTTCGTCTATGTAAAAATTTTCCTTTTCTTTTTTATATTTATATACAAACTTATTTTTATTAGCATTGGCCTTAATGTGCGTAGAATCTGTCATCAGCGCACGTCCTCCCACCATCCGGTACTCTGTCGCTTGCCTCACAATCTCATCAAAAATTTCTTAGAAAATATTTGTATGAATAAAGCGAGTACGACGATTCCAACTGATTGTAGAATGATCTGGAATAGTATCTGATAGAGAAAACCCTAAAAACCAACGGTAGGCGATATTCGTTTTAATCTCTTTTTCCAATTGACGCTCCGAACGAATACCGTAAGAATATCCAATAAACATCATTTTAAATAAAACGATAGGATGGATTGACGGACGTCCATTGTTTTCACAGTAATAAGGGCGTAACTTCCCTTCAATAAAATCAAAACTAATTGTCGCTTCAATCGCACGAAGGAAATGATCTTGTGGAACCAACTCTTCTACAGAAACAGATACACGTTCATCACGATGATTTTTTAAAGCACCCATCATAAAAAGAGGTTCAGACACAAAAACAGGCTGTGGAGAAGACTTTCTCCACAGCCTGAAGATAAACGAAAAAAAGTTCTACTCCTATTGAGTAGAACTTTTTTTCGTTTATCTCGGTAAATAATTAAGTAACTGTAATATTTCTCTTTTAAATTTTGGAGTTGCTTGTTTTAGTAATGATGGTACTTCTCTAAAGTGATTTATTAGGGCTTTGTTAATTTTTGTAGAGTAATCTTTTTTATCTCCTGTAAGTATATCTACTATATCTTTTTTTAATGGATTACTAACTTTCCCCCACAAAAATTCTGATTCCTGAAAATGCTTATTAATAAAAATTTTGACTTGATTAATAAAAGGGTCATTTTTTTGCTGTATAGCGTCTTGTAACTGCAATATTGATATGTCATAATTTTGAGTTACTTGTTTTTCCTTCACATGACTTATATTCTCAGCCGCACTTACACTTGATCCGAAAGCACCTAAACCACTAACCCCAATTACACCTGCCAAAGCAATACTTGTACATTGTTTTACTAATGATTTCGATTTAATAACTTTCATAACGCTTCCCCCATTTATAATTTAGATTTTCTTACAGTTAAATTTTACCATGTTTTTTCACCTGATTAACTGTTAAATGTTACAATAAAACGAATTATTATAATAATTATATATTCATAAAATAATGCAATTAACTTTTTCAATTACATGTCCATTTTTAGCAAGTTGATACTTTTCGTTATATCCCTTTTACTACGACCATTTCTCTTTGCACAAATTCATTCAAAAGATTGGACTGATTACACCTTTACTTTTTTAAACAGAGCGAGAATATAATTAATTGCATAGCTTTTGAATGCAACTGTTAAACAAAATAATAAGATGAGTAGACTGACGCCCATTATTTCCACAATAATACGGACATCCCCCTCTTCAATCAAATTTGGTGCGGTTTTTATTGTACAAAACTAATACACAATTCCCCTATATTTTTCATATAAATTTCCATAAGAAATCTCTCCTGTTCCTCTCTTTAACACACAAAAACAAATTATTCCAAAAAAATAAGGATGTGGAAAATACCTTCTCCACATCCTTGAAAACCGTAGCTTGATTTCAAACTACCTCTTTAAGTTGAACTATCCCCACTTTCACTTCGTTTAGAAGTGGGGGATTCCTAAGTAAAGGGTTCTATCGAACTCTAATTGATTAGGCTATCTCCGCAGTCCTTGCGGTTAGAAGCCTTATCGCTTCATGCTTTAGATTGATACTTGCGTTAATATCCCTATCATGATGTGTTTGACATGAAGGGCAAACCCATGTACGTAGGTTTAGATTCTTAACGTCTTTATTTTGATATCCACAACAAGAACATAGTTGGCTGGAAGCAAATGTTTTCGATACGACAATGACTTGTTTTCCGTACCATTTTGCTTTGTATTCTAACATGGTTCGAAACTGTGACCAGGATACTTCACTAATTGCTTTTGCTAACTTATGATTCTTTAACATATTCGATACTTGCAAATCCTCTATACCGATAACATCGTGGTTTTTGATGATTTCAGTTGAAATTTTGTCCAAGTAATCTTTTCTAGAGTTTGATATGTATTCATGAATTCTAGCTACCTTTACTCGTTGTTTATTCCAACGAGAAGATCCTTTCATTCTTCTAGAAAGGACACGCTGTGCTTTCGCCAATTTCTCTTCTAATACTCGAAAAAATTCTGGGTTTTTATAAGTTGTTCCATCTGACATAATGGCGAAATTTTTTAGTCCTACATCCATTCCAATGTAAGAACTTGTTTTCGGAAGTTCTTGTACTTCTGTTTCGACTAACAATGATACAAAGTATCTGCCAGAAGGATTCCGTCTAACTGTAGCATTTACAATACGTCCCGTTATTTCACGACTTTTGGCAAATCGAACAAGACCTAGTTTTGGCAATTTTATTTTGTTTCCTACAACGGCAATGTTTTCATTTGTTTGTTTTGTGGTATACGATTGTACGTTATTCTTCTTATATCTAAAGCGCGGGGCGCTGTTTGTTTTTTGAAAAAGCGTGTATACGCATCCGCAAGGTTGCGAACAGACGACTGAATCGCAATACTGTCCACTTCTTTTAGCCAAACAAACTCTTTCTTCATGGCAGGAAGCTTGGCAGAGCATGTACCATATGTCAAACCTTTTCCTGTCTCTTTAAATGCGTGATCCCATAGGGATAGGAAATGATTGAATACAAAACGAGAACAACCTATCGTTTTGTTAATTAGAATTGCTTGTGCTTGATTTGGATAGATACGAAACTTATAGGCTTTATTAATTATCATTTAATTCACCTCCATTTCGGTATATGACTATTATACACCAAACGTACATTCGATGGATAGTGAAGTAACAATTTATGTATGTCGAACAATTAAGATGGCTCCTTGCCATCCCTTGTTCAAAGCCAATTCATCTCCCACCTACTCACTTCGCGTTCCTTGAGGAAGGAGTCTTCTTGGCTAAAATGATAAAGTCTGTAAAGCTTAAACTTAGACCAAAAACAAACTTAATTATATCTAAAAATCACCTATTTTATAAACTCATCACCATTATTATTAAATTCAAAATATAACCCCAAAAATTTTTCTAATATTTCCGATTTATTGTCTTTTCGCCAAGCAAGTGACGCCTCAATTTCAGTATTTATATCCTCAACTTTCCGTTGTATTAATCCATTTAATGGATTAATTGATGAAGGTAATAATGCTACCCCCATCCCATTTGCGACTAATGCTGAAACCGTTTGTAGATCATTTGCCTGGACGGTTATTTTCGGTGCGAAACCAACATTTTGAAACAGGTTCATAAACGTATCATAATAAAATGGCGCCGCTGATCTAGTTGCCATAATAAAAGGTTCATTTTGCAAATCATGAATATAAATTGATTGTTTGAGCGCAAGAGGATGTTTTTCAGGAATAATAGCCTTAAATGACACCTTTTTGACTGGCCTTACATGTATTTTACTACTACTTATTGGTGCAGCTAAAATTCCTATATCAATTTTTTTTTCAATTAAATTTTTAACTTGAATAGGTGTACTAAGTTGTTGTAATACGATTCCAACTTTAGGATATCTTTCCCGGTATCTTTGAATAGTTTGGATAAGATCTTGTACTGATCCACTGAATCCTATTACAAGTTCACCTTCAGTCCCGGTAGAAGTTAATCTTGTGCTGATGCATGCTTGTTCAACTTGATCAAGGATTTGATAAGCTTTATCCAGAAATACCTGCCCAGCATTAGTTAACTCCACATGCCGTTTTGTCCTATTAAATAATTTAGCACCAATTTCCTCTTCTAATTCTTTAATTTGCTTACTAAGAGGTGGTTGGGCAATATGTAATTTTTCCGCAGCTCGACTAAAGTTCAGTTCCTCTGCAAGAACCAGAAAATATCGAATGTGTCTTAATTCCATTTATCATTCCTCCTCCCTAGTACTTATACCTAAAAGGTATTAATAAGACACTTTTTAGGTATTTCTATTAATTATTAATTTTGTTTAATATTAAGTCAAGGTAAAAACATTACTATTAGAATGGGTGATAGCATAAATTACTTCCAATAAGCAGATAACCTATTATTAGTTTTTGAACCTAATCAAATGCTTTTTATTTTAATTACCTCTAAAGTTTTGAGATAAGTGAAAATTTTGGTTCTTTCATTGCAGCACTTTCCTTTAATCTCTTCCTAATCCCCCACAAAGTTTTAAGCAGTGGTATTAGTGGAATTGCAATCATTATTGGAATTTTAACACCCTTTAATACTGGATCAGTTAATTTCCTTTTAAATTTACTTATCATAATATTAGGTTATATTAGACTTGAAAAAAATTCATAGGGTATACAATTTTATCAGTTATCACATTTTCGACAGCATTATATGCTATTCCAATACATGTAGTGACAAACGACGTACTCCTTTCTTCATTGTTTGGTGGCGTTATTGCTGGTATAGGTATTGGACTTGTATTCAATTGCAATGGGTCAACAGGTGGATTTGATATTATCGGTATATTGCTTTCACGAAAAAAAGATATTCAGCTTGGAAAATTCCTAATCGTACTTAATACTATTGTCGTTATTATCTCTGGATTTTTCTTCAATTGGGATATTGCCTTATACAGTTTAGTATCTATTTTTATTACAGGGAAAGTCATAGATATGATTCACACAAAACACCAAAAAATTACTCTAATGATTGTAACAACTCATGTAGAAAAAATGAAAGAAAACTTTCTTTCTAACTTTGCACATGGGGTAACTTTATTAAGTGAGAAAGGGGCATACTCAAATGAAAAAAAATATATATTAATGACTGTAATCTCACGAGTAGAGCTAGCTAGAATAAAAACTATAATTTCTGAAGTCGATCCACATGCTTTTGTAAATATTACAGAATCAACAGAGGTATTAGGGCTATTTAGAAAAGGATAAATTAGAAAATAAAAGAAATGCGTATAATCACTTTCAAAAATTCTGTACAATCACTTTCAACATTTATTAGTACCGACCTACATTCTTCTCTTTAATATACTAACCATTGTTTGTGTTTATATAAAAACCACTTTGAACTACTCACCACTTAATATTCTTACAGACTTTTTGAAGTGGGAGATTCCTGCGAACACCGATGTATCCACCGGTTATCTTAGCAGGCTATGCCCGTAGTCCCTACGGTGAAAACATAAGTATCTTATACGTTGACTCACCACGCTTCCTACTTTAGCTTGGTTTTCGCAACTTCAGTAAACGTGGGGCGAAAGAACGTTGAAGATTTTACGGTTGCAACGTTTTTCTACAACCAACCTCATATCTTCAGTTTTCAAAGAGCAATCTGTACAAGTCTATGGTAGCAAACATGTTGGCTTATACCAACCGACATTCATCTCCCACCTAAAATTGGTGTTTCACACCTTAACACTTTTGAGGAAGGAGTCTTCTGTCGGAAAACGATAAAACATTGAGTATAGTTCAGGGATGATTAGGAGAAGATGTAGTAAGCGAAAAATAATATAGTTTTTTATTTAAATAAATTATTAATTTACTTTTAAATTGAGGATGATAATTATATGAAAAAGAAAACGGCATTACTTAATTGCACTATTATAAACGGCGACATGAATCGAGAAATTGAAAAAGATATGGTTATTCTAGTTAATAATCTTGGTATTATAGAAAAAATTGAAAACCGTCAAAATATAATTATTCCTAAGGAATATGAACAAATTGATATAAAAAATCAGTTTGTTATGCCCGGACTCATAAATGCACATGCACATTTATTTTCTGATGGAAGCCCTACAGGACTATCTTTTAGTGAAGAAGTATTAAATTTTGGAATTAAGTTATTAGATACAAAATTAGGAAAGAAATTTATTTACAATAGAATGAAAAAAAATGCTCTAGTCTCATTTCAATCTGGTATAACTACACTTCGCTCTGTTGGCGAATTTTTCTATCAAGATGTGAAATTGCGTGATGATATACAAAATGAAAAATTGATTGGTCCAGACCTAATAGTTTCCGGTTTCTTTATTAGTGCCACAGGTGGGCATGGGGCACCATATTTGGCCCTAGAAACAGACGGTCCTTGGGAGGGTGTGAAAAATGTACGAAAAAATGTACGCCAAGGTGTAGATTTGATCAAAATTTGTGTAACAGGTGGCGTCACAGATGCAAAGACAATTGGTGAAGCAGGAAGAATTCAGTTAACCGAAGAAGAAGTATACGCTATTTGTAAAGAAGCTCATAAAATTGGCATGATGGTAGCCGCACACGTAGAAAGTACCGAAGGAGTTAGGATTGCTTTAAAAGGTGGTGTAGATACAATTGAACACGGCGCTACGATGGATGAAGAAATCATTTCTCTTTATAAGCAAAATCCAAATGCCTTACGAGGATATACGTCACTGATTCCAACATTTCAAGCTGCATACCCCTATACATTACTAGACAGGAACATAACAAATATCAATGATGTACTTTTTGAAAACGCAAAAATCGTGTATACAAATATGATGATTAGTTTTCAACAAGCAATTGATAATGACATTAGTGTAGGTGTAGGAAATGATGCGGCAATGGCTTATGTATCACACTATGATCTATGGCGAGAATTGGATCATATGATTCGTTTTGGTGGCATCAATGAAAAGAAAGCACTTCATTTGGTTACAAAGAGTAATTCAGAAATTTTAGGTATTAGTGAAAAAGTAGGTACGATAGATGTAGGAAAAAAAGCCAATTTATTAGTATTACCTGATGATCCTATAAAGAACATCAAAAATTTATCAAAAATAAATTTAGTAATAAAAAATGGTGTTTTATTTGAGGATTTAAACATAAAAAAGAACGAAAAATTGGATAATATATTGGATTTAATTTAAAAGGATTTTCTTTTCCTTAAAAACAAGATATCATATGGATTTCGTTTTCCAAATTTATGATATTGTAAAATAATATGTTTCATCAAGGAGCTGACGCTTAAACATCTAAACACAAATCGATCGGTTTGTCATGAGAGTGGCGATGTCACACCACCAACTTGCACGTCAGCGATACCAGAAATGGAATTCGCCTTTGTTAGCAAGAATCCCAATGATGTTAGTCAGCTTGCCCCTTTAGGGGGAAGTGTAAAATGTGCAATGTCAGCCACATTAAATAAAATATGTTCTCCCATTTTTCATTTAATTATTCTTATATATATTAATCTAAAAATCTTCTCCTTATTTCTGGCGGAGGTAGTTGACAAGTATTTCGTTTTCCAAATAACTTATATCGATTTTTGGAGAATTTATCATATAAAAAATTACGAATAAACTTTGGAATTAATAATAGAAAAACTGCTAGCTTCCAAGGATAATCCAACTCTTTACAAATATTTATTACAGCATCTGATTTAATATAATATTTACTATGTTTAATTAAGACTATACTTTCTATGTTTACATCTATATTATATCGTTCTAGTAATTCTCTTCCGACATCCCCTCTAAGTGAGGCGTATTGAAAGTTACCAATAGTGTCTCTTTTAATAATAAATTGTACGCTTTGGTTACAAAAATTACACTCTCCATCAAATAATATAATATTTCCCATATAGGTCTCCTTTCTGTATCCAATACGACAGTAAAATTATAAAATTGACATCAATACAGATTTATTATCCGATACTTCACCTATTCAAAACTATAAAAACAGTTGTCAACTAAACATATGTTAACAACTGTTTCATTTATTATCTCAACCGACTTAAACTCATTTGTATTGTTTGCCAAAAATTAGAAATTAAAGATTTACAACGATATCGTGTACCAATAAATCATTAGATAGGTTATCACCATTCATAGATTTACCCCATGTATTAACAGCTGCTGTAGCTAAATACACTGCAGCGCCAGCAACATATACTGCACCTGCAGCTACTTGAGCCACTACTGCAGCGTAATAAATTGCAACTAATCCAAGAACTGCACAACGCCCAGTTCCAGTCCCATCTTCAGCCACTTCTAGGCTAGCCGATGAAACGCCCATATCTTTAGTAATATCTGTTAAAATTTCTCCACCTTTATTTAAGGCTTTTTCAATTTTTTGAGGATTATTAGAATAAACCGCAGCTTCTAACTCTGCTAGATAAGAAGCATCTTTTTCTTTAACTTTTCCCACTAAATCATTAGCTTGTTTTTCCATCTCAGGAGTATTTGTAGCTTTTCTTAACTCCTTAGAATAGAAATTAGGTAATTTTTCTGCCACTTTTCCTTGTCCAAAGAATAATCCTTTAAATAATTCTTCACCAGAAAAAACTTTTACACTTGCCTCTGTTACAGCGGCTTTAGCCTGCATACTTCCTTGAAACATTACGCCCATTAAAAGAGCAAAACTCATCAATGATGCTACAATTTTCTTCATTTTATTTCTCCCTTTTTATAGAATAAGTCGGTGATAACCACTATTAAGATACAAATTTTTTCTTATCTAAAATGTCCTTTTCACTTTTAGTCTTAAGAGAATTTAACTTTGATATAAATTTAAATTCTCTATTTAATGGATAATAGGACAAAATTAAACCTGCACACATAATTATCGAAAAGCTATGTAATCCTAAAACTATAGCAATACCAGCATGTAATAACACACCTGAGTAAAGATATATTTTCCAATATTTATTTGAACCAATTAGAGAAGCTGCTAAAAACAGTTCTATAATTGTAGTACCCCAAGTTATGAAAAAAACAAAAGGTGATGCCAGTAATGGATTTATAAGATTCGCTAAGGTGCTATTCAACCCCAGCATAGGATCACTAAAATAGTAATATACTGCTGTTCCATCTAGCCATTCAGGATTCTTCAATCTAATAATTGCTGCTTGGAAGTAGATGAAAGACATTTGTATCTTTACAGCAACTAAAAAGACTAAAGATATTATTCTAAAATGCAATTGAGAATTGGATGTTGTTTCTTTTAAACCAGTCTCCCAATGCCATTTTCTCTTATCTAATAATGTGACTGGGATTAGTAACAAAGTCAGCACAGTTGCGACTTGTTCACCGCCATCAAGAGTTATAGCTGTATTTTGAATTGAAGACGCAACCCACCAATGTAAAACACCTGTGTACCTTGGTCTCCATCCAGAAGCAACTAATAGTAAAATCAAAACTGCTAACCACTTAAATAGCCCTAAATATGAACCAGAAGCTAGGCAAAATATACTAATTGAATAAATTGAGCATGCTGGAAATTCTTCTACCCCCGCAACAGGCCTGAATAATGTAGAAACATCATTAAAAATTAAAGTAACTAAGGTAGATAAGGCTATTAACGACCTGGCTACTCCATAAACACTAGTCCAAGGATTATTAGAAATCGCCCAATTATAAGCAAAACTATTTATTTTTTTGAACATATTGATTCCACCTTTACAAATTCCGAAGACATTTCTGAAGGCGATGTAATTCCTGCCCAGGCCCAAGGTACTACTTTTCTTGTTACTAGTGTATAATCCCCACATAAAATTGGTTTAGGTGTTGGATTTTTGACCTTCACTCTTTCATGTGTTTTTTTAACACATATATCAATATCTTCGTCACATTTATTGAATTTTTCTTTTTGTACTTGTGCCACTAGTAATCCCATTTCAATCCCCTGTGATCTACCACCACGATTTATACCAAATGCATTTTTGATAGTGTTATTTGGCCAACCCACAGCAGATTCTCCATTCTCATCTAAAATAAATGTATAATCATCACGAGGTGGCTTACTAAAAAACCCCCATCCTTGTGGGAAAATTTTCATTACAGTAAAACTCTTTAAATTACTTATAGGATTTTTAGGTAAGCTATTTTGAGATCCCATCAGAAATAAAATAAAAATAAAAATTCCTGTTAAAACAAGCGTAGAACCGTATAACCGTTTCATATACCCCTCCAAATTTAATAACTATAATAAGAACAATTAATTAAGTAGCTAATTAATTAATTGATACAACATTGTAACTCTTTTAATTTTTATATACAGATTATTTGCTACACACTGAATGATATCTTTAGACACAAAATTTCACAAATTTATCACAAATAGTATATTAATTTTATAAAATATTATGTTTTACAATTACTAAGCCTAATTTCCCCACACTAAACAAACTGCATCTAAAATAAATTACACTATTGGATATAATTTCCTTGGAAGTATGGTGATTTAATTCACATTTTTTTAAAAATTAATACATTTTTTCATAAAATCCAAATTATAGTTTTCTACGCTATTAATTGTAAAATTAATAGCCCTTTCATTTCACAAAAAAAGATGACCTATTATTATAGATCATCTTTTGAGTTCTTTATATTATTTTACTTGTAATCAACTTTGTATATTTTTATTCTCAATTTTCCTAAAAAATATATATGAAGAAAACACAGATATTAAAGCAGCAATTGCCACAAGACTAATCATACTTAAAATTACAAATTTCGGGGTTAAAATTGATAATAGTATTATCATTAAACCTGTAATAAAAAAGATTTTTGCAGAGAATCGATTAGTTAATCTCCATACTTCCTTATTCTTTAATGTCCAAGGGGTTCTTATTCCGTATATATAATTTTGTTCTACTCGCTGCATAAAGTTAGATAAAACCATAATGAATATACCAGTTGCTATACCCACTACTAATTCAAAAGTAATAGTATATCCAAACTCAGTACTTACAATTACTAAATGAATAATACATAACAACATTAACATTGCATTAGAAATGATTCTTAAATCAAGTTGATTTTCTAGGTTTCCCTCAGTTAATAATGTATTTTTCACTAATATATTAAATATTACATTTGAAATAAGCATTATCGTGGGCATAATGCTTAGAATCCATATCTTCTCATCCCCTAATTTAAAATAAGATATGAAACTTACCACTAAACTAATCATAATAATAAGATATGAACATGTTTTTTTCCTCATTATTTATTTTCCTCCCCGATTTTAATACTTATAAGCCAATTCAAAATATCCTGAACAACGGTTGTATTTAATGTGTAATAGACATACTTCCCTTCTTTTCGATTTTTAACTAAATTTGATTGTTTCAGAATGTTAAGATGTTGAGAAATACTGGGCTTTGACATATTGAAATGAGAAGCTATTTCTCCGGCAGTAAGATCTCTCTCCTTTAACAAATCTAATATTTTCCTTCTTGTTGGATCTGCTAAAGCTTTAAAAAGATCATTCAATAAAAATCCTCCCCCCAATAACATTTAAGTATTTACTTAAATGTTATGTGTAAGAATAATAAAAATCAAGTAATTATTAAATTTAATATAACAATGTAGTATTTTTACATTCATGGTGCATAAATCTTAAACTATTCTTTAACATTGCTATATCTAGACTCCTGGTACCACAATTGTAAAATATTAGTTACATATTTCACAATTGTTTTTGACAAATATGAATACAATTACTAATTCAATAGAATATTTGTGTCTATTGAATTAGTATGTATAACTTGAATCGTATAAAAGACATTAAAAATATACAATCAAAAGTAAATACAATAAATAAAGTAATGGAAATGAATTATTTTCTTGATATTTTGATACATTTTTATAAAATGACATAAATCAAAAAAAGAATTTTCATAAATTCTTTTTATTCCCTTGTTGTAAGCGCTTTACATTTATGATACCATCGTATTTATAAGATAGATGGTAATAAGTCTTGAAGTAGTTCTTTACTTAAGACGCGTGTAAACGTACGGCTAAATCATAAAAATAGGCCATAGGTCCAATAAAATATGGGCTATCTTATAAATTAATCAATGGAAATTTCATCGCTAAAAATACTGTGAACTCAGATATAACAGCTTTTTGTTATGTCCTTAACAAAGTTTTACAATTCAGCGGGAAAATTCTCGAAATTTAACTCATCCAATTTAATAAGCTAAATTTTATTCTGTATCCAGCTACGAGACGTGAGCAAAAGAATTCTACCAACAAAACCGAGCTAAGTAATTAAAGATATCTAAAATTTTATCTTTATACTGTCTATAGTTGATAACGTATTTCCAAACAATCTGAAACCTTTTTTGATTTTTAAATGTATAAACGAATTACTTAAGACTTATTTACATAGCCTCTGAATGAATTCTTCAAATATTTATTTGGATATAAATCATTAATCATTGCGTATGGACTTCCATTCCAATATTTCATTAATGGTGTCCATAACCTATGACTTTTTATCCATCTAATTGTATATTTTTGTAGTAATTGTTCATCTGTTAACTTTTCTCTTTCTTCAATTGTCCACCGTAATGCATCTAGTGCTTTTTCCTTTGTCCAAAAACCATTAGGAGTCATCTTAAATTCCCATTCCTTAAATTGATTGGGATATAAATCATTAATCATTGCATACGGGCTATCCTCCCAACATAATTGACAAGCGCCTTTCAATCCAGATTGAATTAGCCATTTTCCCCCGTAAATATTTCTCAATTCTTCCAGATCTAATTTTTCTTTTTCTTCAATTGTCCATTTTAATGCTTGTAATGCTTTTTCTTTCGTCCAAAATTTATTAGGGGATTTAGTAAATTGCCATTCCTTAAATACATTCGGATATAAATCATTAATCATCGCATATGGACTCCCATCCCAAAATACCCTTAATGGCGTACTTAGTTTTTGTTCCTTCAACCACTTTTGCCCATAAATTCGTAAAATTTTTTTTGGTAATAATTTTTCTTTTTCTTCAATTGTCCATTTTAATAATTGTAAAGCCTTATTTTTCGTCCAAAAATTTAATGGAGTCATTTTGAATTCCCATTCCTTAAATTGATTAGGGTATAAATCATTAATCATTGCATACGGACTATTTTCATATCTATGCTGCAATACTCCACGTAATCGATATTTTGCAATTAAAGAGACATTCCAATTTTGCTTTATCTCTTCTTCGTTCCAATTTAAAATTTCGGTTAATAAATATCTTGTTACTCTTTTAGCCATTTCATTATTCTCATCCCACCTCCAAGTATTGGATGGGAATCTACTTCTTTTTCCATCCAATATCTCCTGATAGATTTCTTCTATAGTAACTGCTTTTATCTGCATTTCATACTCTTCCCCTCACACTATATAAAAATTTTTATTTCTTTATATTAAGATTATACAAATATAAAAACTAATTACAATAATTACTTATATTAAAACTATAATTCCTAATGAGGATGATCACATCAATATCCAGTTAAAAAAATCATAAGTTCTTTCTCCAAAATTATAGGAAATGATGTCTTTATATCACCATTTTTTGTATATAATAATTAGAACTATTCTCTCAAGAAATTCAAAACTTATTAACTCTAAATTTTTTACAAGCTCTTCCAGGAGATATGAATTTTATGTAACAAAACCTTAAATACCTAGCCGGGGTTTAGTCGTTTTATATGTGTAGACTAAAACCTCTTCAATCTAAGTATGTAGCTGTTTAGAAGTACCAACGATTTAATACCACATCTATATACTCTTTATACAAAGGTTAGCCAAAGTAATATAAAACTAAGTGAATCTCTTTCCCATACACCTCTAATACCAGCATATCCATACCTATATTTTTATAATTTTCAAGTTCCAGATGCATACACATCTACTAATCCTCATGATAGGAGATGTAGTCAGTCCTAAAGCTGTAATAAAAATCCCATTAGAGTATGACTAATTAATTGAAAATTTTTCCGGCGTGAAATTCAAAGAATTATTTATATCTAACTCTTAAAATAAACAAAAAAAAAGATGAGTTATATATTCTTCATTTAATATATTTTCGTTTACTCGAATTTAAGTCTATCTAAAATAAAGATAAATATTATTTATCAATCTTTAAATTACCAACAATATATATAAATTTGAAACAGTTATATTTAAAACAAAATTTGTACAATCGAGTCTAATATATATTTGAAAAACCTTTTGAAACAATTAAATGATATATATAAGGGGCAACAAGAAACTACATACTATTAGTAACTTCTTTTCAAAAGTTTTGGACATAATGATCTCGTAAATCAATTTGTTTTTTGATCATGTGCATAGCTTCGATGCCACTTAAAATTAAAGTAGCTGTACGAAGTAACTTCAATCCTAACATAGAACGAACTCGCTTCTTGATAAAACGATGATCTTGCTCCACTACATTATTCCAGTACTTCTGTTGTCTAAATTACATACCGACAGGCATGTTTTTCTCTTTTTCTACTGTTCAATTGCTATAGGATAAGCCGGATTCTTATCCACCGTAATGATGCGAGGCTTAGAAACATGAAAAGGCCAAAAAGCTTTCTTGAAGAAACGCTTTGCATTCTTTGTATCTCTTGTTTCACTGAAATACAAATCAATTGTGTTGTATTCAGAATCCACTGCACGAATAGATACATCCATTTTGATATATGTTTCATCGACTCTCCGGGAGTCATTTGTTGTCTTAAAGTGACTCCATACTCTTTCATCATTCCGACCCATATTGATGAACCTACGCATAATGGTTATATGAGCCATCGATATGCCACGCTCTTTCATCAGCTGCTTACCAAAAATGGTTTGTATAGAATGCGACATTACACAATGATGTGTACTCTTAATTTATTCACCAATCCGTGACTTAATTGGATTCATGACAAAGATATTATATGTTCGTGCAATTTCATAAACGTGCTGACTATCATAAGCAGCATCTGCAACGGAAACAACGCATTTTGGTTTTGCATACCTTAAAGCAATGCAGGAACCATTTTACGTTCGCTGTTGTAAATGCATACGACATCTGGTGTAGAACAGACATGAGCTTTATATTTCTTATACCAACCATAACGAGTAGACTATTCTTTGTTTGAGAATCGTATAAACTCCTCCGTAAGGCCATACTATCGATTAAAACACAGGGAATCAAACCTAAATTCACCTCTTGAAGAGTTTGTTTATGAATCAATGGAATACCTTCGTTTTGAAACCAAGTTACCTACACGTGAAAAAGTAGAGATACGAGGAACAAAAGGAAAGTCACAAAATACAAGAAATAAAGGATATTGATGCAAAAGACAGGTTAATTTACGTAAAGTTTTTCTATAAATGAGTGGACGACCTGTAATAGGCGGAACTTCTCCAATGATTAAACTTTCTACATACGCAAATAAAATTTGTAAAATGGATTTTTTTGATCAAAATTGGTTATCATACTAGTAAATACATCCTTTCCAGTGATAGTTTGGGTTACTATCATTCTTCCAGGAAAACGGATTTTTTTATGCATTCATTTTTGGATATTTATGAGTTCTGCAACACCTAAATTTTATTAAATATCATGATTTGCTTAAAAATTTGAAGCGTGCGAAACTAGAGCGTCGTTTAGAATCCCAATTGAAACAATATATAAAGTACAAATTACTTATCATTGCTGAAATCAGATATTTACCAATTGATCCGGAGGATGCAAAATTATTTTTCAATTCATTGATATGCGGTATGAAAAGCGTAGTACCATCTTAACCACGAAAGTAAATTTCAAATCATGAGACGAAATTTTTCAAGATCCTACCATGCTAACAACCGTTTCTTACATCATGCCACGGTTGTTAGCATGGTAGGGTAATCGTATCGAATTAAAGATCATTTTAGTAAAGAAAATGATTAAATTTGTACACGCTTAAACAAGTGAAAATGTACATTTTAATCCTTACATTTATATAAAAAAATTATGACAAATAATTTTTTTGTATATAACTCAGCATTTGACTATGTTAATTAAACTTAATATTGGTATATGAGTCCAAAAAGAAAATTAATCTAATTGCCTAAGACTACTTATGTACAATTGTATTATTTACTTTAGCACCTTGAATAAGCTCTCTTTTTATGATTTTGTAAAAGGATTCCACAAATGCATCGTCATAAAGGGTTCTTTTCTACAGACACTTGAAAAAGCCCATTCTTTTTGAATGTAGTTTGAAAATACAACTTGTATATTAAGACTCTTGGTCTTTATGAATAATTCCCCCTTTTTCTTCGACTTAAGGGCCTCTACTCCTTTTGGTTGTTGTTGAGTGCGTATTTTCTAATAAGCCCAGATGAAGAAATATTAAAAATAACTGCCGTTTCGTTTGGAACGGCTTATTTTCAATCCTATAATTGTGTGACACGTTCCTAACTGAAAATGTTAGGCGCTGATTCGATATTCAGCAGAACTATTATCTAGGTGCCACGGAAACTGTCATGCCCTGTTCTAGGAGAGGTAGTTAGAAAAATGCTAAACTTTTTTAGTAACTCGCTGGCTACTTACTCTCCCTCACGTACGGTGTAAAGTGGGGGATAAGGGGGGGATAACGTCAAAACCTTACCTATCACTATTAATACTATCTTTTATATTCTCACTTCCATCTTTGATAATGTATTACAGCATTTGTTTTTCTTCTAGAGTAAATTTAATTATAAAGAAACTATAACCCCAATTGTTAGACTGTTTTTAACAATTGGGGTGCATTTAATATTTATTATACCTCTGTCATTATAATTTATTAATACAAGTAATTATTTCTCATTTTTCCAATAATACCCCATTATTTTAGCTGACTTCGCAAAGAAATCTATATATACCTATTTTTTTGAAGAAAAAGCTTCCATTTTTAATGTTTTTATTCCTTCTTTTAATGTAAACGCATCTGCTCTTAATGTTTTCCAACTATCTTTCGCTGCATTCAGGTTAGGTTTTAAGAATTTAAATTTATTTTGATCTGCTTTTTGGGATGCTTTATCAATATGATTAAGCACTCCTGAATATTGAGAATCTAAATCATGCCATTGTGCTGACATATAGGTAAGAGCATTAATAGCTGATCCAATTGCATTTTGCATTTCAGTAATATTATTATACGCAACTCCAACTACACGATTTAATGTTATTTTATAGTCTACGGTTTGGCGTAATTGCACTAATAACGGCTCTAACGTACCTAAATTATTTCTTGCTACCCCTATCATCACACCTCCAGCAATCCATGTAGGGATTGAAGGATATGATACAGTTATTATTCCATCCGATTCTACTTGTTTAAAATGTCTTATTTGCTCTAAAACATCATTTAGGCGTTTTTCATCTTCATCTATTCCAGATGCTTGATTTTTTAAAATCGATTGCAAGATATCTTTATGACCTCCAAATGCTCGGACATCTTCTCCAATACTATCTCTTAACTTAGCTAGTTCTTGAATTAAATTCTGTGTATATGCTTGGTTTTGTTTAATCTCACCTTGTAAATCTGTAATGCCTTCTTTTAATGTATCTGCATCTCCTTCATTAATTGCTTCTACTAATGTATCGTAATAATTGTCAAATGTGGTATCATACTCTACAATTCCTGTAAGGGTATCTAAAAGTTGTTTTTTTATGTGAGCATCCCATTTTGTAGCATGCTCTCTTGCATTCTTTTGATCTTGTGCAATTTGACTAGGTAGATTTGTATATCCTTTAATATCAATTCCTTCAAAGTTAACATCTGGATTATTAATTAACAAATAAGAGTAATCATTCATGGATTTTGCAAATACCCCAGCATCTTGCAAAGCTTTTTTCATCTTTTCACTGTTTACAGAAAGAGATATATCTTCCGTACTGGTTTGTTCTATTTTACTTTCACTTGCAAAAGCAGCTACTGGTGAAACTACAGTAGTTGTTGTCAGGGTTAAAAACGTCGATACAGCAAGTAGTTTATAAGGAAAATTATTATTCACTTTAATTCCTCCTATGAATATATATTAATTTTTAGTTTGTTTTTTCTTGTTTAAAAGCAATGTCTTTTGAAATGAATTCTGCGTCCTTATGAATGTCATTCCAACTTTGTTTAGCAGCTTTTAAATCGTCAGGTATTAACGAAAGTTTATGTTCTTGCATTTGATCGATATTATCATATAAATCTTTATAATTAGCCCCCATTTTATTCCATTGTTGCTGAATACTTGTTAGAGACATTATTGCTTGATCCACTGTCTGATACAAATATGTTAGAGTGTCTTTCGTATTAGTAAGTGAAATAACCGCTTGATTAGCCAGATCAGCTTTCATACTTAATTCTCCGATTTTATTCGAAATTTCATTATAAGAATTCATATGATTAGATGCCTCGACACCAGCTGCTGTTCCTAAACCGATACCAGCTGCTCCTAGAGCTGTAAGACCGCCAACAACAGCTGGTGTAGCTGTACCACCAGTCACAACAATTACTACCGCTCCTGCAATCGTTCCAATAACTAAAATAGCTGCTCCTAGTCCACCGCCAATTGACCAGGCTAATACATTATCAAAATGTGATTTCTGTGTAGAACGTAAATTCTCAATTTCGGCCTGAAGTTGTGGGACTAGTGCTTGTTTTCCCGCTAATATAGCCGTCAATCCTCCCTGTCCATCTGGACCACCAACATTATTTTTAAAATCTACAGTATTTGTATACAACTTTGTTTTGAAAGCCTCTAACATCTTAATGACGTCAGTAACTTCATTTGAATTTGTATGAATTGTATCGATTAAATCCCCTATTCCTTCTTTAAGGCTCATCTTATCTTTCTTTTTTACAGTATCTACTAATGTGTCGTAATAATTTTGGAATTGCTCATCATAATTTACAATATTACGAGCTGTTTTTTGAATGTTTGGCTTCGCTGTATCTAACCAGTAATTTGCATTGATTCGTGACAGTTCCTGATTCAGGTGGATATTTTTGATTAATTCTCCTCCTCCTGAACCTAAATCAATGTTGGATAAATTTACATTCGGTTGCTTAATCATAGTTTTTGCGTACAAATCCATTACAAGAATATGAGAGCCAGTTGCAGCCAACGCTTTCTTTAACCCTTCAGGTCCTAACGCATAATTTTCTATTTTATGTTCTTGAGCTGTCTGTTCTTGTGCAAGTGCATGAATAGTACTACCATTCGTAGCAGTTATAACCGTTGCTAAAGTGGCTAAAGTTATAACCTTAAATGGAAATTTCATCATTTGATTCTCCTCCTTATTTTCAGTTGCGTTATAATATTTTTATTAAACCTAATTTCTTAATATTAAAATTTATAAACTTGTTCTTCGAGTTGAGTTGTTACACTTTTTAATCGTCTTAATGTATCTTTTTGAGACTGGGTGTTATTGGTATCAACTTCAGTCGATAATTTTGTAATACTATTATTTATTAGATCCAAATCCTCTTTGTAACGTTTCATTAGCTCAATTTCTCCATCTACTTGGTTAGCAAATGTATGCAAATCATTTTGCATGAAAAGAATCATTGATTTTTGTAAATCTGCTACTGTTAATTTAGTCGTTAAGTCATATAATTTCTGATTTTGTTTCTCTAAATCATTTAAATATGCACGTTGCTCTGCTGTTAGTTTATTAATTTCAGCAAAAGTATTATATGTTTTTTTAATTTTTTCAGGATCAATTACTTTCATAAGATCATACTCTTTCGTTTTTGTAACTGCAGCTGCAGCGATTTCACCTTTTTTACTTTTCTCTATCGCTTCACGTGCTTCTTTTTTGGCAGCCTCAATTTCTATAGCTGATTTTCCTTTTTCTTTTGCTTCTTGCTCTGCTTTATTCTCTGCGTCTACAATAGCATTGTTTATTTCTTTTCCTTTGTTATACGCTACTACTGCTGTTTGAGCAGCCGGTTCAATGATATCTTTTGATAGACTATAAATTTCTTGGAATACCTTTAGTCCTTGTTCATTTAAAGCTCCTGGTAATAACGCTATTTGCTGTAAATCATTTTGAATTGATTTTTTTGTATCTAGCATTTCATTTTTTAACTTATCTATTTTTCCTGTTCCCTCTGAATTAAGGACACTCTGTGTTTTTGCCACATCAGTATCAAGATTTTTCAACTTCTTATCTACCTGTAGTTTTAGATCTGTTAACTCATTAATTTGACGTTGCACACTTTCTTGGTTTGTGATGGTCATGTCTTGAAGGACTTCCAGTCTATCTGTAAACCCTTCTTTATCTTCCTTATTATCTACAAATCCTTTTAATGTTGGATAATAACTATTAAATTTAGTTACAAATCCTTTACTTTTTGAATTTAATAGAATTAATTTAGGATAAAGTTCGGATGACCACTCTTTCATATCTTGTTTAATTAGAAATTGAGTTGTATTTAAAGATGGAACTTCTTCAAGTTGTACATTCGGACTTGATAAGGCTCCATCGATAAAGGTTTGTGTTAATTTGGAGTGTGCACCTATTTTTCGTAATGCTGAGGAAATATCTATATTTTCTTGTTTTGTTTCTGCCTGAACGATTGGCGTTGCGAGAGTATTGATAGGAATAGTCGCTCCAGTAACGATTGATGTTATTAAAAATCCTGTCATAATTTTATTCTTCATTCCGTACACCTCTTCACTATTGTTTTTTACAAGTTTTGATCGTAAATGTTGTACAACCTAACGTTAGGATTTCTTCACACATACTTGAAGATAGAGATTTTTTCAAAAAAGTAATTACATCTCTTTTTTTTATTTATTTTTGATAGAATATAAGGAGCTTACTTCCCCCTCATTTTAAACACTATGTTTTTCATAAGTAAACCAGAAAATCGCTTTGATTAAATTTGATTTTTCAGATATTTTTTCATTCAAATTATATAATATTATATTTAAAAAAAGTTAAATCCAAATTTCATTTCATAAAGTGAAATAATTATACTATGATAATTAAACATAAAAATCCATTAATTCCTTTATATCTAAATGAATCCCTCACCTAAAAATGATATCAATATAATTTAATAGTGATTAATACATATCTGTCTTTTATATGGATATGTAAAATTACATATCCATATAGGAGTATCTAGCTTAAATACTCCAATTAGAATAAATAGAGCACTATTACAAAACTTGCACACTTATTATAAAAGTAAATATCTGTATAAAATGTACCCTATTAAATAGACCGTAAAAAAATCTATTCGATAGGGTATTTCTTGTATTATAGAAAGAAAATTTAGAACCGGAGAAATTTTAAAATGACTAAAAAGCTATTCACTAAAAAAGAAATACAAGATCTTTGAACTACCCCCACTTTCACTTCGTTTAGAAGTGAGGGATTCCTAAGTAAAGAGTTCTATCGAACTCTAATTGATTAGGCTATCCCCGCAGTCCTTGCGGTTAGAAGCCTTATCGCTTCATTCTTTAAATTGATACTTGCGTTAATATCCCTATCATGATGTGTACGGCAAGAAGGGCAGTCCCATTTACGTAGGTTTAGATTTTTAACGTCTTTGTTTTGGTATCCACAACAAGAACATAATTGACTAGAAGCAAAGGTTTTCGATACGACAATAACTTGTTTGCCGTACCATTTTGCTTTATATTCCAACATGGTCCGAAACTGTGACCAAGATACCTCGCTAATGGCTTTTGCTAACTTATGATGTTTTAACATATTCGATACCTGCAAATCCTCTATACCGATAACATCGTGGTTTTTGATGATTTCGGTTGAGATTTTGTCCAGGTAATCTTTTCTAGCATTTGCCATGTATTCATGGATTCTAGCTACCTTTACTCGTTGTTTATTCCAGGGAGAAGATCCTTTTATTCTTCTAGAAAGAACACACTGTGCTTTCGCCAACTTCTCTTCTAATGATCGAAAAAACTTCGGATTTTTATAGATGGTTCCATCTGACAAAATGGCGAAATCTTTTAGTCCCACATCCATTCCAATGTAAGATTGTGTTTTCGGAAGTTCTTGCACTTCTGTTTCAACTAACAATGACACAAAGTATTTGCCAGAAGGGTTACGTCTAACTGTAGCATTTAAAATACGCCCCTTTACTTCGCGACTTTTGGCAAATCGAACGAGACCTAGTTTCGGCAACTTTATTTTGTTTCCTACAACAGCAATGTTTTCATTTGTTTGTTTTGTGGTATAAGATTGTACGTTGTTCTTCTTAGATTTAAAACACGGGGTACTGTTTTGTTTTTTGAAAAAGCGTGTATAAGCATCCGCAAGGTTACGAACAGACGACTGAATCGCAATACTATCCACTTCTTTTAGCCAAACAAACTCTTTCTTCATGACAGGAAGTTTGGCAGAGCATGTACCATATGTCAAACCTTTTCCTGTCTCTTTGTATGCGTGATTCCATAGAGATAGGAAATAATTGAATACAAAGCGAGAGCAACCAATCGTTTTGTTGATTAGAATTGCTTGTGCTTGATTTGGATAGATACGAAACTTATAGGCTTTATTCATCATTATTTGATTCACCTCCATTTCGGTATATGACTATTATACACCTAACGTACATTCGATAGGTAGTGGAGTAACACTTTCTGTGTGCCATCCCTTGTTCGAAGCCAATTCATCTCCCACCTACTCACTGGGCTAGGACCCTTCACGCTCCTTGAAGAAGGAGTCTTCTTGGCTAAAATGATAAAAAAAGAAGAGAGGATATACACTCTCTTCGTCAATAGTATTATACATAGAGAATAATAAGGTAAAAAACTGTAAAGAGATGAACTTTAGAATGCTTCACAAAGTGAATTACAACACAGGAACTTCCAAAAATATACATAAATATAACGTTTTTCTCTATAACATCCTAAATTTAATGAATATTCGAATCTAGGTCAGGTCTACTATTCGCCACTTGGCTTTCTAACAAACTGTTCGAAGTGAGTTCATCTCGATTAGTCTTTGCTTTTAATAGCTAAGAAATTCATCCTAAGACGGTCGAACTAAATCTCTTGTTCCAAAGGCTACTTTATTAATATTCATGCTAATAGGCTTATTGCTTCATTGTTGTTAATAACTGCACTATAATCTCTATGAAGATTTGCACCGTATATACAAGAATATACTTGTTCAGACAATGACATATCTTTCACAACTGCTACATGTTTTTGTGGAAGGAAACCTTTTATCTACTCTATTTTTTATGAACTTGCTGCCCTTCTTTGTTCTGTTTGCTGTTTATTTACACGTACTATAATTGGAATAGCAGCACTACCCATCACAAAAATAGCACCTGTAATTTGAATAACTGATGGAATACTATTATTAAACAATATATCTAGTAACAGTGAAAACAAAATGTTTAAATATAACAACGCAGATAAATTTGAAATTCTCGTAGTTAACTTATACGCCCTTCCTCTAAACCATTGATTCCCTAAACTTCCCATTGCCATTAAAAATAAAAATACTAGTACCATTGTACTATTCGTAAATACACCAATATAATTCCCCTTTGAAAAACATGCAGAGAGTACACCCGATATTATTGTTCCATATAGGTATGTATAGGCCATAATGGATAGATTATCATCCGTCTGTGCACTTCTATGTAAAAAAAATTGTGAAAATGCTAAGGATAATCCTGAAAGTAAACCTACCCCCAAATAAAGGAATGATTCATAATCAATACCACCGGTTTTTAAAACAAGAAACACTCCAAAAAAACCTACAAATGCTGCCAATATTTCTGCTCTTGTCGCACGTCTCGTCTTTGAAAAAAGGGTAATAAGACAGATAAAAATAGGACCTGTATTATATAAAACCATTGCTATGAAAAGTGAGGTTTTAGCTGCACATAAAAAAAATAATGCCTGTGAAAATGTAATAGAAAAAGCTCGAGGTAATTGTTTATAACTATTACTCCAAAATGAAATTTTCCCCATTCTTTTTATAATAAAAGGGACTAAGAATAGAAAAGGAATAAAAAACCTTGCTGTTAAAGTTACAAAGAAATCTCCTGATATAATAGCATGTTCTGCAAAAAATCCAGAAAGTGAAAAGCTAATTCCTGAAAGAACCATAAAAAATGTCGCTTTTTTAAGATTATCCATTTAATTTAAGCCTCCTTAATAAATATAAGCACCGAGAAACGTTATTCTTTAAATTTCTCGGTGCTTAAAAAATGTGCCATTAAAACTATATCAAGAAAAACAATGCATTGATCAAGGTATTATTAATTCGCCTTTAAAAAGTAACCTTGCTGTTCGTGTAATACTAGATTTCTTAATTACATATCCATTAGATGACTCCTCAATAACTGATTCTGTTTGAATTTTCCCCGCTGGGTGTTCGATTATAATTTGATTCAATTTTTTCATTTTATTTAAATCATTATTTTTTGCAACATGGTATGCAGTTGTACCATTAATTTTTATGGCTGCTGATAATGCGAGCGATCCTGTTACTGCATGAGTGCTATGACATTGGTGAGGAATAAAATATCTTGATGTAATAGTGCCAGATTCCCTAGGTTTTGAAATTACCGCAATCTTAGGGATGACCTTATTTGATACATCACCTAAATTTGCAAGACAAGCCACCTTTTTTCTAATAAGATCAATGTCATGTAAAAATGTTTTATTTGCATTTAACACATCTGGACTTTCATTTCCTATAATTCCTAATTCACTGGCTCGAATTATAATTAATGGCACTGATACATCGACACAAGATACATTAATTCCATTAATAACATCCGTTTTTGCACCTGTAGGAAATAACTTCCCTGTAACTGAGCCGATTGAATTTTTAAAATTCAAATCTATCGGAGCTCCTGTACCCGGAACACCGTCAATTTTAATATCTCCGTTATATACAACATTTCCGTTTTTAGTGGCTATAGTTGATTCAACAATTACATTTGTATTTAAATTTCTAATTGTTATAGTTTCTTTTCCTGACCCGACTTTAATCAATCCGCTCTCTACTGCATAAGGAGCAACAGCTGCAATTATATTCCCACAATTTACACTATCGTCTAATATCCTTCTCTTTAAATCCGCCTGTAAAAATAAATAATCAATATCTATTCCTGGTGTAGTGGAAATTCGAATAATTGCAATTTTATTTGATAAAGGATCTAACGTACCCATCCCATCAACACCACGAGCATTTCCTGCCCCTAACGCTTTTAAAATAACCTCATCTCTAATTGATTTATTTGAAGGTAAATGTTTATCTAAAAAAAATAATCCTTTTGACGTTCCTCCACGCATAACAAAACAAGGTATTTTCATTTATTAGCATCTCCTTTTTATGTGTATCCTTTTTTATTTTTTAATTATCATATACAAAAAAATAAATTTTAATGATATTACTAAATCTAATCAAAGAAAAAAATATTACTTAACAATCTCGTCCCTCCTCCATATTTCTAAAATTGAAAAGATAATATTGGTAATTATGTAAATCACCTCCTACAACTTGGTATCCATTCTAACAATAAAATATAAAATAAGTAACAAATTACTTTGTATAAATAAAATATATAAAATTCAGAATTTTAAGAACAATAATTATTACCTATCCCTTTCACTAGGATGAGACGCTTCACGGTCATTAAGGGCAGAGACTTCCTTGCCAAAGGAATGTCCTATATCTCATGCATCCTAAGATATTTGTTGAATATATTATATCTAGGCTCATGTTACCACAATTTTAAAATACCGTTCACAGAATTTACGGTATAGAAAAGCCTACGCAGGACTTTAGTCCGTCTTTAGACTTGGGATGAACTCATCGTTTTTGTATAGCAAAACAAGGTATACTTTATTCATAGTCATGCAAAAGACGTAAATACATTTGAGAACCAACAATCTGTACGGTATGATCACAGTACCATAGCCTACGAAACTATACGGTCTGTTGTGGGATTGGTGATGGCACACCGCAATCTTTACACTTCAGCGGTACAAGAAATGGATTTGGCCTTTGGTAGCAAGAATCCTACTGACGTTAGTTGGCCACTTTAGGGGAGGAGTGTCAATTTTGTACGAATAGAAATGGAATTCCTTTTAAATTAAAGCTTCTAGAAGCATTATATGGAAGAGTAGCAAAATAAGCCTTAATACTGTTACTAGTGCAGCTGCTTATTTATAGTTCAATTTGTTCACACAGTCTAATGTTAATCTAATTTTTTGCCGTTTTAAAAAACCTTCTATCTCCAGCACTGTACGTAATTTACTTTTCAGAATTTCATCTAATAGAACCTTGATATTCTATTGTATACATTCTTCAACAAAGACTTATTCTAAAACTGGGATTACAGAACTAAACATAGGTAATGAAATAACAATGGCTAAAAGTTTTTATATTTTGAAATTATAATTATCCTGCTCTATAAACTGGGATACTTCATAAAACTACTTAATTTAATAAGATAAGTAGTTTTATCATTTTAGCCAAGAAGACTCCTTCCTCAAGGAGCGTGGAGGGCACAGCCCAGTGAGTAGGGGGGAGATGAATTGGCTTCGAACAAGGGATGGCAGGAAGCCATCTTAATTGTTCGACATACAGAAAGTGTTACTCCACTACCTATCGAATGTACGTTTGGTGTATAATAGTCATATACCGAAATGGAGGTGAATCAAATAATGATGAATAAAGCCTATAAGTTTCGTATCTATCCAAATCAGGCACAAGCAATTCTAATCAACAAAACGATTGGGTGTTCTCGCTTTGTATTCAATCATTTCCTATCCTTATGGGATCAAGCATACAAAGAGACAGGAAAAGGCTTGACCTATGGTACATGCTCTGCCAAACTACCTGCCATGAAGAAAGAGCTTGTTTGGCTAAAAGAAGTGGATAGTATTGCGATTCAGTCGTCTGTTCGCAACCTTGCGGATGCTTATACACGCTTTTTCAAAAAACAAAACAGCGCACCGCGCTTTAAATCTAAGAAGAACAACGTACAATCTTATACCACAAAACAAACAAATGAAAACATTGCCGTTGTAGGGAACAAAATAAAGTTGCCGAAACTAGGCCTTGTTCGATTTGCCAAAAGTCGCGAAGTAGAGGGGCGTATTGTAAATGCTACAGTTAGACGGAACCCTTCTGGTAGATATTTTGTGTCACTAATAGTTGAAACAGAAGTACAAGAACTTCCGAAAACACATTCTTACATTGGAATAGATGTAGGACTAAAAGATTTCGCTATTTTGTCAGATGGAACACACTATGAAAATCCGAAGTTTTTCCGATCATTAGAAGATAAGTTGGCGAAAGCACAGCGTGTTCTTTCTAGAAGAATGAAAGGATCTTCTCGCTGGAATAAACAACGAGTAAAGGTAGCTAGAATTCATGAATACATATCAAATGCTAGAAAAGATTACTTGGACAAAATTTCAACTGAAATCATCAAAAACCACGATGTTATCGGTATAGAGGATTTGCAAGTATCGAATATGTTAAAGAATCATAAGTTAGCAAAAGCAATTAGTGAGGTATCTTGGTCGCAATTTCGATCCATGTTAGAATACAAAGCAAAATGGTATGGCAAACAAGTCATTGTCGCATCGAAAACATTTGCTTCCAGCCAATTATGTTCTTGTTGTGGATATCAAAATAAAGACGTTAAAAATCTAAACCTACGTGAATGGGACTGTCCTTCTTGTCGTACACATCATGATAGGGATATTAACGCAAGTATCAATCTAAAGAATGAAGCGATAAGGCTTCTAACCGCAAGGACTGCGGGGTTAGCCTAATCAATTAGAGTTCGATAGAACTCTAATTGATTAGGAATCCCTCACTTCTAAACGAAGTGAAAGTGGGGGTAGTTCAAGAAATGGCCAAAGAACTCAATTCCAACTTAACACTCAAAAGAATAGGATATATAACTTAAATCATATAAATATACAGTTAAATTACACAATTAGAAGCAAAACATAATAGATTTGTAATGGAAATTACATATTTTCTTGATTTTTTGATGCATTTTCATAAAATAATCCATGTCGAAAAAAGTCGAATGTTCATATATTATCTTTGTTTTTCAGTTGTAAACGCTTTATTGTTATGATATTATCATAGTCGAACAATAGATGGTAATAAGCCGTAAAGGATTTCTTTGCCTATGCCTCGTAAAATTGTACGGATAAATCATGAAAATAGGCTATAGGTCCAATGGAATATGAGATATCTTATACTATATTCAACGAAATTTCATCGCTAAAAATACTGTGAGCTCAGTTAAACCAACTTTTTCATTATGTCCCTAACTAGTTTTTACAATTCAGCTTAAAGATTCTCAGAAGTTAACTCATCCAATTTAGTAAGCTAAAATTTATTCTGTATCTATGAAACGTGAGCAAAAAGGATTCTACCAATAGAAACCAGCTAAGTGATTAAAGATATCCAAAATATTATCTTTATTACCATCTATAGTTAATTACGTATTTACCAACTATAAAAAAAGAACCTAGGTAGGTTCTTTTTTTATTTCTTAAAAGATATATTTAAATTTTTCAAGGTCATTACACTTAATAATAATATTGCCATATTATCAATATTTATCTTTTTTATAAGAATAAACTTTTAGTAAGTAAAATCAAAAATCCCAACTTCTTTCCTACATTAGAAAAAAGGTATTGAAAATATCCAGAATAAATATTTTCAATACCTTTTTTGACGTAATATGAATCAGAAAATCTATAAAATGATAGCAATCACATAAAAAAAGCAATTCATAAAAACTTTCTTCTTTTATAAACTGGAACGTTTGGATCGTTCATGCTCATAACGTTCATTAACCATATTTTTCAATTCATTCCATAATAATATTGTTTCATCAATTCCCTTGATTAGATCATCTATGCTGGGAACTATACTATTATTAATTTTCGGCTGAAATGTAATAGTAATTGGATCATCTCACATCTTAATTTCCTCATATAAAATGTTTTATAATCATATGCATCAGCAGCTGTGCCCAAGTTATCAGTTATTTTATCTAATACACTTAAAAATTCTACATACTTCTCCCTATGAGCGCCATCAAAAAAAGGCCCTTTCCACATCGTCCAATGCTCATACAAAGTATCAAAAAGTAATGCCCATCCGTTATGTACTCTATTATGAGAAAATGACTTTTGATCTAATTCTTGTGAACTACCCGCCACTTAACGTCCTAACGGACTGTTTGAAGTGGGGGCTTCTCGGTTAATCATTACTTTTAATAGCTAACGAATTTGTCCTTAGACAGCCGAGCTAACTCCCTTGTTCCAAAGGTTATTTTATTGCTATTTATCCTAACGCTAATAGTCGTATTGCTTCATTTTTGATATTGATAGCTGCGTTATAATCTCTATCGAGATTTACACCGCATATACAAGAATAGATTCGTTCAGACAAAGTCATATTTTTCATATTCCCACAATTGCTACATGTTTTGGTGGAAGGAAACCATTTGTCTATTTTCAAAAGTTGTTTTCCTTGTTCGTTTAGTTTATAAGCTAAGAAAGAAGTGAACATACCCCACCCATTATCAGCGACACTTTTTCCAAAATGAAGTGCTTGCGACATTCCTTTCATGTTTAGATCTTCAATAGCTACGACATCAAAATGAATAGCTAACTTTTTAGACTCATGATGAAGGAAATTCTTACGTTAGTTAGCTACTTTCTCATGTAATTTAGCTACACGAATACGTTGTTTCTGCCAACGCTCAGAACCTTTATTGCGCCTTGATAATACTCGTTGTGCCTTTGCTAATCGGTCTAACATGTTACGATAGAAATTAGGATAATTGGCTTTCTCATCCTCAGAACTAACGTATAATCCATCCATCGCAAAGTCTAACCCCACAACTGTTTCTACTTCTTTTTGTACAATTTCTTTTTCATATTCAGTCAAGATGGACACATAGTATTTACCCGTAGGAGTCATAGAAATCGTACATGACTTGATTCTATAATTTTGTGGTATCTCTCTATGTTGTTTGATACGTACCATTTTCAATTTTGGCAATTTGATATGACGATTTAGCAACATAATATTTCCGTTTACTACATTCGTTGTATAAGACTTTCTGTCTTTTTTACTTTTGAATGTTGGGAAGTCATTTTGACCACTAAAGAAATTCTTATAGGCAGTTTGCAAGTTTATTTGAGCATTTGCCAAAGCTAATGAATCCACTTCTTTTAACCACTCAAATTCTGCTTTATATTTCGCGGGAGTTGGAGGCTTTTGTTTCTTTAGTTGTTCCTTATCATCTTTGTATTTTTCGTACGCTTCTTTTCGTTCAGCTAACATTCTATTATACACAAAACGTACAAAACCGAAGGTTTTACGCATAAGATATGCTTGTTCTTCTGTTGGATACAAACGGAATTTATATGCCTTATTGTGCTTTGTCATATCATTTCACCTCACTTTTCACCTTGATTTTCAATATATTTCTTTACTACGTTTATTGGAGAACCGCTAGTAGTTAATAAGCAAAAACTTCTTGACCAAAACATCTCTTTCCAAAGTTTTGTTTTCACTCGTGGAAAGTCTCTCTTGATGAGTCGAGAACTTGCACTTTTATAAGCATTAATAAATTTTGTCATTTCTGTATTCGGATGAGCCTTGAACAAAATATGAACATGGTCTACATCATGATTCCACTCTACCAATGTTATGTTATAATTCTCTGATAACCTGACAAACATATCTTTTGCATAGTCTGATATATCATCATTGAACACATTTCTTCTATATTTCACAACCAATACAAGGTGATAATATAGCAAGAACACCGAATGATTATTATTATTATTATCTAATTTCATTGATATACCAATCTTCATTCTTTATAAGACTGATTCTATCAGAGGGAAAATAAAAAGCAAAGCCTTTTGGCTCCGCCAAACCGAAATTTATCTCCCACCTATCGTCGGGCTACGCCCTTCACACGCTTGAGGAAGGAGACTTCTTTCGGGAAATACGTTAAAATTTCTAGATAAGTAGAAAACTCTTTGTCATTAGATTTAAATCCTTGTATAATCTCTATTTTATTCTCTACAAACAATTTTTTCTTTTTTCTCCTTATGAAAAAGATAAGGTCATGCTCTCCAATTTTATCTTTTCTATTTGTGAATTTGTAAGACAAAAAAAGAATCCTTATAATAAGGATTCTGATATGCTCCCTATTAGGTAGACAGATAAAAAATAAAAATCTGTTATCTAAGGGGAGTATTTTTTATGGCTAGAATGAAATATTCTAAAGCTGAAAAATTGGCGATTTTAGCTCTTTATAAAGATGGTCATCATTCAATAGCTGACATTACGGCAAAGTTTTCTGTTGATCCTGGGACGATTAGAGATTGGAAAAGAAGGTATGAAGTGAATGGTGAAGACGGCCTAGAAGAAGCACTTTCTTGGAAGCGTTACTCAAAAGAGCTAAAGTTAGCAGCCGTCAATGATTATCTATCAGGACACGATTCGTTAAACAAGATTATCCAAAAATACAATATATCCAGTACTGCGGTTTTGAGAAAATGGATTAAAAAGTATAATAGTCATAGAGAACTAAATGATACCGGTAAAGGAATGACAAACTCTATGACAAGTAGAAGAAAAACAACGTTAGAAGAACGAATTCAAATTGTGAATTACTGTATACAACATCAGAAAAACTATCAGCTCACTGCCGAAAGTTATGAAGTTTCTTATCAACAAGTATATCAATGGGTCAAGAAGTTTGAAGCAAATGGTGAAGAAGCACTACAAGATAAACGCGGTCGAAAGAAAGAAGAATATGAATTAACAGCTGAAGAAAAGTTTAAACTGGAAATGAAACGTTTAGAACGAGAAAATGAACGATTACGTGCAGAAAATGCTTTTTTAAAAAAGTTAGAAGAACTCGAAAGGAGGCGTCGTTAACAAGCGTTCGTCTACAAAATAAATATAGAGCGATTCAAGATTTACATGCGCATGAAAATTTGGCAGTAATCCTTTTATGTGAAATTGCCGGTGTATCTCGTGCTGCTTATTATAAATGGCTACAGCGTACGCCAACAGCTAGAGAATTAGAGAATGAAGCAATTCTTCTGGATATTCAAGCTATTTATGCACGAGTAGAAGGCATTTATGGGTACCGAAGAATGAAATTAAATATTAATAGAATGTATCATAAAAAGTTTAATCACAAACGCATTTATCGCTTAATGCACATTGCTGGATTACAGTCCGTGATTCGTCGGAAAAGAAAGCGCTATGTTCCCTCAACTGCGCAATATGTCGCTGAAAACCGACTAAATCGTGAATTTACTGCAAGCAAACCCAATGAAAAATGGGTAACAGATGTCACGGAGTTCAAATTAGGAAACGGAAGGAAAACGTATTTAAGCGCCATTTTAGATCTTTATGATGGGTCTATTATTAGTTATGTATTGGAACATTCAAACAATAATAAATTGGTATTTCAAACATTGGATCAAGCTATCACTATATTAAAAGAGAATGAACATCCATTGATTCATAGTGATCGAGGGTATCAATATACGTCACATGGGTTTAAGAGAAAGATAGAAAAGGCAAAAATGATTCATAGCATGTCACGTGTAGGAAAATGTATAGATAATGGACCAATGGAATCGTTTTGGGGGACGTTGAAGTGTGAAAAGTATTACCTACATAAGTATGAGACATTTGAAGCGTTACAACAAGCGATAGATAATTATATCCAGTTTTACAATAATGAACGTTACCAAGAAAAATTAAACGGCTTAAGCCCATTAGAATACAGGGTTCAAGCCGCTTAAAGTGTTTTTTATTATTTCCACTGTCTACTTGACAGGGAGCTGTTCATTCTGCAACAGGAAAGATCGAACATATATTAATAAAAAGAATTACTCATATTATAATTTGAAAATAAGCCATAAATATTAAGAAATTTTATAACGAATTGAATATTCGCACTAACTTTATTATAATTGATTAAGAGTTGGAGTAGTAATCTGTCATCTGTTCCTTTATTTTAAAGAAGGTTGATTTCAACCTTCTTTTTTTTGTTGTTTTTCCCTCCTTTAAAAAAAGGAAAAAGAATTACTTAATGATTGTGGAAATTGCTTTTTTGTAGACTAGTTGTTGCTTGCCATGAACCATCATAAGAATGGCAAATTTATCCGTTGCAATAATCTGCCCAAGTATAGGAACCTCACTCTTTAAAAATATAGTAAAATTCCCTTTTTCTTAGTAACTTAATTCCATTTAATTATCTGAATATAGGTAAGTTTAAAAGAGCTTTGAACACGAAAAAAGCGAAATCCTATAATTTTTTGTTCAGTATTAACGTGTGCAGAAACATACAATTTTCGCGAAATAATATGGTGAACCTTTACAATTAACTTCAGGCTATATGTCTAAAAATATATTGAATTTATCTCTAAGTATTTGATAATATTGTTTCACTGTTATTTCTTTTTTAGACTTCTTTCCGTGCCGAGTTTCGGTAAAACTTTTCTCAGTAAGTGCAATATGACCGTTTCCAATTAATTTGCAAATAATACTCCCCTTATTTACTGGCGATTCTAGATGCTCTATAACCATATTTTGTATAGCATTTATTTTCTTTTCATCAATTGCATTTAAATAAAAAGCGTAGCCGATAGACCAGGTATCAGTAAGATCCGAATCAAGAAAATGAGAAGTTTCCCCATTTTTCCCTTTTTTCATTTCAAATACATAGGTCCCTTTCTCTGTATTTTGCCTACGAACACGATATTCTCCCGTTACAGAAGTCACACTGTCACCATGAAAAGGAACAGGATGTAAAGGAAGATAGGATGCAAAACCAGCATCTATTATATAGTTTTCATTTTTGTGCTGTAAAACGATAAGTGCGTGTCCATCATCCGGGTTCCACTTTCCTATTTTCGAATCATAAAGGGTTCCAGCTATTCGATACACATTAAATCCACAATCACACAAAAAATAATATAATAAAGAATTAATCTCATAGCATAATCCTCCACGATTCTTTAAAAGTAGTTTTTCTTCAATAGTTTCTCTAGAAAATTCTTGTATATTTCCTTCCATGATGTCTATGTTTTCATACGGTAATAAGTGCCCCATCTGTAAAAGAATTGTATGCAAATCTTCAAAATTCACATTTTCTTTTGGTGGAATTTTTAACTTTAAGAAAAACTTTTGTTGTAATTCAGTTAACATTATATATCCCCTTCCATTTATAAAAAATTCATTTAATATTATATTAAGAATAACGGTTATAAAATATACAGAGTGAATAACAAATTTCAGAGAACCGTGTAACATTAAACATTAGCGGACATTTAGAAGCAAACACTAAAAAATCTCTTATTTTTTTTAATCCACATTTTTGTTATTTGGGTATTTTTATTTATTCTGCCAAAAGGAGAATAAGTTTAATTCAGAAGAGAGCTAAATGTGATTTCAAAAAGTGTATTTCGTGATACATCTAAGAATAAAATTTTTTAGATGTAATTATTATTAATTTGTATTTTTAATTAAATTTTTTATTTAAAGTCCATTAGTTACAGGTAAATTATGTAAATATTTGCAACTTTCGAGTAGCCTTTAATTCTTCTATTTATACATATAATACTCTTTATATCGTTCGAACTTCGATTTTTTTGTTTGTGGTGGTATTATGGATGACTTTAATGATTTAGATGATGCTACTTGCTTTGGCATTTGTAATACGCCCCGTTTCTTGAGCTCTCTATACAAATTACTCACATTGCACCTCAGTTTTTTTGCAATAGTTGGATATTCCTCTCCTTGATTAAATAATTGTACTGCTTTTTTACATTTTGAGTCCCATTTTTCTTCTGTCGTTTGAAATTTTTGAGTTCGTTTTTTAACTATATTTTTTTCTAATTTAATTCTCTCTCGTTCTATTTTACACCGCTTGGCACAATACTGTTCTGCGTCTGCATGACTTCCGAAATGCTCCTCCTGTAAACGTATCATTTGTACTTTTTTCGCAATTTCTCTCAATTTACAGTCACCTCATTTTGTTTAGTGAATTCTACAAGAACTTGATCCCACTTTATAAGTAGGCTATAAATGCTCACATTACCCTTAAGATAGCTTTTAATATACTATTTCGAAAAATTATAATCATCTCTATTTTTACATAATTGTAAACTATAGTAAATTGATAATGTTGACACAGAATATTCTAAACCTTAATTCTCACTATACACATAAATAAACTCTATATTTCCTTTGCTTGAAAAATGGAGAAATTAGCCCAAATCTAAGTTATAGATGTATACACCTATCTTTATTACAAATACTTTACCTATTGTAGCTAGGGCGCAATAAAAAAGAATGCAGACATGTTTTGCACTCTTTTTTATTAACTCTTATATTATTTTTTCACCACAGTCAGCTCCTTAAAGCTCAAAGTTCTTAAATGACTCTGAGCATTATTTTTGTATGAATTAAAGATTTTACTTAATTAAGATTAGATTACTATAGATAATTGATTTTTTTATATTAAGTTTATATTTTTTTGTCAAAATAGTTTAGAGATTCATGTCCTTGTACACTAGCAGATGGGATATAGATGTTATAATACTAATTGTATGAACTTAAGAAATCGCACTTATCTAAATATAAACTTTGTTTATTTAGATACTCCAAAAATTCTACTAATACATAAAAATTAAGGAGTGAAAGTAATTGAAACTAACACATGCCACTTTAGAGATGGATTCTAATGGGAATATTCGTAAAGAAGATAACATGGTCACAATCATTGTAAAGCCAGACACAGGTAACTCTGTTCGTTTATTTTGTAAGATTGATCCAGATCAAAATACTCTTATTGCTTTTAATACGGCCATTATGGGTATTGTCTGTCCTTGTTGTAATTCAAACACATTTACATGTTCTACACTCTATAACAAAAGACATAAATTACTTCGTGAAGCCTATGAGCTTTTAAAAGAAAATCATTCTATTCGTTTAAAATTACTATATGACCAATTTGGAGAATTAACAGTAAAGTGAATTTAACCATACACCAGTTCTCTATTCAATAGCATACAGAATGTAATAATAATTCTTCAATTTACAATAATTATCTCATATAATGTATCCGTTAAAAGTGTATTTAACGAACAGTTTGATGGATTTCATAGAATTGAGTATAGTAGAGGTATCAATTATATATTGATACCTCTCTTCTTTTTCAAAAACTATTATGGTATCCATATATGTAATCAAGTTATTTATTAAAATAGCATTCTAGCTCAAAAATCCGAATAGTTAGTTTAAATATCGGTTTAAGTATTAGTTTAAAAAATAATTTACATTATTTGATTTGATGTGTACAACATGAGTAACCAAGAAAAAGAAAAGTTTAAAATACTAATAGATAAGCATAAAAGTAAAATGCCCTAGTATATCATAGAGTATGCAGAAATGAAAACAGCCCTCTCCCCCGCTACATTGTATGCTTACATTACTGAATTTGAAAAGTTTCTAAAATGGCTTATAAGTAATCGATTAGCCGTCGAAAACGGTAAGGTGGTCACTAATATATGTGATGTACCAATTTCAACACTAGAAAATCTACCATTAAATGAAGCTAGAACTTTTCAAAGATATCTACAGGGAGAAGGTATTGAGACAAGAGCTATTAACAGAACTTTCTCCGCTTTAAAATCCCTATTCAAGTACTTAGCTCTAAATACAGAGAATGAACAAGGGGAAAATTACATCTCTCGTAATGTAATGGAGAAAATTGAACTGCATAAGGAGAAAGTAGATGCAGCAGCAAGAGCAGATGACGTTGCAAACATGATATTTAATGAAAAAGATGATGTTGCTTTTCTTCAATTTCTAGCAAATGATTATGGTGAAATATTGAAAGATATATCACCAAAAAAATATAATTTTTTTCAGCGTGATAAAGAAAGAGACATAGCCATTATAAGCCTCATTTTAGGCACTGGGCTTCGAGTTTCTGAGGTAGCTAGTCTTACTATATCTAGCATAAACTTCCGCCAGGGGAAAGTAAAAGTAACGCGTAAAGGTAATAAGAGATCTTCCGTATTAGCTACTCGCTCTTGCTTAGATGATATTCAGGAGTACATTAAGGTTCGTCCTAGTAAATATAACTGCCCTCAAGATGAAGACTTACTTTTTGTAACAAATTATAAGGGGAAATATACACAGTTAACTGTTAGAGCTATACAGAAGTTATGTGATAAATATTCAAGTGCATTTGATGAGAAGCGTAGCCCTCATAAACTACGGCACACATATGCTACAAATCATTATAAGGAAAACAAAGACCTAGTATTACTCCGAGATCAACTTGGCCACACTTCTGTAGAAGTTACTAGTATCTATACAAATATTAATAATGAGAAGAAACGTGAGGCTGTTGATCGCTTGGAAAGAAGACAATTTGAATAAAAAATACTAATAATTGCACAAAATCAACATTTTGTGCAATTATTTAGGGGAAGCTACATTGTCATAGCTTCCTCCTCTTCATTAAAGTATCCGATAAAACCTCTTCACTTTTTATCCCATTCAAACAAATTTTCTAAAATCTCCTCAGCCTCTCTAGATAAGACATTCTTCCTACAGTTAATTAATAACTCAGGGAGAGTTGTTTGTAAAAATAACCAAAATGATTCAACATGCGCTGCTACAAACTGATTACCTTTAGAAAGTACACACTCGTGTCTCAAAGTCCTCCAATATTCCATTTGTGTAATTATCAATTCGCTAACTTCAAAATAACAACTATGTGATTTTCCTGTAGTAATTAAGTCGAATACTTTTCTTTCCCAGAATTCATCGTTTGGAATTTCGTCTGTTTTCTTCTTTCGTTCCCTACCATACCCAATGGGAGCATATGAACTTTCTAATGCTCTGTGCTTCACTACACTTAAGAAAAATAAATATGACATGATATACGCTGACCTATAAGCTCCTGCTTTATAACATAATATTCCCTCTTCAATAAGACCCATAGCAGCTTCCGGAAATTCTATTTCACTAATAAACTTTTCAATCTCTAATTTCACTTTCTTTTCTCCTTTAACTTTTTCATTATTTAAAGAACATTAGTTTTAATTTCTTTTTATAATAATATTAGGAATTTATGATGTTAATATGACAACTCATCTTTCAACTCTTCAAGATATACATCCCTAACTAATTTACAAAAACCTATATATTCTCCGAAATAATCGCTAAATTGCTTTATAAACCCTTCTCTTTCTTCAATATTATGAGACCATATAAACATACTCCCCATCAATTCACCTATCTCCCTTTCAATTTCTTTTAATTCATCTGGCGATATACCTTGCGGGTAATCATTAAACCACTCCAACCAATCAGAAATTAGCTCCTCCACAGAGGATACTCCGGATTCTGAGCAAAAATTAAATTCCCTTTTTCCTGCTGTAATAAATCCGTCTAAATCATTTAAAATTAGACGGATTATATATGAAGTACTCACATTTCCGATACTATGTTTCATATATTCTCCTCCTTATCATTTTTTTCATCCAATGAAATGTGTTTGTTATACCATCTATTTATTTTTCCCTTGTAATACTTTTCGACTTCATAATCAGGAATCCAAATTTTACGATCATAGATTTTACTCATTACCCTTTCTAAAACATCCTCATGTTCTCTCGCTTTCAATCTACGGTTATGAACTTTAATCTTCTCTATATAAGCCTCTCTCAGCCAAGTTGATATGGTTTCACGCTGTTTTTGCTTTAGGTGAGACCATTTCTTATTGATTTGCAATAGTTGTCCCTGAGGGCTCCTGATATGATTCTTTATTGCTCTTCACTCCCCAATCGTATTTTTTCTTATTTGAACCAAAGACGTAGTAGGCCTCGAATCACGGCATACGCTTTAACAATTTTACGAATTGAACCTTATGAAAACATCCAATCAATAAAAAAAGGACTAGATGATAAATCCTAGCCCTTTTTATTATACATTAAATTAGTGTATCAACCACCGTGATCTCCAACTGAAAGACTTTGAATTACTTCGTAAGATTGTGGAGTTTTCGCTGTATTCGTCACACCTATAGTCAAGGTTATAGCCGTGACAATTCCCATTAAACTGAATACTATTTTTTTCATTTTAAAGCTCCTTCCTCAAAAAATTTTCGTTTCGCTTTCAACCCTAAATGGAAATACTTACTCGCCTCATGATGATTCTTTTCGTCATAAAATTTTGTTCCCAGCGTCTCATAAGACTCTTGAACATCTTCATACAATCCTTCTCTTTCGAAGTAATCAATTCCTGCTAGCACTACGGTTTCGAGCTTTTGAGTAGGTGAAGCATTGTTTAGCTCTTGTAAAATGAGATATCGATGTATGAACTCTTCTTGATTAAGTTTCTTACTAATATTTAATCCATTTTCAATGAGTTCTGCTGCGACATCTCGCTCGTCCAGTTTGTAATGTTCCAATGCCTTTGCATACATGGCTTTGTAATGGTTTGGAGAATTTTCAACGACTTCAGATAAATAACGAATCGCTAAAGATGATAGATTTTGTTTAGAATACATCCAACCCAAGTTATGGCGCACCATAATAATAAACTTATCTTCTCCGACTTTTTGGAACTTGTCCATTGCGGCCGCAAAATGTTCCTCTGCTAATGACCATTCTTTTAAGTTTATACAAGCTAACCCCAACAAGTTCTCACAAAAGCCGACATTACGTTCATAATCAGCATGGGCTAAAAACATTTCTTTTGCCTTTGTTGTGTACTGAAAAGAGACCAGTGAATCACAAATATCAAAATGGAATGCACCTAACTTATAATAAAATTCAGCTTTCTCAACGTCATCATTGATAAGCTCTAATAATTTTTCGGCTTGATCAAAGTGTTCTTTTGCAACCTTATAACTACCAGTTCCACTAGCATGGATAGCTTTAAAGAAATGATAATAATAAGTTAAAGTGTTGTTAGAAGGAATCTCAAAAGATTCTACTTTATCAAAACTACTTGTAGAAACACCTAAGTTATCAATTACATATTGATGACGAAAATCTAATAATGAATAGTATAATAATAAGTTCTGATCTTTTATATTTTGAATTTTACCATCAATTTCTTCTTTTAAACGATGCGCATTGCTTATGCGCCGTGCACGAATTTCCACATACCAATCATTTAATAAGCCCAGAATCTGTTCGTTTCCTTTGATTGCTATATTCATAATCTACCCCCTCAATACCAATTATCATATTTTCTTTTAATAATATAATAACAGAATTTGTAATTTAATAGGTGTATTTTTGAATATATATCAATAAAATTCAAAATATTAAAACTATTATTCTAAAACTATAGTAAAACAAGAACCCAAAAATGAAATGAGGTTCTTGTTTTACCGTTCAAGACTATTCTATAAACCTAGTACACTAACAATCTGACATGCCTTTGAATTTACAATATGATAATACATCTCTAATCCCCTTCTTTCCGAACGAAGAATCTTCCCACGCATTTTAGATAAATGCTGAGATACCGTAGATTGAGGAATATTTAATAGCTCCGTTAATTGTGTTACATTACAAATCTTGCGGTGTTCTAGCTCCTTCACGATTTGTAATCTAACTGGATGGGCCATAATCTTTAATAATTCTACATCCGCCTCTGGGATTTTGTGCATTTCATTACTTGCTTGAATAGTTGTCATTTTAATTTCTCCTTTTTAGTTTCCTTTTTTATTTTTAAGTTATAAGTATTTTGTGTTTATATGAGTATATCGATTATAATCGCTGTGTTATTTGTTCTTTTGTCTCTTTATCAGGTTTAATATATAAAAGTACTATGATGGCTAAAATTCCAACAAATGATAGCATAGGTATCGAGATGAAACCAAATAAATTCAGATAATCTTCTGTACAAGAAACTCCTACTGAACATATCTTCATCTCACTAGCTGGAAACGTTTGAATTGTAATTTGATATACAGATAACATTAAGCCGATACACGCAAATGGGAATGCATACGTGCTGACGTTCGGATCTTTTCTGTACATTCCTATCCCCAATATTAATACTAATGGATACATGGCCATCCTTTGATACCAGCACAAATCACATGGAGGTAACTTCATCCATTCACTAAAAAACAAACTAATCAACATTGCACTTATAGCGATTGTCCAAGCGCAGAAAATATGATACTTACGGATCAGTTCCATTTTGTATACTCCTTACGTCCATCGTCTATCGGTACAAAATATGTATTTGCCTTTTGAATAAAATCTAGTAAAACATACTTATCAGGATCCATCGGCTTTCTTACTCCGTTTATTAACTGCTTCATTCTAGTACTTACTGTTTCTATTATTTCAGACTCATTTACTAGCATATGAATAATAGAATCTTTTGCTTGTTCATCGAATGCGGACTGAAAATTCGCATGTGATAGTATCTCTTGTTGATATGTTTCATCCTGTAAAAATCTTAATATAATTTCATGGCTGTATGCCGGTTCAACATGCGAAAGGCAATCTATGAGTTTTCGCAAAAAATCTTTTACATGTTTATTTTCATCTTTAGAATAATCTGGACAATACGTTCCGATATACTGAATACCTGGTGAATTAGAAAAACAAAAATACGGTTCTAAAGATTTCGTATCAAGCATGTGATACTACCTCACTTTTCTATTTAGAATGTCACTAACTTATTTCCGTATTTGGAATAGCCTGTTTCTATGGATAGTATCCAATCATTTAAATCTTCCCAGTCATATCCCTTATCTTTTAAATCTGGTGGAAAGCGATTCTCAAAATTATCACGCATTCCATACATAGTTTCTAATGCTTTCTCTAGTGGACCGAATCCATATACAACATGTGTTTTCACTCGTTTGTTTTTCTTTTCTGCTACAACCAAATATACATATCGTTTTTCCTTTGCTAAAACAAACTTCAAGACCCCCGGCATTTGACTCATCTTCAACTTCCCCTTTCAGTTTTCCTTACTCTTATCTTTTACGTATGAGTAAGGAAAACTGGTATTTGTATCATATTAACTCAAGAGATGTCTCGTTTTTTTGCTCTGAAAATATAAGAATACGCTCATCATCACAATATTTATTACACCAGCTGCAGCCCCGATTTTTGAAATAACATATACATATTCATTACTACTAAACGGCAAGAGACTCAAAAAAATAAAGAAAGTTGAAATAAAAAAAGATAAGAACATGTTTCTTTTGTTTCCATTCATTTATGGACCTCCTTTTTGAATAAGTATCGATATTAAGCTGCATCATTGCGGTTATAGTGGCGGTTCTTTTCATCTACAAATCCTTTAATGTTCCACACACCAGCCCTTGTTTCTTTTGCTTCTTTTTCTGCTTCTAGCATTTCTGGTAGCAATGTAGTATTAGGTCTAGAAATATAGGCTATAATCCCATAACCCGATTTGATCATTATTTCGTTGATGTGTATTCCATCACAAAAGACATAAGCTAATTTCCTACCGTATTTGTCTTCTTTTTGCCCTCGATCATAAACCAAAGTTACACTTTTCCCTTCTAGCTGTTTCCTTAAAAAGGAAGAGGCTTCTTTTCCCATCTTTTGTGGTGGGATTTTATTAGATACAGACTCAGGGGTATCTAATAAAAGTAACCTTACCGTCTGTTTCTGCCCCTTTACGTTTACGTCTATCGTATCTCCGTCTTTAATATGTAATACCTTCCCTTTAACGGTCTCTAAGCCTTTTAATTTCCCTTTATAAGCTTCTGGAATATCAACAATACCTTTCCCTTCTACGTTCTGTTGTATTCCGTTTTGTACTGCTTGGGCAGGTCTCGAATCATTTTTTGTTTGCACGGAACTGCTACATGCTGACATTTGAATTACGAATGATGTTATACAAATAGCTTTAATCCATATTTTCATATCGAAATTTCTTCCTCCTACTTAAAATACGTAAATAGCTGCATCTAATAAACAAACGGACTATTCATAGTATTTACTTCTCGATAATTACAACATAGGCAAAACTGTATCCATTTTGGATGATCATTATAAAGTGCTGTATATGACCGTTCCTTACACTGCGGGCATATTGACACCATACTTTCTTCATTCTCTTCCTGACTTTTCAATTTTTCAAAAGATACATTAGCAGATGCTATATTACTGGTACACAATATATATCCCCCTTTTGAGTCTTGAAATTCTAAAAATACATAAAAAAGGACACACCTATGGCATATGTATGCGTAGGTGTGTCCTTTTGCAAGATAGTTTTAGAAGTATTTTGTTACTTTCATCATATCATAGTTCCTATTAATTTTATATATGAAATTTAAGATTTTATGATATTATTTCTTTTTATTCATTATAAATGTAATACGTTGTTTTTGTACATCATAGGTTAATTTTGCATCGAATTTTTCTCCGGTTTTCTTACTTTCAAATCCTGAGATTGTATCGGTCATATTCTTCTCTAATAACTTTTTTACTTGTGCGCTAGTTATTTTCTTTTTCAAAATGCTTCCAGACACAATGAATTCGCAAGGATTTTTGTAATGTTCACATAAATAAGTAGTTTTTCCTACAATTACCCTTCCTTGGCACAAAGGACATTTCCCTATAGTACGATCATCCGTTGTTGGACGTTCAAAACAAATGCTAAGATCTTCTTTTAATCGGATAGCTGCAGTGAATTCTCCGTACTCTCCTTTAAAACCATGAATGAAGTCAGTAACGCGATTCTTCAATAATTTCTTAATCTGGCTATCAGATAATTTCTTTTCTTTAATTTTAGCTGATATCGCAAAATTACATCCGTTTTGATATTCTGAACACCCAAAAAACTTATCACGGTTTAAAATGTGTCCCTTTTGACACTTTGGACACTGACCTAGCGATAATTCTTCAACTGTAGGCAAATTAAAGCTTACTTCACCATTTATAAATGCTAGATAAGCAGAAAACTCTTTGCCATTAGATTTAAATCCTTTTATAACGTCCGTTTTGTTCTCTTCAAACAGTTTTTTTACTTGCACTGTAGGAATTGTTTTGTCTTTAATTTTCTTAGGCAAGCCAATGTTACAGTTCGGATGATTGCTGCACCCGAAAAACTTTCCTCTATCTAAAATTATTCCATTTCCACAAGGGCATTGGCATACTTCTATTTGTTGCTTCCAGGTTTCTATTAGATTATACGAAACTGTATCAGGAATTCTTATAATCTCTTGTGTTATTTTTTGTACAAACGCATTTGTTTGTACAATGAAGTCTTTATAACTCATTTCATTCTTTTCAATACGGTGTATCATTCCTTCCATTTCTGCTGTGTACAGTGGATCTTTAATTTGCTGAACAGGAAATTGTTCAATAAAGGCACGGCCAATTGGAGTTGTAATAATTTTTCCCTTTTCAATGTCTATAAAATTCTTCTCGTGTAAAGCCGGAATAAAAGCCGCTTCTGTTGCTACGGTTCCAATTCGTTTTCCTTTCATCAGCTCTTTTAAATGTTCATCATCAATTTTACGACCAGCCGTTTCCATAAAAGCAAGAATTGAGCTTTCTGTGTGTAGAGCAGGTTTCTTTGTTTTGGATTCCAGCAACTCAAAATCATAGATTTGAAGTTCTTGTCCTTTCTGCAGGATAGGAACTTTAAATGTTTCCACACTTTCTTCCTCTACTTCCTCTTGGAACACTTCTAGGAAACCTTTTTCTCGAAGCACACTTTCTTTTATTTGATAGGTATTTCCCATTGCATCAATAAGGGATACATCTCTTACCAGGTACACTGCAGGACGCATGAAATTGCCCACAAAACGTTTTACCACGAGACTGTATAGTTGTTGTTCAATCTCTGGACGACCTTCCTCTTGATATTGTTTAGTCGTCGGTATAATGGCAAAATGGCTTGATACAAGATCATCATCAAATGTTTTGTGTTTTATATCAATGGCGTCAATATCGACGGATTGTACCAGTAAAGAATAACGACTCTTAGCTAGCGCCTGCATAACACCTTTTACTCGTTCCACTTGTTCTGTAGGTAAATGCCTAGACGAAGAGCGTGGATAGGTTATAAAACCTTCTTCATACAAGTTCTGAATGTATTTTTTTGCAGTTTCAGCATTAATTTGTAATTGTGCATGGGCATCTTTGTACAAGTCTGTTAAGTTGTATAGCAATTTAGGATTTTGCTTCCTAGTGCCCTCTTTAAATTCCTCAACCGTGAGATATTGACCTTTTAGCTTCTCCCCTAAACTCCTTAATGGCGATGGGTTTAACACCTGATCTTCTGTTTTCATAACTGGAGTGAGTCCTAAATTTGTTACTAGCTGCAGATGATAATAAGACTGTTCCTTATAGTTTTCAATTGCTAACTCACGTTGACGGATCTCATGTAGCAAACACATTTGTACACGGCCAGATGCCAATAGGAATTTATTTTGCGCTAATTTTGTGGTGCATCCCCTGGTTATATTCATCCCTAATAGATAATCTAAATACTGCCTTGCTTTAGCAGAATAAGCTAGTCCATCATACTTAGACGCGCTTTCTAATCGATTGAGAGCTGCTTCGAGTTCTACAGCTTCAAAAGAGGATTTATATACGCGAGATTGCTTTTTATTCACACCTGCGTATTCGTACACTTCCCTATAGATTAACTCTCCCTCGCGGTCCGCGTCACATATGTTCACGGCATGGTCAACATCAGGTCGCTGTAACAGTTTAACAAGGATTTGTAGTTGCTCTGCATTTTCTTGTATCACCTTATACGATGGTTGAAAAATTAAGGGTAAATGTTCTAACTGAAACACTTTATACTTTGGATCCATCTCTTCCGGATTTTTCAGTTCCAGTAAATGTCCACGGCACCAACTGACAATATAATGATCATTTTCGTAATAACCGTAATAAGGTTTGCTTCCAATGTACTTTTGTGAGTGTCGGAAACGTGGCGATTTCATAATTTCATTGGCCACTTTCGGCTTTTCCGCAATAAATAACGTTTTTCCCATACATTTTTCCTCCTCAAACAAAAAAGGACACACCTACGCTATGGTTATGCGTAGGTGTGTCCTTTTGCAATATGATTTTTTAGTATTGGATTAATTCAATTATAGCATAATACTTCCTTTATGCAATTCATCATTTGTTAGTTGCACCTCCGTATATAATACACAATAATACAAATAAAATATTCAGAATTTAATATATCAACTTACCCAAAATTTAACCTAGTGTAATAACATGATAATATGAATATATATATAATTTCAAAAAGTGGGAGATTCTAGGAATACAAAAAATCTTTCTGTCATTTTTTGTATAATTAGGTTTATATGTAAGGGTTTGGTAATCGAACATAACATTCCAATTGATAGCAAAATATTACAATATTTTCAAATATAAACTACAATGTAATAGGAATCTAAAATATTCCAAATTACAATAAAAAGGTGGTTTTATAATGAAAGTTAAACAGATTTCAGCAGTTTTAAGTGGTGCATTATTACTTGGTAGCCTATCGCCTAGCATTTCTCAAGCCGCAACAGAAAAACAAACAGCAGTAAAAACAGAGCAAGTACAAGAAAATCAAAGTAATAAATTTATTCCCATTCAAACAAACGAACAATTTAATTAAACACTTAACACAACAAAAACATTTACTCCATATGTAAAAGTAAATGCAGAAGGACTTTTATATATTAATGCAACAGCAGATGAAATTGGTATAACAAATGAGGAATATCAAAACTTCTTAAATGGATTAAACTTAGAAAATGAATACATTAAAAAAGGATATTTCACTCTAGAAAAAGATGAACAAGGAAACCCTGGAAAACTTTCCACAACACAAACACTAAATTCATATGTTAATAATGACCTAAGCCAATTCAAAGAATTACAATCTTCTTCAGCTGGTTTTTATGGATGGGGATTCGGATTAAAACTAAGTAATTCTGAAACTCAATCACTAGCTGAAGCAATGGCATGGGGTAGTGCAGCAATTTGGGTTGCAGCCGAATTAGCAGCAGCTGGATATGTAACAATACCAGCTTCAGTCCCATTAGGATTAATTGCGGCTATAGTTGGACTTGGAGCTGCTACATTAGCTGTTGTTAACAAAGGAAAAGGCGTTACAGTTGGAATTACGTGGACAGGACACCCACACATACACCGTAACTAATAAATTGAAAAGGAGAACGATTTATGAAAAAAAACATTCGATTATTTGCATCTATAATCGTACTCTTAGGTCTTAGTTTATATAATTTGGTACCTAATTTACTGATCAAGAAATCAATTTTAATTATACTGATCCTGATTTGTATAGCAGTTAGTCTAGAATATATTTTCAACAAAGAAAAATACACCTACTTAAATAAAAACCTATTAATCTTTTTAAAAATAATTCCCTTAGTTGTAGCATTTTTTATAACATGGCTTTTCTTTTTAATAAGTGCTACATAAAACAAGAAAGAACCCTTTTTTATCTAAATAGGGTTCTTTCTTGTTTCCCTCAAATGTAAAGGCAACATTCTTGGGGATTTTCATAATAAAAAAGATTTATTTTAACCTTATGCGAATACTAAAGTCCATTTCAATTGAAATGGACTTTAAAACCTTTTATTAGAAATCTTCTACTCTTTTTTCTTCATTACAAAATCTTTAAAATTCCCCCTAAGCTTGTAATACTTCATGTTAAGCCGAATAGCTACTATAGAGATTACGATAAACCCTACTACATATAACATGTCTCTATCTCCATTTCTTATTGTTTAGCAAATTTATTTTTTAAATACTTCACATGTTTCTTTTCAATACCCTTATCCGTTATGTTTGCTCGCAACATAGTTTGATAAATATGTTGGACCTCATCATTTGTTAGTTGCACCTCAGTATATGATTCAATACATTTTTGTAGATCGTTATAATATAGTACATGTTTATCTTTAGAATGAACATGTACTCTTTTTAGACTGCATTTTGGATGGAACGCTGCAATAGAGATACATGGCAGCTGTTGTTCCATCACCCATTCAATGGCTTTTATATGTTTATAGTTTTGGCGAAATGGATTTTGAAAAGAGGCTTTCTTTCTAAAAATACCTTGTGTCCACCTTGCAGATTTCTCATTTCCATAGATCCATCCTTCATAGTTCTTTGTCTCTACAACAAATACACCGGTTTCCGCGATAACAATATGATCAATTTGCGTTGTATCACCATACTCCGTATAAACCGTCACATTATGTAACACAAAGTAACTTTTTGGATCTAATTTACTTAGTATACGTTTTACCAGTTTCTCTCCAGCTTTTCCTTTCCATTTTGGTACATGTTTTTTCACAACACTATTCAACGGTATTAGAACCGCAATAAGAATCAATTCAAATATCAATACTTTCATAATAGAGTCCTCCTTTTTACACCCTTGCGTTTCTGCGCATTAAACGATATACATGCGTTTCTAATCCTAAAATAAAATATGAGATACATAAGCCTTTTATCACCATCTCTACGAATCCTAATGCTAATGAAACAAGGAGCCCACCTCGAAACTGAAAAGGTCTGGTTACTCTTCTATTAACTGGTTTTTCAATGACGCCAAAGTTGGCCCAGGTAGGCAAACGTTTTTCCACATTTTTCACGGTACCCATTAATCCGTATTTTAACGATAGAATGAAACATCCAATTAATAAATAAACAACAGAAGAAAAATGGATAGATAGGCCTATTACGATGCCTGTCAGTAACCAGCCTATTAATATAGAATTTCGCAAAGCAATATATTCTCGATTTCTATTCAATACAAACAGTCCTTTCAAAATTAATAAGGTTATTTTTATTTGGAAAATATTTACATTTGTTTATAAGCATGATATGATACGTCTATATTAATTTACGAACTAGCCTAAAAAGGATTGTGATAGACATGTTAAAACTTGTAGTAGATAATACCGTAACAGAACAAGAAACAGATTCAGCTTTTTCAAACTTTTTCACTTGCAAAGACTGTGTATACTATCTTTCAAAATCAGATTCTTGCAGTCTACAATTAGCAGCTGATTCAAATAATCCCCTTATCCCTTATGAGTGTGGGAATTTTGAGGAAACCTATGAAATCGGAACGGAAGATCCATTAAATTCACACATACATCAGCAACTTCGTGAAGAAAAAGCGCAAATACTAGCTGAAAGTTATCCAGCACAACCTTCTATTGATCCAATTCACAAAGACGCAATATGGTATGGATCAGTAAACTATGGTTGTTGGATTATAAATGATTCGAAGAAACGTTTTGCACTTGCAGAACAGGTACCTTTCGGTGATAATAATATGTCATCTAAAAAATACGCATCTCCTTTTCCTTTACATGACCATAGTGCAAAAGAAGGTATCCGACACTATATGTGTTGGTACGTAAATGAAAAAGGGATTGGCGAATACCATCTTCTTATTGGTGGTGTCATCATGAAAATTGCAGAAGGAGTTAAGAAACTTGGATTCAATTACTAATCGTATCTACAAGAAAAGAATGTTAGAACATACCATACTATTTAGTTTGGTACAGCTGGTACCACTGATCGTATCTACCGGTATCATATATATATTGCTAGAACTTACTGATACGGAGTGGAAAACCTGGTTTAGTTATGAAGGAATCTTTGTAATTATTTTTCTTATAACGAGGTTCCAGGTGTTTCAGAATAAGAAAAGTATTATTTCTTTAAATCAACATGAAAAATGGTTTTCAAAGTTAAATATTTTCTTGATCTCTATATTTCTAGTATTATTTGCATCCATACCAACTCTATTAAAGATTGCTTTCATTCTACAAATGACTGTTATTCTATTTCTACTAGAATACCTTTGTTTGTATATTAATCGTTTACCAACACATAATTTATATAGAGTAAAAGAGATCATTTGTGATAAAAAGCAACTCAAAATTGAACGAATTATTCCAAACAATGAGGAACACGGTACTCATACAATAAAAACAAATGATGGCCAATACTTTTTATATACCGCTGTGTATTTAAGTGGCATACTATCGCCAATATCAGAAGAAGTATTTGAAGAATATGAAAGAAAGAACCTAATGGGTAGATAAAAGGTACTGAATGTAGATTCAGTACCTTTTCTATTTTTATATATAGTTCTTTACATATTAGCAAATAGCCATGGAGCGAGTACGGCTAACATACACAGCAAACAAGATCCCGTTATGACACGGTTGGCCCAACGGTAATATTCCGGCTGTTTTGTACTCTCATGAATTCTTCTTAAACGAATACCTGCGATTAACATAAATGGTGTGAAAATAAGTGCTGTTGCTTTAAACAGGTCTAAAAAATCCGTAAAGATGTTCATAAACGAAAATACATCGGAACTAAATAAGAAGTATACACTTAGTCTCATCGACATCATGCTGATAAATGAGAAAATCATACTTCCGGTTGCCCACTTCATCCATTGACCATTCTTTGTAATTAATGCCATAACCATGACAATAACTCCTAATACGAATGAAATAGAAAAGATATTGACTCCTACTTTAAAAGCCGGCGCATACAATCCTTCAATCTTTTGAATGATTGATGATCCAAATGAATCTTCTTTCTCTGTTGTTTTCATTCGATTGTTTAGTCCATCTTTAAATGATGACGAAACATCATTTCCTTTTAACTCATTAAAATCTACTTTTACAGAAGCTTGAGCTGCTTCTAAGGGTACAAGTAATAAAATCATCAAAACAAGCGTGCATAAGACTCCTATCATTCCTTTTTCTCGTTTCATCACACATCACCCGCTAATTTTGGTTTGATGCTCTTTAATTTAATTTCATTTCCTTCTGCAGCATAATAAAGATCTGCTGCATAATAGATATTTGCTTTTGTATATGCCCCCATAATTGCATTTGCAATTTCTTCTTTTTCTACTGCCACATATGTTTCATTTTCATTGTAAAACTCAATTTCAATTCGGTTAATATTATTATTTAACACTGTAATATGTAGTTCTTTTAAGCTATCTAAGCGATTCCCTAATCCACATACCAACTTAAATACTTTATTTGCAATTGTTGGTGGTTTTACATACGTCGTATTAAAATGAATCGTTTCATCATCTATCACACCATCTTCCTCGACTTCACACGTCATAATGAAAGAATGATTTTGTTTTTCAATTTCTTGTTGACTCAACTTGCGATCAATGACATACTTCACGCTTGTTGACAGATTTTCTATATATTCATCCAGTTCGGTATTTGAAATTTTAACCTCTGAGAATTCCGGAAAAATCATGTAAGCGTGTATATTAGAACTACTTTTACTTACACGTAATACCTGGACTTGTTTCTTTTCATAGCGCACCGTTTGTTCTAATTTTTCTACTACATTGTTACTTATGGAATTAATATTCATTTACATTCACCTTTCAAAATTGTTATTTTTTTAACTCAAAAATATTTTTTACTTCATATAATCCTCATGTTTGGATTTAATCTATTTTAAGCATTGTAATATTACGAAGAGTTCTCAATTCTCCTGTTTTAAGACTGTTAATCACTTGAATCTCAAAACATTTCAATATTACAATGACGTACAATGTATCATTATAGTCGAATATCCTTATATGGTGAATCATTCTGTCCCACTCATTTGTACAAAAATAAAAAAATGTTTTATTCTTGTACAAATGAGTGAGAAAATGCTGTATTTGATGCTATTTAACTAAGAAAATACAACTAGGAAATAGATTTATATATTCCCTAGTTGTCTATTACTCCATTCAACTAGTGTATAAGAATAAGGTGAATTGACCTCTAATTTCATATACAGTAATTGATTTTTCGGTAATATTTCTCCCTCTGTATGAATCCAATAACGCTTCTTATTAGACATATTTATGACACGTGTCAGTCCTTGTTCTTGTTCTATTACTTTTGCAGTCCACCTCACAAAATCCATATCTTCAACATCAGCTACTCCTTGTTGAACAGAAAAAACGTGTTCTGTTTCCGGTGGAATTGAAACATATTCTTGTTGTGGATACATGTCCTCATATTCTAATAATTCCACTGGTATATCCTCATCACTTGGAAAAGGAATATCATATACAGCCTCAGGAGTGGGAGTATGATGAAAATCTTCAGCATACTCCACTTCTTCTATATCCTCATGTTTTAATCTATCACTCTCTTCCTCACCCAGATTCTTATGAACAGATGTAGCAACTAAATCATATATACTTGCTACATCTTTTTCTAAGGTGATCTCTTTTGTTGGAACAGTAACACGCTCTTGTTCCCTTCCAATAGGTTTATTTTCTCTTGGGCACCAATAAACGGGGCGTTCCACCGGTTTATTTTCCATTTCTTTTTTCTTGGCTTCTTCCATTAGAAATTTTTTCTTTGAATTACGAACTACCAAAAACACATAACAAAATAGACCAATAAATATTTTTGTAAACATAATATTCCCCTCTCGATTATCCAAATAAATCGAACTCAAACTGTCCATCAATTACTTTGTTTTTTCGTTTTCCTTTCTTTTTAGAAGAATCCACTTCAACAATAACTGAATCCCAGAATGTGATATCTTGTTTTTGTACAAGCATACGCTTATCAGTATTCAGTGTTGTTAAAGCTCGAATGACATCTTCTATTTCTCCAGCTATTTCAAGTACATTCTTCTTCACTCGAACTCCAGGTACTTGTTCTTTTTTAATACATTCAACAGCCCTTTGTACAAATTGAACTTCTTTCATAAATGCAACATCCATAGTTCCTGGTAATTTTCCCACCCAGTTCGTAAATTGAATTTCAATTGATTCAAACACAGGTGTAATCACATTACCGATATTTGCAAGAACCCGCTTCGATTCATCAGATGCTGCTTTTGTCCATTCCTCTGTTGAACCCTTTAATTGATTTCCACTCTTTATGTTTTGAATTAATAGAGTCTGTAGATCTCCAGTATCACCAAGCATTGCATTCAGACCATCACTTGTAACCTCACCGTTCATTGCTTCAGCAGCTTTATTCTTTTGAGCAATTAATTGCGCCATCTGCTGTTGGAACGTTTCTCGGTATCCAAGATAGAAGGTCCTACATTGCTTAGTTTGGCCAATACGACAGTGTCTTCTTGCTGCCTGATTCAACGCGAATAAGCTAAATGGTAATTGATAAAATATCAATGTAGGTGTTGCAAGTAAATCAAGACCCACCTTCACTAATTCTAGCGAGCAAATAATTACATTCACACCGCTATTCACTTGATCTTTTAGCCATTCACTACGTTTTGGCGGAGTAACTGTATTGGTACGGAGAATAGCTACTTTCGCACCAGATATTTGCTCTACAACCTTCTGTAAACGTGGTTGAACGTCTCGTTCTTTTACTGTAGATCCTGTATCACATACGTATACGATGGTTGGACGGCCCTCAGAAATTTCTGTACGCAATATACTTTGCAACTCTCTCTCTTTAGGCTGTATACAATCCTCATCAAATTTGAATTTATCATTAGACCAAACCAGTTCTTTTCCTGCATCATCTAAGTAATAGTTCGGATAATGGATCATATTGTCTGGATATGCATTACCTGTACGAATATAAGAAAGCCACAGTTTCCCAGCGTCTGGTGTACCTTTCGCTGCTTCAATTGCTTTTTCAAACGACTCTTTCATATGCTCATAGGCTTGCTTCTGCTCTTCAGACATATCAACAAGAATTGTAGGGACGTTGACTAGTTCCACAGGATTTGGCCATACATCTTTAAGACGTACATTAATGGTTGTATCCATTAAGAATTGAGTAAACACATAAGGTGAAATACCAGGTACAACCTTAGTTTTATCTAATGTACCTTGTGCTCCGCGTGAAGCTATATTAGATGTGACCTCACCATCATGGTAATATGTTCTCTCGATGTTTCCGTAGGTTTCATTCCATTCCATGAAAGAACTGTATTCAAAACCACTTTTAACCATTTTTTGAGGGAATAAACGCCATAACGTATAGAATACATCGCTTGCGCGGCCACCAAATAATGTACCTGTTCCAGCTACAACTTTCTTACAAACCTTTGCTAAACTTCCTAAAGCAGTTCCTTGTGCAGATTCACTTTTCAGCTCATGTATCTCATCAGCAATAAGAACGTCAAAGAAATGCTTCATTTTTCTACGAATATACTCAACAGCAGCTACTTTTCTATACGCTCTTCCTGAATGTTTTGCGTCATATGGTTTTACACGATTCTCTAACTCTAGTTGTTTTTGTAAAGGTTTATTTCCCTCTTTAATTGCCTGCACTAATTGTTCCTCATATTTTGTCCACTCTTTAAAACTTGCATATTTTGTTTTTACTTTTGGGCTCCAAATATTTGAATTACAATCAGCACATACACTATTTTTATTCGTTTTAGTATCTAAGTCACTAGCTGTAAAATCTTTATATTGACATACTTCTTTTTGTTCACCATTGGCCTGTTGAACCATGATAGAAGATGTTTTTTTACGTAACTTAGCACCACAATCCGAACAGTAGTAGCCATTCTTATAATATCTTTGCACCTCTTCCTCAGATTTTTTAGAAAGAGGAGTCTGCTTATAAGATAATGGCATCATTTTGATAGAATCTCCTCGCATTGTTGTAAAACTAATAACAAAGAAGGTTGGTTTTTGTGGTTTTGGTCTCCCGGCCTGAATCCAAGCTTGATGAATACGAATAAGATCCTCAGTTCGTTTAATAAGGTGTATCTCTGCGTCTGGTAATAAGTGTCGTATTTCTTCTTTTGCCCACTTCTCAGTAAGAGTTGGTGGAACAAATACGCATGTACGATATCCTTTTTTCCCTTTTAAATGAAAATAGCCATCTACTGCAGCTGTCATCATTGCGCTTTATGTGTGGCATCTCAATCCGTAAGGATTGAGGTAGCCACTACCCATTTCGGGTGCGATAGGTAAGACTTTGAAGTAATCTCCACCTTTTCCCCCGCCCCACACCGTACGTGCGATTTTCACCGCATACGGCGTTCCATCGGGAAACCATATTTCAAACTGTTGTCTCAGTTCTCCATAAAGACTGTTATAGCATTACGACTATAACCGCCATTACACTAATTTGTTCAAATACGAATAAGAGTTAATTTATCCTCGAAAGCCGTACTTACTTAACCTCTTTAAGCAACTTTCTAAGTTGCTCTATTTTCTTTCCACCTTTTGTATTGGTAACGGGATTTTCGTTGTGAACCAGCTTGTGGCATGTTTTGCACAAGGAAACCAGATTTATCACCTTATTGACTTTATTAAGCGGTAGTTTAGGGTTTTTATGATGTGTGTTAAGATTCCATTCATTTAGCTGAACCTTACAACAGTTACATTTTCCCCTATCTCTGTTAAATGCGTATTCTCTATTCAGATAGAATTCAAAGTTATATATCGGATAACGGTTGTTGAGTTGGTAGAAAGGAATCTCTTCTTGGAAGAAATTCGGTCTTTCTAGTGCCTCACGTTTGCCGGTTGTCCGTTTATAAATACTTCGGCCATTATCTGTATAGGGCGACATTAAGAGATTCACTTTCATCGCATTACGTTTTGGCGTAAATGCAAATTTGGTGATTCCTACTTTAGCTCCATGTTCTTCAATGAAGAATACTTTACTTTTTTGCTCTTTGTGTCTATCTCTTCTATTTAAGAGAGTATCCGCTGGAGTGGTTAGTTGATAATATCGTCCACGTCGATTGTTCATAAACAACCATGTTCTCCATTGGGCGTAATGAATACGTTTGTCAAACCCTTGAAATATAGTAGATACATTGGCGATTTTATAATAATTTGCTATGCCAACAATCTTTGAGTTGATACTCTCGATTATGGCAACCTGTTTGGATTTATTACCACGATGGTCATAAAGGGTTTTAATATTTTTATTAATCTCCTTTATTTTCAACTTGGCTTTATCCATGTTAGGGATAGCTTTTCCTTGTATGTTGCCTTTTCTAAGCCGATGTTCTTCTGCAAAAATCCAGAATCCTAAGAAATTGACTCTATTCGTTCTCACATCAGTGATTAAGGTCTTCTCTTTGGACAGCTCCAGTTTCAATTGGTGGTTAAAATATTTCTCCACTTTTTTGAGAATCCGCTTGGCATTTCCCTCGCTTTTACAAAGGATAACCCAGTCATCTGCGTATCGAATTAGAAATGTATCTTCATGTCTTTGTCGGACACGTTGTAGTCCATTTCTAGAAACGTCTTTGACCTTGTATCTAGCTGGATGCTCTTGGAACATTCTAGCAATCTCCCAATCAAAATAATTAAGATAAATGTTAGCCAAAAGAGGTGAGATGATACCGCCTTGTGGTGAACCACTAACGTTATCTCTGACCTTTCCTTCTTCCATAATTCCTGCTTTTAGCATTTTCTTAATCATCATAAGCACTCTTTTGTCTCGGATTCCTATTTTCCACATTATTTCAATCAACTTATTGTGATTGATGTTATCGAAATACCCTTTAATATCGCCTTCAATTACCCAATAGGTTTTGCTTCTCCTGATACGTTCAAGTGTTTCAGCAATAGCTTGCTCAGCTGAACGCATTGGTCTGAAACCAAAGCTATAATGATAAAATTTAGCTTCGGCTATGGGTTCAATGACAATTTTGGCTATTTCTTGTATGATGCGGTCTATCATGTTAGGAATACCCAAAGGACGTTGCTTACCATTTGATTTTGGAATGTACTTTCTTCTTACTGGACTAGGTTGATAGTTATTAATGTTCCTACGAATTAGAGACATCAACTTATCTCTGCCCATTTGAAGATAGTAGTCCATAGTCTTACCATCAGTGCCAGCAGTTTTGCTTCCTTTATTACCCTTGATATTATGAATGGCGGTCAGTATAGTCTGCTCGTTCTTCATAAGTTCAATTAGGTTATAGAAAGGTTTACTACTTTCTTTGGCTATTCGGTACATGCTATCGAGTGCTAGTTTTAGCTCTTTTTCGTTTTGTGGAAATTGTTTATTATCCTTCATTTTTATATGGATCGCCCCCTTGATTAGAGAAATGGACTATCCGAAATGAATTAACTCTTTTACTCTCACATGGTTCGTTTGAACATTTCCTCAATTAGTGCAATACTTCTCGACTAACACCCTTCCCTAGAATAGTTTCTCTCCTCTCCTACACTTCGTTGCAGAAGCAACTTATAGCAAGATACAAACGGCTATTCATCATAGGTACTATGGTGTCGCTGACTTCCAATAAGTTTCATAGGCTCCAATACCTCCGCTTATTGGCTCTCGCACGTTCCCTTTAAACCAGCCCTTCTTTTACATTCCTTAGATGCCCTCTATACTCCGACGCTACTTGTTCATGAGTAGACTATTCCTAACTCTCATGAATCTTATATAAACTCTGGAAAGACCTATATAAGCAATTTCTCCTCAGGCAAGAGAGAAATATCTTCACGCAAGACCCAATCATATATCTCGTTATTAGATTGGGGAATGAGTAACGGAGCGTACATACGAGGGTTCGATTTCGCTCATCATAGAATGTTTTTAAAGCCTACCGCCCTAAATCCACGTTTAACGAGTTCGCTTCAAGGACGGCTTCACCTAGCTTCAGACCCCTATCACATTGGAATGATAGGCGCATGTAGGAGTCTCATAGACATGACTTGAATTGGAATATTAGTCATGACAGGGAATTTTCACCCTGTAAATCGTTTAAAGAGTTGTAACCAATCTTAATAAGATTTGGCCCCCGCTTTTCGTGTTTAAGCTACACTTATAGCGGAACGTGCCGCACTGCCCGTGCTCATTTCCCCCTGCAAGATGATTCCCTTTTGTACTTGTAAAGCTTTTGCTACACCTGTTGCTACATGTGCTTGTACAGGGAATAATGGTCTTTGATATGTATCAAAATGAGATAATGCCTGATCTTTCATCGGTTGATGTAAGGGCTCATCCAATTTTGTAACCTTATCAAGCATGTCAGGTGAATATTCCAATAGGTATTCATTTAAATCATTAATTTCATTGATTTTTTCACCTGTACCTTCTTGCGGAAATTGACATTTCCCAGAGCGTATCATTTCTGATAAAAACTCTTTACAATCCGTTTCTTTTAGTAAGACTTGCGCAATCGTTAGAGAAGAAAACTCATTCTTATCAAAATACACCTCTAACGGTTGTAATAGATCTCTTGTTAGCATCTCCTCATAAATTGGCCTCGCCCATTCTTCTAAGATCGGTAAACCATACGGAGGAGCCATTAGGAAATCCCTTACTTGTTTCTCTGGCGCTTCGTCAATTGCAACAATATACTTTTCTTCTAATTCTCTAGAAAATGCAATAATTGCCTTCTTCTTATTTGCTGTTTGTGTGTTAATAAATTCAAACTGACCTTTTGAGTTTACATTCACTTTTTTATCTAAAATGTAATGTAATTCTTCTTTTTTTCCCTCTCCAAAATACAAACGATTAGTTCCCATTGATATGGCAGCACGGAATGACTTTAATGTACTGTCATTCGCACCTAGTACTGCAAATTGGATTTGTTGATGACGATTTACTGCCATTGCAAAACAAAAAGCTGTATGTGAGGCAACGGCTGTCTCCAATTGCAACATTGCTGGTGTTTGTTCCTGGTCAAATGTATCTTGTTGAATTATTTCTTGTATCATAAGTTTCCCTCCTAAAATAAAAAACGCATCTTATTCGATACGTCTCATGTCCTACTCATTCAATTTATTGGCTAAAAATCTATAAACTGTTTCCACTCTGGTAATGATTGTTCAGCCGCATGTAGCATATTACCTGCACCTTGGAACGCTGAGAATTGCTCTAATACTTCCAAATATGTACCTGCACCTAATTGAGAAGCACATAAACAAATGACTGTAAGTACAATAGCAATACGAAACATACGATTACTAAATTCCCATACGATAAATAATGCTCCTATTCCTAATAGTACAGACATAGCCTTCTTCCTTTCCTAGACAAGTTCTTTGACTTCACCGGTCGGTGTTGCGATGATAAATTTCGCGCGGCGTTTTTGTAAAACAACTTCTTTCGTTGTTTTTTGAAGTGGCTCAAATGAAGTTTCATAATACACATTCTCAGATCCACGGACCGCATGGAGTGTATCTCCTTCACCCAGTAAGCCGTCTGCCACACCTGTTATCAGCAATAGTCCTAATTGTCCGGAAGCAATCGGCATTTTCGCTCTTTCAGCAGCTGTTTTCTCACCTTGAAGTGAGTAACCATTCCCTCTATTTAAACGCTTTTTGAACGACGAGATACCTTCCGATTTCCCAACTCCTTCATAAGCACTTTTATAATCCACTCGTGATGTAAAAATAAGTTTGTTTTGATGACGCAATTCTGGTATAGCCCAGTCCTTACGATTTACCATTTCTGCTAATGTATTTACATGTTTTTTGACGAAAGAAAGGTCAGACATATTTTCGCAAAAATTAGCAAATCGATCATTGAAATATGTATCATTCTTCGTAGCTGCACGCTTACGGCCAATAAAAACACATTGCTTAAATTGCTCAAATTCTTCATTTTCATCGCCAAAACGCATTAATCCTATTTCCTCATAATGTTTTGCTATAAAATAGCTAATATCGTCCCTAGCAAATTTGTCGTATGGAATGACATACACCATAATCCCACCATCTTGTAAATAAAGGTGAGCACGCTTTAGGAAGTTGAACTCCATTTTCTCTGATTTTGTATTTTCTGTACGAAGCTCCGTATTATAAGGAGGATTTAAAAAAATAAGCGGAAAGTAGTCATGACTAATCATCATACTTTCAAAGTCCGAACATACCACTTCATCTAATTGCTCTTTTGCTTTTCCATATCGATTTGCATCTACTTCCACACCATATGTATCAATTTGTATGCTAACCTGTCTCACCTCATCTGCAAAACTTCGTAAAATTGTACCTTCTCCACAACATGGATCAAAGCAAGCATAAACTCGCTCTGGTTCCATTTGTAATAACTGTATTAAGTGTTTCCCTTCTAATAGTGGTGTTGGATAATATCCCGCCGCTAAATCGTTACCTATGCGCATTATATATTTCCCTCCAAAGTTCTTTTTGCAATAAAAAAAGGAAGATCCAAGTATATACATCACTTAGTTCTTCCTTTTACCCTCTATAAACTACCTCGACTTGCTTAAAATGGTAGTTCATCATCTGTAATCTCCGATAGCTCTTCCATACCAGCAAAAATATCATCCGGCTCTTGGGATTGCTCTTTTGTTTCCTGCTCTTTTGGATCATCTAATACTGTCCAAATCTTATCTTTTTTCATATCTATATCCCTCTATCCTTCTTACTTTTCTGTTTCATAAATAAGTTCTTCGTAGTCAAAAAGATAATCTTTCAACTTACGCATGATTTTACGAAACTTTGGTTCGGCTACGATCTTAGTACCACTATAAAAACTTTGTTGCCCAACAAAGCGCCATAAGATAACATAGCCTATGTTCATTTCCTGTATCCCTTCAATAAATAATGCGATTTCTTGAATGGCTTCTTTTTCATTCATAGCATGTGGTTTAAAGTATTGAAATTTACCAACTGGTAATATAATTTCAGCCTCGAAACAACCTCGCATTTGATTTAATCTTCCTCTTGTTTCAGATGACATTGTAGATGTAGCATATGACTTCTGTTGATATGTCTCATTTGCCTCTATTCGTGTTTTATGCTCCTCTACTGTTGGTACTAGTCGTAAGTGTCTACAATCTTTTTTCATTTTGTTTTATCTCCCCTAACTGTTTAATTTGCTATATTTTGATACATGGCCCCGCCTGCGAACTTGAAAACAACACAAAAAGAGCTTCTTCAAGTCGATTAATAATGTGTATAGCAAAATAAGCTATATATACACTAATCGGCTCAAAGAAGCCCTTTCAAAATTGAAACAAGACGCAACTTGCTTCTACAACTCAACCACAACACAATAAGGTGTGGGAATAAACGGAATCAATTAAACTAACAATATACCTATATATTATATAATATCGTTATATATTTCAAGAAATTTTAATTAAAGTTAACGCATTACCAAAAGACTCCTTCTTTCTCAAGATTGTGAAGAACGTTAATCAAAAGGTATTTAATGCGTTAGACTTAATAAAATACTATCAAGTGTCTTACCACTTTCAATCCAAACACCTACTAGAGGTGTGACGGCCCATACAATTCCTTTAGACGTTTAGCACTAGCAATTTCAATTCACGTAACTATAAGAGGTGCGACACTAACTTTTTGGGTTGGAAGGCTGGCTTTAAAAATTTCAATCCGCGCACCTGCAAGAGATGTGACTTTCCTTTAATAAATTGATAGAGTATCTCCTTATAAGAAGATACTCTATCAACTATTCTGACGCTTTTTATTACATCCCATTAATAATCTCAACTATTAAATCATCTAATTCATGTACCAGTACAGTATAATCATCGATTGTTTTTGGCTCGTCAATATTCCGTTTAACCTCTAATAAACGATGTATTTTTGCAGAGGAGTATTGACCAAGTTTTGAACTATATGATCCCACCAACAAACTCTATGTACTTCTATAATTCCTTCAGGGCGTGCTGCTGATGCATCATTTTCAATCAATGGAACCAGTGCATTTTTCATCATCTCCGCATCTTCGTTAGTAAAACCTGTCTTTTCTGCTAACTGTGTATTAATACTTCCATAAAAAAACATAGACTCCAAAATCAACACGATGCTTTATCCCCGTTGTATCTGAACCTTTATCCTTCCCAAGCTCAGAATTTACACTTTTCTTAATCTGCATACAAGTAATATCAATCGGATCAACACTTGTTGCTGTATGAATTGAAACAGGTTCTCTTACTCCAACAGAGACACTAAATTACTATCAATTATCTTATCAGCCTTACTCCACACACCTACAAGAGGTGCGATATTCTTTGTGTGTTACTGTTGTATACGACTTAAAATTTCAATCCATGCACCTATATAAGGTGCGACAGAGGAGCATAAAACACGAATGGAAAATAACCAATTTCAATCCACGCACCTATTTAAGGTGCGACATCCCTGCTTCTATCATTCTCGGTCAAATGGTCTTTATTTCAATCCACGCACCTGCAAGAGATGCGACTTTCCTTTAATAAATTGATAGAGTATATCTTTATAAGGATACTTTCGTTCAACTATTCTGACGCTTTTTATTACATTCCATCAATAATCTCAACTTTTAAACCATCTAATTCATGTACCAATACAGTATAATCATCAATTGTTTTTGGTTCGTCAATATTCCGTTTAACCTCTAATAAACGGTGTACTTTTGCAGAGGAGTATTGACCAAGTTTTGAATTATGATCCCACCAACAAACTTTATGCACTTCTATACTTCCTTCAGGGCGTGCTGCTGATGCATCATTTTCAAACAATGTAACCAGTGCATTTTTAATCTTCTCCGCATCTTCGTTAGTAAAACCTGTCTTTTTTGCTAACTATGTATTAATACTTCCATAAAAGACATATACTCCAAAATCAGCACGATACTTCATACTCATCGTATCAGCACCTTTATCCTTACCAAGATCAGAATTTACACTTTTCGTAATCTGCATACTAGTAATATCAATCGGATCAACACTAGTTGCCGTATGAATTGAAGTAGGTCCCCTTACTCCAACAAAAACACTAAATTACTATCAATTATCTTATCAGTCTTACTCCATACACCTACAAGAGATGCGACGAAAGTAATCTAGATAAGGCAGCAAGTAATTTAATTTCAATCCATGCACCTATATAAGGTGCGACTTGTTTTTCACAAAGCATTAATACCAGCTACATATTTCAATCCACGCACCCATATAAGGTGCGACTTCTTTTGATCCGTAAGAACGTTCCATTTCCATATTTCAATCTACACACCTATATAAGGTGCGACGTCCCTTCCATCGGCGGCAGCTCATATTCAATTATATTTCAATCCACGCACCTATATAAGGTGCGACTCGATTCCACTTGTTCAGGCTCTTTGAATATCATATTTCAATCCACGCACCTACTAGAGGTGCGACATCCATTTGTTGTTACTTATGAACTACCGCCAATGATTTCAATCCACGTACCTACAAGAGGTACGACTTTTCTTTAATAAATGGTTGATTAACTTTTTAATAAATACGCTTTCCTTCAATTATTCTAACGTTTTCTTCATTACAGTCCATCAATAATAGCCACTTTTAAAATATCTAATTCTTTTACCAAAATGTTATAGTCATCAATTATTTTTGGTTCGTCAATGTTCCGCTTAATATCCAGTAAACGGTGTACTTTTGCGGAAGAGTACTGGCCAAGTTTTGAATTATGTTTCCACCAACAAACTTTATGTACTTCTATACTTCCTTCAGGGCGTGCTGCTGACCCATCATTTCCAAACAATGTAACCAGTTCATTTTTAATCTTTTCCGCATCACCTTTGGTAAAATCTGTCTTCCTTGCTCATTGCATATGAATACTTCCATAAAATATATAAGCTCCAAGATCAACACCATGCTTCATCCCCATCGTATCTGAACCTTTATCTTTCCCAGGCTCAGACATTACACTTTTCGTAATCTGCATACTAGTAATGTCAATCGGATTAACACTAGTTGTCGTATGAATTGAAGTAGATCCTCTTACTCCAACAGAGACACTAAATTACTATCAATTATCTTACCAGTCTTAATCTACGCACCTATATAAGGTGCGACTTCGATTGAACAAAAATTGATTCTTCCATATCCTATTTCAATCCACGCACCTACATGAGGTGCGACGATACCGTTTGAATCGATGTTTCTCATAGTGTCATTTCAATCCACGCACCTGCAAGAGATGCGACTTTCATTTAATAAATTGATAGAGTATATCTTTATAAGAATACTTTCTTTCAACTATTCTGACGCTTTTTATTACATTCCATTAATAATCTCAACTTTTAAATCATCTAATTCATGTACCAATACAGTATAATCATCGATTGTTTTTGGCTCGTCAATATTCCGTTTAACCTCTAATAAACGATGTACTTTTGCAGATGAGTATTGACCAAGTTTTGAATTATGATCCCACCAACAAACTTTATGTACTTCTATACTTCCTTCAGGGCGTGCTGCTGATGCATCATTTTCAAACAATGTAACCAGTGCATTTTTAATCTTCTCCGCATCTTCGTTAGTAAAACCTGTCTTTTCTGCTAATTGCGTATTAATACTTCCATAAAAAACATAGACTCCAAAATCAACACGATGCTTCATCCCCATCGTATCTGAACCTTTATCTTTCCCGGGCTCAGAATTTACACTTTTCGTAATCTGCATACTAGTAATATCAATCGGATCAACACTCGTTGCCGTATGAATTGAAACAGGTCCTCTTACTCCAACAGAGACACCTTTTCCAGCTCCCCCTTTAAAGGCAAAAACTTGTCCAAAGCTTCTTACATCAATCCACTCTTTACATGCAATTGCAGCAAATTGTTCATGTGGATTATCCTTCGATTTTAACGCTTTGACTAAATCTACATTGGTTTCTGCTCGTTCCCTTAAACTATTAAATTGGTCTACCTTCCTGTCATTTGATTGAACAAAAATAGATTCTTCCATGTCTTGCAGACGATTTCTAATCTTTCGTTTAATGGCTACATCAGAGATTTCACCATGTCCATCATAATTTTGTCTTGGGCGATTTCCATTCAAAGGATCTCCATTTGGATTAGCTTTTGTAACTGATAGAACAACTGCAAAATCGATTTTGTGATCTAAAGTTTTCATTTTTAATTCTCCTCTCCAATATTTACTACATCATTTAGTGAAACATTTTTTTCTTTTTTTTGATACAATTCATGCCGTTGACTATAAAAGCCTAACAAGTATTTTCCAGACAGTGGTTTATTATTAAAATCTTCAATTTTTATCATTGAGCCAATCTCATCAATTAATTTGTTATAATACCAAACTTTCTCCCCTAAACGTGCTTGATACGGTTGTAGGGCCCCTTGAATGGTCCTCCATGTTCTTTCCGGATGTTGTGAAAAGGAATTCATATATCTCCTAGCATTTGTAGCACGTTGGTCACCATTATTTAATGCCTTTCTTTCCAAAACATCCGCAACCGCTAGAAGGCGTCCGAAGAGATAATCTCTATTATTATTTTCCTTATCTAATACCAATTGATATCCCTCCATTTTATTAATTAATGCACATGTAATACTTAATGTTTTTTCCCATTCCCATTTTTCCATTGATAGAGGGTTTGATGCACGCTGAAAGGCACTTCTAACAATGTCGAAAGGGATTTTTCTCTCATCTATGATGCAAGGAAGCATACGCTCCATCAAACTCTTGACTACTTTTTCGTTTGCTTTTGGCCCATAAGCAGCAAATGCAATATCTCTGGTTGACGGTGTCCCATAAAATTTAACAAATTCATTATCTGCATTTTTACGGTAACCATGCTCCCAGACACATGTAGAATGCCAGTTCTTCAACCTATTTAAATAAAGGTTTTTATCCATATTACGATAGTAAAGAACCGCTAATCTACCTGTTGTCGCTGAATCAAGCAAGAGAATATTTACATTTTCACTGGAAGATAAATTATTTTTATAACCATCAATTGCCTTAGCAACTTCATTGGCAAATTGTTCATGTGTATAGGATTTTATTTCTCGCTTTTTAGTTCCTCTTATATCCATAGAAAATATACTGTAACTATCCTCTACAATATCTGGAACATCTTCTGCATCATTGCCCCATACAAGAAATACACGTTGATCGATAATTTTTCCTTGCTTGTTAATAAGCCATTTCAATGCATTATGTGCTTTTTGGGACACATCATAGCTAATATTCGCTACTTCATTTGACGTAGTAAATCTTCCTCTAAATGTGAAACCTCTTAAATCATTTGAAGAGATTAACTTTGCTTGATCACTGGCATTTCTAATCTTTTTCGCATGTTTATCAGTACTCGGTTTTATTTCCCCTGTAACATAGCAGTAATCTTCATTATCTAGGAGGCCATCATAGAAATTAATAAAGGAGTTATGTATTTCTTTGTCTTGCCATACCTTTGATAGCATCTTATTTGGAGAATACACGGTAAATCTAACAAACGCGGCTTCTTGGCCAGCTGGAAGCACTGTAAAGATTTCGGGCTTGTTCCCCAGAAAAACTTCAACTTTTTTATCCCATTTTCCAATCAGCTTTTGGTTTTCATCAAGCCATAATATTTTGGTTTCTACCAAGTCTTTCACTAATTGTTTTTTTCTTAAGTATTTGTAAATGCTTTTTAATTTATCTGTAGAATATGGGGATTCTACCCAATTCCTTAGGTGTTCGATATAATAGCCAAATGACTCCTCTTCTTTTTTACTGCCGCCGTATTCACCAAAATCACCTGCAACGTAAGTTAATTTATCATGTAATGGATGAGGAACTTTATACGCTCCGGTACCAGACCTACTTGCAGAGTCTTCTGTACAAGGGATCAATGTATTGGCGTCGCTCTTATCTATGACTGTTGCTGAATGGAACTCCCCTTCTTCTGTAATTAAAACTTCAATATTTGCTGACTGAGTAGTGTGGGAAATAGGTAGCAATGTATATTCTTGGCCATTATATTTTTTTTCAATTTTACCGACTCGATCTAAATTTGATTGATAGGTCTCATACAAATTCAATAGCCAACTCATTTATTCACCTCCTTCTTCTAATTGTTTTATAAGCTCATCAACTGATTCAACGTTTGAACTGTCAAAAATCTTTGGATCCATCTTGGATATTTTACGGATTTTTGTACATTCTTCTGGTCGGATGAATTGAATAATTCCATCTCTCATTACCGGATTCCATAATCGAACTTCTAATTCATTCCTACCTGTTTCATCAGGATAATTAAGCCCATGAACCATTGTGCCTAAATGAATATCTCCACCATAATTATCGTAAAAGCCTTCTCCTTCGCCAAAAACACAAGGCTCCACATATCCTTGGCATTCTCTCGTTCCTAAAAAAATGTCTCGCCGTCCTCCAACTTTAAGTGAACGTTTTAGGATGTTATGATGCTTATATTCATTACGATCAAAAGCTAAATCAGGTCGATGATGATTAAAGATAAAATGAGCCTGAACTTGGTATCTTACATTCTTTAAATATGTGTAATTTGCGAGTGTATTTCCACCACCATATTCAATTGGACGAATACCTTTTGATTCCATTTTGATTGCATTCATAATTCTTATTTTATCTACAATCATAAGAAGAGTTGGCTTCCAGTAGATTGATTCAACAATCCCTTTGATAGCTTGATAAGTTGGTACTTGGTAAGTTAACTTTTCTCCTCCCATTTTCATCAAAGGATCTGTGAAAAGTGCGTAATCACCAAAAACCTCAAATTCAATAGAATTCCGCAAAGATTCTTCCTCCTTTTTCATTTTCATTTTCTATATTTTTCTAGTAAATTAATGATACTCCTCCTATGTAACTATATCAATATTTGGCGATTATATATTATATGAAATTTAAGAATTCTTTTGATGTGGTATAAAAACATCGATTAAAAACCCTATCTCAAACAAAGATAGAGTTTAAAATATAGCTGTCTTAAAATCGCTCTCATTAAGCACTTTCCTTCAAGGCTAGAATTTTCCCATCAAGATAGTATACGAGTCCATCATTTATTATCAATTTTTCTTTTTCATAGTTGAATACGTTAACTGTATACTGCTGTGCCTTTCGTAATAATCGAGTCAGATCCTCAATGGAATTATTGCTATTTAATTCTGCGATAATATCCTTTCCTTCTTCATATGGGACAATAACTGAAGTGGTTATATCATCAATGACGTTAAAATGTTTGGCCGCTGTCTGGTAGCTATTTATAATAAATAATGGAATATCTTTTTTATCATGTTTATGAATATATGCTCGACGATAGCTATTTTCTATTCTTGGTACGGATAATAACTCAGTCATGTTCTTTTTTAGTTTTGGAATAAAGTAATCTAAATCTGATTCAAATTCTCTATAATATTCTTTAAAATACCTCTTCATTGCCTCTCTTGATAAAATATGTCCTCCATGTATTTTATCGTTATGTTTTAAATCCATAAGGATTTTCTTCGTAATTTTCTTTCCAATTTTAATTTCCTTTAAATGACTTAAGTTTTCCTCTTCATAATCAATCACATAGACATTCTGTATGCCCTTTTCCCCGTGGCGATTACATCTTCCTGCAGCTTGTGCTATATAATCTAACCCTGATAAAGAACGAACAACACACTCAAAACTCACATCTACACCTGCTTCGATTAACTGTGTGCTGATGCAAATGATTTTTCTTCCTTCTTTGAGACATTCTCTAACTTCTTCTAAAATTTTATGTCGATGTGCTGCACACATTGTTGTGCTTAAATGATAAATAGGGATATTTAATCCTTGACTCTGTAATTGTGTATATAAATCTCTCACAACTGATTTTGTATTTAGAACAATGAGGATACTTTGTACTTCCTCTATTTTTGTATGTATAAATGTTTTGAGTTTATCTTTATTAAAGATTTCATTAGTTGCTTGATCAATGATTTTCACCCTTTTAAATGCTTCAATTACATGATCAAGGTTATTAATCATTTCAGCATCCGTATTTATGTCTAATTTTTGTTCTACAAAGTCCAAAGCAGGTTGAGTAGCAGTGCAGAGGACTATACTGGAACGAGTATATATTTTTAAAAAATTCAATGCTTGATTAAATAATGAAACACATGAAACAGGAACTTTTTGCACTTCATCAAAAATAATAATTGCCTCACTTAAATTATGGAGTCTTCTAGTATTTCTATTTCCCTTTGCGTAAAACACATTTAGAAACTGAACCATGGTTGTAAAAATAATAGGAGAATCCCAATTATCTTTAGCTAATTTTAATTTTTGTTGTATGCTAACCACACCGTCTTCATTTTCATCATGCTCATTCACTTCTTCAACTATATTTGAATGATGTTCTAAAATATTTTCTTCATCCTCTAATATTCTTCGAACCTCTTCCGCATTTTGCTCGATAATTGTTGTAAAAGGTACAACATAAATAATTCGTTTTTTATTATGGGTGTTTGCATGTTTTAGTGCATACCTTAAGCTTGCTAATGTTTTACCACCACCAGTTGGAATAGATAACGTATATATTCCTGATGGCCTCTCAGCGAACTGATCACACTGATCTGACATGTCTGCTCTCAACATGTTAATAGGGGTATTTGCATTCTGCTGTTTTTTGAAAGAATTGATTTTTGTCATGAGTCTCTCGTAGTATTTCTCAAATAACTCATCAACATTTATTACGGATTCTACACTTTTTTCTTCTTCAAATAATCGGGTGTTTGTTCTATCGGCATCAATTAATGTACTAAAGATGAATTTAGTTAAAAACATTAATTGTTTTTCAGCATTTTCTGGGGATTCTTTAAGTAGGAAACTTTCTAGTTCTACAGTAGCTTTGTCCACATACTCATGAAAATCTTTCTCTTTCATGACATGTTTAAAAAAGAATTGTTGTGTAACATCAAATCCTCTTAATTGCTTATCTCGCACTCTATTTAAATAGGGCGATTCTAAATCTGGATTTAAAAAATCTTGAAGGTATCCGTGGTGAGAAATAATAGCATTTCCCACTATCTCAGATATTATCCCTTTGTAAGGAATCATATTTTCTGTATGGAATAATTGATATAACAATTTCCCCCCTGCAGTTGAATGGTCAACACTCCCCTTTTTAGGTGGAGAATTAGGATTATTTACTGCTTCCAATATATATTCTTTAAACTCATTGGTGTATTTCCCCATATCATGGAGCATACCGGCTAAACCAGCTAAATGTTTTATACCAATTTTTTCTCCATAGGTTTCAGCTAGTTCTTTTACTCTTAATAAATGCTCTTCGACTGTTTGTACTTGACTGTCACTCTCGCGTATATGAGCAATGTAGGTCATTCAATCTCCCTCCATTTTATACTGTTTACTTTTGTATTAGATACTGCAGATATAGATACTTCTAGTTGAGTATCTACTAAACTATTTCAATCCAAGCACCTATATGAGGTGCAATCATGACTGAATTTTGTCAAAATTGTGATATTATATTTCAATCCACACACCTATTTAAGGTGCGACTATGAGCGTTCCAGATAAATATAAACCCGAGGTAATTTCAATCCATGCACCTATATGAGGTGCGACTGAAAACGGAAAAACAATTGAGCTAGTTGCAAAATTTCAATCCACGCACCTATATAGGGTGCGACTATGGGCATTCCAGATAAATATAAACCCGAGGTAATTTCAATCCTCACACCTATATAAGGTGCGACTGGTCTAACATCTAAAGCCATTAATAACTCCTAATTTCAATCCACGCACCTATATAAAGTGCGACTGCAAAGACGATCATAACGACTGGAGCAACAAAATTTCAATTCACACACCTATTTAAGGTGCGACATACACTTTTTTTGATTTCTTCTACTATCTTCATTTCAATTCACGCACCTATATGAGGTGCGACTTTAAAACGTGCATAACCTAACACTTTCCCATTGTATTTCAATCCACGCACCTATATGAGGTGCGACTTTTTTACTCGGATACTCTAAAGGTGTAACAATAATTTCAATCCACGCACCTATATGAGGTGCGACATGTGGGTGACGTCATTAAATTCTCGTATCTTGTATTTCAATCCACGCACCTATATGAGGTGCGACACCGATTTGTGCTCAAAATCAATCACAAATACGTTAATTCTATTCAAAAATATAAAAATATTTTTATTTATTAAAGTATTTTGTATAAAAATCATAAATCCCCATCATACATTATGAGAATTCTAGGTGCGAATGTACTAGGAATTTCATGTTTGCTATACATTCGCACCTAAAAAATCAAAGGACTTTCTAAATCAATTCATTCTTGTACACCGATATATTTAATTTTATTTTCATAGCTATTAGCTAACTAATAAACAAGAATGTATAGTTTTATAATATGATGAAGAATTTTATTTATTAAATCTTCTAATCACATCGTTCTACTTCTTCCTTGCTAATTCAGCACCTTCACGCTTCATTTGTTTTAATACATCAACGTACACATGAATCGCAGTAGCAACCTCATTCTCAACATCTGTAGAATGTTTCGTGTAAAATGTTCTTATTCCTTGTTTATTAATCCCTGGATATAAATTCTCTGTTTCTCCATTTTCAATTACTGCATAAATACCCTCTTGCCGAGAAATTACTAATTTTCTATAATCTTTCCAGACTGAATCAGGCTTTTCGCTAAAACCCCAATTAATAATTATGTGGAAGTTACAATTCCCTATATCATATCCAAAAATTTTCTTAGTATGGGTTTTTATGCTTGCAGTATCTTTCCCTTTCAATATTAGAGCTTCACCCATTAGTAAGTCTTTATTTTGATGAGAACGAATTACTATATCCCTTTCTCCTATTCCCCCTCTATCTCCCATCTCTTTCCGTGTGTATCCACCTCTACTCTGAGTATGAGTAATCCAACCAAAGGTATCTACTAAATTAGAATCCATATGTGATTTAAATAAATCCGTATATCTATCCTCTTCAGCAGCTTTATTCTGAGATGGCGTAACAATTGGTGATAAATTCTCGATTGTCTTTAAATTATCAAATATTTTCCCTACCAGGAAACCCCACACACTTTCTTCTTCATTTCCCGTAAACAGTTTGACTTGTTCTTCTGGTCTTAGCGTTTTTAGTTTGTTAATACTACTAGCTCTCAACTCTATATTCTGTCTTAATGAACTAATTTGCTCTCTATACTCACTTATTTTCCCATCATTATGCTTTCTACCTATAATTATCCCTTTGGTCGTTGCAATATTTGTATTTTCAGGATTTAATTCTTGAGCACGGTCAATATATTTTTCAGCTAGCATTAGATTCTCTTTCTCTAAGTAACTCAATGCCATTAATTCATATATAGTAGCGCATGCAAAAAAACCACCGAAACCTATATAGTTCTTTTCACCGGATCTTTGCTCATAAAGCATTTCTACCAAGGTATCCCAACTATATTGAGATTCTAAAAATTTTTCCGCTGATTTTATTACTTCATTATGCTGATTCAACTTAGAATATACTACTGCTAATCCAAGATATGAATACTGTGGAAAATAATCATTTGGTCTATCATACGCGTCTATTTTAAAATACTTGATTGCTTGATTAAAATAATATGCACTATTTATAAGATTATTATCTGCTTGATATACCTCTCCCAGTATACGATAAGTCTCTGAATTATCCCCATGTATTTTTATAGAATTTAATAAACAATCTATTGCAGCTTGTAAGTTATTGGCATGAAAATACACCTTTCCTAGCAGTAACAACACTTTACTATCAGTGTCCTTCCCCTCCAAATTTTCTAATAAATCTATTGCTTTTTCATATTCTTCTAAAAGATAGTATCCTTCCGCCAAATCATATACTCCAGTTATATCTAGTGAATTCATAGACTCTAATAATACTATTTTTTTCTTATTGAAAAATTTATACGAGTAAGAATCAACCATATCATTAAAAACATATTTGCCATTGTAGCCATAATTTATTATCGATCCGTCCCCTGTTAATTCAACCCTTTGATTTCTCATTAACCCCTTGCATTTTAGGCAACATTCGCTAATGTTATAAATTTCCATTTCATCCTTAACTAGCTTTACTAAACCACTCCAACTATCTTTAAAGTTTCTTAATTGAAAGTCATTACAACAATTTCTACAAATATTATCCCCAGCTATATTGCAATGAAAATCATTGTTGTTTGTCTCACAAACCCTACATTTACACAATTTGGTTCCCTCTCTCCAATTACCTTCTACTTATATATTATCTACTCTACTTTATAAAACCAAAACTTTATATTAATCTTCACTCTAATCTCAATTAAACCTTATTTATTTATAAAATAAGCATACGAAAAAGACCTAACCATTACTTTAGTTAAGTCATTTTTTAAGAATATTTTTATTTAAAAATAAAGCTTGTAGTAATTTAACTAATTTTAATAAGAGCACTTCCGCAGTTTATACTCAATTTTTATTTTCACGAACATGAGCAATATAGGTCACCCTATCTTCCCCAAATACATAGTTTAAAACGGAACCATTCTTATTTTCGAAGTAAGATTCTTCTATTTAAAATAGATAAACCAAAAAATGTCCCATACAAAAGTATAGAACACTTCAAAACTTGCATAATTTAAAACGCTAATTTATAATCATCATGTTTTTCAATAAAGTTTATAAATTCCTCATTGTTCATATCTGCCCTAGTATCTACTAAATTGCATGATTTCTGAGAATAATAAACATTTCTACCAATTATCTTACTGTCCCTCATAATTTGTAATAATGACTTTTTCTGTTCACTAGTTAATGTTGGATTCTTTTTCAAGGAATTCACTAGAATACAATTATATGATACAGGTCGCAGTTTTTCACAATATTCCTCATGACTAGTAACTCTGACAAGTTCCAATAATTCACCTTTTCTCATATTTGCTTTCCAAACATTGTAGACACCTTTTATCTCATTACTCAAAATAGAAATCTTATTTACTTTATCTTGTAACATCGCATGCGCATAAAGAAAAATAAATCGTTCGCCAGCATCTTTCAAGGACTGCGAATAAGCTTTTTCAATATCCTTACATGATTTTGCCTCTCTTAGTTCACCTTGAATAGCAATATTACTTATTGAATTTAGGGCTATCTCTTTATACTGAAGGAAGGCTTCCTCCTTACTACCATAACCCTCTGCAAAAATCTGATAATTATGCTCAACAGATTCAAGATAAATGGGAATATGTAATTCACTCATTACCTGATAAAAGTTCAAATATTTCTCATCAACCCACTGTTGTCCAGGTAAATTCCTAATAGCCTCTTCCATTACCATTTCCGGTACTATAAATACTGTTCCTTTGTAACATGTCATTAACTCCTTGAAGGAACTTTGCTCTTCTCTTGCCAACTTTGCTAAATCTGATAGGACATTATTATCCAATATATAATAGTGTGTAACCCTATCATTTTTCCTACCATCTTGTAAATAAGGTTCTATTCCATTGCATTTTGAATCTTGGTTCGTCTCTGGTGTATTGGTTACTTGGTCCATTTATTTGTTCCTCCTTAAATTTCCATTCGAATAGCCTCCAGTTGTTTGAAATGCTGATTTGCTAGATTTTGAATACTTTCAAAATCTGATTCAAGCATATTTTCTTGAACGGATTCTGATTCAAGTAATTTATTTAATCCATCAATCTTAATTGCTTTTGTAGGTTCTAAAATTGAAAGATCAAAATCTTGTGGTAAATTATGGCGGTAATCATGATCAATAATTCTCTCTGCATCTTCCATACTAATCAGGTTTTCTTGTGCTAATTTAATTACCATAGTTTTATAAGGCAATTCAAAAGCTGGAATTAACCTAATTACATTCTTCTCCAAAGAATCATTAACGTAATTTAATTTTATTTCTTGAAATAAAGTTTTTAATACATCATCATTTATTAACAACTCTGCAGCAAAAAGATTTGCTCTACGCTCATTTTCATTTAGGACTGGATTATTCACAAAAGTTACATCATCCGCATTTTTGATTCGATCCTTTTCAAATTCAAAATGATAGTATTCATGTGCCCAAACAAAATTCTCATATGTTTTCGGTTGTAAAGTATTTATGTTTATATAAAAAGAGCCATTTCGATATAACACCATTCCCCCATAAGATAAAGATTTGCTCGGGAAAAGTAGTACTTCTGTTTTCTGCATTAAATAATTACGTATACTTTCTATAGTTTTATATTTAAAATGAATTCCCTTTTCAATTGTACTTTCTACGTTTACCAATATTGAAGGAAGTATTTTTTGATTCTGCTCTATAACTTCCCTGATATTAGTGCTATTTATCATTCTTCTTCACATCCCTTTGTAGATAAAATTCAACGTTGTATACTCCAAAAATTTATAGGCTATATTTAATGTTAAGTATTAGATAAAAAATATTATATAAAATCATTTCTATTTAAATTATTATAAGGCTTTAATAGTTCAATCATTCTTATGAAATCGTCTAAAGTATCTAAAGTATTTTTGAATTCTGTTTCTTCGCCCTCAACGGCTACATAATTTGCAGCTGCAAAATTTCGTATATCAGATCTTTTTAATTTATCTTCTAATTTTAATGGTGGTTTAAATTCTGAATTATAGAAATAAAAATCATCTTTTATTCCAAACAATTCGTTTATTTTTTCTATTCCTTTTGTTAAATCGCCCTCTCCTTTTAATAGCTTATAAAAAGTCGCCTTTGGAATTCCGCCTTTATCCATAACCCATTGATGAGTTCGTCCTGTCGCCTCTAAGTATATCCTAATGTTTTCACCCACTATTTTTTTCATTTAATTCCCTCCTTGTTATCCATTATAACACTAGTATCTAAAAAAGATACCAAATAAGCGTAAAAAACTTGATAATATCAGTTTCATATTTAAAAATGAATAAATAGTATCTAATTTGTATACAAATCTATATTAACCACTCCAAAATTCTATAAATTATAATTTACAGAATTTTAAATACCCTATTATTTTCTTACATAAAAAATATTAATGGATAAATATCATATAATTTTTTAGATATATAATATAAAAAGACTACGGGAATTTTAAAAAAACTTAAGTATTTGATATGAGTGAAGCCGAATAGAGATACATGAAAAAACACCTCGTATGGGAATGAGAAAATCTTATCTAGAAGAAATTATCTGGAAAACAATCGAGCTGAAAAAACAAAGGTACACAAACAAAGAAATTATGGATCAATTAGAAGTTAAAAATTAAGCACAGATTAAAACTTGGATGAAGTGGCATCGTGAAGGTGAAACGTATTGTTTTAGTCGCCCTGTAGGAAAACAATATTCTTATAGAAAAGTGCCAAAAGAATTAAATGAATTGGAACAAATACGCTTAGAAAATAAACACTTAAAAACAAAATTACTTATATACGGAAATTATCTGGAAATTAAAAGGAGTTGAAACCGGAATTTGTTGTTACTTTATGGAACTGTTTAAACATAAAAATAACTGTAAAAGAATTGTGTAACGTATTAGAATTACCCTGTTCCACATTTATCGGTGGTTATAACGAACAAAATATTTTATAGATAAGGTAAAAAAGAAAATCTAGGACATCTGTCTTAGGCATAAATTACGATATGAATATCGAAGAGTGACTCCTACTCTTCGGCTTTGTGAATCATAAAAAGTATTAAGACTTATGAGACAAAATTATATTCTTTCAAAAGTGTGCCAAAAAAAGAAATACATCAATGGTGTGGAACCAGGGATAGACCCTCATCGATTGGAATGTCAATTCGATTCATCCATACAAAATGAAACATAGTTTACGGATATGTCTAATCTATTATTTGGTGAGCGTAACCTTTTAGTTATCAACGATTATGGATACCTTTAATCGTGAAATTATTAGTTAAGTCATCAAGCAATTATAAACACTGGCATTAGCAGTGAAGACATCAAAACAAGCAATAAGAGGGCAAAAGTAAAAATGTCCTTCTACAATCGAATCAAGGAAGTATTTATACAGCAAGAAGTTTCAAGCGTATGCCAAAGAAAACGACATAATTATCAGTATATTCCGGAGAGGAAATTGCCATGATAATGCCTTTATAGCAAGCTGCTTTGGTCATTTAAAAAGTGAAGTTTTCTACTCACAAAAGATAACAAAAAACCAAACAAAACTGTGCGAAAGATGGTACTAGTATACATCCATTCCTAAAATTGTGTGCGAATTCAAGAAAAATCAAACCACCTGTCCCCTAAAGAATTTAGGTAACAGATTAATTAGGTGCTTTATATGTTTTAGAAATATATCCTATCAATTTTTTTAATTTATAGTTTTGTACATGAATTTATTATTTTATGTTATTTTTATTATGTTATTCTAATATAACATTAATATGTATTCAGTTCGAATAATTTATCCTCAAAATAGGTTTAATATTTCATAGATTTCCGATGGTTATTTTTGAATTTGAACAGCGTAAAAATTCAAAAGGTCTTGTATATTAAATTGTTTTTTAAGTGGGTATGGTAATTGCTATATTTTTTACATCGATAGTAGAACTGGTGATAATGTTATTAAAAGGTATAATTATTAATAGTAAGGAGAATTATATGTTTGATTTTGAATTGGAGTTATTTAATTTTTATTCGAAAAAGTTAAGTAAATGGAATTTAGTTTATAAGTATGTTTTAAAAAATATTATTTTTTTGGTTGCTACTTTTATTTCAATAGCCGCTTTAGTTATTATTTCTTTAAACATCTTTGTCGAACATGATATTGAATTTGATTCTTTCTATATTTATATGATTTTCTTTTTTGTTTATATGATTTTGTTTTTGGTATGTATGCATTATGTTGTAGTAAAACCAGCTATTTTGATTTCTGTTAATAAATATAATATCTCGTTTAAAAGCAAACAATGGCAAGTTTTTATTTGTTTAATTGTTCAATCATATTTATTTAAGAAAGAACTTTTAAATAATGATCCTAAATTCAATGAAGAGTCATTACAATTTTTAATACAGGTGTTAAAGGAAAAAAAAGAAGAAACCGAGAAATTAAATGTATTAAAACTTTTGTCTAGCTATGGTTCTTTATTTTTCTTGTTTACGATTCCAGTATGGTCAGCTTTCAATAGCTGGGTTTATAATCATGAAATTAAGACATCAGCAGAAGCTATTCAGTATCTATTAATGTTAGGTTTTTTAATTTTTATGTCTGTCTTTTTAATTTGGATGCCTTTTAAAAAAAATTTTTTAGAAGAATTGTTTAGTAAGGAATCAAGTAAAATATCTGATTTGATAAAAGCATTGGAGAATATTAATTTTTCTTTGAAAAATTTTTGTCATCTTAAATCAGAAAAATCAGGGGTAATAAAACAAAGTACAATTGATTCTATTATTAAGGAAAATACTAATTAAATTAATTTGTTTATCAAATATAAAATATATATTCATTTGTATTTAAATATCCATTTATTTACACAACAACTAACCATATCTTTACTCGAAACTTTTAGTTTTAAACAGGTAGATCAGAATCTACTTAAAAGGTATGTAACTCCCATATTCTCTCGCCCAATTGTTGAATAAACCTTGCATTTTTTTAACAACTTTATAACAGGTGTTTGATTCTGTTAAGAAAGAGGTGAAAATTATATTTGACGAATTTATAAATGCATTATGATTTTAATAAAGATACTATTTTTAATCCGTGTAACTGTATAATCAAAAAAAGCTATTGGAAACATACACTTTTCGTTTGTTTCCAACAGCTTTTTTTGATTTATATTTAACCATAATTTACAGCAGATTAACTACCTCTTGACGCTCAATCCATTTATCTAACTTATTATGTGTTTCTTCGCTTAATCTTTTTCTTTTGCCTATTAACAATTTTGAAAGATTAGATGGTGATATCTCTATTTCTTTTGCCATATCTCTTAAACTACACTTATTTTCTTCTTTATATTGGAGAATCTTCTGCTGATACCAATTAATATCCCTATTTACCTGTTGCTGTTCTAATTGAGATGTTTGAATTTCTTCTATCTCCATATCCTGTACTTCTATTACTGGATCTTTTACCACTGTTTCCATCAATTTATTCTTAGGAGTTATTTTTTTCTTTTGTAAAAGCTCTTGCTGTAACGATACTAACTCATCAGTAGGTGTAACCGTTACTTTAAGGTTTAACCAATAATTCTCAAGCCAGTTACGCCCAGAACATTTCCCCTCATCAATCGGTGTTTGGTATTGCCATTCCTTGATGACTTCATCACGCATTAAGTCATCAAGTGTCTTTTCGAATACACTTCTTATTCTGGCAGGATTTTGATTCATGCTTACACCCATAACACTTATAAGACCTTTTGGACCACCGATTGAATAAGGGTGTACTAAATGCTGATAAGCTTGCTGAATTCGCCATCTCCAACTTAAATACCTAGTCAATCTTTTATGATATCGCTGTTGTTTACTGTTGTATTCAAGGGCCTTTTTCGATAACAAACCAGTCAATTTTTCTGATCCATATAAATACTTAGATAAAAATGTTCCAGGTGCAACATTCATACTTTCAATACCTAACATTTCATCGGTATCAATATCTTTAGCAAATACTATTTCATCCATTACGAATAGTCTTCGTACTCGTTGCTTTTTATAAGCAAGTGACTCATTTGGATTCTCATCATCATTTAGTATAACTATTTCATTATCTTCGTTTACATATATAAAAATACTTGCCAGTGCAGCTAAACGCTCCATAATCTTTAAACGGTCCTCTTTACGATAATAGGACTTACCATTTCTCACCTGCTTCATACTACACATTTCTAATATTTCTTCGTAACCTATATGTACTGGACTACTTTCCGTGCTTGCTGACTTCACCCATATTTCTGTTACAATATCCAAGCAATCAGCAGTTAAATCATCCATTACACGATCAACAAAAGTAGAATCAACTAATGTATTCCATCTATTTAACTCCCCTGCGCCTCTTAATTTCATATCACCATCATTAAAACGTGAAGATACCACAACAAGGCTATTACTCTTATCTGGTAGCTCAGCAATATGGGCATTCAATTCCTTATCTTCTGTAAAATTATTTTTTGCAATTGTGTCTGTTAAATGGTACATAAAACCAGCACTACTATGTTCGATGAAGCTCTGCTGCTCCTCTGTATGTTTTTTTTCTTGTTTTTGTTTCACTAAAAGAATTTCAAATTCTTTTTCTATATCATTAGCAAGTAATTCAAATACTTCTGGTCGGTATCCTTCTATTTGAGCAACAATTTCCATAATACCAACACCTTGGGATTCCTTATACGATATCCAATTTGCAAATTTTTTAAAGGAGACAGATGTGTACATAGGATCCTCTAAATAACTAACATCGCTATTAATTAACGTACAAAGTCCTCTCCATTTATTAAAGATTCGTTCGTTATTTTCTATATTTTGAAATAGTGGGTATGCCACTAATAATGTACTTTGAAACAATTGTTTTAACTGATCCATATTCTCCTCCTATTCACCTAATATGGTGCGCATACTTATTTATGTACTAATTCTTCTTTTGAATTATCTGCTAATAATTTCAATAAATTTACACATCGCTCTTTAATTTCTTTTGAACGCATTAAATAAACTATAATTTTTTTTATTTCTTGTTTCTGTTCCGGTGATAATTCTGATACCAACGAAGGATGCATTATGTGAATATGTATATATCTCAAAAAATTATCGCTCATAGCATATTTTTTTATTTCTTGTATTACATTTTCCTTCTCATAAATAGATGGAAGGGACTTATCTCTGTATTTTGCTATAAACGAGTATACTATCCCGTCTATAGGTACATAATCATTATTAAAGTTTTCTTCAAACCTCTTTATAAGGCTTCTCATTCTGTTAACCACTAGCGCATTAGAATTATTTAAAGCATCACATAAATACATTAAATCTAAAATTAACATATTTGCAGTATCTTTGAAATTAACATTCTCGTGCAACCTTCCATGCGCTGCTGTATTTCTTAACTCAATAAAATCATACTTAAAATATTCATGACATTTGAACCGTCTATCTTTTTTTACTATCTCTTCTATTTTTCTATCCAAAGAGGTACGTTCTATATTTGCTGAAGAAACCCCTAACTCAATACAATAATCATATATTATCCCCTCAATTTGAAGAGGTATAATCTGGCAGAATAATTCCATCATATCTTCTTTATAAATTTCTATTGCTTGTTTAAGCATTCCTCTCTTATTAAGTACATGATTTTCCTCTATAAGAGATAATATTTTATTGTCAATTTCATGTGTAATTATATATCTATCCACACGTTCATTAAATTCATCTTTATTATTACTGTGTAGAAGTTTCAATTCATTTCGCTCTTGTAACGTAATAAATTCAAATTTATAATTCAATCCATCAAAAACTGACATTTCATATTCTTCTTCCCTACCTCTAAAAGCATATCGACTCGGTAACATTTGATTAAAACTACCGGAGCTAGGAAATCCATTTGGTTTACTCCAATCTTTTACTTCTTTATATATACATGAATTGATTTCTCCTGTCATATATTCACATATCACATCTTTCGCCTTATAAAGCTTTTCAGCTAAGTATTGATACTTTTTCTTTTCATATCTATCAATATCTTTAACTTGCTGTTTTGATTCATATTCTTGGATCATAAAATTAATTTTTCTTAAATCCTTCATTACAAGAAAAACCTCATGGTTAAAACATTCATAAGGCTCTTTATCCTCTTTAATTCCCATTATGTTATGAGCTACAAATAGATAGATTTCTTCTTCATCTGGTAACTGTTTTAATTTATAACCATATTTCTCACAAATTATTTTAGTAACTTCTTCTTTGTTTAGATTACATACATCGATTTCAAGAACATTATTTAGAAAGTGTCGTGCAAGTTGAGTCTTATTCACACTGAAAAATATACCATTGTCTATTAGTTTATAATTAACTTCTTCTATTCTTTGATCCATTCTCAATTCCCCTTATAAATGTTTTAAAAAAATTTCTCTTAATATTTTCTCCTGTATATTTAATCATACCTTGCTAATTTTTCAGATTCAATTTGTATTGTTTCTTCTTTTTCAGAGGAAACACTTTTCCCAAGTTACGCGTATAACGAAAAAAGAGGAAACACCTGCAACAAAATACACTACTTTTTGGAAACATATTCCTTCTTAAAACACAAAACAAGAAACACTTTTCCCAAGTCGTGCGCGTAACTTTTTTATAAACATGCCAAAAAACCTTTTATACCAATAGTTCTATAGTATCTTCGTTTTTTCAAAACATAAATAAACTCTATTTTTTTCCCAAGTCGCGCGCGTAAAAAAACGGAAAACAGGAAACATTTTTCTCAAGTCGTGCGCGTAACTAAAGAACAATGAGTAAAAAATATGATTAAATCAAGGTTTATTGTGATTTCCATGTTTCCTCTAGCACCGAAACAGGAAACACATTTTCACAAAAGTTGCACATAAAATTTTTTGTAACTTTTTTTTGAGGCCTTGTGGCTCAAGGGGTTAGCGTGTGTTTCCTCTTTTTAAAAACTCTCTTAAAGGGCACGTTTTTACAAAATTCGTTTTGATATAATCAAAATTGGAATATTTTATAGTCTTTTGGCATATATTTCTGAATTTGCAGAACGGAGGTGAAAAAGATGGGGAAATCATTTGTAATACGAAATCAACGTAGCTTAAATGGGGAAACAACCAATGCTGTGCTAGTAACACTCAAATCTTGGCAAAAGTTTGTGGAAACATTTGAGGAGAAATACTACAGCTATAAAGATACATATTTAGAAGATATTCTGCAGCACATGACATACGAAGAACGTATTGCTGACGTAGAAGGCTTTGTCGAAAAAGCCAAGCCATCTTTTTCACGTCGCGCAATGTCTGCAATTGCAGAAAAAACCGGAAGAAAACATAAATTATACGGTATTACGAATGCAGATCTTGAAGTATTCTTGTACTTACATAAAAAATGCTATACAAATGGTGTCATTCCAAATGTAACAATACATATGATGTGGGAAGATTACAAGCAATATAAAGAAGAGCTTGCATACATTCAGCATTCTCAATTCTATATCGCTTTGAAAAAGTTAAGCTTACATAACATTATATCTATTGAAAATGGCTTAGATGGCCGATATACAATCAAACTGACTCATTTTATAAACGAGGAAACAGAAAAAGCAAATCCATACGTATATATTAGTCCTGTTGTATTTACAAAGGCTTTCTTTAAACTATCTGTAGCAGCTAAGAAACTATTCTTAGACATTGCGATGCAACAACATACGGAAACAACATTAAAGCGTTCTTTGGATAAGCAGGATGAAAGAGGAAACAAAACTCACTTCGGTGGGATGTATTGTTTCTTACATAAAAAATATCCGCATCAAATCCGTGCGGTTATCGAGGAATTAACAACTGCATTACCATGTACAGGGAATCCCCTATTCAAAATTTGTAAAATGCAAAAAGGTGTAAAGCATACAAAACGATATACGACATTATATCTGTCTATCCATTCAGACTTCTTATGTTCGAAAGAAGCTGGAGAAGAACAACATAGGGATCCATTTACACCAAAAGCTACCTATGCTCGAAAAGCGAAATTTATCGAAGCAGTCCTACAAGAGATGAATATCGGTGAACTGTCTGCAGACATGAATAAATTCATTCATGTCTTAAAGCATACTTGTCACCGTCAAATTCGCAGTGTCATTCGCGGACTACGTGACATGGTTGATCGAAAAGAAGGATATCCAACGAAAATTGTATATACATTGAAGAAATTATTGCATCAAACATCTCAATATCAAATTCTCGATACAGCAGCAAAAGAAGGTATCTACCCTCTTATTGCGCAGCATATACCAAAAGAGAGAAATAGTGACCGTGAGCAAGCTGTCTTTAATTTCGGTTTACATTATTCTATGTACTCTCTTCACAACATTAAGAAGATGTTTAAGAATGTGCATGCACTACTGAAGCAGAAGTTTGCGGTACCAGTGACGGAAGAGTCTTATCACCGTAATTATCTAAAATACCAGGAAGAAACGTTATTTAGAAAATATGCATATGATCAGGGAGTGAATCTCCATGCATATATCGCTTTAGAAATTGAAATGCGTGAAAAACTAAAAGTTCGTGGCCATAAAGAACGCACGATTCCAAGTGATGTTCGTGAATGGTTTATCGAGGCAATTGATAAGCTGCCACAAGAAAAACTTCGCGTTATTGAGCTACCAAAGCAGTTTAATTTACTAGAGTTTATGCGTACCTTCGAACGTTTAGTACGTGCCGATGTAACAATAACAGCTCCAGATCAGGTGCTACACGCAATGGAAACAAAATAATAGTAACGAGCTCTCTATTTTTGAAAAAATCGAAATTAGAGGGCTATTCGTAGTTGTTTCATTCATACTCCTTTTCTACTACTCTATTTATAAATACAAAATCAGAAGGACTTCATGTAAAATGAGGTCTTTTTTTATGCACTTCTATACAAATTCTCTTCTAGCATTATAGAACTCTCCACATAGTGCTAGGGAGTATTCTTTTAAAGTAGTAAAACCTATCTCATAATACCTACAAAAAATCAGAAGAAAAATAATAAAAATAGTGGATATGAGGAAAAATATACTTGAATGTGAATAATATTTTCCTGATATCATTGTAACTACTAGTGTCGTTGTATTTATCTAATAAAAATCATCAATAATAATGTGAGTTATGTGTATATACTGAGTAATGTTAACAATTAGAAGCTTAATCTGGATAAAATGTGGGTAATTGAACGCTAGATACTGCTGTATTTAACAAAATAAAGAAAATAAAGCCTATTTCCATAGTTGGATAAATATAAAGTGATTTGTATCAATTTCTTTCCGATTTCATGTAGAAATATATAATTCTCTTTATGCTTTTTTGTAGAATTGATAGTCTAATAATCATTGAATTTCCGTATACATTTTCTACTATTTATGATTTTTTACGTTCTAACATCAAATTTTCCCTTGTGGGAGTAGATCTTTCCCCTATTTTTGATACCTATAATAGTTTTATCTTTATTTCTTTTTAATATATAAGATATATATTTATAATAGATTTTTAATACAGCTAGTATGATTGTTAATAAGATGTCTGACCAAATTGAAAATATTTGTAAATTACGTTATAATAATGGAAAATAAACATATCATTACCCACATACTAAAGGACAAACCTACGTATCCCTACCAGGGCGAGGTTTGTCCTTTTTTCATTTTAGTAAACAATTCATATTTGGAGGATTAAACATGACTGTACTTAAAGATACGACTTACTTAGATATAGATACCTATAACGAGATTAGATTTTTCAAAGGAATATTTTGGGGATTAGTTTTTGTAGTTCCTTTTTGGAGTATTATGATAACCCTGTTTATTTTACTTTATAGATAATAATCAACATCTCCAAAACGCAAAGGGTTGTTTGTCCGTTTGCGTTTTGGAGATGGCAGCAACCGTGCGTAGCAAAGGGCGGTAGCAGGTCTTTCACTTATTTTCTGTTATAATAATTCCTAAGAAATTAGGTGATTATAATGAGCAAAAACATTAATTTAGAAGAAACATTAGCAGCCTTTTCTGCTTATTTAACAGAAAAAGGACGAAAACAATCCACGATTAAACGTTATGCTTACGATATTAAAGATTTTTATAAGTGGCTAAGAGAAAATGAGAAACTTCTACATATCAAATCATGGCGTGAACTTTCTGAAGCGGACTATCAGACGTATTTCTCTGAGTTAGAAGACAAGCGTAAATATTCTCAGAAAACAAGACACAGAATATGGGTGGTTTTGAAGAAGGTACACATGTTTTTAGGTATAGTTAGTCCATTGGATGGTATTAATTTCTCTTTAATTCCGGATCAATCACTAAATGATAATGATTTTATTACTGAAATGGAAGAAAAGCTTTTAAAACAAACTGTTCTATCAACGAAGGGCTTAACGGAAAGACAAGCTAAATATCGCCCTCTTATTATGGATAGAAACGTTTGTATTATAAATTTAGTAGTAAACTATGGGTTGTCCTTGCATGAGCTTGTATCGCTTAATATGAGCCATATAAAGTTTGCTAGAAATATCTTAATGGTACCTGGGGAGAATGGAGCAACTAGGTCTGTCTTTTTAACTATGGAAGATACGCAGCAGCTTTATAAATATTACAAGACTATTCCGGAACCAGTAAGACCTAGACAACACACAGATAATCCTCTATTTGTGGCATTTGATTTTAATCGAGGTACGTATCGTTGGGTATACGAAAAGGATATGCCAAAAGCTTTGTCTGAAGTTGCTATACAAAAGATGATACGACTTGAAGTGAAACGAGCGGGACTAAAAAGGCGTATTTCTGCGCAGCAGATGAGGAACACTTTTATTCTCCGTCTTATTAAGCAAGGAGTAACTGAAAAAGATTTGGTAAGTAGGATGGGGTTCAAAACTAAAATATCTTTAAAAAGATATTATCAATATTTACAGTGACCTGTAAGTAGACTTAGAATAAAGTTTGATGAATACTTTTTTTAAAATATAGTAACTTTATTTCAACTCTATACTAATTGTCAATTAAAAATTTGAAAGGTTGATTTGATTGAAAGGAAATATTTTTGGGCAGAACCTTAGGAATTTAAGAACATTAAAAGGAATTAGTCTACACAAATTAGGTATCGAGTTAGGGGTAACAGGAAGTGCAATATCTTCCTGGGAGTTAGGAAATAAAGAGCCAAACTTTGATATGGTAAAAAAAATTGCAATCTATTTTTTGGTTAGTACAGATTACTTGTTTAATCATCAGGTTTTAGATAACGTGGAACATGAAAAAGCAGTTGTTACACAGTTGGCTCATAAATTGTACGGAAAATGCGAAGATATTCTATTATTCGAAGAGGAACTACTCTCTTATATTAGTTATTTAGATTTCAAAAATAAATCCAAACATGTAGCATTAAAAAATATTGAAAATGAGAATCAAGAAAAAGATTCCTAATACAATACATAACACATAATATATCAAAAATGAGCTTACCTTGAATGTATTAATCACACTAAAATAAAAAGACGTATTCTATTTATAGAACACGTCTTTTATTAATTTATTTTTCTAATATTTATTAATCTATTAGAAATGCCTCGTTTCCTAATTCCTTAAGTACTTTTGCAAAGAGATGGTTTGTCTCTTCGGATAGTATTTCCTCTGTTTCTATTAATCTAGACAGTCTATTTGTAAACTCTGCAGCATACAAAAGCTTCGTACTAGCTTTTTCATCTTCTTTAAACAATTGTTCATTCTTCATGGATTGAATTAATAGCTGAATTAGCATTTGTTTATGTTGTTCGTTCTTCTTTCCATGGTACATATCCATTCCTAACCAATGACGAACAATTCGTTCAGCGTCTCTTGCTTCTGTTACATCTACTCTAGATACAACAAAGGTTAGCTTGTTCCATGTTAACTTTGCAACTTCATTTGAATAATTTGAAGGAAAGAAGAAAAAGCTTTGTTGTGTAATTCTTTGCCGCTCTTTAATCCAACGAAATAGTTCCTGCTTCCCTAGATGAATATCTATTTCTACAAAAAATACGGGAAATGGAGACGTTGTTTTTTCCTCATTTATTGTACAATCGGGTTTGAACACCAATTCACCTAGATATGCGTGGTGTATAGGTTCCAATTCATCTCGGTATACTCTAATTCCATCCGTTTCATACCAGGCTTGCAGCACTGCCTCAATTTCTTCTTCAGAAATAAGATTTGTATTCATCTTTTGTTGTGTAAAAAGTAGATACTCTAAAAGCATTCTTCTACCTTCTACCGTAAGCCCTCCTGGTGCATAGTCTCCTTTTTCTGTGCGATCAAACATAATATAATCATATTCAGCATGATTTTGAATTGAAAACAAGTCCGAATCCCCTTTATTTTCGTTTTTAAGGAGTGTTTGCAGACTTCGCCTATTCATTACATTCCGATAACGAATATCGTTTCTAATGGAGCGTAAGAAGCTTTTCCATGATTGTAGATAAGCATAATCTGTATATCCTTCGCTTATTAGTTGGGTTAGCATTTTATCCTCACCATTCATCATAAGGCAAGTCCAACAGCCACTACGCGAATTTGCAGCTCCACAAGCATTTCCTTGTTGTTTTCCGCCTGTTTTTATGCCGCATTCAAACATAGCTTGTCCGTATTGTATACTCATTTCTTCAACGTCCACACCAAAAGGCAGTATCCCTCTATCTAAAAGCAACATCCATACTTCATCACCGGTTAAGAATTTGACTGGATTAAAGCAGAGTATATTTTTCATGTCATTGTGACGTGAAAATAAAGATTCATTACTTACTGCATATTTTTGAATACTATGTCTTCTACGTGCGCTTTCTTCGTTACGAACGGCCAACGCAAGGACTCCATCATACTCTTCAAAGCAGTCTACTACTTTTTTAGTTTGGGAATCTATTAGTATTTCCTTCATCTTACGTTGCATGGGTTTAACTTTAAGGGAATCAGTACACCATCGTAGTCTACTATTTCCTGTTGGTGGAAGAACACCTCTACCTAGTAGTTTATACCAATATGAATCTTTCATTAATGGTCTCACACTGTGTACTATAAACGGAAGGTTTTGCTTATCCGCACTCTTTTGGATTTTCTTTAATGTACGTGAGATATAAGCAGTCATAACAGGTGTTTCTACCCCAACCTCGGAAGTTAATACATGAATAGGTTTTGTACGATCTTCTAGCGACAGCTCGGAAATCGCATCCCATAGCAATGTCAACATAGCAGAACTATCTTTTCCCCCGCTGTAACCTACAAAACAACAATCGCGAGATAAATAGACTTTTTTCATTTCCTCTTTAATTTCTTTATATATATCCATCATTTTATTTTTATCCCCATAGAAAAATAAGATTCTATTTTTTATGTATGGGGCATTCCTCCTTTTTTTGAGATAGAAAAAGAGAGTCCCTTAAAGGCACTCTCTTTTATGTATTTCCTCTATATTTAATCGATTACGATTTCATTTATATTTAGCTTGTTTAAGGTCTCTTTATAAAAACGAATTACTTTTTGAGCATGTTGTATAGCTATTAACCCATCTTGCACAGTAAGGGCTTCAAAATAAGGATAACGAATGTCTGTAGCATAACCATTCAGCTGCACGCATTGTTCTAAAATCAATGAGAACTCCTCATCTAATCTACAACAAAATTTATGCAGCATTAAAAGGTTATGAGTTTTAGGGACTGGTCTACCGTTTAGTGCAAGAAATCCTTTTAGGAGTTTCTCCACACATTGTTGACTATGATAACAAATAATTGCAGTGGGGAAAGGTTTCATATCAGATAAGTAAATAGCAGAATCTAAATCGGATTTTGCTATGAATACCCACTCTTTTAGATCCTCAATATTTCTCATATAGGACCGTCCCTTCTAGTGCAATCTTATGTTCCATAGTTACAGTACGGCTAGCACGTTCTTGAAACTCTTCTGGCCCATACACTAAAATATCAACTGGCGTTTCCATTACATCGTAAATCCCCCAATTGATACGATTAATGACTTCCCTTTTTCTTTCTCCTACACCTTCCACAACAATACAGAGATCAAAATCACTGTCTTCATTTGGTGTGCCATATGCATGAGAGCCAAAAAGGATGATTTTTTGGACAGAAGATACAGTTTCACGAATCTTTTGCACCAATAGGTCCAATTCCCTTTGTACCTCTTCGTTAATCCGAATCACCCCTCGGATAATGTAATTAAATTGACGTTTAAGTATATTATACATGCGTTTCTCTTCTCCCTGCTATTATATATATTTTTTTTTATTGTTTTCTTGTTTTCCAACGTTTTGCAATGCTTGATAACATTCGTATACCTGCTTGAAGTCTCGCAAGAATCCATCATCAGAAATACTATGAAATCCTTTGAAGTTCTTTCTACACCAATATAAGAGATCAGATTTATCCTTAGCTAAAAAAGAATCCGGATAGAAATGAATCAGAGCCTCTGCTAGACAAGCCAGAAGCAATGGTATCATTTCGGAATCATGCTTTGATAAATCCAGTACAGATACAACGGTATACTGTTTATATTGGTAGTATTGTAGAACACCATCACACATGTTTGTTGGTGTTAATGTACATTGTAATTGAGTGGAATCTAATTGATACACTCTCACTTTGTCCCCTCCTATATCATTACTCACCAATTGGTGCAGCTTTCATAAACGCCTTTTGAGCTTGAAAAATGATATAGTGATTTGATACGGTACCTTCATCAAAGAGTTCGTTAATGAATTGTGCAACAGTCATGGCAGCGAACTTATTTGTAATAACACGCTGTGGTTCTGAAGCAGCTAATTCGGAACAACTTAATTGACTTGGTGCTGTCTCTTTTTTTGTAAAAGCATCTGGAAATAAGTCGCCAATCGGAGAAAGAATGACCTCACCATTCAGTTTAATCCCACATACTGCTTGACCGTTATAACCACTGCTTTTATAATCGGCCATTTGTTGAGGTGTCCAATGCCTTTTATCTACTTCTCTCCAATTATTAGGAACTGTTACAGCTGTATTCCCTACATCGATGTAAATAAGATTATCCGATTGATGGAAGACTTCACGAGAAAACATATTATCTACTGCTCCAATCACAATTGGCAGATACAAGTAGTCGTCTTTATGTTGTTTCTTTAATAAATCATATTTATTGCCAAACAACTGTTGCATTGTTTCTATGTCTTCTATGTATTGTGACGTATAGGAAGAGATAGGAACGTTATAGCCCGCTTTATATCGAAGAGCCAGTACCTCTGCTTTGTATTTACCAACATCAGGTCGAATAAAGAGTTGATTTCCAAGGTTTTTAGTTTCTATGATATCTGGATCGGCAACTACTATTTCACCGTTTAATTGGAAAATACTCATCATTTGAGCAATATGCTGTAAAATTAATCCACCATTTCCTCCAGCACCTACTAATACAATATGCGGTACAATCTTCTTTCCTTCTGCAATATCAATAACAATACTCATTTTTATAGCCCCCTATTTTTCTTTTGATAGTGTATTCTCTAAATTTCGTAGAAATGGAATCGATAAATTTGTAATCCGATGCACGGTATACAAGTCAAATGAATGCTTCAATAGTATCGATGCAGCATGGACGACTCCTTCCTCTTGTACAATGTCTAAAACATATTGAAGTAAATTCAACTGCACAACAAGCGTATCTATATATTCTTGATGCATGTTTATATCAATATGGGTATCTTTTCCGTGTCCTTCTAATACTTTATGTATGTTATTCATCTCTAACTGGCACATAAATTGAAATAGTTTATAATCATGAATTGGTTCCTCTAAAACACGTTCATTTTGTTTAAGAACTAACATGTAATTTTTTATCTTTGTAAACATTGAAATGTGAATTGTTTTTAATGTTGTCATAATAAAGAAAGAGACATTAAAATATGTCTCTTTTACGCCCCCTTGTATATTTATTTTAAAAGTGTAATCCTACTTAAATCGTAATTTTGGCTTATCCCTTTCGCTGCATATTCTCCTGCAAATATAAAGTTAGGGTTAATAGAATAAAATTCCCCATCTAGACAAGTGCGTACACGCAGTTCAGGGAAAACAGCTTCTATTCTGCCGATAATTGCATAAAGAATAGGAGCCCGTTCACTTTGATCATCTAAATCACTTGGTTCAGCAGAGAAACAATGATGACTGTGTATCTCCATAACCTTCATAGCGATAGACTGCATCTCTATATTCGTTTCTGGGATTACAATTTCAGTTGCTACCTGCTGTCGTGGAAAGTCCATAAAATAACCACGCTCTTTATTGAAATAGATATCAGCATGCAATTCGCAATCACATTTACGAGAAATGGCCTGTGCAATAATAATAAAGTCCATTAATAGGGTCCTCGGAATGAAATCCCCAGGTAAAAAGTGATCACGCCAAGTACTTAAAAAAGAAAAAGGACAATCTGAAATGGATTGTCCCTCTACAGTACTTGCTCCTTTTGCGCCGACAGTTAAAATCGGAAGTAGTGCATTTGTATCCTCATCAAATTTAATGACAGTTAAGCCTTTAACAAATGAGGGATAACGTTGCTCTAATTTTACGCGAATGTCCTCTGCTTCTATTTTCCTTACATCTGTAGAATCTCCATTTTGAACAGCGATTCCATGTGTAATTTCTTCCTCTGTAAACCAATCTACTAACGATATATCTCCAAATACCACGTGACGAACAACCGTTGTTGTATTGATTTTATCTAGACAATCTGTAGCTTTTGCAGCCTTAGCTTTCTTACTATTCTTTGTCTTATCTTTTGCTTTTTCCTTTTTCTCTACTTTTTTAGCAGTGGCTTGCTCTGAAGCAGCTTTTTTCACTGGTACTGTTGTTTCCTCTATTTGTTTTTCCATATCAAAAAAATCGAATAAGTTATTCATATTAAAAATCCTCCTAGTATGTTTGCTTATATATAATCCTGCTATTTATTAAAAAGTAATTTCCGATTCTATTAGAATAGAATCATCAAACCTTTGGTTTTCAAATCGTTTAAATAACTCTCCTACTGGTTCCGTATGAGTATATGTAAGGTCATGGTTGAATGAACTTGCAAAGAATAGAACGTGAAATGTTTCTAGATCTTTTAAAGTCCGGAATTCAGGTATTACAACTCTACCCGTACATACAGATCCACTAGCATGAACATTAGAGTAAGGAAATTGATATAATTTCATTCCTTCTTCTAACTCCATATCTTCTTTTACAGCAAAGACAGAGATATTCGTAACTCGTTTTTGATACACCGTATAACGAAATAATAGACGTGGAAAGCCTACTTGTTGAAACGGCCGTTCAAAAAAATGAATATCCCACTGAGCCTTTGGTACTTCAATCCAAACAGCTTGTTTATCACCACTCTTAGATAACACCTCGTGTTTTATACAACCTTTTGGGAGTACGCCACTAGAGTAATGTGTATTATCTTGTGTACCTTGCTCCATCACTTCTTTTAAAGCTAAATAAAAATCTTTAAAAGTAACGGCAGTTTCTCCACGCGATAATTCGTTGTTAAATTGCTGGATGGTTACAATTCCTTTTGGCTCTAAAGCATCAAATATTGCTACTGTCTTCATGTGTTGTTTCCCCCTGCTTAAAGATTGTTTCCAATAAATCTAGTAACATCTCAAATTTATATGGTCCGTATAAAGGTTCCTCGCCATAATAGAGATAAAGAGATTCTTCATCAATTTGGTAAGAATACTGCACCGGATAACAATCTAGTAATTTAGATATTTTTTCTTTATGATTCGGTGATATGCCATCTATTGTTTCAGCTATAGCACCCCATGTTTCCTCTGCTACTTTCTTTATTTCATTTAATGGTATGTCGAATAGTGTAGAGAGCGTTTCATACTCTTCTTCTTCAATAGGAAAGACTTCTAAGCCCATCTCTTCGATCATGTCCGTTCCCAATTCCACAAATTCTTCTTCATGGTCTAATTCATAAATATTCTCTTGATCCAAGTACACGGGAGAATACTGTGTTACATTACTCGAAAGCGAATGCATCCTTTTAAAGTAATGTAAGTAATGAAATTGACACGGGTAAAAGCAAGATAGATTTATATGTAATAGGTTCATGGAAAGTAAGAAGATAACAATCGTATCCGTGGATTCTATGTCCCTCCAACTTAATGTTTGATTCGTATCTAAAAAGTCCACACAAGTTAGGATCTTACCGATTGCCTCATGAGAGATTTTGCTGAAATCTATCTCTATATCTTTTGAAAGGCTTTCTAATATATATATTTCCTCTTGGTATTTTTGTTTAATGTGTTCCAGATTATAAATGCTAACTTAAATATGTACATTAACGCTTGAATAAATATGTACATTTTCAATTGGATTCTCCATACTGACTCTGAGGTGGTTAGTATGTATATTAAGCTAGATATTCAAACAGAATTTGAGGTTAAAAGTCTTTCAGACTTACCAAATTTTAAAAAACTAATGGGGAACTTAAAAATGAAGATAAATAAAAGTCAATTAGCCAGAGAATTGAATGTGGATCGGCGTACCATAGATAAGTATTTGAATGGTTTTACACCAAAAGGGACAAAAAATAAAACATCGAAAATCGATACATATTATGAAGTGATTGCAGCTCTTTTATCTAGTGATTCTAAACAAATCTTCTACTACAAACGAGTGTTATGGCAGTATCTAACAGACAATCACGGTTTAAAATGTTCACAGTCTGCATTTCGTGCTTATATTAATAGAAAGCCTGAATTTAGAACATATTTTGATGAGGGGAAGCGTATTTTATCAGGTCATTCAGTGGGTGTCCGTTATGAGACACCTCCAGGAGAACAAGCTCAATTAGATTGGAAAGAAAGCATACGATTTGAAACCAAAAGTGGCGAAATCGTATATGTGAATGTAGCTGTACTTTTATTGTCCTACTCGAGATTTAAAGTTTTTCATTTGAATATTTCAAAATCACAAAGTGTTTTAATGTCATTTATGACAGAGGCATTTGAAATGTTTGGTGGTGTACCGAAGGTAATTGTCACGGATAATATGAAGACGGTAATGGATGAAGCTCGAACAGAACACTTTACAGGAACGATTAACAATAAGTTTGCCCAATTCGCTCAAGATTTTGGATTTAAGGTACAACCTTGTATCGCAGGGCGACCAAATACCAAAGGGAAAGTAGAAGCGCCAATGAAACTTCTAGACGAAATTCATGCTTATCAAGGAAGATTCACTTTTGAAGAATTACATGAATTTGTGCAAAAATTATGTGCAAGAATTAATCAAACATTTCATCAAGGGACTGGTAAGATTCCAGTGTTTGCCCTAAAACAGGAAAAGAATCTCCTACAACCACTCCCGAAGAGCGCGATAAGAGATTCCTATATGATTAAGCATAAACTTGTAAAAGTTAATACATCAGGCATGATATCTTACAAATCGAATCAATACTCAGTTCCAGCTGAATATCAAGGTAAAACCGTCGGTTTACAAGTATATGATAATCAAATATATGTTTATCATAACATGAAGTTAATTGTACAACATAAAATCAGCCAATCTAAGCTCAATTATAAAGAAGAACATTATAAAAAAGCATTGGCTAAGTCACTACCTAAATATCCGAACATTGACAATTTGGCGAAACAAAATTTATCAGTAATTGGTGAGGTATATAGAAATGAAGAATAGCTATCAACAATTAACAACAAACCTAGAGTATTTAAAATTAAAACAAATGGCACAACATTTAGGTGACGTAGTCGATTTTAGCATTAATAATGAATTATCCTTCGTAGAGACACTTGTTAAACTGACAAACTATGAGATTGATGTACGAGAACAAAATATGATTCATTCTATGGTGAAAATGGGCGCATTTCCTCATAGAAAGGAGGTTGATGAGTTTGATTTCGAATTCCAGCCGAGTATTAATAAACAACAAATCTTAGATTTTATTTCTCTACGTTTCTTAGAGCAACAAGAAAACATAGTATTTTTAGGACCTAGTGGTGTTGGTAAGACCCATTTGGCCACGTCTATTGGTATAGCAGCAGCTAAAAAGCGAACAAGTACTTATTTTATTAAATGTCATGATTTACTTCAAAATTTAAAACGTGCCAAGATTGAGAATCGCCTAGAATCTCGTTTAAAGCACTATACAAAATACAAATTACTTATTATTGATGAAATTGGGTACTTGCCTATTGATCCGGAGGATGCAAAATTATTCTTTCAATTAATCGATATGCGTTATGAAAAGCGTAGTACCATCCTAACGACCAATATCAACTTCAAGTCTTGGGACGAAGTATTCCAGGACCCTAAACTCGCCAATGCCATACTAGATCGTGTCTTACATCATGCCACGGTGGTCAGTATTGTAGGACAATCCTATCGAATTAAAGATCATTTTAGCAAAGAAAATGATTGATTTTGTACATGCTTAAACAAGCGAAAATGTACATGTTTATCTTGACATTTACATTCCAGATTTACAATGCTATAAGTTTTATTTAACTTCATCCATAGCAAGTAGTATGGAACTGATATATGCGTTTCAGAACTAAATAATTTTCGCATTATAATATCACCTCTAAAGGTTTGTTAATTTATACATTCCTCTTACTAACCATCTGTATCTCTTCAAAGATACAAAGTAACATTTCAATTCGTTTGATTGCTGGAAAGTATGTGTCATCATCATAGAAAAGATAGATTTTTTCCTCTTCAGCTTGGTAAAGCATACGTATATCAAACTGATTTTGGATTGAACGAAAGAAACTTTGATCCTTTATATTTATATTGGAAAATATCTCACCAATTGGACTCCATGCATTATCAACAATGTTGTTTAATTCATCCATGGATATATGAAATAGATTCGAATATTTGATTAGAGTATCTTTATCGTCGCTATCTACCTCTTCGTGATGTAATTTCATATCTTGAATTAAGTCATCACCCCAGCTTTTAAATGAATCCTCACAATCGTATTCTTCGAAATTATCTTGTTCTAAATACGTCGGGAAATAAGCTGATACGGGAATTCCTAATCTATACATACGCATAAATAACTCCATAAGATACAATTGCGATGTATAGAAGCAGGAAAGATCAGTATCTAAAGAGTTTTCCGCAAGCATAATTATTTCAAGTAAAGTTTTCGAATCAATTAAATCAATTGGGAAATTGGAGTCTTCCTCTAAATAAGAAACGGCAGCCATTACTTGTTGAATGGATTGTTCTGAAATCTTGCTGAAGTCTATTTCTCTTGAGTGCTCTAAACAATCTAATATGTAGATTTCTTCTTCATGTTTCTTATCTGCAAGTAAGTCATGCAGTAAGTGAGCATCCTTTTGTATTTTTAACGAAAGTAGATACTTTCTTACTTTCTGGTGATTGTATGTAAATAATAATTTCATACCTGGTTCCCCTTCGTCTTTTCTCGAATCATTGCCGCAAGACGGATTATAATTTCATAATAAGAAAGTACCCATTCATCAAATGAGTACTGTTCATAACCATCCTCTAGAAATTCAATCAAAATATGGCTGGGATACGCTTCACTTTGATAGGTGTTAAAAGAAAATTCATGTAACACGAATTGAAAATCAGATTGTGTTATATGTTCCGAGCCTATACATAAATAGTAACCAGCTGTATCGAAGTAACATCCTTCCGCAGCCATAGAACTAATATCCGAAGCGAAATTCGAATACATGTCTTCTGAGCTAAATAACGTCCCATCTAACAGGTCTTCTTCAGTTCCAAAGGCAAAGTGACAAAATATACGTGTTTGCTCATTAAAACGCGCAAGCGATTCGAATAATAGTTCACTTGTGATATGCAACTTGTCCCTGTGAAAATCATTGATATTGATTAAGAATGGGATGTTATATTTGCGAATTAATTTTTGTATGCGTAGTATCCGAATGTATACTTTCATCTCATTTCCTTGATTAAATAAATATTTCATCTTCTAGCCCCTGCTTTTCTACATCTTCTAGTTGTTCAGTGAAAAGATGTAAATGTAGCATTTCTTTTAATTCACAATCTGGACCATTTATACGAAATGAATTACCACTATAAAACGTGACATAATGTCGTAGCTGCTCAAATTGCTTTTCAAATTCATCTATATGTTCTAATGGTATGTTTTCTAAATCAGGCATTTCATTCGCAATAAATCCATTTATAATCGATTCAAAGGATTGACGAAGTTCTTGATTATTAAGAAGGACTTCTTTTGACTGTAATAAGTCAAAGAAGTCACTGTGATTCATACTCATTTGGATGCCCCCTTACACACGAACCGGTAGAATTAACTGCAGATTAGAGTTAGTTTTGTCATCTGCTCCCACTATCACAATAGGTCTCTGGTTATTAATTATTTTTATCGTGATTGCTTCAGACGGTATTGTCTGTAGTGCTTGTAGCAGATATTCCACATTACAAGCAAACGTAAATGTCTCTTCTTGATCGCATGGAATTTCCACACTCGCAGTTCCTACTTGTGAGTTTTTTGGTTCAATTCTTAAAGATTTTGTTCCTTCTGAAGTAAACATTACTAATGTCGAGAATGCCGACAGCTGTTCTAATGTATTTTGTAACTCGCTACGTTCTACAGTTACATAGATATCTGAGTAATCGGGTATCATCCTTGATGTATCAGGATATATTCCGGCTAATAATCGAGATTGATAGATAATGCTCTCCCCTCTTATAAGAAGTTGCGTGTCACTAATCAATTTCATTTCTAATTTAGATTCTCTATTAAATAGTTTTAACGCCGTTTTAAGGGATTTACTTGGTAAGATGACTTCACCATCTTTAGCAGCAGGAATATGCGTACGTTCAAAACGTAACCTCGCTAAACGATACGAATCAGTAGCAGTACATGATAGCTCACCTTCCATGGATTTTAAATTTAAACCCGTTAAAATCTTTCGTGTATCTGATACTGCAATAGCATGTAAGGTTCTACTAGCAATTTTTGCAAATTGCTCTTGTGTCATCGTTATCCAGTCTTCTCCTGATTCGATTTTAATTTCAGGATATTCTTCATGATCCATGGTACAAAAGCTAAATTGTTTCTTCGTATTTTCTACGATTTTCAGCTCATTGTTTGTATGCTCTAAACCGATGAATTCACTTTTGAATTTCTTAATCGTTTTAAGAACCGGAGCGGCCGCAAAAAGCACCTTCCCCGGTTCAGTACAATCCCCACTGTTTACGTTAAAGCGTGTCACTAATGTTACCGTCTCTGTACCGTCTGAACCCATTAGAATCATTCCTTTTGAATTACACTCTAATAAAACACCTTGTAATGCTGGCATTGGGCTTTTAATGTCTACAGTAGCGCTAGCTTTCTCTAATTTTTCAATAAATAAAGTACGGTTAATTTTAAAATTCATAGTAAATCCCTCCAAAAAAGTAATAAAAAAAGAACAGACCTCATATCCTGTTCATTCGTCTTCCTGCTATAAAACAAAGCTTTACGCGCTTTGTTGTTTTTTTAACTGTTCTATGAGTTGGTGAATGGCTTCTGTATGATCATGAAGTAACCACTCTCTAAAGGACGTAATATCGCCGGATATATAGGTAGATAACCAGCGGCTAAGCTGTTTTTCATTCCCATGGCTAATATTTATGGCCTCATGAATCCACTGCAAACGAGTTATAATATCCTCTAATCCACCAGTCGTTGTATCTTCGAATGTTCTAGCCTGTGCATTATGATTGTGATTATAGGCAAGCAAAACATCCCTAGATGTAATTCCTAACGGTTTAACTAGCTGTTGCATGTCTCGAATTAATAACCCTAGACTTGGTTGGGCATTTGATGGTTCTTTCTGTGAACAACCTTGTTTATTCTTTTGCTGTAACATGGTAGGTGGTGTGAAATAATACCCTTTCTTTTGATAAGAAACATAGATATCATTTTTACCCTTACTATGTGTAGTAAGCTCTACTTTATGTGGTTTTATATTATATAAATATCTTCCCACGCCCCAAAGGACTGCTGCCCTTTTTAAGCTATTGGAAAATCCACCTTTTACAGCATTGTAATCAGATTCTTCACTGCCATCCTCTTTTGATATCCAACGTTCATTCAAAAACACTGAAATGGTACATTTCGTTGCTTTCTCACCCCATTTTTCATAAGACACTTGCCATTTATCAATACCAAAGACTTCATCAAATCGGTCCTGAATGGCGCGTGCGTCAACAAATGGAGCTACATACGCGAAAAAACGCCCGTTGCTTTCGAATGTATGTGTAATCTTCCAACCTAATTGTTCAAATGGAAATTCGGCTTGTAAACTTTCCATATTCGTCATAATAATCCCCCTACATTAATTGGTATTTCGAATCTGGGTGAATCCTCTCTTTCTTTCGAAATTCATCAATCATTTCACAAATAATCCCTCTATTTTCATGAAGCAGCCAATCCTCATAGGAAGTAATATTCTTTCCCGATTGAATGGATAAGCGCTGATTCAACACTTCTATACTTGTATGACTGATATTCCTTGCTGCGTAAATGAGACTTAAGCTTACTTTCAAGTCCCTTAAATCAGAAATAGTAATATCTTTAAATGTCGTAGCTTTCGTATTGAAGTTTTTATTGTGCGCTTGCAGCATTGATACAGAACTGATCCATAAAGGGTTAGCTAGTTCTTTAATTTCTTCAATAATGTCATGTAAATGAGCATCATTTTGCAATTTTCTTTGTGATTTTTTCATGATGTTTCCCCCTAAGTAATAAAATAATTGCCTAAAGTGCTGGCTATACAATAACTCCAAACTTGAAGACAACACAAAAAGGGCTTCTTCAAGTCGATTAAAAATGTGCATAGCAAAATAAGCTATATATACACTAATCGGCTCAAAGAAGCCCTTTCATAAATGAAACAAGACGCAACTTGCTTCTACAACTCAACCACAACACAAAAAAGGTGTGGGAATAAACGGAATCAATTAAACAATAAATATAGTTATATATTAATCTATTTTTATATCATATTCAATTGTTTTTAAGCAAACAAAAATAAGAAGGAAAATTATATGTAGTGGTTTTATGTACCATATAATAATACCTCTGTTTCTACGTTTATAACTCCCTTCTTATTTTCAGTTCTTGGCGTTACTTCATGTACTGCAATTCAAAATAAAGTTTTTCTGGCTTTTGCTTCTGGTCTAAATAACAAAGTATTTCTGGAATGGTTTGTTCGTCTACTTCCATACTTTCCATATAGGACATACTTTCACTTTCTTGAACATTTTTAAAAATAGAAGTAGGTAGTTTTTCTGCAGCAAACACACTCATTTTGCTTCCTAACTTTTGTTCGGATGCAGCGTTGTAGAAAATTTCGTTCACAATGACCTCATTATCATCTGGATCATACATGTACCCTCGTTGTATACGTAGCAATGCTTTACCCCTTTCAAATATATTCCTTCACACAAATGGTTATATTTGTATATATTGTTATTTTGTATAAAGGTGTCAAAGAATATTATTTCGTAAAATCCTTAATTTGTATAGGGGCAGATATAGGATAATTAACTTTAGCATATTATTTTTGAGTATTTCATTCCTTTTAAATCTACAAAAAAGATACTTAAAGAAAATCTTTTTGATTATAAATGCCATTAAAATTATTTGAATTATGCACCCTGAGATTTCTAATATCTCCCTGAATAAAGGTAAAAAAGCCAACCTTAAGTGCTTATAAGGATGGCTTAGTTTGTTGTAAATAACTTTGTATTTAATTGCTTAATCTCCCCTTCTGCAAGAGGCTGATAGAATGCATGTTGTAATCCTTGTACATGTAAGGTCTCCCCTATACATAATAAAACTCTACCAGGAATTAAATCTAATAACAGTTCTTTATTAATACGCTGTGCTTGCTGAATAGTAGAAACATAAACAACTAAAATTGTAGGGTTATTCCCCAACCCCCTCATGATAATATCTTTACCTGACTCTACGAAATCTTTCCATCTAGCAATAATCTTTTTCAAGCGATCCTTTTTATCTGTTAATAGGGTGGAGTAGACAACAAAATTAAACTCTTGATTTACTCCCACTTGCACTGAAAAACTTAAAGGAGGGGTAAAAACCCCTTTACTAATGGATGGATGCATAATATGCCCTAAAAAGGATGGAGCATAGCGTAGATGGCAAAGCAGATCTATATCATGCCAATAACGTAGGTGAACATATTTACCGTGATTATCAATTCGCTCTGGAGCAAAGAAAAACATATTTCCTTGCCAGTATTTTAATAGCTTATAACCATTATCGGATAACGTATATGTTTCTTCAAAGATCTCCATATCAAAATTCTCAACTTGCCATTTTTCAATTAGACGATAGTAAAGTAATCCTTGAAGTGCATCATTTATTTTCTTACGTGAATATCTATCCTTGAATAAATATAATAAATGATTAAATCGAACGGATGTATGAACACCAATGAAAGCAAGTATGGCATACTGTTCTTCTGTTAAACGCTGCTTAAACTTAACCAATTCGTCAAAAGAATGGAATACATACGATTTATCCAGTTCATGTATTCGATATATTTGAAGTCCCTGTACATCCTCACTTGATAAATGAGGAATAGAAGGGACATAAGTAGACAATTGTTTCTCTATTGTACACATAGTCATCCATTAAAATTGGAAAATTGACGAATTAGATTTTTTACTTTGTCCCTGCGGATAATTTAGGATACGCACTGTTCCTTTTCTATTTTTGGCGTCGATATTAAGCAGCTCACATGTAACAATCGTTTGATTTTTTGCATCTTCTATAGTTGGATTGGCAAGATTACGGCTCTTAAGTCCTTTAAACTGAATACCTGGTGCAACCTCTACGAAGATCCCAGCAATAGCATCTACCCCTACTATTTTACCTACAAAGCGATCACGGCGTTTCTTTAGTTCTAACAGTTTTTCAATTGGATCTGTTTCTAGTTTCTTTTTATTTCCTCTAAATTCATAACGGCCATCTTTTTCCACTACTTTATCGATGATAAGTTCTACTACATCACCAATGACGATATCCTCCGGACGAACGAATGAATAAGACCAGTGTGAGTACCTTACCCCAACTGTTACGCCATGAATTTCAACTAAGACAGTTTGTGCAGATGGGATATGACCTGATACGGTTCCTGTGTATACCTTATTTCCTTCTTGCGCTGTTACTTCTTCATATAATCTTTTTTGAAGTGCTAACTCCCCTGCCGTGATAGATACAACGGCAAAGTTCCCTTCTTCTGTTTTTTGGAAGTGTTCAATAATAACAGGCTTTGTTCTACCCACTAACCATTGAGGGTTTTTAGGAACGTTTATACCTGCCTCTGTAATTGGACAATATGCTGTTGTATGAGTACCAATCTGCATTGTAAGCACTTGTATACGCTCAGACTTTCCGTTTTTAGTCGGGAATAGTTTTTCAGATACGACTGTAATTAAACCTTTCCCTACAGTGCGTTCACGTTTCATGCGGGCCAATTCTTCTAATTCATGTTCACGTACTCGCTCGAAGTGATTAAAATTTGATTCTAACAGTGTGTCACCGTGTGGATTCTCTGATTCAAAAACCATTCCAAGTTCTTCTACAGTTTGAGTGTTTGTTTTGTCTTCTGCCATTACATTTTTCCTCCTAGAACGTAAAAAAGGACACACCTGTACCGTTGGGATGGTACGTAAGGTGTGTCCTTCACGTAAAATATGATTTATTTATATAGTTGTTAATATAAATATAATGGTATTTTTACTCAAATGCAAGAATAATTTTAGATTGATTACAAGTGGATTTTGGGGATTCTAATTATAGCAGTCATAGCAACCCCATCCTTAATGTGCATTAATTAAAAATGCGATAATTGTAATTCTCGATTTACACGTGCGTTTTCACTACGCATTCTAAGATTTTTAACTGCCCATTCATCAATGCCAAAATATCTACATAATCCATTAATAATACATTTCTCTAAAATCAAAGCACAAAGTTCAGCCAATAATATTACATCTCTCATTTGAATTTTGAACTTATTTTTTATTAGATCATAGGAAATGCTTATTTTTAGTTTTCTACCAAGTTGTAAGATATCTCTATCATACTTATTATTTCTATGTACAATATTATCTCTTAATCTCTGCCAAAAAGTAAGTAACTGGTGATTCCTTGTTCCGATAATGAAATTTTTTTCTCTATTATCTATATATTTCTCAAAGAAATTAAGGTACTCATTCATGCAAGAATTAGACAGGTCTAATTCTTTGGGGAGATTAGAATCAAACTTAGTGAGTACATCAAACAAACTTGCTAAGGTTTCCTCTAGTCTGCTTAATAATAATACAAGTGTTGAGGCAGCGGATGTTTCTATTTCGAATTCCTTTTCCTTTACCGCACTAAAATTGGCTGGCCCTTGTTCTAATTCTTTTGTAATACGCTGCTCATTTTTTTGAAAAAGCTTTACAATAGATGAAAATTCATTACTAGAAACCTCCATTATTTCAGTTATTTCTAATGATTGTTCAGTCGAGAATTTACTCTTTTCATTTCCCACTAGTATTAAGCACATTGCTGATAGATACATCTGTTCTATTGCCATCACTTTTATATATTCATTTTTCATCACTTATGTTCACCCGATTCAATTTATTTAAGGAATTATAAAAAAATTTATATGTAGTGATTTTAAAATATATAATTAGAATTCTCAATAAAAAAACATAGTCTCATATTTGAAACTATGCCTTTTTAAATTTAAAGTATGCAGTTATCTCTTATAAGAAAATCTAGAATAGTTTTTCTAACCGTATTCTGCTACTTTTTGTATATTTACCAACCTCAAATCAAAATCTAGAATGTAGTTCCACTAGATTTAATTTGAGGTTTAAAAACTATTAATCAAAGAAATTATTCAATTCTTTACTCATTGCGTTTGATGTTTTTTGCTTTGGTTTCTCAATTTTATTAAGCGTTGGCTGCGTAGTATTATTTTTATTTTTTTGCTGGGATTTTAAGCGCTCTTGGCGTTCTTTGTAACTCATACGCTTATGTTCAGGTTGCTTTTCATCATTTCTCGAATGGTCTTCCTTATTTTTTTCTAAGTTTTCATGAACTGTAATACTAATAGATTCGTAAACTCTTGCTACATCTTCATCAAGTTTATTTTCTTCTGTATAATTAAGCGTTTCAGTAATTGGAATCGTATTGATTTCTACATGTGTTTCGTCTGACTCTGTTGCTGTAGCTGAAATTGAAGTAGATTCTATATTTGTTTCCGCAGTCTCTATAATTGGAACGGGAAGTCCATCAGATGGGAATTCTTCTAGTAGTGGTTCAAGATCATTGGGAATCCCGGAATGAATGATGGAATCCTTATTCCAGTCTTGCTCTAGCATAGTAATAGATAATTCTTTGTTCAGTTCTGCTACCTCCATATTTATATCATGGCAATCTTCCATATGAGGTAATTCTATATCTATACTTTCCTCAATAATTTCTTCCGCTACTGCATTTTTTATATCATGACTCACACGTTCTATTGGCATTTCTTCTACTACCGGTATTTCGCTATCTCCTGGTTGTTTCACAAAGTCTGCTCCATCATTACATAAAATATCTTTAAATTTGTTTTTCTTCTTTTCCGCAGCCACGCTGTCTTCGATTGGAATCGCTACCCCTTGTGAGATAGTATTCTCTGAATTTTTATCTAATGAATGAGTAGCATTAACAGTGGGACCTTTTGCTAATTCGGGCTGACTATTATGATTTGAAATTAAAACTTTACGAGGACCATCGCCTGTGTAAGAACTTACAACTAGATTTTGTTCTAACTTCTCAATATATTGCATAGCCTTCATATAGCCAATCCTGAATTTTCTTTGCAGATGAGAAGGTGAGATTTGTTGTGATTCAATAATAAATTCCTTAATTTCTTCATACAACTTATTTTCAGCCCCATCATCAATATCTATCTGGTGGTTCATAGTTGCAGGATCATTAGATAGAATTTCATCTTGGGACTTGTGTTCCTTATAATCATCCAATGATACAATGTGTTGTTGTTCTTCGTTTATTTCTATAGAGCTATTCTGTTTGATCTCATCCTCTTGTATAGGCGGCAAAGGTTGTAATTTCTTCATGTTCTCTGCGTCTACATGCTTCATAGGATTTGCTTTTGCAATAGATTCATTAATAAGACGAAGACGTTCATTTTCCCAATATTGGCCTGTTCGCTCCTCTACCTGTATTAGTGCATGCGCGAATTCTTCTTTAGGTACAAAGTTACTCGTAATTTGTTGGACAGGTTGCACATGATTATCTTGTACAATACGAGCTGCACAGATGAATGCACCTTGTCCCATAATATCTCCTGGTGACATAACAACTTCTTTTGCTTTCTGATAGGTTGATCCTAATCGACTAACAGGATTGTCTTGCATAGGTGAAATACCTTGTTCAGATTCTGCCTCTTTAAATTCTTCTTTTTCACCAAACATATCTGAAAAGATTTTTGCATCATATGGTGTTACATCTCCAAATATCATTTTATTACGGAATGAGCCTAGTAAGGTAAACATGTATTGCTCTGTGAAGTCGAGAGCTAATTGAGATAGTGTTTGGCTAGCAATTGTTAGAATTACTTTATATTTACGAGATTGAGCAGGGAATTCTTTAAACGGCCGAACAAATGTGTAGCATCCTAGCCCGAGAGGGCTGGGGTAGCTACTAACCCTTACGGGTCGCGATAGGTAAAGCTTTGAAGTTATCTCTACTTTTTCCCCCGCCCCACACCGTGCGTGCGACTTTCACCGCACACGGCGTTCCATCGGTTCAGATTGATAACCCCTAACAAATTTAGTTAGTATCATCCTTATTCTTTGCCTCGCGATTAAGATAAGGTGAACAATGAGATATATTTCAAATGTGTAGCAGCTCACGGTATTTCTTTAGTTTCGGTAGTTTGTATAAGATACTGTCTTCTAAGTCCTTTTGATGTATAAGCTTATGGCATCTTATGCACAGGGTGGCAAGATTGCTGAGTTTGTTGATTTTCTCTAAAGGTAGTCGATTATTAACATGATGGCAATGTATGTTAGTTGGAATCAACCCTGTCTTACATATTCGGCACTTTCCTTTGTCACGATTATATGCATAATCGCGATTAAGTATATATTCAAAGTTATAGAGTCGTTTATTTTTAGTTTGTCTAAGCATCTGATACAAGACCATTTGGTTGATTTGGTCGTTCGAATAAATGGTTGGTCTCATTTTCTTATCGACCTTACCATGTCTTCTCGAATAAATTGTCCTTCCTATCTGTGTATAGGGGGTCGTATCATAATTGTATAGGAGTGCTTTAGTACTAGGTGTAAAACTCATTTTGGTTAATCCTATCTTAACTCCATCAACTTCAACGAAGGGTACTTTGGTTTTATGCCCTTTATGCCTATCTTTACGATTATCAAGATTTTCAGCTGGAGTAAGCATTTTTTCGAATACTCCTCCACCATGTTTGTTCTTAATAGACTTGTAGAATGTATAGCGTATTTTGTCATCGCATCTAACGAAAATTCTAGCAGAATTTCCTATACGGAAATAATTACTAATACCAATAATTTTGGTGTTAATAAGTTCTATTTGGGCGGCAACATCGTGAGAGCTGGTTGTTTTCCGAACATTGTAGGTATCTCGAAGGATTTCTCTCATTTTAGAGTTTAATTTCTTTTTGTTCGGTATAGCTTTTCCTGCAATACGGTTTTTCAGTCTCATCTTTTCAGCTCTGATGTCGAATCCTAGGAATTGGGCTGGCTTCTCTCTCATATCGGTAATAAATGTTTTCTCCTTTGATAATTCTAATTTGAGTATATGTTTGTAATACTTATTGATTTTAGTCAAGAGTGTTCTTGCCTGTACTTTATCCTCGCATAGAATTATCCAGTCGTCAGCGTATCTAACAAGAAAACATTTCTTATGTTTTCTAACTACTTTTCTAAGTCCTGTACTGAAAGCGTGTTTAACAGTATAACGCGCGTAGTGTTCTTCGAACTCTTTAGCTATCATCCAGTCAAAGTTATTTAAGTATATGTTAGCTAGCAGGGGAGATATAATTCCACCTTGTGGAGTTCCCAACTCCGTAGGGAAAAGTTGATTATCTTCTAGTACACCTGCTTTTAACATTTTCTTAATAATGGTTAGGAATCTCTTATCCTTTATGCCCATATTCCACATTATTTCAACAAGTTTATTATGGTTAATATGGTCAAAGAAACTTTTGATGTCACCTTCGATGGCTACGTATGTTTTTGACCTAGAAATGGTATTCAAGATTCTGCCTATTGCATAGTGACATGAACGATAGGGACGAAAACCGTAACTATGGTTGAAAAACTTCGCCTCCGCTATGGGTTCTAACACCATTCTTGCTGTTTCTTGGATTATCCTATCTATCATGGCTGGGATCCCTAAAGGACGCTTTTTACCATTGCCCTTGTCAATATAATACCTTCGAACGGGTTTAGGTTTGTAGTTGTCTATGTGTTCCCAAATGAGTTTGATAAGCTGTTCCGTTTCCATTTGCAGGTAGTAGTTCACGTCTTTCTTGTCAATTCCGACCGTTTTACTCCCACGATTGCTTTTAATGTTGTGAATTGCCGTTTTAATAGTCTGCTTGTTTTTCATTAGTTCTATCATGCCATGAAAAGAAGAGTTATCTTCTTTGGCCTTTTTGTATATTAGGTCTAACTTATCTTGGAGCTGTGCTTCATTATCTATCAAATGTCCTTTAATCCTCATTACGTCTCCCCATTATTCAAGCGATTGTAACGATGTGCTGTTTAATTCCCACTCTAGAAGAGGTTCATATAGACATTTGAAATATCCATTGTTATTCTGAATCGACTGGTCCCCTTCGCTCCACGGACATTACTCCGCTTCCTCACTACTACGAGACCGCTGCCACTTGCATTGTTTCAAGCAGGATCACACTCCCTATGGCAATGCAAGCTTCCCAAGTTCCATTTGTTCTATCCCTTATTTTTACATTCCTTTAGGTGCCCACTTTACGCCGACGGTACTCACCAGTCTTGAGTAGCTCTAACATACTGGTTCAGCATAATCGGTAATTACGAAACCGATTATGTGCAAGGATTAGAACTTCGAGCCTCTCCTTGTTCCCGTTATTCCTTCCGATTGCTCACGTTAAGAAGGGATTCCCTCACGACGCTTCAAAACATGGATTCCTTTCGTCACCATTGGAATGTTTTTAAAGACCACCGCACCATATAGGCATTAGTGAGTTGTGCCATCAGGTTACGACCTTACCTAACTTCAGACCCTAACTCGTGTGTAAGTTAGCGCATGTAGGGGTATCATGGCTAGGATTAATGAGCTATTATCCTAGAATGGGAGTTTCACCCATAAAATTCGAACAAATAGTTAGGCTGTGTAAGAGTCAGCCCCTCCATTTCACGCCGCTACGTTTATAGGAGAACTTGGCGTACCATAATCCGGGAACTCATCCACAATAATGTGATGGTAAGGCGAGACGTTTGGTTCCCTACGGAATACCGCATTCTGCATACTCAGCAATACAAATTTTCCTAATACGTTTGAAAGGTCTGCTAATTCCCCTTTCGCAGTATTCACAAGTAAAATACCACCTTGTTCCAAATGTGTATCGAAATCAAAATCAGATTTTCCAAACAAAACACGACGTATTAAAACGTTTGAAGCTAAATCTTTTAAGATGTTGCGTAAACCTTTTACATATTCTTCTTCTCTGTCATAATGCATCGGTTGTCCGCGGTATTTTCCTGATTTATAAACTGCTGGTTCCCCTTGAAAATCCATCTTTTCACGAATAGTATTATATAGCAATAGGTAAGGTTTTGAGGCAATCTCCACCTTTTCCCCTGCTCCACACCGTACGTGCGATTTTCACCGCATACGGCGTTCCATCATTAAATTAACTAATCAATAATATCCAAATTACATTTCTGACGAAACATATTGAGTTTTCTCAATTGTTTTCCATCCAATTGAAGTAAGTTTTTATATTTAACAATCGTCTCTTTCTTTGTAGCATGTATAAGTGTATGAACTAATTTATGAACAATCACAAGGTTTTTAAAATCATCTTTTCCTCCTAATTTTCTGGGGGTTACATGATGACAATGTACCTCTTCAGCTTCTAGGAATGTTCCTAAAATTGAGCATTTCCCTAACTGCATAGAGTACCTAGAGATTCGATTATCCTCGTACTCCAAGTTGTCATTTCTTTGTGTGAACATCATTTTATTGATTTCGTGTTCTACACTTTGTTTAATTCTCTTGTGATTTTTTCTTCCCTCCGTGGTGTAATTACAGATGTTTTGACTGAAATTCATTGCATTTTCAGTTCGAATATCTGCTATTGGGTATAAATAGACTCCCATTATTTTGTATGTTTTATAGTTGTTTTTATGAAGTCGTTTATATAAAACCGAAGGGTTTATTGGTTTTTCAAATACATGGTTTTTAAGTCGATTATATAAGGTTCGTGATAGACGATAGGCTATTAGGCGAAAATTATAATTTACATGCGTAGCTGTTCGGTAGTAGTTTTTAATTCCTAATATATATTGATTATATTTGTTGACAGATATTACAGTTGGTTTATGTTGAATTTCTTTGATTAACTTTTTGGTTTTAGCTAAAATAGTTTTTATTTGTTTACTTGAAACATGAGTATTAGCAACAAATTTATTCTTCTTTTTAACTGCTTTTAAGTTGAATCCTAGAAATTCTGATTTACCCTTTGTAATATTTGTTATCTTTGACTTTTCTCTTGATATATTAAGCTGTAGGTGATTTTCAAGGTATTCTTTGACTGCATGGAATATCTTCTTTGCAGATTCGTGAGAATCTGTAAAGATTTTAAAGTCATCTGCATATCGTACGATAAACATTTCTTTTAGCTTGGTAGACTTCAGTGCTCTATATTTGTGAAGGCTTGTGTACTTGTGTTTCGTATTCATGTTTTCCCATTGGTTCGAGATCCACCAGTCTAGATCATTCAGTACAACGTTTGATAGTAGTGGTGATAAAATACCACCTTGCGGTGTTCCTTTTGAAGGTATACCTACGCCTTCTATCGGTGATTTAAGCATCTTTGAAATAATGCTTAGCACCCTGTTATCTTTTATTCCAATGTTGTATAGCTGTTTTATTAGCTTGGTGTGATTTACATTGTCAAAGAATCCTTTTATATCTACATCTACTATATGATGTTTATTCCCTTTATTTATAAGAGATTGACATCTAGCTATTGCATGTTTTGTCGCTCGATTAGGTCTAAATCCATAGGAATGATTGTAGAATTTTGCTTCACATATTGGTTCGAGAACTTGTTTAAACATTTGTTGGATTAGTCTGTCTCTCATTGTAGGAATACCTAAAGGCCTTGTTTTACCGTTTTCTTTAGGTATCGCTACCCTTCTTACTTTTTGAGGTTTATAATCATTTAAAGCTGTTCTAATGTCCTTTATGAAGTTTTCTACATTTTTCATTTTGTAATTATCTATGGTTATTCCATCTGTACCTTTTGTCTTTGAGCCTGTATTGGCTTTGATATTGCGGTATGCGAGTAGTATATTTTCTTTTGATGTTATAATTTCATATAATCCTATTCCTTTTGTGCAGTTATATTTACTGCGCTCATATAGCGTGTCAAAGGTGGATTGCATACCGTAGTACTCGCTGTTTCTCAGTGTAGCGTTCATCGATGGATATATTGCTCCTTCCTTTTGGAAAGTCCCATCATCATACTCGACCTTATGAACTTCATTTGGTTACTATTGCTTAATTTCTTTAATGACTCGGGGTTATCCCTCCACTATGTTTCCATAATTTCATCGGTACTGTACCCCTGCTTTCACGAGAGTAAATCAATTTCGGCTTTATACCTTATATGAACCAACCCCAAGATAGTGGTTTAAATAGTTGTCTCTCGCTTCCCACGTTCCGATTTAACTAGCTGTACATCTAATTTTAGGTGGATACTATAGGCCTGTAAGTTCTCTATGTTCATTGTTACATAGTACGAATTTCATAGGTTCGATTCTTACTTTTCGTTGACTTACCCCATACAAGGGATACAGTTTTCACTGTATTCGAATTTTAGACCCGTACATTCGTATCTTCGTCAGACCAGTTGGTCATTCTCACCATGATTAGTTTATAGCCAACCGCATTATCAATTGCCATATACATGTTGTCATGTACTTAGACTTTCTTCATGCGTCTTTACCTAGCTTCATACAGTGCAGTCTATCAACTTTCTCTGCATGTAGGAGTATTATTGGGAGTGTTTCAGCTCAACATGAAGGCTTTCATTCCACTCACTCGTTAAATCAGTTATTACTATCTGTGTTAATCTAGATAGTCTTCTCATTTCATAGTTATTAACTATTTATAGAGAAACGTGTCGCACCAAACCACTCGTCAATTCCTTTTATAATCTTATATTCGTTTTTTTGGTCACGTGAAGCAGCTCCGGTTTGAACAAAATCATATAACTTTTCGACCTGTACCTTTAATAGTTTATGCATACGGTGAACACGTTCTACATCGTCGTAGGGTAAGCGCCCAACGCCTTTTCACATTACTGTGATAGGTTTTCAAACGCTCCCCTCCGAACCGTACGTACATGTTTCCATGTATACGGCTCTCCACTTATCCTCTGAATTTCAATCTAACCTTCCAGCGTGCAGGTCAACATGACACTTTTTACACAATGCTAGTGTTTTGCGGTTGCGAGCTATCATGATTCTTTCCCAAAGTTGTTTTCCTTTTAGTTCTTTGAGTTTTTTAACATGATGCATTTCGATAGCGGTGTTTTCAGTTTGACACCACTCACATTTACTAGCCTGAAGGCGTCTGATTAGACTATTGCGTCCTGCATATATCATAGTATTTGGAACGATATCTATTTCTTTATTAGTAGTTGGATTTTCATAAACTCTTTTCAAAGGTTCATTATAGAAATATCTATGCTTCTGACCAGTTTTAGTCGTGTAAGAAATTCTAAAATTGCCTTCATGATTAAACTTTTTCATTATTTTGCTGACTGATAGTTTGTATTTGTTTGCAAAAGTTTTTACCATGCTGAATTTCATAATGTAGCGAAACTTCTGTAGGCTGTGTACATTTTTTGCTAGTTTATAATAATTATATAAACCTCTAATTTCACTATTGTATATACTTAGAATTTCTAAATTGTCGGAGTTTATTAATTCGGCCCTATGAATAGACTTCCAACTACTATCTTTTTCGATTTTAAGAACTTTGAGCTCCTTAAGTTTTCCAATCCATTTTTCCTTAGGCATGTAAATTTCGCACTTGTTTGATGCATACCTTTTGGCTATTCTACTGTTTGAGCCTTTGTATACAGCCTGAAGGTTACTTATAGTTACATCGTATCCAAGGAATCTCGCTTTCATTTTGCCGTGTGTAATGAGTGTTTTCTCTGATGATAGTTCAAGATTTAGTTTATTCTTTAGAAAAGCCGTAAGGTCTTTCTTTACTTCTTCTGCGTCCTGTTTTGAACCAATTATCCCTATTAGGAAATCGTCGGCATATCGTACATATTGAATTCTCTTAAAGCTAGAATCCATTAATTCTACTGAACTCATTGTACGTATATCTTTTTGAAGCCTTTTCACTTCACTTGTAATCTCAGTTAATTCATTGTGTGGAGCCAGTACTTTTCTATCTGCGAATTTCTTTTTTAAATACCAAAGTCGCTTATATTTTTGGGTATATACTATGTTGTTTTGTCGGCGTGTGCCTTTATCAAATAGTGTTTTATACTCTTCGATATACTTATCAAGTTCATTTAGATAAATATTTGATAGAATTGGGCTGATTATTCCTCCCTGTGGAGTGCCACTATAAGTATTATTGAATTTCCAATCTTCTAAATAACCCGCTCTAAGAAATTTCCAGATTAAATTAATGAATTTTTCATCTTTAATTTTTCTTTTTAGCAGTTTAATCAAAATGTGATGGTCAATATTGTCGAAGAAGCCTTTGATATCACCTTCTACCCACCACTTAACTCCTTTGAAGATTTTAGTTGCTTGTGTTAGTGCTGTATGACAACTGCGATTACGTCTAAATCCATGAGAATTGTTAGAAAAGGTCGGTTCGAAAACAGCTTCTAGGATGTTTCTTACGATTTCTTGAACTAATTTATCATCTATAGAGGGTATCCCTAAAGGCCTCTTTCCCCTATTTTGCCCCTTATTGATATATACTCTGCGAGATGGAGCTGGTTGATAACTTTGGTTTTTAATTCTTTCAATAATTTTATCGATACGTTCCAAACTCATACCATCAATGGTATGCCCATCTGTTCCTCTAGTCATGTTCCCTTCTTTTGCATATATTTTTTGATATGCTGCAAAGTAGAACTCCTGGTTATATAGATTTCGATACAGACGTTCAAATTTATAAGCTGGGTTAGTTGTTTTTTTATTCAGATTGTCTAATACTGCATTTGGATTTCTCATTGTGTCTCACACACCTTCCAATTTTGTTTTAGACCGGATAAGTTGCCTTCCTTCGCCATGTACTAGGCTTTCCCTAGCTCGGACTACTATGAAGGCTCCGTTGCCTTATTGGGTATTCAGAAGTCACACACCTTGTTAGTAACTTGGTGTCATTCTTCATAGCCAAATTCGCAAGTATGCCGGTGGCATCCCAACTTAGGCAATCCCCATTTAGATAGATAAAGAATAGCTTTCATAATGTCGGATGTGACGTTTGACCTTTTTCCACTTACTGTGGCTGGGAGGGAGAGACTCACTGATAGTTTATATGTACGACCTAAACTATCCTCTTTATAACCTTGTTCCCTAGTAATGTATCAACTACCTTTCATTACTCGTATCGCTGACCACCCTTGGTCTATCATTCAAGCAGTGTAGCCTTCATCCTTATTTATGAGTTTTACCTTGCCATTCAGTCGTGATCTTAGTAGTTGACCAACTTATGACTTTATCACCATGCTGTTTTCCCCTTTAGGTTTCCCTTCTAGGTGAGGTGATTGGTAATAGGTCTTTCGTGAGTTAACCTAGATTAGTGCTATTTAATCAATTCTAAATCTACCCTTATGGGCGCACATACATCTCGATCAAATCGTCGAAGGTGACATCTTTTTGTGGATTATGCAGTTTTAATAAGTAGATATGTTGCTTAAGGTGGTTACGCTGCGCTTGTTCAAAGAATGCATTGTTAGATTCAGACAAACCTTGAATAACCATTGCGAAAACTTCTGCTACTTTATCAACCGGTCCACGCAGAATGTTTATATTTTTGGTATCAGGATTGGTTGGATCAATGTAGTAAACCGAGCTTGCAGGAATCTTATGTGCTTGAACTAATTTATATACCTTTTGACATAAATCATTACTGGGTTCAATAACAGTGACACCATTTAAAAATGTTCCTTTTACTTCTTCTGTATCATAATCGTTCTTTTTATACGCAGTTTCGAACTTATTTATGAAACGCACCATCCAGTGTAAATCTTGATTTATCATAGGAATAATTAAACTTGATGTTTTACCAGAACCAATTGGACCAATAATGATACCATTTAACGTTCTATCTTTCCCCTTAATCCGGACCATTTCTTTATGCTCAATATGCGGTCCAATTTCCACATCAGGGTATATCTGTTCTTCTTGGCTATTAAACCATTTTTGTAACTTGTGATTTTTATATTCGTATTTTTGTACCCACTTTAATATTTCTTCTCTGTAACGAACAATATGACCACTATACCAAAGTGTAAACAAGATCATAAAAACTGTAGGTAAAAAGACAAAAATCATAGTGAGTGTGTGAAAATTCCCTGTTAAAACATGACCTATGGCCTCATACTCCCCAAAATTAACATGCTTTGATTTATCTGTAAGATACGGAATAACCTTTGCATGAATCGGAGCAGTTGCAAACCATAAAAATTGAATATCAACTGCAATATGAGAAGCAATCAAAATTATTAATTTCCCATTCTTCACATGCAAAGCAGGAATACGGCTGTAAAACCTAAAACTAAATTCTCCTAAAAGTAAAGAGAAGAACATTAAAATAAGCGGTACATATGTAATTTCTATAGGATAAGACGGTGGTTCAAATGCATAGTAGAGTAACTTGATGTAGTTTACTAAACCAAATCCAAATGAAAGAATAAATCCGCTAATCAAGCCAATTGTAGTAAATAACGGTAATCGTTGTTTAAATGTCTGCATATAGGCTCACCTACCGCTTACAGATATAATTGAGCTTTATGTTTAAACTTGAATCTATTATTGAATTCTGGTTGGAATAATTCCTTTGATTTTTCAAAAAAGAATTTTGCTGCGTCTTCAGTTTGTTTTAAATATAAATCAATACTATCTCTTTCGCAGAGTTGGTTATATTCTTCTTGGGAAAGTACTGCAATATTTACTTCTATTTTTTTATTCGATGCCGTTTCAATAATTACATCATACCAATAGTAATTCGGTTTTCCTGGAATCTGGATATCTTGTAGAGAAACGCTAAACGTTGCGCCCTCTTCTGTCATATGTTTGAGGACTAGTTCAGGGTTTTTAAACGCTTCTCTAGCAGAGAGCACTCCCTCAGTTGTAGTAGTTGCATATTGTAAATCCATTTTAATTTTCCACCTTTCTCCATATAAAAAAAGGCAAGCGACACCCACTGTAAAAACAGCGTGTGTCGCTTGCCTTAATTTCATATGTTCTGATTTGATTGTAGTTTTTTGTGTTTAGTTCAAACGTAATTCTATCACCTTAAATAATAAAAATCAATAAAATTGTATAAAAGTATATAAAAAATTAATGATTAATATAATTCAACAAGCTTGCGTCTTTTCGGATGTATGTTATTTGCAGTACGTGCCATGATCTGTTCATCTGCGTCGATAGTAACACCTTCATTTTGGAGGGATAGCAGTAATACGTTGTCATAAGTGTCCATTAAAAGTATATCTCTACCCTTGTTGCGCTTTGGATAAATCACAACAAGTGGCACCCCTTCATCGCCTTCTCTTCTTGAAAACACAACGTCGTCTAATCTAGCAATCATTCGGTAATCATTTTCATTCCCAAAAATAAAGAAGAAATCTTGCATAGCATCTTTATCTCTTCTATACGTTCGTCTAAGACCGCCATCTATTGTTTCCTTAAATGTTTGGACTTTTTCAACATATGCGTAGCGCCAGTCAGCATCTCCTACTGTACGTTGAGATAAAGGTTGAAGAATATCTTGTTCAAAGTTTTGATTATCATCTATTCCTAGAATGATATCTGAAATAACATCTCCAGCTTCTTTCAAAGAGCAGATGTGTATATTTAGATTTGGAAGATTCATTAAAAGTTCATGATACTCTCGCATAGAAAATAAGAGATTTTTCATACGTACGTATGGTGGGTCAGCATCTTCTGCAAGAAACATCGATTTGTCATACATAACAAAAACAACAGTTATATTCTCATTGTTTTTTTGTGCATATTCAATATACTTCCCCACCTTTTCAATTAAGGTAGCATTCGTTTCTTTGCACATATCCATTTCAATGTAAATATTTTTGTCTTGATATGAAATGTGTTCATCGGGAATTAAGAGTAAACCTGCATCTTCAATTTCTGTTTTCTTTTGTTTTTGATGATATGAGCGAATATCTAGCTCACATAATAACTTATTTGTATTGGTTTTTTTCGATACTTCTAAAAGTGTACGTACTAACGTTTCTCGTGAACAGAGTGTATGTAACGAGATTGAAGAAGAATATCTACGTTTTGAAGATCCTGTAGGAATCCGTCCTATTTCTTGAAGGTAATCGACCATTCTATCTTTTAAGGAGAATGTCGCACGTCTGGTTATACTATCATCTCTTTTATCAATTTTTTTAGTTAAGATAGCACCGTATTTTGAAAAACGATTAAGCTTTGTAAACACACTATCCTCAGAAAAATCCCTACCTTCAAATGCACTATAAAGCTGAGTAATTTGTCGTGTAGTAAGATGCCTTTTGTAATATAAAAATGTGAATACAAATATATCAGCCTCTTTTAAACGAAAAGATTTCTGTGTGCCTTTACTTGTATATTTATACGTTTTACTTTTCATTATATACAACTCCATAACTCGAATTTATTTTCAATAAATAACAACCATTTCTATATATCTTATTACAGCAAAATTTTGTTGTAAATTATGAAAAGTTTAAACTGAATTTGCACGAATCTAGATACTAAAACTCGTACGCTGAAGTTTGGATTACTTCTCTTCCTAAAAATCTGCTAGAAACATTGATTTATATAGTCTTTTGGTCCTTTTAAAATTGTTCGGACGGAAGACATGTTTTAACCGAACAATTTTTTAAAGGATAAAGGATTGAAATAAAATTGTTAGGACGGCCTAACAATCTATTTAAACTATCACATTATATAAATCTGTGTTAAACATGCAGAAAATATAATAGATATCTAATTTGTGCATTGTAGTTTTTTATTGTAATCGGTTGTGATTTTAATAAAAAAAGCAGGTCGTTTAGACCCGCTTTTTTTAACGTTTTTTAAATGGATTTGAAGTTTTAAGAGTGCTAATAATATTCTCTTCTTCTTGTTGATTTTGTGTTGTAGTAACTTCACTAGTCTGACGTTTAAATGCAGAGTTTTTACCACCACTGAATCTTGATGCCCCGCCAAATCCTTGGTTTTTATTATAAGGATTGAATGTGTTCTTTTGTACACGATTCGTTGCAAAAGAAATATCTACTTTTTCTTCGTCCTGTTTACGTTGTGCTTCTTCTCTTAATTGCTCTTGTTTTTCAGCCAACTCTTTTCCTTCTCGCGCAAGAGATATATAGCGTTTAGGCATTGTCATACCAGCAAATATAGTGTAGCAAACCGCATATTCATTATCCCAAATTGGATCACCAAATTTACCAGCGATTTCATCCAATCTTTTATACTCTCCTAAGGTATTACGAATCTTATTTTCCGTATTAACATCTTTGAAGAAATCTGCGTTAGAAGGTCTTAAAACGAAACCACCATACATTGTTGCTGTTTCAAATTGATGTTCTGCTGAGAAGAATCCCTCTTCTAAACTTCTCTTAATACTATTTCCAAGTGAATGTAAATCAAATTTAGCAATTCTCGCTTTTCCAATTGTTAAGAAACGTCCTGGAATACTTAATAGTTTTATTAAATCCGATGGGTCATATGTAACGTTATCAGAACCATAGTTCTCTGGGATAATGTTTATTTCATGTAACGTACTCACTACATTATCGTTCGCAACTTCTTTCCAGTTTAAATATCTATTTTTCAGGTCTTTCGTGCCCTTTTGTGTTTCAATAATCCGTTGCATTTTAGTATTATCATTGATGATTACATTTGCTAATGGCTTTAGATCAGAATTTCCAAATAATCTGTCTTGCTCTCTCATAAATTCATCAATTTCACTTAGTAATACAAGTGCATTGTTAATTTCATCTGGATCACCGGATGGTAAGGAAATAAGCATAGATACTGGGCAAGGGAAAAACTGCTCACGAATTAATTGTAAAACAAGTGAACCCCAACCTGTTCCAACGCCACCACCAGCTCCAAGACAGATTAAGAATTGGTCTACAATTACCTCTCCCTCTTCATTTGTAAACTTTCGACCTAGCTCTTGTGCTAATTTATCAAGGTATCCATTAGCATTAGGATTAATTTCCGGGTCAAATAAGTCAGTCACAACAGCAGGTGTACGTGCAGCTCCCTTTAAACCATCAAAATGAATACGATCTTCTTTAATAATATTTTGTAAATGCATCATATCTGACTCTGCAAAGTTAACAGCTAATGTCGGATAGCAACTAGCTCCATTCGAAAACTTGTAACCAGCGAATAAATCAGCCTCTTTATTACCTTTTTGGCCAGCACCAATAACTCCCCATCGAATACTAATATCATTTACACTATGGTTAGCTGAATAGATATGTTCTAGTTCATTACTGTTTAATAACATATAAAATTCCTCCCCTATACTTATAAATTACGCATTTCTATTGCTTTTTGTTTAAAACATTCTACTATTTCTATGCCTAAATCCGATAAGGTATAAATCTTGGACCTTCCTACTCTAGTTTCATCAATATATCCTGCACAATAGAAACTATTTACGGTTGCAAAAACAGTAGGTTTACTTAGCTGTATCATTTCTGCCACAGCCGTTTTATTAAGCATTTGCGCTTCACCATTTTGATTAATAAATGCCATTAATACTTGATAGGCACAATCATCATTACCAATTCTTTCCGCAATTTCTGCAATGTTTAACGTATAAAAGTGATCCCTATTCATTGTTTAACTCCCATCTATTTTATTAATTCTTGAGAGTGGAAAAATTCACCTAACCTATTTATATCACAATGGAAATGGTATGTAAACTAAAAGTTAAACTAAGAATTAAACTATTTTTTAAACCTTAAGTCACACTAGAGCTACATATATCTTTCTAAAACCTTTCTAAATTTAAACCTAAAGTTAAACTGAAAATTAAACTGTTATTTATCTTTGTTAAAATTCTTCTATATTTATATAAATCTAATGTCGATATTTAATAATTGAATAGGTTCATAGGCATTTAAAAAATAACATCTTTAAAATTATCAAAATAAAAAAGTAGCAAGTCCATTTTTAGACTTGCTACTTAAATAAACCAAACTTAGAATCTAGTTCAAAGTTTACTTTCCAAATATTTTTTGTAAGAATGATTTTTTTGATTCTGTCTCAATTCGTTCTTGACGTTCTTTTCTTTTTTCTTGAATTAAAGTATCTATAAGATCCTGATTTCTACGTGCCACAATTTGCTCAAGCTCTTGTTTCTCGGTCTTTAGCTCATGCATTTGTTTTACCATTTCCACTTGTAGTTTGATACTTTGATCCAACTTTTCAGTCAAATCTTGAATTAATTCTGTTTGATACTCTACTTTTTTCTCTAGGTTTGTTTTAACCTGGTGTTCTTCTAATGCTACTGGAAGCTCGTCACCATTTAACCAAGAGCGAACTTTCTTATAGCTCCAATTTTGTTCTTGGATCTTCTTCTTAATAGATATAAACTTATTAATGTCATCTTCCGTGTAGCGACGATGCCCACCATTAGTTCTATTTATTTGTAGATTAAACTCTTCCTCGTATACTCTTAATAAGTCATTCGATAGCCCAGTAAGTTCAGATACTTCTTTCATTCTATATTCATTTTGTTCTTCGTTTGTTTTGTTCTCACTCATAGAAACAACACCTCCTTACAACCAAAAAACTTAGAAAGTCTCTTCCATGTTATATTCTACATAGAATGGGCATTATCTTCCTATAGATTACTCTACCATAGAAAAACTAGAAAATCTTAATATAATTCCACTAAAAATCAAGTATTTTTATATCTATAGATAACATGGTTTATCTATAGTATTGTGCATTCTAATATTCGTTCTACTTTTCTGTATCTTCTATATGGTTATCTAACAAAATTTAGATAGAATAAAACAAGGGATAACATTGATTTATCAAGGTTTAATATAAAACTAGAACAAACTTATACTAGTTTTAGTTCTAGTTTTATAGCTCGAACTCGCTGATTATTCCTTCAAGTTTTTCTTCTAATATCCGATTCTCGCTCACTAAAAATAAATTTTCTTGAGTAATATAAATTTGCAAAAACTCAAGAAAATTTATAGCGATATATTCAAATGAAGCAAATAATAGTTTGAGATTTAGCTACTAATAGAAAATAATAGAGTGAATTTCGTATTTATTAAGTGATTCATAGGAGTAACAATAAATACGAAATTGATATAATAAGAACCAAATGACCTAAATAGTATGTTGTTGAGCTGTAAATAACTCTTTTGTTTGTGTTTGATTAAACACAAGGTTTCTTACTAAGTTTAGGAATCTGTATAAATACTATTATTCAAAATTAGAATATGTATATTGGTATATAACCCTTTAAAATAAAGGGTTTTTATCAATATAGAATCGATCTTTTCTAGATTTACATCTAACTTATTTTAGTTAGTGTTTATATCTTTTTTTAACTTTTATTCTAGTAATCTTTTTGTATTGATTTTAAGATCGTATTCATTGTACAAAAATAGAGAAAATGAGGTTAATGTGGCATATGATTTATAAATTCTTAAATTTATAAACTTAGAATTCATACGTTTTATTATTAATTCCATGTTTTTGCTGTTTGCTTTACTGAATCATTTCTATGTTTTTTTCTTTGTTTACTATGCTAATTTATGATAAATTAGAATTGGAAGTATTGGTTGAAAACGTTGTTATATAAGGGTTATTGTTAATGTTGGAATGTATATTTTCTAGTTTTGAAACCACTTTATAACATTCATTATATTCCGCATATGGTTCAATATATTTAGAAGTCTTTCTGTATTTAAGAATATAAAACTAGAAAACTTCTTTTTTTCGAAAATAGAACAATAGCATAACTGTATTAAACAGGAAATTGTTATATAAAAAAAAGACGATTTTATAAAAAATCGTCTTGCAAGTACCAAAAAATGCATATATGATTACATTAAAATGCGGCAAAACTTAGCTATAGTTATAGTTTTGCCGCAATTAACTAAAAATAAACATAAAAAAGCAAAAAAAAAAGATCTTTCAGCTTGATAAAATAGCGCCAACTATTTCATCGAGGTTAATCTCTAGGAACCCAACAAACTCTTATTGATTGAAAGTTATACTTACAATATTACCTAGATTAAACTTTAGCTTCAAAACCTTTTTTGATTTGTATAAATTTATAAGATAATTTTACTTGATCTTATAAATTTGTGCAACTGAAAAAGGCGATTTTCTTGCGTATTTTGAGCATTGTTTATCTAGAAATATACAAAAATCATCTAGATTTAAGTAGATTTTTGTATATGTGATATTACAGTGTCTTTTTTTGTGCTCTTTTCGGAAGGAGTCATTTAGAATAATGAGTACACGTTTGAATTTTTCTCAGCAGAACTTTAAAGTTCATGGGGTTAAGTTTTTTAATGGACTTTTTAATATTGTAAAACTAGAAAATGAACGCAAAGAATTACCATCCTCAGCATTAGCGACTTATATCTTATTGCACTTTGAATGCAATGATATAGGAATGCTGCCACGTGAATTTCAAATAATGGATCTTGCTAAGAAAAGTGGGATTCCCTACACAACAATTTATACAGGATTTCAAGTTTGCTTGGAGCGTAAGCTCGTAAGAGAAACACCTGTTGGAAATCGTACTGTTTATGAAATTGTAGATTATGCATTGTACAACCACACTGCTGCAGAAACTACAGATATGATAAATATATCGTTATCGTATTTCCGTATTCCATTTTATTTAATTCAAACAACTATACTAAGTAGCCTTGTAAAGGCTCGAGATAATAGAGGAATTATGTTTCTTTTAGAATTAATCAACACATTTTCGAGAAAAATTGGTATGGAACATTATAAGCACAAGATTGAAGATTTCGAGATTACGAGAAAAATGGCTTTTCTAAAGAAAAAGTTGAAGCGTAATGCAAAGAAAGTGCGACAATACATAGAGATTGTAAAGCCTATTATTAAATTTAATGCAGTAGATCCTAAAGATAAGAAACCAAGTGAGTCTCGTATTACACGTGTTAGAAGGCAGGTACAACAAGTTATTATTGAAAAGTTTAATGTCATTTTTTCTTCGAATTGTGTTATTGAAAATGATAAAAAAGAATTACATAGACCTATAGCGAAGTGTAGAAAAGAAGCGGTATCTCGTTTGAAACATATGGGACAAGCGTTAAGAAAAAAAGATAAAGAAAATATAATGACTGCATTTAGACAAGAAATTGTTGATATCGCAATCTATTTACCAACAATACAAAAACAAAATGAATTATTAATATATGCAATGACTTATGCATTAGATCAAGTTGAATGTTGTATGAAAGAGCAAGAAATATTCTCTATTCCAGCATTCATGCGTGTACAGTTTAGAGATGCCTGGATTTATTTTAAGGAGAAAAGTTTGTCTGTAGGAGAAAGCAGCGATATAAGAACAAATTATCATAGGCAACATGGTGATTATCCAGAATTTATGTAGTATTTTTAAAAAAATATAGAAACAGCCCTTGTTAAAAAATCACTAAAAAGCAAGGGTTATTTGGCATGTTCTTTACTTTGAAAACATGCTTTTTTGTTTAGGAACATGTAGCTACGAGCATTTTTACGCAAGTATATAAGCTGTTTATGCTATGTTTGAATACGATTCAGTTTGTTTATAATACGATTCATTACTTGTGAGTATCTTAGTAATATTATTTTAGACTTGTGAATTCTGAGTAATATGGTATTTAACTTCTTATTTTGTGATTTATATGATGTATGGCTTGTTTGTATTGGGGATATTACGATAGGGAATTTATCTTAATAGCAAGGAACGTATGTGATACAAGACTTTAGAGGTATTTTTTAAATCTCTTTATAATTAATAATTGTGTTAAGTTATATATATATCTTGTTAATCTTATATAAACTACTTGTGATTATTTATATTTAATTTATTGTAATTTTTTAGATTAAATACATAGCAAAAATAGAGAAAAAGGAGTAAATATATGTTCACACGGATTCGATAAAAGTATTGACTTTTAAAATTCATAGAGGTATTCTTGTATGTGAACAACAATTAACTAAGAGAAATATATAAATTAATAGATTTAATTTTTAGCTAAACGGACACACCGAAGGCACATAACCTGCCATCGGTGTGTCTTTTTTTGTTTAAAAACCATAATCTTTATAAGGAGACGAGAAAAAATGAATGAAATTATTAACGAAAGCAAAGAAAGATTTGAAAAGTATTGTAAAGACAATACAGATTTTGAAACAAAAATAGAATCTCTTATTAATTACTATTTTTTATTAATTGCTGATCAAGCAAATATTTTACAAGATAGAGAATTTGGTAATGAAATTGAAGAAAAGAAATTTAAAAACGATCTTAAAAAATTTGAAACTTTATTCCCAGCTGCCAGTAAAAATGCATTTCTTAAGGGATACCAACTAGGATTAGAGTTTCTAAGACATCCAGAAACAGTAATACCAGATGAGCTATTTACTAATCCTAATTTTGTACAAGATATTCCTTTTGCAATTGTAAATGCTGCGGAATTTAATATTTATGAATTAATTAGAACAGATGAAACCCAGGAGTTTAGCGTATTTGCTGTTCGTACTTATGAAGGAATTAAGCCACTTATGGAACAAATCTTTAGTGAAATTGCATTATATGGTGCAGAAATGGCACTTGAACATGAAAGAGAAGAGAAGGGACTGCAGATAGAAGAAGGGAAAAGAACCTTCCTTACAAATGTACCTATTGATCGTTTATTTACTATCACTCCATCTATTACTGCAAATGTTGTACATGCAGAAAAACAATGTGAAATCTGGAATTTAAATTGGAATGCAAAACTAACTTTAGATAATCCATTTGTTGAATTAGCGCAAGTTACGATTGTATATAAAGAAAGAACGAATATACAAAAGGATCTTCAAGAAGGATTCCTGTATGAGCAAATTTTATTTGGTAACATGCCGTTAGAAGAAATACAAGATCGCTTTGAGATCCGTGTAAAATACAGTCTTCTTGATAATGCCCCACGTAATTTAGGAGGTTTTGAAATAGAAGCACTTCTTACTGAATTACTAAAAAAATTACAAGATGAAACACAGGTGCCGTTTGAAAATATGGTATTACTTTAAAAGTGTTTTTCTATAGAGAGGGGATTTTATGACAAAAAAAATCGTTTTAGCTATTAGCGATACTGTATATACGGCATATTTGCGTGAGGATTTTATTGGTGCAGGATTTGAAGTAGCTGATAGTGATGTGATGCACATCAAGTACCTAGATGAAATTCTAGATACGGAACAGCCCAATATTCTATGTATTAATGACAAACGATTAAATATTGATGCGGGACATGAAGAGAAACGTGAATTGATTATCTTACAGAAATTAAGAGATATTCGCTTTAATCGGGATATTCGTATTGTGGTATTTACAGAGCGTGAAAATGATGATGAGTTTTTGGCGAAACTGATTTATCTAGGTATCTATGACATTTTTAACTCTCGTAAAATTGATATTGATAATAAAGTCATCCCGCAGCTACTACAGGAATCGGATATTAAAAATGTAGCGGAAATCGTAGGAGCAAGTCAGGCACCGCAACAAACAAAGTTGCCCGAGGTTCCTGTTGATGAAGAAGAAGCATCAAGTGAATTAGAGGGAGGCGGCGACAGTGAACCTGGCTCTAATTCCAACAAACTATTTAAAAACAAACAAAAGCGTAAGTCCGTTTCAGAGAAGATGCCAAAAGCACCTGTTATAAAAAAACAGTATAAATTGGCTTTTGAGCCGGTATATGAAAAACAAATCGGTATTGCTATTCCAAGAAGAACAATTGTTGTGGCCAGCATGAACAGGAGAAGTGGTGCTACTTTTGTTTCACATCTTTTAGCTGCGTATTTAAATGAACTACAGATTGATGTGAATTATATAGAGAATCTATATGATGATGGTTATACGTATCCGTTATTAAAGGGATATACTGAGGCACCAGAAAACTATCGTAGTGAATTTATGTTGCAGAGATATAAAGAGATGCTACAGAAGGAATCTGATATATTATCAATTCCAAAATGGAAGCAAGGCAAAATAAATTATATTGTAAAGAATCCTATTGTGGATCAAGAGCTAAAAAACGAGACAGAGCAGGATTTTGACCATTTTATTAAGGTTTTATTGGCCAACCAAGAAGCACCTATATCTATTATTGATGCAGGGAACGATTGGGATAAAGATTTATACCATGAGATTTGTGAAATGGCGGATTACATATTCTTTGTAGCGGAACCAGATCTGCATCAATTGCTAAAGATAGTGCATCCTCTTACACAAAAAGAGAGAAAGCTCGTTTCTTACTTAGCTTTAGAGAAAACGAGAATCATTGGGAATAAGTTTTCGCCTACTCTTTTAAAGCATGAAGTAGTAGAAGAATGTTTTGGAGATAAGGTATTAACTGCTTTACCACCATATGAGATAGAAGATGTATTTGAATCTCAATTAAATAGTAGTACGTTACTATCTAGTCGGAACTATTATAAAGAGCTAGAAGGAATAATGAAGGAAATAGCAGAGTTATTGCTACCAAACCAATTGTTGAACCAAAAGAAAAGTACCATTTTAAGTGGTTTTCGATTTCGGAAGTCTGAAAGTTAAGGGAGGATGAAGAGGGATGCAAAAGTTTATTGTTGCAGCAAGTATGTTGCTGTTATTTGTAGGTTGTCTATTTTTTGTAACTGATATGGTGATTGGAGATACAACACATACCGATAATAAATCGTCTTTAGAAAGAGGTGGCGAGATAGCTTTGGCTAAGTCTGTAAAAATAGGTACTCTTCGTGCAGAAGAAGAAATAGCTATTGATGCAGAAAAAGCGAAAAAAGAGTTTGAAAAAGCGTATAACAGTAATGCGGATTTTAAAGATCCTGCTTCAAAACGTAACTTTACTGTCTATGATGTACAGGAGAAACCAGCAATGATTGCTGTCGAAGGTGATGCGGAAGCTGCTAGTTATTTTAAGCAATTTGATGAGAAAAAAGAAACAATAAAGAGTAAAGCAAGAAGTATTATTATCTACGATACAAATGCAAAAGAAAAACAATTAGGTGGAAACGTAAAATAAAGAAAAAGAGTAGGTGCATTAAGAATGCAAAATACAGTAACTACAGCTCTATTCCTTACCCTTTCTTTATTATTAATCAGCCTTTTACCCGAAGGTGTTTTGTATGGAATACAGTTAGTGAAAGCACATAACTTTGCTTCTGATATGGTTGAAATCGCAGAGAATAAGGGAGGATTTCAATATGATTACAATGGAAAAAGGGTGGATTTAATCCCTGGGATAGAGAAAAGAATGAAAGAAGAAAAGATGGATGGATGGAAGTATGAGTATACAAAGGGACGCATCGATCATAATCAATCCCTTTCTTTTAAGGTGAAAGCAGAACACCATTTCTTCATATTTAAGCTGATTGGGGTAGATGGTATAAAGGCTCCGATATGGGCGAGTAAAGATGGAATGGGACAAGTGTATTTTAAATGATAAAAATTCTAAGATTTTCACTATAAAAAACTATGCTGAAAAGTATAGTTTTTTTGCTAGAAAAATATATTTAAAAATAAATATATAAAAATACTTTACAAGCCTATTTTTATATGGTAATATTTTCCATATAGAACGGCGGTTATAAAAAAACGCTAATTAATTAATTTATATGTTAAAGTATCTGGATTTTATGTTTAATTTAGGTACAATAAAAGAATCTATGAAAAAACTAATATATTTGGAGGAACAAACAATGGCAAACAAATTTTTAAAAACAGCAACAGCATTAACAATTATGGGAACATCTTTATTAGGAGCAGGAGCATTTACAGCGAAAGCTGCTGATAACACAGACTCATTAAAATTCAATGATGTTCCAGCAAATCACTGGTCTACGAAAGCAATTTATGATTTAACAAACCGTAAAGTAGTGCAAGGGTACGGAAATAATATCTTTGGCTTTGGTGACAATGTAACTCGTGGGCAAGTTGCTCGTATGATCTATATGTACGTTAAACCAGCAGATGCAAATGCTAGTTTCAAAAATCCGTTTACTGATATTAAAGGACATTTGTTTGAAAAAGAAATCTTAGCACTTGCTAAAGCAGGACTTGTCAATGGATTTGGTGATGGGAAGTATGGTCCAGATGATATTTTAACTCGTGAACAAATGGCACAAGTGCTTACAAATGCTTTCAAATTCAAAGCTACTAAGACAACATCGTTTACTGACATTGATAAAAACTCATGGGCATTAAAAGCAATTAGCGCATTAGAAGAAAATGGCGTTACTATTGGTACAGGAGGTAATATGTATTCACCATATACACATGTAACCCGTGAACAATATAGCCAATTCTTATATAACTCTATTAATGCAGTAGAAAAAGAAACAAAACCAGAAGTGAAACCAGATCCAAAACCAGAAG
>NZ_JBSZSU010000004.1:0-7635 GCF_057812155.1 Bacillus sp. 2175 | reverse complement strand
GTCTTTTTTTTCGAAATCCCTTGTGTATCAAGGGATAAAAGAATACATAGGCATCAATTTCCGTGCGGAAATAGTTACCTATGTATTAAAGAAAGAAGAAAACCGTATTTTTCGTGTCCGAAAAACCATAAAAAAATGCCCTTCAATCCACTTCGTGGACAAGGGCATTTTTTCTTTTAAAAACAAAAATTATTCCTATCTCTCAGCCTCTTCATTTTCACTTCTAAGCGTTTTTCAAACAACTTATAATATTTTCTCTTTAAGAATTACACATCAATCCCCTATACCTCAAAAACATATATTTCAGAACACGTTCGAAGTGTTGCCATGAAAAAATCGAGAAATTCTCGAACTTTACCTGCTAATTAGAATAACAGGTAACTCCCTTTACACTTTCTTTGTCTAAATAAAACAAATTCAAGCAAGGCTCTACAATCTTCCCTATCTTTTGCAATGAAATATAAATTTGTTTACATATTTCTAAAAATGAGTATAATTGTATTGACGGTTAATACGTTATAACTGTTATAACATTCTAACTAAACGTCATAATAATACAGAAAGACTAAACACAACAAACAAAAGAGAAAACTAAGAAGACCGAAAAAACCAAAAGCAAACAAACAAAACAAACATAAAATCACACTATATAATTCGAAAAACTCAATACAAACACAAAGTGGCAATTAGACTACGACAAAAAATAGTGTGGCAAATTCCAAGGAGGAAGTCCAAATGACAGCAAACACTCGCCACATGGAAACACAAAAAATCGAACGTAAAGTTACTAAAATCGGCAATTCTTTAGGTTTAACATTACCGCAAGAATTTTACACTACTCTAAATATCAAACAAGGTGACGTTGTAAGTTTAGAAATTAACGAAGAAAACGAACAAATCGTTATAAAAAAATCCAAAAAAATTTCTATGCCAGAGGATCTCAATCCTAAGTTCTTGGAATCGTTAAACAGAACCATCAATAAATTTGACGGTGCATTTAAAGATTTGGTAAACAGATAATTATCCTTCAGGCGTGGAGGAAAGTAGGAAAACCGAAATGACAATTTATATAACAGAAACTCAAGCTATTTTTATCAATGAAACACTTATCGACATGTATTCACCTAATGAACAAAGAGGTGTTAAAGATACAGGGTTATTACAATCAGCAATATACCGTCCACAACAAACAGTAGCACAAGAGGATGCATATCCGACTATCTTCCACAAAGCCACTGCATTATTTGAATCATTGGCTAAAAACCACGCATTCTATAATGCAAACAAAAGAACGGCATTAGCTTGCCTAGAAATGTTTCTGTTATACAATGAGTACGAATTAAAAATGTCCGAACAAGAATCTTCAGATTTCACTGTTAATGTAGTAGAACAGAGATTATCTTTTGAAGAAATCTTAAAAATTATAAAAGAAAACTCATCAAAATTACCTTTAAATTAGAAAAAGACGTGGGATTTAACCACGTCTTTTTTATTAAACAAACTATCTTCAAGGATGTTATACAAGGCTCTACAATCCTCGCTATATTATGCAAAACAAGTTCCGCTAACGCTACACATCTAAAGAAAAAAGAGACTCACACAGAGCCTCCTAACATGCCATTATTCTTTATCTTCCAAAGATACTAATACAACATTTTCATTCATATCACGCAAACGTTCACTTATAGCTCTCAGACCTCCACTAAGTCCCATAATTTGATCATTCATTTCCTTGATAAGTTCTCCAATTCCAGCTAATTGTTCATCCTTACGATCATAATCATCAATTTTCATCGTCAATTCCAAAATCCTACATGTCTCTTCAATCGTTAAATTATTTTTCTTAGCCAATTCCTTTACAGTACCTATAAACTTAACTCCATAACTATGAAAATATTCCATCCTTGGTTGTTGATTAAATAATGTTCCCACACTATCTCTCCAATCCCTGGTCCCAATTTTTCTGTTGGCTTCTTCGTACTTGTTTTAATCTCTTTTGTTGTTCTTCATGCTCTTGTTTGTGATTCAAGAACTTTTGAGCACCCTTTACTTCATCATCACCAGCAAAATGTCGTTTTAAAAACTTGCGATTCATCTTGTCCAGTATACTCCCCTTAACATAACCAATCACCCCTGCGAGTTCAGGAAGCTTCTCCTTATACATCTCTTTCACTCGCTCCAACGTTTTCTTAAGAAAATCATTTGCTTCCTTCAACCCTCGATTCTCTCTTTTCAAGTCTGTTACTTGCCTTTCTAAAAAACGTTGCCCCTTATATAAATCATCTTTTTCACGTTCAATCTTAATCTTTTCATTTTTAAGGCGTCTATTTTCGTTTCTAAGAGACTCAGAAGACTTAGCTAATGATTTTATACTATCGAAGTCTTCTGAAGCAATCTCGACCATTTTAGAGCGTATGAACCCGCCTTTTTCTTTGACTGGAATCTCATCTACACTTTTCGCTTGATCTAAAGACGATGCTAAATCATAAAGACGACTATCTATTTCTTTCTTTTCCTGCTCTAACTTCTCTATTTCTTGTTGCAAACTCACCGCTTTAAACCGCTGCGTCGATAAATGTTTCCTGTCGCTAGAAACACCACGCTCTATATCAAATCCCTTTTCCTTCACATGTTCATAGATTTTATCTTGTAGATCATGAAGCTCTGATTTGTTTTTAAAAAATGAATACGCTGATAGTTTTTGTTTTTCATTAACCGGAACCATGCCCACATGCATATGAGGTGTTTTTTCATCAACATGTACTGAAGCATATACAAAGTTCTCTTCTCCATATCTCGCCTTTAAAAAACAAACAGACTCTTCAAAGAATCGTCTCTGTTCCGCTTGAGATAAAGAATTCATATAATCAGGACTAGCCGAAATCATAAACGAACAACAAACAACAGCATCTTTCCGAATCGCACGATTAGATACAACACCATTATCAATTCGATTTTGAATGAATTTCTTATAATCCACTTTTCTTTTATCATGAATAAGATCATAATTCTGTTCCGTTCGTTCTTGAATAATGTCTGAATTTGAATGACTTTCTTTTTCACGCTGATTATGTATTTGTAATCCTTTCACATCTGTCATCTTGAATTTTTGCATATGACAAACCATGAATTTTGACATGGGCATCGCTCCTTCTTCGGTCGTAGTTCCATGTAAACTGTAGCACACTACAGTTTACTGCGTAAACACGTGTGCCCTACGGGACATTTCGGCGACCGCCGAGCCATGACAGGCATGGCAAAAGAATTATGGGCTTTGCCCAAACCCACAAGGGAAACTCTTCCCCTTGACCCCTTTCAATCGAACTCCCCAACCCCTCAATCCTTGAGGGACTCCCTCGCCGGTAGGCATCCCCAAAACATGGTTTTGGGAAGAACAAGAGGGTCTTGGTCGAAGTTACCTATCAACTCCTTAATGCTCCATCATTTCGCTATCGCTTCATTCCGTCCGCTTACCGTTGACAGGTACCATAAATACTCCTCCCCCTTTTAAAATCTGACATCCATATATTAAAAAGTCTCTTTTTATATTCACCGCCCCACCGATCTATGGGAATTTTCTTGTAGTGAAATAACTACTTCCTCTACAAACATATTTTTTTGTTTTACAGGAAGAGCTTCAGCTTTTTCTATTCTTTCAAACACCCCAAAAACATTAATACAATCACATTTTCTATTAGAATCACTATAAGAATAGCCATAGGGTAAAACTACAGATATTCGTATATTCATTCCTAGACCCATTCAAATAAAAAAGAGCATAAGGAAACCGAATCCCACTTTGTACAAAAAGTGGTGAAATAGACTGTGCCTATTGGGTTTCTCATGCTCTACTTCAGGGAAGCGATTTTCCCTAAAGTATGCGTCCTCTATACGTTTAAAAACGTTTAGTATGTATTCTGCATGTGCTTTGCATACACCATGACAAATAAAAAAAGAGCCCCACAAATAGGAACTCTTTTTTCATTACTCATCAATTCCACCATTTCATTTTACTGCATTACGATAATCACACATAAAGTTAAACAAAATCACGAAATATCTGCCTACCTCTCATCTTCCAAGATGTTGACGCACCTAGCAAGCCTATAATTTCATTTACCATATTCATGTGATAACAAACAGAAAAAGAAAGAAAAAGACAGTCATAAAAGTTTGCCGAAATTTAAAATAAGCATATAACCCTACCAAAAACCATATGCGAATATAACCTGTTTTCCACTAGCAAATATTAATACCGATTTCATCATACACAAGCTATCTAAAGATAGAATAGCCCCTAAATTATTTTGTCTCACTATCGTCTGGAATATATTCAATTAAATCCGATAGTTTAACATTTAACTTTTCACAGATCGGTAGCAATGTATCTATTCGTAAAGATGACACATTGTCGTTACGCCACAACTTATTGATAGAGTTACGACTTACCCCTGTCATCCTAACCAACTCTGCAACATTATCTATATTCTTTACCGCCATAATCACACGGAAGTTATTTACTACTTTCATTTTTTATACTCCTTTTTCTCATGAAATATACATGCTTTTTTCTTATAAGGGCACTTTTGTGCAAAGAATAGTTGTTTTTTAACCTTTTAAACACAACTTTAGCACTTTATAAAACATTTTTAAACCTGTATGGAATAAAAAATCATATTATGCACTATTTCATACTTCATTTAAATTAAAGTTAATTTATATACATATAAGGTTATTTATTTTATTTATTTAAACTAATTTAAAACCTATTTAAATTAAAACGTTCAAAATATGCATTATTTCATACTTTATTTGTTGAAAAATTAACCTGATAAAGTTAATATTAATCAAAGTAATATAGATTTTTAATGATTGGAGGTCATTTCTTTGGCATATATAATATCAAAAAAAGTAAAAGGAAACATTTACTTTTATGTAGCCCAATACGTTGGAACACAACCATATTACTCAAAGCAATACAAATATAAATGCATTTACGCAATCGGCAATCAAAAAATAGCTTTAGAAAGAATCGCAATGTGGCTATTAGATAACAACCGTATACCAAAAGAACTACTAGAAATCGGAGTATCCATAAACGATGTGAAATATTGGTATGAAAAAGTTGAAAAAACATTACAGAACTACTCTTTAACTAACCATAAAAACACCTGAAAGGAGCATTACTATGGCATTTCTAACAAATTACAAAGCAAACGGAAAAAGATACTTTTATGTAGAAAAATATGTTGGTAAAAAACCATATACCTGCAAACAAAGTGAACGTATTTATTCGATTGGAAACGAAAGAATCACATTAGAAAGGCTCACTTTATGGATTTTAGATAACAGTTTCATTCCAAACGAATTAATAAAGATCGGAATATCAATTGACGATATAGAGAACTGGAGAGAAAAAGTAGAAAACACCATAAAGAGATACTCTTTATAAATAAAACTAAAGAAAAAAGACTGATATTTTCATCAGTCTTTTTTCTTTAACTATTTATATTTTTTCATCATAAAAGGGTTAGGTATTTTAATAATATATTTATATATTTAATAAAGGTTACGCGTGGCTTTTTGAATTTTTCATTTGCGCACAAAAGCAAAAAGATTTTAAGAGTAAAAAGGATTAAAAATATACAGGAATCACGAAATAAAAAATTCACAGAAACAACAAATTCAAACATAATCTAAACATCTTTTTTTATCACACAACTTGTTTAAAACGGTGCAACTTTTTAACGATATGAAATATCTATGAATTAAATATGCGAGCAAAGTTTTTTCGTTTTCAGTTCGTCATAGAGGTACTATATAAACTCCCTAATTTCGGAATACAGAATTACAGAGAAAACGGAAAACAAAAATTTCAAAAATCGAAAAATCAAGATTTCAAATTTAAAAATTTTTAAATAAAATCCCACACCAAAAATCCAAAATCAACCCCAAAAATGTAGAATTTCTATTTTCAAAAAACATCAAAAAACGTGCGGTATTTTATCGATATAGATATATCTAAAAAAATTCATGCGCACACTATAGGTTTTTAACTCGTACAGTAGTAAAACGAAATCATCAGAACAAAATATATCTCGAAATAAACTTTAAAAATAAATTCACAAATTCACAAATTTAAATTTAAGAAAAAACTCTTTTTTGTTAATTCTCTGTTAGATCATAAAAACCTTTTGAATGCTACTTGCTGCACTCAGAAGGTTTTCTTTCAATACAAAAAAGAGAGAACCAAACTTAATATTAAGACTGGTTCTCTCTTTGTCATTCAAATATCATCAACCGCACCACATTTTTCACATTTAACCTAGCACTTATATGAGTAATATACATCTTCACCATCTTTGACCTTACTTTTTGAAATCCGATAAATTTTCATTTCTTCGTTATAACATTCCCAACAGGTATGTTTAACAATATCACCTTTTTTATACAAAACTATTCAACCTCCATTTCATCAATCAAATGACCGTTATATTCTTGTTTCTCACTTTCCGTTAACTCTTGATATTCTTGTTCAAATTTCATTAAATCCTTATTCCACATTGCAATTAATCTATAATAATACTCATTTTTATCTGTACTCTTATACTTGTCCAATTCGCCATCTTCGTATTTTTTAGCATAATCTTTTAGCAATCCACCGTACACAATTAATTGTCGACCTTTTAAAGCTAAATAAAACACGTCGAACACATCTTGACTCACTGACATTTCATAATCTTTTGCTGAATACTTCGCAACCTCTGCAACTGCATTTCCTTCTCGAATTAACTCTACTTTTTGAATATGTACTTGCGTAATCTCTGGCATATCTGTTACTTCTCGCCACATTTCCAACCATTCTTCCTGCTTAATATAAAGCTCTTTACGTTTAAAATAATTTTTTTCAACACAAAGTAATACATGGAAATGAGGATTATATGTATCATAATTCGGGTTATGATCGTCTACTTTCAATCCACGAGAATCATAATATGCTTTTCTCTTTTTGTTGTTATACATTTCTTCAGTGATGAATCGTTCTTTATCATACGTCATTTCTAGCTTTCTAATATAACCCTTAATAGAACGTTGAATATTACGTCTCTTAAATAATTTATTAAAAGCTTTATTAAATCTATCAATCTCGCTTTTTACCGTATCAGCTTTAATATTCGGAGTTGTCAATGTTAAGAAAAGAAACTCTTTCTTTTCTTCAATCTTGATTGCTTCCATCATTGTTGCGATTTTCACCGCGTCCTTCCCTGCTTTTCTCCAAGCACAAATCGGACAAAATCGATTTTTACAATCATTACCCTTTACTCGTTTCTTTTTCTTTTTATCTTTCGTAGCCACAAACTCATTAAAAGTACTGCACGATTTAAACAATTCTCTCCCGCTCTCACTCATTTTCTTCTCTATAAATTCATAAATTCTTATATTCTGTTTCTTTTTAGGTTGTAATTTACCAGTGATTTCATCTTGATTTTTCTTTGTCATGTTTGATATATTAGTCCTATATGAATTGCTTAAAAAAGGGTACACGAATCCCTTTTTCGGACTTGCTCCTTCCTTGGTAGTTATTGTTTTTAATTCGACACTAAAAATGATAAATCTACCCGCCGGAAATAGCAA
>NZ_JBSZSU010000011.1:0-487450 GCF_057812155.1 Bacillus sp. 2175 | reverse complement strand
GTTGAACCTCCTTTCCACTGATTTTTTACAACAAAAAAGGTGAGCAGTTATATCACTGCTCACCTTAATAAATAGACTTCCCAAGATTGCATACAAAGGCAGAAAAATCCATACTTAAACATGCTTAAAAATGCACTTAAAGAAGGGTTTCTATCTTTACAAATCTACTCTAATTAACTATACTAAGAAGAGATATTTTATATCTCAATAGCATAGTTAATTAGAACGGTTTGGGAAGTTTACTCACTGGTAGTCGCAGTGACGTAAATGGAATACAAGATGTTGTCAGCAAATTGTATTCACCAAGAAGTAGAAATGTTGTCAGCAAATCTACTTCCCCTGTCTGGTTTGAGACCTCAGAAATCTCGAACTAAACAGCCGTTCTTTTTTTATTTGTTTTTTTCTGTTTTATGTGTCTTATATATTCTACAAATTCTTACGAATTTCTTATGTATATTATCAAACTAAATCGTATTGTGTTGAGAAACTTGTTGTCTATTACGTTACAACAAGTTTTTTTATTTGTAAATATCGAAAAAAGATACATATTAAATATACACCCCTAAAAGAAGAAAAGATACATGTATCTTTGTATCTTTGTATCCTTGTATCTTTGTATCCTTGTATCTTTGTATCCTTGTATCTTTGTATCCTCTTAATCTTGTATTCTTGAATGACTTATAAAATGTTGATTTAACAGCATTTATTATAGAATTATCTTTTGGTTTCCCATAAAAAAATAGTAAAATATAAAAAAGGATACATTTATCCTTTTCATGTTATTGCTCATATGTTATGATTGATTTAGGATACAAAGATACATGTATCTTTTGTTACAATTGTGTTACATTTAAAAAGGAGTGAATCTCTATGAAAAAAGGACACGTAATAATTAACGCCCAACAAAAAGGGGGCGTAGGAAAAACTACTGACTCTTGTATGGAATCTCTTGTAGCTTCTCTAGTATTTAATAAGAAAGTTTTATTCATTGATACAGACCTTCAGGGAAACGGGACTACATTCTTAGCAAAATCCTTTAAAATAGAAGAAATGCAAAAAACATTAATGAAATGTTTAGAAGATGGTAATCTATCAGATGGTATTATAAAACTTCATGAAAACCTTGATATGATTCCATGCGGTTACGATATGAGAAAGTACACAGATTTTTTAATTGAAAACTTTAAGACTACTAAAGATAGAACTTTTTATTTTGCAAAGTTGCTAGATAAAATTAAATACGACTATGACTACATATTCATTGATATTCCACCTTCCACTGACCTGAAAGTGGATAATGCTATGGTAGCAAGCGACTTTGTTATAGTAGTGCAAGAGACGCAACAATTTTCTTATGAGGGAAGTCAAAGGTTAATCTTTGATTATCTACAAACCTTAGTTGATGACTTTGGACACCTTGTAAAAATGAACGTAGTTGGAATTTTACCTGTATTATTGCAGAAGAAGCGTTCATTGCACAACGAGATTGTTAAAAATACCATTGATACTTTTGGTGAAGAAAATGTCTTCAGTACAATAATAAATAATCATGCTCGCCTAGAATGGTATCCACGTATTGGTTTCCAATTCGAAGATCACCACGATAAGAGAATGTTAGCTCTATTCTGCGACATTTTCTGCGAACTTGAAGAAAGAATTCATCTATTTGAAACTAAAGGTGATATTGTAGATTATAAATATACTCCTAAATATTTCGTAGATAACAAACTTACTAAGTTAGGGAAAGGAATTGATATAGGTGAGTTTACTAAAGAGAGAGCAACCCAAAGATCCTAAGATTACTGAAGCTGCGGATGTGACAAGAGAAGTAGAAGAACATACACCCTCTTCTCAAACAATAGCGGAGGCAACAAACCAACAAAAAAAACAAGTCGGTTCGCAAAATCGTAAAAATATAAAAGTTTCTCCTGATACATTTAGCCTGATTGAAAATATCTGTACTTTAAGAAGCTTAAAAAAATATGAAGTAATAGATGAACTACTCGCAAACTTTATAAAAAACGAATTGACTGAAAGAGAACAGAAGCTACTTCAAACTCTTAGTTCTAAAGAGGATATATAGAGATACGCATTATGCCGTATCTTTTTATTTTAGGATACATGTATCTTTGTATCTTTGTATCTTTGTATCTTTGTATCTTTGTATCCTAAAAATTTAAATTACAAAGGAGGTTTCTCATGAGAACCCTTACTATTATTGCCTTAGTTGTCATATGCTTAGTATTTTTTAACGTAATTTCTATACATACAATCGGGACATTAGCTGCCATAATCGGAGTCATAATAGCAATTATACTTGGTGCTTATTTCTTATATCGGTTTGCTCTTGGATTTCTTGCTCTATTTACAACTTTCATAGGTGTTATTTTAGTGATCTGCTTAATTACATATGCTGCAACTCATTTAATTTAAAAGGAGAAGTGAATCATGAATGCACTAAAAGAAAATAAAAAACAAGTTTCTTTCTTTGAAACATTTTTCAAAAATCACCCAATCAAGAATGATGTATTTGTTATAGAAGCAAATGAAAAATACTTCTTTTTTGAATACGACACTGTCATTAGTATGATTAATAACTTTAGTCAAAAAGAACAAGATTATATAAGAAGGCAACTGCAACTGTACAATTACCTAAGACAAGATTTATCAATTTGTTTAATGCAAATTGCAACTGATTATGTTAGAAGACTTATAGGAGAACATAAAAAAACAGAGTGCAGAATCCTACCTCTACACTCCATTTATAATCACAGCTAAAGAATATGAAACTTCTTTAATGCAATATACCTTACTAGAATTATACTATATCCCTACAGTACTTGTAACTAAAATGGAGTCCTTAATCGGAATCCATTTTTTTCTATTAAACCTTTTTATTCTATGAGTTTATTAAAAAAGAAACATGGAGTCCTACTTAAAACTCTAATTTTTCACCTGTTTTCAAATTATCTATATAACCCAAACGTAAACTATGAAACTTATCTAAACTTTCCATAGCCCCTGCAAATTCTAGAATACACGGAATTTCCTTCTTTGATTGAAAAGAAATTACTTTCGCCTGTGGTATTTTATGATCGGTTTGTAACTTCTTCACCCCAACACCTAATTCTTGATATAAAATTCTATTGATATTACTAAGTACATCTTCTGATCCATGTATACGCAATCTAGGTCTTATATAACTCCGATTCTTCCTTTTCTCCGTTAGTACCATTAAATCATGCGATAATTTTATGTATGTGGAAACAAATACTTTTTCATTAAATTCACCTTGTGGAAAAATTCGATTCTTCTCTTGAATGGAAGTCCAGCCCATCTCTAGAATCATCTTATAGAAAGGATGTCTAAGGTTAATTAGTGTGTGCCAAAAATCTATTTTATCTTCCTTTTTCCTAGAAAAATGACTGACTGAATTACTTCCAACAATCAATTCACAAAAACGAATGGGTACATCCTTTCTTTTATTTCTTATAGAAAAGTAAGTTGCTCTTTTGCATCCATACCTCCAAGAAATTGCTAAAGCTTCAGCAAATTGATCTGATTTTATAAACTCCTGAAATTCTAGTTCTTCTTCTTCTGTTAATCTAAATCTCCTATCCATAATTCTATTACCATCCCTAACTTCATCTACTACATACACAAACTGGAATATTCATTTCAGTCCTCTATCAAAAAGAGTTTTTATCAGCCTTTTTTAGAGCAGATTTTATTTATTATCCAACTCAACCCACTTATAATTAAATTCTCCACCAAAATCATTCGTGACAATGCCTTTTACAGAAGAACGTTGTAAGTATGATCTACCTAGTTGGTAGAAAGGTGCGACCGCTCCATCTTCTATTAATATTTTTTCAGCCTGCTTCATCGCTTCCCAACGAGCTTTCTCATTACCAGCTAAATTCGTTTTCACTTCATGAATTAGATCATCATATTGTTTATTTGAGTACTTATCAAAGTTATAGGTACTGTCCGTCGTAAATAAATCTAAAAATGTAATTGGATCAGGAATATCAGGAGACCATACATCAACCCCTAATTCGTAATCACTATTTAGAAGTAATTGAATTTGTTGTTTACGTGGCTGCGGCTTAACGTTGACCGTTAACCCTTCTAAATTCTTTTCTAACTCACCTTTTAAATACTCCGCATTCTTCTTGGCTAAATCATTATCACTTGTTAATAATTCTAATGTTACTTGCTCTTTCCCAAGTTCTTGCTTTGCCTTCTTCCAGTTCTCCTCTGCTGCCTTCACATCGTCTTTTACTAACGTTCCATTTTCTTTTCGGAAGTCTTGCCCGTCTGTTCCTTTAGCGAAATTAACTGGTATAAAACCATCCGCAGGGAGTGAACCATTGTTTAACACTGTATCTACAAAGGCTTTCTTATTCATTGCCTGACTTATAGCCAAGCGAGCATTTTTATTTTTTAATACTTCGTTCTTTTGATTCATACGTAAAAACTGGACAGTAACTTCAGAGCGTTCCTTGAAGTCAGGATTCTTTCTATATTTATCTACAAATTCACCTGTTAGTCCTACACGGTCAATTTGACCTGATTCATATAAATTTATTTCTGTTGATTTATCTTTTACAATATCAAAGTTGATTTCGTCTAACTTAACTGTTTTAGCATCCCAATAATTCGGATTCTTCTTTAACTGAAAACCTTGTTCATGCTTCCAATTATCTAACGTAAATGCTCCATTATAAACTAATTGATCTGCTTCTAAACCATACTGCTTCCCTTTTGATTCAAAATACTTCTCATTAATCGGTAAGAACGTTGCGAACGTTGTCAAATCTATAAAGTAGGGAACAGGCTGTTCTAATTGTATTTCTAATGTTTTATCATCTATTGCTTTTACCCCTAGCTGATCTATAGGTAACTCTTTACTATTAATTTTCTTTGCATTCTTTATATCAAAGAATAAAAACGCATATTCTGCCGCTGTATCAGGGTTCACAGCTCTTTTCCAAGAAAACACGAAGTCTTCAGCTGTTACAGGTGTTCCATTTGACCATTTTGAATCCCTCAAATGGAATGTGTATGTTTTTTTATCTTCACTCACATCGTACGATTTTGCTACTGCTGGTATTGCCGTATTTCCTTCCCCTAATGTATATAAACCTTCAAATACGTTTTTCATTACATTCATAGAATCACCGTCAGTTGCCTTGCTGACATCCATCGTTGGGATTTCCGCCATATACGGTAAATGAATGGATTGTGTTTTTGAATCTTTATCATTTGCATTTGCTGTATTTTCTTTCTTTTCACTACTACACGCTGTGAGTAAAAAGCTAGCTCCTAAAACAGCAGCCATAATAGGCATTACTTTTTTTAACATGTTTATTTTCTCCCTCTCTACGTACGGTTCATAGCATTAGATTATCTAGTTGTATATCGCCTAGAAGAAGCAAACTTTGCCCCCAAGTAATAAACCTCGTAAATCTTTCGCCAGTATAAAACGTAGCACCCAAAGATGGGCATGTCAATTGGACAAATTATAAATTTTAATATTTAAATCATAAATTATAAAGATATTTACTATAAATTGTTGTGTAATGATATCTTTAAGCCCTCTTCTGAAAAACGGATCTTTATTTTCGTTTTTAACGGTACATACAACTGAAATTAATACAATTACACTAAAGTTACTAAAAATCACACATACGGATTCATAGAACCCTTAAACGAAATCCTGTGAAAATCATTTCAAATTCTAACTTCCATCCTCTTTTTAGGTCTTGGATTACATATATCTATCTTTACGGTATGTGAAATTATTTATCTAACGAAAAATAACACAATAATAGTCCCACTATAAGAACTATTATTGCGTTATTAAAATATTTAATTACAATTCAATGATTCAAATTGTGATAGAAAGCATATTTAAAAAGGAATCCCAACTTAATATATATTCTTCATTATCAAATTATCACTCTTATAAATTTAGAATACCTATACATTTTTTACAAATATTGTTATACTAAAAGGAATCAAATCATTACCCCATTAACAAGGGGACTCCATAATTGGAGTCCCCTTGTTAATTAGCAATCAAAAATGATCAGCATGTGAGTATTGTATAATCTCTTCCTTTTTTAAAGCATGTTGTGTATCACCTGTATTGTTACTAAATGATAATGCTATAACTAATCCTAATATCGCTAACACAAGCTTCTTCATTATTTTAACGCCCCTTTGCTTAGTAATTTTTGTTTCGCTTCGTAACATGCATCGAAATAATCACTAACTTTTTCATGCTCATTCAATTTGCGGAAGCGAACCGCTAATACTTCTGCATATTCCTCTACAAAATCCCATAAACCCTGTTTTTCGAAGTACGGAATACTTTTATTCACTTCTTCTTCTAATAGTTTAATTGCTTCATCTTCATTAAGAGAACGTAAAATATTGAAATGATATACATACTCTTCATTTCCTAATTCCATACAAACTGCTAATCCTTTTTCAATAAGTTCTTGTGCAACATTTGTTTCTCTTAGCTTATAGTGTTCACGTGCTTGTAAGAATAATGCTTTAAAGTGTGTAGGAATCTTCTCTGTTACTTCTGATAAATGACGAATCGCTAATGTAGATAAGTTTTGAGTTGCATATAATAATCCTAGATTATGTCTTACTACTAAAATCAATTTTTCTTCATTATGTTTTTGCAACAGGTCAATAGAACGATTCAGATGTTCTTCCGCTTTTTCAAATTGTTTTAAGAATATACAAGCTGTCCCTAGTGTGTTTTCGCAAGAAGCAACTTTCACCTCATATCCAGCATGCTTTTCAAAAATTTCTTTCGCTTTATTTGCGTATTCAATAGATATTAGCATACTAGACATATGATGATTTAACACCGCATATTTTTGATTAAACTCTGCATGCTCTAATTCATCGGAAATATGCTCTAATAAGCTTTCAGCTTCTTCATATTGTCTTCTTGCTTCATTGTAATTACTAAACATCAAAGCATGTTCTGCTTTAAAAGAATGATAATAATAAGCTATGAGTTTATCTGTCGTTTTATTGATTGTATCAATTGCTTCAAAACTATCTTTTCGAATACTTACTCGATCAGTTAGCATTCTGTATTTAAAGTCTAGTAAAGAATAATATAATAATAAGTTTTGATTTTGTTTTTCTTTTTCTTCTGTATGTTTAATCTGTTCTATTTTTTCATCTATTTCTTTTTTCACTTCAGCTGCTTTTATAATTTGCTGCGACAACATCATTTGATAAAAATCATTAAGTTGTTGCATAACTGCTTCATGCGTGAAAAGATTTGTGCTCATATCACTACGTCCTCCTCAACCACTTTCATTTACCTAAATATTAACATAATTCTGCAAATTACATAAGAGTTTGACTTGTAATTATAAGTTTCTAAAAAAAATTCAGAATTTTAAAATCACAATTACACTTCAGTATAAGTGCTCATTTCCAAAACATCCACCAAGATTTCTTTTTTACTGCCGCTATTTCTTCCCGGGCTAATACAATAGTACGTTTTGCATCTTGAATCTCTCTTACCATCTTCATAAGGTTATCATCTCTTATCTCTAACCTTTTTTCTATCCTTTCTTCACGTTCCTTCCGATCTTTCATATCTTCTCTTAATAATTTATTTCTTCCTTTAATATCCTCTGCAATTAACTTATTCCTTTGATCTATACGATTCCCTAGTCTATTTTCCATTTCTAAAAGGTTAGCTTGCTGCACCTTATTGATTTCTTTTATCATAGCGCTATATTGTTGTTGAAATTGATACTGCATTTGATAAGGAACTGGATCTGCACCTTGGGACTCCTCTTTCTTATTATCGATTCCAAACTGCTTCGCAATCATTTTCGCAGCCTTCTCTAAAGTCATGCCCTCTTGCTTACTCAACTCTACTAACTGTTCAATAACTACAACATCAAACTCAGTATATTCCCTTCTTCCTCTACTATTCTTTCTTACATCATATCCTTCTCGTTCAAGAACATCCGAATACTTTCTAAGAGTGCTGCTACTTACTTCTAACCGACTATAGACCTCATTGCTGGTATATACTATCTCCGCTTCTGACATAGCGCTATGCCACCTCCTATAATGAAAATTCCATATTAAAGGAATAATCCCTTTTAGAATCCATCGACGAAGCTCGCACGGTCTTTGCTATGTTTTGTCGGAATAAAGGGACTTGAAAACAAATAAAAAATCTTTAAATTTCCACTTAAAATATATGGTCGGGATAAGTATAATGCCTAACATGCAGAAAAAAAGGAGGAAATATTACGAAAAAGAAAAAGGCACATAAAAGAACGAGCAAATTAAACTTAAATGAAGAAGAAATAATAATTACATATTATGAAGATGGTTATTTACTCTCTAGTTATATGACTATTTTCGATATTGACCCATCAAATAGCGCTGTCATATGTACGGATGCTTTTTATAACAAGATAAAACTGCAATTTTCTAATATAATAGGTGTAAAATAGAACAAATTAACGTTATCAAGTTAGATTCATTTAAGGGAGTGTAAAAATGCAAGGGAATCAATTAAAGAAGAACACAGCAGGAGTAGTTATTCATAATGATATTAAAAAATACCCCTTTCTAAATATACCTATGATTATTAATGAGGAAGACGGAATGGTTTATGAGGTATTAAACGCTGGTTTTTACACTAATGATGCAGTAGCAATGATAACAACGGATGATTTTACTACAACCAGGGTAAATGCACCGATTATAACAGTAAAAAACAATGATGGTAGTATTCAAGCATATCGTTTACCTTTAGAACTAGAACATTGGGTACTTTCTTGTATGCGTGCTGCTTCAGTAGAAAAAAATCCGTTTCCATGTAAAGTTGCTTTTGGAATCATCGACACTAAATTTTATGTGGAATTCAAGTGAAATAAGAACACGATTGGGTTGAATCAATTAAAATAATAAAACTATAAAAAAGAGAAGGGTACTTGGTATTATCCCCTATAGGTAGACAGTAAAAAAAGAGTCCATCTGATATGATGGACTCAATACTGTTTTATCTGGAGGGGATTTTTTTATGGCAAGAAAAGGACAATCATTTCAAAAATATACAGAAGAACTAAAGCGAGAAGCAGTTCGTCTTCGATTAGAAGAGAGAAAATCATTGCGAGAAATTCGTGAACAACTCGGTGTGAAGAGCGATGCCCAGATTATTGAGTGGGTAAAACGTGTGCAACAGGGGGAGTCCTTTGATGATCAACGTGGTGTCTGGAATCGAAAGAATTTTAATAGTCTAGAAGAAGAAAATGCTTATTTGAAGGCACAGGTTGAGTATTTAAAAAAGCACAATCCAAATCTACACGGGAAGGAATGGTCCTAAAGAAAGAACGATTTTCTCTTATCGATTCATTACGCCAAGCCTATCCACTCCGATGGTTGCTTCAAATCGCGGAAGTTTCTAAGGCTGGCTACTATAAATGGCGGAAATATCATAACGTGCAGCGTTTACGTCAGAAAAGGGATATGTGGCATAAAGAACATATTTTATCTATTCATCGTCAGCACCCTTACTATGGGTATAAACGTATGACTCGTGCTTTGGCTCGAGAAGGAATGGTAATGAATCATAAACGTGTTCGTCGTCTTATGAGAGAGCTGGGTATTCAATCTATCATTCGAAAAAAACGTCCGTTTTATGGAAGAAAAACATCTGTGGTATTTAAAAATCATTTGAATCGAGAGTTTCAAGCTGAAAAGCAAAACCAAAAATTCGTAACAGATATTACTTATGTACGAATCGGAGAACAATTTGCCTATTTGTCAGCTGTGTTAGATCTATACAACAATGAAATTGTTGCCTGGAAGCTATCTTCAAGAAATGATTTAGATTTGGTTTTAACTACATTACGTCAATTAGAAGGAAAGTCATTAACTACTAAGCCCCTTTTCCATTCAGATCAAGGGTTTCAATATACATCTAAATCCTACGCAAAACAGTTAGAGAAATTAGGATTTGTCGGTAATCATTCTAGACGTGGAAACTGTTTTGATAATGCGTGTATCGAATCATTCTTCTCACATTTAAAAACAGAGAAGTTGTATTTAGTGCGCCCAAAAACATATGAAATGGCCTACCGAGCAATTCAAGAATATATTCAATTTTATAATACAGAAAGATTCCAAGAAAAACTTCACGGCCTTTCCCCGATAGAATATCGGGAAAAGGCCGTGGCATAATACTCTTTTTATTACTGTCTACTTGACAGGGAGATGACCAACTTCCCTCTCTTTTTTTATTTGCCTCAAGTTTCTAACTTTAAAATATATTCTAATTAATAATTGTAAAGAAGTACAATCGGCACTACAGCAATAAGAAAAGCAATTACACTAATTTGCATATTTTGTTTTCTATTCACTCTGTTTTTTAAAAATAGATATGCAAATGAATTAATAAGTAAAATTGCTACATAGATCCCTGCATAACCAAGTGGAGAAGTAACTATATCCCATAAAAATATCAATCCAGTACCAATAAATATGCTCAAAAAATAAATAGAAAATAATAGAATTTTTTCCAAAAAATATCTTCCTTTCATTATTTATTTCTTGTATAATCCTATTATAGTAAAAATTTTCTAAAAATAGGAGGTTATTATGAGAAAAAATAAAATTTGTTTATCTGTTTGTGCCACTGCATTAACATTGGTTTCAACACTCTCAATTTTTAGCGAAAACAAGGTAGCAGCTGATACTATTGAAAACACGACAATTCAACAAACGCAAGAATCAAATGATCTTAATCAAATTAAAATACCAATCAACGATATCAACGATTTAGACCTAGAAGCACTAGGATTTACTCCTTCACAAATCAATGACTTTAAAAATTCAACTTCTCCTAATAGTCTAGCACCCTTAGCCGCTGCAAAAACTCAATATGTATATTGGAATAAAGCAAAATTACAAGGTGTCTTATGTCGTTCTTTATCATCATTACCAACCGGAAAACCCCTTGGTGATTGGATACTTTCTCAAGGAATAGCACTACTTGGACCAGCACTATCAAAGTCAGTAGGATTATCACTTGCATTTATTAATACAGCTTTAAAAAAGAGAGTTAGTTTTTTACAAAACGCTTTAACACAAGTCCGATTTGGACAAGCTACTGGTATTCGAATTGCAATTGAACCTAATCCTGGTGGATACCCTGCTGCTTACGTAACAATGAGCATTTATTAATAGTAATAAAAAAGAATGCAGATATTTAATCTGCATTCTTTTTTTAATGTGAAAATAAATATTATTGCTCTTTGGAAACATACACTCTTTCTTCTCTCTTGCTTCATCATGTTTCTTCTATTTAATCTTTGAATATCCACATTAGAATTCTCACCGCTATATCAATAAGTCACATCATCCGATCAAATTCACAATTTCTCTTTTCTTCCAAACGAATTTTCTCTTTTTGTTCTTTCACTTTTATTTCGATGTAGTTTTTTTACGCTTTTCTTTCTTCATAAATCTCAGACCCTCTTTCTATATATTTGAATTGTCTACTATTGATATATCGAATTCCACATTACGAGTAATATCAGGTGCCAAAAAAATTATCAGACACAGTGTCGTTTATTTCACTCATGTGTATTATCATCTTTAGATAATTTATTAAATATATAATTATATAAAAAAATAGAATTTTTAACACTATAAACTTAAACAAAAAGTCAACTACAACTATCCTGAAAGGTACACCTTTTGAAGTACATTAAACTCTATTAAATTTAATACTTCAAAAGGTTAAAAACCGTATTTTTGAAGTATTAAAAAATTAAAGATACCTTTTGAAGTATTTTTGTTATAATTTTAGTAGAACCAATTTTGAAGGGATGTCTATTTATTTTGAATACAAGAAAATTTGGATATATAAGAGTCAGTAGCAAAGACCAAAATGAGGATCGTCAACTTGAAGCGATGAAACGACTCATCACTGATGAACGAGATATTTTTATCGATAAGCAGAGCGGAAGAGACTTTAACCGTGAACAATACCAACTTCTAAAACGCATGTTAAGAAAAGATGATATTTTATATATCCATTCCCTGGATCGGTTCGGAAGAAATAAAGAAGCTATCCTTGAGGAATGGAAAGATATTACCCAAAATATACAGGCTCATATTATCGTATTAGATATGCCACTTTTAGATACAACTCAATATAAAGATAGTTTAGGGACTCTTATTACTGATTTGGTACTTCAAATCTTATCGTGGCTTGCTGAAGAGGAACGAACAAAAATAAAAACTCGCCAACGTGAGGGTATTGACGCTGCAAAGAAAAAAGGAAAACATTTAGGAAGACCCAGAACTGAAATAACTCCAGAATTTATTAATGCCTATAATATGTGGAAACACGGACAGATAACAGCGCTATATGCTATGGAAATGTGTAATATGAGTAGCCCTACATTTTATAGAGTGGTTAAAAGATTTGAAGATAGGAGGAATAAAAATCAATAACATTACAAGAAAAAACCAAGATACAATACAAGGATTTTCATCTTATTTATTAAATAAAGGGCGAAAACCCTCTACGATTAAGCGATATATCTATGATGTAGAAAGCTGTATTCAATGGCTGCATCAATCAGGAAGATTCTCGGACTCTGAAGAAATGAATTGGGAATCCCTATATAAGAAGGATTTCGAAGCATTTTTTAATTATTTAATAGAAGAACGCCAATACTCCGATAAAACGGTACATCGTATTTACATCGTTCTTAATAGGCTGTACGAATATTTAGATTTACCTAGCCCCATTGAAGGTGTTGTTCACATAGCTCCACCTGATCGTGCATTGCGTACTGAAGACTTTATCAGCATTCAAGAAGAGGAACGCCTAAAACAAGTATCCGCATCATTAGAGGGGCTGACAGAAAAACAACGAACTAGCCGTCCTATGATTTTAGAACGAAATCTTTCTATTATAATCTTGCTCCTAGACTACGGATTATCTCTACATGAGCTTGTCGCTTTACGAATGAAACATGTACATTTTGAGAACAATACACTATCTATTCCTGAAGACACAAAGATTAATCGTACAATCCAGTTAAAAGAAGTAGATAAATTACACTTATATCATTACTATAAAACTATTCCCGAACCAGTACGCCCAAGATATCACAGTGATGATCCACTCTTTGTTGCTTTTCACTTTAGGTTGGGGACTTATCTTTGGAGTTATGACAATGACGCACCAAAATTTCTAACGGACATGTCAGTTCAAAAAATGATTCGTTTAGAGATAAAACGAGCAAATTTAAGGAAAGGGATTTCTGCACAACATTTTCGAAATACCTTTATTTTAAAGATGATTCAACAGCAATACACAGCTGAAGATATTGTTAAGCAAGTCGGCTTTAAAACTGACGTATCCTTAAAAAGGTACTATACATACTATGAGAAAACTAACGAGAACAAGGGTTAAAACACTGCACTTGCTATATAAATTTTATATAGCTACAGATTTTTCAGGTGAGATGGAGGTGTTAAGATGAAGAAAAATAAGGAGTCATATTTTATACACAAATACACCTTGCGAGACCAGACTACTAAATCTATTAAAATCGAGTCGTGGCGTTCATTAAGGGAAGAAATGCAAGTATTAGGCATAACGGATAGCGACATTTTTCAAATGCAAATGATTAAAATAAAGCCAAATTAAAAGCGCCATAACGTTATGTTATTGCGCTTTTAACTTATTCATATCACTCCAATTTTCAAATTAGACGTGGAAGAAGAACCAATCATTGTTGGTTATAACGTGAGAGTAATTCGATATTGTGGACATGTATATATGTTAACATGTGTACATTTTTAATAAAGGCTTGTAGCCAAAAATACAAATGAATTAAATAATATATGCGCTACTATTGGTACTTTTATATCTCTGGTCTTTTCGTAACTCCATGCATATAAACAACCATTTACAAAGTAAGGGAAGAAGAACCAATCAAAATGCACGGCTGCAAAGATACCATTAGCGATGAGAATCGCTGTTGTACGATTGATTCGTTCAAACAGTTTTTCTATTCCAAACGGTAGAATCTTTCTGAAAATCCATTCTTCAATTACAGGAGCAATTAATAGAGGGACAATTAAATAGAAGATATTCAATTCTACTTTTGCATTCACCTGTTCTGCATTGCCTGTGTCGATTCCAAAATAGCTTTTTATATAGGAAAAAAAGAGAGTGGACACGATAGCTAGTCCAGTCGTCATTAACACCCATTTTCCCTTTTCTACTAATCTTTTTACATTCAACTTTCTTCTCCCCTTACTATGATTCTCGTTTATTTTTTAGCAAATTCAAATGTGATCTTTCCGCTAGAATCAAGCTTCAAATACGCATCAAATTCTTTTCCTGATTTCCCTTTCATTCCTTTAATTAATCCTGTTTTCTTACCCGTTAATAATTTTTTAACGTTTGCTTCGCTAATTTTCTTTGTTAAAAATTCGCTCGGAAGAGAGAACTTACAACCTTCCTTATAACCTGTACAACCGTAAAATGTTTTGCGATTCGCTATGCCTTTGCCACATTTCGGGCATTTCCCTACGGAATCCTTTGTTTTCATTTCTTGTACTTTGCTATCTATCTGAAGCTCACCAATTGACTTCGTAGCGTTGACGATCAATTGCTTGGTAAATTCCCCTGTCTTCGCTACAAACACCTCTTTAGAGCCTTGTTTCTTCCCGATTTTACGCAAATACCCTTCCCATTGCGCTGTCATTTCGGGCTTCGCTAATAACGTGCCGCCCACGGCTTCGCAAAGAATTTCACCTTTCGGTGTAACCGTCACTTTATTCTTTTTCACTTCTATATATTCTTGCTTTTTGAGCGTTTCAATGATGCCAGCTCGTGTTGCTTCCGTACCAAGTCCTTCTACTTCTTTTAGGATGCTTTTACTTTCTTCATCTTCTACTGAAGCGCCGCATGTTTTCATTAAAGTAATAAGTTGTCCCTCTGTATAAGGATTTGGTGGTGTTGTGATGCCTTCTTTTGTCTGTATCTTCCCTTGTACAAGTTCGCCTTTTTGTACAACTGGAAGGAGGGATTCCCTGTCTTCGCTCTCTTCTTCGCTTGGTTGATCTGTTTTATAAAGTTCTTTCCATCCTAACGCTTTTTCCGATTTTCCTTTTGTCGTAAACTCTAACCCATTCATATCTGTTGTAATAATTGTTTCTTCATATTCGTAAGGCGCATGGAACATGCCTAACACACTCTTTAACACTTCCGTATACAAGTTGCGCTGCTTGTCCGTTAATTGATCTACCTTTTGTTTCGAAGGAACATTTTTAGTCGCTATAACGGCATAGTGCTCCTGTACTTTTTGATTATCGACGTAGCGTTTATTCGGATCTAATGATTTTGGTTGGAAGGATACTCCTATAATAGATTGATATCCCTCTAGGTTTCGGACTAAATAAGCAAATTCATTTTCTGTAATGAAATTACAGTCTGTTCGTGGATAGGTCACAAGTTTTGCTTCGTATAGCTCTTGGACAATTTTCAACGTATCGGCAGGTGAATACTTGTACTTTTTATTCGCTAAAGCCTGTAAGGAAGAAAGAGAGAACAACTTTGGCGCTTCTTGTTTCTTCGGTTTTACTTCAACGGATTTTACTGCACCTTGCTGATTCGCTCCTTCAGACAGCTGATGTTTCTTCAGTAGCAATTCCACTTCATTTTTCGTTTGGAATCGCTCTTTGTATCTTCCCTTGTATGTTCCGTTCATCCCTTTAAACTGTCCTTCTAGTTCAAAGAAAGGGGATGGCTTAAAGTGTTTGATGTCCTGCTGCCGTTGGTTAATGAGACATAAAACAGGGGTTTGCACACGCCCAACGCTGTAAACACCTTGTACGCCTTTTTGACGTAATAACAGCGTATATAATCGGCTCGCATTCATACCAATTGCCCAATCACTAATTTGACGAGCCTGTGCTTCAGCAAACATACTCTCAAACTCCGAGCCTTCCTTCAAGTTCTGAAATCCTTTTTTAATTTCATCCACTTCTAAGCTGTTGATCCAAAGGCGTTTCATTTTTTTAGAAGAACAGCCCGCTTCTTGAATGATTAAACGTGCGATTGCTTCACCCTCTCTATCAATATCCGTTGCAATTGTAATACAATCTGCTTCCTTCATTAATTTTTTTACAACGTTGAACTGCTTTCTTTTATCGGCTGATACTTTATATCCGTAGCGCTCCGGTAAAATTGGCAATTGTGACATATCCCATTTTTCCCACTCTGCTTTATAATCTTGTGGTGCTTTCAATTCCACTAAATGCCCATATCCCCATGTAATATTCGCTCCATTCGGCATTAAGGAACAAGGCGCAATAGAAAAGTAGCCATCCTTCTTCTCAACTTTCGGGAATGCTTCTGTATACGCTTTCGCTTGTGATGGTTTCTCCGCAATAATTAATGTAGTCATGTGTATTACTTCCTCTCATTATTAAAATTTTGTATAAAAAAAGGAGTAGCATGAATTATGCTACTCCTAAAAATGTGAACATGTGTAAATGTGTATTTGTGTACATTTATCATAATTGGGTTAATAAATATATTTTTCTATAGCTTCTTCTATTGTTTCAGCAGCTTTTTCTTCTGAGTAATCTAAATAGGCTGGCATTACTTCACCGATATTTAATACCATTAAATCAAACCTTTTCCCAATGCTTTCGTTATAAAAACAATGAGAATAATAAATAGGAATTTCATACAACATCCAGCCCTTTATATTAAAACCTGTCTCGTGGATATAAGTAATACAGTTGTGAAAACGAATCATTGAGTCATCTTCAAAATTCTGTTTATTGCAATAAACTCCACTTTCAAGCCCTTCAAAACGAAAAATATATTCTTCTATTTTTATCTTTATATAAACATTCAAACTATTTTCCAGTAATTCTTTTGCAATTTCTAACTTCTCCATTCAAATCTCCTCCTTTTAAATTTTGTATACAAAAAAGAGAGCAACATATCGCTACGTTGCTCTTACTGTTTTTATTGATTCTTCGCTTTATATTACTACTCACTCTTCATTTACCTTCAATCAAAATATCAATTGCTCTCCAATAACTTTTTACAACGGCTACCGCTTCATCTTCTGAAGAACAAACTACAATTGCAGCTAAGTATTTTTTTCCATTGTATACACATATTTCAGCTTCAGAATATCTACTAATTTCGTCATCTTCTAATTCTCGATGAATTAAAAAACGATTATCATACTCTTTTTCAATTAAATAGCTAGTTGAATTTAAAAAATTATTTTCTACCCGATTTGGATAGTTCATTTCCTTTATTTCTCTTGCAAAAAAGTAGCTCTCTGTATTTACGATTAATCTTTTCTCATGTTTTGAGTACCAGGAAAAAACTTTAATCAGATCTTCCATATCCGTAATATGCAAAGGGTAGTGTCCACTACAATATTTATTCCCATCAGAATCCTCACTCCTTAAGAACAAGCACCAAACTGGTTGTTCCTCGCTAGCCCTTACAATATATCCATAGCCTTCTTTATCAGAGTCATACAAATTATCCTCAATAATAAATTCCTCTAGTGTACCGTGTTCCAAATTCAGAGCATTCTTTTCTAATGGTTTTGGATTTAATACAAACTCATTTTTAAATAAGTAGTCCCTGTCTTTGTATAAATAACCTTCTGTATCTACAATTATTTTTCTATCTTGCTTAGAAAACAAAGAAAATACTTTTATCAAATCTTCTAGATTTATATTATTCAAAGGACAGTGCTCACCATAATATTTCTCCCCTTTAGCACCATCACGTTTTAAAAGGAAACACCAAACCGGAACTTCCTCACTATATCTTGCAATATATCCATACGTCTCTGATTTAGATACTCCCAAAGCCATAGAAAAATATTCTTCGATTGTTTCTACTTCGTTATTTTGATTATCATTTTCTTCAATTTCATGAACCCAATACGCACAGTTTTGTAAGGAATTATCAGTAGCAAAGAAGTGACCATATTTCTCAATAATCTCTTCAAATTCTTCTTTACTAATAAAATGACCTTCTGTAAATCCTACACCTACATCTTTTGTATAACCAACAACTTCATAATTGTCCCCCAGAATATCATGTGAGTAAAAATCAAACTTCTTTGTTTCAGAGTCATAAGCTATCCTTAATAGTCCTGACAAAGTTGAATCCGCTTCTTCAAAATATGTATATAAGCCATCTGAAGGCTTTCCTTCAAAAACTTTACCAAAACGAATTAACATTGAAACACCAGAAATAATCTCTCCTGTTTTTTCTAGAACAAATTCTTTTTTCGTTGTTAAAACTTTATCGTATTCTAATTGATATTTCATTTTCTTCTTCCTCTCACTAATAAAATTTTGTATATAAAAAGGACAACATAACGCTATGTTGTCCTTTTTATCTCTCACGCCCCATTTGACGCATATATGCTATTCTTCTAGCTTTATCTCTTTCTTTAGCTTGATCTCTTTCTTTATATTCTTGGCACTTTTCTTCTAATTTAGGGAAATCACAACAAACTCCTTTTAAGAATTTTTGTTTATGTGAAGGCTTTCCTTGTACAGTTACATCTTTATATACTTTTTCCACTTTATTAGTAACTCGATCCATATTTTCTTTTAAAAATAAATACTGTTTTAACATCAAATTACCATACTGAGGGTCTGCTGCTGTTTTTTCTGCTATATCAATTTCTTTACACTCTTTTTCTGGGACTGGAATCATGTTATTAACCAATAAAACTCCAATTCGCTTTTCATCAGTATCGAATAATTTCACACTGACCTGACTGTTAAAATTTTTATCGTTACGTGATGTTAAAGGTACAAAATAATCATGACCATTGATTTTTTCCAATACACCTACATACGGTCTACTATGCTGTTCATCTTTATTAAAAGGTACTTTACTATCCGTTTCTCTTAAATAATCTATATATTCAGTTGAAATGGTGTAGAATTTAGGATTATCTTTATTAGCCAACTTTCTTCTCCCCCTAGAAACAAAAAAAGTAGGAAGAAAACTCTCCCTACTTTTAAAATTCTTTTTTAGCGCCTACTACGGTAAGGCTACACCAATTTTTTGGTACTCACTACGGTAGAGTTACACCAATTTTTTCGCACCTACTAAAGTAAGGTTACTCTAATTTTGTACCTTTATTATATGCGGTTTACTAATAAAAATCAACATTTTCAACTTCATTTCACACATTTTAAAATTACATTTCGATTATTTATCTCTCTCTGCCCATTTGTTGTAAATAAGCTGTACGTCTTCCTTGTTCTCGTTGATTGGCTACTCGCTTGCATTCATCGTTCCAATCCCATTTTTGTTCTTTAGACGGTGCTTGCGGATATTCCGGCTTAAATGCAACTATGCTTCCATCATTCTTTTCATAGCGAAAATGTATCAATCGTTCCGCAAAAGCTTTACCTGCTTTGTCATTGTCAACGCATAATGAAAGACTGTCAGGAACATCACCAATCCGCTCTTGACTCTTCATATAGTAATTAAATACTACTTGTGGTTTCAGCCCTTCCATACTAACTAAATGCGTATCTTTAAGGTCATGTTTATGTAGTGATACGTAGCTTAGTAAATCAATAGAGGACTCAAAGAACTTTAGATTTCGGGGTTCGCCCTGCAATACATTAAAACCGTAGTTAGCCGTAGAATTTTTTTGGATACTTTTCCACGCCCCACGTTTGTATTTATCCGATTTTACGACTCCTTGCTCTGATCCACCCATTACCGCTCCCGTTTCACGGTCTTTCCATAGGAACAATACATTGTTGTACTTATCTTGTTTAATCAGTCCTTTTTTATGCAATGCATCTACAACTTGCGGATCAATCTTTCTTTCCTCAGTCAGATATTCCCTTGCTCTATCGAATTGAGGTACTTCTTTTTCCGCAAAATGTTCACAATCATAAGGCTCACTCACAAATGTAACCTCTGAAGCTTTTTCATAGTCCTGTTCTCCGTCCAGTAATCGCTGCATCGCCCCAGGGAACGAAGCATCTTCTACCTCCTGTACAAACTTGATAATATTCCCGTTAACCCCTCTACTGTTCCAGTAGAACTGATTTTTCTTCCTATCAATGATTAAGCTATCGTGTTCCGCTAAACGGTAATAACGTTCACTGTCAGACTTTACAGGGATATCGTTTTGCATACAATAATCCACAATATCAAGTGATGCTGCCTTTTCAATTTCTTCCTCGGTATATCTTTTGGTATTCTTCTTTTGTTGTTCCATAGCAATTCCTCCAATAAATAAAGACCATGCATTTTCACATGGTCATTTTCGATTTATTTATATTTGTATTTGTTCTGCTTTAACTAAATAACGCTTTAAAGGATTCTAAAATGCCTGAAGCCCCAAATTGGAAACTTGCCATTCCATATGAATACAACTCATACACAACTACAATCGTACTAATCATTAAAATCATTTTTTCCGCTATACCGTTATAGCTGTAGTAAAAAATATGGAATCCACTTTGGAAATTTCTATTGGATAATGGCAGCAGCCACTTAATACCTTTTTTAGAGAAACTGTCTTCCACTAGATGTAGAAAGTATCCTGCAAGGATGCACATGCCATTCGTAAAGGTCAATGGTGTCATCCCGACTGCAAATAAAATAGGAATCAACACAAGCACTAAACCAAATAGTGAATGAGTGATTCCTCTATGACCAAATACCATATTCATTAAGTCCGATACTCCACGAGTTCTCCTGCCAATCCATGAATGTTGTTCATCTATATCAGGCAACAAAGCCCCAAAACTAACCGCTATCACATTTCCAATCGTGAGGTTTCCCGTTGATGCCAAGACAGGCAGGGCGACCGCTAGGCTTGTTGTAAGATGCGTTTTATACTTCATTGGTTATCCCACTTTCTTATATTAATAATCCCGACCAAGCATGTGTTTCATCATATAATGTTTTCTTGCTTGCTCTCTTGTTTGCGATATTTGCTGTTGTTCTTCCTCATGGACGGTATCTTTCCCAACATATCGCTTTCCAACTTCAGGGATGGTTTTTGATTCTTGTACCTCTATAGCGCCATGCTCTTTCTTCACCGACCCGACTGTTTTAGCGGATTCCATTTGAAAAACTTCCTCTGTTTCGCTTTTTCGATCATTTACGATCTCTTCTACTGGATTGAAACAAAGTTCTCCATCTTCAATCTTCTTTTCTTCCATATATCTAAGAGGAGCAAGTCGTTTTTCTTCAACATCTTCGTAGCCGATTGTTGTATAATAAGCATCTTTTCCCTCTATCTCTTCAGGAATCACCTCTTCTGCTACTACATATCCATAGCCCTCAAAGTGATAAGCCGCTTCATCCTGCTGCAATGGTTTCCCTGTCGATTCACAGTAAATAACCATATCTTCATTTACTGGATAAAGCCCTTGATACTCCACATCACCATTCATAATTTCTTTGTGTGATTTAGTAATTGAATGATTGATATGTTTAACAGCTTCAAATACAGAATGGTTAAAATCAAATTCAATGTCACTGTCTGATACATATTCAGATAGGCACTCCACTTTCATATTTTGTTGTCTATCTGTTGAAACTTTAGCAATTGGCGTATCATAGAATTCTCCTTGAATAAGTTCAGCTTCATAATACGGTTCAAGGTAATCTGCAATTTGATTGAAGTTTTCCATTTCTTTTTCCGTTCCACATCTATTTACAACAGATAGCATTTCTCCTAAACTCAAACGCATATCAGGATGAATTTCTTCGATTACTCGATTGTCTTCGGACAGTTGAATTTCGTAATTTTCCCAATGCTTTTCTAAATCAATACCTACTTTCTCGTCAATCTCTAGAGCTGCTTTTTGTTGAATGCCTGTTACTACTTTATGGTTATCCATCATTTTTCTCTCTCCTTATTAGTTGAAATTTAAAATAAAAAAGAACACCTATTAAGGTGTCCTTTTATCTCTCCATCTGTTGCATGTATGCCATACGTGCTATTTTTCTAGCTTCTTGCTTTTTCATAACGGCTGCTTCTTCATCTTGTTGTCCTGTACTCAATTCTTGATTACTTCCTTGACGTTCAATTTCTTCGCTCATTACTTCTTTGTGCGCTTTTGTAATAGAAGAATTAATACTATCAATCGCTTCAGCTACAGAGTGGTTAAAATCAAATTCAATGTCACTGTCTGATACATATTCAGAAATACATTCAACCTTCATGTTTTTATCTTGATCTACCGATACTTTAGCAACATGTGTATTAAATAACTCTGTTTCTTTTGAGTCAGCTTCATAATGTGGTTTCATTTCTTCTGTTACGATTTTCAAATTCTCTACTTCTTTTTCAGTTCCAAATTTATTGACGATTGTATTTAATTCACCCAAACTCAAAATCATATTCGGCTGAATATCCTCTATATATTTTCCATCTTCAGAAAGATTAATTTTATAATCATTCCATCGATTTTTTGAATTTAGCTCTGCCCGTTGAGAGACAGCATTCCAATGACTCCCTAAATTTAACCCAATGTTTTCAGCAACATTTTGTTCCGCTTTTTCTTGTATACGTTTAAGGACTCTTTGTTGAAAAGCAGGAAATTCGAATTTCTTTTGCTCCTTTTCATCATTTACTGCATCTTTTTCGTTTAATTCTTTTGTATCGTTACTGATTACTGGATTGTGTTTCTGTAGTTCTTTTTCTGTCCCCCTTTGTAATTCAGAGATTTCCTGATCTATTACATTAATAAACGTTCTTGCTGTATCGTGAATGTTTATTATAGAAGAATCTTTTTCTTTTAAATCTTGATCACTTTCAACCCATTTACTAATATAAGGTACTGTATTTTCACTCGTATCCATCCCGTAATGTGTACAAACAATATGTGTAGCCATTCGTGTTTCAAAATCTCCCGCCACTTCATCTTTACTCCCTTTTCCTTTTTCACCTTGCAATTTTTCACGAATCAATTCATAGATGACTTCAGGTATTTGCTTTATTTCTAAGGTGTTTTCATTTTCATCAAGTGCTTTACTTTCAATTTTTTCTTTCTCAGCTACAACATGGATTCCAGAAATCAACATGTTTTTATTTTCTTCTGATACCTCAAAATCAAATTGACGATTCGGGAATATCTTTTTCAAGTCGTCACTAGTAGCATTGGTTTGTGAAATATCTAATGCCGATTTCTTTAAATAGTAAGTTATGTCTTTCTTTATTTTTAAATCGCCTTTCTTAACCTGTCCCTTCTGATCTACTGTCAAATCTTTTACAAGAACTTCTTTTTTTGTTTTGGGATCTCTTACATATTCTTTGATAAGAGGATGAAAAACCTTCATTTCCTGTTCTCCATTTTTCAAAGAAAAGCCAGCCTTGTTGTAAGTTTTCAAATTTGCACATGCATACGCATCAGGGAATTGCGATTTAATCACTTGCATATTTCTACCCGAATAATTACTAAATCTAGACATAAACTCAGCTAATTCCAAAACCCCTTCCTTTGAATGATAATAATGTTCTAAGTCTTCAAGCACCATCCCCATAAATTGCCTTGTTTCTTCCGTACTTATTCCCATATCATCATAAAACATCATCGTTTTCTCTTCTCCTTATTAGTTAAAATTAAAAAGAACACCTATTAAGATGTCCTCTTACCTCTCCATTTGTTGCATATATGCCATACGTGCAATCCTTCTTGTTTCTTGCTGTTTTATAGCGGCTGCATCTACATCTTTTTCTGTTTTATTAGATAAAAAATGGTCAACCTTATTCTGTTGTTCTTCAGAATTAGATTGACCTTTTATATCTCCATTATCTTGTTCCCTATTCTTTTCGTTCTCTCTTTGCAATTCAGAAATTTTCTTATCAATTGTATTTATAAAGCTACTTGCGGTTTCGTGAACACGCATAATAGATTTGTCTTTCTCTTCTATATCCTGTCCGTTTTTCGTCCATTGGGCTATATAAGGAATGGCAAATTCACTCGTATCCATGCCGTAATGCTTACACACTATATAAGAAGTTAATTCTGCTTCAAACTCTTTTGTAGGTGTGTGTTCTGAATGATCCACCTTCACATTATGTAACTTCGCATGTGCTAATTCATGTATAGATACAGCTAATTCTTTTGTTTCGGTGTTTCGAGTATTCATAACTATTTCGGAATGAGAACCGTCAACAGCTTGTAAATGCATACCATGAGCATTACCTAATTCATTAATTAATGCGCCTTGATTGCCCATCATTTTAATTTCAATCTTTTCTTTTTCTGCTAATGCCTCTATACCTGTCTTTAATAACTCTTTGTTTTCCTCTGTCACCTCAAAATTAAACTGACGATTCGGGAATATTTTAGGCAAGTCTTCAGGTCTTGCATTTGTTTGTGAAACATCAAAGGCTGTTGCTTTCAAATAATAATTTGTTTGCTTCTCCACTTTTAACTCACCAGTTTTCACTTGTTGCTTTTGTTCCGCAGTTAATTTAGTTAGTGGAATTGCTAATTTTGTTTTTTGATCTCTTACAAATTCTTTTACATAAGGATGAAAAACCTTCATTGCTTTTTCACCCTTATTTACATGGAATCCTGCATCTTTAAATGTTTTAAAGCTCGCACAAGCATACGCATGTGGAAATTGTGATTTAATTAACTGCATGTTTCTAGGAGAATAGTTACTAAACTTCGCCATGAATCCAGCCAACTCAATCATGTCTTCAGTGGATTCATAGTACTTCGTAATATCGGTAAAAACCTTGTCCATGATTTCTTGTGTTTCTTCTTTAATTTGCTCTTTTGTCTTAGGTGTATATTTCTTTTTTGTGTAGGTCATTCGCAAATTAACCCTCTTTCTTCATCATATTTAACAAATGGTAAACTATCATGTTCCGCTGCTCCTTGCATAAACTCGACATAGGCTGCCGCTTCTTCTTCAGAAACTTTTACGATAACTTGCTTATTAAATAAATATTTACTTAGATGAACCTCATTCTTTACTTGGTCAACATGATCAATCATATAAAAATTATTTTGAAACATATTACACACTACCTTTCTATTATTACAACGCTAATTTGAAGTATATTTTTTCGTAAGTTTGTTTTCCTTTGTCCCAACTTATATTCCAATTCTCTAACGAACCCGAGTATACTTCTTTAAATTTTAGCATTGGATTATCCATTGAACCCACTATCACTATTCCAAATCCTTTATCATATGTAGAATCACCCTCAAATTTTTTCCACAACTCAAATTCTGTAATTTTATATTTTTCAGCAAAACCAATAACCGTTTCCAGTATCCAGTTTTCATTTTCTTCTTCAGTTATCTGCTTCTCAAAATCCACCTCAAAACACTCACCATAATCATCGTTCCGAATTAGAAAATGATTTTCTCCTTTCTTTATATTCTCTTCTATAATGGTTCTATTTTCTTCATTACGGCTAAATCTTGTACTTGAAACGATGGAATAATACACTTTTTTCTCCACTTTAAATCCTCCTTTTAAATTAATAATCCATTTCTTGTTGTCGTGCAATTCGTTCCTGTACACGCTCATACTCTTGTTCTGCACGCCATTTTGTTAAATCATCATTCAACGCCGCTTCAATATTTCGGACATCCTTTTTTCGAATTAATGGCGGTTTGTATTGAGAATATGTAGTGTACTCTCTTCTTTTTTCTAACCGCCCCCTTTCATATTTCTTTTTAATCTGTTCATTCTTTTGCTGAAACTGATACAACGGATTGTCCTCATATGGTTGCTTTTTCTTCAGTTCTTTTAGTAAGGAATTACCCATACGCTTCTGCATATCTTTCATTTGATTCTTTGCGTAATCTTTTTCTTCCCGTTCCGATTCTCCATATAAACCCTTCTGAAAACTAGATTCTTTTTCTACAGCTTCCTGATATTCCTTAAAAATAGGATTTTCTTTCATTAACAATCCTGTCAGTTCATCAATCTTATTTCTTGTTTCATTCGGCATTCTTTTGCTGCCATATGTCCAATCTTTTTTGTTACTAGGTAACCCGTTGTATATCTCTTGTAACAAAGTAACTTCCCTACTTGGTTGCTTTTCTTTTGATTGTAGATACTCCTTTTTGACTTCTTGCACTAAGTTATTTCTTAGATTAGATATTCGACTCAACTCACTTGTACGATCTACGAGAGAGTTCGCAAAAGTTGTTTTCATATGATCTAGTGTACTTTGTTTTCTTTTTCCTTTTGGTTCGTAAAAAGTTTCTCCATCCACTTTAACTTCGACTAGCTTCCTTCTATTTTCTTTTTCTACTGTTCCGTAGTGAATGTGAATGTGTTCTGTATTCCGATGAATAGATGCAAACCAAAAGCCGTTATTCTCTTCAATTTGTTCATCCTTGAATAACTGTTCCATCATTTTATGACTTGCATTTCGAATCCGATTTTCATCTAACACGTCCGTTACAGGATCATATAGTTTCTGTTCTATTAGAAAGTCCGTATCGAATGAGATAACATCTTGATAATAAACCGAACCTTTATTTTGTGCTTTTCCCACCAACTCTTTTATTTCATTTAAATCATTGGAGGTAATTACATTTTTATTTTTCGAGAAAACACCCGACAAAATTTCTTCTGCTTTTATCTTCTCCTGCATTTGTTCAGGAGACAAATCTTCTATATGTTTATTAAGTAATAACACCTCTTCTTCTTCCGTTTTAGTCATTTTCTTTTTGCTTTCTAGCGCATATTTTCTTCCCATATAGCTAACATACTTTTCAAAATCAGTCGTAGTATTAAAACTGTTTGGAGAAGTTAAAAGCACTTTTGCTTCTGCTTCTTTTTCAGATACACTCACTTTCTTTTGATTAGAATGAGGACTTCCCCTCTCCATATCAAAAGAGTCAATTGCATTTTGCAATCGACTCAGTTCGGTTAGTTCTGTATTTGTTAAGGTATGTCTCTCTTTTAAAAGTGCTTTTTGTCTCATGCAATAATCTACATACGTTGTAAAACTCTTTTGGTTTGGAATGGTATATTGAGATGTTAATATGATACTTGGTGATTTTCCCATACATCATTCTCCTTCAAGTTATGTTAATTCTTTTCGTCTATGTTCGGGGATTTGTTCCCACTCAATTTCCTCATACATGGTCTGTCCTAATCTAGAAATTGCCTTATGTGGTTTACCTTTTTTCATGACAATTTGTACATCATCCGTAATCATCGGTAATGTTTTCTTTGCAAAAGATGGTGTTTTAACTTCTCTCTGTATGTGTTCCTGCTCTTGCATGTTTACTTCTATAGGTTCACGTTTAACAGTTCGAGAGAACTTCCCTTCCGATTTCTTTGTAACAGCAGAAGCAATTTCACTTTTAACTTCCTGCTCCAATTCTTCTAAACTTAAATCGCTTCCTGATCGTGCAATAAGTTCCATGTTTAACTTAATTAATATATCCATTTGTTGTTTCATTGTATTAACGGCTTGCGTTAAACCTTTCACTTCTTTTTTCAAAAGTGATACATCATCCTCGCCTTTTTCCTTCCTCATATCTTCATCTAACAACCCAATTGCACGTCTAAACACATCCGCTTTAGTTTTATACTCAGGATGCTGTTGCAAGTATTCCTCCACAATATCATTATGAATTCTAGTAATCTTAAACTTTGCTGTATCAGACAAAACCACTTCACTCATATTCTCTCTCCTGTCTTTAATTACGAGTAGCTAATTTCATTATTAATTCATTAGTTGCATCTATATACTCTTGTAACTTATTCTCTTGTCTTTCTAATGACACGGTAACATTGCCGACTGCTTCATCAAATTTATCTTGCTTAAACTGAAGCAAAGAATGTTCTACATCGTTTTGAATGAGACTTCTCAAGTATTCTGCACGAGTATACTTTCTCTTCAATTTCACACTTATTAATTCACACCTCTTATCAATATCTTTTATATATTTAGGATCAATACCTCTTAACAAGATGTCCATGTTATTACTTCCTTTCTGATAAATGCATAACTAGAATAGTCGTATTTCCTCCTTTCTAGTTAAGAACTAAAGACAGTGATTAAAAAAGAGCATAAGGAAACCTGATATCACTTTGTAAACAAAGCGCTTAAATAGGCTGTGCCTATTAGGTTTCTACTTCACTCAAATTGATATCACTAATCCTCTCCGAGTGGTCGCTCAGTGGTCATATTTTAAGGATAGTGGTCATTTCGTGGCACTCAGTGGTCACTTAGTGGTCACTCAAAAACACTATTTTTTATATCGTTTTTTTCTTTTCACTCAGCAATTTAATTTTCTTTTCTTTCATTTTGATGTCTTCTTTTAATACATCAATTTCTTTTTGATGGTTGTTAATGGTAGACTCATTTGAATTTATTGTGTTTTTGGTTTTCACTTTTTCGCCCTCTGTTTGGTACTCCATTTCTTTTGTTAACTTTTCATTTTTGATTTTTAATTGCTTCATAGCTGAAGCTTTATCATCAATTTTCTTCTCTATTTCTTTCATTTCTTTTCTCAATCCCTGTTGCGAAAATGCAAGATACTCTTTTTCATAGAAATCTTTCGATTCCTTTTTCAATTCTTTATTAATCAATTTTTCATTTTCTAAAACGTACGTTTTCAAGCTCCGTTCCTTTAGATCATCCACGTCCGTTTGCAATTCAGGATGAATATATTCAGGCTTCACAACCGAAGATACAACACCAAATTCTTCAGGAACATTTTCACTAATTACCACAATGTAGTTATCACTTGCCCGATAAACCTTCGTTTTCACGTTATTATCTTTTTGTTTAATGTATTTATTCTCTACTTTGTATTTCATATTACTTAGAATTTGAGAGTCATTATCTGCCCTTAACTCATAATCAATTCGTAACGTTTGATTGACTGGATTGTATTCTTTTTTTGCAACTGAAATCTTTACCGTGGTGGACAAACTCTGATACTCACCTATTTTCATTTCTTCAAATTTATATGTCGCTCCACTAAAAACAGGAGAAATACAAAGTACAAAAAACACTGTGAAAAAACTTCCTAAAGTATATAAATACGCCTTCCTTTTTGTATTTGCAGGCTTTCTACCTTCCTTATTCATTCCAAAATTAAAATTCATTTTGTTGTTTCTCCTTTCACATTTACTACGCTCACGTGAGCGTGAATGTTTTCAAGTTTATAATTTGTATACTTTTCTTTCCCATTAACACTAGACTGATATTCACGTACAATGAGCCATTCCACTTTTTCCCCAAAGTTATAATCAAACCATGTTATCGGGATTTCAATAAACTTATCTTTTCGAATCCCCTTCTTTTTTCGTAGACTTAAAATTAAATACCTACCTTCTTTTACATAATCATGATTGGGTTTTAGTTCACTCAAAAGCATGATGTTACTCCTTCCTGTTAGATTTATTTGTTAAACGAAAAGCCCCATACTAGTTAGTAAGGGGCTTTTCGTTTACATCATTTTCTATTCATCGTTTCGCTGGATACGGATTATACTCTACAACTTTAATTTCTTCCCCTTGCTTTTCTAGCGTTATCTTTACAACACTGTTAATCGTTGTTTTTTTATTTTCTAATCCCTCAATTGTGTACTCCACATCAAGTAAAGCCGTACATTTCTTAGAAATATCACCTTCTGAATTAATGTATATTGCAGCCTTATTTACATGTGATTTGAAGTTTGGATCGCCTAAATCATCTGTATTAGGTGCTACTACATCTACTACCTTTTTGTCCGTTATTTTTAACAAGTTGTTTCGTCTTTCGCCTTTATTTTGTACCGAATAATCTAAATAAGCATGTACGAATTGATTTGCAACTTCTCTGTATTTGTTTTGTAAATCTACTGTTGGATTACTTTCTTTTTTATTTTCGTCCGCTGCACCCTCATTTATTTTTTTACTTTCCTGCTCCAACTTCACTTTTAAATCTCCGATTTGCTTCTCTTTTTCCGCTACAGTCACATGATGTTTTTTATCCTTCTTTTCAAATTCTTTCTTTGTGCTATAACTCAGTATTCCGTTAAAAGCCAGTGATAAAATCAACACTACACCTAAAATCTTTGATATATTATTCATTTATTTTGCACCCATTTCTTTTTTTATTTTGGAACTACTCTTCTAATTCCTGCATAGTACTTTTGCCATCCTGGTGATGTAAATTGGTGATACCCTATCCCTGAACTTTCAGAATCATACATTGTATTAGCATCAACATATATCCCTACATGACTTACATGATCGGGCCCACCGTATGTCCCTTTAAAGAAAACTAAATCGCCTGGTTGTGCATCTTTCGGATCAACTTCTACAGTTGCATAGTATTGTTCTGATGCTGAACCATTTAAATTGACTCCTGCTGCTCTAAATGCCCAAGAGGTTAATCCACTACAATCAAATCCCTGTGCAGGAGTTTTCCCGCCCCAAACATACGGGTTTCCGTTATATTTCAAAGCTTCCTCCATTATTTTCTTAAAGGTTTCTGATCCGTTTACTGGTGCAGTCCCGTTATTAAAACTTAAATATTGTTTCACCATTTCTGCATAATAAAAGTTACCGCCATTGATATAGCGATAACCACCGTTGTAAGCAATTGCTACAGGTTGACTGTATCCAATTGTTGTTCCATTCCTATTACCACCAGCAGGTGCAACAACTGTTAAAGAATAATAATCAGCCGTTTGTAAAGAATGCGTTTTACTATTTGTCGCTAACCAATGCACATAATTACGACCAAAGTTGTATGTTTGTACAATGGCTAACAAATCATTAATCCCTAGCATTTTCGCATCATCAAATGCGCCTTTTAAATGCATAACACCGTAGTAAATAGAATCTTTCGGGTTAGAAATTGTATTCATTGCCCAACCTTGTGACTGTTAGTGATAGGTAAGGATTTGAAGTTATCTCTACCTTTTCCCCCACTCCACACCGTACGTGAGACTTTCACCTCATACGGCGCTCCATCTAATTTGTTTATTGTTTAATTTTTTCTAAATTACAAGCTCTTCGATATTGGTTTATTCGTTTAACTTGTTCCACAGTCAACGAGTGTTTTTGAAAGTAGGATTCAATCGTTTGTTTATTTGTCATGTGAATTAATCTATGAATTTCTTTATGAATGATTCTAAGATTTTCATACTCATCTGTTCCGCCTAATCCCTTCGGAATATAGTGGTGGCAATGTAGCTCACTTGCTGGTAAAAATTCTTTAAGTATCTCACATTTTCCATTCAACATAGAATACCTTGCCATTCGATTATCCAAGTACTCTATACTTTCATTAGGGATATTTGCAGTTAGTAGTTTCTTAATTTCGCCTAATACCAATTTATTTAACTCAATATGTTTGGCAATCTTTCGGCCTTTTTGATTGTAAGGTGTTTGGGTTTGCGTGTAATTCCATATAGTTGCTGTTTGTATATCCGCTAGTGGAAATAAGTAAATACCACATACTTTAAATGTTCGATAATTATTTTTAAAGAATTTTGTAAACACCGGAGGTGCATTGATTGGAACTTCATATTTCCCGACACTTTTTAATCGATTGAATATTACTAATGATAGGTTAAATGCAAGCTGTTTCATTTCAATATTTACATGTGTAACATACCTAAAATAGTTACGCAGTCCAAGTACATAGGCATTATATAATTGCACATTTTTCCGAGTTGATGACAACTGAATAGCTTTTATTCGCTTTTTGATCTCAAGTTTGATTTGCTTCTTTTTCTTATTTGATATCCTAGAGTTACAAACCCATTTGTTTCTTTTGGGTACTACATATAATAAATATCCTAAGAACTCAGATTTGTTTTTTCTAAGGTTGATTATTCTGGATTTTTCTGGTGAAATGTCCAACTTTAATCGTTCCTTGAGATACATTTTTGTCGCGAAAAACCATTTTTGTGCCGTTCGGAAATCCTTTGCCATAATTTTAAAATCATCTGCATAACGAACAATAAATCCTTGTTTCAATTTGGTACCTTTCATTGCTCGCTTTTGATTTGCATTATTTGTATATGGATATGATGTTTCAAAATAGTGCCATTGGCTTGCTATCCATTGGTCTAAATCATTTAAAACTATATTGGATAGTAATGGCGAGAGTATTCCACCTTGTGGTGTTCCCTTTTTTGGAATTCCAAATCCCTTAATTGGTGCTTTTAGAATTAAATAGATAAGTTTTAACACTCGCTTATCTTTAATACCCATATTCCACAATTGTTTTAGAAGTAATGTGTGATTAACATTGTCAAAGAATCCTTTTATATCTATATCTACCGCGTAATGAAAAGTATTTCTGCTTATCAAAAACATTACTCTAGAAATGGCATGTTTTGTTCCTCTCATCGGACGAAATCCATAACTATGTTCGTAAAATTTCGCCTCGCAAATCGGCTCCAAAATTTGCCTAATCATTTGTTGAATTAACCGATCAAACATTGTTGGAATTCCTAAAGGTCTTTTATCTCCATTGGACTTAGGAATAAAAACTCTCTTTACTGCTTTTGGTTTGTATATCTCTAGTTGTTTACAAACCAATGATAAGAATTCCTTTTTATACATTGGTTTATAATTATCTATCGTGAACAAATCCGTGCCAGCGGTTTTGGACCCCTTGTTAGATTTTATTGTTCGGTATGCTAAAAGAATATTGTTCTCCGAAGTAATCAATTCATATAGACCATGGAATGATTTATTTCCTTGACTTTCTTCATATAACCTATCAAATGTTTCTTGCATATTGTAATATTCCCAATATCTCATTGTTGTGCTCAACTGTGGAAACCTCCTAGGTTTTTGCCCACATTCCTACCTGACCATTGAGCTTCATTTTCTTAAAATTAAACATAAAACAAACTAGACTTGGGGCCATCCCTCCACGTTCATTAGACGCTTCAACGGTACTGTGCCCCTACCTTCACAAAAATAAAGGAATTTCGGCTAATTACCTTATATCCACCTGCCCAGTAGTAGCTGTTTTCATTTAGCAGTTTTTTGCTTCCCACGTTCCAATATATCTAGCTATTCATGATAACCGTAGGTGTTTGCTATAAGCCTGTAGAGTTTATAAGCTCATCGTTGCTTATCCCGATTTCCTACCGTCAGATTCGTACTTCTCGGTACCCTACCACACTCTTGTGTGCTATACCTTTCGGTATAGTGCAATTTTAGACCCGTACCTTCGCAAATTCGTCAGACCCATAAGGGACATTCTCACCATAGTTATCTTTTCAGCCATCCGACCTATCCTACACCATATGATTAAAAATCACTTAGGCTCGTTCAGCCGACTTCACCTAGCTTCATACACAATCTGTCTACTAACAAATCATGCATGTAGGAGTATTAATGGAGTTGTTTCAATTCAACATGACGATTTTCATTCCAACTCTCGATATATTAGTTATTGTTGCTTAAGATAAATTTCAGCAACACTCTCACTTCACGTCTAAACGCTTATAGAGAAACGTGTCGCGCCTGCTGCTTGCATCGGGTCATTTCCCGCTCCAGCTGACTCCTGCATCATTTGGGCTGCGAGAATACCAACATATTGAGCAACCCCATGTTTTTCCGCCATCTCTTTAATTTTAGGAAGGTAACCTGTTACCTTTTCATTGATATTGACAGGTTCTCCACCTGGACTCACAGCACCTACACACATACCACCAATATATCCACCAGTAGTAGGAGCAAGATGTCCATACATTCCTTCTAACATCCCGGCTTCTAATATCTCACGAGCCCGCTCTTTTTGACTTTTACTAAACTTTGCGAGTTCCATGGCTTTCTCTAGCCCATGAGAAGATGTTGTCACTTTTTTACTTCCACTCGCATTAATCTCATCTATTTTTTTCTTAAAATCTGTATCTCCTAATATCTTTTTTACATCTGGTCCAGAATAACTTTCAGACTTGGTTTTTTGCATCTCCTTTTTCTTTTTTTCGCAAGGACCATTCGGTCCTTCCTCGCATACCTCTTTTTCCGTATATTCTTCATATTGGATATCCAAGAAATATGATATAGCATCATGCGGATCTTTACCAGTTAAATCATTATCATATCGTGCCATGTCAAAGGCGACAACCTCTTTCCAATCCACATTCAGAGCCATTGAGACTTCCATATATTTTTTTACTTGTTCCTCTGTCTTACCTTCATCATCGGTAAAAGGTACAAAAGAGACTAAAATCACACACACAGCAATAATTACTCCCATAATTAAAGCGGCAGGTACTCCAACCGCTGCTATAACGGCACCCACAATTTTTAGTATACCTGCTTTTAGCATTTTGGCAGCAGCTTTCGCTGCTGCCTTTCCTGCTTTCCCTGCCAATTTTGCCATCTTCCCGCGCGCTTGCATCCCTTTTTTCTTAATAAAGTGGGAAGCTACATCTTTTAAAGGGTTACTTTTTTTCTGTTCATTTGGATCGTTAGGATTTTGACTCATAGACTTATCACACCATATTTTCCATTTTGAGAATTTCTTCCTCTTCGCTGTGCTAAGCGAGGGTTTGGCGCAAATGGAATCAGATTTTGTGGGTCATGTTCTGATAAATTCAGGTGCGTCTCTGTACGAACAACCTTGTCCTGTGTATGTGTTACTAGAATTTCTTCTCTTGGCTTAATACTACTGTCCTTCACTTCACAAGCTCTTTCAATCCTTTGGTTTGCTTGTAAGCGCGTATCTCCTTTTCCGAATGGCGAAATACGTGACAGTGTACCGTCTGTTGTTGTCGCAACCATATAACTACGATCTCTTTCTACGACCATTTGTACATTCTTATAACCACCTTGGTCTAAATCAGACATATAGAAGTGACCATTGTCCACCTTGTGATTGACCGTAAGTGGCGGTTCATTAAATACTGATTTCTGGTGTAATGACCTTTGATTTTGGTTTCCTACTAATTGATTTGGGTTAACGTTGATAGAACGATTGATACTAATTTTCCCACCACTAGAATCTTGAACATACGCTGGTGTAGCTTTCATACCATTACGGTACTGCGTTAATTGTCCGTCCGAAATATTTAAATCTTGATATACGACTTGTCCCGAACGAATACTACTATCACCACTAGCATAACGAGATACAACTTGCGTCACGCCACTAGAATCTTTTGCTTCAATCCAGGATTTATTATTTGTCGTAACAAGACGTACTGCACCTTGAACAACCGATTGTTTTCCAGTAGCATCCGTTGTTGTTGGTACCATTCTCTGAATCTCTTGAATTTCTTTTGCCTCTGTTTGAACAGCATTGTTATAAGGATTATGTTTACTTACCATACGTGCAGTCGCTTGATAAGCACCTGCACCACCAATCACACCTGCGGCGTAACTTAAGCCTTTTGTCACATTATAGTGACGCTCTGCTGCATTCCCTCCTAATGATGTATTAACAGCAGCATTAGTTCCACTTATCATTCTTTGTACTGCATTCCCTCCGGATTGTTGTACAGCACTCGCAGCACTATAGTATGCATTTGATACCGTATCAATGCTATCCGCAAGCATAAGGTGTTTCGCACCTTCCATTACACTCATGCCAAGTTTTGTACTCTGCTGTGTCATACGTCCCACTGCAGATGTTGGGATAGACATTTTACCAGCACTTTGTGCAATATTTGCTACACTTGTTGATGCATCTGCATAAGAGCGTTCAATTTCCGCAACGGAAAGATCTCCTGCATGTGCTATACTCGCTTGCGTTTGTGTCGCCGCATATACAGCTTTATTGATTGCGCCACCTGTTGCAACACCATGTGAACGAACACCTTGAATCGCACTAGTAATTCCAGAACCTACTTGTTGACTCACTGTTCCAAGATTTGCATGGCTTTGTAATCCTTTCGTTAATTGCGAAGTAAAGGCATCTTTATTAATATACGATTGATTATGTAAACTCTTACCACTCGTATCTTTCGCCTGTACGGGCATCGCTCCCGCTTGTACTGCCGCTTGTTGTGCCACTGCTTTAAATTCATTTCCTTTTTCATTCAGGTGCGACTGCCAAGCTTGCTCTTTTTGTGGTTGAGACATAGTTGGAGACAACTTTTTCATAAAGCTTGCCTGTTGTTCTGCTGCATAGCCTTGTTTAAAGGATTCTGTAGAGGCTTGTACCAGGTTCTCAACATTACTTACTTGTTTCGCTTTCTGGCTTCCTGCTCCACTTGTCAAACCGTGCGTTTTCACACCGTTGACTGCCTTCTGAATGCCTGCTGTGCTAGATACACCCATAGCATTTAAACCAGGATCTTTTTGTAACTGTTGTGATAAATGAGAAGCGAAAGCTTCTTTATTCGCATAGTTTGTACCGTCTTTTTGCTGTACAATACCAGCTGATTCTGCAGCTTTTTGCGCATGATTTTGAAATCCTTGTACTTTTTGACCTAAATGTTTATTCCATGCGGCTTCTTTTTCTTGTTGCGGCATATCTGCAGGGAATTGTTTCATGAATCCAGCCTTATGGTCTGCACTATACGCTTTCTTAAATGCAGCAGTAGAAGCACCGACAAGAGCACCTACTTGTCCCATATTTTGATGGCCACTTTCTAACGTTTCTCCTTTTACATCCTCAACTGCTTTTCCGACTTTTCCTAATGCAAGTCGGGAAGCAAACGCATCTTTATTCACATAGGACTTATCAAACAGATTATTTCCTTGCTTATCCTTCGCATCAACTGGCATGGCTCCTGCTTTTGTTGCCGCCTGTTCTGCGTGGTTTCTAAATCCTTGTACTTTTGTGTTCAGGTGGTCGTTCCAGTGTCTCTCTTTCTCTTCCGCTGAAATATTTTCTGGTAACTGACTCATAAACGTATCTTTATGGTCTGCCTCATAACCCTTTTGGAATGCATTCGTTGCAGCGTTAACTAACTCTCTAGCATTTCCATATGGTGTAGCGGTTTTCTTCATATTTTGTAAATCTTGTTTCCGCTGATTTGAGAAACGAGACATTTGATCATTGTTTGTTTTTGCCACTTTTTTAGCAATCTCTGCATCGGAGGCACTAGGGAATGCGTGTTTTAAGCGACTTGCAACTGCAGAATCGGGATTATCCGCTTTCCAATTTTCAAAATCTTTTGTAGCTAAATCCTGTGCAATATCTTCATCGGTTAGTTCTGGATAAGATTTGTCATTTAGATTTGAATACGTATCCGCACCCTTCTTTACACTCGAACCAATATGTTTTCCTAAGGCTACAGCCCCTTCGCCAACTGCAGCAGCAGATCTTCCAGTAACTGCACCAGTAAATCCGCCCGCTTTACTGCCAGCAAATGTCCCTATTGCCATTCCTTCTGGTCCAAGACCAGCTCCTGCTGTCATACCTGCAAGTCCACCAGCCGCTTTACCAATTGAACTTCCAATTTGACCAGCTTTTAACATACGAGCTGCACGAGATGTTGTACCAACATCTGTCCCTAAATTCGCTCCTAATGCATCTTTCGGGTTATCAGCATCTTCTTTTGTCTTTTCTTTATCCCCTTTATCATCAGGTTTTGCTTTTGAATTACGGTAGTCATCACGAACACCTTTAACGAGTCCAGCCACACTTGCTAAAGCACCCATACCCATCATCGTACCTGCTCTATGAATGCCACCTGATGCATTGGTACTAAGGCCAATAAAACTTTTTACAATCTCACCTATTGGGATAAACATAGCAAGTAAAATTAATTTGATTAACGGACTATTTGCTGCTCCAATTAAAGAAATAATGAGCCATAAGGTAATTGCATGAATTGCTTGTATGAACACCGCTCCTATAAATTCACGTATCCAATATAATGTCTGTTGTTTCTTTTGTGGAAATAGCCACATACCTACCATTAACGGACCAATTAACATTAAAACGTATAGTGACACCGCTCGCATTAAGTAGTAAAAGTTTGCCCAGACGATGAGACCAGCTTCTATAAACAAACCAAATATAATAAACATATAGTCATTTTCATGACCTTTCAAACCCAGCTCAGTAATGGTAAGTCCAGCCCCACCAAATCCAGGTTGTAGAAATTTAGTACCCTTATCTGGATCAAAATCCCCCCCACTTGCTACATTAACAGCGTCTCTAAACTCTATTATTATCCAAGAATTGATTTCAAATATGAGTGTATAGAAGTAATCGAGGTGCCAAAGAAAAATTGAAATGATCATCAAATCCTTCGCATACTCTATTAATGCTGTTCTATTATTTGGATTAATAGCTGTTGCCGAATATTTTGCCGCCGTAATAACTACACTGACAAGGACACAAAAAGCAACAAGCTTGAACATGACAGGCATGCCTGTGTCTAATACTTTGGTTAGAGAATTACCTGAAAATAAGAAATCTAAGTTTGTCCCCTTTCCTTCTGTTCCCTCTCCTCCAAACACTAAAACTGGCAGCGGATCCAAAGTTGCATACACCGGACTAAGAAAAGCCTTTACTATAGCAATAATTAAGCCTCCGACCCACTCTACTATTTTCTCAAGCATAATTTCACCTTCCTTTTTAAGAGTACGCCATTATCCTGCGTACCCTTGTACTTTCTTCATATTGTTTAAAAGCTCTTGTAGTACCGCTTCATTTGATTCAATGAACATCATTTCTTTGTCAGATGGATCAGTTTGAATCCAAACCGAACTATCTCCGACACGGAAAATCCCTTCTCCTTTTCCAGGGTTGTTGAGAATAATATCAAGCTCCCCAGCAGTTAAGTTAAAGTTCTCCTGGATCTTTTTCTTATCAATTTTATTTTGTTCTAAGAAGAAATAAGAGAAAGTAGATTGCAAGATACCACGAGCTTTTACATTTTCTAAAATACGAACAAAGTCCTGACTTGCCCAACACATACCGGCATTTCTTTTACGTGAACGACGTGCTACTTTTTCCAAGAAGTTAACCGTTTGTTCATAGTCGATAAACTGCCACATCTCATCAACATATAATACTTTTCGCTTGATAGCGTGTTCTGGACTCTTAATCCAATGCTCCCAAATATAGTTCAAGATAACGTGGAAAGCGATTGGTTTTAAAAACCCTTCCTCTAAATGACTAATGTTGAAATTAACAACGCGTGATTCATTTAACTGAGTTTCCACACCACGACCAAAATGACTTTGTCCATCAAATAATGGTTTTGAACCATCGCGTAAGAATGGTCGAATCGCAGCAATTAACTCTTCTGCTTTTACATCGTCTCCATGATGTTCTACTATGACATCATAGATTTCTTTTAACTCTGGCTCTGGCTTTCTCACTTGAGACTGAATTAACTGTCCATCCACTTTCTTCACTTCATCTGTATATAAAGAGGAAGGATGTGAAGTAATACCATGTTTATCAAACACTTCACGGATTGCATCTTCTAGCATAGTACGTTGGAATACATTTAATCCTGGTTGATCAAAGTCTTGCCCGCGAATAATAATGTCAAAGAAACCTAGTATTTCATTGATTTTCTCTAAAATTGGTACAAATCTCACATACTTCATGCCATCACACTCTACAAGTTCTTTCTTATCATATTGTTCAAGTGCTTCTAGCTCTTCATCTTTATCCGTAATCTGAAGTTCTGTTACAGCGATTGCACAAGGATTGATAATGATATTACTTTCAGGTGAAATATTTAAATTAATACCACCTAGACGTTTTGTAATTTTTACGAATTCTCCTTCTGGATCGATAATCATTGCATGCGTATCTGCAAGTGACGTTTCACGAGCTAACTTCATTTTTAAAAGTAAACTTTTTCCGGAACCTGAGATCCCTGTTACACCAATGTTATAGTTTGGCGGGCGATAATCTGCATTACCAAATGAATTTAAAAATTCTACTTGCCCAGTAATTTTATTCTTTCCTATTGGTATGCCACCATTAAATCTCCCGGATCCTGATACAAATGGTGCAAACGTACATAACGCACGTCTATCGATATTTCGATAGGTATCTTGCAGCGTATTTGGTGCACCTAATGGCATAGTAGCTTTCAAACCACTTTTCACACGGTTCCAAGTACTTGCAATCTTAAAATGAGATGCTTGCATTTCATCTTCAATATACTCACATAAAACGTCCAATTCTTTCTTTGATTCGGCATACGCAACACCCATGGTACTCACCATATAGGAGTCGTTTTCATTGAACTGGATTTCATCCATTAAATTGTTTGTATCTTGAATTTTTGCATCTAAGTCTTTTTCTTGGTCAATGTTTCCTCGTGTACGTTGGAAAGAAAGATTCGAACGTAACATCGTCAACTGCATATCTAATGATCGCATTGCTTTAGCTTTTGGTTCTTTATGAATATCGATCATGACATCCACTTCCCCAGCCGAAGTTAACATGTTGAGCCAATTGGTTTGCATCATACGCGGGTACCCATCACGTGGAATATAAAACGGACGGAAGAACGTATTACTTCCTAAAGATTGTTTAATGACCCCATAATCTTCTGCATCAATTTTCATTCCTTCTGGAGCAATAACATCAAACACTGTTGTTTGATTATCTAATTGCGTCGGTACTTCCTCTTCTTCCGCCTCTTCCTCCTCTAGCTGCAATTCATCCTTCTCTTCTGCTTCTATTTTTTTCTTTTCCTTTTTCTTTTTTCCGAATAACCTCATGTTTACGCCACCCCGTTATTTGATTTTTCTGCTTTTTCTTCCGCTAGCACTTTCTTCATTATCTCTAGTTTTCTTTCATTTGTTTCTCCTGTTGAATAGAGGGAGAAATTCTCGTTTTCAATTAAGTCCTGGAAACGAGCTTTTACAGCTTTACGACGGTTAAATGCTACGTATAAAAGTTCTATTAATTTATCTTTCGTTAACATTTCTACATTAATTTTTGCTTTCGATAGTAGATTTCGAGAAGCATTATAACGGCGATATAATTCGTTAAACGCCTTATCCACAATCTTTTCTTCCAACTCTTCCTCTGTATCAGCAGTAATCGTACTAATATCAACCTTGTATGGGTAAATTAAATAACGTTTTTGTTCATATCGAGGTTGCGAACGTTGCCAGTACTCTAAGTTATCGATAACTTCTTGCCCATATAGAACTGTCTCTGGTGTAAGGTCCTTCGCACCTTTCATTGTTTCTGTCATTTTTCGTACAGGATCTGTTAAATCTACAAACTTACTTTGAATATATACTTTCGTATTAAACTCTAATGTGGTTAACCATGATTCAATTTTGATATCAATCGCTTCTTGTTCCATATTGGAAAGTAAGTAATAGTTAACTGGATGTGCTTCCGCAATCAGGACAAATGTGTCGTCATGATACCGAATCATATGATTATCGATTTCCTTAATGTCTTCTACAAAAGCACGAAAGAAGTCAACATTATCCTCATCAATTTCCGATTCAGCAGACATATTTTTTTTATTTTTCTTTCCAGCTTTTTCAATAGTGTGTTTCTCTACTCCACCTTGCTTTTTCCCTTTTTTCTTAGAACCAAACAGTGGTTTTCCATTCATTTTCCGATAAAAGAAAAATCCTACAATGGCTATCGCCGCAAAATATATCATTTCTAACATTTACAGATTCTCCTTTGCCCATATAGTTGGCTCGTACCCTTTTCTCCACTTACCTTTTTCGGAGCGGCTACGCATTTTAATAATTAAATACTTATCTAGATACATATGTTGTTTTTCTTTATATATAAACGCAAACGCTATAACACCTATTACCGTTGGTAGTGCTAAAATTAAGCAAATAAAAAACGCTACTACTGCATCAATAGGTGCAAATAGTCGCCATAAAAATGGTACATATAAATAAAGGGATGCTCCGCCACCCAATAGATAAATCAATTGGCGCTTGCTCAGCACACCTAGTAGTGTTTTTTGTTCCGAAGTCATATCAACAGGAACGGTTACTTTTCTCATTCTTTTTCCTCCCTTGTATAAGAGAAGCTCTCCCCAAATCGAGGAAAGCTTGTACAAACTCTTATGTTAGATTGTCGTAACCCAAGCAGCGATATCGTACGCTTTGATCATCACAAAGCCTCCAATTGCTGCGCAGGCTAAACCAATCATAGCTTGTGTACGGTTTTCAGGATTCTTCCCTTGTGCACCAGATAGTTTAATAGCTGCAAATACAACGCAAGCTGCCACCCATATTCCCCCAAAACCAATTAAGGTTTTCACCAAAGTGTTCATGCTTTTTTGGACGGTTTCAGCATTGGCACCACTGCCACTACCACCAAGCCCCTTCGTAAAGCTACTTTTTGCCAGTAAGAAATCTCCTACTGATGTTGTCATAAGTTTTGCAGACAACCAATTCAACATAATTCCTGCACCTCCAGGTGTTTTTGTTCGCAAAACGCAAAAAGACCTCAATACACGCACACGTCCCCTAAGGACATGGCGCATATTGAGGTCTTCTCTTATATGCGAACTGATTAATTTTATATTTTTATTGTAAAATCTTATTACCTTTATATTATAGCAATACGTTTTTATAAAAACAAGTCCTTGTTTACACCTTTATTTATACCCTCTTTGTTAGGATCGTACCATACTATAAGAATAAAAAAAATATTACCGTCCTTAAGACCTAAAGCATTCTTAAACAGACTATAATTAGAAGCGGATACTATGTCCAATATTAGGGCATAAATCCGCTTTTTTCTTACATGATATATTCCATAATTAGAGGTTGAAAGTATGGTCTATTATGTATACAATAATACGAGAACTTACGTTCGATTTTGTATTAGGGAATATAGCCCACAACGTGAGGCGTAGCAAGGTCGAGAGACCGATCGTACAACGGAGTTAAGAGGTGAAGAACTATGCGTGTACAAGAGGTGATCCTAGAGAATGGAAAGAGATACATATTAGTAGATTCAGATGGGGTTCCTGTGATTCCTGTGGTGAAGTACCTCAAGTATTTGGATGTTACAGGGAAAAGCAGCAACACACGGAAGACTTATTGTTGTACTCAAACAGTATTTCTTGTACTTACAGGAAACAGAGAAAGATTACAAGCATATAAGATTAGAGGACTTGGTGGAGTTTGTGGGATGGCTTCGGAATCCGTATGAGAGCACCAAGATAATGTCCCTTTGGCCTGTGCAGACATTGACTTTCGAACATCTAATGATTCCGTCTAACTTTTTCATCTTTAACATATTCAAAATCTCTATTTCTTTATCCGCGCTATTATCCGTTTGGCAGAGCATCATATTGTAATTATGTTTTACAGCCTCTCTTGAAATACCTTCTATAACTTCACTGTAATATTGATTATTTACAAATGGAAGAAGCACTCCAATAACATTTGTTTTTCCTCGTACTAAATGAATCGCATTCGAATTTTGCGTGTAATTTAACTTTTCGATAATTGCTAATATCTCTTTTCGTTTTTGTTCATTTACATACGGATAATTATTTAAAACACGAGAAACAGTAGAAATCGAGACCCCAGCCAGTTCTGCGATTTTTTAATATTTGTCATCATACACACTCCCTTCCCACTACATATTAGCGCATACAAAAAAATTGATAAATGCCCCTTGACCTGGTAAGCATTTCACATCATACCATGTTATGGAAGACTAAATAAGAAAGGATGTATGTTTTATATGATTTTGTAAGTAGAGCACATATTTTTCATAGGTGGATTACCAGGAAAATAATAATAATTATCGAAGGGAGAGATTTACTTGTTATTCTCTGAGAGATGTGAGTTACACGTAATTTCCGAAAATGATTATAAAAACATTAAAAAATTATATGAAAACGAGCTAGTAAGAAAATACTTAGGAGGTATTATCGACGAAGAAGCATATAAAATTAGATTTTATGATATATTAAATTCAAAAAATAGCTCCCTCCACTGGACAGTATTTTTAAAAGATAGTAAAGAATTTATAGGTTTTGTTTTCCTTGATACATATCATGATGGGATTAATACAGAGATTGGGTATCAATTTTTACCTGAGTTTTGGGGTCAAGGCTATGCAAAAGAAGTGATTATGAAAGTATTAAACCATGGATTTAGTGCATTAAACTTAACCACTATTGTCGCTGAAACTCAGTCACTTAATATGGAATCTTGTGGACTATTAAAAAGAGTTGGAATGAAATTCGAGGGGACATTGGAACGATTCGGTAATCAACAGTCTAAATTTAGTATTTCAATTTCTAGTGGAAAGTAAGCCCGAAATATAAAAAAAGGGCCACCTTTTCGGTACACACGATGAATGGCCATCTATCCTAATTTTTTTCGGATAGATGGCTAGTTTGCACATGTGGCTTGGATTTTTTTCGACCAAGGCATGTAATTATTTCAAATCGTTAGCTGCTGGTGAATCGGTAAATTTGGCAATTCTGTTATTAACGTCACTAGGTATTGATAGAAATCGATAACGGTAAAAAACGCCACTTATAGGGGTCACCATACATGCATATCAACTTAAGAAAACAGATTCACCCCAAAACGAAAAAATAAGCTTAATTCTCAAATATAACTGTCGAGAGGTAAAATTTTTGTTTTGGTGGTTCTTCAAAATATTAGCTTGATAGCGATGTGGCGGGACCCCAATATGAAGTAAAAGTGCGATACATATTGGTCATGTCTAATATGTATCGCACTTTATTCTTTATGACTTTTTACAATTTAGGTCTTGATAAGAATGTATATCTTCTTTCAGTGAGCAACATGATTCTATTTTATCCATTTTGGAATTTTATCTCTAAGGGTATGCGCTTCTTTTTTCTTATTCATTTTAATCTCTCCAACAACTTATTATGCTCCTTAATAAGAGTATACTACCTATTAAGGAGTGTCTAAGCCTTGTGTTTATCAAACTATTCATTAGAAACAAAAAACAGGTAATTGTGCGTTTTTCACAAGTACCTGTTTTTCACTACTTCTATCTACTCTTTGTTTCTTAAAATTTCATTAACCTTTTCGACACTTAATTCAGCGGCTTCCGCTATCTTCTCTATAGGTACACCTACTTTAATTAAATTATGAATCATTTCTATTCTAGCTTCTTTTGCTGCTTTTTCTTCTGCCGTCTCTATTTCTGATATTCTATCTTTTATTGCCTTCTCTCTCGCCTCATATAAGCGTAAAAAGTCTTTATCACTACTTAAACGCTCCCAATCCTCTATTGCCTTTTTCAAAACTGGATCTTTTTCCATCGCGATTCCCTCCAGGATTGTAGTTAATTTCTCATCTTCATATGCAGGAAATAATAATAGCCAACGTGCTAATATATCCTCCCATGGATCCATTCGATTTTCTTGCCATTCTCGAATAACCTTTGGAATCTCAAGAAAGTGCAATTGCATATTCTCTGAAATTATGTGCTCCGATTTTTTGTTCATGACTACACCGATATTATGAAAGTCCTCTTCTCCTGGAAACAGAATGAAATCCACTATATTAATACAAATGGTTGGTCTTAATTCTGTATACTTCATCCCCTGAGTCATTTGAGAATAATACATGCCAGCCCAGTAGAACAAAGATCGCTCGATCATGTCTTTTTTGTCGCGAACCTGTATCTCTATATTTAATTTTATACCACTATTAAGGGTAGCTCGCAAATCTAAAATAGACAATTTATCATCCTTTTGTTCCCTTGGAAGATGTGGATCATCTAAATGCAAAGAAATAATTTCCTCATCTAAAGAGTCTTGTAATACCGCATTAAGAAAACCAATGAGTATATCCTCGTTTCCTTCTACCCCAAACAAGCGCTTGAAAGCAAAATCAACTCGTAAATTTACTAGATTTTTTTCATAGATGTATTCATATTCTCTTCTACCTTTCTTTTAGTGAATTTAAATCCTCTGTAGTAATTGAATATAAGAAAAAGATAGAATTACAAACTCTATCTTTTTCAATCTACCTTTAGAAAGTTTACTTTTTTCTGCACGCTTAACCACTTCTAACACTCAATCATGATGCACAATCTTTGCAAGATCATCTTTCTTAAAAAGACAATCCACATCTGCAGTTTTTACATGATAGCTGTGTAGAATCGGCATCCATTTCTAGAAAATCACGGATTGCAGTAAAGCGATAACTTTTCCCTCTAAAGCATCTCTCCAATAAAAAAGGAAATCTCGTATACATCCATTGAAATAGACATGATACAAATAGATTCCCCCTTTTTTATTTATATACCTAAATCTAAAGACCTTTTTACAAATGATTCCTAACTTGAAGACAATACAAAAAGGGCTTCTTCAAGTCGATTAAAAATGTGCATAGCAAAATAAGCTATATATACACTAATCGGCTCAAAAAAGCCCTTTCATAAATAAAACAAGACGCAACTTGCTTCTACAACTCAACCACAACACAATAAGGTGTGGGAATAAACGGAATCAATTAAACAATAAATATAATTCCATATTAATGAATTCATACAAAAATTTCAATAATTTTATGTTTTCTTAAGATATCCCGCTCATTTTTTTAAAATTCATATGCTTTATCACTACCTTGTTTTCTTCATCAAATGATATAACTCCCTCCACGATAATATTTAATTTAATATTGAAATTCTCTAAAACTCGATGTATTATATTTTTGTGTTTTTCTCAGTTCCCAAGCCGAGAATACATCATCACTTCTGAAAGGACCCGAACTCCAGCGGGTTCTTTTTATTTACTTGAACTCATTTTCGAATTATTATATTATATTTTCGGGTCTTGCTCCATAAATCATTATCAGGAGAATCTGCAGGTTTGCAGGTTCTTTTTTTATAAAATAAAAAAGCAGCTGTTAGGTTACTTAAAGTTTGTCTTATCACCAAATAAAATGATATATATATTCTCCCGTTATACTTTCATCAACTCCTGCAACTCTAGCAAATCTTACTATGTCCGCCCCCTGAATGAAATACATTTTTAGCATAACTGGCACCCGCGACCACATAACACGATAAAGCTCATTCACTCTTTGCCTAGTCGTAACAATTAAATCATTTGCAGGTCCATTAATCCACGCAGTTGTTCTAACTGAAGTAAACGGAAGATCTATCCCATTAGCAACTATTCTTGCAATACTTTGCGTTATATCCACATCGATCCCCTCATTCCAAGAATCAAATATGTTTCCTATATTTACATAAGTATTCTTAGTTATAAGAAATGTTTAAAGTAAATTCTTTATAAAATAAAAAAGAGTGCTATTAAGATATGCACTCCTTCAAAAGACTTTACCAATCTCGATGTTCACCATGATCATGATCACGATTGCGGTCATGATCACGTCTACGACGACACTCATCACAATCGCAATCGCGTCTACAATGACAGTCGTTAAAATCGTTTCTTCTACGTCTACGACCGCATCCGCAAAATACTAAATCATCCCAAAATCTATTACAATCTCGAGAATGTCCAAAATTATTATTCCATCCCATAGATATGATTCCCTCCTCTAAAAATAGAATTCATCATATTCTATGATTAAAAGGTGAAAACAGCTTGTTTACTAGTCTATATTTTATGTTTTAGACTAATAATATTTCAATTTGCAAGTCTATCTCATCCCTTATCTTTCCTTAACAACAAACAAGACGCTACCCATATCACGGCAGCGCCTACGATAATTGCTATTGGTTTAATCATTAACAAGTATATCTGGTCCCTTCTTCAACATGTACGAGAAACCCGAAATAAATACAACACTAAATATAATAATAGAAGACCACATATTAAATTGATATTCTTTACCTGCAACTAAATTATATATGTTATGTACCAAGAAATTAGCACCTATAATAATCCCACCTAAAAATGCACTAATTAATATGCTCATTAAATAAAATTTAAGTTTCTGAAACATTTTTCCTCTACCCCTTTTCTAAAATAAACTTTATTTGAGTTTCTTTAGAAAATTATACCATTTAGTTTTCAGTTATTATTAAATTCATAGTTAAATTAAGGTTATTTTAAGGATATGTTTTCTATTCAAATTTCCATTTTGTTCAATAAAAAAAGAACACTATAAAGTGCCCTAAGCTTCTGAGTATAAAATATACGACAATGCCTTGCCCGTTCTAATGGCGCAACCTAAAAGGGCTTTATAGCGGAATATATATATATCGGAAAAGGAATAAGTTGATTGGCATTGACTCGATATTGTATGTTTGGGAATTCCTTATGTGCAAACGAAAGAGAGCACTCCCCCAATAAGTGCTCTCGCTTAAAAAAATATAGGGGAACATGTTGGAAACCGTTCAGTATCATTATATGATATCTCATTCCCAACTATGCCTAAGTCATGTATTAAAGGGGGATCATGTGTAATTTCTATATAACAAAGAAAAAAGCACCCGAATGGATGCTTAAATTAAACTTATTTATCTCTACTTTCATCATTAACTGATTTCGGGTCTAACATGATTCCTATATCCGGCGGCAAAATTAGCTCTATACCAGCTACTGGTTGATTGTCCTCATTAAAATAATATTTCTTTATCTTATTCAATTCTTCATTTTTCTTATTTTCACTCATATTATCCCGCCTTTTATGTATGATATTAAAAACTTTTATTAATATGTACATTAAGAAAGATAATATACTATTTTTCAACTCCCACACAACTTATAAAATTTTTACATAATAAGAGAACACCCATAATTGATAGGTGCTCTGATATATAAAATGGTTTCCATCCACACATTCCAATATATGCTCGTCTATCTCGAAAGATGTAAACAAAAAAGCACCTAAATAGGTGCCTTTTCAAAACGTATTAACGCGAGTAGCGAACACAATGAATTCTTCTCGGTGTCATTACCATCTTATGTTCGAGATTCTTAAATATGCCTAATCGTTAAAACCTTTATTATGAATTCACTACCTATCCACCCTTTATTTTTTTACTAGTTTTAACAATAGGAACTTTTTTTGCTGGTATGAAAGGATTTTCTAAAATAAATAATTGGGTTGCGATGCTTAGAAACATAGCAACCGTTCTACTAATACTTTTATTATCAGTGTTTTTAACACTAACTTTGACCGTTGGCTATGCATTAAGTTAAACGTAATTCTTCACGAATAAAAACCAATATTCCGTCAATACTGTAGACAACCCATTTCGAACCATATTCCATTACCTGAGCAGTTAGCTTTTGCTAGCTGCTCTTTATTTGTACAAGGTACTCAATTGACTGGCGCACATATAATATTCTGAGTTCCTTTCTTTATAAAATAGTCGTTATAAAATGAGGCTCGTCACGAGAGCACTTTACTAAGTGCTCTTTTTATATTCCAACTTAATACAAAATGAAATTTTCATTAAGTTTTCTATCAATACAATATGGTGCTTTCTTTTCTGAATTAGTTTATAAATAAATAGTTCAACACTGAACTATCCTATGTTAAGCTAATTTAAGAAAGAAAGGAATTGAGTATCATGAGTTTAAAAGACAACAATTTCAAACTAGCTGGAGAAGTTGTTCAGTCATTTATATCCATTAACAAAGAAATTATAAAGTTCACACATCAAAATGCCTCCAGTTTAGGGCTAACAGTACAACAAATGGGTATTTTAAATACAATTTATACAATCCCTAATATCACTCTGAAAGAGATTTCAGAACGTCTTTCAGTTCCTAAAAGTACAGTGAGTGTAAATGTAGATGATTTAGTTAGTCTAGAGTTCATCGAACGAAAACAATCAGATGAAGATCGTAGAGAAATAAAATTAAAAGTAACACCCAAAGGACAAGAGGCATCGAAAAAATCCATTGAAAACTCAACTTCCTACAAAGCGATGTCCCTAGCATTACAGCAGCTTCAAGAAGACGATGTCCAAACATTATTGCGTATCCATAAAAATTTATTAACCTCTCTAATGCAATTTCGTTAATTGATGTAAAACATAAAAAAACAAATTCTAATTCTTATTTTTCAAAAAACTGAGCAGTTAGATCTCACTAACTGCTCTTTTATTTAAAATAGCGGTTTTGTTGAATTTTTATTAAATTTACGTTGACCTTTTGTTGATTTTTCTTCACATTTAAAGGAAACAAACATACGCTTTTGTATGTAGTCTCTCCGCTCATAGAGATCTACCTTTCTTATCGAAGAGCATACTTACATGTATGCTCTTTTTGCTTACTACAAGATAACGGTTTTGTCTAAACCTACACATATCTAAAAGACATACATCAAGGTGCCTCCTTTTCCTAATTAAAATTTTAAACTCTCACCATTCGTCGCAATTACTTCTTTATACCAATTGAAACTGTCCTTCTTCGATCTTTTTAATGAACCTTTTCCTTCATTATCTTTATCAACGTATATATATCCATAACGTTTTTTCATTTCGCCAGTAGAAGCACTGACAAGGTCAATCGGGCCCCAACTTGTATAACCGATAATATCTACTCCATCTTGAATTGCTTCGGACATTTCGATCATATGCTTCTTTAGATAATCAATACGGTACTCATCATTCACTTCGTCTTCATCATTTAATTGATCGATTGCACCAAGACCATTTTCAACAACAAATAAAGGTTTTTGATAGCGATCATAAAGTTGGTTCGCTGTAATACGGAAGCCCTTTGGATCAATCGTCCATCCCCACTCTGATTTTTCAAGATATGGATTTTCAACTGAACCGAATACATTCCCGCTCGTTATGCTTTTTAACACTTCTGAATCTGTACTTGTTGCTCTACTTGCATAATAACTAAATCCAATATAATCAACAGTATACTCTTTTAAAATTTCTTCATCTTCTTTTTCCATTTCAATTGTTAAATTATTATCTTTAAAGAAGCGTTTTGCGTATCCAGGATATGCTCCTCTTGCTTGTACATCAATGAAGAAGAATGATTCACGGTCTTGTTCCATCGCACGAAGAACATCGTCTGGATTACATGTATATGGATACGTTGCACCAGCTGCGAGCATACAACCAATTTTTGCATCTGGAATGATTTCATGACAAGCTTTTACAGCTAACGCACTTGCGACAAGTTGGTGATGAGCTGCTTGATACTGAATTTGTTTTTTATTATCATCTTCTTTAAATGCTAGACCTGCTCCCATGAAAGGTAAATGTAAAAGCATATTAATTTCATTAAACGTCATCCAATATTTCACTTTATCTTTATATCTATTAAAAATCGTTTTTGCGTACGTCTCGAAGAATTTTACAAGCTTTCTACTTCTCCAGCTTCCATACTTTTCTACTAAATGAACAGGCACATCAAAGTGAGCCATCGTAACAACTGGTTCAATGCCATGCTTCAACAGTTCATCAAATACGTTATCATAAAACTGTAATCCTGCTTCATTTGGCTTTTCATCATTACCATTTGGGAAAATACGCGTCCACGCAATCGATACACGTAACGCTTTAAATCCCATTTCTGCAAAAAGAGCAATATCTGCTTTATAACGATGATAAAAATCAATTGCTTCGTGTGATGGATAAAACTCTCCTTCTACTGGTGTGAAGGAATGAATATTTCCTTTCATAATATCCCAGCGGTTTTCACCAGTTGGTAATAGATCAACCGTCGTTAATCCTTTTCCGTCTTCTACATATGCGCCTTCAACTTGATTGGCAGCAATCGCTCCCCCCCATAAAAATCCTTTAGGAAAAATAACTTTAGACATATAGAAAAACTCCTTTATATAAGATTTAACGAGGAAAGGTATTACGATTCTCAAAGAATGCCTTTCTTCGTGTGAAACATAATGAAATGTAACTACTATTTAATTCCTAGCTCTAGTAAAGAATCTCCTGCTTGAATCTTTTCTACTTCAGTTTTTTTCATACTATATTTATCATAATTTGTAACAACAACTGGTGTCGTCACAATATAACCCGCCTTTTGAATTTCAACTATATTAAATTCAATAAGTAATTGCCCTTTTTCTACTCTCGCTCCTTGTTCAATATGAGAGGAGAAAAACTCGCCATTTAATTTCACAGTATCCATCCCAATATGGATTAAAATTTCAGCACCTGAATCCCCCGTAATTCCTACTGCATGATTCGTCGGGAACAGCGCAGAAATTGTACCTGATAGTGGTGAAAATAACTTTCCTTCCGAAGGCTCAATCGCAATGCCTTCACCTAACGCACCTGATGCAAATGCAGCATCATCAATGTTTTGAAGTGGCATAACTACACCATGAAAAGGACTAAAGATTACTTCATCATCGTTTGATGCAGCAACTTTATCAATTGTTCCATCTGTTTCTGTAGATATTTGCTTTTTTGTAAAACCAAATAAGTAAGTCAGAATAAAACCTACTATTAAAGAAACAACCATCGAAACAATTGCTCCCCAAAATCCAGCTGTAATCCCATCTTCCGGACTAATAAATGTCGGAAGCGTAAATATGCCAAGCCCACCCGTCATATAACTTTGTGTACCAAATACGCCAAGTATTGCGCCGCCAACTCCCCCAGCAATACAACTCATAATAAACGGCTTTTTAAGAGGAAGTGTAATACCATAAATCGCCGGCTCTGTAACACCGAAAATACCTGAAATAAAAGCCGGAATACTAAGTGTTTTTAATTTCTGATCTTTCGTTTTCATCCAAACGCCAAGTACAGCACCAATTTGAGCAAATGAAGCAGCAAATATAAGCGCTAGTATCGGATCAATACCGTGTACTGCTAAATTGTTATAGCCAATCGGAACAACGCCCCAATGAAGGCCGAATATGACAAGCACTTGCCAGAAAGCACCGAGTAAAGCACCCGCAACTAATGGGCTTGAATTATAAAGCCAAAGCGTCGCCTGTCCTAAGAACTGCCCTGCCCACGTCGCAATTGGACCAATAACGAGAAATGTAACTGGTACAACGATTAGTAACGTTAAGAATGGTAGTACAAATGTTTTCACAACATCCGGAATGACTTTCTTTAAAGACTTTTCTACTTTCGCTCCAAAATAAGAAGCGAGGATAATTGGAATAACAGATGATGCATAGTTCATTAAAATAACTGGTATTCCTAAAAACGTAATATGAATTGGTGATTCAAACATAGTCCCTGCAAATAACGTATATAATGGCTCACTTGCTGTTATACCGGATAGAGCCGGATAGACTAATGCTCCACCAATTGCCATACCGATGAATGGTGATCCTCCGAATTTCTTACTTGCTGTATATCCTAAGAAGATCGGGAAGAAATAAAATAACGAATCGCCAACTGCATTTAATATTTGATACGTTCCTGACTGTGTACTTAACCAGCCTAACGCTACAAATAGTGCATTAAATCCTTTAATCATCCCTGTTGCAGCTAACACCCCTAAAATAGGAGTGAAAATGCTAGAGAGAATATCTATTAGACTACTCTTTTTCTTCTCACTCGCACTTTCTTCCTCTGTTTCTTGAAATCCTCCGACAGCAATAACCGCTTTATACACGTCGGATACATGGTTACCAATTACAACTTGATATTGTCCGCCGCTTTTCATAACAGTCACAACATCTTCCATACTTTTCAGTACTTCTGTATTAGCTTTCCCCTCATCTTTCAACTGAAATCGTAAGCGAGTTATACAATGTATAACGCTATCTATATTTTCTCTCCCACCAACATGTTTCAGTATGTCTTTTGCCAATTTTTCATACTTCATAATAATTTCTCCCCCCTACAATCATCTCATTTATCATTTTTATAAAAAGAAAAAACCTAAATTAACCATAACGGTGCGATACATACGAATCACTCCATTACAAGTCAATTTAGGTTTTGCCTGCTAAACAGTAACAATCCCGTTTATTCAATTACATAATTCATTGCGTTTCGTTACACGATGAATGTGCAACGTCAAATACACCTTTTCATCTTTTGAAAGATGACTATTATGTGCTTTTTGTAAGTATGCTTCAATTTTTTCTGTACAACAATACGCCTCTTCGTACTTATTTTTCACTTGCTCGTATAAAAAATCATCATCGGCCGAGCTCAATTCCTTCTGCATTAAACGCTGAGCAAAATATCGCAAATGCGTTACAAACCGACTATAATTAAATGAATTCTCATCTAAGTTCATCTTATAGTGGTACTTTACAACATTTAAAATATCTTGGACGATTTTCGTCATCGTTACCGTTTGTTGCATTGCCGGCTCTCCTTGCTGTGCATTAACGAAATGCAGTGCAATTGACCCTGCCTCATCTTCAGAAAGTCTAAGCCCAGTCTCTTCTTCAATGATGTTCAAAGCTTGTAGACCAATTTCAAACTCTTTCTGATAGAACCTCTTTATCTCCCAAAGCAGAGTATTTTTGAGATTCATTCCTTCTTTATGCCGAGTTAAGGCGAAACTTAAGTGATCCGTTAATGTAAGATAAATATAATCACTTAAATCCCCCGGCAAAACTGTCTTAGCAAACTGAATAATTCTCTCTGTAATCTCTAAATTTTCTACAGGAATTTCAGTTAGCAACTTAGCGAGTTTCTCTGATAATTCTCTTGTTTCTAGCACAAAGGTTTTTTCTATCTTAGATTCATCAATCGCATCGCCTACTTTTTTCTGAAATCCCAAACCTCTGCCCATAAGTACAACTTCTGTCTCATTATCCTTCATCGTACAAACAACATTGTTATTTAAGATTTTATGGATTCTCATATTGTTCCACCTTCTTCTTAAAGTCACAAAAGGTAATAAAAAAACCTAAACTGATTCCAAAAGCCACACTACACCCGTAGCCTCTAGATCAATTTAGGTTTTGCCTGCTGAACAGTAACAATCCTTTTAATTATTAACTTACCTTCATTATACACAAAAAGGAAGCGGTTGCAACGATAAATTATTGAATTTTTTTTACAAAGCAAAATACTAACAGTTAATCAGCTGTTGCTTAAATTCCACTAAAACTTTCTCTCTTCATAATCTTCCGTATCAGCTTCTTTCTACAACTCCTGCTACGTAGTCAGTTGCTTAATATTATAAAGCAAAGAAAGAAGAATATAGTTTAGTTCCTGTAATTAAGGATTTAAGTGGCATTTTACTTATTAATACTTTAAGGTTTTTTGATTGTTGTACTATGATTACCCGCTCTAATAAAGATGATGATAAAGATACTCTTGAGTATAAGAAAGAATTATCTAGTATTCTAAGTGCCATTAATAACAACCTTAACAAAAAGGAACCAATTTACTTCCTTTTTAACAAAAATGAAAAGTTCAAGTTTGACCAAATTTAAACTGTTCGTGAGCTATATGAAAGTTATTTAATTAAAAGTGAGCTAACATTTAAATCATCTCATATGCCCTTGCTACCAAAAACATTCTTAAAAAATTCAACAACACCTATAAATATAGAAATTTATCAAAAGAATGTAATGGAATTTCTTGATGGACATAAAAAGTCAAACCTTGGTCTAGAACAAGTAGAAAATTTCGATAATATCTATAAATCTATACAAACCATGCAAAACAACTATATAAAATAAGAGACCATATAATGGTCTCTTATTTTAGTACAATCCATTCATAGCTTGCCTACTCTTTTGATTTCTTCATTTAGGCATACGGACTAACACAATCCTCTATTTTTTCAATTGATAGCCTGTACTATTTTTCTGCAAAATGGTATATAAACGAAAATGTGTTGTCGTAATTAGTCTAGCTTTTGTTGAAGATTCTTTTCTAAATTCTTGAAGTAATGTATAATTAAAGTGTCCTACATGAGATATTGAGTCATATCTCATTTGTCATTCAAAAAAGGCCTGTATATAAAAATAAGGCCTTTTTGTATGTATTCCTAAATATCCTTCTTATCCTCCAGTTTGAGTATTAGTATGATTATCTGTCATTTTAAAATATTACATACTATTCACTATCTCCTTGATCATTTCAAGTTAAATAAATGCAATCTTTTTATGAGCATTTTTACGATTCGTAATCCACTTGCACTACTTACTTAGTACATAAAAAGTGAGATTAGTCAGCAGTTTAATTTACTCACATTTTTTAATTTAGTTGTTTTACCCATAATTCCTTTTCATAGTTAAGGGCCGATCCTAAAACAGCTACCACTTTATTAAACCATTGTAAAATTTCTTCTTTAGAGAATGTTCCTTTCAAAAATACAACTTAATAATATTTGAAACACGTCAATACAATGGTATATGTTTTAAAATATATATTAAAAGTAAAATCCTTATTTATCAGGTTTTTGTACACTATGTTTTTCTAATTCTCCCTTTTCAAGGGATGGACAATTAATGATTAAAAATACAAAAATTCATTATTAGGAAATGTGGCTGCGGTCCAGAACAGCTATCCTTTCACTAGGCTTATATAAAAGAAACCGAAGTCATGGCTCAGACTTCGGTTTTTAGCTGTACTTAACCTCACCTTTTTATCTCTTAACAAAACTTTGCAACAGAACACTATATTTCCTATTAATATAGTTAATCCAATCGAGCAAGCCGAAATAAATTTTTGAAGTATGCATACTCATTTTCTAATTAGATTAATATAAAAGGAATAGAAACTTTATAATATTTTTTAGTTTGGAAGAGCGTAGAATTTCACTTTAAATGTACCGTTAGAAGTATATCCGCTAGGAGGACCTGAGATATACAAATTCTTTCTATTATCTCCTGAAGGGATCGTTAGAATAGAACCATCTCTAACAGCTGACCAAATTCTAGAGTCTGCACCTGATTTATCTCTTGAAATGTTAAATGATAAAGAGGTAGCACCTGCTCCTTCTAAAACAACTCGTACTTTGGTACCTGCCGTAAGATGTTCAAGTGAAAAATTATTACTTGATCTACTGCTTTGACCAGGCTGTGCCTTATAGAGTGACTCCACTTCTCTTGTTAAAGTTCCTGTTACATTAGACAATTTGAATGTTTGATTATTATCACCATGGAAATTATATACTGTAACATTTGTTCCATTTGCAGTACCATAACCACTTACATCTAACACTTTGTTTTGATCCTTCTTATTCCTTACATAATAATATCCATTTCCTGCTTCTGTTGGTATCCAATATTGCTCTTCCTTATTTTGATTAGATGTAGCAACTACATTATTGGAACCATTAAGATCATTCCAAGCTAATACTAAATTTTCATTTGTTACACTTTTAAATTGATATGCATTTTTATTTGAATCATATACTAGCTTCCATTTTTGATTATTAGCGTTGCGATTTTGCCACAACAGAACATTTCCATCTGCTTGATTTAAGTCAACAACACTACTATTATTTAAAGTAGAAACTATTTGATAAGCACCGCCATCTTCCAGTTCCGGTGCGTAAGGGTTAAAGTCATTGGCATTGGATGGCTTTGCGCTATCAAGGGCTTCTTCAAATCTTCCATCTTTGATCTCAAGTGTTGCAGATCCAAAGTTCGTAGTCATTAGTTTTTCTCGAATAGCTAGGCTTGGATAGCCATTCCAACCAACCATTGGTAAATGGAGCCACTGGTGTTTATAGTTTTCTGGCGGCTCGTCATTGCTATTAGCCAGGCGAAAAGCATGTGTCGAGAGGCCGTCCTTATGGTATACAATTTTCGGGTGGCTTCCACTGAATTTAACGTCTGAGCGAGGCTTAGTGTACCAGTTACCATGTGCTGAATAAGTTACATATTGAACCTGACCATCTTTAATCCAAACTATTGTGTGTTCCCAGTCATGTCGATGTCCAGACGCAGCAGGGCCCGAAGTTGATTGATCTTTTTCAAAGTAACTCGCATACATAATGGCAGTCCAACCATTATTTGATTTGGCCCGAGAATAAGTGTTTGAATTTTCCAGTCGGTTAACATCTCTACAGACACTTTCCGGGGAACCGCCCAAACTTAGGCCAGGGTTAGTCGTGCCATCTGGAGAAATTGCTGCAGTCGCATAGCACCCGTCTGTGTCGTAATCATACACAGGAGCATAATCTAACTCTATCTTTGACGCATTTTGTGGAAGTGCCTTGATTACATCCCCATATGCTTTTGGGATAGAAAGAAAACTCTTATCTAATTCTCCACCTAAGTTGAATGCAAATGTACTCAATACAATTAACGCGGTCATTACTATTTTTGATATTAATTTCATATTACTCCTCCTAGTTATATGAATAAAAATCATTACTAAAAACATTTTTTAAAGTAGCGTAGATTATAATTTTCAGCTCTAATCCTCCTTTCAACATATAAATATAGTTTTTTGGAAAATATAGCTCTTAACATCCATCATAAAGGTCCACTTTTGTCTAAACGTAAAAATCCTCAAAATAGCGTGGTGACCTCTAAATATATCTCATAAAGTTTATTTTATGCCATTTATATATCTTGTTTATTGAGAAATATAATTCAAATCAGTGTTTTATTCAGAAGTAGATAAAGCACTCTTTCGAAGGTCTTCTAATATTCTAATTTTAATTTAAGAGTTCTCTTTTGCTTAAATATAATAAAAAAGAATCCTTGTTATAAGGATTATGCAACATCTCAAACAATGTAATATCCATTAAGTGGATTAATTGGGCACAAAATTATCTTTTAGGGGGTACCTTAAAAACTTAGCTTGATAGCAATGTAGTAGGACCCCTAATAAAAGTAGATGATGCCTTTATGTACATCACCTACTTAAATGATTCAAAGTAATTCGAAACCCATTTAGTGTTATTTTCTGCAATATATTCTTCTGCAAGAATTAGTCTTTTGACAAGTTCTTCTTTAGTTAATTTCATATATTTCCTTCTCAGGTTATCAAGATTACGGTTTAGTTTTATTTTATGAAATTCAATATCCTCGTAGGAAATTGAACGTTTAAATGTATTGTTTTTGCTATTCTTTTTTTGCTTATGAGTTTTACTATGTTGGTTGTAAATGGATTCATTTAAAGGTTTTAAAAATCAAAAAGTACATCACTATACCTAAAAGTGATGTACTTAATATATATTCAATGTGTGACATTAAAGACAAACAATTACTCTGTATATAAAAAAGCACATTCACTTAGCCTTAATTTTACAGAATACTTTTGCCTTTTTATTTTAAGGCGATCCATTCGTAACTTTCCCACTCTTTAGGCTTCTTATCATACTTTAAACGTCCAGTCGTACAGAATGAAGCAATCATCCATTGTATAAGATTCATCTTGGCATATGGGTCAATACACTCTTCTATTTTTTTCAATTGATAACCGGTACTATTTTTCTGCCAAATTGTATATAAACGAAAATGTGTTGTCGTAACAAGTCTAGCTTTTGTTGTAACTTGCCATTTTGCAATTTTCGTTAAATCCTCTTTAACTTTTCTATCATACTCTTGTTTTATGACTTTATAACTCTTATCTTTATTAATTAATCCATTAGAAAATGAAAAAGGCATTTGATGCACCTCATAGACAGTTCCTTCTTCGTCTCCTAAAATGTTTGATTCTACTAGAAATATATTTTTTAGTTTTAACTGTTCCGTTAATTCTTTTCCGCTCCGATAAAAAGGTTTTTTTATCTTCTGAAGCAGAACAACCTGTACAATTAATCCGATAAGTAACGGATACGCTAGTATAAACACCATATTAATAAACATATTTGCAATAAGTACCCCTACTAGTGCGAATATCGTGAAATAAATATACGTTTCTCTTTGATGAATGATTCTACTATTCAAGCTAACATACCTCCGTTTTGATAAATAGTGAAAGCAACATACATAATTGCTCCTAATAAAATAGAACAAGCCCCTGGAAAGCTCTGTATTAGCTGTATTTCTTTCTTTGGTAGTTTTGCCCCAAATATAGAAGCAGCATGCTCCAATTGGTCTTTAATCGCTCCCGCAAACCCTAAAATTTTAATTAATCGATACACACTAGCAATCCAAAAGAATAGTAAATGAAAAGCTGTTAATGTAATTGCGGTAAGCATAGCCGATTCTTCTACTACATTGCTAACATATAAACCTACCACCACAAGCATTTTGGTATCACCGGGTGAAGAAAATTTAAATGTCTCTAGCAATAAACCACACACTAAGGCCATGACTAGTACAATTGCAATCTCTTTCCCTGTTCTTGTTCCGGCAAGGTACGTGATTCCTATCCCCAATATTAAAAATAGTAGATGCCACATATTCTTCGTTTTTCTATATTTCAAATCAGTAAATACATTTAGGAACATGTAACTTAGTAATAATCCCACAATATACAGACCCATTTTCTTTACTCCCCTCTTAATTTCATAAAAAATGCTGTGTAAAAAAGGGACCCCCTTTTAGAGTAGCCCCTCGTTTATTTTTACATTTATTTTTTGTTCCAAGAATCTACATCTGCATTGCTTGATGCTTTTGTGAATCGAGCTAGGATTGTATCATAGCCACCTTGAATTGCTTTCCATACGAACGGGCCAATTACTAATACGATAATCACCGCTAACGCGATTAACATACCGTTTTCTGATGATAATTGTGAGTCTTCATTTTTTAACCAACTTTTCATTTTTGCTAACATTTTATTTCGTCTCCTTTATATATCGATTTTAAGAATCTACTAAAATTAGAACTTATCTATTTAAATCTTTAATTACTTATTCCAAGAATTTACGTCTGCATTGCTTGATGCTTTTGTGAATCGTGCCAGGATCGTATCATAACCACCTTGGATTGCTTTCCATACAAACGGGCCAATTACTAATACGATAATCACCGCTAACGCGATTAACATACCGTTTTCTGATGATAATTGTGAGTCTTCATTTTTTAACCAATTCTTCATTTTGGATAACATATTTAAATTCCCCCTTATCTATTTATTTGAGCTATACGTTACAAACATCATTAATCTAAAACTTTTATTACTTATTCCAAGAATTTACATCAGCGTTGTTTGATGCTTTTGTAAATCGAGCTAGAATTGTATCATACCCGCCTTGAATTGCTTTCCATACAAACGGGCCAATTACTAATACGATAATCACCGCTAACGCGATTAACATACCGTTTTCTGATGATAATTGTGAGTCTTCGTTTTTTAACCAATTCTTCATTTTTGTTAACATGTGTAATGCTCCTTTACCTATTCCATTTTTGATAACATCTTCTATAAACTTGCAAATCCTTGCATTAAGGATTGAATAACAATCACCATCGGATAAATCACAATACATCCAATAACTGCGACGTTAAATTTATTCATTTCCATTGGTTTATTTTGAATGAGACGATTATAGTTCTCATGTTTTAACTCACGCATCATTTTAATCTGTGCATCCATAATACGAAGACTCTGTACCTTGTCCGTTTTTTGCGCTTGTTGCAATGCAATCGTAAAGGTATTTACTTCTGGACTATTTAAGGCTGCTGCAAAGTTTCGAAATGGTTGATCCGATCCTGCATACATTTCTAATTCCGCAGTAAGTGTAGATACATACGGACGAAGATGTCTTCCAGCATATATTTGCGCCTTTTTGACTGCTTCTAATGTTGTATGTGTTTTTAACAACTGCAGCATAGGAATTAGATACTCTGGTAATTCGAACTTCCTAGCTTCTATCGCCTGCTTGATTCTTCTCTTTAATAGATAATCAGGATAGAAATACAGCAGCGGCGAAACCAAAACACCCACTTTAAATAAGTAGTAATCATAGAACACCGTACATATCAAGAAAACAGAGGTGAAAATGATGGGATATGCTACCTTCATCTTTAAATATTCTTCTGGTTTCGTATCCAGGCCAGCTTCTTCTAATTTTTTCTGAATCTGCTCTTTCTTTTCTTCTGTCAGGTACTTATGTGATAACGACTGGAAGGGCGCGAGCATCATCTGATTTAAATTCTTCTTTTCAATTCGTTTTGCATTTTCTACATAGTTCGTAAGTAAGCTACCGCTGTCTTTTTTACTTTGTAGAAAGGTAGAGAATACCCAGTACATGACAACGAATACCACTACAGCTAAAATCGTAGCCACCTTATTCCCCTCTTTCTGTTGGGTTATAATTTGCAATCTTTTCTACACGGGTTGCTAAGAAAAAGACAATGAACATATTTACCGCTAACGCGATTTTCCCCATCATAGAACCTGCTAAAAATCCATATGCTTCTTTTGACATCAACATAATAACAATCGGCATAGCAATGACGATGAAGCAATTCTGTACAAAGGCACGTTGTGCTTGCGACAAACTAGAACGCAATCTTGCCAGGTATAGCTTTTGTTTTTCGAAATCTTCTGCAATATCTAGTAAGACTTGCACTGAATTTGTTCCACCTTCTCGGCTACACACTTCCAACATTTCATGGAAGAATACCAATTCTCTAAAGTTAAACGTTTCATTGAATTCTCTAAATGCACGATGCATTGTGGTTCCACCTTCTAATAAAAGAGAAACTTTTTCTATTTCTTCTTGAATGCTTTCATGCATCATTGGTTTCACCTGAACTAACACACGTTTTGCATTGTTGCTAATTTGAAGTGCATTTGCTACTGCCTTCATATAGATAGAAAGACGGTCAATGACAATCAAGTAGTAACATTTTTTTCTTCGATAAAGAAGAAACCTTGGAACTAAAAATCCAGATAAAACAGTAATCAGTGTAAAAAGATCTCTACCAAAGGAAAAATAGAATACTGCTGCAATACTCATTCCGGAAAGAATCGTATATACCCAGTACATACTTTTTGTCAATTTCCACTCGTACTTTTGGGCTTCTTGGATAACGGATTGTGGCAAATACATTCGTATCCCTTTGATATTTCTTAATTCCAAGCGCCTTTCTTCTTTCTCATTTTCTTGAACAAATTGAGAAAGAGCAGAACCTTTAGATTTTGCAAAAAGTAAAACGAGCAATCCTACACTAATAAAGATTAAAAATATACATCCATAGGCTAACAAACTATGCATACTGCACCTCCTTTTGTGAAAGGAATGGCGCATAAAGAGCTGGATTTACAGTAGAAGAACGGAATTTCTTCTCCATTTCAGCTGACATTTTTGCTGTAATGATATGATCTCCATGAATCTTTCCTACTCTCTCATTCATTTCATCGTATTCCTCACCCGACAGAATAAATTGAGAAAGCTGATTGAACTGTATATCATCTCGATAATCTAACAATTCAATCATCTCTGTAATATAGCGATTCCCATCATCTTTCTTCTCTAAAAAGACAATCACATCAAATGTCTGTGAAATTAATTCATATAAATACTGAGCATCAATATTCGCACCACTTTGCAGACACATAAGCATTAAACGTCTAACCGCTTCTTTTGCACTTCTTGCATGGACAGAGGTGAAACCAGGATGTCCTGTTTGAAAGAAGTTAATCATTTTTAACGCTTCTTTCCCCCTCGATTCTCCTACAATTAATCGCTTTGGTCCTTGACGTAAAGCATTTGTTAACAATCTGTCAAAATCGATTGCATTTTCTTCTACTTCCGATGCCCTACATTGCATCGGAACGAAGTGATGTTCTGGAAATATGCGATGTAAATAGAGTTCGGGGTTATCTTCTACTACGAGAGTACGTTCTTTCTTCTTCCCATTTGGAATATGAGAAGCAAGATACTTCATAAACTCTGACTTTCCTGTACCTGTTGCTCCAGCGACTAAAATATTCATTTTGGCTTTCACAGCTGCAGCCAAAAAGTGTAACATTTCTTTCGATGCTTGATTGGTAGATAACATACGTTCTTTAGAGGCACGGAGGTGATCTGCATTCTTACGAATCGTTATTGTTGTTCCTAGCCCCCCTAGCTCATCTAGGGCTATATTGATTCTTATATACGGAAATACGCAGTCCACATACGGCTTTGCTGTATTTAATGACTCTGATGTACTGTTTACCATCTTATAAGCTAGGGCTTTCACTTCTTCTTCTGTCTCAAATCGGTAAGGAAATGTACATTCTCCCTCTCCGATTTTTTCGTAAATGATTTCTTTTGTGCCATTGATATAAATATCCGTTACATCCTTATCTTCTTTTAAAGGTTCTATAATCCCAAATCCAACAATTTCATCACACACCATATTTAGTAACTGTTCCGAAGGTACATCTGAAACGACGACTTGATTGCTTAGTAAAAAGCCTTTAATAATTTGCTCCACAGCTGTTCTCTTCTCTTTATTCATAAAGGATTCGCTTAAGATATCACGATGTTCTTTTACTAAAAATGCACGAATTTCATCTGTAATATCTTTAATTTGTTGAGCTGTAGTTGTTCCTAACTTTCGAACCGATTTAGAACGAATCCTATAACCAAAGTGATATAAGTCCACTCGATTTCGCTTTAAGGATACTTGTTTTTCCTGTAAATAGCCCCACATACTACTTGCCACCTTTTTAATTTCGTAAACCAAAGAGACCCTTTTTCATAGAGGAGTGCTGGGATGGAATATTAAGACCAGCTACTTCCATAATATGATGGACCTTTGCATTAATTTGCGGGGAACCAAATTGCATTCCCCATTCATAACTCGTACGATCTCTGTCATACGGAATTGTCACCGCAATGTTTTGGGAAGAAAGCTTTTCAATATCTTCTACATAGTCCTCGTCTCCCATATTCAAAACATGAATCATACGAGGTAATGTTAGCTTTGCTTCTTCTATTAGTTGTAATTCTCTTTTAATTGCTAACGCACCACGAGGGTTGCCATTTAGCACATGAACAACAAGGTCTGATTGGTATAGGATTGGGTAACTAAGCACCTCGGATAATTCAGTTGGTACCGATAGGATGATGTAGTCATATTCTGTATCTACAAGTGATTCGATAAATGTCGTTACAAACAATTCTTTGTTTTGAATCTCTGGGAATTGAGTTAAACTATAACCTGATGGAAACACCAGAAAATCCATCTTATCGTGTAATTTTTGCGTCAACCTTGGATTCACTTTTTTTTCTAGTAAATCTTGCTTGGTACAAATATACTGCAAGAGATTGTATTCATTTTCTTTTCTTACAAGCCCTAGCATATTTTTACTCTCATGGCTAAGACCTGTTCCAACCGCGAAGTTTGGTCTTACTTGGTCCGCTTCTACATAAAGCACCTTTTTCCCTAAATGAGCTAACTCATTTGCCATCGCAATACTTAACGTACTTTTTCCTACGTTTTCGTTTGTCGCATAAAAGGCAACCATTCTTACTTGCCGGTCCATCTTAAAAGCCCCTTCCTTATTTGGATTCGTTCAGATACTGTGCAACATATTCTTTTACACTTTTAGATATGGGATTGGTTGAATGCTTCTCTACATAGTCTAAAATATTTTTCTGGTCAGATATTTGCGAGAATCCTTCTGCTGGTTCTAATTCTTTCCCTGTTTGTTCTACCTTTTGTCCAACTGCAACAGGAATTACATCTCCAAGTGTTTTCGCACGATTTAGATATTGAAGTTGTTCTGGTGAAACAGCCAATGTATATAATCGCGTTACTTTTGGCTTTTGTTTTCCTTCTTGTTCCTCTTTTGATTCTTTCTTTTCTAGTACAAATGCATCTTCTGTATTGCTATCCTTTGCAGCCGTAACACGTACACGTTGGAAAAGACCACCGAATACTACCTTCTCATTGTCCCCGTCCTTCACAACCTGCTTAAAATATAAGTCCACATAAGTGTTAGGAATGATACTATTACCTGAACTTGTTTCCAAATCAACAAGTAACGGGAATGCAACTTCTCCATCTTTCAAATTTAAAATAGCAGAGTCAGGTAACTCCTCTTTCTTTACTACTTTATTTTTAAAAAGATAGCTATTTTCGGTGATGGGCTGCCCATCATTTGTCCACTTACCTATAACCTCTTTTTTACTTACACGTAATGCATTTGGAGGAATCCCATCACCAGGTAATGTTCGTTCCACTAGCATTTCTTCTTTAATCTCTGTATGCGCAGGTATATCCTTTGCAGCTACAACAACTTTTGTTGGTTTTACTGCATTTTCTACTGCAAAATGATTGTATCCATAGATACCCGCTACTGTTATAGCAGCTAAACCTACCGCTGTAATCTGCTTCTTGTGAAACTTAGACGGCTTCAATGTTTATATTCCTCCTTATGTAGCCTTTAAACGCAAAAAAGGACACACCTATGGCGTAAAACGCCTTAGGTGTGTCCTTTTAGCTAATCTAAAGTCTATATGAAAATGTTGGATTTATTTTCTCTAATATTACAATCTCAATATTATGATATATATAGTTTCATGTCAATCATTTCTAAAAAATATCTGTTTTTTCTATTTAAAAACCACGTAATCGATAATTAACCTCGCTCCAAAAACCCTGTTATAACAAGATTTCTAACCTATTAAGCATCCCAAAAATATGTTGTAATTAATCTAACACAACTGAATATTCCAAGGTGTCGGTTGCTATCCTTTCTCTTTCATTTTATGGAGAAAAGAAGAGATCATTTGGAAATACTGTTCACAATAGTTGATGCAAGAGGCAAAATTATTATTAAAACGAAATCAATTTTGTTCCTGTTTCAAAATACTTTGCAGGAGCATAACTTTTCCCATTCCGATCCTGAAATTCACTTCCAATATATAACGATGCAATCATTACGATAATTCCAATGAAAATTACACGTTTCATACGTTGTTTTTTCTTTTTATCCATTCAATATTCCCCTTTCTACAAAAAAAAGACACATCCCATTAAGGGATGTGCCTTTGGTTTATCCATTCAGCTACTAGTTTAAGAAGGATATCTTATTGTGTTGATTCATCTAATTATACTATATTTTATTCTCATTTCCTATTTCTCATGTAATACCAATCTGTTAATTTATAAAGTACATCTTCCTTACCAACCCAATTCCAACCAACTCCACTTCCTCCAGGGAATGGATCGTCAGGAAATACTCTTCTTTTTATGAAATCATCATACGCAACACCCTTAATCTCTACTTGCTCAGTTAAACATAAACTCATTTCATTGATACCTGCTGGAGCTGTTTCTACATTAAAAGTGTATACACCATTTTTTGTCTTCAGTGGTGAATACCATTTTTGGCCACCATCAATGATTTTCTCTTGTCCATCCCAATATAAAGACTTAGTTGGTCTTTTACTATCAAAAACATGTCCTGTTGCTTCAGATAAATACATATTTTTAGGTAGGAATTTCGCTGTAGTATCTTTAAGTTCTTTCTTCTCTAAATCTTGAGTAGACTTTAATCCTTCGTCTGCAAATGGGTATTGTGCCTTAGCAGCAGTAAATACACCAGGGTAATTCGCATTCCAATCATTTTTGTACTTACCGTTTACTTCATACGAAAATCCATAACCAGAATGTAGCTTAGAAGGAGCTAAATTACCAATACTCCCTGTCAAAGTTTCATAATACATTGCCCCAGTTATATCTTCTTTTGATACACGTTCACTTACTGTTTCTACTACACCTTTTACACTCGTTACACCACACATTGCCTTTTCTTTTGAAGGCTCATAGATTGCTGTTTTAATAGGATTATTTTTGTACGTAGTTTCCTCGATGTCTATACGATTACCAGCAGGGTTAATTTCCGCTTGAATTGTTCCTTTACCTTTATGTTGCCAGTCAAGGTTCAGGGTTTTCTTTTCTCCCTCAGTTAATCTTACCTTTTGTAAAGCTACTTGTTGTCCGTTATGTTTTAACACAACTACTGTTTCAGGATTCATATATTTTTCTTCTAATACATCTAACTTTTTAATTTTATTCTTCTCTTTTTCTAGTTTCTGTCTTGCATTATCTAGCTTACTTGCTGCACTATCTAATTTATTTTCTTCCCAAGAGCAGTCTCTATCATAATAGTGATCCTTTCCCTCGGCATCTACTTCATGAATTGGATTGCGACGACAATAACTTAAGCTGGATTGTGCACTATCTCTATCAGATTCAGTGCTGTTTATTTCTTGCTGTGACTTATTAATATTGTTGTTTACTTTTGCTCTATATTGATCACGCTCTAGTTTAAAATTATCACGTGATACATCTACTCTTGTTTTGATATTCTTTCCTTCTCTTGCTGTTTCTCCTTCAATTCGGTCAGCAGAGAAATCAATTTTATATTTAAAGTCATCTTCATCACCTGGATCTGGGTTAGGTGTTACTTCAGTACCGCAGTTGCCATCAATGGTGAAATCAACAGCTTTCTCATTTGATTCCCTCTGAACAGCATCTAGGACTTTAATTTTCGCAGTATATTGCCCACACAATTGCGGCTGCCAGGTTATATCTTCTTTTTTAAATTGCCCTGCATCTCCTTCATTTGGTTTTTGGTTATCTTTTTGTGGAGTTGAACGCAGATAATTTTCTTGGTGATACACGGTTTCACCATCTTTTGTAATATCTAACATCCATTTAACTCGGTTCCGTTCTCCAGCAGCTTTTTGATAAGGGTTTACTGTTGTTCCATTGGGATCTCGGTCATTGTATCCTTTATTTTTACTTACATACTCAAAACCTTTAAATGTAAATTTAACAGGTATATCTTTTTTTCCACTCATAGCTTGAAAGTCTTTTACTTGAGGTTTACTTGTACGTACATACCACAGGCTATATTTATTTATATTACCTACACCACTAGCACCAGCGTATCCACCAGAAAGATATGCAATGTCACGAATCCAATAAAACTGTCCAAGTTCTCTAAAACTTTCATAAGTTTGTATCATATGTTTATCCATATTTTCTAAAACGAATTCTGGGTTTCCCCAATATTTACTAGAAATAACAGAATTATTAACCCTTTCTACTTCAGTCACCATACGGTCACCCGCTGGTACTTTACTATTTAAATAACCTTCATTTGCAATTCGAATATACGGCTCTGAAGTATCTTCAGCTTGTACTAAATTCTCCCTTGGGTTATCCCAATTAAAAGAGCCGTTATATACTGCAGGAAAGTGCACATCGGCCCTGTATAAAGATTCTTTAGCTGCATATCCACTTCCAGGTCTATAATATTTTCCTGGCAACTGTAAGTTAAGTGAAGTTAAAAACGAATCATTTTGACCGTTATAGAATGGGACATCGTTGTTTTTAGCACTTGCCATACTTGGTATAGCAAGCATAGTTGAAGTACAAATAAATAGTAAACCTCTTTTTAATTTCATTTCTTTCTCCTCCCAAAACATAAAAAAGGACACACCTGTACCATTGGGATGGTACGTAAGGTGTGTCCTTTACGTATGCTTAATTAAATATTATATTCATATTTTATAATACTTAGTATATCATTATTTTGTTTCAATTTGAATATACATTGTATCAAAAGCTGCAGTTTGACCAATACGGACTTTATAATTACCTTTTTGATAATTGTTAATAGAGTCTTGCGCAATAGTTTCATCAATTTCTTGCTCTAAATTCAATCCACTTAAGAAGGTAACCCATCGTTTAGCTAATTCTACAGTTGCTGGATTATTATCTAAAAAATAGATTTTATAATTACTATTTACAGAACCTTCAACTGCGAATTGTGCACCTATTGAACCAGCTGGAAGATACATATCTTTATCCAAAATACGTACTCCTCCTCTTAAATCTTTATATTTAAGATTCGTATTGTACTTTTTATTAATATCTTTTACTATATTTTGTGCTTCTGATGATAATTGTTTTTGCACACTTTCATTTTTCAAAGCTTCAGGGTGGTAATCAAAGTCAGGTTGTGCAATCTCAACGTCTAATCCCTCAGGTACTTTAGGCTGTTCTGGTTTTTCCTCTGGTTTTGTTTCTGGTTTTGTCTCTGGTTTTGTCTCTGGCTTAGTTTCTGGTTTTGTCTCTGGCTTTGTCTCTGGCTTAGTTTCTGGCTTTGTCTCTGGTTTTGTCTCTGGTTTTGTCTCTGGCTTTGTCTCTGGCTTTGTTTCTGGTTTTGTCTCTGGCTTAGTTTCTGGCTTTGTTTCTGGCTTTGTTTCTGGCTTTGTCTCTGGTTTTGTTTCTGGCTTTGTCTCTGGTTTTCTTTCTGGTTTTGTTTCTTTTTCAACTGCATTAATAGAGTTGTATAAGAATTGGCTATATTGTTCACGGGTTACATGTGTATATGGTGAGTACATATTACCTCCTGTACCAATAGTAACGCCATTTTCTTCTAATGCACTAATTGCTTTTAATGCCCATGAGTTTTTATCAACATCTGCAAATTTTGTTGTTTTCGTTGCCTTAAATTTAAAAGCATTTGTAAGCACTTGTGCCATTTGTTCACGAGTTAAAATATCATCTGGACCATACTTCCCATCACCAAATCCATTTACAAGTCCTGCTTTAGCAAGTGCTAAGATTTCTTTTTCAAACAAATGTCCTTTAATATCAGTAAACGGATTTTTGAAGCTAGCATCTGCATCTGCTGGTTTTACGTACATATAAATCATACGAGCAACTTGCCCACGAGTTACATTATCACCAAAGCCAAAGATATTATTTCCGTACCCTTGCACTACTTTACGATTTGTTAAATCATAAATTGCTTTTGTAGACCAGTGATTTGCTGGAACATCATTGAATTTTAATGAGTCTGTGTTATCAGCCTTAGCAGTAAATGCTCCTGCTCCTAGTAATGATGTACCCATAATTGTTAGTGCTGTTGCTGTTTTTAAAAATTTGTTAGCCATTGTTTGTTCCTCCAAATATATTAGTTTTTCATAGATTCTTTTATTGTACCTAATTTAAACATAAAATCCAGATAATTTAACATATAAATTAATTAATTAACATTTTTTATAACTTCTGTCTATATAGGTATATTTTCCTGACAAAAAAACTATACTTTTCAGCATAGTCTTTTATAGTACAAATCTTAGAATTTTCATTACTTAAAATATACTTGTCCCAATCCCTCTTTACTCGCCCATATCGGAGCTTTTATGCCATCTACACCAATCAACTTAAATATGAAGAAATGGTGTTCTGCTTTCACCTTAAAAGAAAGGGATTGATTATGATCGATGCGTCCCTTTGTATACTCATACTTCCATCCATCCATCTTTTCTTCTTTCATTCTTTTCTCTATCCCAGGGACTAAATCCACCCTTTTTCCATTGTAATCATATTGAAATCCACCCTTATTTTCTGCGTTTTCTACCATATCAGCAGCAAAGTTATGTGCTTTCACTAACTGTATTCCGTACAAAACGCCTTCGGGTAAAAGGCTAATTAATAATAAAGAAAAGGTAAGGAATAGAGCCGTAGTTACTGTATTTTGCATTTTTAATGCACCTACTCTTTTTCTTTATTTTACGTTTCCACCTATTTGTTTTTCTTTTCCATTCGCATCATAAATAATAATACTTCTCGCTTTACTCTTTATCGTTTCTTTTTTTTCATCAAATTGCTTAAAATAACTAGCAGCTTCTGCATCACTTTCGACAGCAATCATTGCTGGTTTTTCCTGTACATCATGTACAGTGAAGTTACGTTTTGAAGCGGGATCTTTAAAATCCGCATTACCGTTATACGCCTTTTCAAACTCTTGTTTCGCTTTTTCTGGATCAATAGCTATTTCTTCTTCTGCACGCAGAGTACCTACTTTTACAGACTTAGCCACAGCTATCTCACCTCCCCTTTCTAAAGACGATTTATTATCAGTATGTGTTGTATCTCCAATCACCATATCAGTTACAAAGGATAGACAACCTACAAATAACAGCAACATACTTGCTGCAACAATAAACTTTTGCATTCCTCTTCAGCCTCCTTAACTTTCAGACTTTCGAAATCGAAATCCACTTAAAATGGAACTTTTTTTGGAATTCAACAATTGATTTGGTAGCAATAACTCTGCTATTTCCTTCATTATTCCTTCTAACTCTTTATAATAGTTGCGACTTGATAGTAACGTACTACTATTCAATTGTGACTCAAACACATCTTCTATTTCATATGGTGGTAAAGCAGTTAATACCTTATCTCCAAAGCATTCTTCTACTATTTCATGCTTTAAAAGTACAGGAGAAAACTTATTCCCAATGATCCTCACTTTCTCTAAACCTAAGTAAGAAACGAGCTTTCTCTCTTTTTGTGTAAGAGGATGCGCTATCTTTAGCAATTGATGCAGATCTGGTTCCGCTACAAAGAATATGTAATCCGCCATTTCACATATCTCATGGTATAAATCTTTATCCCAATCGCTTCCTGCATCAATAATAGATATAGGTGCTTCCTGGTTGGCCAATAAAACCTTAATAAAATGGTCGAAGTCCTGCTCTGTTTCGTTTTTCAGCTCTTGGTCAACTATAGGATTCTTTACAATATAGTTTATTCTTCCTTGCTTCCATTTTGGAATTAATAATATATCAGATTCCTTCTGTAGCATCTCTTTATATCGCTGCAACATAAATTCACTACGATAGTTTTCTGGCGCTTCTGTATATCCCTTTAATAACGGATACGTATAACCATCATCATATAGATTCTCTATATAATTCACATCAATCTGTAGTTCATTTAAGTAAGCGGCTAAAAGATGTGAAACAAATGTGGCACCACTTCTCCTGTTCATGCTGGCCACAACAATTGTTCGTCTTGGAATAGCAATACCAATTTGTTTCTCATATACTGGCTCAAAAGCCAATTTATACTGTTTTTTTATAATTGGCGCTTTTGACGTTTCTTCCTGAATAGACTTACGCTTTTGTTTGTTTTTAAATAATTTTAAATTAGAGTGTGATTCACTGTTGTTACCTTCCTCTAATTCACTTGATACTTTCGCTTCTTCCTCATCAAAAGGCACTTCAGGCAATTTCGTATGTTGCGGTGCTTGACTTGCTCCTACAATTTCCACCACATTTTTAATATCCGATTCCTGTAGCAGCTGTGGGATGACTTTATTATCAATATCAATTTTACGAGAGTTAAAAATGTCATAGATACCTAGATAAATCAGTTTCGCTAAAAATTCATCATTATTTTCACGCTCTGTAAATACTACAATGCGAATATCCCGCTGAAAGCGAATGTCTCTTAACTTCTGTAAAATAATTAATTCTCGCTTATCTTCGTGTCCCGCATCAATATTTAATCGTTTGTCATTAATACATAGAATATCAGGTTGCTCCGTATCTAGAATTTCATCTAAATACTTTATGTGCATGACATCACTATCAGCTACTTCAAATCCTGCACCAACAAAATCCTCACGTAAATATGCCGTATACACAGTATCACTAATAGCTAAAACAATCTTTTTCATTATGAAAAACTCCTCTTTGATAGAAAATCACTTTAAAGTAATAGCATGTTTTCAAAAGGCACTTTTGTTGCGTTTTGTATTTTTGTTAATAATTCGGTGAGAAGTGATTCTATTTCAAATCCATCCAAATTACATGGCATATTATCAATAAGGTTATATTTGACTCTAACCTCTAAACGATCCTCTATTTCTTCTAACGGTATCGCACTAAATAAACTTTGTTCATATATAAATCCATCCCGAAGATTTTTTTGTATTTCTGTCTTGTCTTTGTAAACAATGGTTACTTGTGCTAATTCAATAAAAGGATTATCTAAAGTTAATTTTGTATTCCAGTTTAGACTCCAGATTTCACAGCGGCCGTCCGCATGCACAACATTAGCAGCTACAGATGGAGTAATTGTAAATAAACGATCTACTGGAACATTTGTAAAAGTAGTTGTTTTTCCTTCAACTACTTTCAGTCCTCTTTCCTCACGTTCATGCTCAAGCGAAATTTCCGCACCAAACAATGCAATTTCACAAAATACTTGTTCCATTATGGGTTTAATGCCTTCATACGTTCGAACAGCAAATACACTAAATTCTTGTGTTTCATCCGTTCGAACTAATTCATAAATGCTAAATTCCGCTGCATTTACAATTGCAAAAGGAATATCTTGTACAAAATTAGGATTTATAAATAGAGAATCCGGAATCACTGTCTCTGGATGTTTGAAAAACTCTAAACCAAGCTGATATCCTTTTAGAAATGCATTCTTAGCAGCAGCTGGGAATAATGTTTCAAATCTTTTGAGATTGCTTTTAAATTGCTTCTCTTCGACCTCGTTATTAAATTCTCTATCTTGTAAAATGTTTACACGATCAGCAAGCAGTAAAAAATAGTAGTTAATAAGAGAATTAATTCTCTCCTCAAAAACTTGATTATCTTTACAATATTTATCAAATCTTCTTTTACTTTCACTAATAATTTCATTCATTCTTTAATACTCTCCTTATCATTTTCTAGTTATTAAATAAAAAAAGACACACCAATGGCAGGTATATGCCCTCGGTGTGTCCGTTTAGCAAGAATTAAATATCTCTCGATTTGTATATTAATTTTAAACAATAAAACTTATGTATAAGATTATCTATATAATATCTAAATGTCAATACTACTTCGCAATTATTAAATAAACTCACAAAAATAATGCTTCTAATTGATTAACCTTTTCTTTTTTGCATATGTCATTTAATAACCTAATTCAGGTAATACTATTAGTATATCTAAGTATAGGATTTTCATAACAAAATTTCGATTTTTTTATTTACAACTAAATTTCAAAAGTAAAAAACATTCATTTAATATATTCCTTACCTTAGAGAACTTTAAATATAAAACAATCTTTATATTACTCATAGCATAACTAACAGCAAACGACTAAAGCATATTAATGTTATGTAAACAATAAAGCGACACAAACTCGTTCGGTTGATATTAACATATCAACTGACATTGACATGAAATTTCATATTGAGAGATGAATACAAGTTAAACTAACCATCCAGTTCATACCTAAGCCAATTTATTAATTACATATTTCGCAAACAAAAATTATAAAATTGCTTTTAAGTTCCTATTTTAGTTATTAGACAAAAAGCACGCTAATAATGAATATACATCCATAACATATTTTTCTTGTAACAATTAAAATGACTTTTAGTTAGTATATACTTATATTAGAATGATACACAAAATCATTTCTTCTACTCAAATACTATAAAAACTACAATCTATAATTATAGATTGTAAAGATATTAGCTGCACTTTTTTTATCATAGAAAAGAACTCATACTTATAGTATGCCCAAATAAATAAGTCGTATACCTAAGTATTACAACTGCTATTTACAACCAAAACTCCCAATATGCTACACCGTTCTTTTTATAAACCTCCTTGATCAAGAAGGTTTCAAAGAAAGTCTATCTCCATTTAATTTTTAACACAATTTGAAGTACACAACCCAAATTTGTTAATGTCATATAAACAATTAACCAACACTAATACCCTCGAATGAAATTAACATATCAATTGACATTGATATGAAAGGAAATAAAAATGTACAGATGTTAATTTCATATCGATATTTTATGTGTTATATCAATCCGATGATACTCAGATATAAATTAACGTAAAACCAATTAGTAGATCTACATTTATTATCATTAGTTACTGGAATGTAATAACTAACAAACCAGCGCATGCTATATTTTATTACTAATTACTTTTATTAACTTTTTAATGGGTATCTAAGTCATAAACACCCATTAGAATAACTAATATCTCTAAATGTAAATGGCAGTTTCTATTTCTGATCAACATGACATTAACAATTAGGATGATTTATCTTTTGTTTGGATGTTTTTTGTTAATGTCATATTAATCTCATAGAAATCCCTCATTTCATGTCAATGTTATCTTTATGGATATTCGAAGTATGCTTATCTAATTTTCGTTAACATATCAATCTCATTGTCTTATTTATGAACTTATTAATATATGCAAACGCACACTAGAAATCGGATATCTACAAAATACATCACTTGGATTATTCTAGTATTCTGAGTCGAACCTTAGTATCTTAAAAACTTCCTCAAAATTATCTATAAAATCCTTCGTTTATGGTTCACATTTCATGTTAAAAGGTAATCTTTTTAGATCAACATGTATACAAAGGGTTGATCTATATCTATTATAGTTAACAAAACATTAACAATAGGTGTTCGTATGTTATTAGTAGGTGGTTTTAGTGTCGGTTTCATGTCAATGTCATGTTTCATGTTAATGTCAACTCGCGGGCTCAATCTGTTCTTTAATGCTGATAAAGATCATTTTGTTGATACTGACTACATAAATTTCTATCACGACATGCAATATACAACTTAAATTGTACATTCTACACTAAATTAATATACATAAGTAGATCCTAACTTGTATGTGGCAAGTAAATAGGGAGTAGGACGAACCTCTTCGAAGTATTATGATTGTGCTCCTATATCCTTAAATACCGTTTTGTTTATTGAACAATACTAACTCTACATTAATATTATTTACTTTTTACTAGTTTTTATACGTGATAATTAGATTTTGGGCGTTACTTTGTGTATTTTCCGTTATATACCCGGATTATATCCTTATAACTTATTTACAAAATAGCTTTATTTCCTTATCATTAATATTAAGTAGCCTGATTTGTTAATCTCATAGCAACTATCAATAGCGCTACTGCAATAATATATATATTCCCATTAACAAAACATTACCAATTATATATTTCAAATTGGTAATAAAGTTACTGATTCACCGAATTCTATACTAAACGTTAATGTTCTGTTAACAAGTATATGTTTACATGTTAATTCTATATTTCATGTAATTCACTGGATTGGTAGGGATTTTTACTAATATTATCGAAATACTAGCTAACATGTTAATCTCAGCTCACATGTTAATTATAATTAGTTATTTATGAGTTGATTTTTGAGGAGGTAGTTACAATGATTGAGCAAAAAAATGAAAAACAAGACCATCAAATTAACGATGATGATATATTAGATGATAATGTTTTCGAAAAAGCATGGCGGATAACAGAATTCTCAAAACTAGTAGGACGTCATCATAATACAGTTTATAATTGGTTCAATATCCTAGAAGAAAAGGGACTTCATGAAACTTTAAGAACTCAAAATACAAATGAAAAACTCTATAATGCTTTAGATCTTGAAATTGCTCTATTTATAAAGCAGAAAAGGGATGAGAAATGGTCTCTAGATGCAATTATTGACCTTTTACCACACCAATTTGATTTAAGACCAGTTTCACCAGAACATCAAACAAATGAGGTATCCACTGAATTAAACCTTCAAGCTACTGCTGAAATTATTGAAAAAATGGTAACTAAACAGTTAGAAGAAAAAATAAAACATATTGAATCTCATTATGAAGAGAGGGTAGAAAGTATATTAAAGCAATTACCACAACCAGAAGATGTAGAAACGCTAAAATTGCGTCAACGCCAAGATAGGCTTGATAATTTTATTATTGAGCATAGGGCACGTCAGGAATTAAGAAAACAAGCAGAGAGCTTATGGAATAATAAACCTGAGGAAGAGCGCACTAGAAAAGCAGGCTGGTTTAAAAAAGAGGAAGACTTGAGTAAAAAACAACTCTTCATAGAGCAGTACATACAAGATAATATTATTGAGTATATAAAATCTCTTATGGATTCAGTGGAATAATAAAAAAGTCTGGAACTTAGTCCAGACTTTTTTATTATTTTGTAGTACCAAACATCTTATCTGGATCTAGAAAATCTGCTAGATCTTCATCTTCATTTGCTCCAGCATTATTATTTTCTTCGTCACTACCCATATCAATAAAATCTCCAAATGCAAAACCTAAATCCTCATCCTCATCTATACTTTCAATCGTACTAATTTGAGACTTTTTATACTGAATTTGGCTTTGTCTTTCTTTAAATTCATTAAATTCTTCAACTAAACCTTTAGATAATCTCGATGGTAATGCATCGGTTTTATAGAAGGTATATACAGTTCCTAAGAAATCATTCTTACTTACCAAATATCCATTAAAAACTGTACCATTTATAGGTAAATTATTTGAAACTTCTACCTTAGCGTCATCCATAAAGGAATCATTAATATTCTTTTGCTCATCTAGGATAGCAAGCATACCAAAATGATGTACTTTTGATGCTTCAACAGAACCATCATCGTTCTTCTTCATCAAATCAATCGGGGGATGGAAAGAGCTTCCTCTTAATGATTCTTGGAACATTTCTATAATTGCATGGCTATTTTCTATTTGATTCATATTACGTGAAACCTTATTAATTACTAAACAGCCCGTTTTCTCAAGTAAAATACGTTTAAAATCTTGAGAATCCAGTATTACAGATGTACCAGATCCATTAGCAGCGGTATTTAACTCATGAATAATTTCACTAATACGTTGATTTGCATAATCTCGTGAATTAGCAATACCTTTTTTCTCATTTTCATTCAATTCCTTAAATTCATCGTAAAAATGCTGGTTATCAGCAAACACAACAAATGCTACACCTTTTGATTTATCATTTGCTAATTTCCAAATTTCCTGTGAAAATTTATTTACTTGTCGTAATACATCAGGCCCATCTGCTCGGACGGGAAGAGTTACAACAATCCCCATTTTAATAAAGTCTTTGCGCTCAATAGCATTTTCAAAGGCTATTCTCGCAAACTTCGCTTGATTCGCCTTGATTTCAGACATTGGATATAGCTGCGCAACTTTTTGTAATTCTTGTCTGATTACTGGCTTGTTATGAAAAGCCGAAAATTCTTCAATAGCCTTAATGATTGTAGAAGTTCCAGTTCCTCCACCTAAACCTGCAAAAAATAAAACAAGTTCATCCGAAGGTCTTACTCGTTCAGTAATAAATTCTTTTAGCTTTTCTTTTGCTTCCTCATTTGAATCAAGGACTTTTACTGCACGCTCAGGATTCTTACCTAAACCACCTAATTTCAGTGAAACTTGATTACTTTTGGGTACATTTTTTAATTCAGCTAGATCTCCATCATTACTATTTAGTGCTAAGCAATTATATACTGCTGTACCATCTGTATGTGTATATTCCGCAAATTTATCTACCATTCTAGTACCAGCTTGACCAAAACCGACCATCGTCATTTTAACTGCCACTTCATTCTTCAAGAAGTTTTTTGCCATTATTTTATCTCTCCTTATTTATCTTTTTTCTTTTCCCTAACTCAATCAGTACTTGTTGCCCTCTATAAGTTGAGATCAAAAATTTATATGGGTGCATGGTTTTTTCATAGATTAAAGACATTGATGATAGTGTACTCACACTTATTTCAGCTGAACGTCTAGATATATTCGTACGTTCAACCTCTAAAGAATAGGATTTTCCCTTTTTTTTCTTTACTCTCCTATCAATAACTACATTTTCCACTATTTCATTAATAGATATGCCCCTCATGTACTTCGTCTCTTGAAATTGTTTATTTACTATGTTTCCTATGTATAGAAATACACTATAGAGTATCTCATCTTGTTCAAGTATATCAGCAAACATGTTTACTACTTCATCTGCAAACTTGATTGTTTGATATTTTTCACTTAAAACTTCGTTCAAGTCGTCCCCCCCTTAAAACACTGGTTAATTATTCCTAGAAACATAGTACATCATTACACGTCGTATATCAAGTCATTATAAATAAAACTTATATACAGGACTTGTATATAAGACTTATAAAATTAAAAAAAGAATTAATATATATTTTATAAGGGTTTATGTATACGCCTTATATATAATGCGTATACATGTTATATCAATCTTAAATTTCATGTGATTGACATTTCAAAAAAGATTATTAAAAAAACCAAATCGAAATTCTAAAAAACAGATTAAAAACCACCAATTTTTTTAGCATAAAAATTCCAGTAAATATTATACACCTTATATATAAGCTTTACATATGAAGTGTATAGTATAATGCTTTTATATCGTAGTTAAATCGAAAAACAAATTATCTAGTTTACATACAAATTTTATATAAGACTCTTATATAAAATTTGTATGTAAACCGTATTTGTAAAGCTTATATAATTCAACTAAACTTTTTAAATATTCCAATAATAAATATTGTTCGAGTGTATTTATATTACTAGGGAGATTTCAAGACATTCTTATAGCAATTCACACTAAGGTTTTCTTTGTTACCTAGCTGTTTTAACGGGATTTATCACTTATAAGACCGCTCATTGTTAATGTTATGTTAATGTACTGTTCTTCACTTAGTACTTGTTAGTTCACATTATTATATATGTTATAAGAAAAATTATCCTCTTTTCCTCATTTGAATTCAATTCCTTGTCAATTTCATTCATTCCTCAAAAGCCAGTAGAAGAGGTTGTTAATTTCATATGAACAGCATCAATACCCTCAATATTCTACATATTAAAAAGGGAGGACTAGGATAAATCAACTTTGACATTCTAAAAGTAGTAGGCTAACAATCACATCTCTACTATAAAAAAGAAACATTTGTTCAAACTAGATTATTAAAAAGGAAATCTCATCTTATTAACATCAAAGTGATACTTACATTACAATAATTTTTTTGTAATGCAGGAGGAATGATGATAGCAATTACAACCTCACATAAAATTAACAACTGTTCAATTTTATTATTTCAGTTAAGATAACTCCTTGTTTAACGAAGAAAAAGTGAAGGTAATTCAAGTGACTAAAACCAATATGTTAAGTATCTATAGACATATTGTTAACTTATTTATGATTTGGTAGAAACAATTAATATTATTTGTCTAAGTGAATTTATGATTCTATACAAGAAAAAACATAAAAGAAAAAGTTGGAATTTTAGATTGAGCAAATAGCAGAAGTTGAAAAGAGCGTTTCATCACAAATAAAAAGTTGAATTTCGAATTAAGGATAGAAAAAATTACTCTTTATTATCAATAAACCTTTTTATAAATCTTGAATAATTTTAATCAATTAAAATAGTAGTTTGGCTATCTAATAAATGTTAGGACGTCATAACATTATTTTATAAATAGAATATCATTATAACTATTGTTAGGTATCTAGTAGTAGCTCGTCCTAACAAAACAAACGATTTAATAAAGCCTTATAAATCAATAATTTATAAGAGATTTATAAGAGTAGTTTTCATCTCAACTTCAACGTACAAAATGAAGTATCTCTAAAAATTAAAATGTCTTATTTATTTTTTCGGGTTTTACAACCACCACATCAATGTAATAGTATATTAAAAATAATAAGTATTTAATTTAGTTTAATTCAATATAAGAGGTGTATGCATTGTCCGAAAAAGTGTATAAATATAGAAGATCAGGTACCCAAAAACATTTTCACTTAAAAGAAGCTGACATATTTGTCTTTACAGTTTTATATTACAAAAGAGCACTTACAACAAGGCAAATCACGCAGTTATATAGTGCATTTGAGGGAAGAGACTGTTCTGAAGCTAGCATATTTACAAAGCTTGACCGTTACTCACAATATGGAGCTATGCTAACTAAAAGAATAGATAAAAGGGCTGATAGTATTACGAAACGCGCTTTATTTTCCTTAAAAGAAAAGACAATTGAATTCTTATTGGAAATAGGAAGAATTCCAAAAAAAAGTTCAAAAAGACGGTACTCAAGAACAACTTCTCTTCACACTATGTGTTCACGTGAAGTCATGATCCGTACTTTTTTAGCGACTACAAAGAAGACACAAACCAATGAATTATTATATGAATTGGATATTCGTTCTTTTTACCAGAAAAAAAATATAAAAATTGAGGGCAACCAATTGGCCTTGATTCCTGATGAACATATTTCATACCAAGATAAAAATATCCATATTGAGATGGACATGTGCAAAGAGACAAATTCTACCTTAGTTGAAAAAGTAGAGAAGTACATAGAATATGCAAAAAAAACAAATGAGGATGTAACGGTTGTCTTTGTTATGTACGACAAATCAATGTTCCTTGCTGAAGATGCAGAACCGCCATACATACGTATGAAAAATCTATTATTTTCTATGCGGAAGCATCATGAATTATTAATGAATATACCAAATCTAAATGTACACATTTGCTCATTGAAAGATGCTGGGGATGTTATTTCAGATATCATTCTAGGAACAGATGATAATCAAAACTGGGAACAAGATATTCTTTTTCCTTTATCTCAACGTACAGTAGGAGATGTCAATTGGCGTTACACTTTTGTCGAAAAAATTCAAACGTTTAAAGAATCAATAGATGGTGGCCTTCGACGCACATACAAGAGAGATAAAGCTTCTATTCAAGATTTCTTTTTTATTTTTGGAAATGAAAATGATTACCGAATGATTGCAAGATTAGATGATGTCGTGTTTTCAAGAAGGAATGGAGATGAAGGCATTCCGCTTGTAGTTATCTATCCTAAACGTGAAAATCCTAGAGATATTCTACTGATGGACACTTATGATAATGTACTACTTCTATCCATTCAAAATACAAATATAGCAACCGATGAACAGATCATGGTACATGCTGCAAATAACGTTAATCCGAAAAGACGTAAACTTGTAGAATTATATTAATCGTTTATTTTTTATATACTTTTATATAACTTTATTGATTTTTATTATTTAAGGTGATAGAATAACGTTTGAACTAAACACTCAAAACTACAATCAAATCAGAACATATGAAATTAAGGCAAGCGACACACGCTGTTTTTACAGTGGGTGTCGCTTGCCTTTTTTTGTATGGAGAAAGGTGGAAGTGGAAAATGACAATGAACTTACAATTTGCAACAACTACTGGGGGAGTGCTCTCAGCAAGAGAAGCATTTAAAACTCCAGAACTAGTCCTTAAACATATTACAGAAGGGGGAGCTAAATTTTGCGTTTCCCTACAAGATATCAAAATTCCAGGGAAACCTAATTATTATTGGTACGATGTAATAATTGAAACTGCGGCGAATAACAAACTAGAGATAAATATTGCAGTACTTTCTCAAGAAGAATATAACCAATTGTGTGAAGGAGATAGTATTGACTTATATTTAAAACAAACTGAAGATGCAGCGAAGTTCTTTCTAAAAAAATCAAAGGAACAATTCAAGCCAGAACTTCATAATCGTTTTACATTACACCATAAAGCTCAACTATGTCTTTAAAAAGTAGGTGAACCCTTATGGAGAGATCTAAGCAAAGATTACCATTATACACTACAATCGCCTTAATTAGCGGATTTATCCTTTCATTTGGATTTGGTGTAGCAAACTACATCCAGTTACTCTACTATGCATTTGAACCACCGTCTTATCCTATAGAAATTACATATGTACCACTATTTTTAATGTTCTTCTCTTTGCTATTAGGAGAATTTAGTTTTAGGTTCTACAGCCGTATCCCAGCTTTACAATTTCAAAATGGCAAGTTATTAATTTTAATTGCTTCTCATATTGCAGTAGATATTCAGTTTTTATGGTTTGCAACTACTCCTATCCATGCGAAAGTTATTCCTTATCTTATGAATAAAGCAAAACATGTTAATTTTGGTGAATATCAAGCAATAGGGGATGTATTAACAGGAAATTTCCATACACTCACCATGATATTTGTATTCTTACCGACCGTATTTATGATTTTGTTTACTCTTTGGTATAGTGGCCATATTATCCGTTACAGAGAAGAAATCTTAAAGTGGGTACAAAAATACGAATATAAAAATCATAAGTTGCAAAAGTGGTTTAATAGCCAAGAGGAACAAATACATCCTGATGTTGATATAGGTCCTCATATTAAGCACAAAGAAATGATTCGAATCAAGGGGAAAGATAGAACCCTAAATGGAATTATTATTGGTCCTATTGGTTCTGGTAAGACATCTAGTTTAATTATTCCAATGATTAATCAAGATTTACACTGGATGGTACGTTTTATAAATAAGTTTGAAAATACGTATAAAAAGAATAATTATGATACAGAAGAAGTAAAAGGAACATTTTTAAATGGGATAACTGTTATTGAACCGAGTAATGATTTATGTCAAAAGGTATTTAAGTTAGTACAAGCACACAAGATTCCTGAAAGTTCAATTTATTATATTGATCCCACAAACCCTGATACCAAAAACATTAATATTTTACGTGGACCAGTTGATAAAGTAGCCGAGGTTTTTGCAATGGTTATCCAGGGTCTGTCGGAATCTAATAATGCATTCTTTGAACAAGCACAACGGAACCACCTTAAGCAACATATTTATTTATTAAAACTACATAACCCACAAAAAGATGTGACCTTTGATGACTTAATAGATATGTACGTGCGTGTAAATGTCAAGATAAACATGTACATTTTCGCTTGTTTAAGCATGTACAAAATCAATCATTTTCTTTGCTAAAATGATCTTTAATTCGATAGGATTGTCCTACAATACTGACCACCGTGGCATGATGTAAGACACGATCTAGTATGGCATTGGCGAGTTTAGGGTCCTGGAATACTTCGTCCCAAGACTTGAAGTTGATATTGGTCGTTAGGATGGTACTACGCTTTTCATAACGCATATCGATTAATTGAAAGAATAATTTTGCATCCTCCGGATCAATAGGCAAGTACCCAATTTCATCAATAATAAGTAATTTGTATTTTGTATAGTGCTTTAAACGAGATTCTAGGCGATTCTCAATCTTGGCACGTTTTAAATTTTGAAGTAAATCATGACATTTAATAAAATAAGTACTTGTTCGCTTTTTAGCTGCTGCTATACCAATAGACGTGGCCAAATGGGTCTTACCAACACCACTAGGTCCTAAAAATACTATGTTTTCTTGTTGCTCTAAGAAACGTAGAGAAATAAAATCTAAGATTTGTTGTTTATTAATACTCGGCTGGAATTCGAAATCAAACTCATCAACCTCCTTTCTATGAGGAAATGCGCCCATTTTCACCATAGAATGAATCATATTTTGTTCTCGTACATCAATCTCATAGTTTGTCAGTTTAACAAGTGTCTCTACGAAGGATAATTCATTATTAATGCTAAAATCGACTACGTCACCTAAATGTTGTGCCATTTGTTTTAATTTTAAATACTCTAGGTTTGTTGTTAATTGTTGATAGCTATTCTTCATTTCTATATACCTCACCAATTACTGATAAATTTTGTTTCGCCAAATTGTCAATGTTCGGATATTTAGGTAGTGACTTAGCCAATGCTTTTTTATAATGTTCTTCTTTATAATTGAGCTTAGATTGGCTGATTTTATGTTGTACAATTAACTTCATGTTATGATAAACATATATTTGATTATCATATACTTGTAAACCGACGGTTTTACCTTGATATTCAGCTGGAACTGAGTATTGATTCGATTTGTAAGATATCATGCCTGATGTATTAACTTTTACAAGTTTATGCTTAATCATATAGGAATCTCTTATCGCGCTCTTCGGGAGTGGTTGTAGGAGATTCTTTTCCTGTTTTAGGGCAAACACTGGAATCTTACCAGTCCCTTGATGAAATGTTTGATTAATTCTTGCACATAATTTTTGCACAAATTCATGTAATTCTTCAAAAGTGAATCTTCCTTGATAAGCATGAATTTCGTCTAGAAGTTTCATTGGCGCTTCTACTTTCCCTTTGGTATTTGGTCGCCCTGCGATACAAGGTTGTACCTTAAATCCAAAATCTTGAGCGAATTGGGCAAACTTATTGTTAATCGTTCCTGTAAAGTGTTCTGTTCGAGCTTCATCCATTACCGTCTTCATATTATCCGTGACAATTACCTTCGGTACACCACCAAACATTTCAAATGCCTCTGTCATAAATGACATTAAAACACTTTGTGATTTTGAAATATTCAAATGAAAAACTTTAAATCTCGAGTAGGACAATAAAAGTACAGCTACATTCACATATACGATTTCGCCACTTTTGGTTTCAAATCGTATGCTTTCTTTCCAATCTAATTGAGCTTGTTCTCCTGGAGGTGTCTCATAACGGACACCCACTGAATGACCTGATAAAATACGCTTCCCCTCATCAAAATATGTTCTAAATTCAGGCTTTCTATTAATATAAGCACGAAATGCAGACTGTGAACATTTTAAACCGTGATTGTCTGTTAGATACTGCCATAACACTCGTTTGTAGTAGAAGATTTGTTTAGAATCACTAGATAAAAGAGCTGCAATCACTTCATAATATGTATCGATTTTCGATGTTTTATTTTTTGTCCCTTTTGGTGTAAAACCATTCAAATACTTATCTATGGTACGCCGATCCACATTCAATTCTCTGGCTAATTGACTTTTATTTATCTTCATTTTTAAGTTCCCCATTAGTTTTTTAAAATTTGGTAAGTCTGAAAGACTTTTAACCTCAAATTCTGTTTGAATATCTAGCTTAATATACATACTAACCACCTCAGAGTCAGTATGGAGAATCCAATTGAAAATGTACATATTTATTCAAGCGTTAATGTACATATTTAAGTTAGCATTTATACGTGCGCCCATAAGGGTAGATTTAGAATTGATTAAATAGCACTAATCTAGGTTAACTCACGAAAGACCTATTACCAATCACCTCACCTAGAAGGGAAACCTAAAGGGGAAAACAGCATGGTGATAAAGTCATAAGTTGGTCAACTACTAAGATCACGACTGAATGGCAAGGTAAAACTCATAAATAAGGATGAAGGCTACACTGCTTGAATGATAGACCAAGGGTGGTCAGCGATACGAGTAATGAAAGGTAGTTGATACATTACTAGGGAACAAGGTTATAAAGAGGATAGTTTAGGTCGTACATATAAACTATCAGTGAGTCTCTCCCTCCCAGCCACAGTAAGTGGAAAAAGGTCAAACGTCACATCCGACATTATGAAAGCTATTCTTTATCTATCTAAATGGGGATTGCCTAAGTTGGGATGCCACCGGCATACTTGCGAATTTGGCTATGAAGAATGACACCAAGTTACTAACAAGGTGTGTGACTTCTGAATACCCAATAAGGCAACGGAGCCTTCATAGTAGTCCGAGCTAGGGAAAGCCTAGTACATGGCGAAGGAAGGCAACTTATCCGGTCTAAAACAAAATTGGAAGGTGTGTGAGACACAATGAGAAATCCAAATGCAGTATTAGACAATCTGAATAAAAAAACAACTAACCCAGCTTATAAATTTGAACGTCTGTATCGAAATCTATATAACCAGGAGTTCTACTTTGCAGCATATCAAAAAATATATGCAAAAGAAGGGAACATGACTAGAGGAACAGATGGGCATACCATTGATGGTATGAGTTTGGAACGTATCGATAAAATTATTGAAAGAATTAAAAACCAAAGTTATCAACCAGCTCCATCTCGCAGAGTATATATCAATAAGGGGCAAAATAGGGGAAAGAGGCCTTTAGGGATACCCTCTATAGATGATAAATTAGTTCAAGAAATCGTAAGAAACATCCTAGAAGCTGTTTTCGAACCGACCTTTTCTAACAATTCTCATGGATTTAGACGTAATCGCAGTTGTCATACAGCACTAACACAAGCAACTAAAATCTTCAAAGGAGTTAAGTGGTGGGTAGAAGGTGATATCAAAGGCTTCTTCGACAATATTGACCATCACATTTTGATTAAACTGCTAAAAAGAAAAATTAAAGATGAAAAATTCATTAATTTAATCTGGAAATTTCTTAGAGCGGGTTATTTAGAAGATTGGAAATTCAATAATACTTATAGTGGCACTCCACAGGGAGGAATAATCAGCCCAATTCTATCAAATATTTATCTAAATGAACTTGATAAGTATATCGAAGAGTATAAAACACTATTTGATAAAGGCACACGCCGACAAAACAACATAGTATATACCCAAAAATATAAGCGACTTTGGTATTTAAAAAAGAAATTCGCAGATAGAAAAGTACTGGCTCCACACAATGAATTAACTGAGATTACAAGTGAAGTGAAAAGGCTTCAAAAAGATATACGTACAATGAGTTCAGTAGAATTAATGGATTCTAGCTTTAAGAGAATTCAATATGTACGATATGCCGACGATTTCCTAATAGGGATAATTGGTTCAAAACAGGACGCAGAAGAAGTAAAGAAAGACCTTACGGCTTTTCTAAAGAATAAACTAAATCTTGAACTATCATCAGAGAAAACACTCATTACACACGGCAAAATGAAAGCGAGATTCCTTGGATACGATGTAACTATAAGTAACCTTCAGGCTGTATACAAAGGCTCAAACAGTAGAATAGCCAAAAGGTATGCATCAAACAAGTGCGAAATTTACATGCCTAAGGAAAAATGGATTGGAAAACTTAAGGAGCTCAAAGTTCTTAAAATCGAAAAAGATAGTAGTTGGAAGTCTATTCATAGGGCCGAATTAATAAACTCCGACAATTTAGAAATTCTAAGTATATACAATAGTGAAATTAGAGGTTTATATAATTATTATAAACTAGCAAAAAATGTACACAGCCTACAGAAGTTTCGCTACATTATGAAATTCAGCATGGTAAAAACTTTTGCAAACAAATACAAACTATCAGTCAGCAAAATAATGAAAAAGTTTAATCATGAAGGCAATTTTAGAATTTCTTACACGACTAAAACTGGTCAGAAGCATAGATATTTCTATAATGAACCTTTGAAAAGAGTTTATGAAAATCCAACTACTAATAAAGAAATAGATATCGTTCCAAATACTATGATATATGCAGGACGCAATAGTCTAATCAGACGCCTTCAGGCTAGTAAATGTGAGTGGTGTCAAACTGAAAACACCGCTATCGAAATGCATCATGTTAAAAAACTCAAAGAACTAAAAGGAAAACAACTTTGGGAAAGAATCATGATAGCTCGCAACCGCAAAACACTAGCATTGTGTAAAAAGTGTCATGTTGACCTGCACGCTGGAAGGTTAGATTGAAATTCAGAGGATAAGTGGAGAGCCGTATACATGGAAACATGTACGTACGGTTCGGAGGGGAGCGTTTGAAAACCTATCACAGTAATGTGAAAAGGCGTTGGGCGCTTACCCTACGACGATGTAGAACGTGTACACCGTATGCACAAACTATTAAAAGTACAGGTAGAAAAATTATATGATTTTGTTCAAAGTGGTGTTGCTTCACGTGATCAAAAAAACGAATATAAGATTATAAAAGGTATCGATGAATGGTTCGGTGCGACACGTTTCTCTATAAATAGTTAATAACTATGAAATGAGAAGACTATCTAGATTAACACAGATAGTAATAACTGATTTAACGAGTGAGTGGAATGAAAGCCTTCATGTTGAGCTGAAACACTCCCAATAATACTCCTACATGCAGAGAAAGTTGATAGACTGCACTGTATGAAGCTAGGTAAAGACGCATGAAGAAAGTCTAAGTACATGACAACATGTATATGGCAATTGATAATGCGGTTGGCTATAAACTAATCATGGTGAGAATGACCAACTGGTCTGACGAAGATACGAATGTACGGGTCTAAAATTCGAATACAGTGAAAACTGTATCCCTTGTATGGGGTAAGTCAACGAAAAGTAAGAATCGAACCTATGAAATTCGTACTATGTAACAATGAACATAGAGAACTTACAGGCCTATAGTATCCACCTAAAATTAGATGTACAGCTAGTTAAATCGGAACGTGGGAAGCGAGAGACAACTATTTAAACCACTATCTTGGGGTTGGTTCATATAAGGTATAAAGCCGAAATTGATTTACTCTCGTGAAAGCAGGGGTACAGTACCGATGAAATTATGGAAACATAGTGGAGGGATAACCCCGAGTCATTAAAGAAATTAAGCAATAGTAACCAAATGAAGTTCATAAGGTCGAGTATGATGATGGGACTTTCCAAAAGGAAGGAGCAATATATCCATCGATGAACGCTACACTGAGAAACAGCGAGTACTACGGTATGCAATCCACCTTTGACACGCTATATGAGCGCAGTAAATATAACTGCACAAAAGGAATAGGATTATATGAAATTATAACATCAAAAGAAAATATACTACTCGCATACCGCAATATCAAAGCCAATACAGGCTCAAAGACAAAAGGTACAGATGGAATAACCATAGATAATTACAAAATGAAAAATGTAGAAAACTTCATAAAGGACATTAGAACAGCTTTAAATGATTATAAACCTCAAAAAGTAAGAAGGGTAGCGATACCTAAAGAAAACGGTAAAACAAGGCCTTTAGGTATTCCTACAATGAGAGACAGACTAATCCAACAAATGTTTAAACAAGTTCTCGAACCAATATGTGAAGCAAAATTCTACAATCATTCCTATGGATTTAGACCTAATCGAGCGACAAAACATGCAATAGCTAGATGTCAATCTCTTATAAATAAAGGGAATAAACATCATATAGTAGATGTAGATATAAAAGGATTCTTTGACAATGTAAATCACACCAAGCTAATAAAACAGCTATACAACATTGGAATAAAAGATAACAGGGTGCTAAGCATTATTTCAAAGATGCTTAAATCACCGATAGAAGGCGTAGGTATACCTTCAAAAGGAACACCGCAAGGTGGTATTTTATCACCACTACTATCAAACGTTGTACTGAATGATCTAGACTGGTGGATCTCGAACCAATGGGAAAACATGAATACGAAACACAAGTACACAAGCCTTCACAAATATAGAGCACTGAAGTCTACCAAGCTAAAAGAAATGTTTATCGTACGATATGCAGATGACTTTAAAATCTTTACAGATTCTCACGAATCTGCAAAGAAGATATTCCATGCAGTCAAAGAATACCTTGAAAATCACCTACAGCTTAATATATCAAGAGAAAAGTCAAAGATAACAAATATTACAAAGGGTAAATCAGAATTTCTAGGATTCAACTTAAAAGCAGTTAAAAAGAAGAATAAATTTGTTGCTAATACTCATGTTTCAAGTAAACAAATAAAAACTATTTTAGCTAAAACCAAAAAGTTAATCAAAGAAATTCAACATAAACCAACTGTAATATCTGTCAACAAATATAATCAATATATATTAGGAATTAAAAACTACTACCGAACAGCTACGCATGTAAATTATAATTTTCGCCTAATAGCCTATCGTCTATCACGAACCTTATATAATCGACTTAAAAACCATGTATTTGAAAAACCAATAAACCCTTCGGTTTTATATAAACGACTTCATAAAAACAACTATAAAACATACAAAATAATGGGAGTCTATTTATACCCAATAGCAGATATTCGAACTGAAAATGCAATGAATTTCAGTCAAAACATCTGTAATTACACCACGGAGGGAAGAAAAAATCACAAGAGAATTAAACAAAGTGTAGAACACGAAATCAATAAAATGATGTTCACACAAAGAAATGACAACTTGGAGTACGAGGATAATCGAATCTCTAGGTACTCTATGCAGTTAGGGAAATGCTCAATTTTAGGAACATTCCTAGAAGCTGAAGAGGTACATTGTCATCATGTAACCCCCAGAAAATTAGGAGGAAAAGATGATTTTAAAAACCTTGTGATTGTTCATAAATTAGTTCATACACTTATACATGCTACAAAGAAAGAGACGATTGTTAAATATAAAAACTTACTTCAATTGGATGGAAAACAATTGAGAAAACTCAATATGTTTCGTCAGAAATGTAATTTGGATATTATTGATTAGTTAATTTAATGATGGAACGCCGTATGCGGTGAAAATCGCACGTACGGTGTGGAGCAGGGGAAAAGGTGGAGATTGCCTCAAAACCTTACCTATTGCTATATAATACCATTCGTGAAAAAACGGGTTTCCAAGGGGAACCGGCCGTTTATAAATCTGGAAAATATCGTGGAAAACCAATGCATTATGACCGGGAAGAAGAATATGTAAAAGGTTTGCGTAACATCTTAAAAGATTTAGCCTCAAATGTTTTAATACGACGTGTTTTATTTGGAAAATCAGATTTTGATTTTGATGTTCACCTAGAGCAAGGTGGTATTTTACTAGTAAATACAGCCAAAGGAGAACTTGCAGATCTTTCTAATGTACTAGGAAAATTCGTATTACTAAGTATGCAAAATGCTGTATTCCGAAGAGAACCAAATATTTCACCATACCATCATATTATTGTGGATGAATTCCCTGATTATGGTACGCCAAGTTCTCCTATAAACGTAGCGGCGTGAAATGGAGAGGCTGACTCTTACACAGCCTAACTATTTGTTCGAATTTTATGGGTGAAACTCCCATTCTAGGATAATAGCTCATTAATCCTAGCCATGATACCCCTACATGCGCTAACTTACACACGAGTTAGGGTCTGAAGTTAGGTAAGGTCGTAACCTGATGGCACAACTCACTAATGCCTATATGGTGCGGTGGTCTTTAAAAACATCCCAATGGTGACGAAAGGAATCCATGTCTTGAAGCGTCGTGAGGGAATCCCTTCTTAACGTGAGCAATCGGAAGGAATAACGGGAACAAGGAGAAGTTCGAAATTCTAATCCTTGCACATAATCGGTTTCGTAATTACCGATTATGCTGAACCAGTATGTTAGAGCTACTCAAGACTGGTGAGTACCGTCGGCGTAAAGTGGGCACCTAAAGGAATGTAAAATAAGGGATAGAACAAATGGAACTTGGGAAGCTTGCATTGCCATAGGGAGTGTGATCCTGCTTGAAACAATGCAAGTGGCAGCGGTCTCGTAGTAGTGAGGAAGCGGAGTAATGTCCGTGGAGCGAAGGGGACCAGTCGATTCAGAATAACAATGGATATTTCAAATGTCTATATGAACCTCTTCTAGAGTGGGAATTAAACAGCACATCGTTACAATCGCTTGAATAATGGGGAGATGTAATGAGGATTAAAGGACATTTGATAGATAATGAAGCACAGCTCCAAGATAAGTTAGACCTAATATACAAAAAGGCCAAAGAAGATAACTCTTCTTTTCATGGCATGATAGAACTAATGAAAAACAAGCAGACTATTAAAACGGCAATTCACAACATTAAAAGCAATCGTGGGAGTAAAACGGTCGGAATTGACAAGAAAGACGTGAACTACTACCTACAAATGGAAACGGAACAGCTTATCAAACTCATCTGGGGACACATAGACAACTACAAACCTAAACCCGTTCGAAGGCATTACATTGACAAGGGCAATGGTAAAAAGCGCCCTCTAGGAATCCCAGCCATGATAGATAGGATAATCCAAGAAACAGCAAGAATGGTGTTAGAACCCATAGCGGAGGCGAAGTTTTTCAACCATAGTTATGGTTTTCGTCCCTATCGTTCATGTCACTATGCGATAGGCAGAATCTTGAATACCATTTCTAGGTCAAAAACGTACGTAGCCATCGAAGGTGACATCAAAAGTTTCTTTGACCATATTAACCATAATAAACTTGTTGAAATAATGTGGAATATGGGCATAAAGGATAAAAGATTCCTAACTATTATTAAGAAAATGCTAAAAGCAGGTGTACTAGAAGATAATCAACTTTTCCCTACGGAGTTGGGAACTCCACAAGGTGGAATTATATCTCCCCTGTTAGCGAACATATACTTAAATAACTTTGACTGGATGATAGCTAAAGAGTTCGAAGAACACTACGCGCGTTATACTGTTAAACACGCTTTCAGTACAGGACTTAGAAAAGTAGTTAGAAAACATAAGAAATGTTTTCTTGTTAGATACGCAGACGACTGGATAATTCTATGCGAGGATAAAGCACAGGCAAGAACACTCTTGACTAAAATCGATAAGTATTACAAACATATACTCAAATTAGAATTATCAAAGGAGAAAACATTTATTACCGATATGAGAGAGAAGACAGCCCAATTCCTAGGATTCGACATCAGAGCTGAAAAGATGAGACTGAAAAACCGTATTGCAGGAAAAGCTATACCGAACAAAAAGAAATTAAACTCTAAAATGAGAGAAATTCTTCGAGATACATACAATGTTCGGAAAACAACCAACTCTCATGATGTTGCCGCCCAAATAGAACTTATTAACGCCAAAATTATTGGCATTAGTAATTATTTCCGTATAGGAAATTCTGCTAGAATTTTCGTTAGATGCGATGACAAAATACGCTATACATTCTACAAGTCTATTAAGAACAAACATGGTGGAGGAGTATTCGAAAAAATGCTTACTCCAGCTGAAAATCTTGATAATCGTAAAGATAGGCATAAAGGGCATAAAACCAAAGTTCCCTTCGTTGAAGTCGATGGAGTTAAGATAGGATTAACCAAAATGAGTTTTACACCTAGTACTAAAGCACTCCTATACAATTATGATACGACCCCCTATACACAGATAGGAAGGATAATTTATTCGAGAAGACATGGAAAGGTCGATAAGAAAATGAGACCAACCATTTATTCGAACGACCAAATCAACCAAATGGTCTTGTATCAGATGCTTAGACAAACTAAGAATAAACGACTCTATAACTTTGAATATATACTTAATCGCGATTATGCATATAATCGCGACAAAGGAAAGTGCCGAATATGTAAGACAGGGTTGATTCCAACTAACATACATTGCCATCACGTTAATAACCGACTACCTTTAGAGAAAATCAACAAACTCAGCAATCTTGCCACCATGTGCATAAGATGCCATAAGCTTATACATCAAAAGGACTTAGAAGGCAGTATCTTATACAAACTACCGAAACTAAAGAAATACCGTGAGCTGCTACACATTTGAAATATATCTCATTGTTCACCTTATCTTAATCGCGAGGTAAAGAATAAGGATGATACCAACTAAATTTATTAGGGGTTATCAATCTGAACCGATGGAACGCCGTGTGCGGTGAAAGTCGCACGCACGGTGTGGGGCGGGGGAAAAAGTAGAGATAACTTCAAAGCTTTACCTATCGCGACCCGTAAGGGTTAGTAGCTACCCCAGCCCTCTCGGGCTAGGATGCTACACATTTGTGCGCCCGTTCAAAGAGTTCCCTGCACAATCTCGTAAATATAAAGTCATTCTGACAATTGCAAGTCAAACACTATCTCAATTAGCTTTGGATTTCACAGAGCAGTATATGTTTACTTTACTAGGTTCGTTCCGTAACAAGATGATATTTGGTGATGTAACACCATATGATGCGAAAATTTTCTCTGACATGTTTGGTGAAACAGAGGAATTTAAAGAATCCGAATCCGAACAAGGGATTTCTCCTATGCAAGAGAATCCCGTTAGTCGCTTAGGTTCGACATATCAAAAATTAAAAGAAGTCGTTATGTCACCAGGAGATATTATGGCACAAGGTGCCTTCATTTGTGCTGCGCGTATTGTACAAGACAATCATGTGCAACCTGTACAACAAATTACTAGTAACTTTGTACCCAAAGAGGAATTTACTCAAGCAATCATTCAAGTAGAGATCAAGTCTGGACAATATTGGGAAACTGAACGTCTTCGACTCATTGAAGAATCTATCGCAAAATCAAATCCTATGAAACATGTAGATGCAAATAATAAAAAACAGATAGAATCATTTCCACCTATGCATGGTGATAAAATAGAACAAAATAATTCCATAGAAACAAACACTGTAGAAAATGTAACTTTTCCTGATTATTTTAAGGATGTCAGTCAACAGGGAAATGTTATTGAAGAAACTGAAAATAAGTTGTATGAAGAAATTAAGGCATTCGTTATTGAATCACAACAAATCTCACCATCTCTTTTGCAAAGAAAATTCAGAATCAGCCATATAAAGGCTGTAAAATTTATTGAGAAGTTAGAACACAATCACATTGTGAGCACTTACACCGGGAATAGCCCTCGTAAAGTTTTAATTTCAAACAATAATAATACGTTGATATTATCAAAGGATTCTCAAATCAATACTACTCCTTCATCTAATACAGATTTAGATAATACGACTTCACGAGAAAATAGCATTCCAAACGAAAAATCAGAAGCAAAGCAAGAGGAAACAGGCTTCTTTAAAGACATCCTATATGATGATGTAGTAGCCTTTGTTAAGGCATCAGGGAATTCTTCTATACATGCACTACAGAACGCATTTAAAATTGATTATACACGTGCTTCAAGATTACAAGATGCCCTACAACGGAATGGCGAGCTGCCGAATATAACAAAAGAGACACATAGGGAAATAGTAGGTCCTAAAAAAAATATGGAGCTAGCAGAACGGAAGAAAGAGGTATCTAATACTATGCTGGAACCAAAAAGGGATATAGATTACCCAATTCATTTAGGAATTCCTGTAGAAACTGATCCATTGCAAAAAAAGCTTCTAACAGAGGGACTTATAACCACAGTATTAGAGGAAACAAAAACAGATATGAAAACTAATTTGAAACCAGCTACAAAAACAGTTAATCCCACTAAAGAAAATAAACTTGATGAAGAGGTTGCAAAAGTTTACGAATCTATTAGCATTACTGTTCATCAAAACTTAGAAAAGAATATGGTAGAGAACACTAGAAATAATGAAGAGCAGCATGAAGATAAACATATCGACTATAAAGAACGCAAAAAAAACTTAAAAGCCAAACAAAAGAATACGTATAACAATACAAATTCACTACTTAATAAAAACCAGCAACAAAAGAAAAATACATCTAATGTAATGAGTAAGGAATTAGATGATTTTTTTGATTAATACCTATAGAAACCTAAAATAACTTTTTATTCAAGATTATATTTTTAGGGAAAATCTAACTTAAATTAGGAGGAAAGGTTAGATATAGTATTTTAACTTTTCCCTTTTCAAAAAATAATACTTGCACAAATTACATAAAAACGTTATATTTTAATTAATAATTATACAAATAAAACATGACTTACGTGAAGGACACACCTTACGTACCATTCCAACGGTACAGGTGTGTCCTTTTTTACGTTCAAGGAGGAAAATATAATGGTTGAAGATAAGGTAAATACTCATATTACAAAAGAACTAGGGATGGCATTTGAACCGGATAACACGCTAGAGGACATCTTTATAGAATCAACTTTCAATCAATTTGAAAGAATACGTGAACATGAATTAGAAGAATTAGCTCGTATGAAACGTGAACGTACTGTAGGGAAAGGCTTAATTACAATAGTATCTGAAAAATTATTCCCAACTAAAAACGGGACATCTGAGCGGATACAAGTGCTCACAATGCAAATTGGTACTCATACGACAGCATATTGTCCACTTACAGAGGCAGGTATAAATATTCCTAAAAATCCTCAATGGCTGATAGGTAAAACAAAACCCGTTATTATTGAGCATTTCCAAAGAACTGAGGAAGGGAACTTTGCTGTTGTATCTATCACTGCAGGAGAACTTGCACTGCAAAGAAAATTATATGAAGAAATAGTAGAGCAAGAGGGGAATAAAGTATACACAGGAACAGTTTCTGGACATATTCCATCTGCACAAACTATTCTGGTTGAAGTTCATGGTGTAACAGTAGGAGTAAGATACTCGCAATGGTCTCATTCATTCGTTCGTTCGGCGGATATTATTATTGGCGATGTTGTAGAGCTTATCATCGATAAAGTAGTGGAAAAGGATGGGCGCTATGAGTTTAGAGGAAATAAAAAGAAACTTGAAACGGATCCAATGGAAAAACTATTAGAATTAAACAAACGACGTGACCGCTTTGTAGGTAAAATTGTAGGTGTAGATGCTATTGCTGGGATTTTCGTAGAAGTTGCACCAGGTATTCAATTTAAAGGGTTAAAGGGTCGTAATCTGGCAAATCCAACCGTGGATGACGCAATAAACCAAACAATTGTTACATGTGAGCTGCTTAATATTGATGCTAAAAATAGAAGAGGAACTGTACGTATTCTAAATTATCCGCAAGGCCAAAGTAAAAAATCTAATTCGTCAATTTACCAATTTTAATAGATGATTATGCGTACAATAAAGAAACAAATGTCTACTTATATTCCTTCTATTCCTCATTTATCAAGTGAGGATGTACAAGGACTTCAAATATATCGGATACATGACTTGGATAAAACCTATGTATTCCACTCTTATGACGAATTAGTTAAGTTTAAGCAGCTTTTAACAGAGGAACAATATGCTATACTCAATTTCATTGGTGTTCATACATCTGTTCGGTTTAATCATTTATTATATCTATTCAAGAATAAATTTTCACGGAAGAAAATTAATAATGCACTTCAAGGATTACTTTACTATCAATTTATAGAAAAATGGCAAGTAGAAATTTTTGATATGGAAATCTTTGAAGAAACATATACCTTATCCAATAATGGATTTAAACTACTAAAATACTGGCAAGGGAATATGTTCTTCTTTGCACCAGAGCGTCTTGACAATCATGGTAAATATGTTCACCTACGTTATTGGCATGACATAGACCTACTTTGTCATTTACGCTACGCTCCTTCATTTTTAGGTCATATTATGCATCCATCTATTAGTAAAGGGGTTTTTACCCCTTCTTTAAGTTTTATAGTAAATGGAGGAAAAGAACGTAAATTTAACTTTGTTGTATACTCCACCTTATTATCTGATCAAAAGGATCGATTAAAACGAATAATTGCTAGATGGCAGACTTTTGTAGAGTCAGGAAAAGATGTTATTATGCAGGACTTAGGGAATAACCCTACAATCTTAGTTATTTATGTTTCTACTAAAAAACAAGCAAAGAAAATTAATAATGAACTATTACTTGATTTAATTCCTGGTAAAGTATTGTTATGCATAGGGGAATCTTTACATTTTCAAGGATTACAACACGCTTTTTATCAACCTCTTGCAGAAGGGGAGATTAAACAATTAGATACAAAGCTATTTAAAGAAAACTAATCCACCTTACAAGCTTTCGCTTCAAGGGTGGCTTGTTTATTTTATAATTAGCTTGAAATATTCAAAAAAACTTAACAAAATTAATAATCCTGTATCTACCTCTATACAAAGCAAGGATTTTGCGAAATAATATTCTTTGACACCTGTTAATAAAATAACATTATATACAAATATAGTTATTTCATTGGAGGAATATACAAGAAAGGAGTACTATATTGCTACGTATACAAAGAGGGTACATGTACGATCCTGATAATAATGAGGTAATAGTAAATGAAATTTTCTATGATGGTACATCAGAAAAAAAGTTAGGCAGTAAAATGGGGATATTTGATCCAGTTAAAGTACCTATTGCTATTTTTGAAAAGGTCCAGGAAAACGAAAGTATGACCTATATGGAAAATGTTGAAGTAGAAGAAAAAAATATTAAGGAAATACTTTGTTATTTAGTTCAAAATCAAAAGCCCGAAAAACTATATTTTGAAATACAGTACATGAAGTAACACCAGGGCCTGAATATAAGAGGGGATTTATAGCAGGGGAATCAGGGGCATTATTATACAATACATGTGGGATCTGCATATAAACTTCCTTCTTATCTCTGTTCTATTGAAAACAATTGAATATAATATAAAAATGGTTTAATATAAATCTATATTTATTGTTTAATTGATTCCGTCTATTCCCACGCCCTATGTGTTGTGGTTGAGTTTTAGAAACAAGTTATATTTTTGTTTCAATTATGAAAGGGCTTCTTTGAGCCGATTAGTGTATATATAGCTTATTTTGCTATGCACATTTTAATCGACTTGAAGAAGTCCTTTTTGTGTTGTCTTCAAGTTAGGAATCACTTATACATAAACCTTTAGGACTAAAAGTATGCTAAATGAGAAAGTACAAATTTTGTGCTTTTTGTTTAATTTAGGGGAGAGATTATATGAATTTTTACAGAGTATAGCATAAAAAAATATGGATAAAACGCACATATTTCGTGCTTTTTATTTAGAAAAGAGGATATTTATGATGAAATATGAACATGCAATTACTTTAGATAAGCCAACATTATCAATAGGGGAAATCATTTAAAACTTTCAAAAGAAAAATTAATTAACACGTTAAATGTTATGAACTTACTATCTATAAAATCAAACCTTTATATTATTGTAAATCCCAAAATTTAACTATTAGGTAAGGTAATAAGAATCAATTCATACTGACATTCGAAAGAGAAGAACAAGGGAATCTAAATATGTAAAGTACTTGTTGCAATGCTAAAAGCACAAGGAATTAGAATATGAAACTTGAGAGGAGTTATATAATATGATTACAGTTAATCGAGGATACATGTATGATCCAGATGATAATGAAGTCTTAATTACCGAAATTTATTATGAAGCTGCTACAGATACTAAACTAGGAAGTAAAATGAATAACTTATCTTACTCATCCATTCCTAATGAGATTAAAGAAAAAATAGAAGCAACTGCTTCATTATCCTATGTGGAAAGCATTGAGATGTCTCAGCCATTAGCTGTCGTATATCAAAATGAAATTAACATGTATGGAAAACCAGAAAAATTATACTTTGAGTATACAAACATTTAAAAAGAAAAAAGACATTGAACAGTTGGTTTCAATGTCTTTTTTCCTTTTAAACTATAGAGAAACAAATGGTTAAGGCTTTGTTTGGCATCCTATAGTGTTTTAGGTGTGTTATACTTATATTTATAAATTGTAATATTACGTAGAATGTTAGGTTTGTTTGCTACTATTCAATATATATAACTGGAGGGAAAATTATGGTTTTTTTTAAAAAGGCAGTATGTGGTGTTTGTGATATAAAGGTTGGTTTAAATCGTTATAAAATACTAAAATCTGACGCATGGCTATGCCCAGATTGCTTTCATAAAGCAGGTGGCTTGGGTGTTGTAAGTGTAAGTACGGACACTATCGAAGAATTGAAAGCTACAATCGATGCAAAGGTAGCAAAACTTGCTGAGGATCCATTGTCATGCGCTGAAGGAATGTATCAATTCTGTATAGATAATACATTCGGTTCTGGCTTTAATGAAAAGTGGGGTGTAAAACACTTCAAGGTATTAGAAGATAACTTGATGAATGGCGAAAAAATACATATGACTTATATCGGAATGCACGATTATCAATCTACAACAAAGCATGATGGTTATTATGCCTACGCCATAAGTAATAAACGCATTATGTTCGGACAAAAAACAATGACTGGGGAAAAATTCAAAGCAGTAGATCATGAAAAGATAAATGATATATCTTTTGAAATAGGGATGTGGTTAGGCTTTCTAACAATTGATACTCCGCAAGAAAAGATCAAAGTTGCGTTAGATAAAGATTCAGCAAAATCCATTAATAATCATATCCATCAAGTTCTAGATGCTTTAAAAAGCAAACCTACTGAAGCTCAACCACAAGCAGTATCTGCTCCAATATCAACAGCAGACGAATTAAAGAAATTCAAAGAGCTATGCGATATAGGGGTTATTACAGAAGATGAGTTTAACGCCAAAAAGAAGCAGTTACTTGGTATATAAATACAAGATAAACAAGGCAAGTATATTAGAGGGAAAAAGACATTAAACGTATTTGTTCAATGTCTTTTTTATTACACTGCAGAGAAGCATGTATAATAAATATTGTAAATGAAATAGAAACTGCACCCTATACGAATTATTGACTAACCTAGAGTTTCTTTTTAGATGACAGTTTATTAAATTTTTAGCGATAAAAGCCAATAATTTAAAATTGAGACATCCTATTTCTTATAATCTGACTAATAATTTTTGTTACCTAGGACAAGGATACCAAGGTGCTGAGGAGGTACTAAGAAAAGTACGAATTTTCCCAAAGTTATCATAAATATTGCGTGGAATAGTCCACGTGTGCGTGACAGTATAGTTCTTTAACCTAGAATCAGGTGATACAATATCCCGCCATTCAGTAAGGAACCCTCCATCTTTGGTTAAATAAAGAATCTTAAAAACCGGATTCCACACTACTTCCCCCAAGAGGGTCCTGTTGTTATTTAGGATGTATGAAAAACTAACTTGACTACTCTTATCAGAATTTAGCATAACTGTACCAGTAACGTTAGATATAGACATAAAAACATCGCTTTTATCCCCAGTACTACTGTTGAATACAATCCAGCCTGGGGCAAAGTATATTTTAGTTAAGCGGATATTATCCAATTCAGCAATTTTTAAGACTGTGTCTTTTGGTTCAAATCCCATAAAATATCCCCTCTCATCCAAAAATATATTCATTGTATGAATGTATTTTTGTCCTAGTAAATTGGATTTAACTATTTTTAAAAATTAGGTAGTATTACTACTTTACTTAAATCTAAAATACATAAGTTGTCATGAACGAATTATTATTTTGAAGGAGATGAAATATTAATGCATATAGTTCCGTGTTGTCATCTACAGGTATATACATCATTTACACCAAATCCTATGCAGTATATTCCATATGGGTCATGGAATACTTTTGTACAGCTCAACCCGCAACCACTACCTCCTGGTACTTTTGTAGAACTCAATCCACAGCCACTACCTCCAAGATATCATTATTAAAAACAAAGGCTTTCTAAAAAACTTAAATTGCGGAGTACATCTAAAGACCACTGGAAAGGTAATCTTTAGATGTATTTACATACAGAACATTGCTTCATATACAACTACAGAGGAACAAAGCATTCTATTACAAGTAACCCCTAATTTAACTTTCACTTACCTTTGGACTTTCGTCCTTCATCAAGTTAAGGAATAAGGTATCTGTGATGATGGGTTCTAACAAGACTTCAAGAAGGTTTACAAATGTTATTAAGCATTGAAGGACGTTGGGAAATAAGGGCACAATATGAAAATAAATATGTAATAGTAAGGAGAAGAGAAGCGCATATATAATATACTTAAACGTCAATATAATTCTATTTTCCAAGGGGTGATTTGGATTAACGAGGAAGTACAAAGAGAGCTAAACCTATTAGTACAAAAAATTTGTGAGACCGTGTCTTCTGTCCAAAAAATTATCCTTTTTGGCTCTCATGCTTATGGTACACCAAATAAAGATCGTGATTTTGATCTTTGTATTATTGTGGATGGTGTAGGAACAAGAAAAAGAGAAGTGATTAATCTTATCAATTGGGGTATTTACGATGTGATGGAAACACCAGTTGATATTTTAGTATATGGACCTGAAGAGTTTCAAGAACGTGCTAACCGTAATGTAACCATGGAATACAAAATTGCACTAGGGGGGCAAGTTTTATATGAAAAATACTGAGGATCTAGAAGAGTTGCTATTCATTGCAAAATCTAATTTAGATTCTGCTAGGTACTTAACTCACATGAAACCTTTCCCTGCCTCAGTTATTTGTTACCATAGTCAACAATGTGTTGGGAAACCTCTAAAAGGATTTCTTACACTAAACATTAGAACAGCCCCTAAAACTCATAACCTTTTAATGCTGCACAAATTTTGTCGTAAATTAGATGAGGAGTTCTCATTGATTTTAGAACAATACGTGCAGCTGAATGGTTATGTTACAAACATTCGTTATCCGTATTTTGAAGCACTTACTGTCCAAGATGGATTAATGGCTCAACATGCTCAAAAAGTAATGAGTTTCTATAATGAAAAATTAAACAAGCTAAATATACATGAAATTGTGATTGATTAAAAATAGAGGATATGCATAAGAGAGGGTTCCTATAGCAAGGGACTCTCTTTTTCTATGTAAAAAAGAAGGGGCAAGTTTTATAATGATGAATACTTATAGAGAAATTAAAGAGGAAATGAAAAAAGTCAATTTATCTCGAGATTGTTGTTTTGTAGGTTAAAGTGGGGAAAAGATAGTCCGTTGTCACTATTATGTAATACAATTGCTGAGATTCTGCTAGAGAACCGTACAAAACCTATTGATATCTTGGCTTCCTAGGTTGGAGTAGAAACACTTCTATGATTGCTGATATCTCACTGACATTACAAAATATCTAGGCTAATACAGATATATAAGCAGCTAATCGCTTGTTTATACACTTCTAAACCTCTCGTGATAACAGTAATTAAGAGCCTTGCCTAATAAGACAAACAATGAATGTATTTCGCATTTGCTGCGCCAAGATATGTCTATTCAACCCTTCACGTTTTAATTCAAGTCGTATCATCTTTTGTATTGCAACCTCAGACAAAGCCTTTGGCGCATCTTTTTCGTAAACTCAACGATATGTTCCCTGATTAAAATTAAATGCTATAAACAAAGGATTATCTGTATACCGTCTAAGCCTTACATGTTCAGGAATAGTTATATAGTATTTGTAAAGATGCTTTGTATCTTCCTTGGTTAAGGAAACAGACCTAGTTACACCATTTTCTCCTGGAACAATTAAAGAGCAAGCTGTATATGGCTCATATTAAGCGATACAAGCCCTTGTAAGGACAACCCATAGTTTACTACTAAATTTATTATAGAAGCGTTTCTATCCATAATAAGAGGGCGATATTCAACGTGTCTTTCTGTTAATCCTTTTGTTGAAAGGGTAGTTTGTTTTAATAGTTTTTCTTCTGCTTCGGTAATAAAATCCTTATCACTTAGTGATTGATCAGGAATTTATGAGGGGTGAAAATCATCTACTGAAGTATCTATCGCTAAAGACATGTTCAATTTATTTAAGAACGGCCATATTCTGTGCCTTGTTTTCTAGCGCATAGAAATACTCCTAATAATTTTCTTTAGGTAGTTCACTTCATGATTTGATATCTAGGAGCTTCTCATTTGCTCTTAGTCACTTATAAAAACCAGTAATATCGTAATTATAACGTTCAATCCTAGATTGTTTACGTCCATTTTCTGCTAAATAAACAGAAAACGATTCTAATGCTACTTCTATACTAATACCCTTGTTCTTTATAATCACCTAAATTCTTATCATATATTATAACAAAAAATAAGTGAAAGACCTGCTACCGCCCTTTGCTGCGCTCGGTTGCTGGCATATAAAAAAGGAAAACGGACAAACAACCCTTTTCCTTTTTTATATGTTGTTTTTTATTTTCAATGACAAAAAGACAAATCTAGTCCTAATAAGGATTCATAGATTTGTCCTTTTACATGGGAGTAATGATATGTTTAATTACCATTATTATAACGGTTTTTACAAATATTTTCAATTAGGTCTGACATCTTATTAATAATCATATTAGTAATTGTAAAATCTATTATAAATATATATCTTATATATTAAAAAGAAATAAAGATAAAACTATTATAGGTTATCAAAAATAGGGGGAAACTCTACTCCCACAAGGGAAAATTTGATGTTAGCACGTAAAAAATCATAAATAGTAAAAAATGTATCCGTAGATTCAATAATTATAAGACTTTCAATTCTACAAAAAAGCAAAAAGAAAATCATATGTTTCTACATGAAATCGGAAAGAAATTGATACAAATTACTTTATATTTATTCAACTATGGAAATAAGCTTCATTTACTTTATTTTGGTAAATAAGCAGTATTTAACGTTCAATTATCCACATTTTGTTCAGAAAATGTAGTTATTTGTTAACATTACTCAGTATTTACACATAACTCACATTATTATTGATGATTTTTATTAGATATATACAACAACACTAGTAGTTACAATGATGTCAGAAAAATACTATTCACATTCGAGTATATTTGTCCTCATATCCACTGTTTTTATAATTTTATTTTTGATTTTTTGTAGGTATTATGAGGTATGTTTTATTACATTAGAAGAATACTCCCTGGCACTATGTGGAGAGTTATATAGTGCTAGAAGAGAATTTGTATAGAAGTGCATAAAAAAAGACTTCATTTTACATGAAGTCCTTCTGATTTTGTATTTATAAATAGAGTAGTAGAAAAAGAGTATGAATGAAACAACTACGAATAGCCCTCTAATTTCGATTTTTTCAAAAATAGAGAGCTCGTTACTATTATTTTATTTCCATTGCGTGTAGCACCTGATCTGGAGCTGTTATTGTTACACCAGCACGTACTAAGCGTTCGAAGGTACGCATAAACTCTAGTAAATTAAACTGTTTTGGTAGCTCAATCACACGCAGTTGTTCTTGTGGTAGTTTATCAATTGTTTCAATAAACCATTCACGTACATCACTTGGAATTGTGCGTTCTTTATGACCACGAACTTTTAGTTTTTCACGCATTTCAATTTCTAAAGCGATATATGCATGGAGATTCACTCCCTGATCATATGCATATTTTCTAAATAACGTTTCTTCCTGGTATTTTATATAATTACGGTGATAAGATTCTTCTGTTACTGGTACCGCAAACTTCTGCTTCAATAATGCATGCACATTTTTAAACATCTTTTTAATGTTACGAAGAGAGTACATAGAATAATGTAGGCCGAAATTAAAGATAGCTTGCTCACGTTCGCTATTTCTCTCTTTTGGTATATGCTGCGCAATAAGAGGGTAGATACCTTCTTTAGCTGCTGTATCGAGAATTTGATATTGAGATGTTTGATGCAATAGTTTCTTCAATGTATATACAATTTTCGTTGGATATCCTTCTTTTCGATCAACCATGTCACGTAGTCCGTGAATTACACTGCGAATTTGACGATGACAAGTATGCTTTAATACATGAATGAATTTATTCATGTCTGCAGAAAGTTCACCGATATTCATCTCTTGTAGGACTGCTTCGATAAATTTCGCTTTTCGAGCATAGGTAGCTTTTGGTGTAAATGGATCCCTATGTTGTTCTTCTCCAGCTTCTTTCGAACATAAGAAGTCTGAATGTATAGACAGATATAATGTTGTATATCGTTTTGTATGCTTTACACCTTTTTGCATTTTGCAAATTTTGAATAGGGGATTCCCCGTACATGGTAATGCAGTTGTTAATTCCTCGATAACCGCACGGATCTGATGCGGATATTTTTTATGTAAGAAACGATACATCCCACCGAAGTGAGTTTTGTTTCCTCTTTCGTCCTGCTTGTCTAAAGAACGCTTTAATGTTGTTTCCGTATGTTGTTGCATTGCGATGTCTAAGAATAGTTTCTTAGCTGCTACAGATAGCTTAAAGAAATCCTTTGTAAATACAACAGGACTAATATATACGTACGGATTTGCTTTTTCTGTTTCCTCATTCATAAAATGAGTGAGTTTGATTGTATAACGGCCATCTACTCCATTTTCGATGGAGATAATGTTATGTAAGTTTAATTTCTTTAATGCGATATAGAATTGAGAGTGTTGGATATAAGCAAATTCTTCTTTATATTGCTTGTAATCTTCCCACATCATATGTATGGTTACATTTGGAATGACGCCGTTTGTATAGCATTTTTTATGTAAGTACAAGAACACTTCAAGATCAGCATTCGTAATACCGTATAATTTATGTTTTCGTCCTGCTTTTTCTGCAAGTGTAGACATTGCCCGACGTGAAAAAGATGGTTTGGCTTTTTCAACAAAACCTTCTACATCCGCAATACGCTCTTCGTATGTCATGTGCTGCAAAATATCTTCTAAATATGTATCTTTATAGCTGTAGTATTTCTCCTCAAATGTTTCCACAAACTTTTGCCAAGATTTGAGTGTTACTAAAACTGCGTTTGTTGTTTTCCCATTTAAGCTACGTTGATTACGTATCACAAATGATTTTCCCATCTTTTTCACCTCCGTTCTACAAATTCAGAAATATATGTCAAAATACTATAAAATATACCAATTTTGATTATAGCAAATCGAAAAATGATGAAAGGTGCTCCTTTAAGAAGAAAATTAGCAACTTGCAACAGCTTATGAAGCTAGTTGTATCAAGGGATAAGAGAATTTCATGATTTTTTTTTGTGTTAAGGATACCGCAAACGTGTTGCAAGTTGTGTGATATGTATAAAAGTAAGTGAAAAAGCACCTAAACCCTTGGTATATAAAGGATTATAGTGAAAATGGTAGGGGAGTTAGGGAAAGGATACCGCAAACATGTTGCAAGTTAGTGAACGTAATGATTAAAAATGAATTGTAATAATTACCCTTGATATAAAAGGACTTGTTGACATTTATAGAATGAAAGTAGGGAAAGGATACCGCAAACACTGTTGCATCTTGTGAGAAAAATAAGGGCATGCATACCGCAAACGTGTTGCAAGTTGGATGATATGTATAAAAGTAAATGGAAAAGCACCTAAACCCTTGGTATATAAAGGTTTATGGTGAAGATGATAGAAAAGTTAGGGAAAGGATACCGCAAACATGTTGCATATTATGTATGTAACTTATAAAAAATATGAGAAAAATAGCTTGAAAACTTTAAAATGACATGATTTTTTTTAGAATTACTTAGTTGAGAAATAAATTATACTGTTGCAAGTTGAAAGAGATAGGGAAAGAATACCGCAAACGTGTTGCAAGTTGATTAGAAATAGGTAAGAGAAAGAGCAAACGTGTTGCAAGTTGAGAAATATAAGGCAAACAAAGCGCAAAAAGAATGTAAGTAAGGAGAAAGAGGTAAGAAAAAAAGCAACCTGTTGCAAGTTGAAGAGTTAAGGAAAGCAAGGCGCAAAAGAAATGTAAGAAGAAGAAATAGGGAAAAGAAAGAGCAGCATGTTGCAAGTTAAAGAGTTAAGGAAAGCAAAGCGCAAAAAGGATGTCAGTAAAGGAAAATAGGTAAGAGGAAGAACAACCTGTTGCAAGTTGAAGAGTTAAGGAAAGCAAGGCGCAAAAGAAATGTAAGAAGAAGAAATAGGGAAAAGAAAGAGCAGCATGTTGCAAGTTAAAGAGTTAAGGAAAGCAAAGCGCAAAAAGGATGTCAGTAAAGGAAAATAGGTAAGAGGAAGAACAACCTGTTGCAAGTTGAAGAGTTAAGGAAAGCAAGGCGCAAAAGAAATGTAAGAAGAAGAAATAGGGAAAAGAAAGAGCAGCATGTTGCAAGTTAAAGAGTTAAGGAAAGCAAAGCGCAAAAAGGATGTCAGTAAAGGAAAATAGGTAAGAGGAAGAACAACCTGTTGCAAGTTAAAGAGTTAAGGCAAACAAAGCGCAAAAGGAATGTAAGTAAGAAGAAATAGGTAAGAGGAAGAGCAACCTGTTGCAAGTTGAAGAGTTAAGGAAAGCAAAGCGCAAAAGAAATGCAAGTAGGTAGAAATAAGGAAGAGAAGGAGCAACCTGTTGCAAGTTGAAGAGTTAAGGAAAGCAAAGCGCAAAAGAAATGTAGGAAGAAGAAATAGGGAAAAGAAAGAGCAGTATGTTGCAAGTTGAGGAGTTAAGGAAAGCAAGGCGCAAAAGAAATGTAGGAAGAAGAAATAGGGAAAAGAAAGAGCAGCATGTTGCAAGTTCAGAAAAGAAAGTTGCAAAAGGAATGCAAGAAAAGCAGAATAGAGAAGAAAGAAACAAAAATTTGTAAATATCTGTTACAATAAATTAAATATAATAGTAGTTAAGATTTTTATACTGAGAATTATTTAATTGTGATCCATGGTTTAGGGAGGAAAAGAAAGTGGATAACTTATTACAAATGTTTCGAGATGCATTGTTAATCTCTGAGCCAATTTATAAAACTAACGAGCTAGTATGGAATAAGTGGAATGCATATTTTAAAGATGTTGAAAACAATAATAATAAAGTACTCACATCACCTCATGCTTCCCCATCATTTACTGCATTAGTGTCTTGGCTAGAGAAAAAACAAGAATCCGGTACTACATTAGTACAAATTTATGCCAAAATTGATTCCTATAAGGAAGAAATATATAAAGAAATTGAAGGATTTATAGACAAAGAATTCCAAAATATAGCTTCTTCAAGTTCCATAATAGTAGAAAATGATCAAAATATAGAAGAGACAAGTATAGTAAACCATGAGGATTATTATGAGGTAAATAACTCTGCTGTTTATTATAAGCTAAGAGATGGGATTGCAAAAAATCAATTTGAAGAAGATGAACTGAGTAAGGTTTTACAATATCCTATTGAAACAAAATCTTCTAATGGTGTAGCCCAGCTTTCTTCACACAAAGATGAAGATTTAAGACTTACTAATATAGAAGAAGCAGCTCGATGGAATACTCTTGTTGATGATGTAATGAGTAATATGGATGATTTAACGGCAGATTGTTTAGATGCAATTACAATACAATGGATAAACGAAGCAAAATCTCCAGACGAATTCATTGATTTTTCTTATGAGCAAGTTTTAGAGATGTGCAACATTCCAAAAACAGTAGTCAAAAATAAGGAATACTATAGAGCGGAAGATAAAATTAAAATAGCAAAAAGAATTGCAGCTTTAGCAAGTATTTTTATCTATTTAAATGATGAGAATGAAGTCGTAGTATTAAATGACCGTGAAGATGAAGGGGAACGACTAGAATTAAAGCGTGAGGTTGTTAAACGATTATTTGTATTAGATTCGGTTGTATTGTGGAGACATAGTGTTACAAATGAATATATGGGTATTGAATCTTGTCGTATTAAGCCAGGCAGCTTTTTAACCAATTATTTATACGGATCAAATAATACAACAGCATTATTGTCTAAAAAAGCACTTGAATACAATAGTTATAGACACAAATATCATAAAAGGTTAATACGATACTTAACATGGCAATGGAGAATTAGACAAATGTATTCATCATTGAAAAAGCCATATTCTATAGGTGGGGACAAAGGCCTGCTAGCAGTAATGGATATCCCGAAAGATTGGAAGCCTAATCGTATTAGAGAACAGTTAGAAAACGTTCTAATGGATTTAGAAAATGAAAAAGTAATCTCTCATTGGGAGTATAGTGATCCACTGGATGAACAACAAATTGGGAAACGTAATTGGTTTAAAAATTATTACACTAACTTAGGAATAACGATTTTGCCACCTGAAGAAATGTTACAGTCAATGGATAGGGTAATAGGAAAGAAGAGTATAGAGGAACCACAAGAGCAGTTACCGGAAGTAACAGTTGTTAAAGAAATAAAGAAGACTGTAGAATCAGTCGAACAAATAGAGAAAAAGATCCGTGACAAAATACTGAAAGTACACAATGAAAAAAAGGTAAGCATTCGTGAAATAGCAGATGAAATGAGTATTTCTCCGTCTACATTATCTAGGTTTTGTAATTATAAAACAAAACGTTTATCTAAAAAAGCATTAGAAAAGCTAACAAAATGGTGTGAAAGGCAAGAAATATTAGAAAAGATGTAACATAGACTAAATATTTCTTTTAATAATAGTCAAAGTAAAATACACATACATTATGTATGTGTATTTTACTTATTATTACCAATAATAGTCTGAATTTTCTTTATTGATGGTGGTTTTGGCGGGCGAAGATCCTACTGGAAAGTCATTATAGTTATGCTGTTTAATCCACTGCAATTAAATTTCTTGTCTTATCGATATGGTTCAGTAACATACGATATTCTTCTTCATACATATTGATACGTTGTAGAAGAGATTGATTCTCTGTTTTTAAATCTTCAATTTGATTTTGTAATTTTGTCAATTCATTCACATCTTTATAATTTTGTAGAAAGAGAATAATATCATCTAATGTAATAGACAAAGAGTTTTTTTCTTTTTCTGATGGGGAGAGGGGAATGTTGTTTCCCATTTTTCGGTCTTGTTTTGCTAGTTGTATTTCTTCTTGGTATTGTTTTCTCACATATGAATTCCAACGAAATCCACAAGCTGCGGGTGTTCTAGCTAGTAGTTTTGCTACTTCTTTGAATGCAGCTAACTGTGTTCCACCGTTACGAATATTCTGAAGTACTGTTGATGCGAGAAGTAAATCGTTATCATCAGTCCAGGAATCTTGTCTTGAGATTACCACGTTTTAACCCCCCTTATATGTTTTATATTATATATATGCAATTACTCAAAATGATAGAAGTTCAACTTCTCTTGAAATAATTGGGAGTAAGTTGGTAGAAGTATGTATGATTTTAAATGCAAAATTGCATTTAAGGTTGACTATTTCACGAGGTGTAACTATACTGGTTACAGTAATGCGACTGAATTAATAAAGTTGTTGGTATGAATTGGTTGTATTAATGATGTATAAACAAATATTAAAGAATGAATGGAGTTGAAAATATAGTTCTACATATAAAACGTTTGTATAAAAAGAAATTAGGTAATATACATTTTTTTATAACTATATACTAATAAGAAGAGGTGCATGTTTTGAAAATTTTTAAGGGAATTTTAGTTTCTTCAATTGCATTAACAGCATTTAATGGAGTAGGCAGTATACTTCCAAGTGAAAAATCAGAAGTTGCCTACGCAGCTACTTATAATTATTCAAATAAGCAATTGAATTCTACTGTACATAAGCAAGTTACTAAACAATTAATTTTAAAATTTAAAAATGAAGTGAATTTACCATATCAGGATGGAATAGAAAAATTCATTAAAGAAGAAAAACAAGATCCTGAATTAATTAGAATTTTAGCTGAATATCCAAATGTAACTATAAATCGACTTTTTAATTCTTTAAATCCTAAAGAAATTAAAAATCTAGGTAAAGAAATAAAAGATTCCGATCATATTTCTTCTAATTTGCTAAACTATTATATTGTAGAAACTCAAGATGATATTGATGTACAAGCATTACTTACAAAATTTGAAAAATCATCTCTTGTTGAAACGGCGTATTTACAGGAAGAAGAGGCGCCACCAGCAGAGCGTTTGCCAAACTTATCTGTTAATCCATATGATGAGCCTAGACTTACAAGACAAGGTTACCTTGAACCAGCACCATTAGGAATTAATGCACCTTATGCCTGGAGCATAAAAGGTGGAGATGGAAAAGGAACTACTTTCGTAGATATGGAGTATGGGTGGTTATTTAATCATGAGGATTTAGTGAATCAAAAGATTGAACTGATATCTGGACAGAATAAAAGCGAGCACCATGATCATGGTACCTCAGTCTTAGGAATTGTTTCGGCAGAGGATAATAATATAGGTGGAATTGGGATCGCACCGAAAGCTAAGGTAAAGGTTGTATCTCAGATTAGGGATAACGGAAATTATAATACAGCTGATGCTATTTTAAGTGCGGTTAACAATATGCAAGCTGGAGATATTCTTTTACTAGAGGCACAAGCAACTTACGATGGATATGGAGATAAGAACTATTTTCCTGTGGAAGTAAAACCAGACATATTTGATGCAATTCGTATGGGAACAAATAAGGGAATTATTATTATTGAAGCAGGTGCAAATGGCGGAAATGACTTGGATCAATTTAGAGACCGTAATGGTAAACAAGTTTTAAATCGTAATAGTCCTGATTTTAAAGATTCAGGGGCAATTATGGTTGGGGCAGCTTCTGCAAGGGTTCCTCATAAGCGTTCATATTTCTCTAATTACGGTAGTAGAGTGGATGTGTATGGATGGGGGAATGCAGTAGATACTACAGATGCTAAACCAAGTGAATTTATAACAAATTTATATACATCTAGTTTTGCTGGAACATCTAGCGCATCACCTATTATTGCTGGTGCTGCAGCATCAATTCAAGGAATAGCAAAAAATAATCAGGGGAGAGTATATACACCAAGTCAACTTAGGGATATTTTAAGTGATTCTAGCACCGGAACGAAATCAAATGATCCAACTTCTGATAAAATTGGTGTTTTACCTGACTTAAAAGCTATTTTATCTAAACTTGGTTTTTCACCAAACTTAGGTAATGATTCTTCCATTGTATTTCCTGAGGAACAAGAAATAAATAAAGGAAATAAGGGAAATGAAGGATCTACTATTACATTCCCGAAAGAAGATACCGCTAATAGTGGAGAGGACTCTAGCTTTATTTTCCCAGAATAATAGAAATACCTCCTATTAAGCATGGGGCAAAATAGTTTACTCAATAAGAACAAAGGATATGAATTCAATAGAAATATGAATTTATATCCTTTTTATTTTAAGCTGTTTTTACTACCTTACAAAAACGTAATGTTAGCGTAATGGAAATGAATTTTGGCAGCCAATAGATTAGGATATAATTTTTGTGAGAAAAGATATGAGGTGAATAATATGAAACGAATAGTGCTTATGTGTAGCTTTTTTGTGATGTTTACTGTGTTGTTATCCGGGTGTAATTTAAATCGTCTTGGTACAGATACATATTATGTGCAAATTACCAAGGATGGTGAAAAATTAAAAGAGAAAAATGTAAATGGGGATACGACTTACGAATATAAATTACCTGGATTTGATAAGGATGGTAAAGAGAAAGAAATGGAGTTTACAGCGTTAAAAAACCTTCGTAAAGAAGCGTTTTTACGTATATATTACTCTGAGAAAAAAGGTGTGAAATCTTGGGAAGAAGTGAAAAAAGGTGAACTCCCTACAAAGGTAAAAGAAAAATTAAAGGTGGATTAATATATAATTCTTTATCATTTTAGCCAAGAAGACTCCTTCCTCAAGGAGCGTGAAGGGTCACAGTCCAGTGAGTAGGTGGGAGATGAATTGGGTTTGAACAAGGGATGGCGGGAAGCCATCTTAATTGTTCGACATATAGAAAGTATTACTCCACTATCTATCGAATGTACGTTTGGTGTATAATGGTCATATACCGAAATGGAGGTGAATCAAATAATGATGAATAAAGCCTATAAGTTTCGTATCTATCCAAATCAAGCACAAGCAATTCTAATTAACAAAACGATTGGGTGTTCTCGTTTTGTATTCAATTATTTCCTATCCTTATGGGATCATGCATACAAAGAGACAGGAAAAGGCTTGACCTATGGTACATGCTCTGCCAAACTACCTGCCATGAAGAAAGAGCTTGTTTGGCTAAAAGAAGTGGATAGTATTGCGATTCAGTCGTCCGTTCGCAACCTTGCGGATGCTTATACGCGCTTTTTTAAAAAACAAAATAGCGCACCGCGCTTTAAATCTAAGAAGAACAACTTACAATCTTATACCACAAAACAAACAAATGAAAACATTGCCATTATAGGGAATAAAATAAAGTTGCCGAAACTAGGCCTTGTTCGATTTGCCAAAAGTCGTGAAGTAGAGGGACGTATTGTAAATGCTACAGTTAGACGGAACCCTTCTGGTAGATATTTTGTGTCACTATTAGTTGAAACAGAAATACAAGAACTTCCGAAAACACATTCTTACATTGGAATAGATGTAGGACTAAAAGATTTCGCTATTTTGTCAAATGGAACACACTATAAAAATCCGAAGTTTTTCCGATCATTAGAAGATAAGTTGGCGAAAGCACAGCGTGTTCTTTCTAGAAGAATGAAAGGATCTTCTCGCTGGAATAAACAACGAGTAAAGATAGCTAGAATTCATGAATACATATCAAATGCTAGAAAAGATTACTTGGACAAAATCTCAACTGAAATCATCAAAAACCACGATGTTATCGGTATAGAGGATTTGCAAGTATCGAATATGTTAAAAAATCATAAGTTAGCACAAGCAATTAGTGAGGTATCTTGGTTGCAATTTCGATCAATGTTAGAATACAAAGCAAAATGGTATGGCAAACAAGTCATTGTCGTATCGAAAACATTTGCTTCCAGCCAATTATGTTCCTGTTGTGGATATCAAAATAAAGACGTTAAAAATCTAAACCTACGTGAATGGGACTGTCCTTCTTGTCGTACACACCATGATAGGGATATTAACGCAAGTATCAATCTAAAGCATGAAGCGATAAGGCTTCTAACCGCAAGGACTGCGGGGTTAGCCTAATCAATTAGAGTTCGATAGAACTCTTTACTTAGGAATCCCTCACTTCTAAACGAAGTGAAAGTGGGGGTAGTTCAATAGAGCAATATATCCTCAAACTATTAGAATGTATATTGTGAAATAGGCGAAAGTTCTTTAGAGTTGTTAAAGTAAGAGGCTGACAGTTATTGTCAGTCTTTTAATTTTGCAGGAAGAAAATAAAAAAGGCATTTAACAGGAAAGTGTTGGATTATTAACAATTATTTAAGATCCAAAGCTACAATATATCTACTCCTGAACTATAATAATTTTAGGTCAGAAATAAGCTTCTGATTTTGTGAGGAGTTAAGTACTAAAAAAGCTTAATTTTGTTTACGTATTTATAGTCGTTTAAAGGATTTATGATTGGTTATGATATAATAAAATTCAAGTACAATAAGGGGGATTAATTAAATGATTTTTCAAAGCATGATAACAGCTATTATAGAAAAATTACAAGAGACGGTGAATCCCTATTGGATAATTGTGTTTGGATCAACGGCTGAGAACAGAGAACGAGAAGATAGTGATATTGATATAGCTTATGTAAGTGACACAACATTAGGGAACTATGAACGTTTTTTATTAGCACAGGAGTTAGCTAACATTGTTCAGAGGGATGTTGATTTAGTTGATTTATCCGAAGCTTCTACAGTTTTTCAAGCTCAGATTATACATACAGGAAAGACAATATTTTGTTCCGATGAAAAACGTAAGGTTATTTTTGAAATGAAAACTTTAAAAATGTATTCAAAATTGAATGAAGAACGACAGGTAGTATTTGATGATATAAAGAAAAGAGGTTCTATATATGAAGAATGAGGTTATTTTAAATAAAATTTCTACAATAGAGCGTTGTATAAAAAGAATCCAAGATGTGTATGGAAATGACCCTGAAAATTTAGAGGACTTTACAAAACAAGATTCAATAATATTGAATATACAAAGAGCTTGTGAAGCGAGTATTGATCTAGCAATGCATATTGTTGCTGGGAAAAAATTAGGACTACCCCAATCTAGTCGAGAGGCCTTTGATTTATTGGTTACAGCAGGATTCCTTAGCGCTGATCTAGCAAATAAGTTAAAGGCGATGGTTGGATTTCGTAATATTGCTGTTCATGATTATCAAAGTGTAAATTTAGATATTGTTCGTCAAATTATTGAAAAACATTTAACTGATTTCAAACTATTTACGAAGGAAGTAATGGGGATATTGGAATTTTAGGCGAAAGAACAGAATAATAAAGCTGAGAGATAAAGTAATTCTATGACTAAAAAACCAGCTATTGAAACAATTACTTAATTTCGTAAGAAGAAACGCGGTCATAAGATGAGTTTGTTTTTGATTTTAGCGAATAAAAACAATATAAAATAATAGAGTTTCAAAAAAATGGCCCTCCACCAGACCTTTTTTGGTCAGATGGAGGGCTATTTTTTTTCATGTTTTGACAAGTTGCGGTGAGATAAGCCTGCATTTGGACAGACTTCAGCCCCCGAAATCGAGCATATCGATAGCCATGTAGTTCTTTGGCGTCCGCAAAGCTTCGCTCTATAGTTGAATAGCGTACTTTGTAAAACTTTTTCCCTGTAACTGTTAGTTTGTTTTTTCTAGCGATATCCTTATATTTCTCCCATATATGATGAGTGATAACTTTTTGTTTCTTTGAAAAACATACCTCACGTAGCGGACAAACAGCGTAGTCTTCTGGGTTGGATTTATATTGATGATATCCTTCACGATCCGTTGTCGCATACTCTAAAATACACCCCATCGGACAAGCAAATGCATTCATTTCTTCTACATATTTAAATTGGCTTTTTGACCCTTTACGCTCCTTGAGGAAGGAGTCTTCTTGGCTAAAATGATAAATTTGAAGCTATAAAAGTAACAGAATTATGTAATAAGTGAATCAAAAAAACAACCCCAAAAGCAGACATGGTAACCTGATATTTTTCATTCTTTTTTTTATATACCCAATAAGCATAGTTATATAAAAGACCAATTATCGTTGTACCAACTATATAAGTGATTCCATATGGATGATTTAATCCAAATATAATTGAAGCTATTAATATGATAAGGTAATCGTGATTTTTAATGTAAGGAATCCAACTTAATAGCCAAAATAAAAATACTTGAAAAACTATTGTTTCATATATAGGTGCCGCTAATACCCCTAATAAAACTTGAAGAATAAGAGGTGCTTCTGTTATTGGGTTTTTTTGTATTTCAGGTAAGAATAGATCTAATGGTATTACAAATAAAAATGATCCTAATAAAATAAGAAAAATAAAAGAAATGGTAGGCAAAGCAAACATAAATCTATTTATTTTTTTGAGCATATATATTTCTCCTATAATCTTTTATTACATCTATACGAAAAGTAATAAATAATTGAGTCTCTTTTTGTTTGACATGTTTTTGTCTACTATTGATGAAAACCGTTCTGTAATTGAATTCTTGGCTTATATGTAGGTGTAGCGATAAAGTAGGGATATATTAACACTATATTGTTAATATTAAAATATTAAAGAGCTAAGTGAGATATTAAGTTCACACCAATTTTATGATGAATATAATATCAAGCCAGTTAAGGAAATATGCTGTATAGGACACGCTTGTACTGTTTATTTTACTATATGAATATTTAAGTGCATATAGTTTTGGAGGAGTATGTATTTTTGCATTTTTTAATACAAAAGTTTTTTGTTAAAAATTTACTTTCTGCGCTACCTCATATGAATTTAAGACACTTGAAGAGTAAAGGCCAAAAGAGTCTAAGTTTAGATTGTACAGGTAAATATTATAATATTATAGAAAAATAAGGGGAAAAGTTATAAAATAGGAGATTGAATTAAACTTTCAGATTTTATTGTTCTGCAAGATAAAAATAACTAAAGATGAGGCTCTTAAAAATTCTTATCTTTATTTAAAACTAACGATATTATAAAAAATCCTTGCTGAAGGTACTGCAACAAATCTAATTTGAAAATCTTTAGGAGATAAATATGGAATTTTAAATATTCTTAGTCGTCTATAAAACATTATAGCAATTATTATAGGCAAATCCTTTAATATCATCGATTTAGAAGAAATCAGTACAAATAGAAAAGATGAAGTGGTAGAAGTATTACGTCTTCCTTTTAATAGATTTCCAAGAGCAGCTGGACATATAAAAGATGCAATTGTAAATGAAAAAAATTGGAACATTTAGTTGAACGATTAGTATGCCATTTTAAAGTTTAAATTAATAACAGAAAGAGCACCTCTTAATATGTTACTACTTTGTTTTTGTATTGTTGAAAATAAGAAAGGAGAAATCAATGAAAAAATATTGGCATAAGCTATCGTTACTTCAAAAAAATGTATTACTAACGGTATTAGTAATTCTGACCCTTGTTGGAAGTATGGGAGCGTTAAGTTTTAATATGTTTCAAAATAGTATGATGTCTATATTTGAGAGGCAGTCTTTTGAAACAGGTGATGCGGTATTAAATCAATTAGATCTAGAAATAGTAAGAGATGTAGCAAAAGACCCCACAGCTCAAAGAGTGAAGAAAGAAAAATTGACAGAGCAATTAAATAAATCTATAAAAGATATGAAAAGTGTTGGACAAACATATGTTACAGGAGCCAAGCTAAATGAAAAAGCTGAATTACAAATAGTAGCTTTGGATACAGAATTAGCAAATACTGTTTCTGTAAAACCAGGTGAATACTATGAGCAGCCTACTTATTGGATGAAAACATATGATAAAGTAATACAAACAAAACAGGCACAAATGACAGAAGTGTATGAAGATGAATTAGGGTTCTGGGTAACAATTTTAGAGCCAGTTACAGATGAAAATAAAAATATAATTGCAATTGTTGCAGCGGATTTGGAAGCTTCTATTATTCCACTTACAAAGAAAAACTTTATGATACAAGGTTTACTATTTATTATAATTTCATTAACTATCGCAATTACAATTCAAATATTTATCTCACGAAACTCTCTATCGCCTTTAAAGGATTTACAAGAAGGGTTACGTAAAGTTGGTGAAGGGGATTTAAGTATTAAATTGAATGAAAGATCTGATGATATAGGGATAACTAATATCTATTTTAATAACACTATTAAAAAGTTTAATAAGATTATAGATAAAGTAAGGGAGACTGCTGAACAAGTTTCGACATCTTCACAGGAATTGTCGGTAAGTACAAAAGAGAATAGCATAGCCTTTAAAGAAATTGCAAGTGCTATTACAGGATTAAATTTAGGAGCACATTCTCATGAATATGTAGTGCAAAAATGTTTAGGGATTGTTCAAGAAATGGAAAGTAAGATGAAAGAAATTAAAGGAGCTGCAAAACAAGTTGGCAATGCTTTGGAAGACATGGAACAGCATTCTGTAGAGGGAAAAGATTTGATTAAGCAAATCGTGAATCAAATGAAAAGAATCCAAGATACAGTTCAGGATGTATCTTCTAGTATTTATGCATTCGAAGCACGATCTAAGGAAATTCATGAAATTCTTACTGTAATTACAACCATTTCAAATCAAACAAATTCATTAGCTTTAAATGCTTCTACTGAATCCTCATGTGCTGGAGAGATGGGGGAAGAATTTTCAGGTGTTGCGGACGAGGTACATATATTAGCGGAAAGAACCGAGGCATCTGCAAGGGATATAGCTAAATTAATTGGTGAAACCCAGGCTGAAGCAGAGAGAGCTGTAAGATCCATACAGAAGAGTTCAAAGGAAGTAGAAGTAGGAATAACACTTGTTCAAAGTAGTGGTGCTTTTTTTGAAAAGATTTCAGAATCTGCACAATCTGTTACAAATCAAATTAAAGCGACTTCGAATCATTCAAGTGAAATTCTAACAGATAATCAAACTATTGTTCAGTTTATAAATGAATTATCACACATTGCGAATACATATGTGAATAGTAGTAGTAATGTGGAGACAAGTATGAAAGAGCAAGAACTATATGTACAAGATATTGCAGAGTTAGCAAATTCTCTAAATTGGCTCTCGCAAGAGTTACAGGGGTTAATAGGGGAATTTAAAAGTAAGTAGGATAGAAGAAGGTAAAGGTATAGGGTATGACCTATACCTTTATTTATTCCCACATAAGGGATGAAAGCTTAGGTATATATGTAAAATAGCTAAACGAATAATTTTTTTGCATATTTTGTTGGAAATAGAGCATGATATTACCAAATTCAACGGAGGTGTTTAAAAAATGCAAATTCGCGAAAATAATAATTCAAACGAAATCTTAATAGCAGCTGCAGCAAGTGCAATTGAGCAAATGAAATATGAAATTGCTCAGGAGTTTGGTGTTACACTTGGACCAGATTCAACAGCACGAGCGAATGGTTCAGTAGGTGGAGAGATTACGAAACGTTTAGTTCGTATGGCGCAAGAGCAGTTATCTGGTCAATATAAAATTCACTAAAACTAAAGGTATATCCCATTGAAGGGATATACCTTTTTAATTTGTTTTTAAAGAGGATCGTTACATTTTTTATTATTGGTTAAGTTTAGAAACAGCAAATTTAGCTGTAAAATTCATCTTCTTCATGTACGTAGAATTTACACCTGCTTGAAATTGTACAGAAATATTACCGTCTTTTTGCGCTTTAAATACGCGACCATATGGGGAATTAGCATTGAATGTGCCAATTACTTGATTATCCGCATCAAAGACCGTATAAGAAATTGGGAACCCTGAATTTTGTACAAAGACTGTAAGTTCTTCCCCTTTTTTAAGATTAAATGATTCTTTTTGAGACACTTCATAGGAACTCATAGAGTAGTATTTTGTGACTTCTTGAATTTCTAAATTCGTAGTAGCTGCACTCGCTTTTGATGCCTCAGCCCCTGGTAAGTTTATACCTGAAAATACTGCAATTCCTAGTGCCCCTGCTAAAATCAATTTTTTCATAATAGTATTTCCTCCTTTAATATATTGTGAGATTTGAAACGAAAGTGAAAATTTCAATCCCTGAAACCATTATAGTTACAATGAGAATTATTTTCAATAAGGGTTAGTATGTAATTTTGCATATATAAAGTATTAACATAAGGTAATCAGTCAAGTTTTGAAGTATTCTTAACAGAAGGGAAGGAAAAAATTAAAAAATCATGAATGATATTGTAACCGAACTATATATCTTTTGAGAATATTCCGTCTGCATCAAGTGAATATATTATTAATTTTATTTGTATTTGTTTTTTATCATAAAACATTTTAAGGTTGATAAAGTTTCATTGAGTGGGATTATTAAACAAAAATTACAAATTATATGTTATGATAAAAAGGCAATAAAGTACATCATCCTGACTTTATTGTATGTGTTTAGCCTATGTATGTCGTTTGTATTAAAAATAAGAAGTCTCTTAAAAAGAGACTTCTTATTTTTTGTATGGAGGGGGTATTACAGATGATTGATTACTATCAAATGTTTTTAATTACTATGGCAGGTATTGCCTTATTTTTTTTATATACAACATGCTGGAAAACCAACGAAAAGAAACAAATGGAAGTTTTTAATTGTAGTATTTTATTTTACCTTTTGAATTATTTATTTCTTAAATTTTTATAGATAGATGTAGAGGAGATACGTTTATCATTCTAAAAAATAATGAAAGGAAGGTGTAATCCTTCCTTTCATTATCCAGTATGTCCGTGCGAATATTTAATAATATTTACAGTACTTTGAGTGCCTGTTGAAGGACTTGATCCAAAAGTTACTGTAACGACAATTAAAATACCAAGTAAGCTAACCGCTAATTTTTTCATTTTAATGCTCCTTTTTTAAAGTTTTTTTCATTGGCTTTACTAGCTTCATAAAAGTAATAGCTAGCTTTTAGATGATTATCTTCTTTGTAAAATTGGACTGCTAACTTTTCGGTATATTCATTTATATACTCATATAGTTCTTCTCGTTCAAAATAAGAAATTCCTTCTAAAACAGCTTTTTCTAAATCATTAGCACAACTATGAAGATTTATTTTTTCTAAAATATTAAAGTGATGAATATAGCCTTCGGTTCCCAATTGAGTAGAGAGTTGGAGGCCCTTTTTTATTAATTCTTGAGCAATTTCATGTTCTCCTAATTTATAATGTTCTCTAGCTTCAATGAATACGGCTTTATAATCGCTAGGTAGTTTTTGATTAACTTCAGATAAATATCTTAATGCTACTTCAGATAGATTCTGTGTAGCGTACATAAATCCTAGATTGTGACGGACAATTAAAATATTGTATTCTAAATTTTCTTTTTGGAATGTATCCATAGCAGAGATAAAGTGTTCCTCAGCTAACTCCCATTCCTTTAAATGAGTGCATGCTAATCCATATAAGTTATTACAAAAGGCAACTTTTAATTCATATCCAGAATGCTTTGAAAAAATATCTTTTGCCTTCATTACATGATTAATACATAAAATTGATCTATGTGTATGACAGTAGAAAATGGCTAACTCATAATGGAATTCAGCATGTTCAATCTCATCAGGTATGGTTTCTAACAAGTATTCGGCTTTATCGTAATGGATTTTTGCAAGGCTATGATTGCCAGTAACATTGGAATGAATGGCTTTAAAGAAGTGATAATAGTATGAAAGGAAATCGTCTGTAGGAGTTTTGTAAGCATCACTTTGTTTAAAGCTATCTTTAGAAATACTTAAGCTATCAATTAAATATTGATGCCTAAAATCTAGTAGTGAGTAGTATAATAATATCGTTTGATTTTCTTCTATATTATGGATTTTGTTTTCAATTTCTTGTTTAAGTAATTGAGCGGCGTCTACATGCCTAGCCCTAATTTCTTGATACCATTCATTTAATAAATGAGTTATTTGCTCGTTCCCCTGTATATGAACATTCATTGTTCAATTTCATCCTCTCCAAAGATATTATGCAGCAATTAGTATCATATCAGAAATTTCCTCTATCAAAATCTATTTAATAGCATTTATCAATATAAGACGGAATATTCTATCAATTTATATTTGTTGAGATTCAAGTAGTATGTATTATTGTAATTTGTATAACAATAACCTCTTTTTTCAATTTAAAGATTTGATCAAAATATATTTTTTTAACAGGAGGAAAGGGAGCTATACCTAAGTAATTATGTATAGGGATAATAGGAGAATAGAAATAAATAATAACGGGGAATTTGAAATGTTAGAGTTAAAAGAAAAGCAAGAGAGAAAAGAGATTTTGGAAGAAGATAAGATGTTTAATATCTTGTATTATGTGAATACAGATGAGTTAAATATTATTTCTGATTTTAAAGAATTAAAAGAGGGTTGTATTCGTATAGCAACAAACTTATATGGTAAAAATTCATCTGCTTTACAAGCTGTCCTACAAGCTTGTAAAGCAGCTTATATTTAATCTCTTAATAGGGTGTAGCTTATTATTCGCTATTAATAAATGGATAATAATATTTTGACATTAGAAAAGGGAACGCTTATAGAGTGTTTCCTTTTCTAATGTAATTGACTTTATTTTTTAGATCTCACATAACCAGCTGCTTGAGCATCAGCTTCTGAACAGAACCAAACAATATTGTCTTTTGTAGAATCATAATATTGTCCACCAGGAACATGGTATTTTTTCGAATTGGCATTTCCTTTAATTTGTCCTTTACAAGTGGTATTGGCTTCTTTGTCATCACTAGGATCATTTTGGAAAGGTTTCCGATTAGAACCGTTATGATTACCACTAGATGAGGAAACAACAGCATTACTTTTTTGTGAAGCTTCTTCCTGGGCCTTACGGTTAGCTTCTTCCTGAGCTTTACGGTTAGCTTCTTCCTGAGCTTTACGGTTAGCTTCTTCCTGAGCTTTACGTTGAGCTTCTTCTTGAGCTTTATGGTTAGCTTCTTCCTGAGCTTTACGTTGAGTCTCTTCTTGAGCTTTATGGTTAGCTTCTTCCTGAGCTTTACGTTGAGTCTCTTCTTGAGCTTTACGGTTAGCTTCTTCCTGAGCCTTACGGTCAGCTTCTTCTTGAGCTTTACGTTCAGTTTCTTCCTGAGCTTTACGTTGAGCTTCTTCCTTACTCTTTGTGTCTGCTGTATCTTTTTTAGTATCTTGTGAAGTGGCAACTTTGGTGTCTGCCTTTTGTACAGTTTGATTGGAAGTTGATTTTCCATCAATAAATACAATACCCATTAAAAAGAAAGCTAGTGCTAGATATAAATATGAATATACTACTTTCTTTCTGGTTTTAATTTGTATTTTGGGTAACACAAATTGTGGTTTAATTAATCCAATAATTAAAGCAAGTAAGCTTAACGGAAATCCCAAAAAACCAATATTAACAAGGGCAGGGCGGATAGAATTTGGAATAATTGCTTGAAGTATTAAAAATAAAATAAAGATATAAACAATGGAAGCAATAAACATTTTCCATGCGGTTTTAGAGCGATAACCAAAAATTTTTCTCCAGTTCATTTAAGAACCTCCTTATCTAAGATACTAGATTTTGCTCATAAATTATAATACTGTAATGATTTAATATTGAGATGCAATTCATCACCTCTCATTTAATAAAATTAATGTATTTATGTAACAAATATACATATCTAAGCATATCATTGTCGTTAACAAATTTTCCATTTTTTTATTTTCATTTTGTCTTGTTTACTCGAAAAATTTTAGTATATTAGAGATTTTAGATGCTTTATTTTGGCTCCTTCATTAGCAAATGAAAGGTTAATCATCATTTAAAAGGAAAACTTGGTGTTAAAATATGAATTAATATAAGATAGTAAGTATTAATTAATCTGTATAAGGAAGTGTGTAGGTATGAAGAGAAAAGTATCAGTGGTTGGTGCGGTAATTGTTAATGAAAATAATGAAGTCTTATGTGCATTACGTTCCCCGACAATGACGTTACCTGATTATTGGGAGTTTCCAGGTGGTAAGATAAACAAAGGAGAAGAACCATCAGCTGCATTAATTCGTGAAATTAAAGAAGAGCTTGGATGTACAATTGTTGTAGATGAGAAGGTAGAGGAAGTTGAGTGCGAGTATGAAACCATTGTTGTTCATCTTACTACATATAAAGCTAGAATCTTGGCAGGTAAGCCTAAAGCTCTTGAACATGCAGAGCTAAAATGGATGAGTATTAAGGATTTAAAGCATTTAAAGTGGGCACCCGCTGATGTTCCTACGGTAGAAGCACTGTAGGAATATTTTAATCAAATACCCTTGAGAATTATAATTTTATTATGTAATATATAATTATATTGTTAGTTTATTTGATTTCGTTTATTCCCACACCTACCTTCCTTATGTGTTGTGGTTGAGTTGTAGAAGCAAGTTTTTTCTTGTTTCAATTTTGAGAGGGCTTCTTTGAGCCGATTAGTGTATATAGCTTATTTTGCTATGCACGATTAATCGACTTAAAGGAGCCTTTTTTTGTTTTTTTAAGTGGAGGTTTAAAGTAGGTTTTAAGCTAAAGAGAAATATGATTGTTTAGAAGGAATATATAGTGATGAACTGAAGCCTATAGCACCTAACTAAAAGAGTTATATGAAATTATAGTAAGTTAAATCTCCTATAGAGATTTCAAAATACCGAAGTAATAAGCGCAGTTAAAGGGGAAGGTCCCAAATTCTTAAATGGACACAATAATGCATCTATAGAAGAGGAGAATTAAAATTGAAACCAACTAGAGAAAAGTACGTAATTAATGGGGAGTACACAATAGAACGTAAGCTTTTACATAATGAAATCATTAAATTATTTCTAAATGATCAACCGCAGCAAGAGCAAGAACCTGAGGCTATATTACTTGGTGGTGGTTCTGCTGCTGGAAAAAGCTCAATTGGAGAGTTAGTAAGTAAGGGATATAAACATCAGAAACAAAACATGGTTTGGATAGATCCTGATAAGATCAAAGAAAAAATACCAGAATATCAAGAGTTAATAGAATCCGGAAACATTGAGTTAATAAAACAAGCAGCTTTTTTAGTTCATGATGAAAGTAGTGATATTACCATGAAACTTTTAAAAATCTGCATGAAAAGAAAAATAAACTGTATGTATGATGGTACAATGAAAAATGAAGTAAAATACAAAAAGTTAATTCAACAATTAAGACTAGCAGGTTTTAGTATTAAAGCAATTATTGTAGATGTTCCAATCAAGGTTGCCTTAGAGCGATCCAATTTGCGTTTTAAAGTAACAGGAAGATTGGTACCCCAAAGTATAATTGAAGAAAGCCATATGAAAGTAGCGACTACTTTTTCTAAAATTAAAGATTTAATAGATTGCTATACTTTATATGATAATACAGGGAAGGAACCAGAAGTTTTTGCTTTTAAAGAATCAAAACGAGTAAAAGAAATTATTGTTGATGAATGTAGAAATAATCAATTTATCGAGAAATCAGCTCTTGTTTTCAAGTGAATATATATCGTTTAAGTTTTATAAGATAATTAATAGATATTATCCTGACATTTTATTATATTATTGATATAATAAATACAGGAGGCGATATAAATGGAACTTAAAGACCTTATGAATTATATTGAAGAAAACAAAGAAGAACATTTTCATGATTTAATCGCTAAAAATGAACGGGAAATTGTAAAAAAAGAAGAAGAAGAGAAATAAAAAATTTAAAATAGAAGAGTTGGCCTTTTGGGTCAACTCTTTTGTTTTTATAAATGGATATAAAGTTGGATTTCTCAATTGTTGAGTAAAAGGAATTGCAGAATTTTTCTGTAGAGAAGGTTGTTTGGTATTGAAAATGAAACAGACAATTTGCTAATCATAGGAGAGTTTTTTAGTATTATATTAAATAGAAAATAGCGTAATGAGTTAACGCTTTAGGAGAGAGTATATGAATCATTTTATTGTTATGCAGGGGCATACATATCAAGAGGAAAAAGGATTAGAAATTATTTGGTCACCTAAAAAGGATAGAGGCGGTAATGTACCACATTCATGGAAAAGAATGATGGATGTAAAAGAGGGGGATCGAATCTTTCATTATGTAAAAGGGAATATTGTAGCAGTTAGTATAGCTGAAGAAGATTGTAAGGAATCGAATAAACCATCGATTATGAAAAGCCATGATCAATGGAATGATGAAGGCTATTTGGTATCTTTAAAATATCATGAGTTAGAAAAACCAATTAATATACGTGAGAAATTTGAAGAGATATCGCACCTGTTGCCAATTAAATATTCACCTTTTCAATCAGATGCAAATGGAAACCAAGGTTATTTATATCCATGTAATGAAGAATTAGCCCTTAAATTAATGGAACTAATTGGTGATTCAAACATTTATAAAATCAATGATGAGCAATTAGAGTTGGCAGTTGATCCGGTAAGAAGGACAGAAAACAATACATTAATTCCGGTTATAGCTGAGACGGAATCCGAAGTAAAAGCGAAAATCCGAATTGGACAGCAAAAATTTAGAGAGGAATTAATGGAGATTTGGAACGGAAAATGTGCATTATGCGGAATAAATTTACCAGAATTGTTAAGAGCAAGTCATTCTAAGCCATGGAAAGATAGTACAAGTATGGAACGCTTAGATCCGTATAACGGTGTACTACTGTGCTGTAATCATGATGCTCTTTATGATAAAGGTTTTATCACATTTGATGGCCAGGGACGACTGCATATTTCCTCATTAATAGTGGAAACAGATTATTTGAAATTTGGATTAATACCAAAAGCTAAGATAGGAATTCAACCGGAGAATAAATTATACTTTAAGTGGCATAAGAGGAATATTTTTAAAGGAAAATAGTATAATTTTTAACTTCAAGGACAGGAAGAACATAAGAGAGACGAATTGGGTTATCCAGTAAAGGGGAATGGTACATGTATAACTGTAATCAATGTGGGACAGAAATGATTATGCAATTACAAGATAGATATAGAGAATAGTGTCCCAAATGTGAAGGGCTTAAACCAAATAACTTGGTATACTATAATCTATATGAATTACTAGATTATATGGAAGCGAATCGCTACATGAGTAAGGAAAATATGCTACATAATTTTTTGAAGTGGGAGTTTGATTTAACAAAAGGGAATATATTTAAGTTATATTTAGGCGTAGATCAATATGATCAATTCAATGATGAGGATTTCACAAGACGATTAGAGGACTATATGAAGGGGATTCGATTAAAATTAAATGTTAAATATGAAGATGATTATATCTGGATTAAGGTTAATTAGATGGAATTCCAGATGTAATGAATTTTGTTTTAAAGAGATAGTAAGTAATTGAGAGGGGATTAATGGTGATGGAAGATTTGCAAAATGCAGTAATAAAATTTCGAGATGAGAGAAATTGGGGGCAGTTTCATAATGCGAAGGATCTAGCAATCTCGTTAAATTTAGAAGCATCAGAGTTGCTTGAGGCTTTTCAATGGAAGTCTAGTGAAGAAGCAACAGAGACGAAAATGCAGGACATAAAAGAAGAAATGGCGGATGTAATGATTTATTTACTTATGCTAAGTGATAAATTAAATATTGATCTAGAAGAAGTAGTACATGCAAAGTTGGAAAAGAATGCAGAGAAATATCCTGTAGAAAAAGCATTTGGAAGCAATAAAAAATATAACGAACTGTAAAACTATAATCGTTTTACAGTTTTTTGAAATGCTTATGAGAAAGCAGATGGTTGAGATCATGATTTGATGTATGGATTGTATTTTAAAAGTATGAAATCCATACATCCTTAAGTATTATTAAAATTAAAAAGTAGGGAGTTATTCAAATGCTATCATTTGCAGCAAAATTATCTTCATTTTACATAATTAAAAAGAAGCGAAAAGAGTTTGAGCAAGGTTATATTAGAGACCCTAAAATAGATGGAATACCAGTAGTTTATATTCAACGAGATAAAAAGAATTTATATGTAGGTAAATCCACAGATATTTATGGCCGTTTCATTGCACATTTAAATGATGAAGATAAAACATTCAAGGAAGTTATTGTGATAAAGAGTGATTTATTTAATGAAAGCTCAATTAAACATATTGAAACATTATTAATTGAATATTTATTAGCGGATGAAAAATTTAACTTACTAAATAAAGTCAGAGGACAAAAAATTCATTCCTATAATGGAATTGAAAATGTTGAAAATATGTTTGGAGAAATTTGGGCTCAGTTAATGAAAGAAGGTATAGCTAGTGAGAATTTAGGTGAGATACATAATAAATTTATTTATAAATATTCACCATTTAAAGAGTTATCGGCTAATCAAATTGAGGTTTGTAAAGACATTTTTAATACAATGCTTACTACATCAAATAGTCGACATTTGATTACAGGGGACCCGGGTACTGGTAAAACAATTGTATTAACAAACATCTTATATGCGCTTGCTTATGACAGTGAAACTGGTAAAGTGAGAGAGGGATTGAATTATAAGGATATAGCACTTGTTGTTCCACAAAATCACTCATTAAATTTATATAAGAGCTTGATGAACAAACTAGGTCTACAAAGTATTACAGTACTGTCACCTTCACAATTTATTAAGCAGGCAAAAAGTAGGGACACAAAATATAAATATGTTTTTGTGGACGAAGCACATCGTCTAAAACAATATTTTGGTAAACAAGCACGTGATTTAAAACATTTAGTCACCGATAATGGTTATACAACTGAGTTGGAATTAATAGAAACATTTGCGTATCACTTAACTGTGGTTTATGATCCATACCAAACAATTCGACCAGCAGATATAAATACAGATGTATTCCAGCAGTTGACAGCAAATTATAAGAGGCATCCCTTACATAAACAATTCCGTTTAAAATCTGGAGATCAATATTTAGCATGGCTTCGTAAATATTTACAAATAGCAAATAATGTTGGAGTGTATGAAGAAGGGTTATTGCGGGGCTATGATTTTAAGGTAATAGACTCTATTACAGAATTGAATCAATCTATGAAAATGTTAAATGAAAAACATGAATTATGTCGTGTAGTCGCGGGTTATTCTTGGAAATGGATTACACAGAAGGACAAAAATCATTATGATATAAAAGATCCTGTTACAGGTGAGACATTCAAATGGAACTCAAAGGTAAAAGGTTGGATTAACTTTGAGAATAGTATAGAGGAAATAGGATGTATACATACTACACAAGGTGCGGATTTAAATTATGTTGGTGTGATTTTAGGAGCTGAAATTGATTGTGATTACGCAGGTGAAGAAAATGGAGACTATGATTTAAATAAGGCTAAGATTGTAGTGAATCCAAAAGAATATAAAGATCGAAACGGTCTTCCAATTAAGGGAACAGATATAAATAATGAGGAGTTAACATCCTATATTAAACGTATTTATTATGTATTATTATCTCGCGGAATAAATGGATGTTATGTCTATGCAGTAAATCAAAATATGCAAAGATATTTAAAGGAGATAGCAAAAGTAAGTCAATAATTATGAAAAGGGGTTACCTTTAATGTGGTAGTCCCTGCCAATTAGATAGCATTTTATAAGTATTTAAAGAGCCTTACTACACATAAATTGTAGTAAGGCTCTTATTATCTCTATAGAAATAAGGATTAGAAAATAACTTATCCCCTCGGAAGAAAAAAGACTTTATTTTAACTTCCCTATTGATAGGTTAACACGATAATTCCCATATTTTAATAGTCGACCTAGAAAGTTATCCAATTCTTCATTAGAAGAAAAATGTGTTTTTAATAAATAACATCCTTCACCACTTACACGATGTACTTCAGATATTTCTTCTTCTTTTTGAAAGAAATCCATAAATTCTTGATGATTAGCTGATGTGACAAACAAAGTAACAAATGCAGTCACGGTTTGTCCTAGTTTGATTCGGTTTATAGCGATTGTATATTGTTCAATAATCCCTAAATCCTCTAATCTCCTAATTCGATTTCCTACAGCCTGCCCAGTCATATGTATTTTTTGACCTAGTTCTTTCCATTGTATTCTTGAGTTTTCTCCTAATAATTTCAGTATCTCAAAATCTGTTTGATCAATAATATAAACCAATCCTTTCATCGTGAAAGTAGAAAAGCAGAAAGTGTTTCGCCAACTTATTCAGCTTATCGATACAATTCACTATACTAAGTTTATCCTCTTACATCGCATTGTTTATTAGTTATATTTACTTATAACACAGAGGACGCAACAAAAAAATACATCTAGATTTAAAGGAGGTTACAAATATGTTATTACAAGATATTTTATCATTCAATGAAAAATTTGTAGAAAATAAGAAATACGCCCCCCGTGAAGCAACAAAAATGCCTAAGAAACGTATGGTTGTTGTTTCTTGCATGGATGCTCGTTTAATTGAGCTACTTCCAAAAGCTTTAGATATACACGATGGAGATGCAAAAGTTATCAGAAATGCAGGTGGTAAGATTGCTTCTCCTTTCGATAGTGTTATGCAAAGTGTTGTAGCATCAGTATATGATCTAAATGCAGATGAAATCTTTCTTATCGGACACCATAGATGTGGTGCAAGCCAAACTAATCCCAAAGGAACACTTCAAAAAATATTAGATCGTGGAGTAGCTTCACCAGAAATTTTAGCAGCAATTGAATATGCTGGTGTTGACCTTGAAAAATGGCTATTTGGATTCGATGATATCTGTGATTCGACTCAAGCTAATGTTGATTTAGTAAGAAATCATCCACTTATTCCAAAAGATGTTCCTGTACATGGTTTAGTTATTGATCCTCACACAGGTAAATTAGATGTAGTAGTTGATGGATATAAAACATTAAATGGTATGAAACATTAATCATTACTTAAATGAAGGGAAGTTATTAAATATGAATAGACAAGAAGCTACGCAAAAAATTATGGAAGCAAAAATCGCAAAAGGTTTAACATGGGAAGAAATTTCAAAAGTAAGTGAAAACTCTGAGACTTGGGTTGTAACAGCATTATTAGGGCAGGCTACAATGACACGTCCGGAGGCAGAAAAAATCGGTAAACTATTAGAATTAGATGAAGAAGTAGTTCAGGCATTAACAGTAGTTCCACTTAGAGGTCAAGTAATGCAAATGCCTCCTACTGACCCAATCTTATATCGATTATATGAAATGATGTTACAATACGCACCAACTCTTAGAGAATTAATCTTAGAAAAAGCTGGTGAAGGTGTAATGAGTGCAATTAACTTCAATTTAGGTGTGGATACACAAGAAGATCCAAAAGGTGGCGATCCTCGTATCGTTATTACACTTAATGGGAAATTCTTACCATTTCGTGCATGGTAATTAATTAAAAATCTATCTATACAATTAAATTGATTTTACAGATTTACAAAATCCATCCTTTTTAATCTAACTGTGTAGAAAGGATGGATTTTTACTATGAGATTCTTTTTCAGTAAAGGAGAATAATATGAATAAAAAATACTTTAATACAAGCTTTAGTATTCTACAGTGGTTTGTGTTTCTATTAGCAAATGCAATTGCATTGCCTATCATTATTGGTGGCATATTCCATTTATCAGTAGAAGATATTTCAACATTAATGCAGCGAACTTTTTTAGTCGTGGGAATAAGTTCATTTATACAAGCATGGTTTGGGCATCGCTATCCCATAGCGGATGGTCCAGCCGGTTCATGGGTAAGTATATTTGTCATACTGGGACAAGTTGCTATGCATCAGGGACAAAGTGCAAAAGACGTGTTGCAACTTTTAGAAGGTGGGTTAATTATTGCAGGTATATTACTCTTCGTTCTTGGTATAACAGGGCTTGTTCATCAAATCTTACGTTTATTTACTCCTTTAGTTACAGGGACATTTCTTTTAATTTTAGCACTTCAACTTAGTGGTGTGTTACTAAAAGGAATGATGGGATTACAAGGATCTGCAACTCATCCTGATTATCCAACAGCTATTATTGCGCTCTTTGTTTTTGCCTTTATTACTTTCTTATCAATTAAAGGGACAGGATGGATGAAAAGGTACGCTGTGTTACTTGGAATTTCATGTGGTTGGCTTTTGTATACTCTTTTAGGAGAATCATCTTATATGCCTACACATACAACGCTAGTTAAGTTACCAGAGATATTTGCTTGGGGCACACCTAGATTGGATATTGGAATGACCCTAACTGCAACTTTATTTACATTTCTTTTAGTTGCAAATACAATTGCTGCTATTTCAGCTGTAAAACAAGTAGCTCCCTTATCTAAAGAAAATGAAAAGCAAACATTGAACCGTGGTGTATGGGTCGGAGGTATATCACATATTATCTCGTCGTTGTTTTCTACAATTGGTATTGTACCATTACCTGCAACAGCAGGATTTATTCAATTAACAGGACAAAGAAAGTTGAAGTCGTTCCTTATAGCAAGTCTTATATTAGCAGGAATTTCTTTTGTTCCCTCAATCGTAAGCTTTATATCCTTGCTTCCAGGCCCTATTGCCAATGCTGCACTTTTAGCAACATTTGTCCAAGTAATAGGCATTTCATTTCAATCAATTTTAAGCGAAGAATTAAATCAACGCCGATTAACAATATTAGGAATTACATTATTAATCAGTTTAGGAATAATGTTTCTTCCAGAAAGCGCATTTAGTGGCATTCCTTCTTCCTTACAATATGTTTTAAGGAATGGATTGCTCGTGGGTACCGTGATTGTCATTCTATTGGAACAGTTTTGGAAAGAATAAAGTATTTATATGCTTTTTTATTTGGAAGAAAATAAAGAATGAAAATCAGCATTTGGAAATATTTTAAAATATCTTGATATAAACCTATGTATTTTGTAATATATAGGTATATTGTTAGTTTATTTGATTCCGTTCATTCCCACACCTTATGTGTTGTGGTTGAGTTGTAGAAGTAAGTTTTTTTCTTACTTTAATTTTGAAAGGGCTTCTTTGAGCCGATTAGTGTAATTAGCTTATTTTGCTATGCACAATTAATCGACTTGAGGAGGCCTTTTTTGTTTGGGTTTAAACAGGTATAAATATATATTTCTGTATAAAACAACAGATTAAGATAGGAAATTTATATAGGGGGAGAAAACATATGAGTAATTGATTTGTTTATCAGGGAAATTGGAGGGATATGTAGTTTTTTTACGTTAAATGTATACACGGATATATGAAACTGTGGTTGTAAAATAGATACATAATAGATTTACGAATCGCAGCAAAAATAATTATATAGAAGTTTTGTAGACGACATAAATGTACTCATTATAAGAAGGATGAATAGAATTTTACTGTGAATTTTTAAAAAACGCATCAATTGATACGTTTTTTTATTGTAATTCTAGTAAATATGAGGTACGATTTGAAAGGGGAAAGAATTTTAATGCATATTAGCTTTCAAAATAGGGAGACAAAAAAGCACACTAATTTTACAATCGGGGAGATTGAGCAGTACATATTAGAGTTTAAAGAATTAATTAAAAATAATCGATTTACGGTTTCTCGAAATGAAAAAAGGAAAGAGAATAGTGAATTTTTAGAGGCTAATAAGATTAACGCTAGTAAAGTGAAAGAGATTCTTCTTAATATAGGAGTACGTGATTTTTGTTATGCAGTTGATAATAAAAATCCAAATTTTGCTCATGAAAAATTGTATATCTTTTGTCCACAATATGAGTTAGATAATTGGGGACAAAAGAAGTCGGTAGACATATATATTAAGATGAATCTAATTGAAAATAAGAACAGGAACAAATACATGATTGTTGTTTCTTTTCATAAAAGGAATAAACCAGTCACTTATCTTTTTAGGTAAAGATAAGTGACTAATGGTTTTAGAATGAGGGAGGATTTTTATGTTGGTTTTATGTGAGTTTTGTCGAGATATGGTAAAGTATTCTACTAAAGATGTTTCAAAAGTGACAGTCATTAGAGGGAAGCAATATCATTATGTAGGTAAAGAAGCAAATTGCGAGGAGTGTAAATCTGAAATATTTGTTCCTAACATTCATGATTATAATTTAGAACAATTAGATCATGCCTATAGACAACAGGAACAGTTAGTTACTATTTCTGAAATAAGAGAGGTTTTAGAAAAATATAAGATTGGAAAACGTCCATTGTCTTTACTTTTAGGTTGGGGAGAGGTTACCCTAACAAGGTATGTAAATGGAGATATTCCGACGAAGCAGTACTCGGATATATTGAAAAGATTAGGTAGAGATCAATCTTTTATGCTAGATATTTTGGAAAGAAATAAAGATTTAATTACTCAAAAAGCATATAGAGTCTCTAAAGAAGCAATCGCGAAGCTACAGGAAAATGATGATATTCCTTCTACGCAGACTACGAAAATCGAGGAAGTTGCTAACTATTTGCTATATAAAAATGATGATATTACTCCTTTAGCTCTTCAAAAGCTGTTATACTATGCGCAAGGATTTTGTAAGGTGCTTACTGGGACATATTTATTTGAAGATGATTGTGAAGTAGGAAGTCATGGCCCGGTATATCGAGCTATTTTTAATAAATATAAAGTATATCAGTACGACAATCTTGAAGTTAATTATGATAGTACAAATCAATTAACTCAAATAGAAAAGGAAATATTAGACTGTGTAATCAATACTTTAGGTTGTTATAGTGGGAAGAGTTTAGAAAAAATGATTCTATTTGACTTACCATGGGAAGTTGCGCATCTAGAATTAGAAGATAATGATCCCGGTAAACCTATTATGGAAAAAGAAGAGATAGATAATTGCTTTAATACAATGAAACAGGCATATAATTTAGTTACAATTTCTGATATAAAGAAATATGGCATAAAAGCATTTGAAAATATAAACAATTCAATGTTGTAACTATATCATTTTTAATATGATTGATATATGAATTTTTTACTGTTAATCAGGCCTCTATAAAGGTATTAAAAGATAGTACTAATTACAAAAGGTTAGGATTGCAGAATATAAACATTATTAACACGATGTAAATATGCATATTAAATAAAAAGTAAAGTGGATTGATACATTATATGGTAAAATGATATATATGAAAACGTCTTATGAAGTAAATTTTACGCTTTGGACCTTTAGCTCAGCTGGTTAGAGCAAACGGCTCATAACCGTTCGGTCGTAGGTTCGAGTCCTACAAGGTCCACTTATAAACAAGGAGAAAGCACTCAAATGAGTGCTTTCTCCTTGTTTATAATAAATAAAGGGGATTGTGACATGAAAATAATTGATTTAGAGACAGAAAGAAAAAAGAAGGGAAAATTAATGGTAACTATTCCAATTATAGAACTAATATATGGAGAAAAAGGGGAAATTGAATTTAAAGTAGTGGGAAAAAAAGTTGTTCCGCAATCCATGTTAGAGAATTAAACTACTTTCAATTTCTATAGGCTGTAAGGTCGTTAAGTGGGAGATTTCTAAGTACGGAAACCTCGTGGATTTTGATTGATTATGCTATCCCTGTAGTTCCTAAGGCTAAGAGATGAGTTTTCTCCGTTAGTATGGGAGAAAAAGGAGAAAGGAAAGGACATAGCTATTGCGGTTTTAGATACGGGTTGCAATATTAATATAAAGACGTTATTCTTTCCTATGATTTTTCAGAAAGAATAACGCCTTTTTCATTTTAGAGGGTATTTTGTCTTGTTAGCTTGATAGCGATAGGGTAGCGCCATCAAAACGCAAATTTCGTACGCTAAGAGAATTTGGAAAGAGCTAAGGTTCTGATTCCCTTAAAGGACAAAACGAAGGAGAATTCCTAACAATAAAGTTGTATTTACCTAGGAAAATTAATATGCTCTGAACTAAGAGGTAAGATATTTGCCAACCTTCTTCATATTTTTTGTAGCTGGAGTTAAATACAAAATATTACAGAAGTAGAGACAACATTGATAATTAGATTTAGCCCACTGGTGCGTTGTAACTAGTCTAATAGTAATCTTTCTCGAAGCTCACTGTATTATCGAAAAGAATTGCGCATGCTAATGCATTCATTGCTTATTCTTTAGTTTATTGAATATAATGATCCTATTTCTAAAATAGAAGGATGATAGGATCAATTACTTGTCACTTTAAATTTAATTAAAAAACAATTGTACTAACAGCATGTAGATAATTGTTCCACCTGCTATGGAGAGAAGCATTTGTCTCTTCCATATGTGAAGGATTATTACTACTCCTACTGAAATTAATTCTGGAGCACCATGATTGCCGGATAATAAGTTCAGATCCTTAAAACAGTAAATAACTAAAAGACTTATGACAGCTGAAGGTAGTACCTTACCGAGATACTGGACATATTGCGGAGTAGGTTTATCTGATGGGAACACTAAGAAGGGAAGGAACCTTGTAATCATTGTGCCTAAAACCACTATACCAACTGTTATAACTTGTTGCAGTAAACTCATTGTCACACGGAAACCTCCTCTATGTTCTCTATTGGTTTTTTTAGGATAGTAAGTACTAATAAAATCATAATCATTGCAGGAATTATGAAATTGTTTCCACCAAAAATAATTAGGCTAAATATCGATAATCCCAGTCCTACAAGAGCGCTATAATGCTTTTTCTCCCTCATCCATTGTTCAACAAAAATCACAACGAAAAGTGCTGTCATAACGAAATCTAGTCCTTTTGTATTGAAGTGTACAAGGGAACCAAAAATACCACCAATTGCGGCTCCTATACCCCAATACAAATGATTAAGCAGTGTCACGAAGAACATAAACCAACCCTTATCAACACCTTTTGGAATATCAACAGTAGAATTAATAGAAAAAGATTCATCACATAGTCCAAAAATAAGATAAAACTTTTTCTTACCAGTTCCTTTATACTTATCTAGCATAGAAATACCATAAAATAAATGCCGTGCATTCACCATTAAAGTAAGAAAAAGTGCATGAATTGGATTAAAAGCAACCAGTAATAAATTAGCTGCAATAAATTCCATTGATCCTGCGAATATGATTAAACTCATTAGAATTGGATATATTGCACTGAAACCCAGAGAGTTCATGTAGATTCCATAAGCAATTCCTAAAAATACAAAACCAGCAAAAATAGGTATTGTATAAGGAAAAGCTGCACGGAATGCGATTCTTATTTGATTTCTATTTTTCATATTATTCACATCCTTAATCAAGAGCTTTATTGCATACAAATTTAACACATAAAATCCATACAATGAATAAGAAAATTGTATGTATTACAATTTTCTTTAGCGGAAGTGTGTTATTCTAACTTTAAAATAATGCTGAGTTTTTATCCTTGTAATACTTTTCAAAGTTTATAAATCTTAATTTTAACTATTAAAATTTACCCTATAAAAATTTAATCGTAGAGGTGAAGCATGCCAGTAAATTCATTTGAAAATTACTCTATGTCTTGGAAACCTAATAAGGAACTATTAAAGCGTCCGTTTTATTCCTCTATTGCAGCACTACTTGAACATGATATTGTAAATGGTTTTTTAGCTCCAGGAACAAAATTGCCTCCACAACGAGAATTAGCAGATTTTTTAGATTTAAACTTTACAACAATTACCCGAGCTTACAAACTATGTGAAGTTAAAGGCCTAATTTATGCAATCACAGGGAGTGGAACTTTTGTAGCTCCTAATGCAACTCGTTCCATTACTATTTCTACAGAGGAAATCAGAAACTGTATTGATCTTGGATTAGTAGCATCATTTGAGCAAACTAATAGTATTGTCGCAGAGACTATTCAAAAGGTCGTAGATAAACAGTATTTAGAGCAACTATTAAATTACAATGATCCAACTGGTCTTCCGCACCAAAAAACGGCAGGTCTCAATTGGATGAAGTCTTTCGGCATTAATGTGGATCAGGACCATATAGCAATAGTTTCGGGGGCACAAAATGCTTTAGCAATTACATTGACAGCGTTGTTTAAACCTGGAAACCGAATTGCAACTGATGTATACACCTATTCAAATTTTATCGAATTGGCAAAAATGCTACATATTCAATTAGTACCCATTCAAGGGGATGAATTTGGAATGCTCCCAAGTGAACTCGATAAGCAATGTAGTCAATTAGATATTCATGGTATTTTTTTAATGCCTTCTTGCTCTAATCCTACTACGATTATGATTTCAGATTTTCGAAAAAAAGAGTTAGCAGCAATCATTCGAAAGCATCAAATAATTTTGATTGAGGATGATATTCATGCATTTTTGACAGCAGGGGTTATTTCTGATTATGAGCAACCAATGTTTAATTTACTTCCAGAACAAAGTGTTTATATTAGTGGAACTTCTAAGTGCATTTGTTCAGGATTAAGGGTTGCTTATATGGTATTCGGAGATGCCTTACGTAAGGATATTTTAAAGGCTATATTTAATGTCAATGTTAAAACATCTTCTTTAGACGTAGAGGTGATAACAGAGCTAGTGTTATCAGGAAAAGCTCATGAAATTGTTAAGCAGAAGAAATTTTTAGCAGAGTCTGCAAACGAAATTTATTCAGGATATTTTTCTTCCAACAAGCCTGTAGGGCATCCTTTTAGTTTTTACCGTTGGCTACCTATTCAAAATCATTATGATGCATTTCAATTAGAAACAGATTTGGAGAGGCACGGCATTCGGGTTTTTCATTCCGAGCGCTTTATTACAGCACAAACCATGCCTAATCAGTATTTACGAGTCGCTCTATCCTCTACAAACTCATTAGAAGAGTTGAAAATAGGGCTAGAAATACTAAAACAATATCTCGGCTAGTGTGAACTACCCGCCACTTAACGTCCTAACGGACTGTTTGAAGTGGGGGCTTCTCGGTTAGTCGTTACTTTTGGTAGCTAACGAATTCGTCCTAAGACAGCCGAGCTAACTCCCTTGTTCCAAGGGTTATTTTATTGCTATCTATACTAACGCCAATAGGCGTATTGCTTCATTTTTGATATTGATAGCTGCGTTATAATCTCTATCGAGATTTACACCGCATATACAAGAATAGACTCGCTCAGACAATGACATATTTTTCATATTTCCACAACTGCTACATGTTTTTGTGGAAGGAAACCATTTGTCTATTTTCACAAGTTGTTTGCCTTGTTCATGTAGTTTATAAGCTAAAAAAGAAGTGAACATACCCCAACCATTGTCAGCGACACTTTTTCCAAAATGAAGTGCTTGCGACATTCCTTTCATATTTAGATCTTCAATAGCTACAACATCAAAATGAGTAGCTAACTCTTTAGACTTATGATGAAGGAAGTTCTTACGTTGGTTTGCTACTTTTTCATGCAGCTTAGCTACACGGATACGTTGTTTATTCCAACGCCCTGAACCTTTTGTACGTCTTGATAATACTCGTTGAGCCTTTGCTAATCGGTCTAACATTTCACGATAGAACTTAGGATAATTGGCTCTCTCATCCTCAGAACTGACGTATAATTGATCCATCGCAAAGTCTAATCCAACAACTGTTTCTACTTCTTTTTGTACGATCTCTTTTTCGTATTCAGTCAAAATGGACACATAGTATTTACCAGTAGGTGTCATAGAAATCGTACATGACTTGATTATATGGCCTTGTGGTATTTCTCTATGCTGTTTGATACGTACCATTTTCAGTTTTGGCAATTTGATATGACCGTTAAGCAATATAATATTTCCGTTCACTACATTCGTTGTATAAGACTTTCTGTCTTTTTTGCTTTTGAATGTTGGGAAGTCATTTTGACCACGAAAGAAATTTTTATAGGCAGTTTGCAAGTTTAGTTGAGCATTTGCCAAAGCTAATGAATCCACTTCTTTTAACCACTCAAATTCTGCTTTGTATTTTGCAGGAGTGGGAAGCTTTTGTTTCTTTAGTTGATCCTTATCATCTTTATGTTTTTCATACGCTTCTTTCCGTTCAGCTAACATTCTGTTATACACGAAACGTACACAACCGAAGGTTTTACGCATAAGATGTGCTTGGTCTTTTGTTGGATACAAACGGAATTTATATGCTTTATTCTGCTTTGTCATATCATTTCACCTCACTTTTCACTTTGATTTTCAATATATGTTTTTACTACGTCTATTGGCGAACCACCAATAGTTAGCAAGCAAAAACTTCTTGACCAAAACATCTCTTTCCAAAGTTTCTTTTTCACTTGTGGAAAGTCTCTTTTAATAAGTCGAGAACTTGCACTTTTATAAGCATTGATGAATTTTGTCATTTCTGTATTAGGGTGTGCCTTGAACAAAATATGAACGTGGTCTACATCATGATTCCATTCAACTAACGTGATGTTATAGTTTTCAGATAGTCGAACAAACATCTCTTTTGCATAGTCTGACATATCATCATCAAACACATTTCTTCTGTATTTCACGACCAACACAAGGTGATAATATAACAAGAATACTGAATGGTTATTACTATCTAATTTCATTTATATACCAGCCCTTATAATTTATAAGACTGATTATATCAGAGGTGAAATAAAAAGGAAAACCTTTTGGCTACGCCAAACCGAAATTCATCTCCCACCTATCGTTGGGCTACGCCCTTCACACGCTTGAGGAAGGAGAATTCTTTCGGGAAGTTCGTTAAAATAAAGGAAAATGCTATTTAACAGTAAAAATGTAGTAAAAACTCTTCTATAGGCAAGAAGAGTTTTTTTAGTCTATAGTGTTCTGTAGGGATTAGTATTTTTATCATTAAAAACAATAAATAAATATATATAAATATAATGTATATGTGTTATTATGATTACGTTGGAAAATAAAGTATATTTTGATTCGTAAAAATAATTAGGAGAAGAAGGGGAAATAGCATGAAAATGAAAAAAATGATTTTAACAGGTGTAGTACTTGCAGCAACAACTTTAACATCTTTATCAAATGTACAGGCAGATACAACATTTAAAGATGTTCCAGCAAATCACTGGTCTACAAAAGCAATTTATGATTTAACAAATCGTAAAGTAGTGCAAGGGTACGGAAATAATATCTTTGGCTTTGGTGACAATGTAACTCGTGGGCAAGTTGCTCGAATGATTTATATGTACCTAAAACCAGCAGATGCAGATGCTAGCTTCAAAAATCCGTTTACTGATATTAAAGGACATTTGTTTGAAAAAGAAATCTTAGCACTTGCTAAAGCAGGATTTGTAAATGGATTTGGTGATGGAAAGTATGGTCCAGATGATATTTTAACTCGTGAACAAATGGCACAAGCACTTACAAATGCTTTTAAATTTAAGGCAACGAAAACAACAAAATTTGCAGATGTTGATAAAAATTCTTGGTCTTACGGTGCAATTAGTGCATTAGAGGAAAATGGGGTTACAATTGGTACTGGAGGTAATATGTATTCTCCAAAAATGTTTGTAACACGTGAAGCGTATAGTCAGTTCTTATATAACTCTATTAATGCAGTTGAAAAAGAAACAAAACCAGAGCCAAAGCCAGAGACAAAACCAGGGGTAACGCCAATAGGTATTCCCAATGCGTTAGTGACAGATGATTTTTTCTTTGATAGATATTCAATTGAAATTTCATCTGTAAGAGAGCGATCTATTTCTAAACAAGGTCAAAATCTTGTTACTGAAGTAAATAAGAAGTATAATGCGAATTTCAGATATAGATATGTAGCATCAGAAATTGATCTATATACTCCTAATTTACCAAGAATGATTGACTCTCATGGTTCATTTTCGTTTGTTGGGAAGGATGAAGATAACTTCTATTTCATGTTTGTCGTTGACAAATCAACTGTTGAGCTAGCGAAAAACTGGATGCATATGATAAATCCGAATTTCACTCTTGATAAAGAGATTGATAGATTAGTAAATCCAAATCCAGAATTAAAAAAAGAAATTGATAGTTTTGTAAAAAATGATAAGGATTATATCAATCGTTTTGAAAAAGATAATCATAGCGTAGAATTAAATGTAAGTCCTCTACAGTGGGTAAAACCTGGGGAGTCTGTAGTTACTCTACATCCAGATTACTATGTATTAGGAATTTCTGTACAAGGAAAGTAATATTTAAGTAGTGTATTGATTTTCGTACAGTGAAGGATAGACAATATTAGGGCTTATTGATTTTTTGAAAAAGACCTACTGTTATTGAAGTGCACCCCAATTGTTAGACACATAATTAACAATTAGAGGTGCATTTTTTTTATATGTTTTAACTGTATAGATTTTTTAAACAATAGATACTATTTCATTTCTTTTGCTTTAAAGATGGAGCACTCTCTTTTTCTCGTCAGCGTTTGAACCAACAATTAAAACATCTTAATTCCTTTAGCAAGGCTTGTAAAATTCCAAAAGTTCAACAGGAATATTATTTTTGTATGCTATACATGCTTTTGTATCACCACGCTGAATGGTCTTTTGGTCAATTAACAAAAGCGCAGCAAACGTATTTGCTTCTATCTCTAATTTATCAACGGAAAAGAATGTATTCTTACGCAGAAAAGGTGTATTTGCATGAGTATGTAGAACCGCGTGTCCTAATTCATGGGCACAAACAGTTCTCTGCATAGATGGAGATAAATTAGTATTAATAACAATGAAACGATTTCTTTTTTCATATTTATAAAAACCATTTATTTCTTCATGTAAATCCCATGTTAGTACATGTATTTTTAAGTAATCTGCAAGCTCATAGGGATTTTTCGTGTTGTATTTGGTGCAAAGTTGTTGGACTAGATCTCTAATGACGAATTTCAATGTTTTCCCTCCTAAGCTTGCATCAGTTATCGTCTGGATTACGATATTTCTTAGGCACGTATTTTTTATTGATTACTTTTGTTTGTTTTACAATGTACTCCATCGCATCTAATAATGACTCTACCGCTTCTTGACTCATAGGTTCACCAGAGAACATTAAGCCATCTTCGCCTTGTAGATCTTTCTTTATTTCTTCCATTCTTTTTGCTATATCTTTCTCATCTTTTGGCGTTACTTGTTCGTTTGGTTCGCCTGTAACAGATCGACCAAGTAAATAGTCAGCTGAAACTGAAAAGCAATCAGCTAATTTAGTTAAAACATCATGTGGAGGGAACCTCTCTTCTGATTCGTAGTAACCTATCATTCTTTGGGATACGCCGATTTTTTCTGCCAGTTGTTTTTGAGTTAAATTCTCTTTTTTTCGTAAGGATTTTATTCTAAGTCCTATCACATCGTTCACCTCTCTAATTGAACTAATTGTTCTCTTTGAATTCATTTTAGCACAAAAAGTTCTTTTATGCATTGACAAAGAACAATTGGTTCTTTAATCTGTATTTAGAACTAATTGTTCTTATGGAGGTGTGATAATGGGAAATAAAATGTACGATCCGAAAAAAAACTTATATAAAGAAATTGCTAGCTATTGCGGAGTAACTGAACGCTATATTCGAATGATTGATCAAAAAGAAAGAACGCCATCAATGGAGACAGCTAGGAAGATTGCACAGTTTTTTGATAAGAGTGTAGATGATATTTTTTTTAGTAATAAATCGAACTTTAAGTTCTTTTTAACCGCACTTTGGTTTAAAAAGTGTGGAAAGTAGATTTTGTCATGGAGAAGTTAAGAGTTGCAATAAGTAAGTAAAAAAGGTTTGAAAATATGAGAGGTAGATAATATGGGGATTTTCCGAGTAAAAAAAGATAATAATTATTCCGTTATTAATAATACCGGTCTAAAGGATAAGAGGCTTTCTTGGAAGGCGAAAGGAATATTAGCTTACATACTTACACTTCCAGATGATTGGGTGTTTTATAGAGAAGAATTATCGCAACATGCAAAAGACGGTATTAATAGCTTAAGAGCTGGAATGCAGGAATTAAAAGAGTACGGATATATTAGAAGATTTCCTGTTAGAGATGAAAAAAACAAAATTGTTAGGTGGGAGACAATTATTTACGAAATCCCAGTGGATGATTATCCACCAGTGGAAAACCCACCTGCTGGAAAACCTGTTGCTGGTAACCTACCGGTGGATAATCACAAGCTACTAAATACTAATATACAAAGTACGAAAGAACTAAATACTAATATACAAAGTACGAAAGAACTAAATACTAATATACAAAATATAAATCATATTCATGATAATAAACAAAGTTTACTCTCAAAAAAATTAACAAATGAAGATTTTAAAATAAGTCATCAATTTTTGATGAAGAATAGAATTTCATTAAGTGAAATAGCAATTATAGAGCTTGGTGCATTTTGTGAATCACTAGGTAGTGAACTAATTGGGGAAGCAGTAAATAGATCAATTGATGAAAATGTACCAAAGTGGAGATATGTACGTGGGATTCTTAAAAATTGGGAAGCAAAAAAGGTAAAAACACTCAAGGATGTAGCTATGCTAGATGCACAGTTTGATCTTGGTAAGAATAAAAAACAATTTGGGTCAGGGAATACCAATCGAAATGAAATGGTACCAGAATGGTTACATGAAAAAGAAGATATTCCAGAAGAGCAGCCTATAAAAAATAATGAGTTAACTATTGAAGAAGAGCGTGAGAGATTAAAAACTTTATTAAAAAAATATAAATCATAATTAATATTTATAAATTTTATTAAATTGATAATAAGGTTAGATTATCTTTGGTGATAAAAATAAAAGCAGCATTTAAATAAAGAAAAGTAGGGGGATTATTATATGTTTGACTGGCTCAAAGATTATCAGAAACTAGAAGAAGAAATTGCATATTTAGAATATAACTTAGACAAATCAAAAGCAGAATTAAAGCGCTGGACTAGTGGGGACTTGCAAAATATACGATTAACTGCTGAATCGGAAGGGGCTAAAGTAGAAGATCGGATTGAAGCTATTGAATATGAATTAGGACATAAGATGAATGAAGTATTTGATTTAAAGATTTTAATTAATAAGTTTACAGGATTAGATCATCAAATACTCAAAATGAAGTATATTGATGGAATGACCTTAGAACAAATAGCGTTTGACTTGCATTATAGTACAGGCTATATCCGACGCAAACATGCTGAAATAAGAAAGATTGTCAAGTTTGTAGATGGGTTTTAATGTTACCTTTTTGTAGGATACATGCAGTGTACAGAAAGTATTGAAAAAGTGATTTATAGTAGTAATATAAGATTTCGACGAAAGGGCAACTATTTTTATGGTTGCTCTTTTTGTTGTGAAAGAAGGTGAGCAACATGAAGTAATTTTAAAAAATAATTTTCATTTAAGTGTTAGAGGTACTTAGTAGATTAAGAGTTTTATAGAAAAAATAATAGGAAAATAAGGAGAGATTTAGTAATGAGTATATTAGCTGCTTCAGTTAAAACAAAGAATCTGCCACAACAAGTGTTACGTTGGCAATCAATGGTAGAAAGTGAATGTTCAGCACAAGGTGTGTCTGAATTAGTTCCCTATGTACTTGGGATTATTATGGTGGAGAGTGGAGGAAACTCTGAAACAACACCTGATATTATGCAGTCCAGTGAATCACAAGGTTGGGCGATGAATACAATTAAAAATCCTAAAGATTCAATTTATTATGGAGTAAAGCATCTAAAAGGAGCTTTTGATGATGCAAAGAAAAATGGCATTACAGATTTAAGTGCCATTGTTCAATCATATAATTTTGGACGAGCTTACCTTCGCTGGTTAGCTTCTAACAATAAACAACATTCATTACCGGTGGCAGATCAGTATTCTAAAACGGTTGTTGCGCCATCACTTGGTAATACAACTGGTGCTATGGTCAAGTATAGTCAGCCTATTGCTGTTGCATATAATGGTGGCTATCGATATAAAAATGGAGGGAATTTCTTCTACTCTGAAATTGTTAAACAATATGTAGATTTTGATGAAGCTGGTAATAACAATAAACCAATACAACCGGTGGGCTTGGGGATTGCTGTAAATAAATATCCGAATAACGGTGGTATTAATCTATATAGCCAACCACAAGGTGGACATTTTACGAGAGTAATTTATGATAAAACACCGTACCTTATTATAGATGCAGCATGGTTTGAAAATCCTATGATTTGTCTCGGAAACGAGGCATGGGCTGCTCTGGAACATTTCGATGTGCAATGGTTCAGTGCTTATTCAAAATATCCACCAGGTGGCGGTATTAACACGTATGATGGTCCTAACGGAAATTATACAGGTTTTGTAGATGGGTCTGTTCCATATAGACTTTTAGGACGAAAAGATGGTTATTTGGCGATTGGAAATAATGCATGGGTAAAAGAAGAACATTTTGATGTTAGATAATAACGGGGAGCTTTTCGTTCGGTTAATCTTAAGATTTGAAAAGCTAAAATACATCCAAAAAATAATAAATATAGACAGTGAACGAAGGTGCTCATTCAAGCACCTTTTTTATATTGTGTAAAAATAGAAAGGAAGACTAATATGGCAAAATTTATTTATCCTACAGATACAACAAGAGTAACAAGTGGTTTTAGAGGAAGTAGACCAGATCATCATGGGGTAGACCTTGCTGAAGCGGGCTATCATCCGATTTATGCAGCAGCTAGCGGGCAGGTTAGCCGTTCTTATCTTTCATCTAGTTATGGTGAATGTATTATGATTGTGCATACTATTGATGGAGTTACATGGGAAACTGTATACGCTCATATGCGTAGTGGTTCTCGAACAGTAAAAGTAGGCGATTATGTTACACAAGGACAAACTATTGGGGTTATGGGGAACACAGGGGAGTCTAGTGGCCAACACTTACATTTTGAATTGCATAAAGGGCGCTGGGATGCTAGTAAGAGTAATGCTGTGAATCCACTAGATTATTTGGGGAAAGGTGACAGTGGCAACAATACTGATAAACCGATACAACCAGTAGGTCTTGGAATTGCTGTAAATAAATATCCAAATAATGGGGGTGTTAATCTATATAGCCAACCACAAGGTGGACATTTTACGAGAGTAATTTATGATAAAACACCGTACCTTATCATAGATGCAGCATGGTTTGAAAATCCTATGATTTGTCTCGGAAACGAGGCATGGGCTGCTCTGGAACATTTCGATGTGCAATGGTTCAGTGCTTATTCAAAATATCCACCAGGTGGCGGTATTAATACGTATGATGGTCCTAACGGAAATTATACAGGTTTTGTAGATGGGTCTGTTCCGTATAGACTTTTAGGACGAAAAGATGGTTACCTGGGTATTGGAAATAATGCATGGGTAAAAGAAGAACATTTTAATGTGAGATAGTATTTTGAAATCTATAAATATCAAATTAAATGGAAGAAGCAGTGTGATACTTTTTTATGAATTCGTTTAAAACGATGGTGTAGGAGTGTAGAGAGGAATTAAAGGAAGAGCAACTGATAAACAGTTGCTCTTTTTCTTTTTTAGCAGGTGAAGACAAGGAATTTATTAGAGAAAATGCTGGCCGTATGGAGATTAGGTTACTAGATGTACTAAATAATGCAGTGAGAATTTTAAGTAATAAAAACGAGAGAATAAAAAGGAGATGTTCAGTAATGGAGATTAGAAAAAAATTAGTGGATTCAAGTAAATATGCTATAAAATGTCCCAATGCAATGAAGCCAGAATTCATCACAGTACATAATACGTACAATGATGCATCAGCTGAAAATGAAATTTCTTATATGATTGGAAATAATAATGCAGTTTCGTTCCATGTTGCAGTAGATGACAAAGAAGCAGTACAAGGTATTCCGTTTGATCGTAATGCTTGGCATGCTGGTGATGGTAACGGAAATGGTAATCGTAAATCCATCGGAGTGGAAATTTGCTATTCTTTAAGCGGTGGGGATAGATATTATAAGGCGGAAGATAATGCAGCAATTGTTATAGCTCAGTTAATGAAACAATTCAACATTCCAATTAGTAATGTACGTACACATAAATCGTGGAGTGGGAAACATTGTCCACACCGTATGCTTGACGAGGGAAGATTGGATCAATTCATTGAGAAGGTAAATAAAGCATTTAACAACAATAATAATAAACCAATACAGCCAGTAGGTCTGGGGATTGCTGTAAATAAATATCCGAATAATGGAGGGATTAATCTATATAGCCAACCGCAAGGAGGATATTTTACGAGGGTGATTTATGATAAAACACCGTATCTTATTATAGATGCAGCGTGGTATGAAAATCCTATGATTTGTCTCGGAAACGAGGCATGGGCTGCTCTGGAACATTTCGATGTGCAATGGTTCAGTGCTTATTCAAAATATCCACCAGGTGGCGGTATTAACACGTATGATGGTCCTAACGGAAATTATACAGGCTTTGTAGACGGGTCTGTTCCATATAGAATTTTGGCACGAAAAGATGGTTATTTGGCGATTGGAAATAATGCATGGGTAAAAGAAGAACATTTTGATGTGAGATAAGGTTAAAGAATTAGAGTCACTCGTATGAGTGGCTATTTAATTTTTGGATTGGAGTATGATTGGAAATAGAAAATGTCAGTAGTGTTCTATACTAAGTTGTTTTTATGTATCGATTCAAGAATAAAAGGAGTAGTTTAGTGCGTAATTTGTTTATGTTGAATTAAATAAGAAGTAGGAAAGAGGTGGTAAAATGGATAGTTTACAAGAGGTGAAGGGTGATGTTCAGGAAATAAGGCAAGATATTAAGGAAATACGATTAGAGATTAGAAGTTTAGAAATGCGGACGACAGGTAATGAAAAGGACATTATTAATATTAATAAGCAATTAGACAAAATCAGTGCTAATACAACTTGGATCCTACGCCTTATTATTGGTGGACTAATTGGAGCTGCTCTTACCTTCTTTTTGAAAGACCAACTATGAGAAGTCAAGGGGAGTTTTTTATATAAATAGGGGGTGTTTTTCTAAAAAAGGGCGTGCCAAATAAACCTAAGGATTTTCAAAAAAAATGAAAAGGTCATGTTTCTGTTGTGTGAGGTGGTACTTCATAAGGCTTATTGCTTTTAAGAATGGCATAGATAATGTAACACAGCTTTCTAGCTACCGCCCCTATACAAACATAGTAGTGCTTTCCTTGCTTTCGTTTCTTTTCATAAAAAGCTTTTAATACAGGGTCATGTTTATGCGCTGTAATAGCCGCTTGGAATAAGGCTCTACGCAAATGAGAAGAACCACGTTTGGATATAGACGTACCTGAGGCTTCAAATTGTCCAGATTGGGACACAGAGGCATCAATGCCTGCGTAAGCGACAAGTTTAGATGGTTTGTCAAAGCGGTGAATATCCCCAATTTCACTTAGTATAGTGGCTCCTAAAATGGGCCCAACACCAGGTATTGTCATGATAGGAGTATCTAAATCAATTAAAAGTTGTGACATTTCTTCTTCACATTCTTTGATTTGATCTTCGATAAAACGAATTTGTTCCATCAACATTTTTAGTTGGAAGGAAAAAGCGTCTTTACAGAAGGTAACACCAAACGAATTAGAGGCTAATTCCATTAGCTTGTTGGCTGTTTTCTTCCCCAGTCGATTACGACTGGTTTGCTCAATTATTTGTGTTAAATCATCAATAGATATCTGTTCATAGTCACTAGGAGAGGCATATTCAAGTAAGATTTGCGAAGAAGTTTTACCAAAAACATCCGAAAAGATGCTTTGGTACTCTGGGAAAGTCTGATCTAATACGACAAGAGCTTTTCGTTTTAAATCACTCATATTACTTACAAGCGCATTACGAAAGCGGCTCATTTGTTTTAGAGCGAACATTTTCTCGTCCACAAGTGGGGTTTCAACAAAACGGCCGAATCGAATGATATCGGCAATCATAGTGGCATCAATGGCGTCTGTTTTTCGCTTTCTAATTTCTGTTCCTTTTCGCCAAGCATTGGTTTGAATTGGATTTAATACAACGACTGAGAAGCCATGATCAAGTAGAAAAGAATAAACGGCTAACCAATAATGTCCTGTTGCCTCCATTCCAATCAGTATTTCTGTAGGAGACTCAATATATTGGTACATCCAATTTAACAGTGCTTGTCCGCCTTCTTTATGATTCTGAAAGGGAAATGGCTTAGTAATAGGTTTTCCAGTTTGGTCGATAATGGACGCATAATGTTTATGTTTAGCGATATCAATACCTAAATAGAACATAGCTTACACCCCTATTTTAATCAGTGTTAGATAGTGTTGTCCTCCTCTGAACTAATAAGCGCTACTACCTCGTAAGAGATACGAAGAATGACCAATGGTCATCAACATCCAACTCATTCGTAAACTACTTATTAGACAGAGGTACCATTCTTTCAACCGAATACAAAGATTCAAGGAGGTGGTCGGCAACACTCTATCTACAAATATAAGTATCTCATATAACTAGATACTCACGGGTTTATAGGTAAATCCCTTTCCTAAAAAACCTAACTTTATCATACGAGGAGGAGGTATGTAATGATTGAAATTACAGCAATGATTGGGGTTGTTGTAGGGATTTCACAAATTGCAAAAACAACTGGACTGCAAACAAAATATATTCCGTTATTTAATTTAACACTTGGCATTACGCTAGGTGTTTTATTTTTGTCTCAAGATATTAAAATGAATCTATTTCAAGGAATGATTATCGGATTGTCAGCTAGTGGATTATTTGACCATACAAAAATTATAAAAAGGGATGCCGATAGAAAATGAAAAAGAAATACAAGCATATTTTATCCATAGTTGTTGCTATTATTTTAGTATTATCAATTGAAACAAATGTATTTGCTGATAGAATTCTATTTATTCCTGATTTACCAAAACAACCATACCGTTATGGTGTTGGAGCTTATGAAGGTGTTGTAGCACATTCTACAGCTACCCCAGAGGCGCCAGCAATTAATATTCAAAAGTATGAGTCTCGTACATGGCGTTCAGCGTTTGTTCACTACGCAGTGGATTGGGATGAGAAGATTCAAATTGCATCTACAAAACATCAGGCATGGGGGGCAGGTCCAGCAGCAAATGCTAGATTTGTTCATGTGGAATTGTGTGAGACAAGTGATCCATTGAAATTTAAACGTTCATATGAAAAATATATAGAATTAATTGGGGAAATCTTGCGAGAACGAAATATTCATCCCTCTAAAGGATTATGGACACATAGGGATATTACGTATAAATTAGGTGGGACAGACCATGAAGATCCAATAGATTATCTTCGTAGTCATGGCGTATCTGAGGCTAAGTTCCGAGCAGACGTGTTAAAGGTTTATAAAGGGAGCACGGTTACAGTGGATACCAAACCACAAACAACAAATGAAATATCTGGTACAGTAGAGTCGAATGGTATTGCATATATTGAAGGATACAATGTAAATCTCCGCTTTGGACCATCAACAGAAAATAGTATTATTCGTAAGCTACAAAAAGGTGAGGCTTATAAAGTATGGGGTAAATTAGGAAACTGGTTACATCTTGGTGGTAATCAATGGATTTATTATGATTCTTCATATATTCGTTACCAAGGTAATGAGCCTGCTACAGTAATTGGTAAAAGAGTTATTTCAAAAGTAAATAATTTACGTTTCTATGATTCTCCATCTTGGCAGGATAAAGATGTTGCCGGTACTGTAGATATGGGTTTAGGATTCATTATTGATACAAAGGTAATTGTAAATAATTCACCACAATATAGAGTGCACAATAGTAAAGGTAAAACATATTATATAGCAGCAAACGAAGCCTATGTGTATGTGAAGTGAAAGAGAGGATCTGCTCTAGTATGGGGCGATCCTCTTTTTTTATTTATTATTTTAGCCAAGAAGACTCCTTCCTCAAGGAGCGTGAAGGGTCACAGCCCAGTGAGTAGGTGGGAGATGAATTGGCTTCGAACAAGGGATGGCAGGAAGCCATCTTAATTGTTCGACATACAGAAAGTGTTACTCGACTACCTATCGAATGTACGTTTGGTGTATAATAGTCATATACCGAAATGGAGGTGAATCAAATAATCATGAATAAAGCCTATAAGTTTCGTATCTATCCAAATCAGGCACAAGCAATTCTAATCAACAAAACGATTGGATGTTCTCGCTTTGTATTCAATTATTTCCTATCCTTATGGGATCAAGCATACAAAGAGACAGGAAAAGGCTTGACCTATGGTACATGCTCTGCCAAACTACCTGCCATGAAGAAAGAGCTTGTTTGGCTAAAAGAAGTGGATAGTATTGCGATTCAGTCGTCTGTTCGCAACCTTGCGGATGCTTATACACGCTTTTTCAAAAAACAAAACAGCGCACCGCGCTTTAAATCTAAGAAGAACAACGTACAATCTTATACTACAAAAAAAACAAATGAAAACATTGCCGTTGTAGGGAACAAAATAAAGTTGCCGAAACTAGGTCTTGTTCGATTTGCCAAAAGTCGCGAAGTAGAGGGGCGTATTGTAAATGCTACGGTTAGACGGAACCCTTCTGGTAGATATTTTGTGTCACTATTAGTTGAAACAGAAGTACAAGAACTTCCGAAAACAAGTTCTTACATTGGAATAGATGTAGGACTAAAAGATTTCGCTATTTTGTCAGATGGAACCCACTATGAAAATCCGAAGTTTTTCCGATCATTAGAAGATAAGTTGGCGAAAGCACAGCGTGTGCTTTCTAGAAGAATGAAAGGATCTTCTCGCTGGAATAAACAACGAGTAAAGGTAGCTAGAATTCATGAATACATATCCAATGCTAGAAAAGATTACTTGGACAAAATTTCAACTGAAATCATCAAAAACCACGATGTTATCGGTATAGAGGATTTGCAAGTATCGAATATGTTAAAGAATTATAAGTTAGCAAAAGCAATTAGTGAGGTATCTTGGTCGCAATTTCGATCCATGTTAGAATACAAAGCAAAATGGTATGGCAAACAAGTCATTGTCGTATCGAAAACATTTGCTTCCAGCCAATTATGTTCTTGTTGTGGGTATCAAAATAAAGACGTTAAAAATCTCAACCTACGTGAATGGGACTGTCCTTCTTGTCAAACACATCATGATAGAGATATTAACGCAAGTATCAATCTAAAGAATGAAGCGATAAGGCTTCTAACCGCAAGGACTGCGGGGTTAGCCTAATCAATTAGAGTTCGATAGAACTCTTTACTTAGGAATCCCTCACTTCTAAACGAAGTGAAAGTGGGGGTAGTTCAATATGTATAAATTAGGTTTAATGGTGAAAAGAAGAGTCTATGAATGATTTTGGTTTGGAAAAATATTCTTGATAGGAAAATATTATAGTGTTATATTTTAATTTAATGATACAATATTTAAACATCGTTTTTGACATGATATAGATTTACTTAAAGATGTCGATTTTGGAAAAACAGAAGGTAAGGTATTAGGTAAAGAGACATGTTGTTTATAATGAACGTTAATCCTGTATTATAATTTAGGAGAAATATATTAAGTAAGGAGTTTTTTTATGCTGAAATGGGCTAAGTGGATTGCCATGTTTGTGATTTTTATCTGTAGTATTTTAACTATCGACGCTCTTGTTGGTAGCAAAAAAGGTATAAAAACCATTACAGCAGCAGTTGAGGAATTCACTGCGGATAAAAAAAATATAGGAAATCAAAAAGAAGTAAAGCAAGGAGCCGAAACAAGTGATTATAAACATTTAGACAAGCAGCATTATGCATGGGTAATGGATGATTATTTAAAGGACCTATCTGATGTGGCGACCCGATTTAGAATTTTAGAGGCTGATGCAGAAATTAAGGGGACTATAAACAAATCGTGGGTTTCAGAAGTAGGCGATGTTTTCTATAAAATGTCTTATCTCATCTCAAGTGTACGATATGTAGAACCCCCAACAGAATTAAAGGGTCTACATTCATCTATTTTAAAGGCGATGGATAACTTGCAATTTGTTATAGACAACTATGGAGATGCTGCGAGCCAAACAGATTTAGCGAAATTAGACAAATGTTTAAAATCGTTAAGAATTGCTAGGGATACAATAGAAGAGGCGCGTAGTGAATTATCCACTTACGAATAATTATCATAAAAACCAATTAGTATTACATAACATACTCAGAAGTATATATGAAGTTTAGCGTTTTCTTTGTAGTTAAGGGAACAGTAATCTCAAAGGTTTCAATTCTAATGTTTGGTACATGCAAGAGGATAGTAAGGAATGGAAGGTAGGAAAGATCAACGCTGTTGAGTACATGGATAAGGCTGGCATGAAGAAAGCGACATTTTGCAAGAGAATGAGGGAATACGAGGAATTTAGATCATTAAGATTATATAAATAGATTTTATAATTTTGTTGTTTGAAAATGCAACCACAGTCAGTAGAGAGGATATAGTCGTCTGTGTAGCAACGGAACCAAAACTTACGTTAAGTATTAGCGGACATAAAAGACCGATTTTGAATGTTTTGATGTCCGCTAATGCTTATAGCGTGATTTGGTTCTATTGCTATACAAAGACCATCATCACCATACTGAATAAAGTGAACAAAATATAAATTTGATTCATAAGTAAGAGGAAGGCACCTTAGGGTGTCTTTTTATTCTGGATTTTTTTAGAAAATATTTGAAATATAATACAACGAATTATATTATTGTTTGTATATGATTTTAAATAATTCTGAAATTTGGCAGGGGGAAACAACAATGAAATTAGGAAAAATAGCATTAATTGGAGCGTTAACATTTAGTGGGTTTACTGCAGTAGAAATGAGTAAGCCTACCTCACAAGCAGCTGCAGCTTACTCAGATCCACTTAATGATGATTGGGGATTCAAAACCATTATGGATTTACAAAATTCAGAGGAAAGTACATACCAACCTGATTGGAAGATTGGGAATTTAATAACTGGTGATACATTTTACTTAACACAGCACTTTGGTAGGGAACATTTTGGTGCGCAAATGGAAATTTATAAAATCCACACAAATGGTACCCTAGAACGATTCCAAACAATAGAACCAGAATTTATTCCTGGAACAGAAATTTGGCAAACACCTATCACAGATAGCTATACAAGTGGTAATTATGTCGCTGTAATTAAATATCGTGGTGAATTCACGTATTCAAATCAATTTACAATCAATTAAGGATGTAAACACATTAGAAAAAGGCACCTTAGGTGTCTTTTTTATGCATAAAAAATCCTCATCTTCCTATAGAAAAGATAAGGCCTTTATATATTATTTATTATCCGATTCATAAGTTTTATTATAAACACATTTAGCTTCTCCAAAAAGACCACCGGTGTCCCATTCTCCACCATAATGAGCACAATTTAAAGGTGTACGATCGTTTCGCATACTTGGATTTTTAGGTGATTCATAGCCATCATTTACAATACTACCAACAATAAATATCCCTCTAATTACAAATACCACAGCAACGATTAATAGTATCTTCCCATTAGAACCAGTAACAATGTCGTTTACAACTTCTTTTGCTTCTTGTTGAGTTTCACCTTTTGAAAATAATGAAAGAATAATAGATATGATAAATATGAAAAATAGCACAATTATAAATATCATTATTTATAATTGTGCTATTTGTATACTTTTAATTTCCTTATACGTTTTAAGCTAAGGTATTTGAAATCATAGTGATAATAAATATATCCCCCCGATTAAAAGTGCCGCAGCAACAATTAATATTATTACTCCATCCGGACTATTAAGAATTTCTTTTATATGTTTTTTTGCTATTTGCTTAGTTTCTCCACTTGAAAAGAGATAAACAATGGAATGGAGGATTAGTAAGAAAAATGCCGTAATTACCTCTAACATGGCTTATGTACCTTTAATTATCCAGTAATTTTCTTACACCTTGTATCAGACTGAGTAACTGGAATGCTTAATTTAATAGAAGCCAAATGACAAAAATTACTCCTGTAACTGCTGCAGATCCAAAAAAACCTACCAACATTTTCCCCTCAGGACCATTAATAAGCTCTTTTAAAACTTCTTTTGCTATTCGCTGACCTTTACCACTTAAAACTATCGAAAGAATAAAGAATATTACTACTAATACAAATGAAGAAATTATTAATTCCATGACTTATGTACCTCCCTAATATATGTGTGCGTTATTAATTAGCCAATAATTTCCTTATAAATTATATCAGCTAGGGTACATAAAGATATAGCGAATTATTTATATAAATTATTTTATTAATCGACATCGCATTACTATAGGATTGCTCAAGTCGGAAGAAGGCACCTTAGGGTGTCTTTTCTTTTGTCCATTACACCCATTGTTTACACAATGATTTTTTATGTTCATTAGATATAATTATTACTACAGTAGTATTGCAGTAATACCTTGGGTATATAATAAAAGAAGAGATGCCTGGATCCATCTCTTCTGGTAACTATTGCCGTAAGGCGGGTAGTTACTAAATAAATTTATTTTCTTTTTCTAGAACTTCCCTTTTGCTTCCGACGGCGTAGGGAGGTTCTTTTGCGTTTTGCTAATATTACTCACTAGCTTGTTTCCATAACCAATAACAATAATTCCTAGAAATACTTTCAATAAATTCTGTAGCAAAGACAGTAAATATTCCATCATAGGAGTCACCTACTTTCCCTCTACATAAAAAAGAGAAAGGACAGCACCGACCCTACGTCATACAGTTAAATCTATTCTATCATCCTAGTACAATCTCACCAATATAAACAAGACCACCATTATTGAACTGAACCCAAAAAATTAGACAAATATATTAAGCAGCTACTAAGGATTGAACTCTGTATTGCACAGGGGACAATCCTTTTAGTTTTGTTTTAATTCTTTTGTGATTGTAGTAATGAATATAAGTTTCTAGTTCTTGCTTAAATTGTTCCATACTTTCAAACTCTTTAAGATAAAGTAATTCAGACTTTAATAAGCCAAAGAAATTTTCCATGACTGCATTATCTAAGCAATTTCCCTTACGGGACATACTTTGGATAACGTTATGTTTTTTAAGCGACTGATGATATTGTCGCATTTGATAATGCCAACCTTGATCCGAGTGTAAAATAGGAGTTTCCTTATCATTCAAACATTGAAACGCCTTATTTAACATTTTAGAAACAAGGGAATAGGCAGGTCTATGTTCTATATTGTAAGCTATAATTTCTCCGTTATATAAGTCTAAAATGGGTGATAGATATAGTTTTTTACCATGTAAGTGGAACTCCGTCACATCTGTTACCCATTTCTCGTTTGGTTTTGATGCGTGAAAATTACGTTTTAAAATATTAGGAGCGAATTTCCCGACAGTCCCTTTATATGAACGATATTTTTTTAATCGAACAAGACATTTTAATCCCAGGATATTCATTAAACGTCGAACGGTTTTATGATTTAATGCATGGCCTCGATTACGTAATTCCAATGTAATACGACGATAACCATACCTCCCAAAATTCTCACTAAAAATCTCTTTAATTAATTCTTTAACTTTCTTATATTTATCTGGACGTTTCGCTTGTTTCATCCAGTAATAATACGTACTACGAGCGATATTAGCGACTTTCACAAGGTCAACGACCTTATATTTATGCCTTAATTCATAAATCAATTGCGCTTTGTCTTGGTCTGTGATGTTTTCTTCTTTTGAACTAAGGCATTCAACTTTTTTAAATAGTCATTTTCCATACGCAGACGTTCATTCTCTGCTTGTAGCGCTTCTATAGAACCTTCAAGAAATACTTCGTTTTGTTTTAAATGTTGGAGCTTAGCTTTTTCTTTGGCCATGGTTAGACGCCCCTTTTTCTTTGATTTTAGGGCATCTAATCCTTCTGTTTCATAAGCTACTTTCCATTTTCGGAGTGTTTCGCAAGAAGGAATATTAAAAAAAGCAGCTGTTTCTCTCAGAGATGTCCCATTTTCATTCATATAATGAATTACATCTAGTTTATACTCGAGAGGGTAAGTTGTATAGCGTTTTTCAAACGCCTTTTCCCCTGAAAATTCAAACCGTTTAATCCATTGATAAAGTTCTCTAGGATGAACCCCTATAGAATTAGCAATGGTTTTTCCGCCTTCCGTACCTTCTAGATATCGTTTTACTGCTTGTATTTTATCTTTTGAAGAAAATTTAGCCATAAAAAATGCACCTCCAATTGTTAGTTATGTGTCTAACAATTGGGGTGCACTTCATTATTGATAGTCTTTTTAGGTAGATTTACAACAATTAATTACAATGTTTTTATATGTTGTTTACTATATACATTCATATTCGCCTTATGATCTTTAGCATAACCTATTACATGGCATAGGTTTTTTGTACCAAGCTTTGTTAATGCATTTCGCCTTCGTAGGTGTTGAAGGTTTAGAACTATCCTTTAGTATAGTCATATCATTAGAACATCCTGCGATATTTAGACAGAATATAGCTAATAAACACGATAGTAATAATTTATTCATATAATCACTTCTAATTCTTTAATAGTTAACATTTTTTCATGAAATAAGTTTCTTACTAATTTTACATTATATTAAAGCTCAGAAAATATTCTTATACTCATAAGTTATTACATTTGAGCTAGTGAGATTTTGTTAATAATAAAAGTGATTCTAGTCGAAGCAAGGCATTTAATTGCTGATAAAGGTAAAACTGCTAGTTATCTAATTCTCTCAGTCATTATGTATTTGATCTATTTAACACATGAACTAATAGCAGAAAATGAACTGAAAGGTACATATAGCTAATAATGTAGGGGCAATCCACATGGCCATGTTTAAAAAATCAATATAAACAATGTGAATTCTTTCTTCCAAAGAATTCGATATCTACAGAAAGGGATTTAAGGTTATTGTAAGGTAAATGAAAGTTACCTGAAAGAATCTCAGTTTAATATAAAATTATGAATTATCACAGGAGGGATGAAATAATGTTAAAGAAACTGGGAATAGGTTTAGTAACTTCCATAATTTTGTTGAGTACAAATGGTATTGCTGATGCATCTACTAACAGCGTACATGTAAAAAATGAAATGATATCTAAGAGCACAAAAAAGTGCAGTGACTGTTGGCGTGTTGGTCAATCTAGAACAGAAGATGGAGTTGCAGCAAAGCATACAACAATAGATGGAGAAAAAGTTGTCAAATATACAGTACAGGGCAATGGAAAGGTTAGAATGGATGTCATTGGTAAAGGATTTGCTGAAATTAAAGTAACTAGGGAGAATGGGAAAAGTGTATATTATCAGTTTGAGGTAATTTAATTAGTAATCAAATATAGGTTTTCATTTTAGAACGTTGCCTTCCTATAATTAGGAAGGCTTTTATCATTTTAGCCAAGAAGACTCCTTCCTCAAGGAACGCGAAGTGAGTAGGTGGGAGATGAATTGGCTTCGAACAAGGGATGGCAAGAAGCCATCTTAATTGTTCGACATACATAAAGTGTTACTTCACTATCCATCGAATGTACGTTTGGTATATAATAGTCATATACCGAAATGGAAGTGAATCAAATGATAATTAATAAAGCCTATAAGTTTCGTATCTATCCAAATCAAGCACAAGCAATTCTAATTAACAAAACGATAGGTTGTTCTCGCTTTGTATTCAATCATTTCCTATCCCTATGGGATCACGCATATAAAGAAACTGGGAAAGGTTTAACATATGGTACATGCTCTGCCAAACTTCCTGCCATGAAGAAAGAATTTGTTTGGCTAAAAGAAGTGGATAGTATTGCGATTCAGTCGTCTGTTCGCAACCTTGCGGATGCGTATACACGCTTTTTCAAAAAACAAAACAGCGCACCGCACTTTAAATCTAAGAAGAACAACGTACAATCTTATACCACAAAACAAACAAATGAAAACATTGCCGTTGTAGGGAACAAAATAAAGTTGCCAAAACTAGGCCTTGTTCGATTGGCCAAAAGTCGCGAAGTAGAGGGGGGTATTGTCAATGCTACAGTTAGACGGAACCCTTCTGGTAGATATTTTGTGTCACTATTAGTTGAAACAGAAGTACAAGAACTTCCGAAAACAGATTCTTACATTGGAATAGATGTAGGACTAAAAGATTTCGCTATTTTGTCAGATGGAACACACTATGAAAATCCGAAGTTTTTCCGATCATTAGAAGATAAGTTGGCGAAAGCACAGCGTGTGCTTTCTAGAAGAATGAAAGGATCTTCTCGCTGGAATAAACAACGAGTAAAGGTAGCTAGAATTCATGAATACATATCAAATACTAGAAAAGATTACTTGGACAAAATTTCAACTGAAATCATCAAAAACCACGATGTTATCGGTATAGAGGATTTGCAAGTATTGAATATGTTAAAGAATCATAAGTTAGCAAAAGTAATTAGTGAGGTATCTTGGTCACAATTTCGATCCATGTTAGAATACAAAGCAAAATGGTATGGCAAACAAGTCATTGTCGTATCGAAAACATTTGCTTCCAGCCAATTATGTTCTTGTTGTGGATATCAAAATAAAGACGTTAAAAATCTAAACCTACGTGAATGGGACTGTCCTTCTTGTTGTACACACCATGATAGGGATATTAACGCAAGTATCAATCTAAAGAATGAAGCGATAAGGCTTCTAACCGAAAGGACTGCGGGGTTAGCCTAATCAATTAGAGTTCGTTAGAACTCTTTACTTAGGAATCCCTCACTTCTAAACGAAGTGAAAGTGGGGGTAGTTCAATTTAAGGAGTATTTTGTTTGCTTAGCTTGATAGCAATGTGGTGTCCCACTTATCATTATGACATTTGCACTGGCTATGGCTAAAAATGAATATAATAAGATTTTCTATAATTTAGATAGATGAGATGAATAGGTAGTTTAATTAGTTGACTATTTGAGCTGCATATTGTTCTAAATTTGCGAGTGGCTCCCAAAAAGAAGGAATCGTGGACGTACCACATGATAAAGTGAGAAGCTTTAAAATGTTTACCTTCGTCTAAATACAAGTTATACACACATATATTGATCTTATTAAGGTATATATTACACATAATATTATGCTAAAGGTGGCGAATTGTATCATGAAAGATTTTGTTCTCGAAAAAGAAAACATTATTCGTAAATATGGTGAATGGACCGCTTATGATATTAAATTAACGGATACTCTATATACAAGAGATATTCGACAACCAAATCCTGCATTAAAAAAAATTGTGACAATGATTCAAGATATCACACAATGTGATTTTAAAAATCTTCGAATCTTAGATTTAGCTTGTTTAGAGGGGCATTACGCTATTGAGTTTGCTATGCAAGGAGCAACTGTTGTAGGGATAGAAGGAAGAGAATCAAACATACAAAAAGCTATATTCGCTAAAGATTTATTAAGGTTGGAAAACTTAACTTTTTATCAAGATGATGTAAGAAATTTAAGTGCTGAAAAATATGGTCAATTTGATATTGTTTTATGCTCTGGTATTTTATATCACTTAGACTGCCCAGATGTATTCCCCTTTTTAGAAAAAGTGTATGAAGTATGCAAAAGGTTTGTAATAATTGATACTCATATCACTTGTACTCCTAATGTATCAGTACTTTATAAAAATTATGAATATAAGGGACACACAATGCTAGAACACTCTGCTAACTCATCAATAGAAGAACGTTTAAAATCAAAATGGGCGTCATTAGATAACGTTACTAGTTTTTGGATGACAAAATCCTCTTTATACAATTTTTTAACGCGAACAGGTTTCTCTTCTATAAATGAATCCAGAAGTTTAGTTCAAGAAGATAGGATTACTGTTGTAGCTTTTAAGAAATACCCTATAGAAATTAAAAGCTCTCCTGAAACAGAAAAATACATTGAACCCGATTATTTAGAATGCTAAAAATAACACTATATGTCATTCAAGTTAAAATCGTAAAGTATCCCTAAACAAAATTATCAATTCTCCAAAACCTAATTATATAAATGCAATCCGTTGTTTACGTTTTGGGATACTATATAGTTGTAGATAGTGATGGAATAACACCGCATTACTATCAACTTAAAGAAATACTTCCGAAAACAAAAAATGAAAAGAATAATAAAAAAGCTTATCATTTCGTGTTAAAAGATAAGTTTTTTTATTTTAGGGTAATTACAAGTATTGAAATTCTTTTAATACTCTCATAATAAACTTAAAGATGCTCTTTTCGACCTTTTAAAATTAACCCTTCACTATTTATAAGCCGTGATATACCAAATAGCAACAACATTTCCATTTTTATCGAGTACTCTGCCTTCAACCGCTCCTTCTTCATATGCTGTTACTACACCAGTTTTAGGATTTACATAAATTTTGTTTTCACTAAATAAGACATATTTGTATTGTTTTCCGCTTGGCGTCATTGACCAAGGTTTCCCCACTTTAATGTGCATAAATTCACCTTGCACGTCAGATACTTGATAAACCGATTTTTTTGATTCTTGATTGTTTACTGCTGCGTGAGTTTTAGTAGTAGCAAAAGTTCCTAAACCTCCAATTCCAATGGTAGCTGCTAACGCAATTCCAACAAATTTTTTCATGTGATAATGCCTCCTTTTTTAATTCATACCCGTATATTAAACGGTTAGTCTTTCGTATCACTTTCATTTACCTTACAATAACCTTAAAATGATTTTTGAAAATTCCGGCTGATGAGAGGGAGAGTATGAAAAAAAATATATTAATTGTTGATGATGACAAAGATATTATTGATCTTTTAAAGCTTTTTTTAGAAATGGAAAATTTTTTTGTTGTAGAGGCTTCAAATGGTGAAGTTGCCTTAAAGTGTCTAGAAGAAAATCATATTGATTTAGCTATTGTTGATATTATGATGCCTAAAATGGAAGCTTTACAGATTACAAAATAAAAAAGGGGCTCATTTCGATTTCTTGTTTTATCATTTTAGTCAAGATGGTTCCTTTAAAACCTCGTATAGGTAATCAGTACGATTAAATGGGAGACATTAGTCATTGCTTATCGATGGTAAAGTAGACGTATATCATTTAATAAAGAACCCATGTAACAGTACAAATAATAATTTGTATGTGAACGTAAAAAACACCAAGATGGCCCTAGAGAGGAGAGGGGCAGTCTTGGTGTTTTTTAGTTAAGATTACGATTTTTTAAGTGATTTTCATATTCTGTTAACCACACTAACATCAAGTCCTTTAATTCAATCGTTTCAATTTCGCAAGTGTATTCTTCATCTTCCACATATCGGTGGGTAATCTTTGTATAAACTGATCTTATCTCTAAATCAGAATTGTTACCCCATCACCATCAAGTTAAAGTTTTTTAAGGTCCCAAAAATGAAAAATATGCTATTCCATTTGTAGAATTATAGGAAGGGTGGCGTATTTTTCTTTTTGTTTTGCTAACTTGATGTTAATGTGGCGTAACCTTAAGTATTTAAAAATTAAAAAAGTCCCTTAGTCATGTTAAAGGTGAACTTGCTCACGCAAATGATCTGTAAATCAATTCATTTTTGATATACAGATCATTTGTATGATAATTTTTATAAATAATTGCTAAATAGTGAATTTACATAAATGCTTTTAGAAGTTCTTGAATTAATGGGATTGCTCCACCTATAAATTTTAAAACTGCCATTGCGATTTCCATATTATTCTCTCCTCTTTTTTCGTATTAAGATGTGATAAATCTTTATAATCTCATTATAGTAAGCGCTTACAATTATAACAATACATTTTTGTATGCAATATTGCATACTTATACATTAGATCTCTATTATTCATTTTTTAATGGTACTATAGCGGGGGGAGAGTCTTTAAGGGTTCTACTTAATAGGAGGAAATATGGAAAGAGTGCAAGCGATTTACAGAAATCAAAAATTTAAGAGTTGGGTTAAGCAGGTATTAGCCGTAGGAGGAGTAATAGGGTGCTGCTATTTGGTGTTATATGTTTTCTGTTTCTTAGTTATCATGTAAATATTATACAACTAAACTAGTAGAGTCTTGCCTAGAGATGTAAGGCTCTTTTATTGTATGTAGTACCTGGAGATGAGCAAACTACATACAATAACTCTCAGGTTTTTCAGATCACTTTGTATGGTTCCTTGTTTAGAACACTAATTCCTAGCATTGAAAACAGAATTCTATTGATAAAAAAATATGTTTTTACTAGATACATATTAAAAAGACAAGCATAAATTATATTAGATTTTGGCAAAATCTTTTTGCCTTGGAAAAGGATTTAAATCTTACTGATAGATTTGATTCCTTTTTTATATACCATAATCCTTATATTACTACGTAAATATAATACAGTAGTAATGGTTTAAAAGCAAGAATATTAGTAGGGGGTACGTTCACACATCCATCAACTGAAGATTGTAAAGTAGCCCTTGAACAAAAAAATCTTTTTTTATTGATTGATAGTAAACAAGAAAGGTTAGCAAATCAACAACTAAGAGATTTCTTCAGGTAAGCTAATAAGGAGTTATTACAGAACATTGCAGTAGATTTTGCATTAACGGCTGAGGATGCAAAAAAGGCCCTTGAAAGAAAAGGGGAATATATGAAAGCTCTACAGCTTACAAGGTGAAAAAGAAACTCATTTTAAAACTGTTTTTAACATTTTATTCTTTTACCGGAAAAACATGGGAGGTTAAGGGTGGTAGTTTACATTTAATGAGGGATAAGCAAAAATAATTGTTAACAATATTAAGTGCAGCATCTTAATTGTAAAATCTTTTATATTCCTGCAAGTACAATTCCTGTTAAATAAAAAATTTTTAAGTTAATGGATGTGGAGTCTCGCCACATAATAAAAAGGTAGAAATATATTTAATATATTCCTACCTTTGATTTTATTAAGTTTAGCATCTATGATCTAAATATCACAGAAGGTAGTTTTCTTTTATACTTCTATATCTTTCCCTTCTGCTACCACTGTATCTCGCCACAACACAAGTAGTTTTCTAAATTCAGAGGTCTCAATTTTACATTGGTTATTTGGAGCACTCATAAATAAGTTAATAGCACTGGTGTAATTAGGTTCAATGTAGACTGCTGCTACGTTCCCTTCTATTTCATATTGCGGAACTTTTTGGTCTACTACATTATCTAAAATTTGTATATACTCAGCTGCTTCATCATCTAAAATATCTTCCAAGAAATGAGAAATTATAGAAATTTCTTTTGGCAAACGTATTCTTAATCCGCCAAGTCCATCACGATAAAATTCGTATGTATATTTCATTTTTTACCTCCTAGTATAAACAGGATATGCTGTTATTATCTCATTATTTTGTATAATCATTTCTACTTTAAATCCGTGGGATGTTTGTCCTACATATCTAACTGTATCGACTTGAATCTTATTATCGTATGCTTCTTTGATAGACTCAAGTACCTGTACTCTATCCCAATCCTTAGGGAAAAATGAAGAAAGCGCATTTTTTGTTTCACCGTCTACTTTTACTTTTGCTCTATATACTCCCGCAGAATTTGGTGCATGGGTAATTCTAACTATTTCTCCTCCACCCATCATACTTTCATGGTGATATCCAACAGCTTTTAGTCCCCATGAAAAAGGTGCTCCATAAGTGATGAATCAAAACTATACGGAACATTGCCATCATTAGTTCTGCTACTATTAATTCTTCCACTACTAGCAAATTAATAGGTAGAGCATTTTTCTTCAGCTTGTTTAAAGTTTGGTGTGTCAAATCTAGAGCGCAAACCATCTCCACCAGCAAAAGCAAATCGATCTTTTAATGGTAAGTGGCTTGAAATATAAGGTGTATCACCTGAAAATTTCGTTAACTTTACAGAGTCTCCAAGGGAAGTTACTTTTCCAATTTTGCCTGCTCCTTTATCTCCAATCCATCCTAAACCAAACTCCATAAAAATATTTGTTCCTCATTGCACCCATACCTGCTAGTGGAATAACTTGCTTTGTAACTTCAGTATTTGTTCTGATTCGGTTAATCTCTTCAATTTGTTCTAATAGTTCTAGTTCAACTACATCTGTTGAAGCGATCCTTAATTGAAATTCGGTAAGAAAAGCTTCATTCTTATCATTAAGAGCTATCAATTCCTTACTAGAAATATTTGATACATTGAAATATTCTTACATGGTATAATTTTCTTGATGATTTTGGAACTAGAAGGGGTTTAAATGATGGGAAACTTTCAAAGTAATTTTCAAACAGCTACACAAATTGCTACACAAATGAAAAATGCATCGGATACAATTCAAGGTGCGACAAATCGTTCTATAACAAAGGCGAGCCGTACTACACTATCTGTTAATGCTCAGGCGCAAGAAGTGAATCAATAAATGCTAGATTTAACTAGACAATTTTGTGAGGCCTTTCAACAAGCAATTGATAATATTCATTTAGTAGCTAAGGATTTTGAAAGAATGGATAACGAACTACAAAAGACATTTCGCTAATGTGGCAACCTACGGTAAAGGGAGAAGGGTAGGAAGAATAAGATGAGTCAAGATGTGGAAAAGCAAATAAATGAATTTAATCATGAATTACGGATAGTATTTGAAAAACAGGATCGAAATCAAACAGAGATTCAAATCCAGAGACAAGCAGAAATGGACTTTCACGAATTGAGAAATCGAAATAATCGTTTATTTAATAGGATTTTAGAAACATGGCATGGTGATAAAGATGTTTCTCATTTTTTTATGAATAAGCTTCAAGAGTCGCAAAATATTGAGCGGAAATTAACATTGGAATTGGAAAATCAAAAAGAAACATTACTTAAAGAAAGACGTAATCTTATTGATTTAGAAACCGACCTTACCTATCGGCAACAGCGATTAAAAAGGGAGGACAAAGTATGAGTTTAAATATGTATTTAGGGGAAGTACAAAATCAGACCCAAAGCATGAATGCTGTATGTGTCGCTACTATCCAAGCTATGGAGCAAGCAATCCAATCAATTGATACCTTTGCAACTGATACGGTTTTGCAAGGACAAACATATAGTAGTGCAAAAATATTTTTTGTCCAAACTTTTCGTCCTTTAGCACAAGGAATTATTTATTTATGTGAGGAATTGATTCATCAAAATGATGCGTTTCCAAGCGATTTTCAATCACAAGTTGCTTCCACAGATGTCATCGAACAAGAAATAAGAGAGCAAATTCAAGAAATTAATCGAATGGTCGCAAGTATAGAAGCGATTAGTATTGCTACAGTATTGCCTGGAATAGATGCCATGGTTATTGTTTTAGTCGAGATGAGAAAAAAACTGCAAGAAAAATTAGAGCATCTATATGAATTTAACTATACGTCCAGTAATAACTACCACACAGCTCTTCAACTTGTAGCTAGCCTTACTGCCGGCCTTGCTGAAGTCCAAAGTGGAAAAGGATTTAGTCCTGTAAGTGGTACGTTTAGTACACAAGGATTAAATATGGATTGGACCGTTTCGATCCAAGAAATTGCTGATGAAAGAAAACGTCAAGTTGATAATCTTTTAAAGGAAGGATCAATGGAAGAGGGAGCGGTGTGCAAGAAACCTCCTGAAAAATCTACTTCTGAAAAAATTATAGATGGTATTTTAGAAGGTACGGGTCAAGCAGTTGAAGATACAATAGATGGTGTTGTGGCACTTGGTAAATGGGAAACATGGGAGAACATGGGGTACGCTTTTACGCATTTAAATGAAACCTTACCTGCTATGTGGAACACATTATCAGATTCGTTTATTAATGATGTAATAAATGGAGACGCTGAAAGTCGTGCTAAGTGGGGAAGTTATGCTTTTACACAAATTGGACTTATTGGTGATAAGGGGATAAGTAAAGTCACTACATTAGCAAAAGGAGCAAAATTCTCTACAGGAATGTCTTCTTTCGTAAATAAATTGCCACTGACGGATCGGTTGGCATTTGCAGGTGCAAGTGGATTTGGAAGCAATCAAATAAAAACATTTGAAGTTTTACGCAAAGCTCGTGAAACATTTATGTTTTCCAAAACTAGTGGAAGAAGTAAAGTTAAAGATGTTCAAGAAGTAATTCAGGAATATGCAGATAAGGTTCTTGATAGAGTAGAGGTGAAAAACGAATATCCTGATTCTTATACAGCATCTCAAAAATTACGTGCAGAACTTAAAGATGCAGGAGTTGACACACCTCCATATCCTAATGCGGCACATCACATAGTACCTTGGAATGATATTAGGGCTGTGGAAGCTCAGGAATTATTACAAGAGATAGGGATAAGTTATGATGCTGCGGTCAATGGGGTGTTTTTACCATATAAAATAAATGATTATGTAACTACTGAAGTTTTACATATAGGTAGCCACTCAAAAGAGTATATAAGAGAAGTAACAGAAAGATTGAATTCTGTTATAGAAATGGGTGGTACTCAAGCTGATATAGCTGAAGTGTTACATGGGATAAGAAGAGATTTATTAGAGGGTAATTTGCGATTAAATGAACCCAAGAAATAACTATATAAATGGCAATAATAAAGGAGAATATATATGAAGATTTGGCAATTAAAAAGCTCGACTGATGATTATGAAACCTTTCAATTATTGAACTATGAAGAGGATAAAAAATATTTTAAAACTGGTTTTAATTCTATGGTAAGTTTGTCAGATTCGTGGACGCCTAAGTTTATTGAGGTAACAGATGAAGGGAAATCAAGCGATTCTCCTATTTTTTGGGGAAAGTCTGGTGTACAAATAATTAGTGAAAAAGCCAAGAATGTTTTAGAACCTATAGTAGGAGATAATATTGAATTTTTACCATTAATTCATAAACAAACAAACAAAAAATACTATGCTATGCATGTTTTAAGGGTGTTGGAAGCACTTGATACTAATAAAACAATCTTTGATAAGTTAAGTTCAGGTTTAATAATAGGATGTAAAAAATTTGTATTTATTCCTTATGTTGTCCAGCACGAACCGATTTTTAAATTGAATATAAATGGGAAGGTACATCCTAACTATCTTTTAGTATCAGATCAATTCAAAAATGCAATTTTAGACAGTGAATTAAAAGGTTTTCAATTTACTGAAGTGTGGGATTCAGAAGAGGGTGCGTAAAGAAATTTAATCTAATTTAATTAGATTAGTAATGTGAATCCATATCTAATAGAGTAAAAAATAAGAAGCTTATGCACTTGTATAAGCTTTTTATTATGAATAAGTATAGAAAGTGATGGTAATTTATATTCAAGATATATTTTAGAATCACAAAGTAAATAGTAGTAAACGATTTTTTGTTACGTAATATTCTATTTTACTTTAGAAGATAAAAGAATAGTTAAGGGGAATAAGCATGAAAATATGGGTATTAAAGAGTGTATTAGATAACTATGAGTCTTTCCAGTTATTAAATTTTGAAGAAGATCACAAAAAATATATTGATGGAAAAATAAATTCAGTAACTCATTTAGCAAATTCATGGGGAAATATATATATAGAGTGTATTGAAGGAGATATTCATAGTGATTTCCCTAAATTTTGGGGAGGAACTGGTGCTCCAATGATTAGTGAAAAAGCCAAGCAAGTACTTGAACCTTTAATAGGTGATAATGTTGAATTTTTACCACTCTTACGCAATTCAACTAGTGAGGTATATTACTTGGTCCACGTGTTGAATGTACTAGATGCGATTGATGGTGATAAAGCAATCTTTAAAAAACTGATTACAGGCCTTATAGTAGGCTGTGAAAAGTTCGCATTTGATTTTAATATAGTTCAAAATGAAATGATTTTTAAAGTTTACATAAATGGAAAAATTCATCCGACGGTTGTCTTTATTTCAGACGAGTTGAAGGCTCTTATTGAACAAAGTGAATTAAAAGGTTTTGAATTTATTGAAGTATGGGATTCGGAAGAGGGGGACTAAATAATCTAATAAGATGCCCCTATATCTAATAGAGTAAAAAATAATTAAATTCAAGAAACTTACACTATCGAAAAGAAATTTAACTATTAAATCTACCATATGCATAAGTCAATTATAAGATCAGGGGAAATTCGAAAATATGTAAATATTATACATTTTTGCAAAAGACATTCATTGACACTTGTGTATATAAGTAACTATACTCGTTACATCAAATTGAATACATTATAATACGATTTCATTATTATGACAAACATGTAAATATAAAAATAGAAAATCTCAATTTGATAAATACAATGGTAGAGGTGTTTATTTTAATGAAGCACAAATTAATTGCAACAGGTATCCTTGCAGGAGCTATATTATCCTATTCTTCAAATGTTTTAGCAGATACTCATAAATTCCCTGACGTTCCTACATGGGCTGATAAGTCCGTTAACTATTTAGTTGATAAACAGGTATTGAATGGTTATCCAGATGGAACTTTTGGTTCGAGTGACTCATTAGACAGAGCTTCGGCTACAAAAATTATGACAAAAGTTTTAGGTATACAAATTGATCCTAATGCAAAACCATCTTTTACAGATTCACAAAATCACTGGGCTACTGCTTATATTGCTGCTGCTGAAAAAGCTGGTATTGTTAAAGGGGAAGGTAACGGAATCTTTAATCCATCCGGAAAAGTAACTCGTGCTGCTATGGCTACGATGCTAGTAAATGCATATAAACTACAAAGCACAGCAAATCATAACGAGCAGGTTAGATTTGAAGATTTAAAAGGTCATTGGGGAGAAAAATATGCCAATATTTTAATAGATTTAAAAATTTCTAATGGTACCGAGAACGGTTGGCAACCAAATAGATTTATAACACGTGCTGAAGCTGCTCAACTTACTGCAAAAACAGATATGTTACAACAAAATTTAAACGATGAAAAAGAGGTTATTACTGCTACCTCATATGAAGATTTAAATTTAACAGTGGCTTCGAAAATTACAGCTCAAGAGATTGATAGTTTTATTGCGAAATATCACTCGGATAGTCCTTTAGTTGGACATGGGCAAGATTTTATCAATGCGCAAAATCAATATGGCGTGAGTGCTCATTATTTAGCAGCGCATGCGATTTTAGAATCTGGATACGGAAAATCAGAAATCGCATATCAAAAACATAATCTATTCGGTCTACGTGCATATGATGGAGATCCGTTTAAATATGCAAAATATTTACCAAGCTACGGCGATAGCATTGCTTATAACGCTAATTATGTACGAGAAAGATATTTAGAAGAAAGTGGTATGTATTATAACGGCCCAACATTAACTGGCATGAATGTGAAATATGCATCAGATAAAGGCTGGGCTAAGAAAATTGCGGGTATTATGGAACGTATTAAACCTTTTCATGTAGAAGACTATACATATGCAAAAAAATTACCAAAGAATCCTGAAACATTAGATGTCGACGCGTTATCGAATGAAATTCCATATAAAATGTATGCAGACGGTTCAAGCTCAAATGTTGTATCATCAGCTGCTTACTACCAGGTACCTTATCCATTTAATTTAAAAATTAAAAGTAGACCAGATGTAGCTGTCGAGGAGAATAAAGTTGGTACAGTAACTCCTGGAACAACCATCTTTATTTATCGTGAAGATCCGAATGGATGGGTAGAATTCTCTTTTGAAGCTAATGGAGAAAAATATTGGACATTAAAAAATAAATTAAGTATGTAATTAAAAAGATCTATTTCATTAGTTTTAATCGTTTAGATTTTAATCTCATATAATTGGGAGACAAGTTTTTTACTTTCTTAAAATAAAGTTATGTATACAAGAAAAGTTAGAGAATTATTTTCTCTAACTTTTCTTCGCTAGTATTTGAAATTAAAAAGATGGATGCAAGACCAAGACCACAAAGTAAGTCGTGGAATCGTTGATTTTGCAACGGATAATAATATTTCTGTCATTCGATTAGAGCAACTAACGAACATTAGACAGACGGCACGAACAAGCCGTAAAAACGAAAAAAATCTACACACTTGGTCATTCCATCGTTTAGCACAATTCATCGAGTACAAAGCGACATTAGTTGGCATAAAGGTTGAATATGTGAACCCTTCTTATACAAGTCAAACATGTCCGAAATGTTCTGGAAAAAACAAGGCGCAAGACAGAAAATACAAGTGCCAATGTGGGTTTGAGAAACATCTTGATATCGTTGGGGCGATGAATATTCGCTACGCAACTGTGATTGGCGGTAATAGTCAATCAGCCTAAGAACCTATAAGGTCTGTCTTAGGAGGGGGGATGGCACACCCTCATCTTGAAGGCTGTTCAAAACAGAAATGGACTGCGAATGCTTAGTCATTCAAGAATCCCATCCGTTACACCGTAAGTTATAGGACTTGCGGCTTTAGCCGTGGGAGTGTCAAAATGAGAAGCTAATAGTGAATATTTCAAGAGTAGCCATATATTCTTCTGAACAAACTGTTGTATAAAGCTTAAGAATTCTTAAGAACTTTTGCCCTTTTTTCTTAAGGTTTGGACTCTAGAGTATAATTATGAATTCAAACCAGTGGGGTAATTAAACATGAAAACAATTCGCTTTCTTATTTTTGTATATAATGAACTAAAAATTAGTTGGTGTAGCCTCTTCCGAGTTCAAGGTTTCTTGGAGACAAATTGATTGAAGAAGCTGATTTGAAAAAAAGTAAATTATATTGTCAAATATGGACTAAGTACAGGTGTATTCACGGGAAAATTAATTAAAAGCAAAAGGAAACTCATGTATTGTAGATGGTTCAGCAGTAAATATTGAACATTAAATTAGGGGGAAACGATATTACTTGTATCTATTATGTTATTTCATATCTTCCGTTTGCAAGTTTATAAAAAAGAGAAGATAGAAATGTTTCAACTGCTTATGTCTGTAGTTTTTCAATACGAAAAAAATGTGGAGGAATCATATGGAGTCAAATATTCTTATTGTTGATGATGATAAAGACATTAGAAATCTTATCTCTGTATATCTTGAAAATGAAGGCCTAAAAACTCAAAAGGCAGAAGATGCTATAGAAGCTTTACAACTGTTAGAAGAAAAGGAATTTGATTTGATTATTTTAGATATTATGATGCCGAATATGGATGGCATTGAAGCATGTATGAAAATTAGGGAAGATCGCAATATGCCTATCATTATGCTATCTGCAAAATCTGAGGATATAGACAAAATTCAGGGCCTAGCCTCTGGTGCAGACGATTATTTATCAAAACCGTTTAACCCACTAGAATTAATTGCTAGGGTAAAATCCCAATTAAGAAGGTTTAAAAAATACAATACGGCCATAGAACATAATAAAAGTATTCTAGAAATTGGTGACTTGACCGTGAATACAGATACTCGTCAAGTATGGGTAAGGGGAAAAGAAACAAGGTTAACTCCAAAAGAGTTTGCTATTCTCGAACTACTCGCCCGCAACAAAGGGATTGTCCTGAGTGTAGCAAAAATATATGAAGCAGTTTGGAAAGAAGTTTTTTATAAATCAGATAATACCGTCATGGTGCATATTACAAAAATAAGAGACAAAATTGAAGAGGATTCTAAACATCCTATTTATATTAAAACTGTCTGGGGAATTGGGTATAAAATATGAAGAATGTTAGTTTCAGAAATAAGATCATTATAAAACTTCTTGGTGCTGTTGCAGTTAGTTTTTTTGTTTCATTTGGTTTAACAATCCTTATGGTGCTATACGTCATAGATCCATTATTTAAAAAACACGAAGAGTTTGGTATGTTTGAATTCAATTTATCATTGTTATTCTTATTCTCGTTCGCAATTTTTAACTTTATAGTGATTTTTTTGATATTGGTCCGAAAGAAAATAGCATATTTGAAGCTCATTTCTGATAATGTGAATGATATTGCCAATGGAAAACTGGGTTTGACCATTGGGATTAAGGGGAAGGACGAATTGACCCAACTTGTTCAAAATATCAACTATATGTCCAAGGAATTGGAAAATACATTTGAACAGGAAAGACGATTAGAACGTACAAAAAATGAACTCATAACTAACATATCTCATGACTTACGCACACCATTGACATCTATTATTGGTTATATAGATTTATTAAAAAGAGGACAATACGAAAGTAACACACAATTACAGGAATACCTTGAAACCACTTATTTAAAATCAAAGAGATTGAAATATTTAATTGATGAACTGTTTGAATATACCCGTTTATCAGGCATCGATGTTAAGTTAAACCTTAATGAAGTTGATTTATCAGGTTTGTTAGAACAAATAGTTGGAGAATACATTCCTATATTTGAAAAGGAGGGTCTAATCGTTCAAAAATCAATAACGGAAGAAACAATACCTATTTTCATAGACGTAGAAAAAATGGTACGTGTTTATGAAAATCTGTTTATGAATGCGATAAAGTACAGCATGAAACCATCCGAATTATCTATATGTCTTGAACTAATAGGTAACAAGGCAATTTTGAAAGTATCAAATAAAGTTGAGAGACCGCCTGTTAGCGATCCAAATAAATTGTTTGAAAGGTTTTTCAGGGGGGACAAGGCAAGAAAAGGTGATCAGGGAAATGGACTGGGACTTGCTATTTCAAAAAGAATTGTTGAACTTCATCATGGTAATATACATGCAGAATATAAAGATGGTTGGATGTCTTTTATTGTTGAACATCCAATTAGATAGAAAGCTTATGGAACTACAGGTTCCATAAGCTTTTTTTAAAACTTAAGAAATCTTAAGGATTTTACGGGGTGTTTCCTAATTTTCATAGTTTATCATGGGTGTATTCAAAGTGATGAGGTGAGTGAAGAAGATAAAAGGAAAGATTTCATTGTAGCTTAAGGGTGGAGGTAACATGTCTATTTTGTTAGTAGTAAACAAATTTAGTAGCTTATTGTAATGAAATAAAAAAATGTAGGAGGATATAAATGATAAAACCGGTTGTAGATGTAAAGAACATTCAAAAATTGTACGGTAAAAAAGGTGAGAATCAATCACACGCATTAAAAGGTGTATCATTCTCAATTCAAGAGGGAGAGTTTGTTGGTATTATGGGGCCTTCTGGTTCTGGTAAAACAACATTATTAAATGTAATTTCAACGTTAGATAAAGCGACAGGCGGCGTTGTTGAAATTGCAGGAACGGATATTACGAGAATGAAGCAAGGTGAACTTTCTGATTTCCGTTCACAAAAGTTAGGATTCATTTTCCAAGATTTCAATTTATTGGAGAATTTATCTATTTATGAAAATATTGCACTTCCGCTTTCTCTTCAAGGTGTTCCATCACGTAATATTGGACCGAAAGTAGAAAAAGTAGCTGATATGTTAGGGATTACAGCGATACTTCAAAAATATCCTTCTGAAGTATCTGGTGGACAAAAGCAACGTTCCGCAGCAGCACGTGCGTTAGTTCATGAACCAGCAATTATTTTGGGAGACGAGCCGACTGGAGCTCTAGATTCTAAAAATGCAACGAGTTTACTTGATGCCATGACAAGCTTAAATAAAGAGCAAGGTGTATCCATTATGATGGTTACGCATGATCCTTACAGCGCAAGTTACTGTCAACGTATTTTATTCATTCAAGATGGTGAGCTATATAAAGAAATTTATCGCGGTAGTACACGTGAAGAGTTCTATAAAGAAATTTTAGACGTGCTTGCAAACTTAGGTACACAAAAAGCGTAAGGAAGGAAGTTCAATCATGTTATTTAAGCTTTCCATGTCAGGCCTAAAAAGTAAGTTGCAAGATTACATTGTCTTACTTGTTGGTCTGATTGTATCTATTTCAACTTTTTATATGTTTCAAACATTAGCACTAAATAAAGCGTTCCTTGAATCCAATCCACATGCTAATACGGTTGCAATTGCATTCCAAATCGGTTCCTTTCTATTAGCGATTGTAACGTTTTTCTATATTTTATATGCAAATTCTTTCTTATTATCAATTCGCCAAAAAGAATTTGGTATGTACATGATGTTAGGGGCAAAAAAGTATAAAGTTACCTTACTTATGTTTATTGAAACAATCGTAATAGGTGCCGTATCTCTTGCAATTGGAATCGCAGTTGGTACAGGGCTTGCAGAAGGTATTGGTCAGTTATTAATGAAGCAGTTGGAATTCTCTAGTGAAGATTATAAAGCATTTTATATTCCATCTATGACTGTTACTTGCCTCTTTTTCTTTGCACTATTTATAGTATCAGCAATCATGAATAGCATGAAGTTCTCTCGTATTTCTGTATTACAACTTGTACATGCAGATGCAAAAACAGAGCGTATCGCTGTAAAAGGAAAAATGACAGGTGTAGTTGCATTCCTTGGTCTGATTTTGCTAGGTATTGGGTATGCATCACTGATCCATATAGCGCATTTACAGGGAAAAGAGCTATTAACTGTACCTAAATTCATGGGTATTGGATTAATCACAGCAACAGTCGGTACTTACATGTTATTTGGATCACTTCTCCCAGTTATGCTTAACAAGATAAAGAGTAATAAAAAACGTCGTGAAAAAGGGCTGAATGCTTTTACTTTTGCACAATTGAATTTCCGAATTAATAGCCTAACACGGGTGCTTGCAACGGTAGCTATCCTAGTGGCTCTTGGCGCTGGTGGAATTGCGTGTGGTATGGCATTTAAAAATAACGTTCTAAAGACGACTGATAAAGAAAAAGTTTACGATTCAGTCGTTCATAATCCAACAGCGGAAGAAAAGAAAATTTTGAGTGGAATCTTATTTCAAGAGAAGTTTGAATATCGCTACAAAGTAGATGATCAGTATGTGTATTATATAAAAGAAGATGTAGAGAAAAATCGTCCTTTAGCACAAGATAGTGAAAATAGGAAGATGATGAAAGTTTCAGAGGAATTTCCTAAGGATGCATTTAAATTGCCAAAACAACTGTATAAACTGTATAACGATGATACGAAAACAAAACAATGGAAAGAAGCTTTCTTCACAATCCAGCCAAGTTATATGTATCCTGATCATGAAATAAAAATTATAGACCAAAGCATATACGATAGTATGAAGGATAAAGAAAATACTGTGTTTATTGGGAAAACAGATGATTTTGGAGCACATTTAAAAGAATGGAAAAAACTTGATGAATTACAGGTAGCGAAATATAAAAATGTGAAAGCGGAAGAATTAGGTAGTACGTATCAAATGTATAATCTGAGTCATGGTATGGCCAGTGGATTCATGTTTATGGGCTTCTTCGTTGGAATTGCGTTCTTAGCAATGATGGCAAGTTGCCTAATGTTTAAAATTCTATCTGGCGCATCGAAAGACAGCACACGTTATCAAATGCTTCGTAAAATTGGTGTCCGCCGGGGGGTATTAACACAATCGATTTATAAAGAGTTATTCTTCATATTCTTAGTACCGGCAATTGTGGGTATTGCTCATATATTAGTTGGTATGAACATGTTCGGTCCGCTTTTGATTGATCCGTATTTCCGAATTTGGTTGCCACTTGTCATTTTCGTAGTGATTTACTTAATTTACTACTTGATTACAGTTCAATTGTATAAAAGAATTGTACTTCCGAAAGAAAATTAATGCAATGATATTATTGAAGTGTGGGATTCGGAAGAGGGTGCCTAAATAATCTAATTTAAATAAATTATTGATAGGCCCCTATATCTAATAGAGTAAAAAATAAAAAGCTTAAGCACATTGAAGTGAACTCGAATATTAGTAAATGATAAAAACATCACCTGAATTCGCATTCTAATCTTTCTCGTTTTATTTTTTTGCAATGATGAATGAGGAAGAATGCTTACCATGTTTTAAATTAAAATTATATTGGCTAACGTAAAGAATACCAATCATTTACACAAGTAAATGATTGGTATTTCTCTTTAATATTGCTAAGTATTAACTACGAGCAGAATACTTTATCATTTTAGCCAAGAAGACTCCTTCCTCTAGGAGCGTGAAGGGTCACAGCCCAGTGAGTAGGTGGGAGATGAATTGGCTTCGAACAAGGGATGGCAGGAAGCCATCTTAATTGTTCGACATACAGAAAGTGTTACTCGACTACCTATCGAATGTACGTTTGGTGTATAATAGTCTTATACCGAAATGGAGGTGAATCAAATAATGATGAATAAAGCCTATAAGTTTCGTATCTATCCAAATCAGGCACAAGCAATTCTAATCAACAAAACGATTGGATGTTCTCGCTTTGTATTCAATTATTTCCTATCCTTATGGGATCAAGCATACAAAGAGACAGGAAAAGGCTTGACCTATGGTACATGCTCTGCCAAACTACCTGTCATAAAGAAAGAGCTTGTTTGGCTAAAAGAAGTGGATAGTATTGCGATTCAGTCGTCTGTTCGCAACCTTGCGGATGCTTATACACGCTTTTTCAAAAAACAAAACAGCGCACCGCGCTTTAAATCTAAGAAGAACAACGTACAATCTTATACGACAAAACAAACAAATGAAAACATTGCCGTTGTAGGGAACAAAATAAAGTTGCCGAAACTAGGCCTTGTTCGATTTGCCAAAAGTCGCGAAGTAGAGGGGCGTATTGTAAATGCTACGGTTAGACGGAACCCTTCTGGTAGATATTTTGTGTCACTATTAGTTGAAACAGAAGTACAAGAACTTCCGAAAACAAGTTCTTACATTGGAATAGATGTAGGACTAAAAGATTTCGCTATTTTGTCAGATGGAACACACTATGAAAATCCGAAGTTTTTCCGATCATTAGAAGATAAGTTGGCGAAAGCACAGCGTGTGCTTTCTAGAAGAATGAAAGGATCTTCTCGCTGGAATAAACAACGAGTAAAGGTAGCTAGAATTCATGAATACATATCCAATGCTAGAAAAGATTACTTGGACAAAATTTCAACTGAAATCATCAAAAACCACGATGTTATCGGTATAGAGGATTTGCAAGTATCGAATATGTTAAAGAATCATAAGTTAGCAAAAGCAATTAGTGAGGTATCTTGGTCGCAATTTCGATCCATGTTAGAATACAAAGCAAAATGGTATGGCAAACAAGTCATTGTCGTATCGAAAACATTTGCTTCCAGCCAATTATGTTCTTGTTGTGGGTATCAAAATAAAGACGTTAAAAATCTAAACCTACGTAAATGGTTTTGCCCTTCATGTCAAACACATCATGATAGAGATATTAACGCAAGTATCAATCTAAAGAATGAAGCGATAAGGCTTCTAACCGCAAGGACTGCGGGGTTAGCCTAATCAATTAGAGTTCGATAGAACTCTTTACTTAGGAATCCCTCACTTCTAAACGAAGTGAAAGTGGGGGTAGTTCAATTCATTCTTTTTTTCCTTATAATTCGATCTTGTAATCGCTGTTGTTCTTTTATCAGTCATTCCTACATAAGCGTTGGATATATTGCAGGTTTGTCCAGACTGAAAAGAGCTTATTAAACCATCCATTATTCGCATTCTTCTTCATATATTTGTACCACAATTATTTTTTTGTTGTTAAAACTAGTTTTTAAGAAGCATATGCTTTAGCAACTGCAGAAATTCTGTATCACTTTTATCATCTTTTATATAATCCTGTTCGTAGTTAAAAATCATTCGTACTAACATAAAAGCTGTAAGCGGTAATGGGACCTTATGCAAAGCTCCTTGCTGATAACCTTTTTCGAGCAAATTACTTATCATGTTAATTGCTTCTTCTTCAGATTGTTTAAAACAAGTTGTAATTTCAGGTGAATGGTACTCTTTATATTCTTGAAAGAGTGTAGAAACAAACGGATCTTGATGATATTCTAGGCTGATATAATGAAGAATTTTTTGTATTCGAAGTAAAACATCTTTTTCTTCTTTATATAAATTAAATAATTGTGAGCGTTTAAGCTGAATATGACGCATATAGCAGTCGCATAATATTTCAGTTTTATCTGTATAGTAATAATAAATAGTACCTTTACCAACTTTAGCTGTCTTTGCAATTTCATCAACCGTCGTGTTACGGACACCACGCGTAGAGAACAGTATTGTGGCAGATTGAATGATTTTCATCTTTTTATTCTCTTTTTCTAATTTGATCATTGTCTACACCCTATCCTTGATATATTTAGCGAAGTTTTCGGCCTTTACATACTGTATAAGTTCATTTGTAATTTTGTAACTCCTAATAGAAAGTCCTCTATTTGTTTCTTATAGAATAACATACACCATTCTTATTTCTAGTATATAACTATAATAGAATGCAACTTTATAACCTAGGGATAAAGTTGAAAGTTTGAGGTAATAATTTTTATAATCGGACGATGAGAATTCAAGTGAAAGGGGACAGTGATTTCTTTCTTGAGTGAATTATTTGATTTTTTATTTAATTCATTTTATTATATAAACATGACTAAAAGATGTTTTTAGTCGGATTTTTTTTACGGAAAACCGACTGATATTGGATTTTAGTCGGTTTCTATACTATTTGAGAGAAGGTAGACACTATGTGTGGAATTGCAGGGTGGATAGACTGGTCTAAAGACCTGTCTCATGAACAAGAAACGTTAAAAAAAATGACAGATGCTATCATTCACCGAGGACCTGACGCAGAGGGGCATTGGTTTTCAAAACGAGCGGCATTAGGTCATCGACGTCTCATCGTCATTGATCCTGAAGGTGGCCTTCAACCTATGCTCTATAAAGATGGAAATGATACAATTGGCCTTACGTTCAATGGAGAGATTTATAATTATCAGGAATTACGTAAAGAACTTGAGGAGAAAGGTCATGAATTTCAGACCAAGTCGGATACAGAGGTATTACTACACGCTTACTTAGAATGGCAAGAAGATTGTGTTCAACACTTAAATGGGATTTTTGCTTTTGGTATTTGGGATGAAAGATTTGGGAAATTGATGCTTGGTCGTGATCATCTAGGTGTGAAGCCTTTATTTTTTGCTCAAAGGGGAAGCGCAATTCTCTTTGGTTCAGAGTTAAAAGTTTTACTTTCGCATCCACTTGTAGATGCTGAGGTAGATAAAGAAGGACTTTCTGAAATATTCTGCCTTGGACCAACACGTACTCCTGGTCATGCTATTTTCAAGGATATACATGAAGTGCGTGCTGGCCATTATATGACGTTTACCTCTAATGGCTCGACTACGACACAGTATTGGAAACTTGAAAGTAAAAAACATGTAGATGATATTGATACAACAGTCGAGACAATCCGCTCCATTTTACAAGATACGGTTAAACGTCAGTTAATTGCTGATAAACCAGTGGTATCTATGCTTTCCGGAGGTTTAGATTCCAGTGGTTTAACAGGTTTAGCAGGAAACGAATTTGGGAATAAAGGGGAACGTCTTCATACATATTCTCTGAATTTCATCAATGATGAAAAAGACTTTGAGCAAGACTTCCTTCGTTTTGATCGTGATGAACCTTGGGTGAAACGTGTGGCTGAATATGTAGGAACAAAGCATCATTCTATAGAGTTAGGATCAGATAGTTTAATAGAGTATTTATTAACTCCAATGCGAGCGCGTGATCTACCTGGAGTTGGAGAACTAGAAACGTCTCTTTATTTGCTATTTAAGGAAATGAAGAAAGACGCAACAGTTGCCCTTTCAGGCGAATCCGCAGATGAAGTATTCTCAGGGTATCCATGGTTCCATCAAGAGAAGTTTCTAGATGCAGAGATATTCCCTTGGAGTGTTAATTTATGGTATAGTACAGAAATTTTATCAGAGGATTTTAAAGCGAAGATTAGCCCTGAAAAATATCAAAAACAAAAATTTGAAGATGCAGTTGCTGAGGTTCCCTTTTTAGAAGGTGAAAGTGATCTGCAAATGAAGCAACGTCAAATGTCTTACATGTTTATTACACGTTTCTTGCCATTTATGCTAGAACGAAAAGATCGCACAAGTATGATGAATGGCTTTGAAGTACGAGTTCCATTTTGCGATTACCGACTTGTAGAATACCTATGGAATGTCCCATTCGAAATGAAAAGCATAGACAATATTGAAAAAGGTATTTTACGTAGAGCTTTTGAAAATGTACTTCCAGAAGATGTACGTTATCGCAAAAAAAGTGCATATCCAAGCACTAAGGATGCCTCTTATCTACAAGGTATTAGTGATTGGATGTTACATGTGTTGAACAATCCTGAATCACCTATTTTGCCATTAATTAATGTAGAAAGAGTTCGTGCTATTGCAGAAGGAAACGACGAAGTAATTTCAGGTAATGATGCAAGAGGTATAATAGATTATTTACTTCAAGTTAATAGTTGGCTTCAGGAATATAATATTAAATTAGTATGGTAGATGTAATTTTCAAATAAAGAGAATAGCTGAAACATTAATGACCTAAGTAAACCGCATTTCCAATGGATTAGATAGTTATCTAACAATTGGAAATGCGGTTTTATAAAAAATAATAATATGTTTATAAATGTAAAACCTACGGAAACTTTTCCTGTGGGTTTTTTAAGTAGTTTTTACGAAATTATGAGTGTTTTTTATTTTGTATTTCAATAAGTTCATCTTGTACCATTTTTATATAATATTCTTTTTCTGTTAGTTCAAATATAAATAATGCTTTTTTCCAGTTATAAACAACATCTTCTACATTGTGTTGTTTAATCTTTAATAAACACTGACCTTTTAAATAGAATAGTTCACCTAATAGGTATAAAGTATTTAGATTAATTGCTAATTTGATGCCCCTATCAATGTATTTTATTGCCTCTTCATGTTGATATATGAAGTCTAAACATTTTGCTAAATTGAAAATGATTTTTAATTTAATTTCTTTATCTCTAGGAAGATCTAACTTATTAAAATTAGTTAAACATCTTTTTAATATCTTAATACTTTTTTCATATTCTTTGTTTTCTCCATGAAATATAGCCATTGTCTGCATAATATGTATTTCTCTTTCTGATAAAAAATCAGAATTGGTTAAAGTTAGTTTTAATGCATGATTTAAAAGAGTTAAAGCAGTTTTTGTTGATCTATTTACCTCAAATATAGCGATCGCTTCATGCCATATTAGAAATTGTTTCTCTTCTTTTGTTTGAAAATTATTTAAGTTTTTCTCTTTTTTTACTATTTCATAAAGTTCTTTATATTGTTTTTGCTTTAAGCAATCTTTTATTACATATTTTACATTTTCTGTATATTTTAATCTTTTGTTTTGAGTTAGTGCAAATATATGATTCGGATCAATGCCAAGTCTTTCTGATAATTGATATAACAATATGCTAGATGGATAAATCACACCTTTTTCGATCTTGCTAATTTGACTTTGTGAACAAATTCCATGACACAATTCGGATTGTGATATGTTTTTTTTTATTCTAAGTTCTTTAATGGTAATACCCAAATCGTTAAATTCCATTTTTTCACCTACTATTTAGCACTGTATTAGTATAAGAGCTTTCTCTAACTTTTAATGTAATGTAAAATTAATATATTTACAATTATTATTTGTTTTAAAGGAATTACCGTTTCCATAGGATGGTGAGGCTTTTATTATGTACAAAAAAAGACACCCTAAGGTGCCTTCCTCCGACTTGAACCACGTTCATTTAGTATAAACTTATCCGTATTATCCCTTTGTTATACGTGTAAACACACCCTATAAAACAGAATCGTCTATATACACCAGATTGTTAGTTTACAAAGTACAAGAGATTTGAGATCAGTATTAGAGTGACGCGACACCTTCCATAATGATTGGTATGTTACGCCTTTCAAAAGAATCTGCTTTATAGAATGTATCCACGTTTATTATTTTACTATATATAAAATTCATTCGGTGTATTTTTTCCAGATATGTATAATTGCATAAAGTTGATGGGAAAATCAGAGTATAATTTGGATTGTGTAATAAAGATAAGGCCCACCTACGGAAATAGGTGGGTTTTTGTTGGGTATTACTATCTCATTGCACACAAGGGAATTTCTATTAAAATCATAGCATATTTTTATAGTTCTTATATTGAGAAATAAAGAAAAGACACCCAAATAAGAGTGTCTTTTCCCATAGTTTTTTAGCAGAAGCAACTGCATCCGATAATGATTAAAAGTATAAAGAGTACAACGAGTAAAGCAAAAACGTACTATTCTACATTATCTGAATTAAAGGTAGCTACGAAAAATAGAAGTATTCCTGACCTTGTAAAGAAAGGTATTGTAGATCGAGAAGGAAATGGATTTACTCCAGGTGATGATGATACATTTTATGTAATGTTCACATTCGTAGATAGCGGTGAAGACCAAAATGTATTTCAGGGAGATGCATTGAAATTAAATTGAACGTTTAATTCCATGCAAGCAAGCGGTGAAGAAAAGTAAGTGTAATAAATTTGTATACTCTATGTTTAAAATTGTAACAAGAAGCATAAGATGGCCGTTTTGATCAACTTATTCCTTTTTAGTTTGCGGCCAACGTATGCTTTCGACTCCGTTGAATAATTAGGTAATCATCTACAAAAACGTATAGTATACAATTAAAAGAACTGTTTTAAAATTGAGGAGTTTATCGTGAATGGTAAATATTCTCATAAATATATGGGCGAGAAAACTGATGACGATTTCCTTTTTTTTAATACATCGTAAAATATATTTTACGATGTATATTGTTGTATGTTGGAGAGTATAGGAATATTAAATAATTATCCTGCTTTTGAGATATCTTGAGGGGATTTTACTCGTAATGTGGAAGAAAAACAGTTTTGGAAGGTGCTCAATTATATACCATATTCATTGGTAAGAGAGAGAAAAGAAGTAAAGAATCATGAATGAAAAGGGGGGGATATACTATATTACGACAAATGAAGCCTTTGTATATGTGAAGTAGAAAAAGTAAAAGATTACCTGTAAAGGGTGGTTGAAACTTGGTCTTACTATTTATTTTTTTAATCTCTTTTTAGAGTTCAACTATTTGTACTAGCTATTCTATAGGAGTAAGGTTTAAAGCACGAAAATAAATTTCGGTATTATATGTAATGAGTTCTTCTTTTTTATGAACAGATAAACCACTTTGTAGGATAGCTGTAATATTGAACTACTCACCACTTAACGTCCTAACGGACTGTTTGAAGTGGGAGATTCCTGCGAACACCGATGTATCCATCAGTTATCTTAGCAGGCTCTACCCGCAGTCCCTACGGTGAGAACATAAGTATCTTGTACGCTGACTCACCACACTCCCTACTTTAGCTTGGTTTTCGCGATTTTGAGAAGCGTGGGGCGATAGAACGTTGAAGATTTTACGGTTGCAACGTTTTTCTGCAACCAACCTCATATCTTCAGTTTTCGAAGAGCAATCTGTACAAGTAAATGATAGCAAATATGTTGGCTTATGCCAACCGACATTCATCTCCCACCTAAAATTGGCGTTTCACACCTTCACATTTTTGAGGAAGGAGTCTTCTATCGGAAAACGATAAAACTACTATTTTATAGGAATACATTTCCGAATGATCTATTACCATCAATTTAATATTTTTCAAGTTTCCCAAAAACTGAAGTAATTACTAAAGTCTTTATAAGGAAATAGAAAGCTTTTTAAATCTTGACTAATATCTTCTAGATTCCCATATATATTATCTGCTGCTAAATTAATGTCCTCATTAAAATTATATAGCTGTTCATCTACATAACTGAATCCCTCACAGCAATTATTATGTATCAAATTAGATATAAATGGTTTTATTTTCAATACATTTTCTTCATTTAGGATAAATTTATCCCATAACAGCCCCAGTATTATTTTTACGGGTAATTTTTTATCATACGTTCCTTTTACGTTTTTTAATTTAGGTACGATGTCAACCAACTTATCATTACTAGATAGAGAAACTTCTATAATTTCAATAGAAGGGCTATCTAATGCTTCAATTGTCTGATCAGCCCAATCAATTATTTCAGTTTTTGAAAATAAACCAATTTGTAACCCTATACTCAGAACCTCAGCTATTATTTTCATATTATCCATATATAAAACTCCTTAGATTTTCTGGTAATTATACATCGCAGTAACCTAAATTTCAAAAGGTTGTTGCTAGTATGCAGTAACTAAAGGGATTTTTAAACCTAGGATATCTCCACATTGTTAGCAAGATAAAAAACAAAATCTCTCCTAAAACGAAAAAAAGATGAACAAAATAATAAAAAAGGCTCATTTCTATTTCTTTTTTAGATTCCATTCCTTAGTAAAAGAACTTAATAGATGAAAAGGTTAGATTGCACAATTAATTGGGAGATACGTACAAGTAACTTTGAATCTCTTGAACAAATAGTTCTAATTTATCATATACAGAAACAGACATAAAAAAAACATCCTTTCCTATGATTCTACAGAAAGAATGGCCTGTTTTAATATTTGTAGGATAGTTTTAAATACAAAAATATAGAATTGTGCAACTTATAAATGACTTAATGTAAAATATATATTGCATTTATGTTATTAATAATTTAATATATAAAATATAAGATTTATGGTATGAAGTTATGTTTACAAGTGAGGTGTATTTAATGTCCGTAAGTAAAGTGAAGTTTGCAAGGGTTGAAAAAGGTCTGACCCAACAAGGGTTGGTCGATATTGTAAATGTTACACGACATAACATTAGTATTATTGAAAGTAATAATTATAACCCTTCTTTAAACCTTTGCATTCATACAGCTAAAACACTAGATAAAAGTTTAGATAAATTATTTTGGGAGGAATTTTAAAATGGAAAAACTAAAAAAATGGTTTTCACTCAGTACACACCCAGATGAAAGAATTCAACAAGTCGAAATGAAAATTTGGGCTCAATCTGGAATTATTGTCCTACTTATAGCTTTTGTTGATTTTGTAATAAGAGGAGCATATCTACACCGTCCATTTTTAGAATGGGCTGCTTCATTAGCCATTATAATTTGTTATATGATATTCGTTTTTATTAAGTCTATTCTAACTGGTGTCTATGAAACGGATATTAATAATAAAGAACAATTAAAAGAAAAATTAAAAGAAAAAATGAACAATACCTTTATTTTTTGTTTTGTCGCAATAGGTGCTACCACATACAAATATAACTTACCTGAAGATTTCGTTGGATGGTTATCAGTAATAGCAAGATTTATTATACTTTTCGCTTTCTTATTTGGTATTCAATATCTTATTACAGTATTAGCATGGAAGAAATCAAATAAAATTTAATAAGTATAGACAAAAAAGCTTATCTTTTAGCACTTAATGATAAGCTTTTTATTATTTTTTTCATCTTTTTTCGTTTTGGTGTACAATGAATTTCTTAGCTTGATAGCGATGGGATAGAACCACATCGCCATCAAGCGGAAATTTTATAGTACCCCAGAACAAAATTTCGTGCTAACTTGTAACAAAAAAACATGTGAAATTGCCCATAGATAACTATCTTATATTAATTACATAAACTAGTGTGTGATATAATAATATAAAGATATTACATTTAAAGGGGGATTCAAATTGGTTAAAAACTTACCTTTACTAATAGTGATTTTACTACTTGGTATAAGTTCTTCTACGTTAAGTACGAATGGATACTTTTCTCCAGTTATAGAAGGGTCTTTAATGATTATAAGTATTATTTTAAACATTGCTGCAGTGATAGGTTTATCACTACACGTTCTTGTATACCAACCTATGAAAAGATATGAAACAAATTTAAAAGAGACATTTAAATAAAATAATTATATTCGAGGTAACAACCCATCGTTATTGAGCTGAAAAATGTATCCATAAAAAGAAAAAATACGCTATTCTTTCTGTAGAATCATAGGAAAGGATGGCGTTTTTTATTTTAGGGAGTATTTTGTTCTGTTAGCTTGATGGATGTGTGGCGGTACCCTATCACTATCGATTTAAAAGAATGACTGCCACGTTTTATGCAAATATTAATTTGTTTTGATTGAAAATAGATTATAAAATTAATATTTAAATATAAAGAATTTGAATATTAGTATGTTATCATTTAAATGATTCAAATATGTAGTACAAAGTCAATATTTGTAGCTGAGTTCGTTTATACATATGAAAGAATTAAATTATGAAAAGGCGGTATTTATTATGAAAGCAATTAAATTAGCAGGTTTAACAATTGCAGCAGGTTTATTATTGGCAGCGTGTGGTACTGAAGAAGCGAAAATAGAGCAAGACGTTAAGAAAGAGGAACAAAAAGAAAAAGTTAAAGCATTTCAGGCAGAAAAGCAGCAAGAAGATAGGAAAGTAACTATGCAACAATCGACGGATAAGTCAAAACAGCATGAAAATGTAGCAAAAGAAACAGTTAAAGAAGAACAAAAAGCGGAGTCAACGCCTGTTGAACAACCAAAAGTCAGCGGGTTAAATGAGGCACAAGCACAAGAAAAAGTGGAACAATCGATGACAGCACAAGGCCAGGGAGCGCGTAATAAAGATGTGAAATTAAGCCAATTAGGCATCCAAACAGCAAAGGATGGAATAAAGGTGGCTGCACAGGCGCAAGACGTTCATATTGAAGCAAAAGACAGTCTAACTCGAATTGTTGTTATCGTTCCAGCTGGAACAACGAAAGAAAGAGCGCAACAAGTAGGCAACATAGCAGCGCGCCAAGTGGCAAGTTTTGGGGCTATGGGATTAAATGTAGATTTGAAAGCACCATCAAAAGACTATTTAGGGGAATATTGGGAGAATTTCTCTGGTGATATCGGTATCTATGACAGTAACGAAAAACAATTAGTACGTGGATATATTTCCAAGTTAAATCCAACAAAAATTAAATGGTAAGAAAAACAGAGTCCCTACACAATGTATGGGGATTTTTCCATAAAGAAAAAAACTTAAGGGGTCTTCGGACGAATCGAATTATCGTACAGTAATGCATGTTAATTAATAAAATTAACTATACAAATAATTTATTATATATCCATGTAATCTAGCTGATATAATATGTAAGGGAATTATTGGTTAATTAGTGATGTATATATGTAAGATTAGGGGGATACATAAGTAAAGTTAGATGCTATTTTGGCAGTTGTAGAAATACTCTTCGGTTTTTTTGTATTTATAATAACTTTATTTGCTTATCTTTTTTCAACAGGAGAAGAAAAGCAACAAGCAAAGGAGGATTTAAAGGAGCTTTCTAAAACTGCTCTCATCCCATTTGTAGTGGTTGTAATCGTAATATTATTTTTTGTTGTTAAGGTGATTGATCATGACAATAAAGTTGAACAAGAACAACAAAGGCTACATGAAGAGAACTACCAATGTTACCATAATGATAGTAATTCTAATCTTGATAAAAATCTGGAACAAGATATTAAATAATATAGATAAGAACCTCGCTATTTCTATAAGATGGCGAGGTTCTTACGCATAAAGAAAAGACACTCTAAGGTGCCTTTTCTAATAGTTTTTTAGCAGAAGCAACTGCATCCGATAATGATTAATAGTATAAAGAGTACAACGAGTAGAGCAAAGCCTCCAGCAAAACCGCAGCCCTCGCCGCAACTACCACCATATCCCATAATAATAGTTCCTCCTTTAGATAAGAGAAAAAGACTAGGGGGTCATTCCATGTGTTTTAATGGGTTCACTTTACCTTATGTTTTTACGTATGAATTGAGCAGGTCCTTTTGAAAATAAGGGAGAGATCATTTAATGTGCTTCCCCGGAATATTGATTACCTATTTTCTAAAAAACAAACTATTTAATTATATCAATAATAAGATAGATTAATATAATGTATTAATCCTAACAGAAGGGAGGATTAGCCATGCAATTAGTTTGTTTTAAATTAGTAAATGGTCAATACTTTTTAGTTGTAGAAGGTATCGAAATTCCTGCGCCAATTCCAGCGTTTGCTGCAGCTTTATTAATTGGTTTAGGAGTAATCCCACTTTGTTCTTAATTTAAAGAATTTCAAACAGCTCTATCTTTCAATCGATAACCCCTTAAGTATATGAATGCTTGAGGGGTTTTTATAATAAAAAAAGAAAAGACGCCATAAGGCGTCCCCACAATTAGGTAGATAAGACTTTAGTTTTCCAATCTAAAGAAATTTTGTATCAGTTCTTTGAAAAAATATCATAATATCCAATTGAGTTATTATGCATTATTACATTCTTCTCTCAAACCTTCTAGATTCTATTTGATAAAATAGAATCCTAATATTACTAAAAATCAAATAAATGTTTCTAAAAACCCTAAATATTTATAAGGGTAACAAAAGTGATACATTTAAGGTGCAAATTATAAAAAATATAAAAGGAGGGTGAATAAAGCGGTATTTAAAAAGGGCTATTATAAACGGTGAGCAGTTATACAGTATATGAACCTGAATCTTGTTAAAAAATGATACTCATTTGAGTGTACTTTCTGATTTGAACCAACTTGATTAAAATAATGAAAAATCATCATTTGTTTATTCTGATTTCTGGAAAAGTTTTAATAGTTTCATGCTGAACAAACATACTTTTTAGAAAGAGGAGAGATTATTGATGGATAATCAATTACTATATCAACAGCAAAAAAGAGAAAAGGCACTTGTGATTGGAGCTGGTATTGCAGGCTTACTTACTGCACGCGTGCTTTCCAGTTATTTTGAGACAGTGATAGTTGTTGAAAAAGATGAGTTACCTCAAAAACCATCTGAACGTCCAGGTACACCCCAAGACTTTCATCCTCATCGTGTATTACCACGTGGAGAAATAATTATGAACCGTTTCTTTCCTGGATATGTTGATGATTTATTAAATTTAGGGGCCCATAATGTCAAGAATGATAAAATGATTCGATTTTCTCCGTATGGGGCACTGGAACTAGTTATAGAACGAAAAGGTGCAGCAAGCAGTCGAGCATTGTTAGAATGGACAATCCGCCAACGTGTGCAAGAAATTCCTAATGTACATTTTTATTCAAAGCAAGCGGTGACAGGCCTTTTAGCTTCGTCTGATCACAAGCGTGTTATTGGAATTCATATTCAAGAACGAGACGAATTAAAAACAAAGCGAACTGTGTTAACCGATTTGGTAGTTGACACATGTGGTCGTCAATCTAAACTCAATAAATGGCTTACATCTATGGGCTATGATGTTCCAGAACCAGAACGTTTAAAGGTGAATTTTGGATATAGCACGAGATATTATAAAGTACCTTCACATATCAAAGAGAAATTGAGTGCAATTTCTGAAGGAGATCCTGCTAAAAACGTTGGAGCTGTAGGGTTATTATATATTGAAGATAACATAGCTCAAGCGCTACTATTTGTTGCTGGAGGTATGCACTATCCACCAACCAATTCAACAGAATATGAAAAAGAACTGGACTCATTAGTTACCCCTATGATGAGGGAGTTAATTAAAGAGTTAGAACCAATTAGTGTCCCAAGAGGATTTAGAGCGCAGGAGTCAACTCGTCAACATTTTGAACAAATGGAAAATTGGCCATCTGGATTATTAGTGTTAGGTGATGCTTTTTGTAACTTTGATCCCATTTATGGACAGGGGATGACCGTAGCTGCCATTGAAGCTGAAATGTTAGATACTTGTTTAAAAGAACATTCTACTCATAAACCTGGATTCGAACGCAAGGTGCTGCAACGTATGCAACAAGCTATTGAGCCGGCATGGTGGCTGAGTTCAATTGCGGATTTACGTTGGAAAGGTGTTGAACATGTAGGAGCTGTTCCACTCAAAGGTGTGAAATTTGCACAGAAATATTTTGCTTTATATCTTAAACAAGCTGCAAAGCAAGCAAATGAAGGTAATTCATCCATGCTCCAAAAATATATAATGATGAATGGGCTAGTTCATTCGCCTCATGAAATCATTAACTCAGATATGTTAAGAATGTTAATCAATGGAGATGAGTCTTCAGAAGAGAATGAACTTTTGAACGAACTTGGAGAAGTAGATAAGAAACCAATGCAAGAAAGAATACATGAACTAATCCCTTCCTTTACATTAGCTTTTGAGAATAGCGTTCCAAATCTGTTCTCATCCATTTCAATTTCTAATGTCAAATGAGGAAAAGAAACATTGCTCTAATTAGGGCAATGTTTCTTTTATTAGATAAGCAGTATTTAATCAACTACTTTTTCAATTGTTGGCATTATAGCGATTGGTGGTAAAGAGTAAGTCCAAGCAGCAGCGTATACGTTTAATTTTTCACCTAATTTGTAGTTTTCACCATTGGATACAGGTACTCTTAAAATTTTATTTTGGGAAACTAGCTCCCACCAATTATTCTGATAATAAAGTGCTTCTTCTTTCGTAAAAGTATCAGCAACAATTAAGTAATTATCGTCTGCTGAAATAACATAGCCCGTGAAAGGTATTTGTATTCGTACCTGTTCCTCCTTAATTGGAGAAGTGTTATTGGCTGTATCCGCAGAAGCAGGTGTTAAGCCAAAAGTAAATCCGCACCCTAATGTTAATGTTGTAACTACTGTTAATAATTTTTGTTTTTTTGAAAACATAATAGAAAGCCTCCTTAAATTTTATTACCACACCAACACCTTTCTATTCATTTAGATATAAAGCCTTTCTGCATTCAAATATTTAACAATTTTGTCATAAATAAAACAAAATTGTATGTGATATGTATTTTTTAGAGTGATTTATGATATAATTCACTAGGTAAAGTATTTTCGTGGTTCATCTCTATATAGTTTTTTACCCTACTTACTCTGTAAAATATTATTGGTGAAGAGAGAATGTTTTCTCTCTTCTTTTTTTATTTGACATTAATAATATCGTTAATAAAGTATGTTTAATATTTTTTAGGCTATTTTGTTGTTGGTAATTAGTTTTGGTACGTATAATAAAATATGGTTTGATTAAGAGATTTAGTCTTGACGTACAGAATTTGCAAAATGTTGGTGTTCCGTCTTTATTTACATCAAATGTTAAATGTATTCTAATTTTAAATGAATTCAACATAATATTTTGTATCTATAATCCCAAAGGAAACTTTACATGGAAATGAAATTTTTCCTGCAGAAGCAGCCTGCATACAAGAAATTACCCAAGATTCCAATTCTAAAGGCAAGCGGTATACTTGAATATTACCATCACTGTTTTTTACAGTTACAATCGGTGTATTTACTCTGGTTGTAGCAAAATCGTCCGTTGTTATCATTCTTACTGCATTATTAGTGTGAAAACCAGTGTTTATAACTTCATAAATCTGTCCATCTTTCTCTTTAATAACCATAGGTATATTTAAATAGGGATAGTTTTTAATATCATTATGAATAATTGCTCCTACTGCATTCTTTCTTATTTGAACCTCTTGCATTCTTTTATGCTCCTTTATAATGATTTAAACATGTTTACGTAAATTTATTTTATTTTACATCTATATCTAAAGCTATTTTGCTCATTAAAGGGTTAGGGTCAATTCCTATTGTGCATTCGATCTGTGTTTTTGCATATATTTCACGTTTAAATTTCAACGCAAATTGATAGGGATCGTTAGTAAATAAATGAATGCTATCCGTAATATCCATGAAGAACTCGTCGATGGAATATTGGTGAAAATCCTCAATAGGAACGTACTGCAAAGCTAACTTTGTTATGTAATTAGAGCATTTAATGTATGTTCCCATAATCGGATTTATAATAAGAATGTCTTTTCTTCGAGGAATCTCGTATAATCTGGCCATCTTCTTTACTCCCAATTCTTTTAATGGGGGAGTGGCAGCTAATACGAAAGAACCGTTTCTATTTACATCACCGACTACTGCCAATTGTGTATACATAGGATCTAACCCCATTTTGATGCAACTTATAGAAGCGTAAAAGCTACGTAAATCAACACATAAGATGATTCTATTCGGTAAGATAGAATAGTCATACACTGTTATTCCTTCCTAAACAAAAGAACGTTTGTTCTTATTATATACGAGCTTGTGTTCTTTTATAAAGAGGTTTTGTTTTAAAATAATTTTTTCAGATATTCTTCTTGTGGGAGCAGCAGTTCTAACAACAATCAGTAATAGGGGGCGTGACATATGTCCATCAAGCTAAAATTTTAACATACCCACAAAAAGAAAATTTTTATCTCTCTACACCAATTTATGACAAATCATTTTTTTCATTTTTAGGATAATGAATTTCTTAACTTGATGGCAATGACCTAACATTAAAGTGTATGGGTGATTTCTATTAATTAATATATCAAATTTAATAAATGTAAAATTAAAGCATAGGTGTATGATAAACGTATGTAATATCCTTCATTATGTCCTAAATGTGCCCTGGATTTATTAGTATTTTTTTGCTAAAACCATACTAAATAAAGGCCGCAATAAAAATAAAGGTAAAATGAACAGAATATTTAAAATTATATATATCAACTTATTTAAAGGTTAATCTAATGTAATACCATGATACCATGGTTTTACATTAGATATAGATAATTTTGGAAAAGGGGAAGATTCTATGAATGTTCAACTAGAAAATGAACAAATAACAAAATTATTAAACGACTGGTATCAATCCATGTTAAAACAACAATTAGTTAAAGCAAAACAATTAAAAGAGTATATAGAAAATGAAATTAACAATGTCAAGGAAAATCAAAACGTACTCTTATATTATTCTTTATTAGATTTTAGATACAAAGCATTAACAGATTGGATAAGTATTAACGAAAGCAGTTTTGATGAAATGGATAATTTCACAACTCCAGCAGATGACTTCCTAGCTTATTATTATCACTTCTTTAAAGCATTCCATTCTACTTTAACATCCAATTACACTGAAGCAAGTGAACACTATGAAAAAGCTAAAGAACTATTAATACACATTCCTGATCCAATAGAACATGCTGAATTTAATTATCGAATGGGGTATTTTTATTATCAAATCTATAAACAAGTAATAGCTCTTGATTATATAAAATTAGCTAAAGAAGAGTTTTTAAAACATGAAGGTTATGAAATAAATGTAGCACTATGTGACAATTTTATAGGTCTGTGTTGTATTGATTTAAAACATTTCGAATTAGCTGAGGAGTCATTTAATAAGGCACTAGACACATTCCAAAAAAATAACCATAAAAATTCTATCCTTATGGTAAGACATAATTTAGCTTGGTTATATTCAAAACAAAATTTATCTAAACTCGCGATTCGTCATGTATCTGAAGTAACAAAGAACAATCCAAACCATTTCAAAGCATTTTTCGTAGAAGCATATGAATACTATAAGATAAATGACCATAATTACAGCGATCAACTAATTCAAAAAGGATTAAAACTTAGTAACGATTTTAACAATCAAGAATTCCAACATCGTTTTAAAATTTTAAGAGCCCTCAACAACAATGTCCCTACATTAACTTTAGAAATATTTATTTCAGAAGGTATTACTTATTTCAAACAAGAAAAACTATGGGAATGCGTAAAAGAATATGCTGATATCTTAGCTCTAAAGTTTTATGAAGAAAATAACCATAACAAAGCAAGTCAATATTTTTATATGAGCAATACAGCTCAAAAAAATGAATTAGAAAAAGGAGCGTTAAAATAATGAAAAAAATCTATCTAACTATACTTGGAATATCTTTAATTAGTATCCTATCGTTAGGGTTAAACGACTCTTTTAAAAATCAAGCTGTAAATATAGGAGACGGTGGAGGTGCACCAGCAAGACCAGATTATTTATTACAAACACACGCTGACTTATAAGAAAAAAACACCTTCATTCTTGAAGGTGTTTTTTTATAATCTGATTTTTAAATAAATGAAAAACGGAATATATCAAAGTTCTCTAAGTTAACAACATATTCCAATTATTAGAAAAATATTAAAAATTTTAATTTTTTGTTCTATTATGGAAATGGTGAAAATGTAGGGGCTTTAGACCTAAATTCAAAAGATGGAAAACTTAATCAGATGAAATTATTCACTGATGGAAAAAGTGAATCAATCTTAAAAGAAAACAATGCAAAAGCAGGTTACTGGGAAGATGTTCAACGTTGTATTAAAAACAACTGGAAAACTATGCCTCAATGGGCTAAATGGGCTTGCGAAGGTGCATGTGGTGGTTGTCTTGGATGTCTAGCTGGTTACGCAATTGGTTGCGCTGCTAGTCAAATATAAAAAGAAGGGTGTGATTCCTCAAATGGAAATGTCTAAAGGAATACTGTTTTATAGACTAACATTGATTATTGCTTGTTTGGCAGTAGTTGCCTTCACATATCCATCTGAATTCTCTAAATTCGCATTAATCGCAGGTATTGTTGGTATTTTTATCATTTTAGCCAAGAAGACTCCTTCCTCAAGGAGCGTGAAGGGTCACAGTTCAGTGAGTAGGTGGGAGATGAATTGGGTTCGAACAAGGGATGGCAGGAAGCCATCTTAATTGTTCGACATATAGAAAGTGTTACTCCACTACCTATCGAATGTACGTTTGGTGTATAATAGTCATATACCGAAATGGAGGTGAATCAAATAATGATGAATAAAGCCTATAAGTTTCGTATCTATCCAAATCAGGCACAAGCAATTCTAATCAACAAAACGATTGGATGTTCTCGCTTTGTATTCAATCATTTCCTATCCTTATGGGATCAAGCATACAAAGAGACAGGAAAAGGCTTGACCTATGGTACATGCTCTGCCAAACTACCTGCCATGAAGAAAGAGCTTGTTTGGCTAAAAGAAGTGGATAGTATTGCGATTCAGTCGTCTGTTCGCAACCTTGCGGATGCTTATACACGCTTTTTCAAAAAACAAAACAGCGCACCGCGCTTTAAATCTAAGAAGAACAACGTACAATCTTATACCACAAAACAAACAAATGAAAACATTGCCATTATAGGGAACAAAATAAAGTTACCGAAACTAGGCCTTGTTCGATTTGCCAAAAGTCGTGAAGTAGAGGGACGTATTGTAAATGCTACAGTTAGACGGAACCCTGCTGGTAGATATTTTGTGTCACTATTAGTTGAAACAGAAGTACAAGAACTTCCGAAAACACATTCTTACATTGGAATAGATGTAGGACTAAAAGATTTCGCTATTTTGTCAGATGGAACACACTATAAAAATCCGAAGTTTTTCCGATCATTAGAAGATAAGTTGGCGAAAGCACAGCGTGTTCTTTCTAGAAGAATGAAAGGATCTTCTCGCTGGAATAAACAACGAGTAAAGATAGCTAGAATTCATGAATACATATCAAATGCTAGAAAAGATTACTTGGACAAAATCTCAACTGAAATCATCAAAAACCACGATGTTATCGGTATAGAGGATTTGCAAGTATCGAATATGTTAAAAAATCATAAGTTAGCAAAAGCAATTAGTGAGGTATCTTGGTTGCAATTTCGATCAATGTTAGAATACAAAGCAAAATGGTATGGCAAACAAGTCATTGTCGTATCGAAAACATTTGCTTCCAGCCAATTATGTTCCTGTTGTGGATATCAAAATAAAGACGTTAAAAATCTAAACCTACGTGAATGGGACTGTCCTTCTTGTCGTACACACCATGATAGGGATATTAACGCAAGTATCAATCTAAAGCATGAAGCGATAAGGCTTCTAACCGCAAGGACTGCGGGGTTAGCCTAATCAATTAGAGTTCGATAGAACTCTTTACTTAGGAATCCCTCACTTCTAAACGAAGTGAAAGTGGGGGTAGTTCAATACACTAGATAAAATAATAGCAAAAGATAACAAAAAAAGAGTTTATCTCCTCGTATCATTACTCTTTTTAATCGGATTTGCTATAACCTTCTACTACACATTCTTATAAAAATACTTTACAATAGGCGATACTTCAAAAAAAAGAATCCTGATTTTTAAAGGATTCTTTTTTTTGCCCTCCTTCTCTTTTCCCCCCTTAACAAACCAGATTAGCTAGCCAAAACAGGATATGCGAAGGGTAGGGGGCAAAGCTGGGGTGTGGAAAGCCTTTTGACTATGTGTAATTATTTCACTGCCTCTTTAAATTCTTTTCCAGCTTTAAAAGCAGGTGCTTTTGAAGCCGCGATTTGCATTTCTTCACCTGTTTGTGGGTTACGTCCTGTACGTGCAGATCTTTCACGTATTTCAAATGTACCAAAACCAAGAATCTGTACTTTCTCTCCAGTTGCTAACGCATTTGTTATTGTATCTAATAATGCTTGTGTTGCTGCTGCAGCATCTTTTTGTGTAAGTTCAGCTTTTTCTGCTACTACTTTTGTTAATTCAGTTTTATTCATTTTCTGCACCTCTTAATATGTAATTAGGTGACTATTATAACGTGTGTGTATTCATGACGCAATTATACTGTACTTAGAAAAGGCCATAGCAAGAGCAAGAGGACAATGTCTGTGTAAAAGGCATAAGGAGGATATTAATTATCGCTTTAAACTCTGTTCATATTTCTTTACATCTTCCAGAGTTTTAAATGTTAACACATCAAAAACTCCTTTTTCATTCCCACATACAACAACAAAACCATCTGTTGCTTCCAAAACTCTACCGACGCCACCATCTGTAAGTGTAATACTGGTGATATGTTTTACGTTCAGTTTATCTTCTTTTTGAATGTAAGTAGTTATGGGGGTTCCTACAGGAAATGCGTCTGTGATTTCTTTTGTTGTATATGCGCCATCATCTACTGATTGAGTTTTAGTTGTAATAGAATCAGTTTGAGTGGCACATCCTGTTGAACATATTAAAAGAATGCCAGTAATCATACTTACACATGCTGTTTTTACCATTCACAAAATCCTCCTATAACTGTTCGTATTGTCAACCCATTTAGGGTAACAAATTATATATACGAAGTTTGTTGGATTATATGAGTCGTAATTCAAAAAAGATACAGGTATTTTGGCAGAATGTGTTTCAAACAAAAAAAAGACACCCTAAGGTGCCTTTCTGCGACTTGAACCAACGTAGTATGGTATTGGATGCCAATCCAATTATTATTTTACCACATTAAGTAATTTTGGTTGTTGAGAAATATAATTCAAATCTATATGTTGTTTATTTTTGCTTCGTTAGCTTTTTTGTAATGGATTCTTCAACCTGTTCAGATTTACTTTTAATTTCATCGGTAATTGCTATCTTGCTACCCTGGTGCACACAATAAAGGTATTTGTTGCACCAGAACCAAAAAAGTAATTAAATGTAAAAAGTTAAAAATCGAAACGTATGTTATTATTATATTGAGAATTATAAATTAAAGGTGGCATCTGGAAGGGAATAGTTATAAATGAAAAAAATAAAGGGGAAGTTATCTTTTAGCATTGATATTATAGGTTGTATCCTTTGCATTATAATGTTTATTATAAGTCTTGTTAATTTTAGAACATGGGTACACCCATTTTTATTCCTTATCTTCGGACTAATTTTCTTCATTAATATAGTAAATACCCGTAAGAGAAAAGGGTGTAATTCAAATTAAAATAAAAATGTATCCGTATAACCAAAAAACGCTATTCTTTTTGTAGAAATATACAGAGAGGATGGCATTTTTTATAAATTTTTTGTTTCAAGATGAATTCCAATGATTTGCTAAGGGATTATATCAATATTTTCCTCCTTCACTTTTAGAATAGCTGGCTAGAGAGGGAGATTTTGTTTAAAGAAAGGGAGATTTTGCGATGTTACCTGATTATATAAAGATAGCTCATGAGATAGCCAAAAAAGCCCATGCTGGACAAGTAGATAAAGCAGGTATGGATTATATCAAACACCCTGAGGCGGTTGCTAGCTTTGTAAATACGAACGAAGAGAAGGCTACTGCTTATTTGCATGATGTTCTGGAAGATACAGAGATAACTGCTAATGATCTGTTAAGTGCTGGTATACCTCATAACGTAGTTGAGGCAGTGCAGGTACTGACAAAAGAGAAATACACACCTTATTTTGAGTATTTGTGCAGAGTGAAAGAAAATTCTCTTGCCCGTACAGTTAAACTTGCAGACTTAAAACATAATTCTGATCGCTCAAGACTTGCTAGGATAACAGATAAAGACCTAAAACGATTGGAGAAGTATCGCAAAGCGATTCAGTATTTAGGGGAATAAAAGAAACAGCAACTTCTTAAGTGACAATTTCTTATAATACTAGTTGTTTAAAGAAACTCCTTCTTGCAATGTTTTAAGGCATGTAAGAACAATTCTCTGGTTGTTATAAAATAAAAAAATAAGAGACGATATTCTAAAGGAGTCTAGAATATCGTCTCTTATTATAAGCCTTAAAACGTTAATTCAGGAATATGTAAATGGTTTTTTAATAAGTCCCAAGTCTCATCTAGAATGGGTTTTGGTGGTATGTAAATAATTGTTCCATCCCGACCTCTTGTTAAAATAACTCTATATGCATTGAGTTTAATTTGGAATGGATCTTCAACACCCCATTGATAGTGTTGCCCCTTCCAATTCCCATTTTGTAGATATAGATCATCATCCCAATGAACAAGCGTCATATCTAGTTCAAGACCCTGTGTTTGGAATTCAGTTGAGCTGTAGTTGAGCGCTCTACAATAGTATTGGGATTCGGCATAGTTAAAGTATTGAGCGATCTTACTAGGGCGTTCATATCGTTCATCTCTTGGTAGAACAGGGACTTCTTTTTGATGATCAGCGCCACCAGCACAGACAACGCCAACTGTTTTTGTATCATCCTGATAAAGCTGATGTAAAGTGTGTTTGGCTTTGGCTAAATCACGCGTAATAAAAAGTTGATAATGTTCTTTTGGTAGCTTATGAATAAGCTGTTTTGTTTGTTCAAAATTAGCATCTAATAAGGTATTAATAATTTTATAGTATTTTAAAGCTGCATGAGCACGGAAAGATGAGTTTAAATGTAGCTGAGAATGAGTTCTATAATGTGCTGCATTTGTAAATAAAGAATTAGGATGTTTAGAGTGAACAGTCACGTTTTTTCCAGCGATCGCAGTATTCCATAGAGCGAGACCGCCTTCTTCACCAGAATAGATCTCTTGTCCGTCACCAATTAAACCAATTGTTACACTCCACGGCTTATTATTTGTTGTGACATTCATTATAATATCCGGTTCGCTTAAGTTTTGAGGTTCTCGATTTCTTCGAGTGAGTGATTGGTCGACTTTTTTTGCATCCCATGCTCGTTGGGCCTCATCAAAAATGATTATTTGTTCTTTTGGAATCATTCTCTTTTCAAGGAAATCCATTTTATATCCATATAGACCTTGTACGAAGGTTCTATTTTTCAGCGTGTCTTGTAATACGTCTACTAATGGTCCATTACCAGATAAATAAACTGTATTTTTCATCTCGTGTGCAATGATCAGACCTAAATATGTTTTACCTGCTCCCGGCTCACCAGATACTAAAATGAGATGATGGGTATTTGTACGTTGAGCTTCTTCAATAATTGAGCGTACAGTTTGTTGTACTTCTGGAAAGTTACTGCTTGATACAGCTTTAATGTCAGGGAGCGGTTCATTATTTAAAATAGAACGAGCAGCTTCTAGCATAGAAGGTGAGGGTTCATAGACACCATTGATTACTTCCTCTAGCGTTAAAGTTGGTGTTTCTGTTTTATTTAATATTCGTTTAATAATACTTTCCAATCCATCAACTGTTGAAAGAGTTACTTGATACTCTTTTTGGAAAATCCAGCGTTCGCCTTCATAGTTTGTAAGCAGTAAAACACCTATGACTTGCATGTTAGATTGTTGAATAGCTGAGTGATAATGTTCAAGATCACGCATATAAAGAGATGTTTGGATATATTCAGAAGGTGAAACGCTATTATAACTTTTACATTCGAGGACTATCAGATAACCATTGATCAGTAAAAGTACATCTGGGCGACGACCGCCTCCGCGTAAAATCTCATATTCAAAAATAAGTGATGCATCTAAATTAGAAAATCGATTAAATAAATCTTGTAGTTTATTATAACTATCCATCCATGCTCTCTTTTGAGAATCTATTTTTGGATCATTTGTATTGTTTTTATAAACATGAGCTAACAATTGTTTAATAAAAAACTGTACATCTAATTGCTTAAATTGTTCAATAGTTCCAGTCCAGCCATAGTTCAAGATAAAGGCCTCCTTGTAATATGGTTTTATATATGAATATCTATATTATACAAAATAAAATAAATAGTTTGGAATAAGAAAAGAGTTAAAATATATTTTTCCTAAAGTATTGTGTTTCAAAGCTTTGTATTATTACAATCGATAAGAATTCAACTTATTTTATAGCAATCGAACAGCTTAAAAAAGAAAAAGTATAAATGTTGGGATGCAACTTAGGTAACGGAAGTACTTGAATAGCATAGTAGAAAAGGATCTTCGCTTTATATAGAGACGAATTTGGTCTATTTTAAACGATTTTTTAGCGGAAAGAAATATTGATTATATTTATGTATTTGTTATATGTTATATATAAATATATATTTTTAAAATATATAGGAAGTGTGTTTTAATGATGAAAAAACTGTGTTTAGTCACATTTGTTTTGTTTGTAATACTAATAGTATTCTCTGTTTTTTTAGACCCTTTAAGAGGATTTATAGGAAATGGGATTAATTATATTAGACTAATTTTATACTGCATCATTAGTCTTTTATTGGACATAATAATAGCTAATTTTCTAGTAAAGACAATCAAATGGATACGTAAAAAAATTTTAAATAAGAAAACAAAAGAAATGGAGTTATTTGCATGGACAGGGGGAATACAAGATATTGAAGCTGAATTGCAATTAATAATAGGAAATTCTATTGTTTCAAAAGATATTATTGATAATATTGGTATTATTAAAAAACGAATACAACGATATTTTCATAGAGATATAAATAAATTAAAAAGATTTAGAGCATATTTAAATGTAGTGGAAAAAGATAGTACAGTGCTAGTATTTCAAACATTTATATTCGCAATATTATCATCCGCATTTGCTAGTATGGTAGTAACAGGAAGAATTGTTGACGTTACAAAATACCTCCTTCCAAAAATGGATAGTGGACTTTCTCAAGTATTCTATTATGGACTAGGTACTGCTTTAGTATTCTTTATCATTGGTATTATGATTGCATATCTTATGAGTCATACTGATAAAACTAGGGTTAGAATAATACAAGAGGTAATCGATATGTGTATTGACGAACTTGAAAATGAGAAGAAATGTTCTGTTAAAAAGAATTTATAGATTAAATCAATAAAAAGTTCCTATATATTAGAGGTGCTTTTTATTTATAAGATTAAATAAAAATATCCAGTATTTTTTTTAAATATTATTGTACATAATAGTAAATATTTACCGACTGAAATAGACTTTGATGTTCATGAATTAGTAAAAATGGTTAATTTTTATTTATAACAAAAAGGACCTAAATGGTCCTTTTGTTTTGATTAAATAAAATATTGATTTTATCTCACTTATCAAAAAATGGGTTCTCAGATTGTTTTGTATCAATTTTTAAGAGTGTGGTTAATATATTTGTATTTAAAGTTGATAGAATGTAACAGCAAGCCCCTTGGGAATTCTGATGATTTTTTGTTTGTGAATTTTATTTTTTACATAAACAAATCCAGAGACAGCAAAGCAAGAAAGTGAATCCAGCCTTTCCAAAAGGGAAACCCTAGGTTTATACAAAGATAACAGCAAGCCTGTACAAAAGGGATCAACTATTAAAAAGAGAAATAAAAAAGAACAAAGATAATTTTGATAATTATCAAGGAACAATTACCAAATCATTGGAATTTAATCAATTTAAGTCTTTAATGAAGCTAATGAATTTTATACTCAATTTACTGTTGGTAGATGGAATAAAAGCAATGAAACAGATTTATAAAAAAATTTGCAGAAGAAACAATTGAAAATGTAAGATATAAAAATATCCCAGAGGATAAGATTAGAGGATATGTTTATAGATCACTAGAAAATATTTGTGATCACTCAGATTATAAGCGGTCTGAGGAATTCTCAGCGTATCAAGAGGTGATGGGGGAATTTTCAAGTAGTGGAATTAATGAAAATAAACTAAATTCTGGATTACATAAACGTATTGAATTTAATAACAATAAGTTACCATATTGAAGAGAATAAAGAATAGCTTTTAGGAGACTGGAAAAGCTCTGTATTGGATTTAAAATATTAGTCTAAATTAAATGTTTAAGAGTATCAAAGATTCAAGACGGAGTGAATTCTAATTTTTCTTAATATGGAAAATGAAAATTGCTATTGGAAGAATTATTTTTAAATTAATCGGCTTATAGCGTTCTTTTTATTTGAATTGAAATACTATATGATTATATTAATAATTGAATGGATATTTAGGAGGTTCGTTTATGGATATAAAAGAATTAATAAATATAATGTGTGAAAATTTACCAGATTCATTGCAAGAACCTGTGCAAGAGGTGGTTGAAATCGGTGGTGGAGCTGCTCCTGTCATTGGGTCCATATTGAATCATTTTAAATTTAAAAAGATAAATAAAGAATTAAATAATCTAAAAGGAAAAATAGAAAAAATTGCAGGAAAGTTAGATCAAAGTGAAAATGAAGTATTTTTGAAACAGGAAGTCTTCCCTATTGTTCTTAATAGAATAATGAATGATGAACAAGCAGAAAAGATAAAGATTATATTGAATGGCTTCGAATACATAATTGATAATGATATTCTAGATTTTGATAAAATATTTCATTACTATGATGTCTTAGCTGAAATGAGGTTAAGTGAGATTGTTCACCTTACTGAAAAATATGTTGTCCCAATGGAAATGATGAAAAATCCGGAAAAGATGAAGTTAAATATTCAATTAAAAATGGACTACACGGAAGAAGAAAAAGAAGCAGAAAAAGAAAGGGAAGATTTAAAGAGGTACATGGATAATAAGTTATTTAGGCTTGGAATCCTCCAATATGTAAAGGAGCGGGTTGACGAACCATTTCAGGATGATTACATACAAACAGGTATGCCTTATCAGTGGCAGTCTCCTGTACCTGATAAATATGAAATAAATATAGAAAAATATAAATTGAGTAATTTTGGAAAAAGATTTATCAAGTTTTTCGGTGAGGAAGAATAAAAAGACCAATTTCGGTCTTTTTATTTTTCTTGAAAGAAAGGCATTGTGTTTTTGTATCAATTTTCTTTTTTAATTCCTTTAATTTATTTTGAATGGTAGTCTGTGTTTCTGTGCAATTTTGTGATTCGTGAAAGGAAAGAGTGTATAAAACCCCTTGTAATTCATCGTATTTTTTCATATGTCTTTAGATAATCATAATGTGCACTTAGTAGAGGACCAAAGTCTGCAGGAGGATAGTCAGCTAATCATCTTTTTACGATTCCAAAGTCTTCGTAAATCTTTATATGCTGTGTCGATAAACAAAAAGGTTTGTATTTATCATTAGTTATGATTTGATCTCGTCTACAATATAAAATTTTTTGCCTTCAGAAGCATCTTCTTCAATAAGAGAAACATAATCATTAATCTTTAAAGTTCCTCCAGAATGATTAAATATAGTAGCATGCTCTTTTATGTGGTGGATGGGGCAATTATCATGATACGATTACTTTAAATAATTAATATATATAAAGGAGAGTAAACATGCCTATCTATAACAAATTAGTAAGAGATAATATTTTAGAAATTATCAAAGCCGAGGGTCTAAGCTACAACGCAAGAATACTCACACCTGATGAGTTACTAATGGAAATAAAAACAAAAATGATAGAGGAAGCACATGAGTTTAAGGAAGCTGTTGAGAAAAAGGAAGCTGTTGAAGAACTTGCAGATATTTTAGAATTAATTCATGCTTCATTGGGAGCTTATGGAGTAAAGCTTGAAGAGTTGGAAGTGATTCGTAAGGAGAAAAAAGAAAAGCGAGGTGGTTTTGAGAAAGCTATCTACCTTATTGATGTACAGGACTAATAATTACTAAGGGGGCATTGCATGAATAATTTCCTTGAGAATGACCAAACATTAGAATCTAAATTTCGATCTGTTTACTTGTTTGGAAGAAATGTAGCTACATATAAATTTGCTTTTGCAAAGACACTATTAGAGCTAGGGAATAGTAATAATAGTTTTGTAAGCCATGAGGAGTTGTCGCCGATATTTGCTAAGTATATGTTAGAGCATATTGGGAATGGCAAAAGGCAAATTACTAGTGCATCATCCAAGTTTATTAATGCGCTAGAATTGTATAATAAACAGAAAATTACATGGGAACAGTTGTTGCAAGTTACTGAAAAAGTAGGATTCAATAATGTAATAGATGCTTTTCATAACATTCCTAATGGGGAGCTTAATACAGTGTTCTATGAAAAGTCTGTTCAGGGAAAAACGTTAGGTATCACATTAACTGATAGTATTTATATCTTGAATGAAAGTGAACAAAGAGCGAATTTGTTCAATGAGATTGAAGGTAGATGGAACTTAGTAGAAAGTGCTTGGACGGAAAGAAATCCAAAGTTAGAAGTTAGATTCGATGGGGAGCTTGAGCAATTCTTCTTTTTGAAGTCTATTACACCAGAGAGGTATTTACACTCTCACGAACGTGTAAATTTAACGTTTGTAAGAAAACCGCTAAATGGGTATCAAAAAGGAAAATGTTTTTATTGTTATAAAAGTATTTCTATTGAGAGTGGTCAACCAAATACCTGTGATGTAGATCATTTTTTACCGCTCTCTGTTCAATATTTATCCACGGTGGATATGGATTTAAATGGTGTATGGAATCTTGTATTAACTTGTCAAGAATGTAATAGGGGGGAACACAATGGCAAATTTGCTAGAGTACCACATGAATCTTTGTTAGAACGCTTATATAAGCGTAATGAATATCTAATTGAAAGTAATCATCCGCTTAAAGAAACAATCATCATGAAAACGGGAAAGAATAGTAAGCTAAGAGCAGAATTTTTAAAAGCAACTTTTAATTATGCTTCTTCTATTAAAGGTTCTGAATGGGTGCCTAAAAAATACTACGATATTGGATTTTAGGATAGATGAATACATTAACTTCTAAGATTTATAAATGTAGACAACCTGCATTTATAAATCTTAATTGAAAGAATGGATTAATGAATCTTCAAGAGATTTGTAAGGTGAAGCTCAGTTAGATGAAATGTATGGGCAATTAAGAAAGTGGTAATGAACAAATTATCTAAATAGTACTTTATATCTCTATAATCTATATATAATAAATGATTATATCTTTAAAAAAGGTGGATAGTATTATTAGAACAAATACCAAATTTGACTAACGACTAGGAGATCTATAATGCATTTGTATTTTGGGCAAGTAAAGCAATTATTTAGATTAACTCCAAATGAAATAAAGGATTTATTAATAGAAGGATTAAAGTCAAATGCTTTTGCTAAAGAAGAGTTTAGTGAGCAAGAAGTGGACACTTGGGGAATTTCTGTCCAAAAACTTGTGCAGCGACTTAATGAAGGAGATCTTGGAGAAATATCAATCGTATTAGAATATTTTATTCCTGGAAATCTATTAAGACTTGATGCGGTTTTAATTGGCTATAATTCTCAATCGCAATTACATGTAATGATTGTTGAATTAAAGGAATGGGGAAAAATCATTGGTTCACCCGATCCACACCATGTTGATATTGGTGTAAGTCGACAACCAATCCGACAGCATCCAGCAGCACAGTTAAATCACTATGTAACGTCTCTGAGATGTTATCATAGTGAACTTCAAAAGAAAAATGCTATTCAATTAAGTACAATGAGTTATTTACCGAACTTAACTGAAAAAAATCGGCTATTTGAGCCACCCCATACCATTTATGAAGCAAACTATTTGAGATGTTGTTTTGGCAAAGATGAAGAGAAGAAATTATGCTCGTTCTTAAAAGAATCATTTGTGAACAAACCTGTTGCAAAGCAGGACAATGAGTTATTTACTAATGGTATCTATTCAATGAGTGAAGCTAGTCTTGCAGGTATTTCTAAAGCATTACAAGGAGAGCGATTTGTAGCACTTTTAGATGAACAACGAGATGTGAAAATTAAAGCGATGGAGCTTATTAAACATGCTTTTCAAAACAACCATAAGCTAGTGCTAGTCATTCAAGGTAATGCAGGCACAGGTAAGACAATATTAGGTTTAGAACTCATTCGACAATACATAAAAAGGTATCCGTTCACTTATTTTGGTACAATTCCTCAAACACTTAGAACAGTTATTGATGGACTAAATAAAGATCATGCTATGGAACATGGATTAGATGAACCAGCTAAATTGCCAACGGTTAACGCAATATTAAAGTTAAGAAATAGAGGACATATTGTTGTAATAGATGAGTCACATCGATTAACAGATGTTCAAGATGTAATGAGCAATCTATGTTCAAGATTCCAAATTATTGTTCTACTACAGGATGATAATCAGCGTATAAAAATTACTGAACAAGGCACAGTCGATAATATTCGTAGAGCTTTAGGGTATACTCCCGAAATACTTTCACTGCAAACTCAGCAACGAGCAAAAAATAGCGGTACATTCATTCAGAATGTAGATGAATTTTTAACAGGAGACTTATCTAAGAGTGTAGATTTGAAAAAATATGATTTACAAGTATTTGATTCATTACATGACATTGATACTGTACTTAAAGATAAAATGACACAAGGATATAGTGTAAAATGGCTGGCTCCGTTTTGTTGGGATTGGAAGAAGAAAATTGATGATATTCGTATTTGGGATGGACAGACCCAATTTGTAAAAGCATGGAATCCGACGTTAGCTGCGCAATATGAATGGTATAAACAAACAGCTGTTAATCATTTAGAGCAAGTAGGATGTATTTATACGGCTCAAGGCTTGGAGTTTGATTATGTAGGTCTAATCTTTTGGGATGATCTATATTACGATTCTACAAGTAAGCTATGGAAAGTCACATTAAAGGATAATTACGACAATTCGTTTATAAATGAAATAGCAAGAGCTTATGGTGGTACATTTAATAAATATAATAGAACAGTCATTTATAATGGACAACAATATCAAATCGATAATTTTGTAGAAAATGTGAACGCAACAAATGTTGTAAGTGAATTAGTAATGAACATATACAGAGTGCTTTTATCTAGAGGTAAAAAAGGTTTGTATATTTGGTTTAAAGATGTAAAAACAAAATTGTATTTTATGCAGCAATTTAGTCAAAGAAATTAATGGATTATGGTGTAAAAATGAATGAAGTTAAAGAATTAACAGAGGAAGTTATCTTTTAGCATTGATATTATAGGTTGTATCCTTTGCATTATAATGCTTATTATAAGTCTTGTTAATTTTAGAACATGGGTGCATCCTTTTCTATTCTTTATCTGCGGACTAATTTTCTTCATTAATACAGTATATACCCGTAAAGGAAAAGGGCGTAATTAAAATAAAATTGTATCCGTATAACCAAAAAAAGCTATTCTTTTTGTAGAAATATACAGAGAGGATGGCATTTTTTATAAATTTTTTGTTTCAAGATGAACTCCAATGATTTGCTGAGGGATTATATCAATATTTTCCTCCTTCACTTTTAGAACAGCTTGCTAGAGGGGAAGATTTTGTTTGAAGAAAGGGAGATTTTGCGATGTTATCTGATTATATAAAGATAGCTCATGAGATAGCTAAAAAAGCACATGGTGGACAAGTAGATAAAGCGGGTGTGGACTATATCAAACATCCTGAGGCAGTTGCTAGCTTTGTAAATACGGCCGAAGAGAAAGCTACTGCTTATTTACATGATGTTCTTGAAGATACTGAGATAACAACTGTTGATACGTCAATATTATTAGAAAGATAGGTGATTATATGATTCGTGAAGCTGAGCCAAAGGACAGTAATGTAATTGGAAATCTATATAAGAAATTAGCACCCCATAGTAAAAACATTAAGATTTTACCAGAAAGAATTGAACAAATAAGAAAGGATTCTAATAATTTTTTGTTTGTTTATGAGGAAAATTGTAACGTTATAGGAAGTATTTTTATGACTTTTTGTCTGGACCCTGGATATCAATTTAGACCATATACCGTTTTAGAGTATGTGGTTGTAAATGAAGATTTTCGAGGCAAAGGAATAGGGAGGAAATTATTGGAGCATGTAGAGCAGATGTCAATTGCAAGGGAATCTACAAGAATTATCTTATTAAGTAGTGCAACTAGAACAGAAGCACATAAATTTTTCGATAAAAATGGTTATAATGGAACTATAAGTAAGGGGTTTAAGAAGTATATACCTATTAATTAAGTTTAATGAATAAGAATCATTCGTAGTTATATGGATTTGAGGAGATGATTTTTTCTACATCATTTGTGATATAATACGCCCCCAAAACACTTTTCATTTTTGGAATAAATACACGTGTATATTTTCAATTTCATATATAAGTACGGAAAAGTTGTAGTTTTAATTGAAACTACAACTTTTAATTTTAATTTCACTTTTATAGGAGAGGGGAGATGAAGTGAGCTGGAATAAAATTGTTTTAGTACATTTGCTTTATTTTAAAAGTAGTTTGAGGGAAGAGGGTAATTTGATAAATACACTATGTTGTTCATTTCCTTCTTGATTCATACCTGCTTGATAAGATGTAAAGCCTTTATACGTTTTTCTTTTCCATTGCCATAAGCCATTACTTTGATCGAATTCACCATAGTAATGATTGTAATCCAGTTTGTTCCCAGTGTTTTTATTAAAATTATTGTTAATAAAAATACGGCTATTACCTGCATAGATTTGGTTATTGGTAATTACATTGTTCCGGGTATCGTAATTTAATTCGATTTGGCCACTCTCTTGATCTTTTGTATCATTTTTATAAATCACATTGTTCGTAATCGTATTATTTTCAGCATATCCTTGCTGACTATCATATCCACCAATTGCAATGCCACTCATGATATTATTGGATATTGTATTGTCCCTAACAGTAATACGGCTTGCGCTTTTTCCTGCATGTTCGCTAGCTACTTCAATACCGAGATCATTTTCATAGCTTTGATTTTGCTCAAGGATAATTTGCTTCCCACCATCCACATAAATACCATCAGCTGAATATTCATTATAACTAGTATTATTGATGGATGAATTGTGATGGACAATGTTATTACGAACAACTCCATTTCGTGCCTGATCTAAAGCAGCTACTGGAGATACGCCTTCATGTCCAATCAGTACAATTCCAATATTGTTGTTATCATGCACTTTGTTATTGGTAACTTCAAAAGAATCTACATTTCCATTCACAGCAATTGCTTCACTCAATCCTAATTTCAAATTTGCTACTTCGTTATTATCAATGACAATATGATTTAAATTATTTTGTGCACTAGATGAAGTACCGTATACAGCAATGCCATGTGCATTTCCATTCTTTACATTCGCTTCAATGTGATGGATATAATTATTTCTAATATCAATGTAACTTCCTTTTCCAGTGATATAAATACCAATAGGGGTTTCGTTAACTTTCGTTGACTTTAAGTTACGAAATTCTAATCCTTTTACTTGAATATAGTTTTTGTCTTCTATTGTAAATAACCCATCATCTTCTAACTTGACTTTAGAACCATCGAGAATGACTTTTTCATCTTGATAACTTTGAAAAGTAATGGGTGCGCCTGAGGCACCAGAATGAGCGACACGAACTTTTTGGTTATAAACTCCGCCTCTTATGTAGATTGTACTTCCTTCTGTTGCGACATTAGCAGCTTTTTGAATGGTAGCGAAAGGTTGATCTAATGTGCCGGGATTGAGGTCATTTCCTGTTGGAGATACATAGTAATTTGTAACAGAAATTCCATTGCTATTGGATTGTGCAAAGGTAGAGGTAGGGAGTGCGAAAATTAACATACTGAAAGAAAGTATAAAGATAAAAAGCGATTTTTTTAATGAGGGAAATATTGTTTGATATTTCATCATGATCCTCCTTCTTTATTAAGCATTCCTTCTCAACTATATAGTTAAAACTGACGATTTATATCTTGTATCAATAAAAAAACAGGAATGTATTGTGGGTTAAGGGACATCAACTCCTATGGTCTACGTCTTCTATCTGAAACTAAATTTTTAATAATTCATGGTTTTTCGTATAAAATCAAATCATATATACGTGTACTTAAAGAAATATGGATATTAAAATCGGTAGACGAGGGAATGAGAGATACTGATACTAATTTTAAGGAGAGTTATTCAAAATATGTTTTCTATTCAATTAAAGTTTCCCTGTGTATCATGTTAACTGTTGTACTAATTTGATTGGTAAGATTAACAGATATTTATTTAAAGTGGGGGTGGTTCAATAAATCTGAAATTAACATTGTTTAATATGAGTGTCTGAAAAAATTTATCAAGTTTTAATATTCGGAAAATAATTTATATAAACAAGTATGTTATGGTAACCTTTAATAAAAGGGGGTAGCGTATATGAATGTTGAAATTATTTCTAAAGAAGAAATCACAAAATTATTAAACGACTGGTATCAAGCTATAATTTCACAAAGTGTATTACAGTCTAATGAAATAAAAGAAGAGATTGCAGATAAAATCAATAATATTAAGGAAGACCAAACAATATTAGTCTACTATGCTTTATTGAATGCACGGTATAATCTGCTAATTCGTGATATGGATAGTTCAAAAGATATTTTGGATAAAATTGAGCCGTTACAAGAGCCTACAGAAACATTTTTAGAGTACTATCATCATTTATTTAAAGCAATTTATGCTACTAATACAGCAAACCATAGTGAAGCAAGAATGCAATTTGAAGAAGCTGAAAAATATTTAGAGTACATGCATGATGAAATCGAAAAAGCTGAATTTAATTATTGGCTTGCAGTTCATTACTATCACATATTGAAACCAATCCTAGCAGTTCAATTGGCTACAAAGGCGAATGAAGTATTTTCAATTAGTCCAGGGTATGAATTAAAAACTGCAGCATGCTTAAATACTTTAGGGATGGCACACATTCGACTAAATGAATTCGAAAGTGCAGAGGAATATTTACTTTCAGCACTAGGTACCTTCCAAAAATCTAATGATGAACTTCTTATTAAACGAGTCAAGCATAATTTAGGACTTTTATATGCAAGTCAAAACATGTCAGAGTTAGCAATTAAGCATTTAGAGGAATCACTAGAAAACAACGCTAAAACGATGTTTCTTTTAGCAAGAGAACATTTTAAGTTAGGTCATAATCATAATGCTAATGAATATATTGAGAATGGCTATAAGATTAGTGACTTATGTTATCGTCATCATTTTCAAATTTTAAAAGCAGTACATAACTATGCACCACAAGAAGAATTAGAAAAGGTGGTCATGGAAGGTATTTCGTATTTTGAAAAAGAAGAATTATATGATTGGGTAAAAGAATATGCTTATCTTTTAGGTAATATATTCTATGGTTCAGAAAATCACGAAAAAGCCAGCAAGTATTTACACATCGCTTTAGATGCAGACAAAAAGAGTATAGAAAGAAGGGCGCTAAAATGAAAAAAGCAATCTTATTAATGATGATGTTATCCGCTGTTTTTACTTTTGGTCTTACTAATGTAAAAGACGTATCACAAAATGAAACTATTGAAGTGTTTATGGATCATGGAGAGCATATTTAATTATCTAAAAAAAGAGGGAGCTGCGAGCACCCTCTTTTTTAATTATGAACATATTAATTTAGAAATAACATAAGTAGCAGTAGGAATGAAAAATATAAGGGATAATGTTCCATAGTACCAAATACAGTCTGATTTACATTCTTAAATACCAAACCATACATTCTTCTTTACACCCAATGCTTTTAAGGGTGGAGTTGCGGCTAGAACGATTGAACCGCTTCTATTTACATCACCGACTACTGCTAACTTTGTATGTATAGGGTCTAATCCCTTTACTTGAATATAATTTTTGTCTTCTATTGTAAATAATCCATCATCTTCTAATTTGACCTTAGAATCATCGAGAATGACTTTTTCATCCTGGTAATTTTGAAAAGTAATGGGTGCGCCTGAGACACCAGAACGAGTGACACGAACCTTTTGGTTATAAACTCCGCCTCTTATGTAGATAGTACTTTCTTCTTTAGTGACGTTAGCAGCCTTTTGAATGGTAGCAAAAGGTTGATCTAATGTACCGGGATTGAGGTCATTTCCTGTTGGAGATACATAGTAATTTGTAACAGAAATTACATTGTTATTGGATTGTGCAATGGTAGAGGGAGGGAGTGTGAAAATTAACATACTGAAAGAAAGGATAAAGATAAAAAGAGATTTTTTTAATAAGGGAAATAAGGTTTGATATTTCATCATGATCCTCCTTCTTTTTTTAGGCATTCCTTCTCAACTATATAGTTAAAACTGACGATCTATATATTGTATCAATAAAAATAATGAATTTATATTCTGGGGATGATGTGAAAAGTTCGTACTCGCTTGTGTTATCGTTCCAAATAAAGTGATTTTTAAAGTTTACATGAAGGGGAAATCCATCCTGCAGCTATTTTATTTGAGAAGAATTGCAGATTCGTATTGAATAAAAAGATTTAAGTATTTTGAATTTATTGAATTGAGGGATTTATAAAATCGTATATGAAAAATTAAAAGATCTAATGGTTATTATAAGCGCAGATTTATATACGCTCATAACTGTTTTATTACGAATGAAACGGTTTGTAATGGTTTTCGTGTAGACTATCCTTTGGTTCTCCAAATATTCTCAGTGATAATAAACTTACCTTATGTTTCTCAGGAATATTATTTTTTAAAATAATCATAATCAAATCTATATTTTTTTCACAAAAAATCCAGTTGTAAGAGCGAATGTAATTTATCTTTGACACCTAGATAAGTCTTCACATTTAAAATGAACGAGTCTACTATACTAATCCCAACCCCTTTTGAGTATTTTTATCTATATTAAAAATTCAACTGAATTAAAGATATAAAAATTCCCTTATATTCGTTTGATATTCTGTTAGCATTTATTTTAGTTTAAGAAGGAGATTCTACGATGTTTTGAATATAATTGCGGTAAAGGATTTTTGTTTTATAGTTTATGGGAAATGTTATTTTTAAAATAACAGATTTTATTAAAAACGTTTATTTTATTGGGTTTTATTAGTTTATCTGTATTTATTTTTTATAAAGAGATTTTTATTTTTTAATAAAAGAGTTGCGTTGGGAATTTAAAAAGAGTATAGTGAGTGATATAGAAGGTGGTATACAAAAAGTAGATGAGGAGGAAAAATAATGAAAAAAAACGATGGTCAAAAACCTGTTAAACATTTATTCATTAAATTCAATGATGTTAATGAAGGATTTCCTAAGGTTGTTAGTACGATCAGACAACATGAAATTACTGGTTTAAACAATAATGGGGAACTGATTTGGGGGCAATTTACAAGTCGAGATCAAGCGGGTATCTCATTGAAGCACAAGCAAGACATTGAACAACAATTAGCTAACAATATGACCACCAGAGTAATCTTCTATAGCCGTAAAGCTAAATTATTATACGAAGCTGAACTTGTGGGAATATATGATAGAGATTATGCCGGTGCTGCTCAACCAGAATTTGTAAAATTAATCCCTGAGTATTATCGACATCTAGCAGGGGTTACTCATATAACAGCTAAAAATCCAATGATAATCTATTCGTATTTTCACATTAAAGGGTTAAGGCCTATTTCACTTACAAATAATATCGAACATATTTATCATTATGATAAACAAGTACCTATTTTGAATGTAAAAGGAATGCAGGCTTTACTTTATGTTTCTTTAAATGACCAATATGAAAGCTCAATTACTTCCATAAAAATTACTGATAATGATTTAGTAGTAGAAGGGAAAAAACTTGAGCTAAGTACAGATTCTGATATATCAGCTAATAAAATAATAAAGAGAGGATCATCTATTCGAAATCGATATGGTGTTAAGCGAGATTATGTCGCTGAAGCAGATGTTAAAGGGAGAATAGGTGACGCTGCTGAAGAATTAGTATTAAAATACGAAAAAGAGAGCCTTACCAATATGGGATTTTCACATTTGGCGGAAAAAGTACATCGCATATCTCAAATTGAAGGTGATGGTCTTGGATATGATATTCTATCTTATGAGATTGATGGGAAAGAGAAGTATATTGAAGTAAAAGGTACAATTAATGAAGCGAATATTCCATTTCCTATCTCGAGTAGCGAAGTGCAATTTTCAGAAGAAAAAACTGAGGCATTTTATATTTATCGAGTATTTGGGTTGAAAACAGATACACCACAACTAAAAATTTATCAAGGTAGTATTAGTGCAAATTTTAATCTTGAGTCAATCAATTATTTAGCTGAATTGAAATAGTTTATTTGAGATTATTGGTAGTAAAAGGATACAATAATTGTTCGGAATACATCGTTTGTAATAATCTGATATCAGTTTACTTTAAATTAGACATGTTAATACTACTTTAAATTTAATTTTGGCTATAAAACAAACATCTAGTCATCTTTATATTAAACTTAAATATTGTAAATTACCTCAATTAGATTTCCTTCTTTTTGGGGTAATTGAAATAGTAAATATTTAATTAAACAGAAAGATTTATTCTGAGATATATTAAAGAATTTTTAATTCTTGGTTTTATTTGTAATGAAATGTTGAAGGTGTTAAAAAGTATAGAATACAAGTGTTGTATAATACCTATGGTGAAATTCCCCTTTGGTTTTTGCATGAGGAGTACTTAATAAATAATAAAATACTTTATTAGTGATTGTATGTCTCTTATTATAAACACTTAATTATTACCCTATGTATTTTATAAAAACAAGGGAGAGAGGAATCCAAGGAAATAAGAAAAACTACTTGGTAAGCATATAAAAGAGGAGCTTTTATAATGGAAGAAGAAAGTAATACAAAAAAAATAATTAAAAATAGTTGGAGAGTATCCAGTGTAATTTTATCATTTATATGTATAAATATTTTTTTGACAATATTGAGAAATGAAATGCATGATAAAATTCCGTCAGATTACTTAAGTTTTTGGGTAAAGGGAGTATTATATGTTCTTATTACCATACCATTAATACTATTTTTTGTTTCATATATTATTACTAGTATTTCTAATGCTAGAATCAGAAGAGAAACATTTTTTAGGCTATCTGATTATATTATATTCACCGTATCATTGAGCATAATAATAAATTATTGGTTTGTAAACACACCTGTTAGCATGTGGACAGGAAATGTTCTTTCAGATTTGTTCGATATAAGCATGGTTTTTTCATGTTGCATAATTTTATATTTTACTGGTGAAATTTTAGCGCGAATACAAAAATCTAAACAAGAGAAGAAAGAGAAAATAGCCAAAAGTCTTCAAAAAGAAAACAAAATAGAAGCCTATTACAACTCTGAATATCCGATAAATGATACAGAGCAGGATGCTTTAAATAGAGCGTCTTTTGCAGAAAAAATAGCTAATTCATTAGTTAAAAGTGGAGAAGACAGCTTAACGATGGGGATTTTGGGTAATTGGGGAAGTGGTAAAAGTTCAGTATATAATTTAATTAAAGAGAAAAGTGATAAGAATCATGTAATATTTATAGAGTTTAAACCATGGTATTTTGGTGAAAATAATCATGATATTATTCGGCTTTACTTATTGGAGTTTTTGGAAGGAATCAAAAAAGTTGAAGGATATAATCCTGAAATTGGTAAAGCGATAAAAAAGTATGCTGATATCTTATCCTCTGTTAGTTTGCGTGGTTTTGGAGCGACACTCTCATTTAAGGAACTAGTAGATAGATTTAAACCAGGTCAGAGTACGGATAGTTTATCTGATTTAAAAAAGGAAATTGAAATGTTGCTTAAAGATTATCCAAAAAGAATAGTCGTATATATTGATGATATTGATCGACTAGAGGGGTCAGAAATTAGAATGATTTTTAAGCTAGTACGTTTGGTAGCTGATTTTCCAAAGGTAACTTATATATTAGCTTTAGATGAGGAAGTTGTCCAAAAATCTTTATCATCAGTTTATCAATTTGAAGAAAAAGGGAATTTAGAAGATGCAAAAAAATATATAGAGAAATTTATACAAATACCTATTTATTTACCGAAGCCAGATTTTATTGATTTATATAACTTATGCAAAAAACAATTAAATAACATTATTGAGGAAAATAATATTTTAAATGAGGAATATACTGAAATTATAGATAGCTTAATAGAGCAAAAATTGTCATTAAGAGACCTATCTAGATACTTTAATTTGGTGAAGTTTTATTTACCATTTTTAAAAGAAGAAGTGAACGTTAAGGATTTACTGTATTTAATCTTAATTCAAGTTAGTTCACCGGAATTGTATCAATATATATATACTAATAAATTATTGTTTATAAATAATTACAAGTTTGAATTAGACGATGAATTTAAAGCGTTACCCAGATTAAATGAATATCAGGGGATACTATGCACAATTTTCCCTTATGCAACACGTCTATTTGGAGGTGCATTTGAAGGAGAAATGGCAAATAAAAAAGAATGGGAAAAGGAAAAGAGGGTTTGCTCAGACAAGTATTTTAACCATTATTTTATGTATAGTAGCCCTAGAGATGCTATTTCTCAAAATGAATTAAGTAATTTCATTAGTTTGATTAAAGAAAAAGATCTAACTGAAATACAAACAATATATTTAGATTTAATAAAAGAATATAGTGCTAAAGAAGTAAATGAGAAGTTGGAACATAGATTGTCGGAGGTAGATGAGTGTATAGAAAAAATATTTACACTTCTTTTGAAATCATACCAAGAATTACATAATATAAGTGGGAATAGAAACGCCAAAGAAAGTATAATTTACTTAGCGCAGTTGATAGCAAAAAAAATATATTCGAAAGGGCGCGAAATTCCTGTAGAGTATTGGGAAAATTCCAATATTCTATTCATGTTAAAGATTTATAATTATTTACATAATAATTATAATTTGAAAATTTTAAAGTTAGCAATTAAAAATGCATATGAAAAAATTTCTGAAGTTAGTTATTTTAAAGTGTTTGATGAAATTGATGCTAAAGAAGTTTTTTCTAAATGGAAAGACTTTAGTGATCAAGAAGGCATAAAAAAGAAAGTTAAAAATTGGATTGATACAAAAGAAGATTTTGAAGAATTTTTAAATTATTATTTTAGTGATATAAACAGTGAAAAAATAGTAAAAGACAAGGAAATTTTAATTCATGTATTTGTTGCATCTACTCAATATTTAAGTGATAAAATATTACAAGAATATTTTGATCAGTATCATTCTCCTAAGACAGAAGTAGAGTGGGGACAATATATTGAAAAAAATGGAGCTGGAAATATTGGACTGTTTCTATTAGGTAAAAACAATTTATTTGAATATATTTTTAGTGCTATTGAGGGTTTCCACGTTTCAAGTATGAAGAATAGTTATATGGTAGAGCTGCCAAAATATATATCCATGGGAGTAAAACTAATTAAAAAGTTTGGTAATAATGAACAAATAATGAAAATAGAAAGTTTATTAGTGGAAATAAAAGAATATAATGATTTCATAAAAGAACAATTAGATCTTCAATTTGAAAGATAGGAACATAAAAATAGGTAAAGGGGTTATTTTGAATTTATTTATAATAGGGTTTATTTAAATTAATATTCCTATATATTTTAAAAAAGTTGTGAATGGTCTTATCTCCATCAATTGGACAGTATTAATTAAAGTTATTTTCTATTTGTGAGTTGAATATTTCTTATTATTCAGTAACGAAAGTTTATTTAAATAAAAATGAAGTACTTGATCACATTTATATTGGTAATTTTTAGATGGATTAAAAAATATTCAATCTCTATTAAATTATTTAAAAAGGTTCCAAATTCTTTCTTAGAATAGAATTTGGAACCTCTTTAAACTACTTCATTTTTGCGGGTGTTTCAACTTTTATTCCATTAGGAAATATGACGCTTTTAAAAAGTATATTCTCGGTTTGGGAATATACTTTAAAATAAGGGCGAATAGTAGAATCTGGGTTAAGAGGAGCTGATATTAAATTATTATCGTTATTACTAATCACCACGTAATTCATATTGTCTTTGGTAAATGTTAAATAAATTTTTTGCTCTTTTGCAGTTTTTATTCCTAATTGGTGGGCTGAGAGTCCAAAAAATATGAATAGGGTAATAAGTGTTAAATATTTATAAGAATGTAAAGGCGTAGCGATATGCCTTAGTACATTTTGAATCTTTTTAGGTAAAAGACCATAGAAAGCAAAGATCATTAAAGAACCAAAAAATAAAAATTGTGTACCCCAATGGTTTTGTAAGTCAAATATTAATGAAAGCGAAATATACATAGCTATTAATATAATGATTGTAGAATGTATTTGGTTGTATAATGCCTTTGAAGGTAGTGTGAATTTGAATGGTAAAACCCAGCTGAAAAGAATAACAAAATACCAAAATAAAGCTCCAGCTATGTATGAGAAAATACCTAAAAAGAAATGTATTAAGTCATTTGTGTCACACTTAAGAAAGGCTAGCGAATTTAAGTGAAAATACTGATGATATCCACCTTTAAAAAGAGCGGCAAATGAATAAGATAAAAAAGTTAACAATAGCACTATAATGGCAGCTTGGGTCAAAAATATAGATGAATCCTTACTTTCTTCTACTCTTGAAGGCGAACGATCAAATTTCCTTGTCTTAGAAAGTAATGTTAAACGTTTGCGATGTAATCTTTTTCTCAAAATAATTCCTCCTGTATATATTTATATATAAATATTAAATTTTTCGATTATATTAGTCAAAGAGAAAGTTTATATTTTTAAACAATTGTTCTAATGGATAAGTAATACTAATGGTTTTACAACAAACATAACGTAGTTAATAGTTTAAAATTTTTATATCATGTAAGATTGGACGGGTTAATCAATCAAAATATAAAATGTTTTAAACTGAATATATTATTTAAACATAGATTGTTGTAATTAGCTTCTGAAGATATTGTTATAATATTCCCGATAATACATCACCCGTTTTATATCGCTCTCTGTGCAATATTTATCAACTGAAGACATGGATTTGAATGGTGTATGGAATCTAGTATTAACTTGTCAAAAATGTAATAGGGACGAACATAATGGTAAATTTATTAGAGCACCGCATGAAGCTCTGTTAGAGCGGCTAAATAAACGGAATGAATATCTAATTGAAAGTAACCATCCTCTTAAGGAAACAATTATCATGAAAAAAGGGTAATATAGTAAGGTGAGTGCGGGTTTTTTTAAAACAATTTTTGATTATGCATCGTCTATTAAAGGTTCTGGATGGATGCCTAAACAATATTACGATATTGGATTTTAGGATATAAAAATAAGTGAACTTATACTTATTAAGTGAAAATTAGTTTTTTATTTTCTTTAGAATAGATTGTTGATTTTTTCCACTACCGAAAAACAACTTAGTTAGAATCATTTTCAATAGTATGTTGTGCCAATCTAAACTGCAAGTTAATAAGGAGGAGAAATATGAAACGAGGTATAAAATTTTTACCAAAAAGACTCTTAATAGAGTTCAATAATGCAGCGAAAAGAGAAAAAAGAAACCAATATATTGAGCCATCAATCTTAGCTTCTTGCCCTGATGGATATAATTTCCCTATTGAGTACCTGATGATACATAATGTTGTTGATGAAGTTAGAACTCGAGTTTATTTGGGACCAGAAATTGGTTTTGCTTTATTAGATATGTCAATGGATCGTTTTTCAACGATTCCAATAGCTGTATATGATCAAAATGGTGACATTAAATTTCCTACAGAATCTGAAATTCGTAAAAAAATGCCTTACAATGGAAAAGAATGGATCGAAACGAAATATAAGAAAGTTTATAGGGGGAATCAGAAAGCTTTTCGTAAAAAAGTATTAGCTGCGTATGAGAATCAATGTGCGGTTTGTGGCCAATCTAATCCTATTTTTTTACGTGCAGCTCATATTAAAGATGCTGCAAAAGGAGGAGAGGAAGTCATTGAAAATGGCATTTGTTTATGTACGAATCATGAAATAGCATTTGACCGTGGAGACTTGAAAATCTGTGAAGATGGAACTATTCTTCTTAATTATGAAGACTCTAGTATAAACAGAGAAAAAATTAGATTGCCAATACAGCAAAAAGAGTGGCCTTCGAAGGAATTATTGAAGTGGAAGTTTGATAAAATCAAAAATTGATACAATACCCATTCTACTGTGGACTGTATTATTGGTGAAGAAAAATAAGAAATTGGAATTTTAAATAATGGTTTGTGATGATATAAAATATGGTAGGAATATATGCCGATAGTAGTATAAATATTTCTTTTATTATAATAGACAATTAGAAATAAGAAAGCCGCGATTCTAAAATTGCGGCTTTCTTTAGTCATATAGAGTTTTTTTCTATATTAATTGTGATTTTAGTCCTGCGATTCTTAGGGACTTTTTTGGGTTCAGACGTTATCTCTGTTTTAACTAATTTTTTACACTCCATATAAAGTTTCGAAGAAGAATCATATACGTAAAATATTTTTTCGCTTGATTCTAATTCATTGTAGAAGACTAATCTATTCTCATCCATCTGATAGTCGTATTTTAAGTTATCTATCTCTCTAAATGTTTCCTCAGTAATGGGACAAATATCATATTCATATTTGGTAGCTTTAGCTGTAGTAATTTTGTGAAGTGTAAAGAAATAAAATAAGCTGAATAGAAAAGCAACAAGTGGCATATTCCATAAGAAATCTAAATACTTTTCATTTACAATATATCCCCATGAAGCTGAGGAGAAAAATAATATACTAGTTAATACATGAAAAATAAATAAATTGAAATGCCATTTGGTTTTAATAATTCTTTTAAATAATTTTATTGGTATGAGTGTGATAGAAAAATATATAAATAAAGAGAAACATATTAGTGCATTTAAAATGAATAAGCTAGAATTACGATATTCATGTAAAGCTGGATAAAGAAGAATGCCATAAATAAAATACACAATGGTTCCCATAAGTATACCGATGGTATAAAACCAAAATTTCAGTTTAAATTGATTAGATTTATCTTTAAAATAATTATCAAGCGGGCTTGTGGTTATTACATTAATAAATTGATTAATAATGTATATGAAAGCAGCTGTAATTGCACCTAGAAGTGCCACGATGACTGGGGAAAATTTACTTATGGTTTCAATAGATAATTCGCTAAACATACCACTTTTTCACTCCTTTAACTTTTTATCAATATAATATATTATAACAATTATTATATTTAACCGGTAGCGGTTTTTGGTAATTATCAATATAAGAAATTTTGTGTTATTAATTTCATGTGGTATTAATTGGAAAATGAATGTAAAAAGCAAGACATAATAACACTGTTTATTTATAATGTAGTCTCTTCGATTCAAGAAAATAATAAAGTTTTCTGATATAGTATCATGTTTTTATGTGGATGAAGCGAAATAGAGTTTCTTGTTGTGGACAGTTATAGACACAAAATTCTTAATAGTTTTGACTCAATAAAATTAAAATGAAATGACTAAATGAAGTTTTTGTAGAATTGTTCTTTTGAAGTGAAAAACTTCTAAAAAGTGAACACAAAATGTATAAAAACAATAAAGCCTAAAATAAATAATAGGAAGATATTCATGAATAGAAGATATTATCTTGGTATGTTACATGCTTAATAATTAAATGTAGAATTTGAATTTATAAAAATTAATTCTTTATTTATAATTAAAAACCTAAAACTGATATTCAAACGAGATGTCTTAGATATTTTAGAAACAGGTCAAACAAATAAAACATTAGATTTCAAAATAAAAATTAATGAAAGCATGTAAATATTTATAGCTTTTATAAGTTTAATAGAGGAGTAATGAATCTGATTCAGTATAAATTAAGCGTTAGTAAATTAGGAATAGTTTAAACTTTATTATCAATTGTTTTGGACATTGATTTTAAAGATTGATCTTTTCTTTATAATAAAGAATTGGTCTTCTAATAAGGATATATTTTCCTGGTTAGTGTATGATAAATAGGATATTATAGTGAATTATTTTATAAAAAGATACTGCATTTAAAAGGAAAGGAGAGGGAATAATGGGTTTCTTAGATGATATTTTCGGTAAAAAAAAGTTAGTAAAAGAAATAGTGTAAATGTCAAGATAAACATGTACATTTTCGCTTGTTTAAGCATGTACAAAATCAATCATTTTCTTTGCTAAAATGATCTTTAATTCGATAGGATTGTCCTACAATACTGACCACCGTGGCATGATGTAAGACACGATCTAGTATGGCATTGGCGAGTTTAGGGTCCTGGAATACTTCGTCCCAAGACTTGAAGTTGATATTGGTCGTTAGGATGGTACTACGCTTTTCATAACGCATATCGATTAATTGAAAGAATAATTTTGCATCCTCCGGATCAATAGGCAAGTACCCAATTTCATCAATAATAAGTAATTTGTATTTTGTATAGTGCTTTAAACGAGATTCTAGGCGATTCTCAATCTTGGCACGTTTTAAATTTTGAAGTAAATCATGACATTTAATAAAATAAGTACTTGTTCGCTTTTTAGCTGCTGCTATACCAATAGACGTGGCCAAATGGGTCTTACCAACACCACTAGGTCCTAAAAATACTATGTTTTCTTGTTGCTCTAAGAAACGTAGAGAAATAAAATCTAAGATTTGTTGTTTATTAATACTCGGCTGGAATTCGAAATCAAACTCATCAACCTCCTTTCTATGAGGAAATGCGCCCATTTTCACCATAGAATGAATCATATTTTGTTCTCGTACATCAATCTCATAGTTTGTCAGTTTAACAAGTGTCTCTACGAAGGATAATTCATTATTAATGCTAAAATCGACTACGTCACCTAAATGTTGTGCCATTTGTTTTAATTTTAAATACTCTAGGTTTGTTGTTAATTGTTGATAGCTATTCTTCATTTCTATATACCTCACCAATTACTGATAAATTTTGTTTCGCCAAATTGTCAATGTTCGGATATTTAGGTAGTGACTTAGCCAATGCTTTTTTATAATGTTCTTCTTTATAATTGAGCTTAGATTGGCTGATTTTATGTTGTACAATTAACTTCATGTTATGATAAACATATATTTGATTATCATATACTTGTAAACCGACGGTTTTACCTTGATATTCAGCTGGAACTGAGTATTGATTCGATTTGTAAGATATCATGCCTGATGTATTAACTTTTACAAGTTTATGCTTAATCATATAGGAATCTCTTATCGCGCTCTTCGGGAGTGGTTGTAGGAGATTCTTTTCCTGTTTTAGGGCAAACACTGGAATCTTACCAGTCCCTTGATGAAATGTTTGATTAATTCTTGCACATAATTTTTGCACAAATTCATGTAATTCTTCAAAAGTGAATCTTCCTTGATAAGCATGAATTTCGTCTAGAAGTTTCATTGGCGCTTCTACTTTCCCTTTGGTATTTGGTCGCCCTGCGATACAAGGTTGTACCTTAAATCCAAAATCTTGAGCGAATTGGGCAAACTTATTGTTAATCGTTCCTGTAAAGTGTTCTGTTCGAGCTTCATCCATTACCGTCTTCATATTATCCGTGACAATTACCTTCGGTACACCACCAAACATTTCAAATGCCTCTGTCATAAATGACATTAAAACACTTTGTGATTTTGAAATATTCAAATGAAAAACTTTAAATCTCGAGTAGGACAATAAAAGTACAGCTACATTCACATATACGATTTCGCCACTTTTGGTTTCAAATCGTATGCTTTCTTTCCAATCTAATTGAGCTTGTTCTCCTGGAGGTGTCTCATAACGGACACCCACTGAATGACCTGATAAAATACGCTTCCCCTCATCAAAATATGTTCTAAATTCAGGCTTTCTATTAATATAAGCACGAAATGCAGACTGTGAACATTTTAAACCGTGATTGTCTGTTAGATACTGCCATAACACTCGTTTGTAGTAGAAGATTTGTTTAGAATCACTAGATAAAAGAGCTGCAATCACTTCATAATATGTATCGATTTTCGATGTTTTATTTTTTGTCCCTTTTGGTGTAAAACCATTCAAATACTTATCTATGGTACGCCGATCCACATTCAATTCTCTGGCTAATTGACTTTTATTTATCTTCATTTTTAAGTTCCCCATTAGTTTTTTAAAATTTGGTAAGTCTGAAAGACTTTTAACCTCAAATTCTGTTTGAATATCTAGCTTAATATACATACTAACCACCTCAGAGTCAGTATGGAGAATCCAATTGAAAATGTACATATTTATTCAAGCGTTAATGTACATATTTAAGTTAGCATTTATAAAATAGAACTATTCCAAGAAAAAATAAAAGTTTTAGAAAGGGAACTTAAGGAAAAAAATAATTCATTAAAAAATTTATATGCAAGTAATGAAAAGTTAAAAGAAGAGAAGAAAATATTAGATAAAACATTAGATAGAAGTATAGTAGAGCTTGAACATGCTAAAAATTCTATTAATACCAAAATAAAAGAATCAGTGCATGCTGAAAAAGTTATGAATCTTTATCAAGGTATTTATGGAGAACTTGAGTATGATGAAGGGAAAGAGCAACATGTTCTTTCTGAGTATGATGAAGATAAAGGTTTTTTTGATTTTTTAAAGCCTAAAAATGATAATAATGATTTTAATAATGAGCAAATTGAGGCTATTAGATATGATATGGAAAAGAATCTTAGAATTATTGCGGGTGCTGGAAGTGGAAAAACACAGACAATTTGTGCGAAAACTGCATATCTAATACTGATGAAGAATGTCCCTGAGGAAAAAATAGCCATGATTACGTTCACGAAAAAAGCATCTGAAGAGATGAAAGAAAGAGTGAATTTTTTCTTAGACGAGGAAAAATCTAAAGTAGCAGTTGGGACCTTTCATAGCTTTTTTATACGCCTGTATAATGAATTAAAAAAGCAATTTCCATATGTAGAGCAAATGGGCATTATTGGAGATAATCCGGATGAGAGCAGCTATAAGAAAGAATTAAATAAATTAATTAGAGATTATAATTTGAAAAAATTAGATGAAAATGCTGGAGAGAAAAATTTATTTGAAAAAATAAGTTATTGGACGAATATGGGATTCTCCATAGAGATGATGACAAAATATATAGAGAAGCATTTTAATGTGCTTGAACCAACAAGTGATGAAACTTTAAGTCAAAGATTTCAAAAGATGATGCGGGAATTTTATGATAAACGAAAAAGTAATAAAATTGTAGTTTTTGACGATTACATGTTAAATTTGCTTCATGTTTTAAAAGATGATATTCAAGCGCGTGAATATGTACAAAAAAGATTTCAGTATATATTTATTGATGAGTTTCAAGATACTAATCCTCTTCAAATGGATATCATTAAACTTATTTGCCCACCAGATTTGAAGGACGGAGCTAAATTAATCATTGTTGGTGATGATGATCAGAGTATCTATTATTTTAGAGGCGCAGAGCCAAAATACATAAAAGATTTCAACCAAATGTATGAAACCCAAACTCTTAAACTTATGACAAATTATCGTTCTACTTCAAAAATAGTTCAAGCTGGGAATCGGGTAATTGCATTTAATGAGAACAATAGGATAAAAAAATCAATGAAACCTTTTCATAAAAATGAGGGTGATTGCTATATTCGAAGTTTACCTACTCCAGAGGAAGAAGCTGAATGGATTATAGATCAATCTCAGTATATTGGTTTATCAGGAAATAAAGCTGTCCCAGATTATAGAGAAAGTGTAATTTTATATCGTTCCACTTCCCAAATTAAAACATTACTCCATAAACTGGAGGTTAATAATATCCCTTTTGTAATAGAAACTAATGACGACTTAATGGGTATTTTTAGCTTGGATGCATTTAAAAGGGCATATAGATATTGGAAAGCTTTTTTAATATCTAATGAAGATAGTGATAAATTAACTCGATGGAACCAAATAATTGCAGAAACTTCATATGCATTCTACAAGAAAAAACAAGAAGTTGTTAACTTTATTGGAGATAGTTCATCATATTTAAATCCACAAAAAATTGCTGATTTTATTTGTGGAAATAAATCTTTGGATAGAAAAAAAGAGATTATTGATTACTTTGAGGAGTTAGTACGATTAAAGAATAAGAAGTCAGTATCTATGGAAAATATTATTAAAAATTTTTTAGAATTTCCACTCGTTAGAAACCAGTTAACAAAAGATGAAATAAAATGGATAGAAAAAGAAACAGAACAGTTTCAATCATGGGAAGGTATGGTCAAAAGGTATCAAGAGTTAAACCAAAAAAAAGAAGAGATGAAGAAAAAGTTAGATGAATACCATAAAGGTACATTTAATGCAATTTATTTATTAACTATACATAAGAGTAAAGGATTATCATTTAAAAATGTATTTTTAATAGGCTTATATGATGAAGGATTACCAAGTAAAAAAGCCACAAAAGTTACTCCAGAAATAATCCAGGAATCCATAGAGAAAGCTGAACCACCGACTACTATAGAAGAAGAAAGGCGCTTAATGTATGGTGCGAAACGTTGGTTTGAAATCGCTTAACGAGGGATAAACCACATTATAAATTTTTATAATGATAACTGATATTGTGAGACCACAGTAGGATGCCTTTAAAAAAATCCTATGATAAGATGGCTGCTGATACTCCCACATGCATAACTGGTAACGGTTTTGTATGAAGCTGGGTGAAGACGCATTGAGTAGCCCTAACAGATAATGCTGAGGAAAGGTTAAACAACACTGCGAAAGTAATGCGGGCAGGGAGCTATATATGGTTAGTATTCAACATAATTGATGACGAACTACTGAATGTACACCTCGAAAAGCTTTATATAGAAATGTATAAAATAAAAAAATTCACTCCAAAGAAATTATCGTACAGATTTTGATGGATAAAGCTAATGGGTTGCTTTAGTTTAAATAACGTGAATTCGGGGTAAAGGTAGAACCTAAGTATAGTTATTTACCTAGCAATATCGGAACGTTTGAAGTCTCTAACGTCTAGTAATAATCTGGTAAAAAGGATTGTGAGTAGAGATGGCAGTAGAGATGTAGTACCAATGAAACCATGATAATAAGTGGCGGAGGGAAGGTCTCAAGTCTTTTTATATAACAGTTGTAAAGAATATATAAGAAGATGGAGCGCCGTATGCGATGAAAGTCGCACGTACGGTGCGGGGTGGGGGAAAACTTGGAGATTAATTCAAAGGGTTACCTATCACCATTTGCTGTAACTCGTCCAAAGAAGAATCTATATATTACATTCCCAGCAACAATTAATGGGAAACCTTCTAAAAGATCGAGATTTTTAAAAGAGATTAATCTCCCTATTCAACAAGGTGAATAGGGAAGGTTAAGTACAAGAAAGTGATTTTCTGGATCAATATAATATACCTAATGAGATTTTCAAATAATTAATAAAAGAAGATAAACTTTTTTATTCTGATGAAGGAGCGCGTTATTAAATAAAATTAATATATCTTAAGAAATTGTTGGTAATTTTTTTTATAGGATAGTCAATAATTAATTTTTATGTACAATTGTTGATAAAATATATGTTCACAGAAAATTCCCATTCAAATGGTTTTATTTACATATATTTCATGTTATCTTGCTAGTAGGGTAATAAATCCCTATTGTTATTTAAATCATTTATAAAGGGAGGAGTTAATATTATGAAACTTCGTTATGCTCTTGTAACGTCGGTTGCTTTTCTAAGTATTTTAGGTATCGGAACCACAGGTTCACAGGCTTCCACTGATTTTAATAGGGAAGACCAGAAAAAATTAACACAAACTCTCAACATTAGGGATTACACAGTTACTTTACCAACATTTTTTAATGGATATCAACTTACTTATCATGAGCCAGGAATGACTTATCGTACTAGTAATGATTTAATAAAGGTTTCTTCTACTGGGAAATTAACAACTTATTTTTCCACAACAGCAAAAGTATATGTTTATAGAAATGGTGTATTAGATCATACAATTACAGTAATTGTTGGACAAGGTTAAAATTAATTGATGTATTCTATATTTCTTAATAGATAACTAGTAACTGGGATAAGTATTCTATGAGAAAATATTTTGTTCGTAGATCGTACAAATCATCAGTTATTGGTTGATATTGGTCTAATTAAAAATAATGGAAACAAAACGTATTAACTGTTATTCTTTATTTGAAGGAAAACCTATTTGAAGTGTAAAAGCCCCTTACAATAGAGGGCTTTTTATTTTATATTTATATTTTTTCGTGAGATAAAGCTTCTATAAGATTAAAAGGTTGTAATTATATATGTAATAAACCCACAATTGGTCCGGGTAAATCTTTAATTGCAACTCCTAATGATAAAACTTTGTTCATTTAATTAAAAATGTTAAAGATCCCTTTAACATTTTTGTCTTGAGTTACAGATGCTATAAATTCGTTATTTACAAATATCAATGAAACTATCACTTGAATTATTTTTACACTAGATGAAGTACCATAGACAGCGATATCATATGTGTTTCCATTCTTTAAAGTTGTTTCAATGGTATTGATATAATTATTTCTAATATCAATAGGGGGTTCGTTAACTTTAGTTGATTTTAGATTGTAAAACTCTAATCGATTTACTTGAATATAATTTTTATCTTCTATTGTAAATAAATCTATTATTATCTATTTTGACTTTAGAATCAACGAAAATGACCTTTTTATTCTGGAAGTTTTGAAAAGTAATGGGTGCTCCTGAGGCACCAGAATGAGTGACATGAATCTTTTGGTTATAAACTCCGTCTCTTATGTAGATAATACTTCCTTCTTTTTATAAGCATTCCTTCTCAACTATATAGTTAAAACTGACGATTTATATCTTGTTTCAATAAAAAAAGACCCAGGAATATATTCTGGGTCAAGGAATATCAACCACCGTGGTCTCCGTCTGCCATCATACTTTGAACGACTTTTACTACGTGACTATCTGTTTGAGATGTAATTCCCAATGTAAATAGTAAAGCAGTAGCAATACTCATCACTTTAATTAGTTTTTTCATTTTAAAGCTCCTTTCGCGTCGGCTTTTTTCTTAGCTTGAATTGCTTTATAGAAGTATGTACCTGCTTTGGCATGCTGCCCTTGTTCAAAAATCCTTTCTGCTAGAACATTACAGCATTCATAGATATACTCATATAAATCTTCTCGTTCAAAGTATTCGATTCCTGCAAGAACTGTAGCTTCTAATTTTTCAGCTGGGATATTATTATTAATGTCTCTCAAAATTTTAAACCGATGCTGATATTCTTCATTGTTTAGTTCTGTACAGAGTTGTAATCCTCTTTCAAATAAAGTATTAGCAGTTTCTTGGTTTCCTAGTTTAGAGTGTTCCCTGCCCTCGATGAAAATGGCTTTATAGTGGTTAGGTTTCTTCTCGGATACTTCAGAGAGGTAGCGAATAGCTAATTCAGACATATTTTGCCCTGCATATAATAAACCTAAATTATGACGAACCATTATAGTGAATTTTTCTTCTCCAATTTTTTGGAACAGATCCATTGCTTTTACAAGATGTTCTTCCGCTAATGCCCATTCTCTTAAATTGGTACATGCCATGCCTAAAAGATTTTCACAGAATCCAATATTTCGTTCGTGGCCTTCATGTTTTGAGAATATTTCTTTAGCTTTGTTAACATACTTAATTGATTGGAGTGATTCGTAAACATCGTAATGGAAGGCACCAATTTTATAGTAAAACTCAGCCTGCTCAATTTCATCAGATACCTCATTTAGAAGTTCTTCTGCCTTATCATAATGATCTCTTGCTATTGAATAGCTGCCTACGGTACTTGCATGAATTGCTTTAAAGAAGTGATAGTAGTAGGTTAATATATTATCATTTGGAATTTGAAAAGTTTCTACTTTGTCGAAGCAACCCTTTGAAATATTTAAATTATCTACTATATATTTATAACGAAAATCTAATAGTGAATAATATAAGTGTAAGCTCTGATCCGAGACACCTTTCATTCTATTATCAATTTCTTCTTTTAGCTGATGAGCATTATCAATTCGTCTCGCACGGATTTCAATATACCAATCATTTAACATATTAGCGACTACTTCATATTCTGTGACTAAAGTATCCATTGTATTCTCCTCATCCTATTACAGTATATGTATTAATAATAACAGAATTTGGATATGTTTTATATAAAAATACAGAAAATTTAAATAAATAAGATCGTTATAAGTAAATTTATGTCTAAAATTATATATTTTTAGAGGTTATTGGAGTTTATATAAAAGGAAAAAGAAATATATATTAAGGAGATATTGTAGGTATAAGTTTATCATTTTAGCCAAGAAGACTCCTTCCTCAAGGAACGCGAAGTGAGTAGGTGGGAGATGAATTGGCTTTGAACAAGGGATGGCAAGGAGCCATCTTAATTGTTCGACATACTTAAAGTGTTACTTCGCTATATATCGAATATACGTTCGGTAGATAGTGGTCATATACCGAAATGGAGGTGAATCAAATGATAATTAATAAAGTCTATAAGTTTCGTATCTATCCAAATTAAGCACAAGCAATTCTAATTAACAAAACGATTGATTGATCTCGCTTTGTATTCAATCATTTCCCAGGCATACAAAGAAACTGGAAAAGGTGTACCTGCTGATGCATCAAAAGATAAAATAAAGCGGTTATATGAAGAGATAAAAAAGCTCAAAGAAGATAAACAAAATTTAATTATTCAGTTAGTCGAAATGAGCGAATTGAAAGGTGAAAACAGAAGACTAAGGGAATTTTTAGAAAAGATAAGAAATCTAAAATAATGTATCTTTGCAATAAAGTTAGTAGAATCAGAATAAAGTCCATATTTTATACTTTAACTAAAATACTCCTGAAAACCAACCTCACTTTTTAAAACAGACACTTCATATTAATAAAGCTCTCGTACAGTTATGTTTTATGGAATGAAATACTGTCTTTTAATACTTTTGAAAATTAGGAAGAAAGAATTTCCATTATAACTATTACAAACAATTCTTCATTCTGTTAAAATTTTAAAGAGAAGTAAGTAAAAGAAATCGTGGGAGGTTAATAGTCGGTGCTAGCTAGGAACGTTAAAGTAGACATTAGAGATTTATATAAGAGTCTTGCAACAGAACTATATGAAAACTTTGTCATTAATAAGAAGTATTTTGCAGAACAACTAAGTAACGGGAAATATAGTACAAAGAATAATATTTTTGATCCTTTGCGAATAAATGATATGTTAATTAATCAGAAAAGCTATCTCACATATCAGCAAGTTAAAACTAGGTTAAAATGGATTTGTTTGGATTTCGATATAGATAAAAAGATACTAGAAAAGGACTTTCCTAAAGATCAACAAAAATACATTGATATACTTATCAATGAAGTAAGAGAAATTTGCAAGTTTCTTGATTCATATAAAATTGATTATCTTACAGAATTTTCAGGTAATAGAGGTATACATGTTTGGGTAATATTCACTGAACCTGTTGAAAAATCACATGCTTTCCAGTTTGTACAGAGGTTAGTTGAGGAGATTAATAATAATCCGAGTCCTTATATCAATGTCGATCTTTTTCCTAAGAATGGTCAAAATAACAATAATAAGGTAGGATTTGGGGTGAAACTGCCTTTATCTCTTCATACCAAGTCTCAGAGCTATTCTTATTTTATAGATAACATTTATTCGTTCGTATATTCAACTGAAATATGGAAAAATAAATTTGATGAAGAGTTTCTTTCTTCTCAACTTACTTTGCTATCACGTTATCAAAAGCAAAGTTTTAAAGATGTAGCCTTAAAGTTAAATTTAAAATTAGAAGCAGAAGAGATTACTATACAAACTAACCCATTCATACCAACAAAGAATGCCTTAAAAGAGACATATGAAAATCTAGAGGATGTTCTAAAAAAAATAAAGCAATGTACAATTATAGATGACATATTAAAGAAATATCCAAACAATTTAAGTGAGAGTGAAAGAATAATATTTGTTGGTCTACTGAATAAATTGAAGACCCCTCAAAATGATAACTATGGGAAAGAAATTCTTTGGGACTTTTTCTCTAGAATGGATAATTTCAAACCTGAACTTACCAGAAAAAAGTTGGAGAATCTTAACCTGCATCCTCCAACATGTGGTTTCTTAAGAAATAAGTTCTCTCAACATAATTGCAAGTGTGAAAATGGTTGTAGTCTTCAAAATAAAGATATTCTCGAATTAAAGACAACATCTCCACTTAAGTTTCTTGATGTTGATTTATTACCTTACGATGCTTTTGAAGTAAAGAAATCAGAAATAGACAAAATTATTAAAGCGCAAAGGAAGTATACTAACCAAAACGATGAAATTGCATTCTTATTTACTCAGTTAGAACTTGAAAATATCGATGTCAAGGATATGAAAGAAGCTATAGAAAATGTTCTTGTTGGTAACTATACAGTACGAGAACCTTATAAATTCTCCCGTTTAGAAAAAAATAGTAAGGTTCGAAGTCTTTATGCACTTCAAGCTGAAGAAAAAATAATAAGTACATACCTTATAAAAATACTTAATGCCTTCTATTATACAGAATTTTCGGATGGATCTTACGGTTATAAATTTGAAAATAGTTTTGCTAACTACAATATCTTTAAACCATGGATGCAACAATGGTTAATCTATCGGAATAATATTATGGAAAGGCTTAACGATGACATACTCGCGGAACATTACGTAATAAAACTTGACATTAAAAATTTCTATTCAAGTCTTAATTTAGGAAGATTAAAAACAAAGTTAATTCATGGACCCTCAGAAATAATTAAAGAAAAAATAAATACACTCTCAAGTGAGCAGCTCAGTAAATATAATCATTTGATAGATTACTTAATAAAACTTTGTGAAAAAGATAATTTGGAAGCCAAAGGCGTGCCACAGGGCCCCGCATTTGCTAGATATTTAGCAGAAGTCTATTTAATTGAGTTAGATAAATACATACAAAGTCTGCTTGAAGAGAACTTTAACTTTTACTTTAGATATGTTGATGACATGGTTCTAATTCTAGAAAATGAAGAAAAAGCTAAAGAAACTTTAGACAAGATACAAACTTATTTAGAATCATTAGATTTACATTTAAATTGGGATAAGCACCTTATTTCCCAGGTGAAGAACTCTAAAAGTGACTTTGAAAGTTATTTTAATGATAACAAGTACTTTATAGATAACTCTTCAAAAAGCCAAGAAACCAATTCATCTTTCATTAATAAAAAAGCTACACGCCTACTCAGCAAAATGGTTAAACCAACCATTGTTGAAGTCAATGAAGAAAATTTGAGTTTTTATTTCACTCATTTTAATAATAATAAGCGTCTATTGGAGGAAAAAAGAAATCTTGAGCACTATCTATTTAATTTAGAGATAGGCCGGGGGTCACTATTTAGAAACTATTTCCGTTATTATTTTTCAACAAATAATAATTTCAATAACTTAGTTGAAAGCACCAAAGCTCTAAAAGGACTTGGCAAAGGAGTTTTCCTAAACACGTTACTTGAGGTTATATACTATAAGAATTACACTGACAAAGAAAAGACAAAGAATGTAATATATGAGTTTGTAAAGTCAGAGGTAAATAATTATGAGACAGAATTAATACTGTCTTTAATGTTGTTAGAAAATGAATTTGTCCAAAATGAATTTATATTAAAAGTTCACGATCAAACTCTATTAAAAGTTTTAAGGTTCAAATTCGAAAAAGTCATACCAGAATTCCTAGAAGAGCGGATTCTGAATACTCTTGAGAAAGAACGTGACATCAAAGAATTCATATTGAATACTTATGATTTAATTTTTTACAATAGTTTATCTTCAGAATTTATAATTAAAGTTTCTGAAATGTTTTTTAATAAGATTAATCAGTCCATGGGAACTAATGATCCTAAAGACTTCGAATCAAATTTTTTAGACAGCAGGAAGACTATCAATAAGTATTATCACTTATGCTGTCTATTAACATTGACTGAGCAAAATTTCACTAATATTAAAAGAGTTTGGGAAAATTTAATAACTTATGTAAATACCTATTTCCCTACCATCAATATAGATTACAACAATTGGTTAAGAAGAACTTCCACCTTAAAGCTCAAACCATTAACAAGAAATAACTTAAACACAATACTGACTATCAAGGTTCATGATAACTTCGTAGATGGTAATAGTAATATTGATACACTTAAGTTATATGATCATTTCCACACTGGAATTGTTCTATTCTTGATGGAAGCAAAAGAAGATTCAGAAAGTATCTCCGATTATCTGAATGAAGAAAGTATTAATGTATTAGAAAATATTCAAAAAAAATACAACTTAGAATTTATTAATTGGATTATTAATGAAAAAGAAGTTTCAATGTTTCCAAATAAAAAAATCGGGCAACGGAATGTTATTGAAAATGATAGAATTGTTCTACAGCGTGGTAATCAGTTACTAGTTCGAATTTCTAGGAAAGAAGTTGTGGATTTAGAGTTTGATTATTTAAAGGAAGTTCAAATAAAAGATGAAAAGTGGCTAGACGGTGAGTATGTATCAATAACTTTCAGATACAACAGACACGATTATATATCTCTGCATCAGTTATTGAGCAACGAAAAAGACTTTCACTCTTATATCGATAAGATAATAAGAGTATTTGAAAGTATTGGTGTTTTTAAGAAAAAGTTTATAAAAAATAAAGAAAAGTTTCCAAGTATATTAGGTGATTATGATTTAATTAATAAAGAAACGTATTTTCCGTTAATACCATTCTCTAGTTATGATAATAAGTTAGTATTATCGGAAAATGAGGTAGTTGAGAATAACACAAAAAATTTTCATTTAACCTTCTTTAATAAAATTAATACCAACATTGAGTTATTCAGGGGTAAACCTTATACAATAAAAACATCTGAGATAAATACAAATTTCTTTCCGAAGAAGATTCAGGAAGATGCAGAGTTAAAAATACTTTATTTGAAAAGATTTTTAACTATCTTGGAAAAGGATCAAATAGATGATGCCTTTTATTTTGAACTGTGTAAGTTTAAAACAATTGTATCTTTAATTGATATTATAACTAAAACACTTGGGGAAGAGAAAAGATCCTTCTATCTTTACCTAGAATATTATCATTCTCTATACAAGGAAAACTCTGATTTACTAAAGCTTTTATTTACCCCTGTTGATATTAAAACTAACTCTATCGGTCATGTTTTTGAAACAATAAAAAATAGTATCATGAGCTCAGTTAACTGTTATGATTTCACTTTATTAGAACAGATATGGGAAAAGGAGATTCGATTCTTAGAGCATTTAATTTCTACCCATATATCAGTAGAAGAAAATCTTCAGATTGTGGATGTATTAAAAAAATGCACCTTTGATTATGATGATAACTTAAATGAAATTAAGATTGATATAGACAATGATACCTGGGTCATTCCAGAAGAAGACTGGCCCAGCATAAAGATATATCAACTTCAACAAGGTAATTCCTTGATGCAGAAATTTAAATTAAGTGATGTCAATGTATTAGAAAATACAGAGTATTGTTTTGCTTACAAGTCTAATGATGGCTATTTACTCCTTATTATGCCTGACATTATCAGCAAAACACTTGATTGTATAAATATTAGGGAGAAATTGTATAAAAAGTATGAAAAAGAAAAGGATTTAATAAATTTAGACTGTTTCATCAATAACATCCAAATCGAGAAAGAAATTTTATACTCTCCGTACTTTAGTCGAGCAGTTGACATAATAAAGGAACAATCTTTTTATGAGGAAAGAGAATTAAAGGAAATTGAGGCCGACTTAATAGCTTGGATTAGAAGATTTGACCCAAAATATCATCAAGCTCTTCTAAATGTAATTGCAAGCCATCAATATATTAAAGAGGAGGATATAAAAAAATTCTTTGTGAAGGTTGAAGCTGCTCTTAGATGTACGAATAAAATATTTTTTCATATCAAATCCGCTGAGGACTATAACGGGTTCCACAGATTAGTTTTAAGTGGATTTCCACATACAAGACAATTGAAACTTGATCAGTTTGAATCGAGAGTTTTAACAGAACCTACCTCAGATTATGATTTAGTAATATTATCTGAAATCGGAATCTCAGGTAGCCAAACTGTCAATGCCTTAAAACGTTACTATCTATCAAGTGATTTGGTTGAAGAAACCGCTCAAAAACTTGTTGATAAGGAAAAATACTATCCTATTCAATTAAGTCAGCATATTACTTTTAAAGAGAAGATGAGATCCTTTAAGAATATACACTTGTTTTTTATTGGTTACACAGAGAAATCCCGTAAAAAGCTACAAGAAGAAATATGTGCGTTATTAGGTTGTCCAGGGGAAAAAATATCTTTTTTCCCCGAAGAGCATACTATTAATTTTAAAGAATCAGTTTTACTATCGAATCCTAACATTGATTCAAGAAATCAGAACCTATTTGAAGAGTTAATTAGGAATACAGAATACATTGGGGAATTGTTTAACTTTAGTGAGGAGAAAAAGGCACAATATGTAAAATACCTTAAAGACCTCGATAAAACTAGAACAAGGTATAATTCTGATTATAACCTAATCTTAAGAAAGGGATCCACTCCAAAGAAAAGTCATCAGATCTTTACACTTGAATCTGATGCAATTCGTTCTCTCTTTGAAAAAACTAAAGAGCATACGGAGAATTAGCTAGAAGTTATAGGTCCATTTGGAGGATTTTAAAGTAATTAAAAGAAATAACCCTATAAAAACCTAACATTCAACTTTTTTCAAAACATATAAACAAAGAAACCTGAGGAGTTATTATTTAAATATCTTGGGTAATGAAAGGATCTAACAGTGATTACCTATAAGGTAAATTATTATGTTAGATCCTTTTAGTTCACGGCCCTGTGCGTTTTGAGGGTATTTTTATTTGGTAACTTGATAGCGATGGTGTGGTATCCTACATTGCGAAAGAAAATGGCATAATAAGATTGAATGTAAATGGTTTATTGCTAATAATCTTCTTTTTAAATTGTTAATAAAAAGGTCTAAAGGAAGCATACTTTTTGTTAATTGTATTAATATATTAGGAATAAATGTTATGATATATTTTGGAAATATAAGCAATAGGGAAAGGTTTAATTGGAAAGAGTATTTTCTTTTTTTTCTAACACAGTCGAAGAATTTGAAGCATTTATAAAGGCAGGTACTTTTTATTGGCCCCGAGCGCTTGCAAAAAAGACAAAGTATCAACAAAAAGGGAATGAATATGAACAAATGAAAGAAAATATAGGGGATGCAGTTTATATTGTTGTAGGGACAAAGGTTAAAAATGACATAAAAGACTCCATATTAAAGAGAAAGATTACAGGGGCACTAATGGTTACGCATAAAGGAATTGTAAAAGAGGTATATAACCGACCTGTAATGGGGTATCGATATACACATGGTCGTAATACTACGGATAAATCATTTATGCTTCCTTTTGAATTTCTCAAAGAGATGAAACAATTAGATACATATATGGGGAAGGAATTTTCTACCGAAAATAAAATAGAGTTAGAGTAAGCTATTGAAATGGGAAAGATAATTAAGCGTTTATTAGATCATGATGAGATTCACTTCCAAAGAGCTTTTATTAAAAAAGGTACTATTTTTATTAAAAATGATAATTCAGAAAGTGTTTTTAGGTTGGATAATATGTCGGTAGATTTGTCATATAAGGAAGCTGGTGTCAGTGAGCGACTAACTTATCGGGAAATGCCTAGTAAACAGTTAGTACATAAAATTGTGGAAAAGTGTAATAAAGCTGGTTTAAATGGAAAGAAACTCATTGAAAACTTGAGAACATGGCGTGCTAAAGAATTTGTTAAAGTTGAAATAGAAGAAGAGATTTTTCAGGAGCTAGATGGAAAACTTCAAGAAGGTGTAAGTACAAGACTAAATGAAAAAGAAGATAATAGTGATAGTTTACTTACAGATATAAAGAAGAAAATTGGTTTTGATTTTAATAACACAGAAAATCAAAAGGATGTGGTACATATGAATTTACCTAAAAATCAAATTTTGTATGGTCCGCCCCATGCCCATCAACTTAAGAATTTGCACTACCCCCAAGTGTCAAAAAACGTTATTCTTTCTAAAAAGCTAGCTAGAAAGGATGACATTTTTTATGAATCTTTCAATTCAAGATGAATTACAACTATTTTCTGAAGAGCTGTATCGTCATTTAACCCCTTCTCTTTTGGAAGAACTCGCTAAAGAATTAGGTTTTGTAAAAAGAAAACGAAAGTTTTCAGGAAATGAATTAGCTACCATATGTATCTGGGTCAGTCAACGTACAGCGAGTGATTCTCTCGTTCGACTATGCAGTCAATTACACGCCGCCACAGGCACTCTTATGAGTCCAGAAGGACTCAATAAACGCTTTGATAAAAAAGCGGTTGAATTTTTGAAATATATTTTTTCTGCATTATGGAAAAGTAAACTTTGTAAAACATCAGCCATTTCAAGTGCAGCACTCACGTATTTTCAACGAATCCGTATTTTAGATGCGACGATTTTCCAAGTACCGAAACATTTAGCACATGTATATCCTGGGTCAGGTGGTTGTGCACAAACTGCAGGTATCAAGATTCAATTAGAATATGACTTACACAGCGGACAGTTTTTAAACTTCCAGGTAGGTCCTGGAAAAAATAATGATAAAACATTTGGAACAGATTGCTTAGATACCTTACGGCCGGGTGATCTGTGTATTCGTGATTTAGGATATTTTTCATTGGAAGACTTAGATCAAATGGATCAACGTGGCGTGTGCTATATATCAAGACTTAAGTTAAACCATACCGTCTATACGAAAAATCCATTTCCAGAATACTTTCGAAATGGGACAATCAAAAAACAGTCACAGTATATCCAAGTTGATTTAGAGAACATTATGCACACGTTAAAACCAGGACAAACGTATGAAATAAAAGAGTCGTATATTGGCAAGAATCAAAGATTATTTACAAGAGTAATTATCTACCGATTAACAGAGGAACAAATACTGGAACGTAGAAAAAAACAAAGCTATACCGAAAGTAAAAAGGGGATTACATTTTCAGAAAAGAGTAAACGATTAACGGGTATCAACATATATGTTACGAATACGCCTTGGGAAGTGGTTCCGATGGAACAAATCCATGATTTTTACTCCCTCCGCTGGCAGATCGGCGTGTCCAGATAAGGACACATTATCTAGTTGGTGAAAGTCCAATCGGGAGAATAGACTCCACTCCCGTAGCCTGAGAGGCGCCATGAAGTGAAAGCGACATGGCGAAGCCCTCTGACATCACATGCAAAAGGCATGTGGGCAAATCTCCAGGTTGTAACGTACAGTGAACGTAGATGTAGCCTCGTTACACGCAATTCCGGTGGCTGAGACGGTCGATAACGTGCGAAAGCAACAAGAACTGACCGAAACGAGTCTGGAACGGCAGTTCTCACCGGCGGGGTATCAGCGGCGACATGGAGAGAAAGATAATGTGGAAACTGGAGAAGCCCTCGACACCCGATGAAGAAATCTCATCGAGGAGACCGTCTCTATAACCGCGATCGGGAAGTGAGAACGGTAGGTGTCAGGGTGGCGGAACGGATCGTAGTACCAGAGATCTGCGTGCAGCAAAACACGCGGGGAGGAAAGGATCCGAACCTGTAAACATTTCGTATGACTAAAGGAGGCAAGGGTGCTATGACAAAAACACCCATCACTTTGCAGGAACTAAGGCAACGAATCTATCGAAAGGCGAAGTCTGAACCTACGCACCGGTTTTGGGGGATATTTACCCACATTACCAAAATTACAACCCTTCACGAAGCATATCAACAGGCGAGGAAAAACAATGGTGCCCCAGGCATTGATGGAAAAAGTTTTGCTGATATAGAACTAGAAGGAGTTATCCCATTCTTAACGGGTATTCAAGAAGAATTACAAGCTGGAATATACCAACCACAAGCCAATCGAAAAGTAGAAATCCCAAAGACAAACGGCAAAATGCGAACTCTGCAAATTCCGTGTATACGAGATCGTGTAGTACAAGGAGCGCTAAAACTCATATTAGAAGCAATTTTTGAAGCTGATTTCTGTCCAAACTCGTATGGGTTTCGGCCGAAACGCTCTCCACATCAGGCATTGGCAGAAGTACGACGCAGTATATTGCGCCGTATGACCATAATAATTGATGTTGATTTGTCACGCTACTTTGATACAATCCGACACAACATATTATTGGAGAAAATCGCGAAACGTGTCCAAGACCCACAGGTTATGCATCTTGTAAAACAGGTAATTAAGGCAACAGGAAAGATCGGTGTCCCGCAAGGGGGACCATTTTCTCCACTAGCCGCGAACATTTACCTCAATGAAGTGGATTGGACATTTGATACCATTCGACGTAAAACAGCTGATGGCAATTACGAAGCTGTAAACTATCACCGTTTTGCCGACGATATAGTTATCGCTGTAAGCGGACACTCCAGTAAAAGTGGATGGGCTGAACTGGCATTACGACGACTGTGGGAACAGTTAAAGCCTTTGGGAGTTGAACTGAATCTGGAGAAGACTCAGATGGTCAATGTCCTAAAAGGAGAATCCTTCGGATTTTTAGGATTTGACCTGAGACGAATACCGAACCGAAATAAGAATGGATTCTTCGTTTTCATGATCCCGAAGAAGAAAGCTCGCACGACAGTGAAAGCAAAAATTCGCGAACTCATTCAAAACGCAGGAGCGAAGCCAGCACAAGACTTAATAAAACAAATCAATGCCGTACTGACTGGATGGGTGAACTACTTCCGGGTTGGGAACTCTAGTCAAGCTTTCAGTGAAGTACGTGATTATACGGAGATGAAAATTCGCACACTGTTAACGAGAAGGAAACGACGACGAAAGCGTAGCATCGGATGGCAGAGATGGAGTAACGAATATCTCTATGGTGTACTGGGGCTTTACTGGGACTGGAAAGTCCTTCCCCTGAAAAGTGCAGAGAGTTTCCGATGAAAGTGTCTGCCATTTGATAGGTCTCATAACCCTTTTGATGAAGTTTATGGGGTGAGCTGCTTGAGGGAAAACCTCACGAGCAGTTCTTATGGGGAGAGGCTGGAAACGGATCACAACTGATACCGCGCCAGTCTTTTACCCGACAAATCATATTTAAAACGTGGAAATCTCTATTTCAAATTCATCATTGGCAAACTATCAAACAAGAGCGATTAGAATGCCATGTGTATGGAAAACTCATTGCCATTTTTATATGTTCTTCCACGATGTTTAAGATGCGCCAACTTCTGTTGCAAAAGCACAAAAGAGAACTAAGCGAATATAAAGCAATTGGGATGATTCAAGATCATCTATCCCTGTTATATCAAGCGATACAGAGAAACACCCGTATAATAACAAAGGTTTTAATCCGCCTGTTTACCCTACTAAAGAAAAATGGCCGGAAATCCCATCGATATGAGAAGAAAACTATCTTTGATATTATGGGTGTTGTCTATGAGTATAATGGATTGAGAAAACAAAAGAAAGCTGCATAAGAAAAAAATGAAACCCGTTAGGGTTTATTTCGTATGCTCATTTTTAAGAGGATTATACTGTTTAAAAGTTTGTTCATTTCAATTAATGGAAAACCGTAGAGTTTCTATCCTTAAGTTGATGGGCATGGGGTTTCCACAGATGAATAGTTTTTATAGTCAAGAAGAGTTGAGCGAAATTGGCTTTCTATCTGTCGGGGAAAATGTATTAATAAGTAAAAAAACCAGCATATATAATCCAGGTGCTATATCTGTTGGAAATAATGTAAGAATCGATGACTTTTGCATTTTAAGTGGTAAAATTACAATTGGAAGTTATTCGCATATAGCGGCATATACAGCGTTATTTGGAGGAGAAATGGGGATTGAAATGCATGATTTTGCAAATATTTCATCAAAAACAATTGTATATGCAGCAATTGATGATTTTAGCGGAAATACATTAATGGGACCGACTATTCCACATCAATATAAAAATGTGAAAGCTGGAAAAGTTGTTTTAAAAAAGCATGCCATTGTTGGTGCGCATTCTATTATCTTTCCAAATGTAGTAATAGGAGAAGGAGCGGCAGTTGGCGCGATGAGTATGGTAAAAGAAAGTTTAGATGATTGGTATATATATGTTGGGGTGCCCGTAAGAAAAATAAAAGCTCGTAAAAAAAATATAGTAGAATTAGAAAATGAATTTTTAAAAAATATTAATTCCTGAGTGTTTAAAAGATTTTGTTGCAGCATTTCTCAAAAAAATAAAAAAAGACATGTATGAGGGGATATTATGTGATTACTGTATTATTTAAGGGGCTATCTTTATAGTTGTCTTTGTGTAGTAAAGAGGGGTGTTGTCACACATTGCTATCCCAAAGTAAAAAACGTTATTCTTTCTAAATAAGCTAAATAGGAAGGAATAACGTTTTTTTTATGAATTTCTCGATTGAATCACTTTATATCATTCAAGTAACAAACAATTATAAAAAATTGTTTGTTACTTGAATTTATTTCGATTTGTATAGAGTTAAATTTCAGCCTCTAGTGTTGCGATATATATAATTTAAGCTTCTATTTTTTAGTTGCAGATAATACCTTATAACGATGTCTTAAATAACAAAAACTATAAGAAGTAAATTCAATACACACACACACACACATATATATATATATATATATAGAAAAACTAATGTAATTTATGTTAAAAGAAGAGTAGTAACTTTAAATATGGAAAATGAAAAAAATTTATAGGAGGCTGCCATTTCATACAGTTTGGCGGCGTAACGCAAATATTTCGGCTAAATTAATGAATAAATTATCGGACAAAAATAAGCGCTCTAACTTTGAATAGAACGCCATTTTACCGTATTACCTGGCCCCGAAAAGGCTCGAACTCAATACCTCCACCCTGTGAAGGTGGAGGTTTATTTTATTACTTTTCTTCCTGCATTATAAAATTCCAAAAACGTTTTAATTCTTCACGCTTTTGGGATGGAGCAAGTTTTATATCATTTAACCATTGATCTAGTTCTTTATTGTTTCTGTCCGCTTTAACATTAGAATCTCGCCCTAGAAGGAAATCAGTAGATACATTAAAGTAATCTGCTATACGTATCAAGGTATTGTAATCAGGTTGACGTTCATTGCGTTCATACATACCAATTGTACTTTCACTTAGTTTAAGCGATTGGGCAAGTTCTTTTTGTGTAATGCCTTTTTGTTTTCTTAAATCACGAATTATATTTCCAAACGTTTTCATTCTATCACCTGATAATATATTAACACATTATGTGTTAAATAATTAAAATTTTTAAAAGTTGATAATTATAATCTATTGACAACACAAATTGTGCGGTTTATATTTTAATTAACAACACGAAATGTGGTTTTAGGGGTGAGGATGTATGAATTATGAAAGAGTAGCTGAAAATCTAATTAACTTAAGAAATGGAAGATCCAGAGAAGAGGTGGCAAAAGCAGTGGGAATCAGTATTAGTACATTACAGATGTATGAAAATGGACAGAGAATCCCACGAGATAATATAAAAATAAAATTAGCTAATTTCTATGGTGTTACAGTCCAAACAATTTTTTTTGATTCGGAACAACACGAAGTGTGTTGAATAATGTTAGATTTTTAAGATAATGTAGTGATTTTTTAGAAATGTAAGCTTAGAAAATGTATTAGGCAATTTTACATAAAATTATAATGTTTTTATCATTATATATAAATTATAGGGGGTATTTGCATGAACATGAAAACATTTGAAATACGTGAAAAACGATTAGCAGAACTACTAGGTGCAAAAGTACTATGGGAATTTATAAGTGCCGTAACAGAAGAAATTGAAAAGCAGGAGTTAGAGTCTACACCTGGATTATTAGAAGATCTATTCATACATGTGAAAGAAACGATTCAAATTCAAAATATGAATCAACGCAGAACAAAAGCCCCTGTAAAAACAGAGGCTGATGGTATAAATAAAGATACATTATTTATGGAAGCATATGTAGAATTAATTAATCATAAGTTTGTTATTTCTGAATTAGCTGTAGAGCTTTCATCTGTTCTAAAAGAATTAAATTGTTTTGTTCAATCATCTTTGCCACTGCTTCAAAGTGAGCTTGATTCTCAAGAACCTCAATCTGCTTCTCTTTAGGGAGTGATTGAAGTATTTCTTTTATTTCTTTACACTCGTATATGTTATTCTCCGAGTCTTCAATTAATTTATTGCGTCGATTGGTGTATTCAAGTGCACCTAAAGTTGCTAATGCGCGAGGATCTAATCCTAGAATTTCCATGTATTCCTCTCCTTTCCTCTACAATAATTCGATAGGGGAAAGGAGATTCCTTTAATGATTTGGTAAAATTGTGAAAGGTGACACTTATGTTAACTTGAATATCTTTTACTAACCTATTCTGTATAAAAAATAGCTGCACTCAAGTACAGCTAGTCTTCTTCACAAACTTAGATGGCCTCGATGACAAATTGGGATTGAGGTATATATAGTAATTGGGCTGCTAAGGAAGTTGTTGTGTTAGCAAATGGATATGCTTCCTTATAAAGAAATTTACTATACACTATTTCATTCATTTCAAAGGTCGTATACAGTTTTTTAAGGATTTTTTGAGAAATTTTATTTGTGCAAGCAGCAATAAAATCAAAATCTTTTTTACTTATCTCTTGAATGGCATGTGAAAGAAGGGTAGTGACTATACCACTTCCCATCCAATCTGGATGACAAGCGCCCATATCTAGATAGACCAATTTTTCTTTATCTAAATGAGAAAACTCAATAGATTCTGTCTCTAATGTATCTAAAAGTTGAAAAATAGGTTCCATTTGCGGGCATAGTTCAATCGCTTTCTCTGTATCTATTAGTGGCTGGGTTACTTTTTTTGTTAAAAGAACTCCAACAATTTGAAAATTTTCTATTGCTACAAATGACATAGCTTGAGATACAGCTTGTTTCATCATTTCTTCGCACATTTTGTGAAAAGGGGCAAAAGGAATTTGTAAACTGCTTACAAGAGGTTCATTATTCACAAAAGAATGTGCAAGTAAATGTGCTGCATCTTTCACGTGGTGTGTATCAAGTAGCTCTATATTCATATGTTTTTCCTCTTTCCTGATATAGTGAATAGTAATTAAAAGGATTAAAAATTTTATTTCATTTAGTTAAGTTTAACTATTAAAGCGCTAACAAATATGGTTATGATACATATGAATGAATCTGTTTAGTGGCAATCGAAATATGTTCATAAAGAAATTCTACGATCTCATCTATACATTCAACAGTTGTATATGGAGAGATAGAAAAGAATTATAATGTAGAAATCGGATTTCTATCATAACTGTTTATTACATCTACTACACAAGAACGAGTTGTATCACCAAAAAATACTTGATCGCGATTTTTTCCTAGGTAATTAAATAGTTCTATATTTAATCGGTTTGTATCCTCAATTTCTTCCTTTGTTGCAAGGCCTATTCGTTCTTTTTCCCAATTTTCTTGGCCATCTCCATTCATATAGAAACGAAAAGTTGTAATTGGTCCATATGTAAAATCATTTGTGATTGCGACTTGAGGGAGGGCCTTGCGCAACTTCTCTCTAAATAATAGATTTACACGAATATAATTTGCTAATATTTTTTGATATCCTTCAATTCCAAAGGCTAATAGATTGATATACATTGGAATAGCACTACCAGATCGTGAACATTCTAAGGTATAGCCTGTATGATAACTTCCATATGACCTATTACCAAGATAAGGTGTGTCATCTTGTTCAATGTCCATCAGTTGTAAATCAGTATGATTTTTTACGATTAAAATACTTGAAGCATAAGGTGTTTGTCCTAATTTATGAAAATCAAAACATACACTATCAGCAAGTGCCATGTATTGCATTTTATCTTGTACGTATAGTAAAGCATTTTTTAAGTTAGGTTCAAATGAAAGTGGATTTTCTTCGAAATTATAATTATTAAAGAAACTATAGAATCCACCCATTGCAGAATCCGCATGGATATAAATAGGTTTTAATTTATATTTTTTTTGTATTGCTTCAGCGCTCTCTTTAATTTTTTTTATATCATCAATGGTAAAAGTATCTGTTGACCCCATAGTAGCTAGAATATAAAGGGGAATACCACCATTATTAATAACTTGTATCATCTTTGCCTCTAAATCATCTATATCCATAGAATTTGAATAAGGATCCGTTTTCACTTTAATTAAGTGATTTGATCCAATGCCAGTTGCTTCAGCTGATTTTAATAAACTATAGTGTGCATTTTCAGAAGCAAAGCAATATACATTTTGTGGAGCACCATATTCTTTTGCTAATGGGAATTGTTTAGAAATTGCTAAGCGTAAGCTCGAAAATACACAACCTTGTCCACCCCATGTTGTATAACCGCCGCTATTATGCGGATTATAACCAATCAGTTTTGAAAGCATGGATACAACTTTTACTTCTGCTTCTGCTGCCCCTGGGCCATAGACATCCCAAACACCATTACCATTTAAAAGAGCCATGGTTAGTTGACCCAATAATGACGGAATACTTGGTAGTGGTACGGCGTTCGATAAGTAGTATTTATTTGGATAAGGATGGCCATTCATAAATTGGTTTAGCTCTTCTATAACCTCAGACATAGTGATGCCAGCTAGTGGAATATGACTTTGGTGAATTAAGCCATTGTAGTATCCTTCTGATTTTTCCTCACATTTACCTAAAGTAGCTCGCTCTTCATTTTTTAATCGGTCAAGATTTTTAATTATTTTCTGCATAGATTCTAATAAAAGTTGTTGTTTTTCTTCATTTCCGTCAACGCTCGGAAATAATTTTAAAATATCTTGCATGCAGTCACTTCTCCTTGTGAAAAACTGGATTTTTATTTTACTTGGTTAAACATAAGAGTGTAATAATTTGTAATTTCCCTTTTGAATACTTAGAAATGAGGAGCTATTTAGAAAAAAATGTAATTCCATAGAAGATTATATGAATTATAGAATTTAAAGTAAAGAAAAATTTTTTGATTTATTTCAAAAAAATTAATTGTGAGATAATGAAGCTTCTAAAAATATTTCTGAATTAATTGTTTATTTGGTTTGCATGATGCCCTAGCATGTATTTAACTAATGTAGTAGATATTTTAATATAATGTAAAACGTATTATAAGGTAGTTGAATAAAAGGGTTCAACTACCTTATAAACTGTAGAAATTGTTGGGGAAAGATAAAAAATAGGGTGGAAGTGCTAAAGATATGTTCTAGTTGGGAAGAAGTAGTAGTATGGATTTGGTAGAAAAATCAGCATAATTTTTTTATGGAATAATAATTATTCGATCAAAGTTTTTTAATGAATTCAATTTCATTGTCTAATAATAATGGACGAGTTAAGTGTGAAGAGTTTTCTTCAACCTGAGTAGAATTTTTTGCACCAGGAATAGCAACTGAAACTGCTGGGTGACTTAAAACATAACGTAAAGCAACTTGCGCTAAACTTCGATTTGAGCGTACAAGTGAACGTAATTTCTCTACTGTGTGTAAGCTATCTTTAAACCATTTTTCTTTTGGCCAATCTTTTCTTAAATCATCGTCTGGAAATTGAGTTTCATGATTAAATTTCCCAGTTAAAATTCCCATCTTAAGTGGACCTCTTATCACAGCACCTAAATTATGTTTTTCAATATAAGGAAGGATGTCTTTTTCAGGTTCTTTATTCAAAATACTATAATCGAATTGTACGACATCTAAATCATTAGCCTGATTAAAATGTTTTATATAATCTAAATCATTAGTAGAAACACCAACAGCTCTTACTTTGCCAGAGTTTTTTAAGGTTTGGAAAGCTTGTAGAAAGGCTTCTGTTTCTTCAGGTTTATCCCACCAAATATGACAAAAGTAAACATCTATATAATCCGTTTTAAGCCGCAGTAAACTAGCCTCAAACGCATCAATGATCTTTTGAGGATCTCCATAAACGGCTGGTTGATTGGGGTCATAATGATGACCAATTAAACCACCTTTTGTAGAAAGGATTATATCTTGCCTGCGATTATTTATAGCTTTTGCAACAAGTGTTTCACTATGACCTAGTCCATAAACGTCAGCAGTGTCAATAAAATTGACCCCTAGATCAATTGCTTTCTCAATTGCATCAAGTGATTCATTATCTTTTACTGCTCCCCATTCATCTCCACCAATTGCCCAAGAACCGAATCCTATTTCTGAAACTATTAACCCCGTGTTACCTAATAATCTATATTCCATTATGTACGGACTCCTCCTTTGCAGCTTATGTTATAAGAAGTATATATAGTGACCAGTTGGAATATTCTTGAATTTATTTTCGGAGTATAAATTAGACTATTTCCTTTAATAAAATATGTAAGATTGCTGTATAAAAAGAAATTAGAATTATTAGTGAAATGGTTTTTTATGCTTAAATTGAATAAAAGTATGAATTGATACAGTATAAATATGAGTTTTATTCATAATTTTAATAACTATGCAATAAGCGAAATAAATGTTGAATTTAGTCGGAAAATATAGATTTACAAATTGCAGAATGTGTACATATAGTTGTAACTGTAAATATTATCCGTTTTTAAATATTTATAAAAGGAGAAATTCATATGAAAGAAATACAAAAGAAATATGAAATTGTAGAAGAATTGGATGTAACAGTAGGCCAAGAAGCATTATGGATAGCTCATCAAATGGAAATAGAAAAAGGAATGAACAATGAACCGATTATAATAAAGTTAAAAGGAAATCTTCAAATAGAGGTTTTAAAGAAAACGCTTACTACAATAGTACAATCACATCCGGCGCTACGTACAATATTTAAGAAGAGGGATGAAAAGATAAAGCAATTAATTCAAAGGAATGTAGAATTTGATATACCAATTAAGGACTTAACTGCTTTTAAAAACACAGAACAAAAATCTATTTTAAAAAATTTCTTAGAATCTATAGTTAATGAGAAATTTAGTTTAGAAGAGGGGCCTTTGTTTAAATTCCACATCATTAAATTCAGTGAAGATACATTTATTTTACATTTAATGTTTCATCACATTATTTACGATGGATGGAGTTTAGGAGTTTTCATCCGACAATTATCCAATACTTATGGTGAATTACTTCAAGGGAAGTCGAATGTAGAATTTGAATCTCCTTATAAGAACCTCGTAGAGTATGAGGTGGGTTTTATTGATAGTGCAATATATAAAGAAGGATCATCGTATTGGAAAGATTATTTACAAGGTGAATTAACTCCTACAGAGTTTCCTATTGATTTTAATAAAATAAATGAAAAGAGATATACAGATAAAAATATAAGCAAGAATATTAATTCGGATCTATTTTATCAAATACAATGTTTTGCTAAAAAAAATAATATAAGTATTTATCGAGTAATGTTAAGTACTTATTGTACATTACTTCATCAAATGACAAATGCTGAAGAGATAATTGTTGGTATTCCAATTAATACTAGACCACATACAGAAGAACGAGATACTTTTGGCTACTTTGTTAATACAATACCTATACGTATAACAATAGAAAAGGGAGAAACATTTAAGGGAATACTTAATAAAGTGAATAAATCTATTCATCTAGCTATTACGTATAAACATAATCCATACTCACATATAGTAAAAGATTTAAATCTAAATACAAATACAAATCATAATATGGTATATTCCACAGCATTTAATACGATGAAGATACCGGAATTAAAAATTCCTGATATTGAGTCAACAGTTTTAACAGATTGTAAAAGAGTAAATCCTTTTAATATGACTTGGAGAATAATGCGATATGAAGGGGAAACAGAGAATAAAATTGAGGTTGACTTTAACTCAGCATTATATAAACCAGAGAGTATTAGTGATTTAGTCGAAAGATATATATATTTGTTACAAAAACTAATGAAGAATGTGAACGAACCTATCCATTCATTGGATTTACTTGTAGAGAAAGATTATCGTCTATACAAAGAAATGAACTCAAATGCTCTTACATATCCTCATTCAAAAACACTAGATCAATTAATCGATCTACAATCATTAAAATCACCAAATCAAATAGCGATTTCAATGGGGGATAAATCCATTACCTATTATGAATTACAGCAAAGGTCAAATCAAATAGCGAATTATTTACGTGAAAATGATTTGAAAAAGGGACAACGTGTAAGTATTACAATGGAGAGAGAGATTGATACCATTGTATGGATTCTAGGCATCTTAAAATCAGGTGGAGTTTATGTACCAATTGATCCAAAGTTTCCTGAAAAAAGAATAGAATACATCTTAAAAGATAGCGAAAGTCAAATGATTATTACGAAGAAAGAATACAGGGGATTGGTTGATAGGTTTGCGATTCATACAATTTATCTAGAAGATTTTCATTACGCTAATTCTATAGAAAATATTGCGTCTACACATACCATAGAAGATGCAGCTTATATTATCTACACGTCAGGTTCAACAGGTTTGCCAAAAGGAGTCGTTGTACCACATAAAGGTGTAGTTAATTTATCATATTCAGTAATCAATACATTTCATTTAGGAAAAGAAGATGTGTTTTTACAATTTGCAACGATCATTTTTGACGCCTCCATTATGGAAATATTTCCGATTTTGCTATGTGGAGGGAGAATGCATTTAATTTCTGAAATCGAAAAACGTTCAGCAGAGGAATTTATAAATGTAATTCAAAAGAATGGTATTACAAATGTGGTTTTACCAACTGCGTTTTTTAAATTAATAGCTGATATGCCAAAAGAAATGTTACTTAAATTAAATTCTGTAAAACGTGTATTTGTAGGAGGGGAAACTTTACCTGCTGAATCAGTTCGTAAATGGCAAAGTAAATTAGGGTTAAAGATTCCAGTTCTTAATGCATATGGTCCTACTGAAACTACTGTATGTGCAACCATGTATGAAGTAAATGGTGAGATACAAAAAGAAATCTCTAATATCCCAATAGGTAAACCAATTGCTAATAATGAAGTTTTCGTGGTTAGTCCGTTCAATACATTATGTCCGTCAGGTGTAGTAGGTGAGTTATTTATTGGCGGTGATGGAGTTGCCAACGGATATTTAAATCAAAAGGAAAAAACAAAAGAGGCGTTTATCTCTTTCAATAAATCCTATAATCATGATAAAAAGATGTATTGTACTGGAGATTTAGTACGTCTTTTACCGAATGGAAATTTAGAATTTATCGGAAGGAAAGATAATCAAGTAAAAATACGTGGGTATCGAATTGAACTGGATGAAATTGAAGGAACATTATTTAAACATCCAGAAGTGAGAGATGCTGTAGTATTCACGTATCAAAACGACAAAATCGTTAGCTTTTATTTATCAAAAGACAATACAGAACTAAAACAAGAGGCATTAAAAACATTCTTAAGTGAAAGTTTACCAGATTTTATGATGCCAAATTATGTATTTCACCTTGAAAGTTTTCCTGTATCACCAAGCGGGAAACTAGATAGAAAAAAATTAGAATTACAAATCCCATCTTTACTTTCAAACATGCAGAAGCAATATGTTCCACCGATAAGTGAAACAGAAAAAAGATTGGCAAAAACATGGGCAGAAATTTTAAATTTAGGGAAATATAGAATCGGCAGAGATGATGACTTTTTTAAACTTGGGGGACATTCATTAATTGCTGTGCAAGTGTTAAATCAAATTCAAAAAGAGTTTCATCTAAAAATTGAAATTAGAGATATTTTTGAGTATACAACGATTGCTAGTCTGTCTGCTTACATCGATAAATTAATGGCAGTAAATCATGATAGGGAAGAACAGGAGATGCAAGTATTAAAAGTTGCAGATAAGGAAAGTTATCAGTTATCAAGTGCTCAAAAGAGAATCTGGTTTTTAAATAAGTATAACGCCATTAATAGAGTATATGATACACCACTACACATATATATTGAACCGAGCTTGAAAAAAGATATCTTACAAGACACCATAAGATTTTTAGTTGAACGACACGAGATGCTACGAACAGTGTTTATTGAAAGAAATGGGGAGCCTAGACAAGTCATTTTAAACTCAATAGCGATTGATTTGATTCACGATGAGATTGAACACATGACTAAAAAAGAACAACAAGAATATATACGCACAACAATAAATCAAACGGATCATACACCATTTGATTTAGAAAATGGCCCTCTTTTTAGGATTAGAATTTTTAATCTGGATAAGAAAAAGTCTTATTTATATATCAATTTACATCACATTATTACAGATGAGTGGAGTGTAAGGAATTTATTAGATGAATTAATGAAGGTATATAGTGCCTTTGCAAAACGTAGAAATCCTGAGTTGCCAACTATCTCTAATCGATATGTAGATTATGCTGAGTGGGAACAGGAGCAGTTAAATTTAGGTCGGTGGGATACGGAAAAATCTTATTGGATGGCCGAACTTGCAGCACCTCTTCCTATACTAAACCTTCCTTTAGATTTTAGTGGGAATCGTCAAAGTACAAATAAGGGTACAGTATTTGAAATGAAGTTAGATAATGAAATGAAAGAGTCTTTGAAACAAGTATGTGAACAAGAGAATGTTTCTATGTATATGCTATTTTTAGCAGCGTATATTCAATTGTTACATTATCTAACGGATCAAAAAGATATTATTGTAGGTACACCGGTTGTTGGAAGGAATCATCAAGAATTTGAACAAATACAAGGATTCTTTGTAAATACCCTAGCAATTAGAACACAATTGAATGATGTTAAAAATTTAACACAGCTATTACAAGTAGTGAGAGAGAAATGTTTGAATTCATTCCAAAACCAATCATACCCATTTGATAAAGTAATTGAACAAATAAATCCTGATAGAAGCTATGGAAATAATCCGATCTTTTCTACTATGTTTAGTTATCAGAAAGATATTCTGCAGCAACATGATGCGTATAAGCTTCAGTTGTTACCTAATAAACAAGATATTAGTAAATTTGACATTTCTTTAGCTGTTGAAGAAGGATTGGATTATGTAGGGATTTCATTTGAGTATGATATTAATCTTTTCAAGGAAGAGTCAATTAATAGGTTTACTCAAAATTTACTTACTATACTGGACGCCTTTATTCATCAACGAACAGTAGCATATGAAAATCTTTCATTCCTATCACAGGAAGAAGAATCTTTATATAAAAAGGTAAATCATACAGAAAGACCCTATCCTTATTTTCAAAATATACAGGAGCAATTCTATATGCAAGTAGATAGACAATCCAATCGGATTGCTATAGCGACTGAAACGGAATCTTTAACATATAGACAATTAAATATGTGCTCTAATCAAGTAGCTCAACATTTACTCGAAAAAGGTATAAAAAGAGGTGATAAGGTAGCCATATTTTTAGATAGAAGTATGAATAGTATCGTTTCTATGCTTGGAATATTAAAAGCCGGTGCTGCCTATATACCAATCGATGTAAAATACCCTAAGGATAGAATAAATTATATAGTTCGTGACAGTGAGGCATGTAGAATTATAACGAGTAACAAATTCAAAAATCATTTGAATGTAAGTGATTATAAGGTTTCAATAATAGAGGATATATATCGTACAACTATAAATGATGATGTGAAAATTTTAAATAAACCAGATGACTTGGCATATGTAATTTATACTTCAGGCTCAACAGGAAAACCAAAAGGTACATTATTAACGCATAAAGGAGTATTAAATTTAGTTGAATGGAGAAAGGAAATATTTCAGATCTCTCCAAATGATAAAGTAACACAGTTTTATTCTCATAGTTTTGATTCTTCAGTATCAGAAATTTTTTCTACCTTGTTAAATGGGGCGGAACTATATGTATTAAGTGATGAACAGCGCTATTCAACTGTCGCATATGTTCAAGCTATTCAAGAAACACAAGCAACTATTTCTGACTTACCAACAGTTTTTTTCAATGAATTATCAACTTCATTAACTAAACTGGATTGCGAAAAGATACGTTCTTTAAGATTTATAATAATGGGAGGGGAAGCTGCATCAACAAATGCTATTAGAAGTTGGCAAAATACTTTTAAAAACCAAGTACAACTGGTAAATGAGTATGGCCCTACTGAAGCAACCGTTTCAGCAATGTATTATTTTATACCAGTTTTAGAAGGCGATAATAATCTTTTAGGAAGCATACCAATTGGTATTCCTATTTCTAATACAAAGGTTCATATATTGAATTCATATATGCAACATTGTCCGGTAGGGGCTATGGGTGAATTATATATTGAAAGTTTAGGATTGGCCCAAGGGTATTGGAAGCAGGAAGAAAAAACAAAACAGGCATTTATTTCAAACCCATTTTCAGAAGACAATAGTAAAAGATTATATCGAACAGGTGATTTAGCAAGGTGGTTACCAAATGGAAATATAGAATTTATGGGGAGAAAAGATAAGCAGGTTAAAATTAGAGGGCACAGAATTGAATTAGGTGAAATAGAAGATGCAATGTTACAACTTGAGGGGATTAGTCAGGCTGTAGTAACACAAACGGAAGATGGAATGTTACTGCAAGCTTATTATAAAACAGTGGACGGTATAGGGATAGAGAAAAATAAGTTAGCTTTACATTTATCAAATGTATTGCCAGAATATATGGTCCCTAAATATTACTCTCATGTGTTAGAAATACCAATAACGGCGAACGGTAAAATTGATTTTGAAAAGCTGCCAAAAATAGAGTTTGGTCATGAGCAAAAAGATGAGTGTAAACTTAAACCTCAAACTAAAGTGCAAAAAGACATTGCAAAGGTATGGTCTGAAGTTCTAAACGTAAAATCTATAGGTTTAAAAGATGATTTCTTTAATTTAGGTGGACATTCTTTAAAAGTTATGCCAGCATTAGTCAAATTAAAACCGTTATACCCTAACTTGAAAATTCAAGATTTCTTTAAGTATAGAACCATAGAAAAATTAGCCTCTCATATTGAAGAGATGGAAGATATATCGTTCAAGAAAGAGAAAAATATGAATGTAGCATGTATGGAAAATGAAACGAAAACGACTCGTGTTTATGAAACAACTAAATTAGAAGAATGTGAGTTAGATATGGTGAATTATCCAAAGGCAGTTTTTCTTACAGGGGCAACAGGATATTTAGGAGCACATATTTTAGAACGGTTATTACAGTTACCATCTACGACTATTTACTGTTTAGTAAGAAAAAGTGAGGGTCAAGTAATTGGTGCAAAGTTAAAAGAAAGAATGGAGTTTTATTTCGGTAAAGAAATCCTCCAAAAGTTGAAGGAGAGAGTAGAATTAATTGAAGGAGATTTATCTTTGATGAATCTAGGTCTAGATTCAAAGCAATTGGACCATTTAAAGAATAGGGTAGAGTCAATTATACATTGTGGTGGAGAAGTTAGACACTATGGAGAACGTGAGCATTTTCAAAAGGTAAATGTTCAATCTACAAAATACTTATTGGAATTAGCTAAGAACACAAAGGCACGTTTTCATTATATATCGACTTTAAGTGTAGTAGGTCAGGCTGAAAGTGATCCAAAAGAATTTGAATTCTTTGAGTCTAATTTTGATAGAGGGCAAAATTTAGATAATCTGTACCTGGAAAGTAAGTTTCAAGGCGAGAAAATGGTCAGAGAAGCAATGGAAAAAGGAGTTCGTGCCACGATATACCGTGTGGGGAATTTAGTGGGTAACTCTAAAACAGGTAAATTTCAATACAATATTAATGAAAACGCATTTTATAGATTATTAAAAGGGATATGCCTATCTAGCATAGCTCCTAACGTTAATACGTATGTAGATTTAACGCCTGTAGACTATGGAAGTTTAGCTATTACTGAATTATCTTATAAGGCCAATACAGTAAATAAAACCATGCATATTTGTAATCCACATCAGCTTAAATGGGACCAATTTATTAATAGTTTACAAGCTTTTGGATACGATATCCTGTTAATGAAACAAGAGAAGTATATAGAGAAGTTTTTTAATACGAATCTAACTACTGATGAACAGAAAGCTTTAGAGCTCATAATGCCTTTATTAGAATCTGTAGAAGAGTTATCAGTAGCTATACCATCTTGTTTATACACGCAAGGATATTTGAAGAATGTATATTGTTTAGAGCCAAATCAAGAGTATATCAATTTGTTATTAAATTATGCTATGGATATAAAGTATTTACCATTAATTAAAGAACCAATACTGTTGTAGTATAATTTATCAATTTTGAACAAAAAAGAACCTGTTTTTCATTGAGAACAGGTTCTTTTTCTGGAAAGAGATCTACTTATTGGTATGGAACAGATTTCTTTTCAATAGGGTTGGGAACGCACTATTGAAAATATGAATATACAATTATGCGTTTTTAAAGTAATAAAATTTGATATATAATTGAAAAGTTTTTGATAGATAGTTTTAAATTCTTTTTAGAAATTTATTTATTAATATTAAAAATTGAAGGTGATACCTTGAAGTTAAATGACATTTAATGCATTCTAGAGGGGGAGTTAAGTTGATGGAAAATGAAAACATATCAAAGAAAGAAAAGATTATGAATACAATATTGGAGTTAATTAAAGATGAACGTTTGTAAAAGGTATTTATTGAAAAAACGTTTATAAAATAAACTTAATCACCTTTATAAACTGGATATTCCAATGTTTCGTATATAAACCCTTTTTGTTTGTAAAGCTATATCTTCATAAACTCCATTCACTTATCCCATTAGTTGATTTAATATTTTAGTTGGTATTTTAGAGAACATCGACTTTCCGATGCAAAATAGTCCATATTTAGCCAGAAAATAGTATTAGTGTACAACAAACATCTTAATCTATGTCAAAATTTTGTCTAAACGTACAATTTTCTTTTTTGATATGGTGACTCCATGCCCATCAACTTAAGGATAGAAACTCTACGGTTTTCCATTAATTGAAATGAACAAACTTTTAAACAGTATAATCCTCTTAAAAATGAGCATACGAAATAAACCCTAACGGGTTTCATTTTTTTCTTATGCAGCTTTCTTTTGTTTTCTCAATCCATTATACTCATAGACAACACCCATAATATCAAAGATAGTTTTCTTCTCATATCGATGGGATTTCCGGCCATTTTTCTTTAGTAGGGTAAACAGGCGGATTAAAACCTTTGTTATTATACGGGTGTTTCTCTGTATCGCTTGATATAACAGGGATAGATGATCTTGAATCATCCCAATTGCTTTATATTCGCTTAGTTCTCTTTTGTGCTTTTGCAACAGAAGTTGGCGCATCTTAAACATCGTGGAAGAACATATAAAAATGGCAATGAGTTTTCCATACACATGGCATTCTAATCGCTCTTGTTTGATAGTTTGCCAATGATGAATTTGAAATAGAGATTTCCACGTTTTAAATATGATTTCGATCTGCCAGCGGAGGGAGTAAAAATCATGGATTTGTTCCATCGGAACCACTTCCCAAGGCGTATTCGTAACATATATGTTGATACCCGTTAATCGTTTACTCTTTTCTGAAAATGTAATCCCCTTTTTACTTTCGGTATAGCTTTGTTTTTTTCTACGTTCCAGTATTTGTTCCTCTGTTAATCGGTAGATAATTACTCTTGTAAATAATCTTTGATTCTTGCCAATATACGACTCTTTTATTTCATACGTTTGTCCTGGTTTTAACGTGTGCATAATGTTCTCTAAATCAACTTGGATATACTGTGACTGTTTTTTGATTGTCCCATTTCGAAAGTATTCTGGAAATGGATTTTTCGTATAGACGGTATGGTTTAACTTAAGTCTTGATATATAGCACACGCCACGTTGATCCATTTGATCTAAGTCTTCCAATGAAAAATATCCTAAATCACGAATACACAGATCACCCGGCCGTAAGGTATCTAAGCAATCTGTTCCAAATGTTTTATCATTATTTTTTCCAGGACCTACCTGGAAGTTTAAAAACTGTCCGCTGTGTAAGTCATATTCTAATTGAATCTTGATACCTGCAGTTTGTGCACAACCACCTGACCCAGGATATACATGTGCTAAATGTTTCGGTACTTGGAAAATCGTCGCATCTAAAATACGGATTCGTTGAAAATACGTGAGTGCTGCACTTGAAATGGCTGATGTTTTACAAAGTTTACTTTTCCATAATGCAGAAAAAATATATTTCAAAAATTCAACCGCTTTTTTATCAAAGCGTTTATTGAGTCCTTCTGGACTCATAAGAGTGCCTGTGGCGGCGTGTAATTGACTGCATAGTCGAACGAGAGAATCACTCGCTGTACGTTGACTGACCCAGATACATATGGTAGCTAATTCATTTCCTGAAAACTTTCGTTTTCTTTTTACAAAACCTAATTCTTTAGCGAGTTCTTCCAAAAGAGAAGGGGTTAAATGACGATACAGCTCTTCAGAAAATAGTTGTAATTCATCTTGAATTGAAAGATTCATAAAAAATGTCATCCTTTCTAGCTAGCTTTTTAGAAAGAATAACGTTTTTTGACACTTGGGGGTAGTGCAAATTCTTAAGTTGATGGGCATGTATGGTGACTCCTTTTAGTTAAATTATCTCAAAATGCCGAATTTAAATTAGTTTAGCCAAATGGTATGATTCAAGGATTCGAAATCACTTTAAAATTGCTATATTTCTTAAAATTCCTTTCCATTTGGATTATAATATAATTATCAATAATTTGTTATGAAATAGAAAATGAAAACCAACTTTCTTCAAAAAGTATTATGATTGTAAAGTAGAAGAAGGAATTACAAAAAAAGGAAATGATACAAATGATACTAAAAAATCTGCAAATAAAGGATTGGAACCAATTTGAAAGAGTTGATATTGATTTTCATCCTAGGTTAACGGTCTTGACTGGCGCAAATGGTGCGGGTAAAAGTACAATTCTAAGAATGTTTAGCACACAGCTTGGCTGGGGCTATAATGAAACGGCTATACCATCGAAAGAATCTACTACATCTTTGAAATATAAAAGTGGTGGTAGAAGAAAAATTCAACCTAGAGAGCAACAAGATAAGATAAATATTGGGAGTTTAGAGTGTTTTAATGGTAAGACTGCAAACCTATTTGTTCCAGATTTAACTCCTTCAGCAAATTATTGTATAAATTATGAAACTCCTGGTCTCAATTACTATACTAATAATTCTTTAGATTTAAAAGGTATCAATATTCCTTCTCATAGAATAGCGTATTCTTATAAACCAGTTGGAAACATTCCTGTAAGACCTGCTTCTAGAGAAGAAGCTTTTAGCTTATTTAACCACTCTTTAATGAATAAATTATTTGAAAGTTATGGAGATTCCCCTTCCTTTCAAATGAAATCAACACTTATAAGTTTAGCTCTATTTGGTGAAGGTAATTCGCATGTTAATGAAAATAAAGAAGCATTAGATTTATTTTTAGGATTTATCGAAATACTAAAAGTACTTCTTCCACCAACATTGGGTTTTAAAAAGATTTCAATTAGAGATGGTGAAGTGGTATTAGAAACAAATAGTGGGGATTTCTTATTAGATGCTGTTTCTGGCGGTATAGGTGCAATATTAGATTTAGCATGGCAAATCTATATGTATGATGGAGATAAATACGAGCCATATATTGTATTAATTGATGAGGCGGAAAATCATTTACATGCTTCAATGCAGAGAAGATTAATGCCGAGTTTACTTCAAGCCTTTCCTAATGCACAATTCATAATTTCTACACATAGCCCTTTAATGGTAAACTCTGTAAGAGATTCTTCCATCTTTGTGCTAAAATATAATGAAAATCATTTAGTAGTTAGCGAGTTATTAGACTTCGAAAATAAGGCGTCGAATGCTTCAGAAATCTTAAGAGATGTATTAGGTGTCCCTATAACAATGCCACTATGGGTAGAGAACAAATTAGAAGAGATTTTAAAGAGTTTTAAAGGATACGAAATTACACCTGAAAGTTATAGTAGACTAAAAGATGAACTTGCTACAGTTGGATTGAGAGATCATTTGCCTCAGGCATTAGGAATCCTTCAAGGAGGTATCTACTAATGATTTCTTTAATAAAATCGTCCAAACCGACAATCCTGGTGGAGAAAGAAATCAATTGGACAAATGAATTGTTAAGTTTTGAAGAATCTGGTGAAAAAGTACCTAATTATATTAAAGGTAGATATCGTCACGAAGAAATCAAGGAAGCATTATTAAAAGAAACATATTCTAAATGTGCATACTGTGAAAGTAAGATACTTCATATAGATTATGGAGATATTGAGCATATAATACCTAAAAGTATCTTCCCTCAAAAAACATTTTCGTGGGATAATCTTACAATTGGATGTGCAAAATGTAATCAGAGTAAGAGTAATTATTATGATGATACTTTACCGTTACTTAATCCATATATTGATTCCCCCGAAAATCAAATAATATTTCAAGGACCCATTCCTTTTGCAAAACCTGAATGTAGAAGTGCATATAAAACTATCAAACAGTTAAAGCTTGATCGAATTGAATTAATCGAACATAGAAGTGATTTAATAAAAAAAATCCAACCCTTAATTTGGCAATATGAGAATACTGAGGACGATATGTTAAGAAAAATGATATTAGATGATCTAAAATCATTTACTAATAAGGATCAAGAATACTCATTGATGATAAAACAATTATTAGATTCTCTTGCTATTACTGCATAAAATATTTAAAAACATGCAAAACTGTAAAGAGCCTTACTACAAAAATGTAACAAGGCTCTTATATTTTATATTGTGTTCATTATGGGAGTTTTATTGATTTTCAAATTATGTTTTAATATTTTTCATTAAAATGCTGTTAGCATATAAAAATCGTTTCTTTCATGTTAAAGTTTGCTGTTCATGATTTCCTTCAATTTTTTGGTCTGTAATTTCTCCATTAGATTCTAGAATTTCTAGATATTTCTTTAAAAATCCCTTTTTATCTTGGCCTGAAACCTGTCTATTAGATTTTAAAATATTTAAACATTTCTCTAAGATTTCCTCATTATCAATGATAACAATGTGCAGTTTTTTTCTAGCCCTTGTTACCATCTGATAGAGCATTTTTATATTATCATAATAGTAATCCTTCTTACTTGTTAATAGATTTTTATAATAGATAAAATGAGAATCTATTACAACAATTACATTATCAAATTCCTGTCCAATAACCTTATGTGCACTTTTATCTTGCGAATTTTGATAAAATTCATAATGATAAGTCTTATGCCGACTTGGTGTATAATATATCGCTTCCCATCCATTATTTTACTTTTAGCATTAACTAAAGATACTAAATTAATATGTTCCATTTTAATTCTTCCTCCCGTAGTAAAAAAATCATAAATTCAATATGTTTATAAAAACATATAAATTAATATTTATTTTTATGAATATTAATTTTTTTAATATACGAAGCTATTCGACATATCAAAACGAGCTTTTCAAAATATACAAAATGTTAAAATCATAGAACCTAGTAATGTTAAGCAAACATACTGATATCACTGGATTTTTATTTGGTTATTTAACGACGGTTTTTGCGAATTGTAAAAATAATTTTAATTTTGTAGTTGAATTTTCCCAAAAAGTGATATTTCAAATTATGCTAATGAATTGGCTAATCTTAGCTGCAACTTGGGAGTAATGAGCAACCATTGAGTTAATATCAGTTAAAGCCGCTTTTACTCGTCTAAGAAGAGAGGGTTTTACAGCTGCACCTTGCTCTACATTTTGTGATATTTCTTCAACAAAATCTAAAGTAGCCTCTTTAACATCCGAGCTCTCTATAGATATCTCTTTTAGTAATTCTATTTAGTAGAATATTTCCCTGTATAGCATCATTATTGAGTCCTGATTCCATACGTTTGAAGTTAAGATATATTGAAAAGATCTTATTGAGATTTCTTGTCAATTTCTCATAAGTTTTCAGTTTATTCGGAAATTTAGTGGTTTTAGTTTTACAGTTTCGTGAAATAGTGGGTTTGAAGATAATATAAAGTGTCTGTAGGACAATAGCTATGGGTATAAGATAAAAATATTGTCTGTACATATCAAAACATAACAGAAAATCAACAACATGAACGGAAGGATAAACAGTACTGTAGCATATGAACTTATTTGGTCTGTCTTAGGAGTAGTACAATGCAAAATTGTAAGTCAGCAATCCTAGAAATAAGTTTGCCTTCGGTAGGAAGCGTTCCACTAACGATGTTCATCCTCAATATTTTCTTAAAACGTTTGAAGGAATTTAGTTTATGTATATAACTTTATGAAGAATATTAAATCTGTAGTATATGTAATTCCTCTTGAATGAATTCACGTATAGATCCTCATCTAAAATAAAAAATTTCGCATATAACTTCATTGATGTTTAACGTTTAAAAGCTCAACATAGATGATTTATAGAGAATGCAATTATAAATGCAAGAAAATCTAATTTAAAATTGAAAATTCGTTCTATTTTGGTTAGATATGGAATAAATGAATTTTATTTCTCAATATTCACTGTATGTCACTTTTTTGTTTTTTTCTATATGATATTGGAAAAAGTATGCTTAATTTAATAACATAAAACCCCTACAAAATTATTACTCTACAAATTAATTTCTTAAAGAAAACTTCTTGTGAATATGTTACTAACTACATAAAGTGTAATATTAACAGAATTATTACCAAAGTATTAGGTTTTTAGAATAAAAATGAGTGCTCAAAATATCATTGAAATCCAGGAATAGAAATCGTAATTAAAATTTTTTGTTTTCTGTCAGATATGTAAATCACTTTAGCTACTTTATGGGTAATTTCATGTGTTTTTTCTTTTGCTTAAGTTTATGAAATAGAAGTATTAGCTCTAAATATTGTAGCTAAGAGTATGTAAAGCATAGAAAATCCGAATTAAACAAAATAGGAGGAAAGTGAAAATGAAGCATCAAGATGATAGTAAAACTGGTTTGGAAATAGCGATTATTGGAATGGCAGGTAAATTTCCAGGTGCAAATGAAATAAACCAATTCTGGGATAACCTAAAAAATGGTGTTGATTCAATTTCTACATTTACTGAAGATGAGTTAATTAAAGAAGGTGTTAATTTAGATGTTTTACAACATCCTAATTTTGTGAAAGCAAAAGGGTATTTGGAGGAAGTAGAATATTTTGATGAATCCTTTTTTGCTTATACACCTAGGGAAGCGAAAATAATGGATCCCCAAATCCGTATGTTACAGGAAACGACATGGGAAGCATTAGAGATGGCAGGCTATAATCCATTTGATTATGAAGGATTAATAGGGTTATATGTAGGAGCATCTACTAATTTTAATTGGATGAAGCACACGCCATTATTAAACAGTGATAGTGTGGTTGAGTTTTCAGAGGCAGGTACTCTTTCCTATAAAGATGCAATTTCAACGCTTACATCCTATAAGCTGGGACTTAAGGGACCGAGTTTTACATTATATACAGCATGCTCTACATCTCTTTTGAGCATTCATCTTGCATGTAGATCATTGTTAACTGGAGAATGCTCTATTGCAGCTGCAGGTGGAGTATCTATAACGTATCCTAAAAAGAATGGTTATAAATACCATGAAGGAATGACAAGTTCACCTGATGGTAAAGTGCGTACTTTTGATGCAGAAGCCCAGGGTGCAGTTTTTAGTGATGGTGTAGGTATGGTAATACTAAAGAGATTAGAAGATGCGATTGCTGATGGAGATACGATATATGGTGTAATTAAGGGATCAGCAGCAAATAATGATGGTAGTCGAAAAGTAGGCTATACTGCTCCGAGTGTTGAGGGACAGGCTGAAGTAATTCAAGCAGCTCATAGTTTTGCTGAAGTTGATCCTTCTACAATTAGTTATATAGAAACGCATGGGACGGCAACGCCATTAGGGGATTCTATCGAAGTAGAGGCTCTAAAGAGAGCGTTTCAAGATGTGGACAAGAAATCTTTTTGTGCAATTGGTTCTGTTAAGAGTAATGTAGGTCATTTAGATACAGCTGCAGGGGTGACGGGACTTATAAAGACAGTTTTATCTATGAGGCATAAACAACTCCCGCCAACTTTAAATGTGAAGCGCCCTAACTCGAAAATTGATTTTATAGATAGCCCATTTTATATCAATACTGATTTGGTGAATTGGCAAAGTGAAGATAATGATCTCCTTCGAGCAGGTGTGAGTGCTTTTGGATATGGTGGAACTAACGTTCATATTGTATTAGAAGAAGCGCCTAAAGTTAAAAGTTCTGCTTCTACTAGAGAGAAAAAGTTAATGGTTCTTTCTGCTAGATCAAAAGAAGCTTTAAATAATGCTACAGTAAATTTGGTTCAATATCTGGAATCTAATAAAGATGTTGAATTAGCAGATGTAGCATACACATTGCAAACTGGCCGTCGACCATTTCCGTATAGAAGAGCGGTCTTATGTAAGGATATAGATAGCGCCATAGACAATTTAAAAACAGTTAAAGATTTTCACGTGAAAATACAAGAAAATCCAGATTTGGTATTTGTGTTACCTAGCGAATACTCATCAATTATTGAGAATGTAAAAGAACTATACCAAAAGGAACCATTATTTTTACAAGTATTTGAGCGTAATATGACTGATGCCCAAATGTATACTGGAAAAGCATTGAAAGAAGCATTCTTTAAAGGAACAGATGATAGCTTGGTTGAAGATTTAACCTTCTTCGTCTGCTTGCAATCGATTATTGATGTATTAATTGAATGTGATGTACGTCCTTCTAACATTATTGATACAGGCCTAGCTGGAATGGTTTCAGATATTTATAATAAATCTCTTAAGCCAGAAGATGTCCTGAATCAATTAGTTGAGAACTATACAGAGTTACAGACAGAATGGATGCATGGAGAAAAAGTAGAACTTCTAACACAAGTTAAGGATGTAAATCCTAATTCTGTTATTGTACATATTGGAGAGTTATTAAATTCTGAAATTAATAATAATCAGATTATTTTACGAAACGACTTGTTAGAGGTATTGGGACAAGCGTGGGAGCTAGGGGTAGAAATTAATTGGAGTAAACTGTATGAAGAGGAATATAGATTACGTATTGCCTTACCAACATATCCTTTTGAGAAAAAGCGATATTGGATAGATCCAGCTGAACAGCAAAATATAACTAATAATGAAGAAACATCGATAAAGAAACGTTCTAATATAGCTGAGTGGTTCTATACTCCAGGGTGGATGGAAAAAGAAATTGTAGATGTAACTAAAGGATCTACTAAAAGTTGGTTGTTATTTTTAGACAATGAGCATATAGGCTTAGCTCTTAAAGAAAAACTTGAAAGAGATGGACATCGTGTTATAACAGTCGGTGTGGGTCCTTCATATAAAAAGATTAGTTTAAATGAATTTACAATATGCCCTACTGAACAAGAAGATTATTATCAGTTATTTAATGAGCTACAAAAACAAGAATGTTTACCAGAGGAGATTGTTCACCTATGGAATGTCGATAATAAGGATTTAGGTATCGAGACCTTAGATACTGGATTCTATTCATTAATATCACTTGCAAAGACAATTAGTAAATTTAATTTACTTTATCCTATCAATATAAATGTTATGACGAATAATATGCAAAAGGTAGTAGGAGACGAGTCTATTATTGCAGAAAAATCTACTCTTTTGGCTCCTATAAAAGTATTTCCGCAAGAGTATCCAAATATTAGATGCCGTAGTGTAGATTTTATGTTGTCTGATAATGAAGAAGCATTAATATCAAACTTATATTTTGAAATTCAAACGGACATTATTGACACTGTAATAGCAATTCGAAATAACACTCGTTACATTCGAATCTATGAGCCTATACCTGATGAAAAAGTAAGTGAAATGCTAGTAATAAATGAAAATGAATTAGCTTCAAAAATTCCGAATATTCGATCGGAAGGGGTTTATTTAATTACTGGTGGAATGGGAGGAGTAGGCCTTAAATTAGCAGAATATTTGGCGCGTACAGTAAAGGCTAAACTAATATTAGTTAGTAGAACAGCTCTTCCTGATCGTGAAGAATGGGATCAGATTCTTCACGAGCAGATTGAAAATGAACAATTATGTCAACGTATTAACCATATTCAGAAGTTGGAGTCATTGGGAGCAAAAGTAATGACAGCTGTTGCAGATGTTGCTGATGAAGAGCAGATGAGAAACGTGATTCATCAGGCCGAGGCTAATTTTGGTCACATAAATGGAGTAATTCATGCAGCAGGTGTCTTACGTGTTAAATCAGCTCAGTGTCCAATGGAAAAGATAAGTAGGATTGAATGTGAAGAGCAATTTCTTCCTAAAGTACATGGTGTGCTAGTTCTTGATAAGTTATTGAGTAATTATGATCTTGATTTTTGTTATCTTGTTTCATCACTTTCACCTATTTTGGGTGGATTAGGTTTTGTAGCCTATTCAGCAGCAAACCTTTACTTAGATAGTTTTTCAGACAAAGTGAGTAATACATCTAATAATCGATGGACCAGTATTAACTGGGGAGATTGGCAGTACACGGGAGCTCAACAGGTTAATAAAATATTCAATGCTCAAAGTATAGAAGCGCTTGAAATGACATCTGAGGAAGGACAAAAAACATTCCAATGTGTGCTTGGTTTAAGTGGTTTAAATCAGGTAATTATTTCTTCAGGAGATTTAAATAAACGTTTTGATCAATGGATTAATCTGAATTCTCGTAAACGAATTTCTGGATTGGAAACTCAAACTCAAACGAAAACGGGAGATAAGTTCAGAAATCAAGATGAAGTAGAGGAAATAATTATAGGGATTTGGAAAGAGTTTTACAGTGTTGATACTGTAAATGTAAATGAAAATTTCTTTGATCTTGGTGCAACTTCACTTCATATAATTCAAATTCATGAGAGATTAATTAATAGATTAGAAAAACAGATTTCAATTGGAGTTATGTTTGAGTATCCAAGTATTCGTTCTTTAGCGAGATACTTAAGTGGAGATAAGCAAAAGAATCAAGTTAAACATACAAAACGTTTTAATCGAAAAACGAAAGAAGATAACGATATTGCAATTATAGGAATAGATGGACGTTTTCCTGGAGCACAGAATGTAAATGAATTCTGGAATAATATAAAGTCTGGTACAGAGTCTATTCAATTTTTTACAGATGAAGAGTTAATTGAATCTGGTGTGAATCCTATGGAAGTAAAAAGCCCTAATTATGTTAAAGCGAAAGGGTATTTGGAGGGTACTGATAATTTTGATGCTCCATTCTTTGATTATACACCTCAAGATGCATCATTAATGGATCCACAACTACGAGTATTCCATGAATGTGCGTGGTCTGCCCTTGAACATGCTGGATATAATATTGAGACCTACCCGGGCCTAATTGGTGTATATAGTGGGGCATCTCCTAACTTATATTGGCAAGTGTTATCTACTCTATCAGAGGCAAATGAACCAGCTGGGCAATTTTTAATTTCATTACTTAACGACAAAGACTCGCTTAGTACTCAAATTTCTTACAAATTTAACCTTAAAGGACCAAGTATGAATATCTTTACGGGATGTTCAACATCATTGGTGGCTATTCATAATGCAAGCCAAGCATTATTACAGGGGCATTGTGATATTGCTATAGCTGGAGGAATTACATTAACTCAACCTGAAAAAGCAGGTTATACCTACCAAGAAGGAATGCTATTTTCTTCAGATGGTCATTGTCGTCCTTTTGATGAAAATGCAAATGGAATGCTTTTTGGAGACGGTGTTGGGATTGTTGTTCTGAAGCCTTTACAGGAAGCTATAAATGATGGGGATACTATACATGCAGTAATAAAAGGAACGGCGATTAATAATGATGGGAATCGGAAAATTGGTTACACTGCACCTAGTGTAGAGGGCCAAGTAGAAGTTATTAAAATGGCGCAACATGAAGCAAATGTAGAACCTGAGTCCATTTCCTATATTGAAACACACGGAACTGCTACTAAACTAGGAGATACCATTGAGATCAAGGCGCTTAGTGAAGTGTTTAACTCTAATGAAAAACAATCTGTACCAATTGGATCTGTTAAAGCAAATGTAGGCCATCTAAATGCAGCGTCTGGTGTTGCTGGTCTAATTAAAACGGTCTTTGCGATGAAAGATCAGGTTCTTCCGCCAAGTGTGAATTTCACAAAACCAAACACGCAAATTGGATTTGAAAATACACCTTTTTATGTAAATCAACAATTAAATGAGTGGAAAGAGGATAATAAACCATTACGTGCAGGTGTTAGTTCATTTGGTATTGGTGGTACAAATGCACATATTATTTTGGAGGAGGCACCAAAGCTTGAAGCAACCTCAAATAGTAGACCATACCAGATGTTAATGATTTCGGCAAAATCGAAAGATGCTTTGGATCGTATGACTTTGAATTTAGGAAATCACCTTGAACAGAATCCTCATTTGAATTTGGCAGACGCTAGTTATACATTGCAAATTGGACGTAAGGAATTCAAGCATAGGAGAGCTTTAGTTTGTTCCAGTACTCAAGAAGGAATTGAACAATTAAACCAGCCAGACGGAAGAAGAGTACAATATGCAAATGTAAAAGAGGAACATCCTAAAATCAACTTCCTGTTTTCTGGGAACGGATCGCAATATGTAAACATGGGGTTAGAATTATACGAACAAGAGGCAATTTTCCGTGAAGCTATGGATGAATGCTTTGCAATCCTTCAATCTGTTACGAATGTAAACATGAAAGAAGTGTTATACCCAACTACTTTCAGTATTGATGAGGCGACGGAAAAATTAAAAAGAATGGAATTTAGTCAACCAATTCTTTTCGCGTTTGAATACGCAGTTGCGAAACTATTAATGGGTTGGGGAATTAAACCTGAAGCAATGATTGGATATTCATTTGGTGAATATGTGGCTGCTTGTTTAGCAGAAGTATTTACTTTAGAAGATGCACTTAAATTGGTTGTAAAAAGAGGTCAGCTAATGAGTAGTCTTCCTGCAGGAGTAATGCTTAGCGTTCCACTTCCAGAAGAGGAATTAATTCATTTGATTAATTCTTTTGAAAAAGAATATCAACATACCATTTCTTTAGCGGTAGTTAATGGCCCTGCTTGTATAGTTTCTGGGACAGAAGAAGCAATTGTAGATTTTGAAAATGAATTAAAGAAAAAGCGTTTAATGTGTATGCGAGTAACAATAGAAGGAGCAGCACATTCACACGAACTGGATTCAATTCTGGACGAGTATGCTTCCTATGTTAGTACATTGACACTTAGAGAACCCAAAATACCTTATTTGTCAAACTTGACCGGTACTTGGATACGACCTGAAGAAGCAACAAACCCAGTTTATTGGGTAAAACATATGCGTGGAACTGTTCGATTCTCTGATGGAATTCAAGAGTTGAATAGGGACAATACAAGTCTATTCATAGAGATTGGTCCTGGAAATGACCTTAGTAGGCTTACTAGTCGCCTTTTAGACTATGAAAATGGTAATGAAAGAATATTTAATACGGTTCGATCTGTTCAACAAGATGTATCAGATATGTATTTCTTATTCAGTCACATCACTCGAATGTGGGTAACAGGTATTTCTGTAGATTGGGAACAATTTTATAAAGATGAGAAGAGAAGACGTATCCCATTACCAATGTATTCTTTCAATAAAATATCTTATAAATTACAAGGTAATCCGTATGATTTAGGTCAAAAGCTTAATAGTAAGCAATCTAAAATTAGTAAGAATAACAACATTTCTGAATGGTTCTATACGCCGCAATGGAAAAGTTCTACATTGTTTGAACCAAATCATGATGTGAATGAGACATGGATTGTTTTTGTAGATCAAGAAGGTTTAGGTAATGAACTAGTTAAGGACTTATTAAATAAAGGGCAGAGAGTAGTTACAGTAGAACCTGGCTTTGCTTTTAATAAGGAGAATAACGATCGCTTCATTATAAATCCTGAAGAACGTACAGATTACGTTAAGTTATTGGATGAAGTACAAGAAATATATGGTTTACCTACAAGAATAATTCATATGTGGGGAATTACCAATGAGGAAAGACAAGCCTCAATTGAATATGTAAATTGTAAACAAAACTTAGGATTCTATTCAATGTTCTACTTAACTCAGGCACTAGGAGACAAGAATATCTCTGATTCAATCTCAATTCGAATCATTACAAATGGTGTTCAACAAGTGATTGGTGATGAAGAATTAATTCCAGAAAAATCAACTGTACTTGGAACGTCATTAGTTGTTCCGCAAGAGTATTCTTATCTTTCTTGTTCAAGTGTTGATGTTGTTTTACCTCTAAACAAAGAATGGAAGAATAGGTTAATAAATCAATTAGTAGAAGAATGTCTTTCAAATACGAATGATAAGATGATTGCTTATCGAGGAAATAAAAGATTTGTTCAAACTTACGAGCCTTTACAACTAGAACAGCCAGCTAAAGAGAAACTGCCTTTACGAAAAAATGGAGTTTACCTTATTACAGGAGGACTCGGAGGTATTGGTACAATTCTTGCGAAACACTTGGCTCAAACTGTACAAGCCAACTTAGTTCTTCTTACACGTACAGGTCTGCCAAATCGTGATGAGTGGGATATGCATTTGAAGGAAAATACGATGTATTCGGACAGAATTCGTAAAGTTTTAGAGATAGAAGAAACGGGATCTAAAGTTTATGTACTTGCTGCTGATGTTACAGATCAATCACAACTATACGAAGCAATTCATAAGGCAGAACAAAAATTTGGAAAGATTAATGGTGTAATTCATGGTGCAGGTATTCTCGGTGGAAAGACTTTTAATTTGATTCAGGAACTTGAAAAAGAGGACTGTGAGGAACAATTTTCTGCAAAAATTTATGGTCTTCTCAATTTAGAAGAGTGCTTACGAAATAAAGACTTAGATTTTTGTGTTCTAATGTCTTCAATTTCAGCGGTCTTAGGTGGATTAGGTTATGTTTCATACGCTGCTTCAAATATATACATGGATGTTTTTGCACAATATATAAATCGTTATTCCAAACTACCTTGGATAAGTGTCAATTGGAGTGATTGGAAATACTGGGAAGATGAAGAAAAAGATATGCAAATAGGTGCAAGTGTACATGAATTATCTATGACACCTGAAGAAGGAGTTCAGGCCTTTAATATAGCACTGTCATGGAAACAAGGGGAAGTACTGATTCATTCTCCAGGAGAACTGCAAGCGCGTATTGATCAATGGGTGTTATTAAATTCTTTCAATGATGAGAAGGAAGAAGAATTAGATTCTACGTTATACCATTCTAGACCACAACTCTTGACTGAATATGTAGCACCTCGCAATGAGGTAGAAGAAAAGCTTTCAAAAATTTGGAGAAATATATTTAAAGTTTCAGAAGTTGGTGTTCATGATGATCTTCTGGAACTAGGTGGAGATTCACTTAAGGCTATTACTATTGTTTCAAAAATTCATAAAGAGTTTAATGTTGAAGTTCCTATTAAAGAGCTCTTTACTCTATCAAATATTGAGAAACTAGCAAATTATATTTCAAGGGCAGATAAGAGTGAATTTGATGTTATTGTTCCAGCTGAACCTAAATCTCATTATCAGCTTTCTTCAGCTCAGAAGAGATTTTATGTATTACACCGATTGTATCCAGAAAGTACAGCTTATAATGATACTTCCGTTATTCTTTTGAATGGAAAATTAAACATTGAACGTTTAGAAAAGGCGTTCACTCAATTAATTAAGCGTCATGAGATATTTAGAACTACTATTGAAATGAAAAATGATAAACCAGTACAAATTATTCATGATCATGCTGATTTCCATATTACTCAAATTGAGGGCTTTGAATCTGAAGTGGAACAAATAATTAATGAATTTATTCGCCCATTTAATTTTAATAATGCTCCATATTTCCGTGTAGGGTTAATTAGATTGGAAGAACAAAAACATATTTTAATTATTGATTTACATCATATAGTAACCGATGGAGTTTCCTATGATATTTTTGTTAGAGATCTATTTGCGCTTTACTCAGGAGAGAAATTACCAAACTTAAAAATACAGTATAAGGATTACTCAGAATGGCAGCAAAGTGAAAAAGAAAAAGAAATTGCTCTCAAACATGAACAGTATTGGCTAGAGCAATTTAAAGATGGTGTACCTGTCTTGAATATGCCTACTGATTATACAAGACCTGAAATATTAGATCTGAAAGGTAGTAAAATATCCTTTACTATTGATTCAAATGTTACCAAGAAAATTAAGCGTTTATTAGCAAAAGAAGAAACTACATTATATACGCTGATGCTCTCTGTATATAATATTTTGCTAGGTAAATATACTGGCCAAGAGGATGTTGTTATTGGTTCACCAATTACTGGTCGCCCGCATGCGGATTTACAAGATATTATAGGAGTATTTGTAAACATGTTAGGAATAAGGAACTATCCAAGAGCTGAACAAAGGTTTACTCAATTCCTATTTGAAGTAAAAGAGCAGGTCTTACAAGCATTTGAACATCAAAAATGTCAATATGAGGACCTGGTTAATAAATTAGGACTTCAGGGCACGTATAATAGGAACCCACTTTTCGATGTTTCATTTGTTATGCAAAATATGGATGCAGATCATATGTTTATCGATGGTTTAGAACTAAGGACATATGATCACGACTTTAAGCGCGCACAAATGGATTTATTGCTAAGAGTGGTTGAATTGGAAGATACAATTGAACTGACTATGGAATATGCAACCTCTTTATATACTAGGGACACGGTTCAAAAGTTATGTGAGCGTTATGTTGAGATTTTTGAACAAATTGTAGATCATCCTGAAATTTTATTAAAAGATATTTCATTTAAACAAGAAATTCAAGAACTGCAACCAGTTAAGGTATCAGTAGATTTTGGGGATTTTAACTTTTAATTGATTATTGTCAGGAGTGAGTAACTATGGTTGAACGAATAGCAAATAAAGATAAAGTAATTGCCGCAAATGAACGAATAAAGGAAAGAGAATTTTGGTTAGAAAACTTATCAGGGGAACTGGCTGACTGCCATTTCCCTTATGATTACCGGACATCAAACAAACAGGTGAATTTATCAAATGTTAACATAAAACTAAAAGAGGAATTGTCCGAGAAGATTTTAAAGTTAGCAAATGGATCAGATCTTCAGTTGCACATGATTCTTACTGCTGGACTTACCTTGCTGTTAAATAAATATACTAGATTGCAAGATATATGCATTGGTACACCTGTTTTAAAACAAGACAGTGATACTAACCTTATTAATAATTTGTTAGTTTTAAGACATGGTCTTGAGGAACATATGACATTTAGACAAATTCTCCAGCATGTTAGTACAGTAATGGTTAATGCTTTAGAACATCAAAATTTCCCATTGGAAAGTTTACAACCGGTTTTGAGTAACTACCTTCCAGAGGGGCGTAATTATCCGTTCCGTACTGCAATTTTGCTAGAGGAAATTCAAGATTTAAATTATTTAAGTGAGAGCAATGCTGAGATTATATTCTCTTTCCGTCAAGTAAATGGGTGTATAGAAGTTGATATGTATTTTAATGAGCATCTATACAAAACATCTACTGTTATGCGATTTGGTCATCATTTTATAGACTTGTTAGAGCAAGCTTTACTACAACCGAATACGCCGCATATAGATTTAGATTGGGTTAGTGATAATGATATAAGAGAGTTAATCACATTTAATCAAACTGAGTTAGATTACCCGCATCATTTAACGGTGATACAGTTATTTGAAGAACAAGTCATGCATAATCCAAATAAACTTGCTGTTTCTGATGACAAAAGAGAAATAACATACGCTCAATTAAAAGAAAAGGTAGATCTGGTTGCCAGTTCTCTACATAAAAAAGGAATTGGAAAAGGACACATTGTTGGCCTTATGATGGATCGATCAATTGATGCAGTAATTGCATTGCTAGGTATTTTAAAAAGTGGGGCTGCTTATTTACCTATTAACATATATTTGCCGTATAAACGGATAGAGGCAATGCTAAAAGAATGTAAATCTCCACTTTGTATAGTAAAACCAGAAGTTATTAGTGAAGATTTTACAAGGGAAATCCAGGATTGTAGTATGGTAAGTTTTAATGAACTACTTGAAACAGAATTGGTTAGTTTACCTTCAGTAAGTACACCTTACGATTTGGCATATGTTATCTTTACCTCTGGAACAACAGGTAATCCTAAAGGAATTATGATTGAAAATCGTAGTGTTGTAAATTTAATATTCGGGTTAAAAAATGAAATATATGATAAATATAGTTCCTCTATGCGAATCGGGTTAGTTTCACCTTTTGAGTTTGACGCTTCAGTACAAAACATGTTTGGTGCGCTTTTATTAGGAAATAGTTTATTTATAGTACCAGAGGAAGCAAGAACTGATGGGCAGAAGCTAATTAATTTTTATCAAGAAAAGCAAATAAATATCGCGGATGGAACGCCGATGCATCTTCGATTATTAACTAATTTTATAGATGAAAAAATAGAATATTCATTTAAACATTTTATTATTGCTGGAGAGGAATTACCACCGAAATTAGCGCGGAAATTCCTTGGTTTATTTAATAAGAACTGCCAACCTAATTTAACAAATGCTTATGGACCTACGGAGACTACTGTAGATTCTACATGTTATCATGTTCAGCACGATAAGTTAGAACTTATGAATCAATTACCAATAGGACGACCTCTAGCCAATCAAAAAGTTTATATTATGGGTGATAATCAACAATTACAACCCGTTGGAATTCCTGGAGAGTTGTGTATTTCAGGAGAAGGGCTAGCAAGAGGGTATTTAAATCAACCTAAGTTAACTATGGACAAATTTGTTCCTATACAAATCACCAAAACAGGTTCTTCTATTATAGATGACAAGGTATATCGTACTGGAGACTTGGCTCGCTGGTTACCAGATGGAAATCTTGAATATTTAGGCCGTATGGATGATCAAGTCAAAATTCGTGGATTACGAATTGAATTAGGAGAAATAGAAAAGCAACTATTACGATATCCTGAAATTGGTGAAGCTATTGTAATTACACGTAAAAAAGAGGGAGAAGATGCTCCGGTTTTATGTGCATATGTTGTTATGAATTCTTCAGCTAAAGTAGAAGAGGTACGCCAATTCCTTAGAGAGTATTTACCTTTTTATATGATTCCTGCATACATCATCCCGATTGAGCAGTTTCCAATCTCATCAAACGGTAAAATAGATCGGAAAGCTCTTCCAGATCCAATTTGGGAGCAATCCACAGCTTTATTTATTGAACCACGTAATGAAATTGAACAAATGCTCTCTGAGATATGGAAAGTAGTAATTGGAATAGAGAAAATAGGTGTGAATGATAACTTTTTCGAATTAGGAGGTAATTCATTACAAATTACTTCTGTTGTTTCACACATATATAAACGTTTAGGTGTAGATGTACCTATACGTGAAATGTTTCAAAGGCCTACAATTATGCTATTAGCGGAGTATATAGAGAAATATGAAGGGAAGAAAAATTATTCTCAAATTGAGATCGTACCTGATAGAGAATTTTATCAAACTTCTTCTTCACAAAAAAGATTATATATATTAAACCGCTTTGCTGGAATAGGAACTGCCTACAATATACCAGGTGCAATGTTAATAGAAGGTGAGTTTGATTTTATAAAGGCAGAACAATGTGTCAAAGAATTAGTAGAACGTCATGAATCATTAAGAACTTCATTCCAATTTATTAAAGGTGAACCAGTTCAATTTATTCATGATAGTTTAGATATTAGAATTGAACATTTATATAAATCTGATAGATCAACAATTGAAGAGCTAATACAGGAATTTGTTCGTCCTTTTCAGTTAGATAGGGCTCCACTTATGCGCGTCGGTTTAATGAAATTAGAATTCAATCAATATCTGTTACTATTTGATCTTCATCACATAATAGCAGATGGAGTATCTTTAGCGAAGTTAGAAAAAGAGTTTATAGATTTATATTCAGGCAAAGCCTTAGAGCCTATTAAAATACAATACAAAGATTATGCCAATTGGCAAACCAACCGTTTACATGATGAAGGGCTGAAAGAAATTGAAGAGTATTGGGTAGAGAAGTTTAAAGGTGAGTTACCAATTCTTATGTTCCCAACCGATAAGCCACGTGGGCTAAATCAAACTTTTGAAGGTGATAGATTAGTATTCCATTTAACACCTGAACTTTCTAATAAATTAAAATCCTTTGCGGATGAAAGAGAAGCTACTTTATATATGGTACTTCTTTCGTCACTAAATATAGTATTGCATGTGTATACGCAACAGGAAGATATTATAGTAGGTTCTCCAATTGCAGGAAGAATTCATCATGATCTTGAGCCTATCATAGGTATGTTTGTAAATACTCTACCTATGAGAAATCATCCTAAAGCGGAAAAGACGATAATTCAATTCTTAAATGAAGTAAAAGAAAATGCGCTAGAAGCATTTCAATATCAAGAATACCCATTTGATGAGTTAGTAAATAAGTTAGACATGGCTTATCATACTAATCGAAATCCTGTATTTGATGTCATGTTAGTAATGCAGAATATCGGAAGAACATCAGAAAAAATAAAAGATATTACATTTAAATCATACGAAATTAAGCATCAAGCTTCAAAGGTAGATATGAGTATAGAAGTATTTCCGGAAGAAGAGGGTCTGCGATTAGAATTGGAATACGCGACAGGACTATATTATCCGCAAACTATAGAGCGGTTTATGATGCATTTTATAAATACGCTAGAGTGGATGGTAGCTAATCCTGAAGCGAAAATTGAAGACGTTAATGTTTTAAGTAAAAGTGAATCCACAAGGATGTTAAATGAACTTAATAATACAAAATTAGATTTTACTCAGGGTAAATTAGTTCATCAATTTTTTGAGGATCAGGTTGAAAATAAACCAGAAGAAATCGCAGTTATTTCAAATGATATACCGTACAGTTATTCGTATATCAATAATCGAGCAAATCAGCTTGCTCGTATTCTTAGACAAAAAGGTGTAGATCAGGAAACTAAAATTGGTATCGTTGTGGAAAGATCCGTAGAAATGATTATAGCTATATTTGCTGCGCTAAAATCTGGAGCTGCATATGTACCAATTGATCCTGAATATCCAAAGCGTCGAATGGAACATATTTTAGAGGATTGTAATCCTCAATTTGTACTTACAGAATCTAAATACGTAGGTGAAATTCCATTTGTAGGAGAGATTATTGATTTAAAGCAAGAAAATTTGTACGTTGGTGATACAAGCAACCTGGAAGTTGCTGGAAAATCAAATAACTTAGCTTATATTTTATACACCTCCGGTTCTACAGGTAGACCAAAAGGAGTCATGATTGAACATTGTAGTATTGTGAATTTCTTATTTTCAATGTCTCATTTATATCCTATGGATGAATCAGATACGTATTTACTAAAGACACCTTATATATTTGATGTATCTGTTCTAGAGTTGTTTGGGTGGACCATAGTAGGTAGTAAATTAGTAATAATGGACAATGGGGAACATCGAAACCCAAGAGCAATTTTAAGAACTATAGATAAATATGATGTGAAATTATTAAATTTTGTACCGTCTATGTTTAGAGCTTTCGTAAATACACTTAATAATGAAAATTGCCAGGTTTTAAATAAAGTGAAGTATATATTACTTGCGGGTGAAGCTTTGACACATGAGGTGGTTAATAAGTTTAAAAAGCATCGACTATCGACTCAAATAGAAAATATGTATGGTCCTACTGAGGCGACAGTTATCGCAAGTACGTTTTCACTTCAAGAAAGTGAAAACTATAATACTATTCCTATTGGAAAGCCTATTCCGAATGTAAGGCTTTATATACTTAATCAAAAACAGAGACTTCAGCCTATTGGCGCGGTAGGAGAGCTGTATATTGCGGGAGAAGGGCTTGCAAGAGGATATGTAAATCAAATGAGATTAACTGAAGAAAAGTTTTTACCAGACCCATTTGTAAAAGGGGAGAAAATGTACAGGACAGGAGATCTTTCACGCTGGTTACCTGATGGGAATATAGAATTCCTCGGTAGAAATGATGAACAATTAAAAATTAGAGGATATCGAATTGAGCCAGGGGAAATTTTAGATGCTTTATCTTCACATCATGCAATTAAAGAAGCAGTGATAGTAGACATTCAAGATGAAGATGGGCAGAAAAAACTTGTAGCTTATTTCGTAGCAAAATCACCTGTATCCATTTCTGATTTGAAATTGCATCTTGCTAAATTAGTTCCGAGTTATATGATACCTACTTTCTTTGTTGAAGTTGAAAACATACCATTAACACCAAGTGGAAAGGTTGATCGACATTCCTTACCTTCACCTAGATCTTTACCTAAGAATGAGGAGGAGAGTATGATGTCTCCTAGTAATGAGTTAGAATCTCGTTTGGTTGAAATATGGAAAAGTATATTGAAGATTGAAGCTGTCGGTGTAGAGGATGATTTCTTTGACTTAGGAGGAAATTCTCTACTAGCTATTGAGCTTGATCTTGCTTTAGAAAACGAGAATCTTAATACGGACGACTTAGTCGCATATACAAAACGCAATATTAAACAACTAGCTGCTTATATAGCAGAAAAGAAAAATAATTAGTATTACTTCATATTGTAAACACGACTTTTAAGAGTTTAAATTTACACTTGCTATACTGTGGGATTAAAGGAGCTTTCCCTCTTAGCTTTCTGGAATGTTAGTGTTTATTCTGGTGACTATGAGTTAGGGAATTCTCCTCCTTATTATAGAATGATTAAAATAAAAAAGTGATTCGAGAAATAAGATTCTTTATATGAAATGCGTTAATAATAATTGATAGATTTTTAAAGAAGATATACATATCTCTGTCAACTTAGTATAGAGAAATAACCAAATTACAATAGTTTTTCCTGTTGGTAAAAATATAGAGGTGAGTAAATGGGAAATTATACTTCTTCAATCTTATATGATGTTGAGCCTTGTAAAAGTTCTGAACAGAATTGTATTGATGATGTAATTGCTACGTTAGCTAATTGGTTTAAGCGTAAACATTATTTAATGTACGCTAGATTATGGGATTTTGGTTTTTCTCCTGTCGATAATGGAAATCTAGGGGATGGTTTATATACAGAGTCTGGTTATTTTGTAAGTGATTTAGAAAAATATCATGGTATAAAAAGTACTATATTTGATACAGATTCATCCGATGAAGGATTTGAAATTATATTAGAACAATTATACTCGGGATTTCCTGTGGTGGTAACCATGAATGCATACTGGCTTCCTTGGGATGAGAATTATCTAAAAAATCATATTGTTCATTCATTTGTTATTGTAGGATATGAGCCCGAAGAAGACTGTTTCATTATTACCGATCCATATTTTATGGTTAAAAATGCACAACTTTCAACAGAACTTTTTCATAAGGGTTATCAAAAAGTAAGTACTTTAAAAGTTACTGAAGATGAAATCACAGACATACAATCAATTACAACCGATTTGTCAAATTGGATAAAACATATAAAAGATGAAAAACATATTTTTTCACAAATGCACCTTTTTGCTACGAAACTAATAAGTAGGTTTGATTTAAATAAAGAGACAGATGGATATTTAGACTTTAATGATGTTCCGTTATTCTCACATTTAGGTCAAGTTGTAGATGGCCGAGTGAAGTTTTCAAAAATGCTTTCGTTTCTTGGTGAGCGTTATCACTCGGACTTCCAAACTATCGCTGAATCTATGAAGACAGCAGCTGCTAATTGGGGAGTAATTCGTGGATCATTGATAAAAATGCACTTAACAAAATCAGTAACTAAAGAAGGAATAGTAAACATTTCAGATAAAATTCACCATGCTGCAGAATACGAGCAAAATTTAGCTGAACAAATAATGACATTTCTTGTTTCTGTTATAAAAGGTAATACAAAGAATGTAATCATAGATTCTTCGCCATCGATAGAAGAGACTACTAATTATGTAAAACCACTCGATAATATGGAGAGAAAGCTAGTTGATATATGGAAAGAAGTTATAGGTAATCCTTGTATTGGTGTGGAAGATAATTTTTTCGCACTTGGTGGTCATTCCCTTCATGCTACTGTAATCAACGCTAAAATATGGAAAGAATTTAATGTGCAATTATCATTAGCAAATCTTTTTGAGTATCCAACAATAAGAACTTTAAGTCATTTTATTAAAAATTCAAAAGAAAATAGGTTGCAAGAGATAGAAATAGTACCGGAATCTGAGGTATACCCGGTTTCATCGACTCAAAAAAGAATGATGTTACTACAAGAGATGGATGGGGTACAGATGACATACAATGTACCAAGTTGTTTTATTCTTAAAGGAACGGTGGATCGGAAAAGGATAGAATTAGTCTTTGAAAAGCTTATTAAACGCCATGAAATACTCAGAACACAGTTTGAGTGGCAGGGGGATCAATTAGTACAGAGAGTATTAGAACAGGTAACATTTGAGCTAGAAATGATAAAGGGAGATTATAAAGAATGGTTGCAACCATTTAATCTTTCTAAGGTTCCGTTAATGCGGGCTGGACTAAAGGAGCTAAAAGATAATAGTTATTTACTTGTAATTGACCTTCATCACATCATAACAGATGGCGTGTCTTTAAGTATCTTTATGCATGATTTTAAGGCCTTATATGCTGGGGAAACATTGCCGGAAAATCGTTTGCAATATAAAGATTATGCTGTGTGGGAACAAAAATTATTATCTTCTAAAGAATTTGATATCCATGAGAAATACTGGGAAGAATTATTCTCAGGGGATATACCAGTTCTTGAATTACCATATGATCGAGGTCGGCCACCTGTAAAGAGTTTTGAGGGTGAACAATATAATTTCCAAGTAAACAAGGAAATTACTCGGAAAATAAAAAAAATAGCACTAGAAACTGATACGACACCTTTTATGTTACTTATGGCTACCTTCACTATTTTTCTGTACAAGCATGGGGAACAAAAGGATGTCATTATAGGATCACCAGTTGCAGGTAGGCCGCATGCTGATCTGTTACCTCTTATGGGGCTGTTTGTAAATACAATTGCATTACGTTATCAAATAAATCCAGATCAATCTTTTATTAATCACTTGAAAAAAGTGAAAAACGATACGTTAGAAGCTTTCGAACATCAGGTGTATCCATTTGATCAGTTAGTGGAAAAATTAGATCTTTCTAGAGACTTAAGCCGAAGTGCTTTATTTGATGTCATGTTTGTATTACAAAATTCGGATGAAAAACATACAGTTGTGGATGGATTAGAAATTAGCACGGAAACAAACACAGATACACTAACAAGTAAGTTTGATTTAACTCTTATTGCTGAAGAAAATAAAGATATATATGAATTCACTTTTGAATATGCTACATCTTTATTTGATAAATCAACAATAGTAGAATTTGGACGGCGATTTAACCTTCTATTAGAAGAAATAACAACTCATCCTAATGTTAGTCTAAAAGATATTCAAATGTTAACAAGTGAGGAAAAAGAACTTGTTTTATCTGCGACTCAGGAGAAAGAAAAAATAAAAATAGAGACTGATTTTAATTGGGATATAGGTTAATTGATTTCCCAGGTCTCAGAAGGAGTAATTACATGGATAATCATGAAAAAATACGTCAATACATTAAAAAAAATCTTATTATTTTTAATGCAGAGGAAACTATTGTTGCTAATGATGACAACATATTTGAAAAAGGTTATGTAAATTCGCTCTTTGCTATGCAAATGTTAAATTTCATAGAAACGGAGTTTGATATAGTAGTAGATAATGATGAACTTGATATTATTAACTTTTCTACTATTAATAATATGGTTGATCTAATTAACAAAAAGAAGAATGGGAATTTCACAGTATGAGTAATGCAGAAGAGATTCTGGGAGTAGTTGATGAGTTTGCGGAAAAGAAGCTTCGGCCTCGAGCAAGTGAGTTTGAAAGTAATGAAGAGCTTCCCTATGATGTGATACAAGAAATCTCAAGTTATGGTGTATTGGGTGCAACGATACCAAAAGAATATGGTGGGCTTTCTCTTGATTCTTTAGATTATGGTCGTCTTACTGAAATCATTGGTAAAGCTTGTAATTCGGTTCGTGAATTACTTACAGTTCATGTATCTTTAGTAGGGGAGTCAATTAAAAGGTGGGGGACTGAAGAGCAAAAGAGAAAATGGTTACCTGAGATGGCAAAGGGGAACCTATTATTTTCATTTGCCCTAACTGAGCCAGAGGTTGGTTCTGATGCAAAAGCTGTTGGAACTTCCTATAAACAAGTTAATGATCATTTTATTCTTAATGGGCACAAAAAATGGATTTCTTTTGCTGACATTGCGGATTGTTTTTTAGTTTTTGCGTCTAGTGAGGGAAAAGTTAGCGCTTTTATTGTTGAACGGTCAATGACGGGTGTTTCTACAAATAAAATGAGTAAACTGTTAGCAAGTAATTCCTCGCATATAGCTGAGATTCATTTGCAAGATGTAAAGGTACCAGCTGAAAATTTGTTAGGACCAATTGGGGGTGGATGGAGTTATGTAGTTAACACAGCTCTTGATCATGGTAGATATAGTATTGCCTGGGCGGGAGTAGCCATTGCTCAAGAAGCACTAGAAGCAATGGTAGCTTATTCAAGAAGAAGAAAACAAGGAAATAAATATATATGTGAATATGAAGCAATTCAAACAATTTTAGCAGAAGCAAGTGTAAATATAAAAGCAGCTCGTTCGTTATGCCAAGAGGCTGGGAAAAAGCGTCAGGATAGACATACTGATGCTGTAATTGAAACAACCATTGCAAAATATTTTGCCTCAAAGATGGCTATGAAGGTAGCCACAAACGCTGTCCAAGTGTTTGGTGGAAACGGGTTTTCAAGAGAATATCCTGTTGAGCGTTTATTTAGGGAAGCAAAGGTTTTAGAAATTATTGAAGGTACCTCGCAGGTACTTCAGCCAATTATTGCGCAGCATGCACTTCACACTTGTTCTCAAAAGGGAGGACTTTTAAGAATATGATTTATGAATTGGTAAAAGAAAAGGATGAATTCAAACAAATATCTCCACTTCTCGTTGATTATAAGAACCATCCAATACTGAATGGTATAGTTCATGGTTACAATAAGGGACATATTTATGTGGATAATCCTAATAACCCTAGATGTGCACTTGTATGGGCAGAACAAGAAATTTTTTATTTATTAGGTGATCCTACAAGTAATTTTGTTTCAAGTCTACCAACTTTTATTAAAGAAGTAATTGCACCTGAGGCTCAGCAGATAGGGGATGACTTTTTTCAGGTTGAATTATTACCCGAATCAAAATGGAAACAGGTTGTCGAGGAACAATTGCAAATGTTTATTCCTAAACCTTACACTCGAGTAACATTTACTTTTGATCCGGAGTCTTATAATAAGTTATCTAAACCTAATATGCCTGATGAGGTAACGGTGGAACGCATTACAATCGACATGCTATCAGATAAAAAGTTCGCAATGGTACGGGATGATATTGTTGATTTTTGGGAGTCAACTCAGGATTTCATCCGAAATGGATTTGGTTATGTAGTAATGGTACATGAACAAGTTGTAACTAGTTGCTTATCGGTTTTTGCAACAGATACTGATGTGGAAATTGGAATTAATACTTATGATTTATTCCAGCGAGGTAAAGGGTATGCTTGGTTGGCTGCAAGAGCATTCTTGGATGACTGTTTAAAACAAGGAAGAACACCACATTGGAAGACAGAGGATTTTCGTATTCCATCTATTAAACTAGCGGGAAAAGTTGGATTCACAAATCTTCAAACCTATACAGCTTATGTGTTTCCTTATAACGAATTAGATAATTTCGTTTTTACCGCATACCATCAACTAAGATACTATTCAGATTTTAATAAAGCTAGTGAGTTTGTACAAAAAGCTCGTACTGTAGGAGATTTAAATGCATGGCATCACTTTTTACTTTCATGTGGTTATTCATTAATTGATAGAATCGATCTTTCGTTAAAGCATATGAATCTTGCACTGGATTTAGGATGGAATGATGTATCAGATATTCGCTATGTAGTTGATTTAGTGAATTTAAGAAAAACTGAAGAGGGACGAGCTTTATTAGATAGAGTTGAAGATAGCTTAAGATGAAAAAAAGGGAGATAAAAAGATGAATATTGTATTTATGTTTCCTGGCGTAGGATCCCATTATTCTGGAATGGGTAAGTACCTTTATGAAAACTTCCCTGTAGCACGTGAGATATTTGAAGAAGCAAGTGACACTCTAAAAATAGACATGGCTTCCCTTTGTATGGAGAAGATATACAAAGCTGACCTTGAAAAGTTACAAAATTCACAGACTGCTTTAGTAACAACTAGCATGGCAGCTTTTCGAGTTTTTGAACAGGAAATAGGCAATAAACCAGAGGCAATGATTGGATATTCTTTGGGAGAATATACAGCTCTATGTGCTTCTGGAGCAATTGCATTTTCAGATACCTTAAAATTAGTACAAGAACGTAGTACGATTTTGAGTAGCTATGCATTGACTATAGATGGAACTATGGCATGGGTTAACAATCTTGCTCCAGAAATTGTTGAAGGTATTTGTTCAGAATTGTTAACCAAGGGACAGGAAGTATATATATCGGCTTATGACACTCCAAATAAAACATCAATTTCTGGTACAAACTCTGCGGTTCAGTTAGCTTGTGAAATGGTAGTAGAGCATGGGGGAATTGCAATCCCCCTTAAATTAAGTGGGCCATTTCATTCTCCTATGATGCAACCTGCTGCTGAAAAATATAAGAGTGTACTAGAAAATATAGATATGAAACAGCCATTAGTACCTGTCATAGCGAATCATGATAGTTCAATGTATAAAGGTGTAGAAAATATAAGAGAAAACCTTTACTTACAATTAATAAAGCCTGTGAAATGGTTGGACATGATTCACTATCTAATGAATCAAGGGTCTATGAAAGCTATTGAAATGGGACCAAAGGAAGTCTTGAAGTATCTTCTGCAAGCTATTAACCCTGCTATATCGACATTTAATTATGAAAGGGAGAAAGATATCCTAAATACAAAAAATTCTTTTACATTACAAGAATCTGATTATGAAGAAGTTATATCAGGGTGTTTAACTGTAGTTGTAAGTACAAAAAATTATAATACAGATTTAAGTGATTATCAGAAAAAGGTAGTACTCCCATTTCAAAAGGTCCAAAGTCAATTGGAAGAAAAAATTAATTCGGGGTATTCAGTGGAGAAAAGTGATGTAGAAGAAGCAATCCAAATGATGAAAACAGCACTTACTGAAAAACAGATTAAAGAGAGAGAACAAAAACGTTACCTGCAAAGAGTTCTTCAATGTAAAAGTTTTTAGATATAAATTATAAATATATTAAGGGAGCGATGATGGATAAATGTTCAAGAAAATTGGTATTGTAGGTGCTGGAACAATGGGGATCGGCATGGCAGTAGATTTAGTGCTGCATGGTCTAGAAACGGTATTAATTGATGTTACAGAAGAGCAGTTAGAAATAGCGGAAGAGAAAATATTAGAGACAGTTCGCTTTGCTCCTCTAATTAATAAAGCATTTCCTAGAATGCATAAGGAAGAAGTACTTTCGTTAATAAGTAGCTCTACTAATCTTGATGAAGTGGCTGAATGTGATTATATAGTAGAAAATGTTCCAGAAAACTGGCAAATTAAAGAGCCGATCTATAGAAGATTAGATGAGATATGTAAAAAGGATACAATTTTTGGAGTCAATACGTCTTGTATCTCAATAACAAAAGTAGGAGGAGTAACAAAGCGTCCAGATAAAATAATAGGAATGCATTTTATGAATCCGGTATATATGAAACCATCTATAGAAGTTATTAGAGGGTATTTAACTTCAGATGAAACGGTCGAAAAAGCTCAATCTTTCCTCAAACAATTAGATAAAGATGCAATTGTGGTTAATGATCAGACTGGGTTTGTTTCTAACCGTATCTCCCACTTATTCATGAATGAATCGGCTTGGGTTGTAATGGATGGTGTAGCAACGCCTAAACAGGTAGACGATATATTTAAAAAATGCTTTGGACATACAATGGGTCCATTAGAAACAGCAGATTTAATTGGGTTAGATACAGTATTACATTCTTTGAATGTACTTTATGAGGAATATCAAGATCCAAAGTTTAGATGTTGTCCATTACTTAAAAAGATGGTGGATGCAGGTGAATGTGGTAGAAAGAGTGGTAAAGGTTTTTACGCTTATTAAAATTAAAAATTACAAATAGGGGTGTATAAAATGCAAGATAAAAATTTAGAAAAAATTATTCATATGTATATTCAAGATCATGTAGGTATTGAATTTAATGATGATACTGAGATTTTTGAAGAAGGATTAGTTAATTCTTTATTTGCAATCCAATTGATGACTTTTCTTGAAAAAGAATTTGCCATAAAGGTAACTATGGATGACTTAGATATGGATAACTATAAGTCTGTAAATTCTATTGGTAATTTTATAAGAAATAAGCAAATGGTTCGGTAATGGACATGAAACAATACTTAGAGCCATCTCAATATAAAATGTATCAGAATTTTTTGGATTTTGTTTATGAAAATATAGAACCTTACGCTAATAGTTGGGAGATTGAACAGGGCATTCCATCAGACATAATAAAGACTTGTGCTAAAAATGGTTATTTAGGTGGAACACTTCCAGCGGAGTATGGTGGATTAGAGTGGGATTATGTAACGTATGGGTTATTTACTGAAGCAATAGCAAGAGGTAGTGTCTCTCTTTCGGGATTATTTAATGTCCATACGATGGTAACAGAAACGATTTTAAAATGGGGAACAGAAAATCAAAAAAATCAGTGGTTACCATTACTTGCATCTGGTAATCAAATAGCTGCATTAGCTCTTACTGAACCTGGAGCAGGATCAGATTTAAATATGATTAAAACGAACTTCGATCAACACGGGGATAAATTAATTCTTAATGGAGTGAAGAAGTGGATCACTTTTGGTGCAGCTGCTGATGTGTTTTTGGTATTTGGAAAGCTAAATGGTGAACAACCAGTTGCCTGTTTAGTACCAAAAGATAGTGCGGGTGTAAATGTTACTCATATAAGAGACATGCTTGGATTTAAAGCTGCATATTTGGCAGAAATTGAATTCAATAATGTAGAAATACCTTTAGAAAATATCATTGGTAGACCAGGATTTGCTTTTACTTACCTTGCACCGTATGCTTTAGAATTTGGGCGTATTTCAATTGCCTTTGCTGCTCTTGGTGTATTACGTACTTGTTTGGAAATATGTGGGAATCATGTATTGCATAGAAGTGCATTTGGTAACTCTCTAATTGATCATGGCATGATTTCACATATGATTACGGATATGGGAGTAGATTTAGAAGCTTCTATACTACTTAGTTTAGAAGCTTGTAAGGCCAAAAATGAGCATCGAGCTGATGCTACTGAAAAGATTATGATTGCAAAATATTTTGCATCGCGCTCAGGTACAAGGCATTCAACGAATGCTGTACAGATTATGGGAGCACTTGGTTGTAATGATAATTATTCAATATCAAGGTGCTTTAGAGATTCTAAAACAATGGAGATCGTTGAGGGGAGTAATCAGATTCATCAGCTATTACTTGGTAAGGGATTTGCTAAAAAAGCGAAACGTGCCATTGAAAAAATACCTGTAACTAAAGGAGTGATACAACCCGGATGAGTACATGTATACAAAAGCTGTTTGAAGAACAAGTAGTCCGTACGCCAGATGAGGTTGCTGTTATCTTTAAAAAAGAAACATTAACCTATAAGGAATTAAATGAAAAAAGTAACCAATTAGCTCGTCTTTTACGTGAAGGTGGAGTTGGTTCAGATACAGTTGTAGGTATTATGGTAGAGCGATCTATCGAAATGGTTGTCGGAATTTTCGGGATATTAAAAGCGGGCGGAGCATATCTGCCGCTTTCCCCGAACCATCCATCATCACGATTACAATTCATTATAGAAGATAGCGGTGCTAAATTAATACTGACGCAAAAGCAAATCCTACATCGTTTTCAAGATAGTTTGAAGGCTGATATGTTGGCTTTAGATTCGATTTCCTATGAAGGAAAGAGTGAAAATCTAGAGTGTATTAACAAACCCTCTGATCTTGTGTACGTAATATACACTTCCGGTTCAACCGGGAAACCTAAGGGTGTTATGATTGAGCATTCGGCCTTAATAAATCGAATTGAGTGGATGCAAGAGGCTTATCCAATTAGTTCAAAGGATACTATATTACAAAAGACCCCTTATACATTTGATGTATCCGTATGGGAGATGTTCTGGTGGGCCATAGTTGGAGCCAAAGTATGTATTCTTGCGCCGGGGATGGAGAAGTTTCCACAGGCTATTATTGAGACAACTGAAAGTAATGACGTGACAATTATGCATTTTGTACCATCTATGTTAAGTGCATTTTTACACTATCTTGATGTGACAGGTGAAACTAACCGAATAAAATCGTTGAAACAAGTATTTGTTAGTGGTGAGGCACTACTGTCTCAACATGTAAACCGTTTTAATAAGTTGCTAAATTTCTCTAATGGTACACTTCTTACTAATCTGTACGGACCTACTGAAGCAACCATTGATGTGACTGCTTATGATTGTCCGACACATGAGATTACAGAAGGGAGCGTTCCAATAGGGCGACCAATTAAGAATATTGAGATGTTTGTTGTTGATAAATATGGTAATAAACTTCCTGAAGGCCATATAGGAGAATTATGTATCTCAGGTATAGGATTAGCACGTGGATATGTAAATAGGCCGCAATTAACGGCAGAAAAGTTTGTACAATATTCCCTTGATACCCGTATATATAAAACTGGTGACTTAGCTTTAATAAGATCGGATGGGAATATTGAGTTTCATGGAAGAATTGATTTTCAAGTTAAAGTTAATGGGCTTCGTATTGAGTTAGGGGAAATAGAATCGTGTTTAATGTCTTGTGAAGGAGTTTTACAATGTGCGGTAATTGTAAGACAAGAATCAGAGATGGTAGTTAAGTTAATAGCTTTCTATGAGTCAGAAAATGATATTGAGTTAGAGAGGTTAAAAAAATATCTTCGCTTATTTTTACCAGATTATATGATACCTAACCGTTTTGTACGTGTAAATGAAATGCCATTAACGGATAGCGGAAAGATAGATAGAAAAGCACTTGCCTTATTAGGTTCCGATAAATATTCACACCATACCACACTTGTAGGAGGTTCTGTTAATGAGGAAAGCAGTAAAGATTCATAAAGAAGATATTGAAGATGTAATCGCCCTTACACCAGTGCAGGAAGGAATTCTTTATCATTATTTGAAAGAACCCGAAGGAAAGCTATATCATGAAGAACTTCGACTTTGCTTAACTGGAAAAATTAATATTCCAAAGTTTGAAGAGGCGTGGAATTATGTGACGCGGGAAAATGAAATGCTACGTACAATTTTTCGATGGGAAAAAGTTAAACAACCTGTACAACTTATACTAAAAAAGCATACTCCGAAGATTATGTATAGTGATGGTAAAGTCTCTAATAATACAGAAAGCTTTGATTTACAAACAGTTCCCTTTTCTATCGAACTGTGCCATTTGAACGAAGGCGAATATGAAATGGTTTTACGTCATCATCATATTTTGTTTGATGGTTGGAGTAATGGTATTATTTTACAAGAGTTTATTGAGGTATATCGAGAGTTAATAAAGGGAGAGGTACCATCATCTATAAATAAAAAGAAATTTAAAGAATATATACTATGGCAACAAAAACAAGATAAATCAAAACAAAAGCTTTTTTGGGAACAATATTTAAATGAATTAACTGAACAAATAAATTTATCCAATAAGAATTCTAATGAACTAAAAAAAGCAAAAACATATGTAAAAGAGATAGATAAAGAGCGAAGTGATAGATTCCGAAGTTTTGCAAGTAATCAAGGTGTAACATTGGCTACATTATTTTATACAGCCTGGGGTCTATTATTACAAAGATACAAAAATTCAGAGGACGTAATATTCGGTACAACAGTATCTGGTCGTTCAATTCCAATGCATGGTCTGAGTGAAATGGTAGGTTTATTTATAAATACACCACCACTTCGTGTAAGTGCTGATGGGAGAATGACTGTTTCAGATCTTTTACAAATAATTCAAAGTGATGTCCAAAGAAGAACTGAATATGAAACGACTCCAATTGTTGATTTAAACGTGTCATTTGACACTATTATGGTAGTTGAGAATTACCCTCTTGATATAGAAAAGCTGAAAGAAATTGATGAAGGTGTAAGAATTTCAGGTTATGAAGTAAATGAAATGACCAACTATGATTTAACTGTCTCAATAGAGTGTTTCGATTCTATTAAACTTGCAATGATGTGGCCTGAAGATGTATTTGATGAATCCATTATTACCAGTATAACTAACCATTTTATACAGCTATTAGATTCAATGCTTTTAGATGAAGGACAACCAATACAAACTCTTAAAATGTTAGATGAGGCAGAAGAAAAGTTTTTGCTTCAAGGTGGTCAAAATCAAAGTGCTACATTCCCACACACAACACTTCATCAATTAATTGAGATGCAAGCTGAAAAGCATCCTGAGAGAGTGGCACTTACATTTGAGAATAGTGAGATGACTTATGGAGAGTTGAATGAGCGTGCGGATAAAGTGGCATTTGCTCTTCTAAAAGAAGGTGTAACTTTAGATTCTCCAGTAGCTGTAATGTTGGATTACTCATTTAATATGATTATCTCTCTACTTGGTATTTTAAAAGCAGGTGGGGCCTATGTTCCAATTGATCCTGATTATCCTCAGGAACGAATTGATTTTATTCTTCAAGATAGTGGTTCAAATGTAATAATAACCTCAAATTTATTTGAGGATAAAGTTAAATTTGATAGCACAATGCTTTTTATTGAAGAACTCAATGAGACACCTATGCAAGATTTCGAGAGAGTAGATGTTGCCCCAACCAATTTAGCATATGTCATTTATACTTCTGGAACAACAGGACGTCCTAAAGGGGTTATGATTGAACATCGAAATGTAATACAACTTGTTATGCATCAACCAAATAGTTTTAAATTTTCTAGTAATGATGTGTGGTTACTGTTTCATTCTTTCTGTTTTGATATGTCAGTTTGGGAGATATTTGGATCCCTTACTTATGGTGGACGTCTTGTCCTGGCAACAAAAAAAACAATCCGTGATACGTATAAACTTGCTCAGTTGGTTGCAGATGAGGGAGTAACGATATTTAATCAAACACCATCTGCATTCTATGTTTTTCAGCAAGTAGTTGAAGAAATGCCTAAACTTTCTTTCAGAATTAGGTTACTTACATTTGGAGGAGAAATGCTGAAGCCAGGTTTACTGCAAAGTTGGTTTAAGCGTTCACCTAATACGGTCATAGTAAATATGTATGGAATAACTGAGACGACAGTACATGTTACTTATAAGGAAATTGGAGAAAAAGAAATGCACAGTAATCTTAGTGCTATAGGCGTGCCTCTTCCTACGTATTCGTGCTATGTATTTGACAAACATATGAATCCTACACCTAAGGGAATGCAAGGGGAACTTTATGTTGGAGGATATGGAGTTGCGCGGGGATATCTAAATCGTCCTGAACTAAACAGTGAACGTTTTATACAGAATCCTTATAATCCAAGTGAAAGATTATATAGATCAGGAGATTTAGTCCGTATTCTTGAAAATGGCGAAATGGAGTATATAGGTCGTAGTGATCATCAAGTGAAGATACGTGGTTATCGAATTGAAACAGGAGAAATAGAACATCATTTACAACAGCATGCGGATGTGAAGGAAGCGGTAGTTTTATCTATTGCTTTTGGAGAGGAACAAGAACTGTGTGCTTATATACTAACTGATCAAGATATATCTCAAAATGAATTACGTTATTATCTTACTGACAAAATACCTTCGTATATGATACCTATGTATTTTGTACTTTTAAGTGAAATGCCATTAACTACGAATGGAAAAGTTAATCGTCGTGCTTTACCTAAGCCTACTAAGTTAGTACAACCAAATGATTTACTAGATGAGCTTGAAACAACGGTAGCTGATGTTTGGAAGGAAGTTTTGGGGGTAGAAAAAGTAGGGTTGTATGATAATTTCTTTGATGTTGGAGGGAACTCCTTAAAAATGGTTCGATTGTTCTCTCGTTTACGAAGCAAGTTTGAAAAAGAACTTACAATGCCTATGTTATTCCGATACCCAACGGTTCATGATCAAGCTTCCTACTTTAGAAGTGATAATGCTATGGAACACCAACCTGAAGAAGTTAAGAAAGAAAATTTTTTATCTATGAATAAAAATGATGTAGCAGTGGTTGGTATGGCGGTTCGTATGCCAGGCGCTTCTAATCTTAAGCAATTCTGGTCAAATTTAGAACAAGGGATAGAATCCATTCGTACATTTACAGATGAAGAACTTAGTGAGATGGGCATACCAAAAGAAGTGATTCAAAAACCTAATTATATAAAATCTAAAGGGTATTTAGAAGATGTAGATGCATTCGATAATGAATTTTTTGATTACAGTCTAAAAGAAGCTGAAATGATGGATCCACAACTGCGAATACTTCATGAATGCGCATGGGAAGCACTAGAACAAGCAGGTGAGGTTAATTCTTCTCATATGAATACAGGAGTTTATGTTGGAGGATCACCAAATTTCCACTGGCTTCGTTCTATTGCCAGTGAATCTTCTAATACATTAGAAGATTTCCAAGCAATGTTGTTAAACGAAAAAGATTTCTTTGCTACTCGATTGGCTTATAAATTAAATCTAAAAGGACCAGCGGTTACAGTACAAACAGCTTGTTCTACCTCCTTAGTTGCTATTCAAAACGCATGGGCAGATCTTATTGATGGACGATGCGATATAGCTCTGGCCGGGGGAGTAAGTATAACTTATCCAACAAAAACAGGATATTTATATGAAGATGGTATGATTTTCTCACCAGATGGTCATTGTCGAGCTTTTGATAAGGATGCTCAAGGAACAGTGGGTGGAAATGGTGCTGGTATTGTAGTACTGAAAAGGTTGGAGGACGCTCTTCGAGATGGGAATTTAATACATGGAGTTATTAAGGGGGCTGCAGTAAACAATGATGGGTCCAATAAGGCTGGATTTACAGCGCCAGGGGTTGATGGACAAGCTGCTGTTATAAAATCGGCTCATGAAATAGCTGGCGTTAAGCCTGAAGAAATCTCATATATAGAAACTCATGGTACTGGTACGCAACTAGGTGATCCTATAGAAGTAGAAGCATTGAAGTTAGCTTTTGGTAAGCAAGAACCAGGTAGAATTTTAATTGGATCAGTGAAGACGAACATTGGACATTTAGATGCTGCAGCAGGAGTTGGAGGATTTATAAAGACGGTCTTAGCTTTGAAAAACAAGAAAATTCCGCCGAGCCTTCATTATAATAACCCAAACCCTAGCATTGATTTTGGAAAAAATCCGTTTCGTGTAAATACGGAACTTATCCCATGGAAAGGAGAGGTAAGAAGAGCGGGTGTTAGTTCGTTTGGGATGGGTGGAACTAATGCACATATAGTGTTAGAGTCTGTTCCTGACAATGCTAAGAATTTTGAAAAACAATCTTGGAACTTATTAACTGTTTCAGCAAAAACAGAGGAATCCTTAGATAAAGCTACTAACGATCTATTATTGCATTTGAAGGGGAATCGAGAGATATCACTATCTGATACAGCTTATACATTACAAAAAGGTCGTCGTGAATTTCCATACAGAACTGCTGTAGTTGTTAATGGAATAGAGGATGCCATAGAAAAACTTGGTGATACGGGACTAGAGAAAACAAACGCAATGGAGAGTAGACCTTTAGCCTTTCTTTTTTCAGGGCAAGGATCACAGTATATCAATATGGGTAGAGATTTATATGAAAATGAACCTGTATTTCGTGAACACGTTGATCAAGGTTTAGCCTTACTCTCAAATTGGTTAGATATAGACATGAAAAATATTTTGTATCCTACAAAGGAGACAGAGGATAAAGCAACTGAACAGTTAAATAGAACTTCAATGACGCAACCTCTACTATTCACTATTGAATATGCATTAGCCAAGCTTCTAATGAATTGGGGAGTTTATCCAAGGGTCATGTTTGGCCATAGTATTGGTGAGTTTGTAGCAGCTTGTTTAGCAGAAGTAATGTCTTATGAAGATGCATTACATTTAGTAATGATTAGAGGGAAGTTAATGAATAGCGTATCAGAAGGCGCTATGCTAAGTGTAAATTTATCTGTTGATGAATTACAAACCTATATAACAGATGATGTAGATATAGCAGCTGTAAATTCCTCTCAACATTCAGTAATTTCTGGTACTGTACTTTCAATCAATAAGATTGAGGAATTACTTTTAAATCATGGAGTAAAGACAACGCGTCTATTTACTTCGCATGCTTTCCATTCTCGAATGATGGATGAAGTTCTAGATGCATTTGAGCAAGCTGTAGGAAATATAAAATTATCAAGTCCTAAAATACCTTATATATCTAATGTTACAGGTGAAATGATTACAGCAAATGAAGCCACATCACCTTCTTATTGGGCACAGCATCTACGAAGTACTGTTCAATTTTCAAAGGGATTATCTGAAATTTTTCATTTAAAAAATGTAATTTGCCTTGAGATTGGCCCAGGTAATGCATTATCAACTTTTGTATTAAAACATTTAAATAGAAGTAAAGATCAATTGGCTTTAAACATGTTACGTCATCCTCTGGATAAATCAAATGACTTCGAGCATTTATGCAAGCAAATGGGACGGTTATGGATGCAAGGTGGAACTATAAATTGGAATACTTTTAATAACAGTGAGAATAAAAGGTTATTAGATTTACCAACGTATCCTTTCATGAAAAAACGATTTAAAGCTGATCCATTTTTTAATACTCAATCTCAGAGTTTAACTCAGGAAACAAGAGGCCATAATAAACAGGCTAATATTAAAGACTGGTTTTATTTGCCTTCTTGGGAACGCAAAACATTAAAATCTATACAAATAAAGAAAGAACAAAAATATAAATGGCTTATTTTCAATGATCATCTAAATCGATTCAATCGACTGATAGAAAAATTAAAAAGAGAAGGTCATGATGTAATTGAAGTTAAAACAGGTGGTATTTTCTCTGAAAAATCCGACGGTTTATATACGATATGTCCATCTCAAAAAATGCATTATGAAATGCTATTTTCAGAATTAGAACAAAAAGATTTATTACCAAATAAGATTATACATGCTTGGAGCTTTAATCCAGTTAATGATGTTATTCTCGATCAAGAGAGAATTGAACGATCAATGGATGAAGGATATTATTCGTTACTTTATATTGCACAAGCAATTGGGAAAATTAATTATGAGGGCGCATTACAGTTAAACATTTTTACTGACCGTATGTTTGAAGTTACAGGTACAGAGCTGAACTTAAAGCCAGAGCAAGCTACAATTCTAGGCTTTTCAAAAATATGCAATCTTGAGTTTCAAAATATAAAATGTCGTACCATTGATATGGATACAGATTCTCAACAAATGTTTGAAGAAGCGGGTTTAATGGAGAGTTTTGTGGATTCTACTGATATAGTTGTAGCTTATCGAGGACGTCATCGATGGGCGCAAACGATTATTCAAAGTCCTTTTGAGGAAGAAGATGTAGAAATTGATAGATTACGAGAGGGTGGCGTTTATTTAATTACTGGTGGACTTGGTGGAATTGGATTTGAAATTGCAAAAGATTTAGCTAATAGAGTACCAAATGTCAAACTTATATTGATTGGCCGCTCAGAGTTCCCACCACGTAATCAATGGGAACAGTACTTAGAAAATAAAGACGAGCGTGTAAGCCGAGTTATTTCTGATTTGTTGACAATGGAGTCTCAAGGTGCAGAATACATGATCCTAAGTTCTGATGTTTCCAATCAAGATGATATGAAACAGGCAATTGAAAAGGCTAAATCTCGTTTTGGTTCTATTAATGGCGTAATTCATGCAGCAGGTGTCGCTGATTATCTAGGTATTATGATGAATCGTGAAAAAGAATCTAATAATAAAATTTTAGCTCCGAAAATTAAAGGTACACTAGTACTCGATGCTTTATTAAAAGATGAACCAATTGATTTCTTCGTATTATGTTCATCAATTGGTAATGTGGCGTATCATATGAAATTTGGTCAGAGTGGTTATAATGCAGCGAATGAATTTTTAGATGCATTTGCGTTTTATAAGCGGGCTCATGATGGAGTGTTCACTGTAGCTATTAATTGGCCAGATTGGCAAGAGGTGGGTATGTCACTTAAGTCGGCTAAAATATGGGCAAAGCAATTTAATATGGATATGGAAAGTGTATTACATGATGGTGTAACTGTAGAAGAGGGTTTAAAAGTATTCCGTAGTATCATCAATAGAAATCAACAACAAGTCGTGGTTTCTCCAATAGATTTACATTGGAAACTTTTAAATGGTGCCAACTATTATAATGAACTATTGGAAAAAGGAAGTAAGAATAGATTAAAGCAGAATCGTTCAGATGTTTCCACAACGTATAGACCACCAACTAATGAAATTGAACAACAATTATACGAATTATTAAAAGATATGTTTGGAATCGAAGAAATAGGAATTTACGATAATTTCTTCGATCTAGGAATGAGTTCTTTAGATCTTGTTCGTATTAATGTGAAATTAAAAGAGGCCTTTAAACGAGACTTACCTATAGTTGTTCTTTATGAGCATACGTCAATTAAATCTCTTGCTAAATATTTAAGTAATCAAGAAGTAAATAACAATTTAACAAATAAAAAAGAGTTATTGAAAGCGAAATCGGTTATGAAAAATACATTATCTGCTTTAAAAAGTAGAAAGTAGTAAAGGGAGGGGAACAACATGATTAATAAAGAAGTAGTTCCGTCAAAAGTTGAGTTTTGCTGGGGATTACCTGTTATTCCAACACCACAAACAAAAGAACTTCTAGAGGAATATGTTAATCAAGCTAAAAGAGCTGAGAAGAATAACTTTGACTCGGTATTGGTTTCCATTGCACCAACATCTGTTGATCCAATGATAGCAGCGTCTATGATTGGAATGAATACGGAGTTTGTAAAGATTTTGGTTGCGCAAAATACAAACCAGATGCTTCCTACCGTAACAGCAAAAGCATTGAATACTTTAAATAGTTTAATTGGTAATCGTGCAGATATTAACATTGTAACTGGAAGTGCCTCGCTTGTCCTTGCGCGTGATGGATTACCAGAACCGCACCATGTTCGATATGCTAGGACAAAAGAATATATTGAGCTGTTACAACAATTAAGACGAGGAGTAACTAGCTATAAAGGTGAGTTTTATCAAGTAGAAAATAGTGATATTTATCCAAAGGAAGATCTCTCTCGAAGTGCCCGCTACTTTGTAGCGGGGTCCTCCGAGGAGGCAATGAGAGTAGCTGCAGAGTATGGTGATGCTTATATACTTTATGCAACAGACCGCAAAAGTCTTAGAGAACACTATCAAACAGTTAATAATTACGCTAAGCAATATGGGCGCGAGAAAATTCCAGGTGCTATTTTAGTAGACATCATTGCTCGTGAGACTTCGGAAGAAGCATATAAAGAAGCATATGAATTACTTGAGAGAACACCAGCAGCCTTAAAGAGGATGACTAAGCTATTTTTAGATAATGCAGATTCTGTTGGACTTCGCCGATACAAAGATTTAATTACAAAAGATAGTATGTGGATAGATGATCATCTTTGGGGAGGTCTAAGTTTAGTTAACCCATCTAATTCAATTTCTATAGTTGGTAGCTATGAGGAAGTCATCTCGACATTAACTGATTTTTGGGAAATAGGGGCAAATTATTTTCTTATTACTTCTCAGATTAGTGAGCATGAAATTGAACGTATTGGTCAAAATGTTGTGCAACCATTTAAAAAGAAAATTGAAAAGTTAATCCAAGTTAACTAAAAGAGGGCTAAAAATATGAAGTTAAACATATGGTTGAAGTTTATCATTTTAATGACTTTAATAGTACTCCCTTATCGACAGGTGGAAGCGCAGGAAACGGTACAGTTTAATGAGAAGAAAATACAGAAGCATATAGAAGAACAAATATCTCAAGCGGGTATTCCTGGACTTTCAGTAGTAATTGTAAAAGGAAACGAAACGATTTATAAGAAGAATTATGGTTATGCCGATATAGACAATAAACGTCAAGTTACGAATGAGACGCTTTTCGAGCTAGGTTCTACTTCAAAAGCTTTTACGGCATTAGCTGTATTGCAGCTAGAAAAAGAAGGGAAAATTAAACTTAGTGATTCTTTAACTAAATATGTTTCATGGTTTGAAATGGAGTATAAAGGCAAACCTTATGAAATTACACTTTATGACTTATTACACCATACTAGTGGAATACCGGAAAAGGCCATTGGATATATTCCTATAACCAATGGCAAAGATTCTATTGAGAAAACGATTAGGAATGTTATGCCAATAGGACTAAACCGAGAGCCGGGTAGCAGTTTTGAATATTCTACGGTTAACTACGATCTATTAGGATTAGTAATCGAGAAGGCAACTAATCAATCATTTGAAAGATATGTTCAAGATCATGTGCTATCAAAGTTGGATTTATTGAGTACATACGCTGGACGTGAGATGGCCCCATTAGATAACATGGCCCAAGGTTACAAGCGTAATTTCTTACAATCATTACCCTATGACGCTCCTAATTATAGGGGGAATACACCGGCTGGATATTTTATTTCAAATATAAATGATATGGAAAGATGGTTAAAATTACAGCTTGGGGTTGAAAAGCCTAGGATGTTTCCGGAGGAATTGATTAACGATTCTCATAAAGCGAATAGAAAGGTTGCCCCAGATAGCAATGGAGCTTCATATGCAGCTGGATGGGAGGTCTATCAAAGTGGTGGAGGGGAAATTTCACATGGTGGAAGTAACCCAAATTATTCATCGTATATTGGTTTCCGTGATGAGGAACAGATAGGGGTCGTAGTATTAGCGAATCTGAATAGTAATTACACTTACTATATCGGTAGCAGTCTTTTAAATATGATGATAGATAAAGAAGTTAAACCGTTACTCTATGATGAATATAAGAAAACGGATCAAATAGGAACAGCCTTATTTGTGATCTCATCTTTGTGTTTACTAACGTTATTGGTCATGTTATTTCATTTAATCAGGGAGATTATTTTTAGAAAAAGAAAGTTTATATTACCAACGGGAAAAACATGGTTACATATGGTATTAGTTGTTGCGATATATGGGCTAATGATTTATGCACTTTATCAACTACCAAATCTCTTGTTTGGAGGGCTTCCGTGGGCATTTATAAAAGTTTGGGCTCCTTCAACTGTTGTACTTGCAATATATGCAATTGCTGGGGTGGGTTTGGCCTATGTTATCCATACATTCTTAAATCTTTGTTTTCCAAGACAAAAGGGAAAGTCGCTTTTGACTTTAATTGTTTTGGGATTAATATCAGGATTTGGTAATGCCTTTCTCATTTTTGTGATTAATGAAACGTTTGTTAGATCAAATAATTTGGAAAATGGCTTGTTGTTTTACTTTGTACTTGGAATCGTTATGTATGTCTTTTCACAACGTATTATTAGAACTAGCATTGTATCGTATACAAACGAGCTAGTTTATGAAAAAAGGATGGAATTAACAGATAAGTTGTTACAGACTCCTTATTACAAATTGGAGTTGATTGAGAAGGGCCGAATAGAGGCGACATTAAATAACGATACGGAAGTTATCTCTCGTTCTCTCAATCTATTAGTTACTGCTGGAACAAGTTTATTAACGTTACTATTTTGTTTTCTCTATCTTGGTGTAATGAATATGTATGCCTTTTTACTATCCTTGTGTATCATCTTTATTACTGCAGGGGTATATTCTTTGATCGGACGACAAGCAGATAAAGTTTGGAATGAAACAAGAGATATTCAGAATGTATATTTTCGTTTGATTGGTGATCTAAGGCATGGTTTCAAAGAGCTTAGGCTTCATACTGGAAAACGAAACGATTTTCGAGAAGTTATGAATGAAAGCTGTAATAACTATCGTGTTAAACGAACGATAGGAGATATTAAATTTGCAAATGTGTTTGTTCTGGGAGAACTATTATTCATTTTTGTTATTGGTATTGTAGTTTTCGTATTTCCAGAAATTTTTGTTAATATGCCGAAAGAGACGATAAGTAACTATGTAATCGTTTTTCTGTATATGACAGGTCCAGTTAATGAAATACTGGGCGGTATCCCTCAGCTCGTAAATGTACGTATTTCTTGGCAACGTATTCAACAAATGGTGAAGAGTGTAGATCATATAAAGGCAAATGAGCAAATCGCGACAACAAAAGAGTACTTAGATGTGCCAATTTGTTTGCAGCTACAAAATGTAAGTTATAAGTATAAGAATAAAGATGGAGATTTTACTGGTTTTGGTATTGGTCCAATAGACATGGAGTTTAATTCTGGAGAAATAGTCTTTATTGCTGGTGGTAATGGGAGTGGAAAATCTACTTTATCAAAACTGATTACTGGGTTATATGAACCTAATGAAGGTAACATTTTATTAAATGGAAAAGAAATAGCTCCAGAGGAATTGAATCAATACTATTCAGCTATCCTGAGTGATTTTCATGTTTTTGATAGGCTATATGGAATTAATACAGAAGGAATGAAAGCAGAAATCGATCATTATTTAGAACTTCTCCAACTGAGTGACAAGGTTGGCATTGAGAATGGGCGCTTTACTACTACGCAACTATCAACTGGACAAAAGAAAAGGTTGGCATTGCTGGTTACGTATTTGGAAGATCGACCTATACTTTTATTTGATGAATGGGCAGCGGATCAAGATCCTGGTTATAGACGCTTCTTTTATGAAGAATTGTTACCTCAAATGCGAGCAAAGGGTAAATGTATTATTGCTATTACTCACGACGATCAATATTTTCATTTGGCAGATAAGCTTATAGTGATGGAGATGGGAACTGTGAAAATGAATAAAACAAAGGAGGCATTATCATGAGTAAGGAAATTAAATGTGTTGTTTGGGACTTAGATTGTACAATTTGGGATGGTGTTTTATTAGAGAGTGGTACAGTTACTTTAAAACCTGGAATTTATGAAATTATATGTGAATTAGATCGACGTGGAATACTGCAATCAGTTGCTAGTAAAAATAACTACGAAGATGCAATAGCTAAATTACGGGAATTTGGAATAGAAGAGTATTTTTTATATCCGGAGATTCATTGGAACTCTAAATCTAGTTCCATTGAGAAAATTAGAAAAAATTTAAACATAGGTATTGATACTTTTGCGTTCATTGATGACCAACCTTTTGAATTAGAAGAAGTACAGAGTGTTCATAATGATATTCTGTGTATACATGTGAATGAATATAAGTCGTTATTAGACTTGCCACGACTACAACCAAAAAGAATTACAGAAGATTCAGGTCGTCGAAGACTGATGTATTTAGAAAATCTTAAGAGAACGAAGGATGAAGAAGAATATGAAGGCCCAAAAGAAGAATTTTTAGCTTCACTTGGGATGAATTTTGTGATTAGTGAGGCTCGTGAGGAAGATTTGCAGCGTGCAGAGGAGTTAACAGTACGTACGAATCAATTAAATTCGACTGGTATTACCTATGATTATGATGAATTAAACTATTATCGTAATCATCCAGATTATTTATTATTAGTTTGTGAGTTATCAGACAAATATGGCTCCTATGGGAAGATTGGTTTAACACTTGTAAAAAGGACGGAGGAAGCCGACTGCCTAAAACTTCTTCTCATGTCTTGTCGTGTAATGTCCCGTGGCGTTGGTACTATACTCCTCACATATCTAATGGAAAGGACAAAACAGGCAGGTAAACGCTTTTTGGCTGAGTTTCGACAGACTGACCGTAACCGTATGATGTTTGTTACGTACCGATTAGCTGGATTTAAGGAAACTAGCAACGAAAATGGAATATTAATTTTAGAACATAATCTTGAGAATATAAATCCTTATCCTCACTATATTAATATACAATTTCCGGAAATACCAACGGATGTGGATAGAGGGGAAGTGGAAATATGCAACAAACAATTGTAAAGCATTCTCTTACGCATCCACAAAAAAGAGTTTGGTATAATGAACAAATTTATCCAAACACATCTATGTATAACATCGGAGGGATGGTTCTTATTAATGGGGAAATTAATTTTACAATTTTAGAAAAAGCAATTCAATTATTCATTAAGAAAAATGATGGTTTACGTCTACGGATTTTTCAACAACATAGAGAACCCCACCAATATATATCACCATTTGAACCTACACCAATACGTTTAATTGATTTTTCTAATCATCATAATCCAAGTTTAGAAGCTAGAAAATGGGCCCAGGATGAATTTCAAAAACAAATTCCACTTGAAGGAGGCCCTCTGTTTGAATTTGTGCTCTTGAAAATAAGTGATGTAGAAAGCTCCTATTTTGTTAAGTTTCATCATATTATAGCTGATGGTTGGACAATCCAACTTATGACGAGTCAAATTATCGATTTTTACTCTAAGTTAAAGAATGATGAGCATATAAATGATACGGTTGAATCTACTTATCTGTCTTATTTACAAGCAGAGGAGAAATATCTGGAATCCCCTCGATACGTAAAAAATAAGAATTATTGGAATGAGAAATTTATGAATCTGCCAGATTTCTTTTTATCAAAAACATCTCATTCTCTAGAAGGGAAACGAAAGATATTTTTAATTGAAAAAGAAAAATCGGTTGCTCTACAGTCTTTTATACAAAAACATAGAATATCTATGAATACATTATTTTCAACCTTTATGCTTATTTATATTCATAAAATGTATGATCAATCAGACATAATCATTGGATCTCCTGTACTAAATCGTTCCGGTGTACTAGAAAAGAAAATAGTAGGTATGTTTACTAGCACAATGCCGTTACGGTTAAATGTGGATGAAGATGAGAGTGTTCTATCTTTCATTAAAAGAGTAAATCATGAAATAAAACAATGTCTATTTCACCAGCGTTATCCTTATAACTTATTGGTAAAAGACTTGCAATTGACTAGTAAAGGATACGATGGTTTATTTCAATATAGTGTGAATTACTATAATACAAAACTTAAAAATACTATTGATGGATTTTCTTTAGAAAACGTGGAGTTTTACAGTGGTTACCAAGCCTATTCATTGCAGTTAGTTATTAAGGAATGGGCAGATGAAGGTTTAGAAATTCAATATGATTATAAAGTCGCGGATTTTGAAGAAGATCAAATCAATTGTATGCATGAAAGGTTTTTAGCTTTAATAGAACAAGTTTTACGTAATGAAGATCAATCGATAAAAGAATTATCTTTGTTATCGGATGATGAGCAAAAGTTTATGTTAGAGAAATTTAACAATACAGCTGTTGTGTATCCGAAAGAAAAAACTATTCAAGAATTATTTGAAGAACAAGTAAAACAGACACCAGAAAAAATAGCAATTCAACATGCTGATAGATCAATGACTTATCTTGAATTAAATAAGAAATCTAATCAGTTAGCAAGAAAGTTACGAGAAAAAGGAGTCAAAAATGGTCAAGTCGTGGGTATACTAGCTAAACATTCACTTGAGATAGTAATTGCAATTTGGGGAGTTATTAAGGCTGGAGGTACATATTTGCCTATAGATCCTTCCTACCCAGAGGACCGAATTCGTTATATTTTGAATGATAGCGGCACAACATTACTTTTAACTGACTATACAAATGAGGGTAATTTAGAATATTTAGGTGAGAAAATTAATATATGTGATCAGAAACTTTATGAAGGAGATAATGCCAATCTAAACCTAGTAAATGCACCAAATGATCCAATATATATAATTTATACCTCTGGAACCACGGGGAATCCTAAAGGAACTGTAATCACTCAATGTGGATTGGTTAACTATATTTCCTGGGCTAAAAAGAACTATATTAGTAGTGAAAATGATGTTTTTGCATTATATTCATCCGTTTCTTTTGATTTAACAGTAACTTCAATATTCACTCCTTTAATAAGTGGTTTATTGTTAGTAATATATCATGATAATGAAGATGAGTTTATTTTGTCAAAAATACTCAAGGAAAATGTAGTAACAGTGTTGAAAGTTACTCCTTCACATTTAGCATTGTTAAATAACTATTCACCCCCAAGAGTTTCATCTCTTCGCAGATTGATTGTGGGTGGAGAGGATTTGAAAACCTCAGTAGCCGAAAAGATATATGATCTTTTTAGCGGTAAAGTTGAAATAATTAATGAATATGGACCAACTGAAACTGTGGTTGGATGTATGATTCATCGTTATGATCCAGATCTAGATCGAAGAGCATCCGTACCAATTGGTACACCAGCTGATAATGTTCAAATATATTTATTGGATAAGAATCTTCAGCCGGTTCCTATTGGTGTAAAAGGAGAAATTTATATATCGGGTGATGGGGTAGCTAAAGGTTACTTAAATCGTCCGGATTTAACAGCGCAACGTTTTTTATCCAATCCATTTATTTCGAGTGAGAAGATGTATCGAAGTGGTGACTTAGCTGTCATGTTGCCAAATGGATTAATTGAGTATCAAGGACGGATGGATTCTCAAGTGAAAGTTAAAGGATATCGTATTGAAATAGGGGAAGTTGAGAATGCACTGTTACAACACAAGTCTGTTAAAGATGTAGTAGTGGTGAATTGGCAAGGTGAGGATAATTCAAATCATCTAGTTGCTTACATTGTTTTGAAAGACAGTGTTCAAAATATAGAAATACGCAGTTTTATTTCGCATATGCTACCAAGTTATATGATTCCTTCATTTTTTATCTATATGGATCAGCTACCGCTTACTATCAATGGAAAGGTAGATCGTCAAGCGTTGCCAGATCCGATGTTAAATAACGGTTCTAATCATACTCATTTAGAAGAAGTAGATGAAGATGTTACTGGAATGGTTAGTGAAGTTCTCAAGGAAATATTACAGACTGATAGAATCGAATTGCATAGTAATTTTTATCATTTAGGTGGAGATTCTATTAAAGCGATCCAAGTGAGCGCTAGATTACAAGAACTGGGATGGAAAGTTAGAGTTAAAGATGTACTAAATTATCCAGTTGTAAGTGAATTGGCAGCAATGTTAGTTAAACAAAAAGATGTTACAGTCTCACAAACATTGGTAACAGGAAAGGTAGAGCCTACGCCTATTATGCGTTGGTTCCTTGATCAACAGTTTAAGAACCCGCATCATTGGAATCAATCGGTATTACTGTCTTTGAAGAAGCCGGTTAAAGAAGAATATGTTAATAAGATGTTAAATACGATCATGCATCATCATGATTTGTTACGGTTAAGGTACGAGGATAAGCAGGATTACTTCTATTATGACGAAGATATGTCCATTGTTGATTCTAAGGTTACCATGTTTGATTTGTCTGAAATTCCAATTGAAATGGCTTTGAATCAGGTTCATATAAAAGGTGAAGAGTTAAAAGGAAGTTTAAATTTGAATGTAGGACCATTATTTAAAGGGGCCTTATTCCAGCTTTCAAATGATCAACAGTTGTTATTATTAACTGCACACCACCTTATTGTTGATGCTGTGTCCTGGCGTATTTTAATTGAAGATGCAAACCGATGTTTGAATAGCTTGTATTTAGGAGAAGTTCCATCGCTACCATTAAAAACTAACTCTTTCCAAGATTGGTCTGAAGCTTTAAATAGTCGAGGAGTTAATTTAGTACATGCTGAATTAGATTATTGGGAATCCATAGATAACACGCTAGATAATAATTTTCAAATTAATAGAGAAAAAGAAAATAGTACTGTTGAAAGTTGTACGACTCTTACCTTTACATTGAATGCAGATGATACAAGAAAACTATTAACTACTGCAAATGTGCCTTACAATACACAACCAATGGAGTTGTTACTTGCTGTGTTGACAGAAAATTTAGGTGAATATACAAACCAAGATCAAATTAAATTTGAGTTAGAAGGTCATGGTCGAGAGGAATTATTTGAGCATCTTGATATTTCACGTACAGTAGGGTGGTTTACAACGATGTATCCTATTGTATTACAAGTTTCGCATAATATTGCTAATCAAATAAAGAGTGTTAAAGAAGAGGTTCGTAAAAGACCTAATAAGGGAATTGGATATGGAATTCTTAAAGAGAAGTTTCCTTCTTGCAAAGATTTAACTCAAAATATAATTCGTTTTAACTATTTAGGAGAGATAGATAATTCTCTCGGGGATGGATGGTTTACTATTGTTGATTATCAAAGTGGCAGTGAACAATCAAAAGATAATCATATTACTGCATTATTGGATATTGTGGCTATGGTTAAGAATAAAAGCTTAGAAATTCATGTGACATTTAGTACAAGTCATTTTCAAAAGAATTTTTTAGAAAATTTATTTTCAGATTATCTAGAACGACTACAGACATATATCCAATCCTGTTGTCAAATGCAAACAAAAGAATTTACTTCATCAGATTTTGAAACCTTAAACCTTAGTGATGAAGAAATTGATAATTTGTTTGATTAAACAACTATTTGATGAAAATTTTATTTAATAAAGGAGAAGTCACTTGAGAAAATTAATGAAAGATTTATCGCCAGGATTGAATAGTAAAAAATATTTGGTTTGTGTTCCTTATGCTGGGGGCTATTCGAATTCTTTTTTACCTTTAAAGAATTATTTACCGAAAGATATAAAACTTATTTCATTTGATCCTCCAGGCCATGGTCCTAATCTTTCTCCACTAGTTGATAACATAGATGATCTTGTTAATTTATATTTAATGGAGATGCAACCAATTTTAGAGGGAGAGGTTACATTATTTGGCCATAGCATGGGAGGAATTATAGTTCACCGTATGGCTCAAATTTTAGAAAGTAAGGGCATAAATCCTAAAAATGTTATTATCTCTGCTATGAATCCACCGGAAATAAGAAGAAAAACAAATCATTTAGATGATAAAGACTTTATAGATTATATAAAGTCTTTGGGAGGATTACCGGATGAAGTATTACAACATCAGGAGCTTTTAAACTATATCCTTCCAGTTATTCGATCAGACTTTCGTGCCATTGAGAATTATATAAATGATGACACAACATTGTTGAAAGCGCCCCTATATATTATTAGTGGAACAACAGACTCTAATTATACAGTAAAAGGGGCTAAGAAGTGGGTAGAATGGGGCAATGAGGTTCATTTTCTAATAGTTAATGGTGGTCATATGTTTTTACTACATCAAGCTGACATCGTGGGCGAGTTAATTATGAAAATACTAGATAGGGTAAAATCTGTGAAGTAAAAAAATTAAGAGATGTATCTGAGTAAGAGAAAAGTGCATTTCTATGCTTTATGTGAAACTTCTATCGTTAAAGTAGCAATCTAATTGGTCGTCATTGGGAGTTTTATTACTGAGGAAGAAAACTCCCAATGACGAGTATGATTGTGCCCCCTCATGATAAAACGGATAGGTCTATGGGGAACATAACCACTAAATATGTAGTATTTAGTATCAATATCATAGAGAATGGTGGGAAGAAAAAATGCTTGATAAATTTACCCAGCAGGTTTTATTATCTAGTGAAAAATTTAAAAAAGAAAAAGAATATTGGTTAGACAAGTTATCAGGTGATGTTGAGTTAAGTAGATTTCCTTGTGATTGTCTGTCTTTAAATAATATTCAGGCTTCTAAAGAAAGTTATTATTGTCAATTCCCATCGGATATTGCGAAGAGAGCTGTAGCAATTAGCAATAATTCTGATATGTTACTGTACACTATTTTATTATCAGGCGTGAAATATCTCTTAAGTAGATATACCAATAGGGATGATGTAGTAATTGGAATGCCAGTTTTTAAGCAAGGTCAAGAAGAGACGGTTTTTCAAAACAACTTTTTATTATTACGTACTCAAATAAATCAAGAAGATAATTTCAAAGAAATAATATATAAAATTAAAGAAACAATTTTAGAGTCAAATGAACATTGTCATTTTCCTTTTAATAAACTTACTCAATTATTAAGTCTAGATGGAGAGAGTAATAATCTTCCCGTATTAAATACAATAGTAATGTTAGATGATATTCATTGTTATGAGAGTACAGATAAAATAAACTCTGATATGGTTATTAGGTTTATGAAAAATGAAGAACAGTTAAAGGTTCAAGTGGATTACAATTCTACTTTATATAGTGAAGGATTAGTTAGTAGAATAGTTAATCATTTATATAATATTTTAGATATATTAATGAAAGATCCAAATAAATCTGCAATGGATCTAGATGTAATGCCTAAAACAGAAAAGAATCAAATATTATTTGATTTCAATCATACGACTAAAGTTCATAAAACATTACTTTGTGAGACTGTAACAGCTCCTCAATTATTTGAAGAGCAGGTAAAACAGAATCCTAATCAAATAGCGATTGTATGTAATGGAAAAGAAATTACATATAAGCAATTAAATATAAAAGCTAATCAGTTGGCGAGAAGGTTATTAGATCAGGGAGTGAAAAGAGAATCCATTGTTGGTGTGATGATGGAACGCTCTATTGAGATGATTGTAGGCATATTAGGTATCTTAAAAGCGGGTGGGGCGTATTTACCGATTGATACCGATTTACCAAAACAAAGAGTGGAATATATGCTGACAGACAGCGGGTGTTCACATCTACTAACATATCAAAACTCTATTATAAAGGGAGTAGCATTTCAAGGTAGTGTAATAAATCTAATGGATATTTCTTTTGAAGAAGAACAATTAGAAGATTTGCAGATAACGATGGAACCTCAAAATTTGGCATATGTTATTTATACATCAGGTTCTACAGGCCAGCCCAAAGGGGTAATGATTGAACATCGTTCCTTAACTAATTTTTTGTGTGCAATGTATGAGGACTTCTCTCAAGATATAGGGATAACTGATAATGTACTATTCTCAAGTAGTATTTCTTTTGATGTTACTATATTTGAAATATTTGTCCCATTGGTATATGGAGCAAGAATGACTATTTATCAAGGTGAGAAGTTTGATGTACCAAAACTTGTACAAGTCATTCTTGAGGAACAGGTCACGTTAGCATATATTCCACCTACCTTATTAAATGAAATATATGATTATTTTGTAAGGGCGAATCAGAAGATATCGTTAAATAAACTTTTCGTGGGAGTAGAACCAATTAAAACAGAATTACTCGCAAAATACGATCATCTATTTAGGGGGAACCTCCAAATATTAAATTTATACGGACCTACAGAGGCTACAGTTTGTTGTACATCTTATCAATATGAGAGGGATAAAGAAATTACAACACAAAACGTACCAATAGGTTCGCCATTGTTAAATACTAAAATTTATATATTGGATTCATTTCACAGGCTACAACCTATAGGTGTTCCAGGAGAAATATGTATTTCTGGCATAGGGTTAGCTAGAGGATACATCAATCGAAAAGAATTAACAGCAGATAAATTTATTGATCATCCATTTGAACATGGTGAGAAATTATATAAAACAGGAGATATAGCGAGATGGCTACCTGATGGTAACATTGAATACTTGGGACGAGTTGATCATCAAGTGAAAATAAGGGGATATCGAATAGAACTAGGTGAGATAGAAGCAAGTTTGTTAAAATATGAGACAATCAAAACCGCCGTAGTAATACAGCGAGAAGATGAAAGTGGAGAAAAGTATTTATGTGCGTATGTAGTTACCGAAAAAGATATTCCTATTCCAGAGGTAAGAGCATATTTAGCAACCAAGTTACCATATTATATGATACCTCAACAAATCATATCCATTCAAAACATACCGTTAACACAAAACGGAAAAATAGATAGAAAAAAATTACCTCAACCTATAAATAATTTGAAATCTAGTCATCTAGAGCCGACAAATTCTACAGAAAGAAAATTAGTTGAGATTTGGAAAGATGTATTAGGAATACAAAGGGTAGGAATACGGGATAATTTTTTTGAGATAGGTGGTCATTCATTAAAGGCTGCTAGGCTAATTTCTATCGTTAATAAAGAATTTAATGTGCAATTATCTATTAAATCCCTATTTAAGTTTCCTATTTTGGTTGATTTTTCAAAATGTATATTAGAAATGGAAAAAAGTAATTATATTTCCATAGAACCTGTAAAACAACAAGAGTATTATTTAGCTTCTACGTCACAAAAGAGAATGTTTATAGTAGATCAATTCGAAGATGGTACAAATACAACTTATAATATGCCCACAATACTTAAAGTAGAAGGGGATATTTGTAAAGATAAGTTTGAAAATATATTTCAATCTTTAATTGAGAGACATGAAATATTAAGAACTTCTTTTCAAATTTTAGATGGGGAATTAGTGCAGAAAATTGAGCCTAATGTAGATTTCAATATTGAATACGTTCATGTAAATGAAAAAGATGCGGATTATTTAATACATGAGTTTATAAGTCCATTTGATTTATCAAAACCTCCATTATTAAGGGTGTTGCTTTTAAGGATAGCAGAAGAAAGACATATCCTTGTAGTAGATATGCATCATATAATATCTGATGGTTTATCAATGGGGATATTAATAAAAGAGTTTGTAGAATTGTATAAAGGAAATGAGCTTCCAAAATTGAGAGTGCAGTACAAAGACTATGTGATGTGGCAAAATGGACCTTACTATAAGAATCTAATTAGTGAACAAAAGAATTATTGGTTAACAACTTTAAAAGGAGAACTCCCGGTTTTAAATTTTCCAACCGATTTTCAAAGACCGACTATACAAAGCTTTAAAGGTAATGTTTGTTCTTTTAATTTGGGAAGAGATTTAACTTTTAAAGTAAATAAGCTAGCAACTGAAACTGGTACTACGCCATATATGATTTTATTGGCCATTTATAACATACTTTTATCTAGATACACAGGTCAAGAAGACATTATTGTAGGTTCGCCTATTGCTGGAAGGTCTCATTCTGATACTAATCATATGATTGGTATGTTTATTAATACTTTGGTAATGAGAAATTATCTAGAAAATGACGATGAGTTTATTGAGTTTTTGAGTAGATTAAAACTCAATACATTAGAAGCTTATGAAAATCAAGACTATCCTTTTGAAGAACTATTAGAAGGTTTAGACTTGCATAGGGATACAAGTAGAAATCCATTATTTGATACCATGTTTGTTTTTCAAAACATGGATATGAATCCAATATCTATTGGTGAATTAGAATTTACACCGTATCCGTTTAAGCAGTCAGTTTCAAAATTTGATTTGTCATTAGTAGCAACGGAAATAGATAATAACATTCATTTAAAAGTAGAATATAGTACTAAGTTATTTAAAGCGGAGACAATAGAAAGGTTAATGGTACATTTTACAAATATAGTTGAGGAAGTAACTAATAACCCTAGAGTACGATTGCGTAATATTAATATGTTATCTATAGAAGAAGAACATTGTATTATGAATGAATTTAACAAAAAAGAGAATTCAAATTCTAATCATTTATTAGTGCATAAAATGTTTGAAGAACAAGTAAAACGGAACCCTAATCAAATAGCCGTTGTATGTAATGAAAAAGGAATTACATATAATGAATTAAATATAAAAGCTAATCAGTTGGCGAGAAGGTTATTAGACCAAGGAGTTAAAAGAGAATCCATTGTTGGTGTGATAATGGAACGATCCATCGAGATGGTTATAGGTATATTAGGTGTCTTAAAAGCAGGTGGGGCGTATTTACCAATTGATACCGACTTACCAAAACAAAGAGTGGAATATATGCTGACAGACAGTGGGTGTTCACATGTATTAGTACATCAAATAAAGGGAATAGAATTCCAAGGTAATGTAATAGATCTAATGGATATGTCTTTTGAAGAAGAACCAGGAGAAGACATGCAAATGATGATAGAACCTCACAACTTAGCGTATGTTATTTATACATCAGGTTCTACAGGACAACCTAAAGGAGTAATGATTGAACATCGATCCTTGACTAATTTTTTGTGTGCAATGTATGAAGATTTCTCTCAAGATATAGGGATAACTGATAACGTTCTATTCTCAAGTAGTATTTCTTTTGATGTTACTATTTTTGAGATATTTGTCCCATTGATATATGGCGCAAGAATGACTATTTATCAAGGTGAGAAGTTTGATGTATCAAAACTTGTACAAGTTATTCTTGAAGAACAGGTTACATTATCATATATTCCACCTACTTTATTAAATGAAATATATGATTATTTTGTTAGAGATAACCAGAAGATAGTGTTAAATAAGCTACTTGTGGGAGTAGAACCCATTAAAACAGAATTACTCGCAAAATACGATCATCTATTTAGGGGGAACCTCCAAATATTAAATGGATACGGACCTACAGAGGCTACAGTTTGTTGTACATCTTATCGATATGAGAGTAATAAAGAAATTACAACACAAAACGTACCGATAGGTTCACCATTGTTAAATACTAAAATTTATATATTGGATTCATTTTATAGGATACAACCTATAGGTGTTCCAGGTGAAATATGTATCTCTGGCATAGGGTTAGCTAGAGGATACATCAATCGAAAAGAATTAACAGCAGATAAATTTATTGATCATCCATTTGAACGAGGTGAGAAACTATATAAAACAGGGGATATAGCAAGGTGGCTACCTGATGGTAACATTGAATACTTGGGTCGAGTCGATCATCAAGTAAAAATAAGGGGATATCGAATAGAACTAGGTGAGATAGAAGCGAGTTTGTTAAAATATGAGACAATCAAAACGGCCGTAGTAATAGATCAAGAAGATGAAGCTGGGGAAAAGTATTTATGTGCATACGTAGTTACAGAAAAAGATATTCCTATTCCAGAGGTAAGAGCATATTTGGCAACAAAGTTACCATATTATATGATACCTCAACAACTCATACCAATTCACAATATACCATTAACACAAAATGGGAAAATAGATAGAAGTAAGTTACCGAAGCTAAATACACTGGACAATAGTAATTATGTACCACCAAGAAATGACATAGATAGTAGTTTAATTGATATTTGGAGTAGTATATTAGGCGTAAATAATATTGGTATAAATGATAATTTCTTTGAATTAGGTGGTCATTCTCTTAAGGGATTAAAGTTATTCGAAAATATCAAGAGAATGTTTAATGTACAACTGCCATTAAGTTTATTATTTCAAAATGCTACTATTGAACAATTAAGTGATGTAATAAGTAGGAATAAAGGAATAGACAGTGAGTGTTTAATTCCAATTCAAAATGGGACAAACAAGGATAGTCAATGGTTCATTGTTCATGGACAAGGAGGGGGTATATTAAACTATTATGATTTGGCTAGAGAATTAGGAGAGGATAAGACTGTATATGGGTTACAATCTATAGGATATGATGATAATAGATTTTCAAACTTATCTGTAGAGGAAATGGCGGTAAGATATATAGAAGAGATTAAACTAGTAAAAAAAGAAGGGCCATATACCTTATTAGGATGGTCTTTTGGAGGAATAGTTGCATTTGAAATGGCTAGAAAATTAGAAGAACTAGGTGATAAAGTTAGTTTTCTAGGTTTACTTGATGTTCATCCTATTGAACAAGGTAAGGAGATTCTTAGTTTAAATATTAAGAATGCCTTTGAAGAATTGGAAAAATTCAATGATCAGTTAGGGATTGAGAAAATTAGTTTTGAGCAAATGAGTGAAGAACAATTAATAGAATCTTTACTGAAAAAATTTACATTGAATGAAAATAGTTGTCAGCAAAATTTTGAAGATCCAATGATGAATAAGTTAAAAGTAATGATAGCTAATAGATATGCATACCTAAAATATAATTGTAAACAAAAAATAAAAGCAGATATCTTTCTATTTAATGCATCTATTAATGACATTCACCCACTAGTAGATTATAACAGATGGAATGAATATACATCAGGGGAAGTATACGCTTTGCAAGTGCCAGGTTCCCATCTGAGTATGTTAGAGAAACCGCATATTCATGAGTTGGTAAAGAGTATAAAAATGAGTTTTAAACAAATGCTCTTATTAGCACATGCAAATAGGTGAAATATTATTTGAAATTGTACACTATTAGTTTTCTAAAAGTCTCATAAATTCGTGTATAACATATTATGAGACTTTTTTCTTTGAGCCCATTCAATAATAGACATAAAGAGGTTAGAAAATAAGTCGAAAATATGAATGTAAAATAGAATATTATCCTCTGAAAATGTTTTTTACTAATCAAAAATAAATAGGAATTATTCATTGAGAGTTTTTTATATTTATATAAGAAGTTAGGTGGGAAGGAAATAATGAATATATATAAGGTACGTGTGCCAGGAAATATAGATCATAACATTATGCAGAAACTTATGAGTTTGGTCTCAAAAGAAAAGCAGATGAAAATACAGAAATATAAAAGAAAGCCCGACCAATATAGCGCCTTAATTGGAGACATTATAATAAGATATTTAATTACTACAAATTTCTCAAAAGAAAATAAAGATATTAAATATAAATACAATGAATACGGAAAGCCTTATGTGGATGAGTTAAATAATTTTCATTTTAATATATCGCATTCCGAAAGTTGGGTTGTTGGAGCTATTCATGAGGAAGAAGTAGGAATAGATGTAGAAAAAGTCCGGCCCATGGATACTACAATGATTAAAAATATATTTACTGAGGAAGAATTTAATTATTTAAATTCATTAAATGTAGAACAACAATTAGATGTGTTTTATGAATTATGGACTATAAAAGAAAGCTTTGTTAAATGGATAGGGAAAGGACTAACTATACCTTTAAACTCTTTTGTTATTAAAAAAAATACAATATTTTATGGTGACATGCTATCTAATGAGGTTTATTATAAAAAGTTTACTATTGGTAAAGATTATAAGCTTTCTTGTTGTGCTTCTTTAGATAGTTTTCCAGAATCAATAATTGAAATTGACTTTGTTGATTTGTGTAATTACTTTATAGAAGATAAGCATTCTTACATAGTTTAAAATGATCGATATTTCCTTAAGGAAAGAAAATTTTCGGAAATTTAATTTTGAAAATTATAAAAGCAAAGATCTGAATAAGTAATTAAACTTGCTGGAGATGCAATCATTTTACGCTTAATAGATTACTTTGTGTATATATTAGTATGTCATTCATTGTTTGTTTACTTAGATCAATGGTTGCAATAACAATTGTTAGCGTTATAGCTGTAACAATTAAGAGGTTATCATAACTAAAAATAGCGAGCCAGTAGAAGGAGTATATCTCTTTTAAAGAGGACTCTTTAATGACTGCAGCAGTAATTTGTATCTTAACTGACAATCCGGAAAACGTTATTTTTGAATGGGTGGATTTTTTAGAAGTGGGCTATAAAAGAAACAGCCAACATTGTATGTATATTATTAGTAAAAAAGATAATTTGAATATGAATTGACAGAAAATTGATGAAAGAATTGAGAAAGCTGAAAATTCTGTATTTTGAGTATATTTTTAGTGTTGTAGTGTGTAATATATTCAGCAGAGCTATATCATAAAAAATAGGAATATAGACTAACAATAGAATTATATGTAAGTATTTCTGAGTAAAAATAGTATTCGAGTTCATATAGGCTATATATCAACTGCTATACATTAGTTTAAAAAAAATTATAGAAAAGTGTGGTAATGGATCCACATGAATTATATTTCCAATCTATTATTTTTACTTTAGCTGTTTAGTAGTTTGTATTTACATACATATGTAAATACATTTTTGTTACATGCAATTATTCAAAAGGGAGGTAATATAATAATGGCTATTCGAAAACATTTAATTACTCTTGAGGATCTTACTGATAGTGATATTAACCAAATTGTAACTCGTGGGGTAGAGTTTGCCACAGGTAAATCGCAACCTAATCAAATATTAGCGGGAAATATAATTGGGATTTACTTCCGTAAAACATCGACTAGAACTCGATCGGCATTTTCTGTTGCAGCATTAAAGATGGGTGCACAAATTGTAACGTATGGTCCAAATGATTTGCAAGAAAATACAGGGGAGTCTATAGAAGACACTACTCAAGTACTTTCGCGAATGCTGGATGCACTAGTAGCAAGAACTGCAGATAGTCAAAAGGAAATGGAAAAGCTGGCATCTCAAAGTCGTATGGCAGTCATTAATGCAATGAGTACGGAAGAACATCCAACACAAGCGCTAACAGACTTAACAACAATGAAACAAAAATTTGGTGAAATAGCTGGATTACGGGTTTTATATATGGGAGAAGGTAATAACAGTGCTGCAGCTCTAGCTCTTTCTTTATCTCGTTTTCCAGGTACGGAGTTATATCTTTTTACACCTGCTGGTTATGGAGTGTCTCCAAGTGTGCTTGAAAAATCAAAAGAATATGCACGATTATCTGGTGCTAAAGTTATTGAATGTCATGATATAAAAATGTTACCTAGTGAAGTGGATGTTGTATATACAACAAGGTGGCAAACAACAGGGACAAGCAAAATAGATCCTTTATGGAAAGATGCATTTAATCCATTTGCAGTGACAGAGAGAATTTTGACTTTATATCCGGAAGCTACTTTCATGCATGACCTCCCAGCACACCGAGGGGAAGAAGTAGCAGCAACAGTTATTGATGGACCGAAAAGTATTGTATTTACCCAGGCCGAAAACAAGCTAAATAGTGCTATGGCAGTACTTGAATGGTGCTTAGCTTATCGATACTAAAGAATCTAGCATTTATTGTCTTTCAGGTATAAGTTCTATTTGAAATACATTCGAAAGAACATTTACAAATATTATCTTTAATTATTTTTTTAGATTTTAACCAAGAAAGGAAGCAAATTATGCTCAAGAAATTAGAGAGTTTAGAAAGGGTAATCGGCAACACACCTATGATTAAATTAGAGCATGAAAAGATTAATCTGTATGCAAAACTAGAATATCACAATTTAATGAATAGTGTTAAAGTGCGTGCTGCTCACCATATTTTAAAATCAGCAATAAGTCGCGGTGAAGTGACTGAAAATTCTACAATTATCGAATCTTCATCTGGTAACTTTGCGGTTGCTCTTGCTACTCTTTGTAGGTATATCGGCCTGAAATTCATACCAGTTATTGATCCAAATATTAATGATAGTTATGAGAATTTTTTGAGAGCAACTTCCTATCAAGTAGCTAAAGTGGATGAACGAGATGAAACAGGTGGCTATTTATTAACGCGTTTAAATAAGGTGGAAGAACTTTTAAATACTATTCCTAATGCATACTGGACAAATCAATATAATAATGCTGATAACTTTGAAGCCCATTATCAAGGAATTGGTGGGGAAATATCTAATGATTTTAAACAGTTAGATTATGCCTTCATTGGAGTGAGTACTGGAGGAACTATCGCTGGGGTATCTACACGATTAAAAGAAAAATTCCCTAATATTAAAATTATTGCGGTAGATAGTCAAGGGTCCATTATTTTTGGTGATAAGCCTCGTAAACGGTACATACCAGGAATTGGTGCCAGTATGATACCTGGTATGGTTAAAAAAGCATTGATTGATGATGTAATGATTGTACCGGAGGTTCATACTGTTGCAGGTTGTTATGAGCTATTTAATAAACATGCAATATTTGCTGGTGGATCATCAGGGACTTCATATTATGCAATCCAAAAGTATTTTGAAAATAAGGATGTTCAAAATACACCTAATGTTGTTTTCTTGTGTCCTGATAATGGACAAGCTTACACATCAACTATTTACAACGTAGAATGGGTAGAATGGCTTAATACACAAAAATCAGTAGAAGACCAATTAGTTTCTTTATAAAAATGATATAGAAATGAGGAAGCAATTATGATGTATTTAAATACCAAACATATCAATGAAATGGGTGTTAATTGGGAAGAAACAATAAATGTCATTTCAAAGGCAGTAAAAAGTCTTGATTTAGATGATTTTTCTCAGCCAATTAAGCCATACTTACGTTTCGATGATCCGGCTAATAGAATTATTGCTATGCCAGCTTATATTGGAGGAGAATTTAAGGTTTCAGGAATCAAATGGATAGCTAGTTTTCCGAAGAATATTGAGAAAGGTATTCAGCGTGCTCATTCAGTTACTATATTAAATGATGCTATGACTGGAAAACCATTTGCGACGCTTAATACAGCAATGGTCAGTGTAATACGAACAGCTTCTGTAACAGGGTTAATGATTCGAGAGTTTGCCAAGTTAAGAGATTTAAATAATGTTAAAGTTGGAATTATTGGATTTGGACCTATTGGTCAGATGCATTTAAAGATGGTAACTGCCCTATTAGGCGATAAAATCGAAAGTGTTTACCTATATGATATCAATGGAATTAAAGACGAATTAATTCCTGAGGATATTTATTCTAAAACTCAAAAGGTTAATGCTTATGAAGAAGCCTATAATGATGCTGATATTTTTATTACTTGTACTGTTTCTGCAGAAGGTTATATTGATAAGAAACCTAAAGATGGAGCGCTACTACTCAATGTTTCTCTTCGTGATTTTAAGCCTGATATCTTAGAATATACAAAATCCCTAGTTGTTGATAATTGGGAAGAAGTCTGTCGTGAAAAAACTGATGTTGAAAGGATGCACCTTGAAAGAGGTTTACAAAAAGAAGATACAGTATCAATTGCTGACGTTGTAATCCGAGGAGCACTGCAAAACTTCCCTTATGACAAAGCAATATTATTTAATCCAATGGGTATGGCCATTTTTGATGTAGCCATTGCTGCTTATTACTATCAAAGGGCTAGGGAAAAGGAAATAGGTGTTTTATTAGAAGACTAGTAAAATTATTAAACGTAGTTTGAAATAATTGTCTAATAGCTGCTAAATATCGGTAAACACGACTAATCATTATAGAAAATTAGTTATTTGATAAGCTTAGAATTTATGTAATTATTTGAGGAGCTGTTTTTATGAGTGAAATTATTTCGGCCTTAGATCTCTTACATCCCAAGCAAATTCGCTTTCATGAATCATATGAACACAAAAGATTGGAACAAATTTGTCGTGTAATGGAAAGCGAAGGTGTTTTACGGAATCCTCCCTTAGTATCTGAGCTTAGTGATGGTAATTATCTGTTACTTGATGGTGCCCATCGTATGAAGGCTATGATGGCATTAGGTTGTAAACGCGTTGCTGTACAGGTAGTACCTGATGAAAAAATAAAAATTCGTGCTTGGAATCATTTATTACCAATGGGGGAATGGGTAAATAATTTAAAGAAAGAACCTACAATAATTTGGTCAGGTAAGATTATTGCTAATAAACGTTTGCTTGCAAAAATTACAGAAGCAAATAAACAAGTACATTTTTTATATGCAAGGGATTTAAATAGCGATTTATTTAATCATTTAGAGATATGGCATCGTATTGTCAGCTTATATCAACATGAGTATACGGTACGCCGTCATTCAAATGATACTGAGGTCTGGCCTCATTCAAATGAAATATTGATGAGTTATCCAGAATACTCGTTGATGGAACTGAAAAAGGTAATTGAAGCAAAGTTTTTAATGCCAGCGGGAGTTACTCGTACGACGCTTAGTGGTCGGTTATTGAATTTACGTATACCACTTCATATATTGCGTACGGAAGTATATCCTGCTGGTGAATGGGAAACGTTATGTGGAAATTGGTCAAAATGTTTACGCCTTTATGACGAGCCAATATATGTTTACGATGCTTAATATATTGTTTAATGATTATGATGTATATTTTTTATTTATTTGTAAAAATTTCATTATATGATTTATATTAATTCCAAAATATTTTTATTATGTTATAAAAACTTTTTGAATTAGTATTTAAGACTAATCTAAGAGAGGTTTGTTATCGGATGGGGTAAATATTACCAAAAAAGATAAAGTGGAGATCTCTAAAAAATTAAAAACTTTCTTGGGTGATCAATATTCACTTGAATTAGGAGATTACATAAGCTTTGAGATACTTGAATTTATAATAAAAGAATTAAATCCACATTTTAATCTAGCTACAAAAAATAGGTTGGAAATTCTCTTGAAAAATATAGAGAAAGAGATATATAGTGAATTAGTTTCACATGAAAATAACAAAGTATAGGCAATATTACATGTATTTAAATGTAGAATAGTATAAACCTATATCTACATAATGTGTTGCTATTAATTTGGTAGAATTGCGAGGATCAAGAGAGTTGATGATATACAATTTTTAGAAGAGATGGGATTGTGAAGTGAATATACTTGCAATTTCATCTTTTTATTTTTAACATGCTTTTTGCAATTCATGATTAAAATTTTCTGACGAAGCATTATACTATTAAAAAAAGAATTGATTATCCTATTTTATGGTAAAATATTCTTGAGCTATATCTTCTGAAAATCTATTTTTTACAAGTTTAATTAATATTCTTAATCGTTATTCAGGTATTAGAAGAATTATTTAAATTATTAAACAGCATTGATTATTAATAAATTTATAAAATTTTAAAAATATTAACTTGGAAAATAGCCTTTAAATTTTAATGATATAGTAAGTGAGTCTCCTTTAATTATATTAATATAGTTAAATATCCTATTATTTTATTTTTCTATAAATATATTTTTTTTTATTAACATTTAATGGTATATTGTTTTTAGATAATGTTGTGGTAAATTATTGAATTTATAACATCATTTTCAAAAAAATAAAAGGTAGGTATTGAAATGGAAACTGAAAAATATTTACAAGTCGTAGAAGATGAAGAGATTGAACAATTAGTTGGTGGAGCAGGACCTGGTTGGGTTGAAACTTTAACTAAAGATTGTCCTTGGAATGTGCCTGTAGCATGTGTCACGATTATGGGACAAAGAATTTGTAAAAAATGCTACTAATAGTTAAAGAGAGTAAGGCGAAAGGCCTTACTCTCTTTAATGAGAATGAATTTCTAACTGTTTCTCCTACCTATAAAAAGAAGAGGTTATTATGAAAAATAATTCACATGGAATTTTGAATACAATAGATAATGGATCACATTCTTTAGTAACAAAAGAATATCTAGAAAAAAATTTTGTTATCTTTTTAGAGGGTTTTTCATGTAATGATGTCATTAAGGATGACGAAAACTATAACTTTCAAAAAATAATACAAACATATGTAGTATTCTTTAAAAATATGATAATAAATAAAATTGATTTTTTTGGTAATTTTGAGAAGGTTTCTGAATCGATAATGTTTGATTTAGAAAAAAGACTATACCAAGTATTAAGGCCATCCTTAATTGTATACATAAATAAACTTAGGGTAGAAAATGCTTTAAGAGGAATGGATACCAATGAAGAATATAAGTATTTTACAAAGAACTTCTTTCATTTTAAAAAATTTTATATGAATTTTTTTAAAATATTACCCGTATTAAACGAAAAAATTTTTACAATCATTGAAAATGAAATAAATTATATGATTTGGTTGCAAGGTGCTCTTGAAAAAGATCAAAAAGAAATTCATAAAATGTCGGGTTTTAATATTATGCATGTAGAAAAAGTTATTAACCTAGGTGACTACCATAATAATGGAAAGAGAACAATTCTTTTAGAAGATAAATTTAATAATAAGGTAATTTTAAAACCAGTCGATTTGAAAAATTCTATACTATATCATAGTTTAATTAATCAACTGAATAAAGATTTAAATACGGATATCTTTATTCCGCAAGTAGTTAATAAAAGAAATTATGGATATATGGAATACATTAATCATGAATCATGTGAATCTAATGAGCAAATTAAAGATTATTATTATAATTTAGGTGTAGTGCTTTCGGTAATGTATTTGATTAATGGAAGTGACATACATAATGAAAATATCATAGCTAAACAATCCTCACCAGTCATAATTGATTTTGAGACATTAGGAAGTACATTAAATCCAAGTGTTACTGAAGAAACCAGTAGTTTTATATTATCTAATTCAGTATTAAATTCTAGAATGCTACCTATAAGGTTTAGTGGAGGTAGGGAGGTAATAAGAGATTACAGTGCAATTGGGAGAGTAATGAAGTCTTTGGTAAAAACAATTAAAATAAAAAATGAATTTACATCGAATCCAATTGAAATAAGAGAAGAGACAATAGTAGAAGATACGGTTCAGAATTTACCGTTTCTTAACGATGATATATACGAGTATGATAATTATATAGATGATATTATTAAAGGTTTTGAGAATGCATATAACTCAGTTTTAAAAAACAAAGAGGAGTATATGTGTATATTAAAAAATAGTGTTTCTAAATGGAATTATCGAAAAGTATATCGAAATACAAAAGTCTATACCCTTTTATTAGATAGACTAAATGTTCCGGATTTATTAGAGAATAAATTAAAGACTATAAAATATTTGCGGAATATTCTTGAAAAAAACATATACTTGGCTACTAGGAAAGATATTATTCAAAAAGAGATAGAGGCACTATTATCCTATGATGTTCCATATTTCTTTAATAAGTATGAATGGGAGTCTTGCGAAAGTTTATCAAATAATGAAATAGATCTAGAAACAAAATTTAAAAAAATTTCATATGCTGACTTTTTATTACAAAGAAAAATTATAGAAATATCCCTTTCTAATCAAAATGACAATCTATATAAGCTGAATACAGTAAAGGAAACAATTAATTTTCGAACTAATTTACCTACAAATAAAATAAAGGAAGCAATTACAGGGAAAATTCTTGATGGCAGTTATATATCAAAAGACGGTGCTGTAGATTTTATTGGATTAAAAACAAATTGGCAAGGGGAGCTTGAGATAAACCATTTGAATAGTGGAATATATGATGGATTATTGGGAATAAGTTCATTATTGAGAAATAATGCTGATCCTAATCAGATTGAAATTATAAATAAACTTGAACAAAAAGCCCTGCAAGAAATATTAAACAAAAATAAAAATAATTATGGTTTTGTAAATGGTGTTAATGCAATTATTTCTTACTATTTAACAAATTTACCACATATAACATCTATCGATGAAAGATTGATATTGCAAATATTTATGGATGTCAACTCTGATATTGAAAAAGGTAAATATAGCGATAAGCATTTTGATATATTAGGGGGTTCAGCTGGTCTAATTTTAACGGCAGTTAAGTTCTATCAAATTAATCCTAATTATAAAATATTGCTTAAAGTGGCTGAAAATCTCGGTGACTACATTGTCAATAATATGCAAACACATAATGAATTTGTATATTGGAAAGCTCACGATACTCTAAATTTAGAGGATTCATTAAAGGGGTTTGTTCATGGATTATCAGGACAACTTCTCGCATTTTATAAGTTAAAAGGCATATTAAAAACAAATAAGTACGATAGAGTAATACATGGTATACATAAAAGTGAGAAAATGAGTATGAGTGAATATGAGTATACAGATAGCTGGTGTAAAGGATTTAGTGGAATGGGAATCTCGAGAATTAAAATTTTAGAATCGTATCAAAATGAGGATATACAATCAGATTTAATTTTTTTTAAAAAACAAATCTTAAGTACATTACATGAAAATAGTGATTATTGTTTATGTCATGGTTTAATGGGGAAACTAGACTTTTTATTGGAGCTAGAAAATGGAGGTATGCTCGAGCGCAATGAAAAACAAATTGTTATGAAAGTAACAAATAACTTTTTGAATAATTTTGATATAGAAGATTTTAATCCTCATAAAATCGCATTATTTACAGGGCTAGGAAGTATTTTGTATTTTTTACAAAGGTTAGAGGATAATAAACTAAATAGCATTTTATACTTTAATGCCTAGAATAGGTGATAAATATGTTAAGGAAGAAAATTAAATTTATACCGCAAATGACATCTTTTGATTGTGGGCCTAGTTGTCTAGCAATGATTATGCATTATTATGGTTCAGCAGTACAAGCTTCGGAAATTAGAAATAGTAAAATTATCAATAAAAAATCGGCATGGAGTTTGTTGGATATTAAAAAAGTTAGTAAATCGTATGGACTTTCTGCAACTGCATATAGGATAGAAAATATAACTGATTTACAAAGGATACAAAAGCCGATGATAGCATTTTGGGGCTTTAATCACTTTGTAATTATTGAAAGGGTTAAAGCAAATAAATTTTATATTGTAGATCCTAAGGCAGGGCCGATGATAATTGATATAAGAAGTTTTGAGGAAATGTTCTGTGACTATATCCTAGTAATAGAAAACAAAAAAGATATACAGCCAAATACTAAAAGGCGTGAAAAACATATATTACTTAGATATATTGATCATTTTGTATCTCCTAGCCAGATTGTTTTATTAGCACTATTAGCATTGTTAGCACAAATCTCAATTCTTGCTTTCCCCTTTATTTTGAAAAAGTTTATGGATATTTTGAATGCTTCAAAGGAAGTGGATGTAAGATACCTTTTAATTATTTTGGGAAGTTTAATCGTTGTTATAGGGATAAAATCTATAACTTCTATTATAAAAGTAAACTTTCAGAAAGAAATTGATAGAAAAAGTACAACAAAAGTTTTTGAGCATATGTTTAATACCCCCATAGAAAAAATTACTACACGTCATGCAGGGGATTTAAATGTAAGAATCATGAGCCTAGAATCAATACGAGGATATATTTTAGAGGATCTAATTGAAATGATTATATCAATAGTAGTTATCATTCCATTATTGATGTATCTATTATATACTGAGACTTTTTATACTTTAATATTGATGTTTTTTATTGCTAGTTCCCTATTTATCAATATTTCCTTAGGGAAATTCATATATAATGCTAATTTAGTCGAAACGTATTACCTAGGAGAACATAGAGGGAAAATTAATGAATCATTAAAAGCGATGTATTATGTAAAGGCTACAGGGATTTTTTCTAGAATTAAATCTGTATGGCAAAAAGATTATAATAAATACTTAGATACAGTACATAAACGAGCGCTAAAACAAAATGCTTTAGAATCATTTAATAGTTCCCTATCAACAATATTTATTATCATAATGCTTGCTGTAGGATTTTATAATTTTAGTAAAGGAGAAGGGGATTTAAGTAATATTTTCTTCTTTATTGCTATATCTAGTATTATATTTTCTCCGGTTTCAACAATTATAGGATCAATTTTAAATTGGAATTCAGTTAAACCACTTTTATTAAGAACTTTAGATATCTTGGAAGAGGAACTAGAAAAAGATGGATCGGATACTAAAGTAAACATTCTTAGAGGATCGATTCAATTTAATAATATTTCGTTTAGTTTTGATGACAAAAAAATAATAGAAAACTTAAGTTTGAACATTAAAAATAACGAAAGTATTGCTATTGTTGGAGAAAGTGGCAGTGGTAAGTCCACTTTAGCTAACTTATTATTAAAATTGCATACTCCCGATAAGGGTAATATATTAATAGACGATAGAGATATTAAAGATTGGAACAGTGAGGAACTAAGAAAAAATGTAGGACTAATGACTCAGGATGGAGTTTTATTTAGAGGAAGTTTATCTGAGAATTTATCTTACTTTGATATAAATTATGATCCTTCAAAAATCCAGGAGTCTATTGATAAATTGAATCTGAGTAATTATATTCAATTTCAAAGTATAAATGATATTTTAATCTCAGAGGGAGGAACAAATTTCTCCGGTGGCCAAAGACAAAGGTTGGCTATGTTACGATTGTTCATGAAAGAATATCCGATTCTTATTTTGGATGAACCAACTAACCATTTAGATAGGGAAACGGCAAATGCTGTTATTGAAAATATATTTGCCATACCATCCACTAAGATTATTATCACTCATGATGAAAATATTTTAGAGCGTGTAGATAGAGTTTATGAACTTACTGATAAAAAATTAAAACAACGAGAAATATTTTCTAAATCCAAATTGCAAACATTAGGTAAAGGGTAAATAGAATATCTAATAGATCAAGAATTTAATAGATACTTACTTTTATTTGAGAATAAGAAAGTGAGGAACAAAATGAAATTAGCAATCCAAACTAAAAATTTAACAAAGTCTTTTGACAATCAATCCATTGTAAGGGATTTAAACTTATCTGTTCCTGAAGGAAGTTTATATGCTTTTATTGGACCAAATGGTGCAGGAAAAACAACAACAATGCGAATGCTATTAGGATTAATTCCATTAGATAAAGGAACGATATTATTTAATAATAAAGATATCAAAGATTGGAAAGAAGAATTATTTGAAAATGTGGGTTGTTTTATTGATTCACCTACCTACTATCCTAATTTGACAGCATATGAAAATTTAGCCTATGTACAAAAAATGATTAATAAGCCTTTAGATGAAATAGACAGAGTATTAAAAATTACAGGAATATATAAAGCAAAAGATAAAAAAGTGAAAGATTTTTCTTTAGGAATGAAACAAAGGCTAGGTATTTCCTTTGCTATTCTTAATGATCCTAAAATACTAATTCTTGATGAGCCGACAAATGGATTAGACCCAGAGGGAGTACACGAGATAAGGCGCTTATTACTTCATTTAGTAAAAAATGAGGGGAAGACAATATTTATTTCTAGTCATAATTTAGCTGAAATTGAAATGATAGCAGATCACATAGCATTACTACATAAGGGTAACTTACTCTATGAAGGGAATTTAAACAGTATTATTACTTCTAGAGAATATATTGTTCATGTTAATGACACTACTGCCACAGAAAGGATTTTAAATACAAAGGATATACCTTATAGCATAGAAAAAGAAGGGGTATTCAAACTAATGATAGATCAAAATAGTGTTCCTAATTTAACCAGAATATTAATTGAAAATGATATAGATATTTTTGAAGTTAGCCCTAAAAAGCTAACATTAGAGGAAGTATTTTTATCTTTAACTAAACAAAAGGAGTTACTATCATAATGCAATTTATCTTTAAAAGTGTGAATAGTGAGATGAGGAAAATTGGTGGGAGAAAATTATTGTTATTTTCTTTGTTTTTTTCATTATTATCAAGCTTTTTGTGTATAAGTTATTTTATTTTTAACAAGAATAATCCCGATATGTTTCAATCTACCAATCTTATAGCAATTACAGTAAACTTTAATACACTAACATTAAGCATTTTTTCTGCTTGTATGTGGTATTTTATCATTTCTTCTGAAAATAAATATGGTACTTGGGCTATTATTTATACAAAACCCATTTCAAAATTCAAGTTATTGGTAGCTAAAAATTTATTGTTTATACTGTTTTATTTAATCTTTAATATTTTAAATTTTTCAGTTATGGGTGTCTATATTTTTATAAATGGATATGAAATATCTATACTGTATTTTTTAAAAATGTTGTTACTTTGTACCATTTTATCTTTAGCAATACCATATTCTCAATTGCTTTTTCATTTAATTATAAAAAAGGGAATTCTTGCGGCGTCCTTGTCAGTTATTTGGATTTTTTTTAGCGTAACTTATGGATTATTTCCTGTAGTATTCACAAAGACATTTCCAATATTTTATGCATTGAATATAGTAAGTGATGTAATGATGAAAGAAACAACTATTTTAATATATCTTGCAAGTTCTTCAATCTATATTTTAGGAATTATGTTATTAGCTGTGAGTTTTAAATATTATACATATGAATAATAAAGGGTGAAATAAGTGGGTATATTAGGTGAATATAAAAAAAGTCTTCATAATGGATTGTATATCCTGTTACTAGTATTTCTGTTGATACCAATTAGTTTTCAAATCTTTCTAACTGTATCATCTCAATCAAAAGATGGCGTTTTCATGCATATAGCGATTCTAAGTCTTTTTTGTAGATTATTTTTACCTATTGCAATAGGTCTATTAGTGTCATTTTCTTTTGTAAACGAATTCAGAAGAAAAGGATATATGTCTGCTATTTATCATGGAATCACTTTAAAAACTATATTAAGTAATAAGTTTTTGTTTTGCTTAATGATTACCTTTGGTTATTTAATATGTGCTTTAGTCATAACTAGTATACCTATAGTATTAACGGCTGATAATCTTGGGACTGTTTATCAAAGGTTAATTTTTTCTATACTTTTTATGGTGATTAGCTCTTTAACTATTGTGAATCTACATTTTTTAATAAATATAATATTTTATAAAATCCCGTTACTTTCATTATTAGTAGGGGTTATAGGTGGACTGGGTAGTTTTTTTATCTCTCATACAAACTATTGGATACTGTTTCCTTGGTCATATCCAATTATGAGTCTTTATATCGATAGCATTGAACCAAAACAGTTGTATATTATTCTTATTGTATATCTATTATCATTACTAAGTTGTATATTTATTATTAAAAAATCAAGGCAATGGAATTAAAGTTAAAATAAGAAGAGTAGTATTATTAATAATAAAGCGTGTTGTAGTTGCTATAAGATGAATCTCGTTACGTTAAGTGAAGTAATAAGACAAGCTGATTAAGTATTATTGAATTCAAAGAAGCTCAAATATGAAGAATGTAACTTATGGCTGATAGAATATCTATTAAAAATTCACCATATGAAAAAGGTAGCTGTACAAAATAAAATGTACCCTATAGAATAGACACTTGAAAAAAGTCTATTCTATAGGGTATTTCTTGTATAATAAAAGGAAAATTGGGATCGGAGAATGTTGAAAATGACAAAAAAACTATTTACAGAAAGAGAAATTCAAATTCTATCAAATAACCTATACGTAAAATCTGTAAGTCAGAAAGGTATCACTTATACAGAGGAATTTAAGCATATTTTTATTGAGGAAAATGAAAAAGGAAAGCTACCTCGAAATATTTTTGAAGAATGTGGTTTTGATATAGATATGATTGGAATGAAACGAGTTATGTCATCGGGAAGTAGATGGCGTGCTGCTTATAGAAAAAATGGTGTATTGGGTTTAAGGGATACACGTATCGAAAGCGCTGGAAGAACTCTTGAGAGAGAGCTTACGTTAGAAGAAAAGTATGCCCGTTTAGAAGCCGAACGAAACTTACTAAAGGCGGAAAACGAATTGCTAAAAAAAATCAAACTTATGGAAGGGAGGATGAGAAGGAAATAACACTACCACCTAGTCAGAAATTCATCTTGATTCGTTCTGTCATCATGAAATACAACTTAAGGAATATGGTCAGTCATTTGTGTAAAGTAGCTGGTGTATCCCGTTCGGGATACTATAATTACTTTTCAGTTTCATCTCAAGAACAACGGAAACAAAAGAGTGATCGAGATGAAATCTTGAAGGAAACCATATTAAAAGCACTTCGATTTAGAAATAGAAACAAAGGGGCTCGTCAGATAAAGATGACATTGGCGGGTCAGTTTCAAGTTGTCTACAATTTAAAGCGTATCCGTAGAATTATGAAGAAATACGAGATTATCTGTCCGGTTCGCAAAGCGAATCCTTATAAAAGAATGCTTAAAGCTACAAAAGAACATCGAATAGTACCGAATCAATTAAATCGGGAATTTAAACAAAATACCCCAGGGAAAACACTTCTTACAGATATCACCTATTTAGTTTACGGTAAGAATCAAAGGGCCTATTTATCTACAATTTTAGACGGCTCAACTAATGAAATTTTAGCTTACCATGTTTCAGAACAGATGACATTAGAGCTCGTAACGACAAATCTCCATAAACTAAAAAGGAATCCGCGGATTCGATTGACTGAAGGTGCTTATATTCATTCAGATCAAGGATCCCACTACACAAGCCCTACCTATCAAAAGCTAGTTAAAAAGCTAAACCTAGGACAATCCATGTCAAGAAGAGGAAACTGTTGGGATAACGCCCCACAAGAATCATTTTTTGGTCATCTGAAAGATGAAGCTCATATAAAACCTTGCGTGTCCTTTAATGAATTGAAACAAGAGATTAAGAAATATATGACGTATTATAATCATTATAGATATCAATGGAATTTAAAAAAGATGACTCCTGTTGGATACAGAAACCATCTTCTTGATGTTGCCTAACTTTTTTCAAAATGTCCTTTACAAAGGGTACAGATTAAAAAGTACAGCTACCTTTTTTTAGAACATCATTCGTATACAAGAGCAACCTTAGCGTAAACTTGCGCTTAATGGTACTTGAGAATAAACTGTGAAATTGTTACTATAAGTACCATGTTTAGAAAATGTGGAAGAAATAGAACTGTTCCAACTCTTGTAGATAGATCCAGATGTATCTTCTCTTAGAAGTACGTTTGAAAAGCTAGCTTGGCTAAAAGAATTACGTCCAGTATCTTCAACGCCCTGAACCATTTTTACTGGTTCGTATTGAGAAAATGAGCCATATACAGGCTGATTTGTATATCTAGGGATTCCATTTACATACATAGTAACCGTACCATTGCCGTTATTAATTATTTTAAGGTTTACTCGATCACTATCTTTAATTGATGTATCATATTGTGTGTTCCAATACTTATTGTTTTGACCTGATTCATTATATCCTGAATTAAGAAATACTTTATATCCACTTGGTGTTTTTGAAATACCACCTTCAACTTTAGATGCTCCAATACCTAAATACCAATTCACATATCCATCCTTAACAACAACTGATTTTGGTAGGTTTATATCAGCTGCAATTCCAGTATAATTACTATTTGTAACACTTTTTACAGCACCTTCTGTAGCTGCAAAACTTGTAGTTGAAAACATTGATAGAGAAATTAGAAGTGAACCGACTAGATACATCATTTTTTTCTTACTTTTCCTTAATACTTGATTCATTTTTAAATCCCCCTTATTTGTAATTATTAAATTGTATTAAAAGTTGGCCAACTAACTAAGACTTACAAACCAAAGATACATTAGGTTTAATTAAATGTATATATTTTCCTGTCATAAGTCATTGAAATGTCAAATAAATTAGAAGTTTCATATTTATTAATATAGGGGGAATTGACAGCATGAAGTGTTATGTCTATTTAAAATTATGAAGGTTTTGTTAAAAATAAGATTAAAGCTTATAAATTTGTTGGGTATAATGTGTATTACGATTTATTTAGGAGAGATAAATATGAATGGAATACCAGGGGTTTTTCAAAAGATATATTTGAAATTCTGAGAAATAAAATAAAAACAAATGAAATAAATGAATTGCTTGTGTTAAAGAATTTATTGGAATAGTTAGTAGGTAAAGGGAAATATATGATTTAAAAGGCGTGGAATTCTCATATAAAAAGAAGAAAGGTGGGCAGTTATGGAAAAGACAAGATCAAAGTTAAATAATGCAACTATTGAAGGGGGGATAGAGACATTAAAAGATGAAAATGAATGCTTACGTATGGAAATCGATTATTTAAAAAAGTTAAAGGCCTTACTTCAAAATGAGAAGAAATTACAGAACAAGACTAAGTGGAAGTTTTAGTCTATCATTCTACGTACAATTATAGTAACGTGAATAGTCCGAAATAAATTTGTTTCGGACTAAGGGTTCAATATTCTATCCAGTGTATTCAACATTTTTATAAAAAGTTGAATTTTCTGATTTTATAACTGAGAAAAATATATTACATTAATTAATAGATACTTCTACAGAGACACTAGGAATTGTTGGTGCTGGTGTATTTCCACCATTAGAAGATTGTTGAGGTGCATGTAAACTATTCGTGCTATATGCTAATGCACTTATTACTACCATTTTTTTCATTAATAATAAGAATATAATGAATATTTAAAGTGTCCTTATTCTGTTGATATAGTCAATTTGTTTTAAAACAGACCGTCTGTAATAGGCGGTCTGTTGTTTGTTATGGTTGGCGACTGCTATTCTTTTACTCATCTCATATTATATTTAGTTTAAGAATTGAGAATAGAAGAATAGGATTAGAAAAATTAATGTTTTGCCAAATAATTTATTAAATATACTTAAAGGAATAAACAGTTCTCCTATTGTAAGGCTGTTGAGTTTATTCTTCTTTGGTCTTTTTATCAATTCTTTAAATGTTTGAAAGTTTATTTTATTAACGAAAGACCAATTTGGCATAGCTTTTGTATCTGAATCTATTTTGAAAATGATATGAATACTATGTGTATAAAAGTTGCCTATACTTAAAATAAGCATAAATCCTAAAATAATGAACCAAGTCATTTTTTAGCACCTCCTTTCAGTATTTAATATTAAGATATTAATAACGGTGAGGAAGTGTGCTATTGTCCATGAAAAATATTGAGAAATTGTTGAGGAAACGTTGAGACTGTTGCAATGCAATCGATCGTAGGATAGTTAACTATGCTTGTCCTGTTATATTTGTTAAAAAAGGAAAGAGAACAGTTGCGTAGACTGTTCTCTTAAGACCTGCGGTAGTATGTCAACTGAAAAACAAAAGAATTTTTAGTTATCAAAGGCCTATTTACTAAAAAAAGACATCACGAAACTAAACCAGTAACGTATGTAATTTACTGGAAATTAATTGAAAGGTAGCGATGACAAGTTTTATGTCACACTTTCACGCACCTTTCTGGCGTAAAGAGTTGGTGACTACGTAGTAGCGCATCCACCAATCGCACAAGTTTTCTTGCGGTTAGAACGAGTGCACGTTTGTGTTGATGTTTTGGTACTTCATTATATTTTTTTACGTAATATTCTTGATAATCAGATACGTGCCTTCTTACTGAGTTGGCGGCTTCAACTAAGTAATACCGCAAGTAATGATTTCCATTACGGGATAACGAAGTGTTTTCTGCGGTGAATCGACCAGACTGGTGCGTACGCCAATATAATCCGGCATATTTTGCTACCTTGGTTTCATCATCAAATCTTTCGATTTGACCAATCTCAGCGATAATACCGGCGGCGAATACAGGACCAATTCCAGGAATGGACTCAAGTGTTTGCGTTAATCCAGCCATGATTCGCTTAATGGATTTTTCTAGTTCTTTGATTTGCTGTTGATAGGTACGAATCACCGCAATTGATGTTCCTAGAAGAACATCGATTGAGTCTTCTACGACCTTATCCAAACGATAGGAAGAGCGAACAGCCTTTTGAATGGTCGATGCGATACATTTTGGGTCACCGAATCGGTTTTTCCCTTTCTTTTGTAGGAACTCAGCGAGTTCCTCTAAAGGCATGTCAGCTAATTCTTCTAGACTGAATTTTTCAAGAAACAGTTCCATCATGGCGTTGCCAAAGATAGAAGAATCCACTTCTTGTGAGAACGTATTACATTTATAACTTAGGTGTTGGAGAAAATGTTGTTTTTCCTTTGTCAACATTCTAACGAGCTGATAACGAGATCTTGTTAATTGCTGGAGTGCCACATACTGACTTTCTTTTACGATGGACATTTGATTCCGTCCAAATCGTAAGTAATCAGCGATGACAAAGGCATCAATCTCATCTGTTTTATCCATGTCAGAATAGCTTTTCTTGAAATTTGCAATTTGTTTTGGATTCATCAGAAATACCTTTGCCCCAAACCGTTGTAAGTCTTCATCATAATGAAGAAACATAGATGGATGAAAACTATAAACAGATGTGGATTCTAGACCGATTTTAAAAGTTTCAATTTCTTGGTTGGCTATACACTGTAACACTCGCTCTTTGAGCGCTGTGGCACCTGGCAAGTCGTTGTTGACCGAAAAGGAATCTAGCTTTTTCCCTTCACCATTTAAAATACAAGCTTTTATATCAAACGAACTTACATCTAAACCAACAAATAATCTCATGTAAGAGACCTCCCTTCTATTTAGAATCATTCCTCGGACGTCTCGAGATATCTCTAGTGTGCACGCCGACCAACAACCTCGTGTATGAGAGCTAGTCCTGAATCGAAAGCCGCCCTAGAGCTACTAACATCTAGGTTCGAGGGTCAGGCTGCTCAGCCTGCGAGTAGGGAGTCCCGCACGTTCACTGAGAAACACTCTTAATTATGTGGTAAGTCCACAGGAGCGGTAAGAATTGTCCCAAATGATCCTAAGACCATTATCTAGAAATATCTTGAGACGTCCAAGAGTTATTTTACAGGTCTCTCATGAAAGTAAAAAAATTAAGTTTAAACATACTATACGAGGAGCGGAAGTGCTGAACATAAGTGCTGAACATTTTTCAATGACAATGATTCAAGCCTTCCAATTATAGTGTGTACAAATAATTACAATTCATACAAAGAGGCAGGTGTAAATTATTCATACATTAAAATTACTTTATTATAGATTGAGTGTATTACAAAGTACAAAGAGCACTTTTCAAAAGTGCTCTTTGTAAGGCGTACATTAAGGACTTGAAAGAGGCATCATTGTCAATTCGAAAGGAGATATCTATATACAACATATGAAGATGATTTGAAAGGGTGACGATAAAAACAAAAAGACCAGTAAGGGTGTACCGATTGCTCAGATTCAAGGAATTGGAGAGGGGGATTTATATTGTTAGGGAATTTTTTGAATGCTATTCCATTATGATAAACTATGCAGATGAATAATAAGAGTGAAGTTGTAAATTTATCATCTATAGTGTAATCTTCACCATTTGAAATAGGAACTCTTAAAATGTTATCCTGAGAAACTAGATGCGATCAATCATGTTGATAATCAAGTGCTTCGTCCTTTGTAGAACCTGGGGAGGCATATGCCGCTGTAATTCTTCAGTAAACGTAAGCATTTAAAGATTCATAAAGAAATGCTATCCCTTCCTATAATTCTATAGAAAGGATAACGTTTTTTGCTTTATGGGTCGTATAAAACTTTAGCTTGATAGCGCTGTGATAATGCCCCGTTTAAACAAATTTCCCTTTTCCATACTGATAATGCCCCTTTTTTAGAGTCATCCTATCAGCATGTCGAAGATTAGGAGATTACTTGCAAGAGTCTTGGAATTATTGCAACCGTGCTGTGTTATAATTCTAAAGTACTGACATTTCATGTAGGACTTATAGATGTCGGTTTGACATATGAAATGTAAAATCAATCCGTCATTTTGAAGGTTCAGGCTACCAATATTTAAACTATTATTCGAACTAAAAGAAGTACAAGGAGGAAGGTATATCTATTAAGATAGTGAGATATGCCAAATTAGAAATGAATATTAAATTTAATAAAAAAGTAGTAGCATTCACGGCAGGATTAACGGTATTATCTTCACCATTGGTATCGTTTGCAGAGGAACAACAATCAGTAAACAATAAGCAATCTACAAGCCTTCAAGTGCAAGGTAACACAGACCAACTTCAAACAACAACAGATGAACAGGCTTTAAAAAGTATTGAAGCTAGTTTTGAAGAGGTAGACGGACGTGGTGGAGGTACTGTCGACAATAGGAAAGTAGATAGTCTTCAACGTTCAGAAGGTATTCATGAAGAAACAGGTACATTAACTGTTCCTAACAATTCAAACAGAACAAAACGTAGTCTGTCTCCCATATCACCTAGCACCTCTAGTACAATAAACGGTGTTCCATTCACTGAATGGATTGTTCCAGCAGGTAACGATAATATTCGTCCTCAAAACTACATGAGTCCAAAGTATATTACAATTCATGAGACTGATAATACAAGTGTAGGAGCAGGTGCTAGAAACCATGCTCAATACCTATATAACCAAGCAGTAGGTAACACGGACCGTGCTGCATCGTGGCATTTTACAGTAGACGATAAAGAGATTTATCAACATCTACCATTAAACGAGAACGGATGGCACGCAGGAGACGGTGATGGTCCAGGTAATAGAGAATCTATTGCAATTGAAATCGCAGTTAACAGTGACGGAAACTACAGTAAAGCAGTAGATAACGCTAAGAAACTTGTAGCTTATTTAATGAAAGAAACTGGTGTACCGTTAAATAACATTGTAAAACACCAAAAATGGAGCGGTAAAATCTGCCCTGCTAACATGATTAATAATGGGCAATGGGATGTATTCGTAAATAGCGTTGAGGGATATTATAATAATCTTTATCAACCAAAAGATGACATTACAGGAGGTTGGTATGAAGAAGCTATTCGAGAGTTAAATAGAAGGGGTATTATGATAGGGGAAGGAAACGGAGTTTTCGCACCCAATAGAGCGATAACAAGAGCCGAATTTGCTCAATTAATCTCTAAATCTCTAAACCTGCCAGCTGGAGATGCTTCATTTAAAGACCTAAACGATGCAAATTCAACTTTACGAGATGGTATTAAACGTACTGCAAGTGCAGGTATCATTCAAGGTAGAGGAGATGGTTATTTTGACCCAAACACACCTATTACAAGAGAAGAATCAGCAATTATTGTAAACAAGGCTTTACAGTATAAAGGTATATGGGGACCAGTTGTAAACCTACCATTCTCAGACAAAGACCAAATTAGCTATAAAGAAGATGTACAAAGATTGTATGGCTTAGGTATTGTCAAAGGTAAGGGTGAAAATCAATACGACCCTAAAGGAACAACAACTCGTGGTGAAACAGCAACATTCATTCTAAATATGCTACAAGTAATTGAAAATGGCAGTGTTGAAAAGGTAGTTGGAACAGCTCAAATTAATGGTATTGGGGTAAATGTTCGAAGCGGGTCAGGTACAAACTATTCTATTGTTAGAAAGACAAGTAAAGGCGAAAAAGTTACAGTATATGAAGAAAAGAATGGTTGGCTAAGAATTGGAACAGGTCAGTGGATTTATTATGACTCTAGTTATATCGACTATAACAGATTATAAAAGACTAAATACTTAAAAGAACAGGTCATATTTGGATATATAACTTAATCTCAGGTTGTGAAGAAGACTTTCTTCACAACCTGTTTTTGTGATAATTAAGCAGAGGTCACTATACATACCCATCCAGCCCATATTATGAAATACCTTAAAACGAAAAAATGAGCTGTATTGTTACAAGTTAGCACAAAATTTCGTTCTGAGGGTACTATAAAACCTTCGCTTGATAATAAAGAGATAACATTAACTTTGTTGCCTAGAATTGCTTGTGCTAGATGTGGGTAGATTCGAAATTTATAGGCTTTATTAATCATCACTTGATTCATCTTCATTTTTGTAGGTGTCTCCTTGATTAAAATGATAAAAAATGCAAAAAGAACTTGTAGGCATCACTACAAGTTCTTTTTTAGATAATATAAAAAGGTGAAACAAACTATCTCATTACTCGTAACAGGGAAACTATCTTACTTAAGGCTTGGTTTCATTATATAACAAATATTAACATGAAGCGTTTTAATGTGTGAAAATTATGTGAATTAGCAAATGAAATTTCATCTCTATTCGTTTTTTAACACCTATAAATCAACGTTGAATGGATAAACAATATTTGCTAAAATAATATTATAATAATGCGATATACAGCAATTTATATAATAGAAAGATAAAAAATTTACATATCACTAATTTAACGCTTAGCCGTTGATTAATGGAGTAAGGTAAATAACGAAGTACATTTAATATACAATTCTTTACGCAGCATAAGATACGTAATTAAGACATTTGATAGAAATAGAGTGCGAATAATGAGAAAGATGCTGACTTGTGGGTTACACTGATCAACTTGAAATGTTATAGGGGTGTACAAGTACTACAGCCAAAAAGTGATCTGTAATGAATATCGAAGAGGCTTACGCAAAGTTATATGTGAGTCTATGTGCGAAGGAAAAGGATAACGTTTATAGGAGGAAGCATGAGGGGGCAATTTAATATATGTAACGGGGGAATAATATTATGAAATTTAATACGAAATTATTAAAGAAATTACTTGTATTAAGTGCAACGTCTGTATCAATTTTCAGTGCCTGCTCTGCAAAGGAAGATGGGGATTACAAGCCATATAAGGAACAAGACTCTATAGAAGTCGCAAAGGTCGAAGAGGAGAAGACTAATCCCCCTAAGATTGTAGAGAAGAAGTCCACTCTGCCTAAGGTCAAAGAGGATACAGAAGAACCTAAGAAGAAAAAAAAGCTACAACAAGTGGAGGAATCTAAGAATAAAGATGAGGAAATTAATGACAAATATCCGCATTATAAAGATGTACATGAGGACGCATCAACAGTATCACTAGAACAGTATAATCAAATCAAGGTTGGAATGCCTGCGGACAAAGTCATAGAGATAGCAGGAAAGCCTGGATCCAGCGAAACAACTAAATTGTTCTCTATCTACATATATTTAGGTCACGGTGGACACGGTTCGATGACTATAAAGTTTGATTCTAATAGAAATGTAACGAACAAAGAGCAAGATGGTCTTAGCAATACTGCAGTTAAAGATGAGAAGGCTAGCAAAGAACATGAAGACCCTAATCCTGAATCTGTTAAGAAATCTAGTGCTATAATTCCAAACGATTTTTGCGGACATGGACATGACGAAACGAAGGAGCTAGCGCACGACTGTGAAAAAATTACTGATAAGAAGGCATATAGAAGATATCAACTACAACAAAAGAGAGAAGAGCGAAAAAGACAAATTAGGGGCGAAGAACAGGAATTAATTGATTACGATCAGGGGGATGCAGCTTACAAGGAGCAGCAGCGTATATACGAAGAAATACAACGTAGAACAGAAGAAAGGGAATCGATTGACTACGATTACGATCAAATTAGAGCTGTTAACAAAGAAAGGCAGCGTATGTACGAAGAAATACAAGAGTGAGATGAAGAAAAAGAGTGTAAAGTGTAAACTAAAAAAGCTAAATGGTACGAGGAGTATATTTCATAGATAGGAATTTGAATTATTGAAAAATCAAAATATGGAAGAGTAAATAAAAGACGCTAGTTGGCGTCTTTTATTTATCATTATTAGTAAAACTTCACTGGTGATTACTATTAATATTATAATATTTGATCTTGGAATTAACTTATTAGATAATGCGTATTGATTGTATAACATCTGACAAATGACTAAAGATAATAAAAAAATTCTTGATACGAAAATCTAAATTGTATAATATATAGGTATATTGTTATTTGTTGAATTCCGTTTATTCCCACGCCTTATGTGTTGTGGTTGAGTTGCAGAAGCAAGTTGTGTTCTTGTTTCAATTTTGAAAGGGCTTCTTTGAGCCGATTAGTGCATATATAGCTTATTTTGTTATGCACATTTTTAATCGACTTGAAGAAGTCCTTTTTATGTTGTTTTCAAGTTGCAGGTGGGATTATTTATGATTCATAACAAAATGAAATAAAATAATGTTTGAATAGTATTAGTAGATCTAAAAGAGTAATCTAAAGAGCCGGATGATATATTGATTGATATAGATAAGTTATTAGGGAGTGCAAATGAAGAACTGCGATATAAATCATGTGATGGTAGTTTATACAGGGGAAAAGGAAGAACTAAGTGATATGAATACTTGGAGCTTCCTTTTTTATTGCAATTAGAAATCTGGTAGATGATTATGCATATAAAAATGATTTGGCGGAAAAATTTTATTTAATTTCAATACATAGAAGAAAAAGAAAAAAACAAATTCGTAAAGGGCTAGTTTAAGTACGATTCATTTGAATAATTGAGAGGGGAAATGTATTGGTGAAACGTCTTGTTTCTTGCTGACCAAGGGAATGCAGGATGATTAGTAAGGCGTAAGAGCGTATTACTACTCTCACAAAGGAAATTACATTAGAAAAGGGTCTGTCAGTGTTTACAATTTATTTGTTACATCGGTCTAAAAGAATTTGGATGGAGAAGTAAATGCTAAGTGAGAACATGAATGACATTTCTATAACTTGAACAATTGTGCTTTTTGTTAATAGTGAAAATCAGAAGTAGAAGAGGCACAAGCGTTAAAGTGGACTGCAAAAGTGACAGAAAGAGAACAAGGATTAACATTATTTATAAAGATATCTAATAAGAAGTGCTATCGGATTTATACAGAAGGAGGGATAATACCAGAAAATATATGAATGTATATAAAATTTGAGGTGAATCCACCTATTTTCTATACATTAGTTGAATCAAACAATAGATGACTAGGGAGTGTATAACATCCATTTCCCAGTTAAATTTTCTTAGATAAATAGCATGAAATACAGTATGTTCTCACTCATTTGTATAAGGATAAAATAGCCTTTTATTTTTATGCAAATGAGTGAAACAGAACGATTCACCATATAAGAATATTCGACTATAATGAAACACTGTACGTCATTGTAATATTAAGATGTTTTAAGATTAAAGTGATTATTAGTCATAAAATATGAGTTTCGAGACCTCAGCAAAATATTGCAATGCTTTATATACATGAGATTGTAAAAATTATTTTATTAAAATTACTGGAGGCTGATGAAATATGATAATAGATCATATAAGCAACAATGTAGTAAAAAAATTGGAACAAACGGTGCGCTATGAAAAGAAACAGGTACAGGTATTACGTGTAAGTAAAAGTAGTTCTAATATGCACGCTTACATGATTTTCCCAGAATTCTCAGAGGTTAAAATTTCAAATACTGAACTGGATGAATATATAGAAAATCTATCAACAAGTCTGAAATATGTCATTGATCGCAAGTTAAGTCTACAAGAAATTGAAAAACAAAATCATTCTTTCATTATGACATGCGCAGTCGAGGAAGATGGTGTTATAGATGATGAAACGATTCATTTTAATACGACGTATGTTAAGCCACCTACACTTGCGAGTAAGGTATTTAAGCTAGTGTGTGGTTTAGGAAATCGTTTGAATAGCTTAAAAGAGTTACATATAACAGTATTAAATAATAATATTAATCGAATTGAAATAGAGTTTTATAATGAAAATGAAACATATGTAGCAGTAGAAAAAGAAGAAATTGCAAATGCGATTATGGGGGCATATACAAAAGCCAATATCTATTATTCCGCAGATCTCCGTTATGTTGCAGAAGGAAATGAAATCAAATTAAAGAGCATTAAGCCAAAATTAGCGGGTGATGTGTTGTGAAGCGAGAAAAAGGGATGATTGGAGTTTTATGTACATATGTTTTTATGATCCTAGTACTCATACCTTTACATACAGCTCATGCATCTGTAAAAATGGATTTTAATGAATTGAAAGGAAATGATGTTTCTTCATCTTTTAACGAAGGATTAAACAATCGAACAAAAACGACAGAGAAAGACGATTCATTTGGGTCATCAATTATACAAAAAGTTGAGGGTATGTATGCACCAGCTTTTAAAGTAGGGGTAAATATCTTTTCTATCTCTTTCATATTAGGTGTTATTGTCATGGTTATGGGGTTAATTACAAAGAATGGTCAATGGATGAAATGGGCAACAGGGAGTATGATTTTCTCGTTCGTTAGTATGATGGCAATGAGATTAAGTGTATATTTCTTATTTAGTTCGGATGTATTTTCGTTTATGAACATTTTTACGGATTTTTTAGACCTGTTTAAAGCAACAGCACTTATTTTTACACCCTTTATGTTAATTGCAGGAATTCGTTTACGAAGAATTCATGAGAGTACAAAACAACCTGAGTATTATCGTTGGTCTAATCGCGTTATAACGGGATCTTGTTTACTATGTATGTTAGCCGTACTGGCTCCATGGTTATTTGCGAATATGTAAAGAAATATATATAGATGCAAAAGGTACTGAATGTTCATTCAGTACCTTTTATCTACCCATCTGATTTTTCCTTTCATATTCTGCAAATATCTCCTCTGATATAGGGGATAATTTGTTCGATTTTTAATTGTTTTTCGTTGTAAATTATTTCCATTTGTAGAATGAATACTCCTCGTAGTAGAGCTGGTATGCCTACAAAACAGACGAGGAAGATAGAAACTAAAATAATATTTAAATTAGAAATTCATACCTCGTATTTAATAATAACTTAATTTATTTTGATAGGAGTGCTTGTTTTGAAAAGAAATCCAGAATATACCGCTTTACGTAATTCTATCTTGATAGGTTGGCTGCTCACAATTATTGTTATGGGCTTATCTATCTATTTTTCTTCTATTATATATTTACTAATTGGATGTTTTATTTTGTCATTGAAATATGGATTAATGGGCACTATAAAGAATGTAGAAAAGCGTTTGCCAACCTGGGCTAATTTTGGAGTGATTGAAAAAACAGTGAATCGGAGGGTGACAAGACCGTTTCAATTTCGGGGCGGACTCATTGTTTCATTAGCATTAGGATTCATAGAGATGGTGATAAAAGGTTTATGTATCTCATATTATATTTTAGGATTAGAAACCCATGTATATCGTTTAATGCGTAGAAACACAAGAATGTGAAAAGGGGACTTAAATTATGAAAGTATTAATATTTGAATTAATTCTAATTGTGCTTCTGATACCGATAAACATTATGGTAAAAAAACATGCTCCAAAATGGAAAGGAAGAGCTGGAGAAAAGATGGTAAAACGTATAGTAAGAAAATTAGATCACGAAAGGTATTGGGTGTTACATGATGTGGCGGTTCATACAGAGTATGGTGATACAACTCAAATTGACCATATTGTTATTGCAGAAACAGGTATATTTGTTATAGAGACGAAGAACTACGAGGGCTGGATTTATGGAAGTGAGAAGGCAGCAAGATGGACACAAGGTATTTTTAGAAAGAAACACTCTTTTCAGAATCCATTTAGACAAAATTATAAGCACATGAAAACAATTGAATGGGTGATGGAACAACAGCTGCCGTGTATTTCTATTGCAGCGTTTCATCCAAAATGCAGCCTAAAAAGAGTAAATGTTCATTCTAAAGATAAACATGTCCTATATTATAACGATCTAAAAAAATGTATCGAATCCTATATTGATGTGAAATTAACAAAAGACGAGGTCGAGCATATTTACCAGACTATTTTGCAAGCAAATATTACTGATAAGGATACTGAAAATAAACATGTGAAGTATTTACAGAATAAGTTCGCTAAACAATAAGAAACGGAGCAAGGAACAATGTTATATATAATAGGATTTTTGGTAATCATCGTAGTAGTTATTCGTCTTAACGTGAAGTATTACCAGTTAAAAGGTAATCCAAAAGATTTTGTGATGAAAAAGAAGGATTAAGGATTTATTTTAGAAATAGAGGTAATAGAATACATATATTATTTTAGCCATCACCAAAGGTCATAAGAACCGTTTTACGATCGATAAATACATACATTACTATATTTTATTAATGAATTTAAGTGATATAATAAATAAAAATAAACAGGAGGTTTAGTTGTGAAAGAAGTGTTAGATGTAGAAACGTATTTAAAGAAAATGAAGAATCAGAAAATAAATTATGATAAAGTATTAAGAAAAATGATTAATGATTGGGAAGCAAGGAACGAAAGACCAAAAGTGTTACTTCATTCATGCTGTGCTCCTTGTAGTACTGCTTCATTGGAATTTCTTGCAGAACATGCAGATATTACGGTTTTTTTCTCGAATTCGAATATTCATCCGAAAAGTGAGTACATGCGACGCTCTAATGAACAAAAGATCTTTGTAGAAAAGTTCAATGATCGTACTGGGCACACAGTAGGATTTCTTGAGGATGACTACCGTTCAAATGTATTTTTTAAAATGGTAAAAGAAGAAGGTTTGGCAGAAGAGCCAGAAGGCGGGCTTCGTTGTTCAGCTTGTTTTGATATGAGATTGGATCGTTCAGCTGAGGTAGCACAAGAAAAAGGTTTTGATTACTTTGGGAGTGCCATTACTCTTTCTAAAAATAAAAATAGTCAATTAATAAATGAACTTGGAATCGGTGTACAAAAAAATTATGATTCGCGTTATTTACCAAGTGATTTCAAAAAAAGTAATGGATATCAACGTTCAATTGAAATGTGTAATGAATATGATGTTTTCCGTCAGTGTTATTGTGGATGTTCATTTGCAGCAGAGAAACAAGGTATAGATTTAAGATCGGTGAACAAAGATGCAATACATTATCTGAAAGAAAATAATCTTAGTTTAAAAAAATAGATTTAATGGAGAGAAATTCGATGTAAGATTAACCTATGATTTACAAACGAAACGCATTATGTTTCTAAAGGAAAAACGTAAAAAGCTAAAATAGTTCGGGAATAACTCCTTACTGGTTAAAGTTCTAGAGAAGAAAAAACCAATAAGGAGTGTTTTCTTAATCTCGCATTGCCCCTGCCTCTCGGGAAGTCATTGCTCCTTGTCCTGCTCTTACATCATTTTGAATTTCTTGTTTCACTTTTTGTGCATCTGTTTCAGCAAAATCTGGTTTCATAACAGAACCAGGACTTTTTATAGATTTTTTACGATCTTGCATACAACCCCTCCTCGATTTAACATTTAACAATCTTATTATTTACAAAAATACACTCGGTATACTCCGAGTAGTATAATGTTTATTGAAGAAAAAATTGATTACTATAAGGTGATAGAGGAACATAGGGAATAACAATCTTGCATTAACATCTCTCTCAAAAGTTTAGAGAAATATCTGCCAGAAAAACGCCTTTCTCTCTGTAGAAATATAAAGGAAGAATAGTGTTTTTTTATTTTGGATACAATAGTCTAATTATGCAAATAACCACTTGTTAAGGTTATTAGTAAAAGTGGGATCCAAGAATGACTAAATAGGGAATCTAATAGATGGATATGGAAAAATTTAATTCAATATAATAAAAAACCTTTATTTAAGGCGATTAGACTTGCTTTAAATAAAGGTTCCATCAAAAAATCACTATCAATTGTTAGTTTAAAACCAAATTGAAGTGTATATATTTTATTGGGAAATCGCTTTATAGACATCAAGCAAACCATTACCAAAAAAACTTTTATTAGTAGGGGTATCATTGCTAACTCCATTTTTATAAAGATATCTCACGGCCTTATCTGGATTTTTTTTAAAATTATTTTTATCAATAATTAATGCTAAAGCACCTGACACTTTTGGAGCGGCAAGTGAAACCCCTATAGAGAGAGCATAGCCACCACCAGGGGCGGTAGTTAATATTAGTTCTTTTAACATTAACTTATTTTTTACCCACTGTTCTAAACCATATTGCTGAAATAATCTATTATCTCCTCCAGGTGCAGCAATATCTATAAAACTTTCACCATAATTTGAAAATAAGGAGAGTAATTTAGATGGACCAACAGATGAAACTGTTACTATATTTGGCAACTCAGCAGGAACATCTAATACTTCTCCAGTAAATGTTATCCCAGTATTTTCATTTTTTTTTCTAAAAAAATCATTCATTTCCTGCTTGTTAGTAACATCAAGAGCATCATTACCAGCCGCAGCAACTATGATACTTCCCTTTGATTTAGCATATTTAATGGCTTTTCTATAAGCTTTAATTTCGGATAATTCCTCACTAGATTCACCGTCTGAAGAAGATACTATACCATTGATGAGGTATTCGCCTAAACTTAAATTGATAACATCAACATTATCTTTCGCAGCTTCAACTATGGCTTTAATAACCCAAATAGCCTCACCTGCTCCATTACCAAACACTCTATACATTTTAATTCCAATACCAGGAGCAACCCCTTTCATAAAACCATTAGCTGCAACCTGTCCAGCAGTAAAAGTTCCATGTCCTCTTAGATCTATTAGGCGATTTAATTCACCTGTTTCTTGAGATTCTTGCTCTCTAAATCCACCTTTAGGTACTAAATTTTTAGATCCAGGTGAAATGTTATCTTTTAAATCAGGATGATTTATATCAATGCCTGAATCAATGATACCAACAGTTACATTTTTAGTTCCTGGATATAGTCTATAGCTATCACCATTATGGGTTACTTGTTGCATATCCCATTGATTCTCCCATATTTCATTTAAGGGTAGGGGGGAAGAGACATTGGTTGCTACTTCTCTTGAATTAAACGATTGTAATGACTTATTATATGAATCTATATTAGGATCCGAATGAACAATATTCATTGCTTTTTCGGTAGCTTTCACTTGTATAACACCAATCTCTGGGACACTATAGACTACTTGCATATCATATTTTTGAAACTTACTAGCTAGTTTTTGGTTATTTTCATAGTTCTTCAACATTATAGTATAATATTGTGATTTATTTTCAGCATGAACTGTAGTAATAGGTATGAAAGTTCCGGAAATCAAGTTAATTAACAAAAGGAATTTAATTATTTTTTTCATAAAATCACCTCTTGATATATTATGTATAATCCTTAGTTTACTAAATCGTTAATGAAAAGAGATGTTAAGGGAATTAGTGATTTGAAAAATTTATTCACTTTGATATCGATAAAATGTATTTTAGGAATAAGTTCATTAGAGAAGAGAATTAAATAAAAGGGAATGAGTAATTAAATATATAAAGTATTTAATTACTCATTCCTATGATTTCAAATTTAAATTATAAATCTTTTTTTGCATATACTTTCAGAGATATTATCATTGATATAAAACCAATAATAATTGAGATGAAACAAGGCATCCATGTTAGGACAGTTGGTGAGAATGGAAAAATACTTTTGAAATCAATATCACTTGATTGTAGTCCCCTTATAAGAGTAGGAGCAACAAAAGGTATTAAAAAAGCAGTTAAAAGTGATATGATTTTGGTTTTGTCATAACCAAATTTAAACTGAACAGGAAGTAGTACACCAAATAAAATACTTAGAGTTAAAAAAGTTATTCCAAGAGCGCTAGCGCTCAGGCTTTCTATACCCGATGGTGCGACAACTGAAATGATTATACGGATAATAGCTGCACAAATAAAAATTACAAAAAGAAAAAGGTACTTCGCTTTTACAAATGCGCTTCGTGTGTATGGGGTAGCACAAAGTAAAGCCGCTCCCTTGTACTGATCCTCAAATTTGGATACCGTTCCGAACAAAATATATTCCATCAAAATAACGGTTAAAAGAAAGCTAACAAGACCGCCATCGTTTAATTGTAATTGTGAAGAAAGATAAATAGGAGCTATAGCAGCAAAAACGAGTAAGATTAGAAAATATTTTTTGACTAACAAAAAGTCTTTCATCACTAGGTTAATTAACATGGATGTTCCCCCCAATATATGAAAGCATAATCTCCTCAATAGTTGGTCTTTCTATTAATACATCAGGCATGAGTCGACGTACATCATCTTTTTTATTAGTAATCCCTTCAAATCCATAGTGAGTTTGATGTAAATTTAAAAAAAGAGGTCTTGTTTGTTTATTAATTAAGCGGTTGTCGCCCTTTACCAATGCATGTGTATCTATTAAAACATCTTTTTCATCATTTACTAAAACTTTTCCATCATCAATTAAAATAATCATATCAGCAATTTTATCTAAATCAGATGTAATATGAGTGGAAAAAAATACGCTTTTCCCCGGCTCTTTCATGAAATCAAGGAGAATATCCATTAATTCACTCCGTACTAATGGATCCAAGCCACTTGTTGGTTCATCCATTATTAATAGATCTGCATGATGGGATAGGGCTAATGCAACTGCAAATTTCATTCGCATTCCTTTGGATAGAGTAGAGATTTTTTGTTCTAGATTTAAGTTAAACTTTTTAATATAATTTTGGAAAACTGTTTCATCCCATTCAGTGTAGGATGGAGCAATAACATTTTTCATTTCCTTTACTGTTAATTCATCATAAAAATAGCCCTCGTCTAGCACAATACCAATTTTGTTTTTAGACTTTCTTTCATGCTTATCCATATCTTTTCCTAGAAAATTAATTTTCCCAGAATCTTTTAAAATAAGACCCAAAATCGCTTTAATTGTAGTGGTCTTTCCAGAACCATTTGTACCGATAAATCCTGTTATACAGTCTGTATTAAGTGAAAAGGTAACATCTTTTAACGAAAAATTTCCGTAAGATTTATTTAAATTATTTACTTCTAACACAACATTCATTTTTCATTCTCCTCCTCTAAAATTAAATCTAAAATTGAATGGAGATCATCTGCATGAATACCTATACTACGAGCCATTTGACAAACTTCAGTAAGTTTAACTTCTACCATCCGGCGTTTGGACTCCATTAACAACTCTAAATTTGTAGGAGCTACATAGGTCCCTTTTCCAACCTTTGTAATAATAAAGCCTTCTGTTTCTAATTCTGCATAAACTCTTTTTGTAGTAAGTACACTTACATGTAAGTCGTTAGCAAGTGAGCGGATTGATGGTAATTGTTCACCCTCTTTTAATTCATTGTTAAATATGGATTCCTTAATTTGCTCCTTTATCTGTTGATATAAAGGCAGACTTGATACATTACTTAAGACTATTTTCATTAAACAACCTCTCTATCGATAAGTGTTATGTTATGTAATGCACACCATACACACCATACACAGTTAACATTATAAATTATAAAAAGCAGTTTAACAAGATATACTGCGATTAAATAACTTTTCATAAATAAAATTTTTAGTATCAGTTAATAAAGATATTTGTTATTTTAAATAAACCAAAAAGAAAGTTTTGTAAATATATGTCACAAAATATTAAAGAAACACACACAAAATGTTTAAAATTTTTTGATTGTTTTTAGAAAACATAGGGAGTTATACTTTAGTCGCACCACACAATACAGAAAAGGGGGTAGGTCAAATGGAAACACCAGTAGTACAACCAAGGGACTGGACTTGTTGGAGTTGTTTAGTATGTGCAGCATGTTCTGTGGAATTATTAAATTTAGTTACTGCGGCAACAGGGGCTAGTACTGCAAGCTAATATCCTTTCAGAAGTTTTTTGGTTAAAAGCACTAAGAGAATGAGCACTTTTGGTCAAATTAGACTTTCTAGGAGAAAAATAAATAATCAAAAAGGAGATGTTCTAAATGGAAACACCAGTAGTACAACCAAGGGATTGGACTTGTTGGAGTTGCTTAGTATGTGCAGCATGTTCTGTGGAATTATTAAATTTAGTTACTGCGGCAACAGGGGCTAGTACTGCAAGCTAATATCCTTTTAGAAGTTTTTTGGTTAAAGGTACTAAGAGAATGAGCACTTTTGGTCAAATGAATTTTCTAGAAGAAAAATAAATAACCAAAAAGGAGATGTTCTAAATGGAAACACCAGTAGTACAACCAAGGGATTGGACTTGTTGGAGTTGCTTAGTATGTGCAGCATGTTCTGTAGAGTTATTAAATCTAGTTACTGCGGCAACCGGAGCTAGTACTGCAAGTTAAAATTTTAAAATGTGAGAGTGTTTATGGTGAAATTAAATTAGGACTTATTCTAATGACAAACAGTTATGTTAAGAATAAGTCCTATATATTTATCGAAAACGAGTATGGGATTTTTGTAATACATAAACTAAAAACAAATTTAAATTTTATAGGAGATGATTAAAGTGAATGGCTATTTATTTTGGAAAGAAAAGCTAGAAATAAGAAAATTCACATCAAATTATGAATCTATGTTGGTAGTTCATAAAAACCCAAACGAAAGCGCTCCTACGCTTAAAAACGAAAATACATTTACGATAAATAAAACCGCCACTGAAATTATTGAGTTAATTGATGGTACTAAAACATATGGACAAGTTGTATCTTTCTTGTCTTTAAAATACAGTGAAGATCCAATAAGTATTGAAAAGAAATTAAATGCATTTTTAAATAATGTATCCAAAGTTTACAATATGAACATTGGTACGCAAGAAGAACCTATAAATGTACCAGTTAATTTAATTGAAGAACAGACTATATATCCAAAAGTGGCTTCAATTGAAATCACAAACAGATGTAATGTAAGATGTCGTCATTGCTATGGAGATTTTGGAGCAGTAAAGCCAAAAGTAATGAGCTTAGATCAAATAAAATCCTTATTAGATGACTTAAATAATATAGGAGTGAAATTAATTGAACTTACGGGCGGTGATATAACAGTACATCCAAATCTAAAAGAGATATTGTTATATGCACTTAACTTGGATTTTTCTCAAATAACACTGTTGACCAATGGTATAGCTCTTTCTGAGAAAGTTATGGACATAATAATAAAAAATAAGTCGAAAACATTTGTGCAAATTGATATGCATAGCTTAGATGATAATTATTTGACTTGGTTCTTTAAAGTTCCTAATACACTTCATAAAATTAAAAATAACATAATGAAATTAGCCGAAAATGATGTTCGTTTGCGGATCGCCACAATAGTTACACATTTGAATGTGCACGAGGTAGAAGATATAGCTGAATGGGTACATAATTTAGGGATTGATAGTATTGGGGTATCTCCAGTAATACCAATGGGAAGAGCCTTAGGATGTAGTGATCTTTATTTAAATGAAGAGGATGTTAAAACATATGGTGAAGCATTGTTGAAAATAAATAAAAAATATCCTAAATTTGTTTCATTATATGAAGGTGCGCGCGCTGAGATTAGGAATTGTGGTGCAATAACATCACATATTGTGATTGCGCCTGATGGTGAAATTAAAATGTGTACTATGCATAGTTTAGATGATTTGAAAAACAGTATAGGTAATGTTTTTGAACAGAATATTAAAGATATTTATGACGAAAAATTCAAATACATTAATGCATTTTTTAACTTGCAAGCACCTCAAATGGACTCTGAGGAATGTAAAGAGTGTGAAAATAAACGTTTTTGTAGTACATGCTTCTTAAGAAGCTTTATAAAAGCACAAGAAATTGGCGATAAATGTAAATGGTTTAAAAATCATGTCCCTGAAATAATTAAGGAGCCATTAATGGTAGGGCAAAATTAGTATGATTGGATGAGATGAATATTGTTAAGTTTCTGAGGATAAACCAATATAATTCCATAGACAATGCGTCGGGATAAGGTCTCAAGATATCTATGGAATTATATAAACCTCATTATATTGATTCGTAAATTAATATAATAAATAGACAAAGGAGGAGAAAGAGGGTGAATAAGAAGATAAATAAACAAGATGAAATTCAAATTTCTTATAAAGAGTTATTATTTTTATATCCGTATTTGAAAAATACAAAAACTTTGTTAGCTCTTGGTTTAATTGGGATGGTTATAGCTTCTTTGATTATCGCACCGATACCATATATTATTGGCTACATTATTGATAAAGTTATACTATTAAACAAAAGCTACGATCAATTATTAAAAACAACTCTTATACTCTTATTAATTTATTGTATTAACTATTTAATATCGATAGGTTATGAGTATTTATTTACTCGTGTACAACAAAATGTAGTTAATGAAATTCGATTATCTATGATAAGTAATATTATAGATGCGCCTCTTTCTTATATTAATCAGAAGGAGAAAGGTTACATTCTTAGCAGAATTGCTGAATCTGGTAATGTAAGTGCATTATTTTCTCCAAATTTATTAAGGGTTTTTTCAGGTATATTCGATTTTTTCTTTGCTTTATTTATAATGTTTAATTTAAGTGTTAAACTTACAGGTATCATAGTAATTATTATCCCAATATATTTTATAATATCCAAACATTCTTCTAAAATGATATCAAAAAGTACCACAAACGTATACGAGTCATCGGCAGTATTAAACGCAGAAATGTATGAAACCTTAAATGGAATAGAGGATATAAAATTATTAAACGGTAAAAATATACAAACCAATAAGATTAAGAGTAAATTAAATAATGTAATTAAAAGTGCGCTAAAACAAAGTTTACATTTTATTTTCTTTATGCAAAATTTAATAGTAACAAATAACTTTGTTACAGTAATAGTATTACTGGTATCAGGTATTTTAATTTTACAAAACCAGCTTACTATAGGGGTGTATACTTCATTTTCAATTTATATGGCTAAACTCCTTGCGACTACCCAAGCTTTAGGCAGCTTAGATATAACTCTAAAACCCGTGTGTATTAGTATTAAGAGAATTAAGGAGTTCTTCAATTTAGATGTTGAAAATACACTAGGTACAAATATAATGAAAGAACCAATTAATTCAATAGAATTTAAAGATGTTTGTTTTAAATATAATGGAAATAGTGATTTGATATTTGATCATTTAAACGTGCAAATTGAAAAGGGTGACAAGTTATTAATTGATGGTATAAATGGATCAGGAAAATCTACCTTTATAAAATTATTAACAGGTTTATATCAACCTGAAAGTGGAAAGATATTGATAAATAATATTGACTATAACTTAATACATAAAGAAAGTGTTAGAGATAGAATAGGTATAGTTTCACAAAATATATTTTTGTTTAAAGGAACTATATTAGATAACATATTATATGGACAAACAAATAAAACGAAAGAAGATGTAGTTAAGTTAATGAAAAGGTATCATTTAACATCACATCTCAACAGATTTGAGAATGGATTAGATACTATAATTGTACAAGATGGTTCCAGTGTTTCAGGAGGTCAAGCACAATTTATAGCCTTTTTAAGGGCTATCCTCACAAAAAGGGATATAATAATATTAGATGAAGCAGCATCTAATTTACATATTGATACAAGAAATCTTATGTATGAGATACTTCAAAATTACAATCTTTGTAATATATTAATTATGATTTCACATCAGCAAGATGGCTTGTATTTTCTCAATAAAACATTAGAACTTACACATGGTAATAAAAGAATTGCTTTAAATGGTAGTATGCTTTAATCATCATGCTTTCATAGAAGGGAGCATCCTAATTATGTCAAAAATGAAACTTATTAATTTTGATACATATAGAAATTCAATAGTTTTATTTGAGAACAATGGCGAGATTATATCAGTGTCAGCTCATTTTCAATTTTTTGAAGGAAGTGAAAGCTATATTCAAGGTTTTATTGATAATGAAGAAGTTATTCACTTTAAATCTAATAATCCTGGTCCGAATATTTCTATATATCGATTTGCGCCTAAGAATATTACCAAATTAATTATATCAAGTGAAAATAGAACACATGGAATGGTCACATTGTATACTTCAGAAATATAGCTAACATCTAAATTTTTTAATAGTTAATACGATGAAGTCTTGGATTAAGATCGCTTGTATAACATTATTTGTTTTTAAATAGCAGCTATATAATCAAAAAAAAGGAATCCTTTATTATAAGGTATTCTTTTTTTTGATTATAATATTAAATTTATTATAGGGTTTCTTTACCCATCGGCATTTAACTAAAGCGAAATTGTAAACCTAAAATAAAATAACTTTATCCTTTCCTATAATTCTACAGAAAGAAAAGTGTATTTTTTGCAAAATGCATGTGATGTCACGAATAATTAAAAGGTTATTCAATAAAAAGCTTACTGCCGCATTTAAACTTATTGAAAGTAACTAATTTAGTTATATATCAATCAACCACGTCCAGCTTGGAAAGATGGATATAGCGACATACCACCATCAGCAAACAGTGTAATACCTGTTACATAGCTCGCTTGTGAAGAAGCAAGCCATGCTGCTACCGCTGCAATTTCTTTCGGTTCTCCGATATATCCCATAGGAACCATACTTTCAACATCGGCACGTTTTTCTGGATCCGCAAATTTTTCAGCATTAATCGGCGTATTCATAGCACCAGGCCCAATATTATTTACACGGATTCCTTTTGGTGCATATTCTAGTGCTAATGTTTCTGTCATTAGCTTAACGCCACCTTTACTTGCTGCATAGTGTACAAATAATGGCCATGGAATTTGCTCGTGAACGCTTGACATATTAATAACACTACCTTTAATATCATGCTCAACAAAATATTTAATTGCTTCCCGGCTCCCTAAGAAAGCCCCTGTTAAATTCGTAGCAATTACCTTATTCCAATCACTTAATGGCATTTCATGTGAAGGTACTGAATTTTCAATACCCGCATTATTAATCATGACATCCAGTGTACCAAATTCTTCCACAGCAGATTTAACGAGATTGATAACATCTGATTCAACTGTTACATCTCCTTTTACCGCAATCGCTTCTCCACCTGCTTGTTTAACTACTTGTACTACCTCATTTGCTTCTGATTCGTTTGAATAATAATTAATTACAACTTTGGCTTGTTCTTCTCCAAAACGAATTGCCATCGCTCTTCCTAATCCTGTGGATGCACCTGTAATAACAACAACTTTCCCTTTTAAATCTGTATACATAATTTTTTCCTCCTTTTTATCCTTTAGCAATTCCTAACATAATGCCAGCTGCAATAATGAAGATAATTCCAATGACAATCGCAATAAATTGTCGTTTTGTTTTCTTTTCACCTAATATAAAAATTCCACCTAAAGTTGAGATCACGATCCCCATTTGGGAAAGGGAAAAACTTGTTGCCACCCCTACACGCGGCTGGGAAATAAATAAAAACATATTTCCTGCTGCCCAAATTAAACCAGGAATAATATTGTGAATCGCATATTTATTAAATGGTTGATGCTTAAAGGTTAGTAGAATTCCACCTAACACCATACCAATGGCTTGTGGTAATAACGCTGACCATCCGTCTATACCGAATAGGCGGATAATTACCACATATACTAAGTAACCAAGAGTTGAAATTAATAACATCACAATCCCTTTTTTGAAATTTCCTTTTTGTTCATCGTTTTTCTCCTCTTTGCTTTGGAGGGATGTGAGAACGATTCCGATTATGATACAAAGAAGTGCCAGAACACCTAATACAACAGATGTTGTTGTTGACCATTCATGAAATACAATGACCCCAAATAAAGTAGTCGAAACTAATTGCATCCCTGTTGAAATAGGCATTGTTTTAGAAACCCCAATTAAATCAATACTTTTCAATTGATTGGCTTGTCCTAATGCCCAAAATAGGCCAGATATAATCCCGATAATTATCACCACGGGCGTCAAAACGGGTTTTATAAAAATATAAACACCGATAGAAAAAACTAGAGCGCCAAGGGTAGTTCCAAGTATTTGACTGTAAGGACCGCCTCCTAGTTTAACGTTGAAGAGTACAATACTTCCCCAAAATAAGGCTGGTAAAATCGCTAATAAAATATCCATTTTTCTAACCTTCCTAAAACATATTTATTAAGTTGAATGCTTGTACGAGATAGTATCTTTGTGTCGAGGGAATTATTTTAGAATAAGAGAAGTTTTTCTACCCGTAATATTTGTTTACCCAAAATAAAAGATAAATAACATCATGTTGAAAAAGAAAATAACTAGCACGAAATAAAAAAGGTTATTAGAAAGAATATGACCAATACAATTTCAAGTTTTGAAAATAGGAATAATGGAGAAAAACTTGATGCAAAATTAAGGTATGTTATACAAAAACAACGCATTATGTTTATACATGAGAAAAAGAAATAATATCGTAAAATCTTTAATTTCATATATAAATTTAATAAGAAGTATGATATGATGAAAGTAACAAAATACATCTAAAACTATCTTGCAAAAGGACACACCTACGCATACATATGCGATAGGTGTGTCCTTTTTTATTTGTTTTTAAGATTTCAAGACTGAAAAGGGGGATGTATATTGTGTACCAGTAATATAGCATCTACTAATGTTTCTTTTGAAAAATTGAAAAGTCAGGAAGAGAATGAAAAAAACATAGTGTCAATATGCCCGAATTGTAAGAAACGCTCATTTAGAGTACTTTATAATGATTATCCAAAATGGATACAGTATTGCCTATGTTGTAATTATCGAGAAGTAAATACAATAGAGAGTCCGTTTGTTTATTAGATGTAGCTATTTACGTATTTTGATTAGGAGGAAGAATTTCCGATATGAAAATATGAATTAAGGCTATTTGTATAACATCATTTGTATTTCAAATGACAGCATGTAGCAATTCGACGCAAACAAAAAATGATTCGAGACCTGCCCAAGCAGTACAAAACGGAATACAACAGCACGTAAAAGGGAAAGGTATTGTTGATATTCCAGGGAATTATAAGGGGAAATTAAAAGACTTAGAGACCGTTAAAGGGAAGGTATTACATATAAAAGACGGAGATACAATAGACGTAAACGTAAAGGGGCAGAAACAGATGGTAAGGTTACTGTTATTAGATACCCCTGAGTCTGTATCTCAAAAAATTCCACCACAAAAGATGGGAAAAGAACCATCTTCCTTTTTAAAGAAACAGCTAGAAGGGAAAAGTGTAACATTTGTTTATGATCGGGGACCAAAAGAAGACAAATACGGTAGAAAATTGGCTTATGTATTTTGCGATGGAATACACATCAACGAATTAATGGTCAAGTCGGGTTATGGGATTATAGCCTATATTTCTAGACCTAATACTACAATTCTATCTGAAATGAAAGAAGCAGAAAATGAAGCAAAAGAATCAAAGGTTGGCGTATGGAGCATTAAAGGCTTTGTAGATGAAAAGAACCAGCATTATAACCGTAAAGATGCAGCTTAACACCCTAACCCATTGCAATACAAATATTTGTGCAAAATGGAGGTTTTTTGAATGAATGAAAACAAAAGAAATATGCTCTTATCCTTTATTATTTCAATTTTATTTATTTTCGCGAGTCTATTGCCATTTAGTAATAATGAATATGTGTATGTTATCTCCAAAATTGGTGCTGCAGCAGGTGTAATAAATATTGTGATGATGAGCGTTTTCTTGTATTTTCAAAGCAAAAAAACGGGACATTTATTAAATTGGTAATTAAAGCTAAATAGTTTTCCTTACTCATATCCTTTTAAGTTTGGTAAGGAAAGCCGAAAAGGAGTGTGAAAGGTGAGTCAAGTACCTGGATTTTTAAAGTTTGTTTTAGCGAAAGAAAGACGGTATGTATATTTAGTTGTAGGAGAAAAGAAAAACAAAAAAGTACTTACACACATGGTATATAGATTTGGTTCGCTAGAAAAAGCATTAGAAACCATGTACGAAATGCGTGGTGATTTTGAAAATCTTTTCCCTCTAGAATTAAAAGAGAGGGGATACGACTGAGAAGATATCAATGATTGGATACTTTCTATTGAAACAGGGTACTCGAAACACGGAAATAAACTAGTCATATACTAGCAAATGTTTTGTATTTTAAAAAATAGGTGAGGCGAAAATAAGATGTTGATCATTCAAAAGTATCACATTGTAATTGCTTGGACGATAGCTACTAGTGCAATGTTAATTAGTTTGTTTTTTAGTGAATGGATGAAGCTGCCGCCATGTGATTTTTGCTGGTACCAAAGAATGGCCATGTATCCATTAGTATTAATATGGGGGTAGGGATATATAGAAAAGATTCGCACGTAAGCACGTATGCATTTCCATTTGCGTGTATCGGTTTAATGTTATCTGTATATCAAATTACAATTCAAGCGTTTCCTAATAGTGAGATGCAGATTTGTTCAGTAGGAGTTTCTTGCACAAAAGATTACTTAAATTTATTCGGTTTCATCTCGATACCTATGCTATCTTTTGTTGGATTTTTAGCTATCATAATACTTCTATATATTAAATCTGAGAGAGACAAAAGAATAAACAATACAGCGATTATGAACAATATGCTCGAATAAACAAAAAATACCTATAAATAGATAAAAATATAAAGAAATTAAAAAAGGAGAAATAAAAAATGACAACAATGCAAGTAAGTAATGAAATGTACAAAATTCCAGAGGCAGATATAGAACTATTAAAAATCATGGCCCATCCAGTTAGATTACAAATTGTGAAGGAGCTAGAACACCACAAAATTTGTAATGTAACACAGTTAACAGAGCTATTAGATGTTCCTCAATCTACCGTATCTCAGCATTTATCTAAAATGCGTGGAAAAATTCTTCGCTCAGAAAGAAGAGGATTAGAGATGTATTATCATATTGTGAATTCCAAGGCATGTCAGATTGTCGGAGTATTAGGTATTTAATTCTAAATCGAAATAGGATGATAGAAAGAGTGTTGTTAAATATAGCTGCAAAAGATGATGTACTGCAGAATGATAAATTCACAAGCTTAAAGTTTAGTCCTTCTAATAATGGAGGAGCTGACTGTGGTGAAAAATTGATATAGAGGTTACTAAAAAAGAGTGCAGTACATGTCTGCATTCTTTTTCTTTGTGCCATAGCTATAATAGATAAAGTATTTTGTTTTGTATGACTCTGAATAGGGGATACAGTGTTTTGCTATGCGAAAACGATATTTTCGACTTTTTAAGCAAAGGGGATAATTAGTTTATTGATGTGTATAGTATGAATTAAGGTTTAGAATATTCTGTGTCAATATTATCAATTTACTATAGTTTCCAATTATGTAAAAATAGAATTGATTATAATTTTCCGTAAATATTAGATTGAAAACTATTATAAGGGGAATGTGAGTATTTATAGCTGTTTATAAACGATGATTGGGGATACAGACAATAGGGTGATCAAGTACTGGTAGAATTTATCAAACAAAATGAGGTGACTTTAACTTGAGAGAAATTGCAAAAAAAGTAAAAATGATACGTTTACAGGAGGAGCATTCCGGGCTTAAGGCAGACGCAGAACAGTATTCTTCCAAGCGATGTAAAATAGAAAGAGAGGGTATTAATTTAGAAAAAAATAGAGTTAAAAAACGAACTCAAAAATTTCAAACGTCAGAAGAAAAATGGGACATAAAATGTAAAAAAGCAGTACAATTATTTAATCAAGGAGAGGAATATCCAACTATTGCAAAAAATCTGAGGTGCAATGTGAGTAGTTTGTATAGAGAACTTAAGAAACGGGGCACATTACAAACACCAAAGCAGGTAGCAGTATCTAAATCATTAAAATCACCCATAACATCAACACGAACAAAAAAAACAAACTTTGAGAGATATAAAGAATATTATATGTACAAATAGAAGAATTCATGGCTATAAATCTATACTTAATTCTTTAGTGTTAAAAAGCTCAGATTATAAAAGGTACAATGAAAAAATGCATGTTTAGCAGCAAATCTTCTTACAGTATTGATAGAGCATCTTTTTATTTTTTAGGATATTTTTAAATCTAACAAATATTGAAGGCTATTACCTGTTGCTTAGATCAAAAAAATATTCTTAAAACTAAATCCTTACTTATATTTGTTGAGTAGTTGGTTAAGAAGAGGTTTTTTTGCAAATGCTAAAATAAGGATACTTTGTCCAAAGCAAAAGAATCCCCATGTCATAAAGGATTCTTTTAGGAGAGTTAGAGAGATGTTGTCACTTGACTCATATTGATTTTACGATAAAAAGAAAGAATATTCAAATTTATTATATATTTCTCAATATATTTCTTTTATTTTTATATTATAATTAATTCTTTTTATTGATGTATATCTTTCTGTGGTGAATCCTTTTAATAAGGATTCCTTTTTTAGTGGCTCATATATTAATAATGAGCCACTAGAGTTTAAGATAGTTTATACAACAACTATTGAAATTGCTTGATTATAGGGGAATTGTTGATTTCTATTGCTGGGGATCAGCCCTGAAAATTTATCTACAGTAATAATGATTACAGGTATTCTAACTTCGTTGATTAGAAAATTTGTTATTACTCTTTTTAAATATTTTAATCTTTTTAAGTTTCTCTTATAGATGTAAAAGGTTTGGTGTAATTATAATGTTTTTAACGAATTTCCGGAAAGAATTCTCCTTCCTCAAGCGTGTGAAGGGCGTAGCCCAACGGTAGGTGGGAGATGAATTTCGGTTTGGCGTAGCCAAAAGGTTTTCCTTTTTATTTTGCCTCTGATATAATCAGTCTTATAAATTATAAGGGCTGGTATATAAATGAAATTAGATAGTAATAACCATTCAGTATTCTTGTTATATTATCACCTTGTGTTGGTCGTGAAATACAGAAGAAATGTGTTTGATGATGATATGTCAGACTATGCAAAAGATATGTTTGTTCGACTATCTGAAAACTATAACATCACGTTAGTTGAATGGAATCATGATGTAGACCACGTTCATATTTTGTTCAAGGCACACCCTAATACAGAAATGACAAAATTCATCAATGCTTATAAAAGTGCAAGTTCTCGACTTATTAAAAGAGACTTTCCACAAGTGAAAAAGAAACTTTGGAAAGAGATGTTTTGGTCAAGAAGTTTTTGCTTGCTAACTACTGGTGGTTCGCCAATAGACGTAGTAAAAACATATATTGAAAATCAAAGTGAAAAGTGAGGTGAAATGATATGACAAAGCAGAATAAAGCATATAAATTCCGTTTGTATCCAACAGAAGACCAAGCACATCTTATGCGTAAAACTTTCGGTTGTGTACGTTTCGTGTATAACAGAATGTTAGCTGAACGGAAAGAAGCGTATGAAAAACATAAAGATGATAAGGATCAACTAAAGAAACAAAAGCTTCCCACTCCTGCGAAATACAAAGCAGAATTTGAGTGGTTAAAAGAAGTGGATTCATTAGCCTTGGCAAATGCTCAACTAAACTTGCAAACTGCCTATAAAAATTTCTTTCGTGGTCAAAATGACTTCCCAACATTCAAAAGCAAAAAAGACAGAAAGTCTTATACAACGAATGTAGTGAACGGAAATATTATGTTGCTTAACGGTCATATCAAATTGCCAAAACTGAAAATGGTACGTATCAAACAGCATAGAGAAATACCACAAGACCATATAATTAAGTCATGTACGATTTCTATGACACCTACTGGTAAATACTATGTGTCCATTTTGACTGAATACGAAAAAGAGATCGTACAAAAAGAAGTAGAAACAGTTGTTGGATTAGACTTTGCGATGGAACAATTATACGTCAGTTCTGAGGATGAGAGAGCCAATTATCCTAAGTTCTATCGTGAAATGTTAGACCGATTAGCAAAGGCGCAACGAGTATTATCAAGACGTACAAAAGGTTCTATTCGTTGGAATAAACAACGTATCCGTGTAGCTAAGTTACATGAAAAAGTAACGAATCAACGTAAGAACTTCCTTCATCATAAGTCTAAAGAGTTAGCTACTCATTTTGATGTTGTAGCTATTGAAGATCTAAATATGAAAGGAATGTCGCAAGCACTTCATTTTGGAAAAAGTGTCGCTGACAATGGGTGGGGTATGTTCACTTCTTTTTTAGCTTATAAACTACATGAACAAGGCAAACAACTTGTGAAAATAGACAAATGGTTTCCTTCCACAAAAACATGTAGCAGTTGTGGAGATGTGAAAAATATGTCATTGTCTGAGCGAGTCTATTCTTGTATATGCGGTGTAAATCTCGATAGAGATTATAACGCAGCTATCAATATCAAAAATGAAGCAATACGCCTATTGGCGTTAGCATAGATAGCAATAAAATAACCCTTGGAACAAGGGAGTTAGCTCGGCTGTCTTAGGACGAATTCGTTAGCTACCAAAAGTAACGACTAACCGAGAAGCCCCCACTTCAAACAGTCCGTTAGGGCGTTAAGTGGCGGGTAGTTCACATATAGTAGATTTTAAAGATGTTATAAGTGGGGTTCTTATAAAAAAAAGCCCTCACAATGAAGTGAAGACCTTTATTCATTTAATATCCGTCAGTATGGCTATGAGTGTATTGTGCGATTTTATCCTCGCTAAATTAAGATCTTAACCACCATGATTTCCGTGAGCATATTGAATAACATCAATAGCTTTATGTGTTTCTGTAGGGGATTGGGCACCAAACATTAAAGTAAAAATAGTAATTACACCAACTAAACCGAGAATTGCCTTTTTCATTTTAATGCCTCCTTCTCAATAACTTTTTTTCCTGCTTGAGAACATGAATAGAAATAATGACTTGCTTTAATATGGTTATTCTCTTTATAAAATGCAGTAGCAAGATATTCTTCGTATTCCTTAATGAATTCGAAAAGTTCTTGCTCTTTAAAATATGATACGCCTTTTAACACTGTCATTTCAAGTGCTTCGGCAGGAAAACCTCCATTCATTGCATCTAATATTTTAAAATGGTGTAGATACTCTATATTTTCAATCTCTTGACAAACGGAATATCCCTTTGCTATGAGATCTTTGGCGACGGAGTGATTTCCTTCCTTCATGTGTTCCCTTGCCTCAATAAAAAGAGCCTTATAATTGTTAGGCATTTTTTGATTTACTTCTGAAAGATATCTAATGGCTAATGGCGAAAGATTTTGAGTAGCATACATTAACCCTAAATTTTGACGCACCATTAAAATAAATTGTTCTTCGTCTATTTTTTGGAACATATCCATTGCTTTCGTGAAATATTCTTCAGCGAGCTCCCATTCTCTCAAATGAGTACAAGCTAAGCCTATAAGATTATCACAGAATGCTACATTGATCTCATACCCAGCATGTTGAGCAAAGATTTCTCTTGCCTCTGATACTTTTTTATAAGATAATAGCCCTTGATATATGTCATAATGGAAAGCTCCAACTTTATAATAAAATTCCGCTTTTTCCAATTCATCAGGAATGCAGTCTAAAAGTTTTTCTGCTTTTTCATAACTCTCCTTTGCGATTTGATATTCGCCAATAGTAGAGGCATGAATCCCTTTGAAAAAGTGATAATAATAAGCTAGGAAATTATCTGTAGGCATATCAAAAGCCTCAACTTTGTCAAAACTGCTTTTTGAAACGCTTAAATTATCAATTACAAATTGGTATCTAAAATCTAGTAGTGAGTAGTAGAGTAATAAATCTTGATCCTCTTCAATATTATGCATCTTAGAATCAATTATTTCTTTTAATTGATGTGCATTACCTATACGCCTTGAGCGGATTTCAACATACCAATCGCTTAATAGCTTTGTAATTTCATTATTCCCCTTAGCTGAAACCATCATTATATATTCCCCCATCCTATAAAAGTCTACTAATGTTATATATTACCATTATAGCAAAGTATCCAGTTCGTTTAATTGTATTATATTTATTTTTCAATAAAATTCTGAAAAAAAAGTTAATTTTGATAGTCCAATTATATTTGATTCATAAATGTTCCCAATTAGATATAATACATCAAATAAATATCAAATTTATGTTAGGAGGAACGAACTTGAATGGATATTTTTATAGACAGAGTCCTATGTTAACCACTATACCTAAACCTTGGACACCTGAAATACCATGGTGGTATATTCCTAAACCAAAGCCTTGGCCACTAGCAGATCCATATGCTCATCCTTATAGTATACCGACACAACATTTTCAATCATATCAACAGTATCACCAATATCAACCATATAGGTGACTATTTTTTACTAATAGATAAAAAGGAGCGTGAAGGGGCACAGCCCAGTGAGTAGGTGGGAGATGAATTGACTTCGAACAAGGGATGGCAGGAAGCCATCTTAATTGTTCGACATATAGAAAGTGTTACTCCACTATATATCGAATGTACGTTCGGTGTATAATAGTCATATACCGAAATGGAGGTGAATTAAATAATGATAAATAAAGCCTATAAGTTTCGTATCTATCCAAATTAGGCACAAGCAATTCTAATCAACAAAACGATTGGGTGTTCTCGCTTTGTATTCAATCATTTCCTATCCTTATGGGATCAAGCATACAAAGAGACAGGAAAAGGCTTGACCTATGGTACATGCTCTGCCAAACTACCTGCCATGAAGAAAGAGCTTGTTTGGCTAAAAGAAGTGGATAGTATTGCGATTCAGTCGTCTGTTCGCAACCTTGCGGATGCTTATACACGCTTTTTCAAAAAACAAAACAGTGCACCGCGCTTTAAATCTAAGAAGAACAACGTACAATCTTATACCACAAAACAAACAAATGAAAACATTGCCGTTGTAGGGAACAAAATAAAGTTACCGAAACTAGGACTTGTTCGATTTGCCAAAAGTCGCGAAGTAGAGGGGCGTATTGTAAATGCTACAGTTAGACGGAACCCTTCTGGTAGATATTTTGTGTCACTATTAGTTGAAACAGAAGTACAAGAACTTCCGAAAACACATTCTTACACTGGAATAGATGTAGGACTAAAAGATTTCGCTATTTTGTCAGATGGAACCCACTATGAAAATCCGAAGTTTTTCCGATCATTAGAAGATAAGTTGGCGAAAGCACAGCGTGTTCTTTCTAGAAGAATGAAAGGATCTTCTCGCTGGAATAAACAACGAGTAAAGGTAGCTAGAATTCATGAATACATATCAAATACTAGAAAAGATTACTTGGACAAAATTTCAACTGAAATCATCAAAAACCACGATGTTATCGGTATAGAGGATTTGCAAGTATCGAATATGTTAAAGAATCATAAGTTAGCAAAAGCAATTAGTGAGGTATATTGGTTGCAATTTCGATCCATGTTAGAATACAAAGCAAAATGGTATGGCAAACAAGTCATTGTCGTATCGAAAACATTTGCTTCCAGCCAATTATGTTCTTGTTGTGGATATCAAAATAAAGACGTTAAAAATTTAAACCTACGTGAATGGAACTGTCCTTCTTGTCGTACACACCATGATAGGGATATTAACGCAAGTATCAATCTAAAGAATGAAGCGATAAGGCTTCTAACCGCAAGGACTGCGGGGTTAGCCTAATCAATTAGAGTTCGATAGAACTATTTACTTAGGAATCCCTCACTTCTAAACGAAGTGAAAGTGGGGGTAGTTCAATTCTCAATATAACAACTTTAAGAATATGATATTATTTTAATGCAAAGGCCCTTTTGTGCAATGAGATAGTAGTACCCAAACAATACCCCACTGGTACCAGTGGGCTTTTCTTTTTTTTTTACATTTGTTATAATTTCCTTAAAGGTATTTCAATGTTGCTGTACGTATATAATAAAAGAAGAGATGCGTCAACATCTCTTCAAGTAACTGCTACCGTAAGGTGATCGGTTATTAAAAATTAATTTTTGCGTTTTTTAGAAGACCGCCCACGCTTTGCTGGCTTAGGGGTGGTCTTCTTCTGTTTTTTAGAAGTAACTTTTTTAAATCCAAAAACTGCGATCTCTCAGACAATAGTTTTGGATACTTCTAATAATATTTGAAAAAGAATGTCCATTCGGTCACCTCCTTTCCCTATAAATAAGAGAAAGGATCGCAACCAACCACCCTACAATATATAGTTGTTCTTATTCTATCATACTTATACAAGCTCACCAATATAAAATAACCCACCTATTTCCGTAGGTGGGTTTTATCTTCATTACACAATATCAAATTATACTCTCTTTTTCTCGTAAACTTTATGCAATTATACATATTCGCAAAAATATACTATATAAATATTACATGTAGTAAAATATAAATTGTGGATACATTCTATAAAGCAGATTCTTTTGAAAGACGTAACATATTGATCTCAAATCTCTTGATATTTTGTGAACTAACAATCTGGTGTAAATAGAAGATTCTGTTTTATAGGATGTGTTTACACGTATAACAAAGGGGTAATACGTGTATATTTATATAAAATTAAAGTGGTTCAAGTCGGAGGAAGACACCTTAGGGTGTCTTTTTTTTGTACATTAAAAAACTCACCATTCAACAGAAAAGGCGAGATCCTTATATATTATTTCATATCTTGTTTTCTCTAATGCTTTTCTTCTTAATTAACCAATAACTGCATTATACGTTATATAAGCTAAAATGTCTGAAAGGTTTACTCTGATAAGATCCAAATGACTACAAATATTCCTGTAACTGCCGCACCTCCAAGAAATCCTACCAATATTTTTCCATGAGTACCATTAACAATTTCTTTTAATTCAGCTTTTGCTTTTTTCTTATCTTCTCCTGTTGAAAAGAGATAACTAATAAAATATACGACTACTAAAAATAGTGACGCGATTACCTCTATCATGACTTATGTACCTCCCTAATATATGTTAACCATTAATTAATCAATAATTTCCTTATACATTATATCAGCTAGGGTACATGGAAATATAACAAATTATTTATATAACTTATTTTATGATTATGTTTAAAAAGGGATGGAAATATTCCTTTTGCTTTGCAACGTATATTAAGCAGCATTCAAAATCATATATAGATTAAAATATGAATAAATAAAGTGTGGCTAAAAAATTTCAAGACACCAATTCATTGGAACGGTAAAAACTGTTTTTTGAATAGGTGTCTTTTTGTATTGAGTAGAATATATTTTCTCAACAGGAAAAATTGTAATTATCTATAAGTATTACTTATAAGGATAATAGGAAAATAGAAATTAATAATAAAGGAGAATGAGAAATGTTAACAGTAATATCTAATAATGACCTAGCTAAAATAAGCGAAGAAGATGTAGATGTAATAAGGGTAATGGCGCATCCGGTTCGATTAAAAATTATAAGTGAGCTAATGCATTATAAAATGTGCAATGTTACACAGTTAACAGAAATATTGAAACTTCCACAATCCACTGTTTCACAACATTTAGCAAAGTTAAAAGGAATTGTAATCCGTGCAGAAAGAAAAGGATTAGAGATGCATTATTATATTGATAATAATAAAGCTCGTCAGATTGTAGAAATTTTAGGGCTGTAGGTTAAACATACGTAAAAGTATGTTTCGTTTGATTCAAATGGTAGAATAGTAGCAGATCGTACATCAATTGGTGCATGGGAAAAGTTTATCTTATATAATGGTGGAGACAATAGGATATATGTATTACAAGCACTAAGTAATGGTAGATATATATCAGCAAATGGTGGTAGAGAATTAACAGTTACTAGTTATGTAGCTGGAAGCTGGGAAAGATTTGTTATTGTATACTTCTAAACTTTGAAGTGTTATATATCTAAATGATAATGGCATGTTTAGTTGGTATAAATACCTAATATAATAAAGTTTTCAGCATGTAATACAAGTGTATATTAACGTGTAAAAGGGCTGCAAATAATTAGCAGTCCTTTTTGCATGTTAAATAAGGACTTACTGAGGTTATAATGAAAAGAAAAAGAACCCTATAGGGTTCTTTTTCAAGGCATATTAACAGTAAGGAGAATCATGAAATGCTACTTCAAATCTTTATTAGGGGAAAGATTTTGAATAAGCTCAACATACGTCTATTTTTACATAAATGTAATATATAGTAAATTGATAATATTTATACTTACTATTACCAATATTCAATTAACATAGTTGACACTATTTGTATAGTGTTAATTGGTGCTTAGTACAGTATACATTTAGAAATCTAATAGTAGATTTCATTTGTTAAAAAAGCTAATAGATATATTATTTCAATTTCTAACTAACATTTAAACGGTTTTAATTGAAAATGGTTGTGTATTAACTCTTATAAGCCAATAAAAGTAAATAAAATAAACAAAGACCCTGTAATAAATACAGGGCCGGATACAGGGTTAAGGGAACGCATAGTTTCTTAATATCATAGTAGCATATATTCTTTGTATAGCTACATGAGGATTTTGACAGAATTAAGAACAAGACAGAAATTCTGTAAGAAAGCAAATATAGTGCTGGAAATGTGATTGGAAATTAAGTTATAAGTATATTGAAATAGATGAAAACTCTTGAGTGTATGATTAAATTGCCTTTAAATATGAGGCTTAGGTTAGAGGGCTAATTGGATCTTACTAAATAGGAGAAATGTTTTTTAGATTAAAAGAAGAAAAGACACCTTTTGGGTGTCTTTTCTTTAGGTAAACAGTTCACATATTGCTGAATTAGATACGAAACCATAATTCGACTATGAAGTGAATCTTAACATAATCTGAACAGAAAAAATATGTAATATTACATTTTTAGTTTTTAATTATTTTACTCAATATAGAGCAGCAACGTAAATAAAAGGGCATGCAGTCGTATCTGCAGCCCTTTTTAGGAGGAATTCAAGACACCATTAGGACACGTATTGGTAAACAAGTTCAAAAATAGTATGTGTGAAAAGAAAAAGTCCTATACCAAAAGTAGATAGGATCTTATCTTTTTTACATTTTAAAAAATGAAATTCTGTCCTTTTGAAATCAATACAGCACACATTTGGTTTGTAATGAAATTAGAAAAAGTATACATGAAAATGGCAGACAACTATTTTGTTGCCTGCCGGTGCCAGTGGGTTGAATGAGTTAGTCAATTCAATAAATTGTGCTATCTCATTACCAGAAGAGTGAAGCCGCTAGTTCAAACGGCTTAGACATAGTTTGTCTAATAAAGAAAAAATTATAAGTAGAAATTTTGTTTGCTCTATATGAAAAGATAAATAGATATTCATCAGACAAGGATAATTTAGCATACCTTGAATAGGATGAAGGAACGAATTAAAGAAAAGGATTTTTGTTCAGGAAGGGACTGACTCAGGAATGGGACTTTCGGACAGGGGTTGGGGAGCGATGGTTGCCTTTGGCATTGCGACTAATATCGTTGCTTGTATGATGGCAGTATACATTCAAAAATATGAGCTAATGATAAATCATCTTACAAATATTTTATTTTTAATAATTATCTCTTTAACGTTTATTAAGATGAAAATTAACAAATGGGTGGCTTTAGGATTTACATTTGTTGTAATAGAGAAAGGTATTAAGGCGGGATATGACTTCTACACACATAATTATTATGGTGTCAGTTGGAGTTTAGCTATCATTGTCTATTGCATATACGAGATGGAAAAGTATCATATTGAAATAAATGAATAGCCGCAACAATAAGGTGTTAGTATGAGGAATTCTTTTTAAAATACTATAAAAAAGACACTTTTTAAAAGAATCCTTAGATAAAAAAGAAAACTCTATTGGTTAGCTTTTAACCAGTAGAGTTTTCTTTAGATTAGTATCTTTTAGATAATAATTATTGATGATGAAAATTCCACTAAGAAATTCTTTTAAATATAGGTATTATTCTAAGTATTTTTCGACAAAGTGAGAGGGATATGATGAAATAGGGGGTCAAATTTTAAAGTAGGATAAATTAATTTTTGAAATTGGTATACAGTTCTTTAATAAATAAAGTTTTTGCAATATGTCTTTATCTATAAGATGAAGCGTGGAATCTGTCATTATGAAATAATTGTGATGATAGATAAATACTTTTCCTTCCGGAAGGATCGTGTAATTAGATAAATTCGGATAAATAGGTGGTCCATCTAAAAATTGATCTAAATATGAAAATGTAATGCTTTTTTCAGCATTAAAGAATTTGACATTGGATCCATCTTTTATCAAATAGCAGTGTTGGAAGTAATTGGGTATTATTAATAAGAACCCAATCAAAAATTCTCTTGGATGCAAGAGAATTTTTTTATTGGGAATAGTAAGGAGGAGGGGAGGTGCATTACATATGGGAAAAGGTAGAAGTAATAATGCTGGTAAAAAGCAACCGAATTTTGATGATTCATCTAATTTTGCTAAACAAAGCCAACCGACAGAAAAGAAGAAAAAATAAGAACGGGTGCTCTCTTGATAAAGGGGCTCCTGTTAAAAGTGTATTGAAGTTTTAGAACAACATATCGATGAATTAACCCAATAGCCATAAATACAAGGTTTTAATTTTTACGAATGGCACCGAATTTAATATTATTGTCCCGCTTTTTTATACATAGTGACGCGTTAAATCCATTTGAAATGCTCCTTTATGGCGCTGGGCGTGACTTCAATTGAAATTTTTTAAACCTAATGGGACTTACGATTAAGAGGGCGAGGATTAAAGTAATCTATGCATTGCTATATGAAAACAATCCTATACCAGCAAATGATAATCCTGCAGCTGAAATAGGTAATGCTTTAAAATATCCAATAGTTGGTTGAATACTAAATTTAGCTAATCTTAAAGCACCCATTGTTGGGAAAAGGATAAATGCCAAAGAAGTTAAAATAGAAGGTGCTGCCATTGTATGAAATAAAAGCGCAGGAGCGACGCCGAAACTAACAATATCAGCTAAGGAATCCAATTCTATGCCAAACTCACTGTTCACTTTTAATTTTCTCGCAATTCTTCCATCAAGAAAATCTAAAACAGCTGAAAAGAAAATGAGAATGGAGGCTGCTCCTAAATATTCACTCATATTCAAGGTGATTGAGAAAACACCGCACAATAAATTTCCAATCGTAAATAAATTCGGTATAACTTTTACAAGCTGATTAAACAAATTTGTTCCTCCTAAATTAATTAAACTTCACATTTCTGTAGCAATTTCTATATATTCTTCCGTTATTCTTAAAAATATATGACCACTGTATTGCTGTAAGCTAATTAAATTTCGATAAGAGAAAAATTGATTTCTTAAATGTTCCACTGGTTTATAAAAATGTTTAATCATTTTCAGTACGCGTTATTGAATATTAGCACTTAATAGTTGATATTTCGAGTAGTCAGGAATTTTCCGGTTCTGGTGCGAAAAATTCAAGGTAATTAAAAATAATCTCTAAAAAGGAGACATAATGATACTATTATTTTAAAAAGGTTCGTGGTTGGTATCGAATATAAAAAAATAGAATTTTTATACAAAAAGCACCCAAAAGGGTGCCTTTTGTACCTCTTAAAATGACTTAAGATGCGTTTACTTGAGTTCATTAGGTAGTTAGAGGTTGATAGACTATCTTTAATGAAAATGTTGAGCAATTCCATTTTATTATAAATAAATATATAAAAATGAAATATGTAATTTTGCATCATTAATTCTTTTCTGATCCTATATCCAAGAAAAGTTTACAATTCTCATATACATTGCTTATGGTGCAGAATCAGATGCAAATAAACGATTTGTTCCTGCAGAATTATGTGAAACGAGAGATTGCGAGAAGTTCAAACGTAGCTATGATAAATACGTTGAGTCATTAGCTAAAATCCCTAGTGATCGTGGATTACCAGTAAAAGTATTATGGATTCTATACTATGTAACAGCAAATGAAGCTTATGTGTTTGTGAAGTAAAAAACAAGAGCCGTCCTTCATCTGAAGTGACCCCCGAAAGTTAGACAGGTCGTTTCATTAGGCAGCCTCTAGGGTATGAGCCCGGTATTGTACTGGGCTCATACCCTTTAATTTTGCCTTAATTCTTTTATGATTATAGTATTCTATATACTTTGCTAATTCTTGTTTGAAATGTGTTATACTTTCAAATTCTTTTCGATACAGAAATTCCGATTTCATGATACCGAAGAAATTTTCAATAACGGCATTGTCATAACAGTTTCCTTTGCGAGACATACTTTGAGTTATGCCACAATTCTTAAGAGAATGACGGTATTGTTTCATTTGATAGTGCCAACCTTGATCAGAGTGAATGAGGAGTTTATCCGGATTGGTTACACAATAAAGGGCTTGGTCCAACATCGTTGAAACAAGGGAATAGGTCGGTCTTGAACCAATTGTATACGTGATAATTTCACCATTAAATAAATCCAACATTGGTGATAGGTATAACTTCTCCCCAAATAACTTAAACTCCGTAATATCTGTAACCCACTTTTCATTTGGTTTTTCAGCTTGGAAGTTGCGATTTAAAATATTTGGCGCAATTTTCCCAACTGTCCCTTTGTAAGAGCGGTATTTTTTCATACGAACCAGACATTTTAACCCTAATTCTTTCATAAGGCGATACACTTTTTTATGATTTACTTTGTGTCCACGATTCATAAGTTCATCACGAATACGACGATAACCATAACACCCATCGTGTTCATTATAAATAGCTTGAATCAGTTCTTTTACCTCCGCATTTGGATCAGGACGATTAAAACGTTTCATCCAGTAATAGTACGTACTACGTGGAATGTTTGCGAGTTGAAGTAACTCCTTGATAGGAAATTCATGCCTTAACTCGTAGATTACTTGCGCTTTGTCTTGTTTGGTGATTTTTCTTTGTTTTGAACTAAGGCATTCAACTTTTTTAAATATGCATTTTCCATACGTAAACGCTCATTTTCCGCTTGTAAGGCTTCGATTGATCCTTCATCTACTGGCTTTATTTTTTTATCTTTCATGGTTGGACGCCCCTTTTTCTTTGATTGTAGGGCATCCAATCCTCCTGTTTCATAAGCTATTTTCCATTTCCGAAGTGTTTCATAAGACGGTATATTGAAAAGTGCCGCTGTTTCTCTGATAGATGTCCCGTGTTCATTCATATAATAAAGTACATCTAGTTTATACTGGGCTGGGTAGAATGTATAGCACTTTTCAAAGGCCTTTTCACCTGAAGACTCATATCGTCTAATCCACTCACGAAGTACGCTAGGGTTAACTCCTATAGATTTAGCAATTGTTTTTCCACTTTCTGTACCATCTAAATATCGTTTCACCGCTTGGATTTTTTCTTTTGAAGAAAATTTAGCCATAAAAAATGCACCTCCAATTGTTAGACTGTGTCTAACAATTGGGGTGCACTTCAATCAATTGGACAGCTCTTGTTTTTGTAAAATCTTAATAACTATTTCCAACTCTATATTCTGCATTAAACAATAAAAATTATCACCAGATTGTTTATTATCTATAAGACATTCAATTGTTTGAAGAATATGCCCATTCACAAATAAAGTACCTTTATCTATTACAATTTCTTTTGAAATTGAATTTGCTCTCTCTGTTCTCTTTGATAACAATAATTTACTTTCAGTTAAAATAACATCTTGTGAAATGTTTTGAAAACCTATAATCCTCTTCTTAAAATCTATCACTTCTTGTAAGCTAATTTCTGTTTTATATCTACCCAATTCAATTGGTAATTCACCTGTTATATAGTTCTCAAATTCTATTTCTTTTTTCTTTACTATGAAATTGTGTATAGGAACCCATGATGATTCTACTTTATTTATTCTTGGAATATCACTTGTATTTTTCTTTAAATCCAATTCGAAAAGAATTCTATTTTCAAAAATCTTAGAAGAAACCATTTTACAATACGGCTCTTCATAATAATAATTTGAGGTAGCTATTAATTGTGTCTCTAATTCACGAAATTCATTATTAATATTGTTATTTTCAAATTGAAACACTTCTTGCCTTCTTTCACTCAAAATAGGATTTGTCAAAAAATTAGTTACTTCTGACACAACAGAAAACGGTGTTTTTACCACCATGGAATTTACTCTATTACTTTGACTCATTTCAGAAAATACATTCTCTTTCTCCTTCTCTTTCTCTTTTTTTTGTTTTTTCTTTGAAACTAATTGCTCATTTAAATTTTTAATCTTATAAATTTTATGCCCCATATTATTACCAGACCATGGCTTATTCATCAGTAACACACATCCCATCCGATGAATTTATAACTAAACCCATATCAGTTATATACACTCATTGTTAATATTATGTATGTTTTATCAAAACAGAAAAGACATTACCTTCTATAAAGAAGGTAATGTCTTTTTCTATTTATTAAACAATACCAGCTCGTACTTGTTGTACTTGCAACACTTTTAGTGTAAGATCTAACACAATTTTTTCACGTAAAGCATCAAATGTTGCCTCTAACGTTGTTGGGCATGGAGAAAAATCTAATTCATAAAAATTAGCACTGATTATTTCAACAGTAGGTTGCTCATTATAAACTACATGATTTTCGAAGAAATATTTATCCAAACGAGGTAAATCGCCATCCTTAGGATTAATAAAATGAGAGGCTGTATCTGAAGAAGCTGCAATTAAAGGTAAAGTGAAAAAATCACCTTCTGTTAAATCTGCAAATCCAGAAAAAGGAACATTAGCAATACGATCATATAAAGCTGCATTACATTCACCAGATGCATATTCAATATTTTTACGAATATAACCTGATACAAATAATTTTGCTCTTGTAACACGACGATAAGGCGTACCTTCTACTGGAGTAAATGCTACAGGAACTAATTTACCTTGTGTTAAAAATACATTTTTTAGAACACGTTTAATTTCAGATGCCGGTGGATCTAATGGAACATCTGCTTCTACAACAATTTGAAGTGTTCTCTCCGCTAAAACAACTGGAACTTTAATTATAGGATTTACCGTAACAATAGGTTCTGCTGGTGCATTAGATAAAGGTGTTTGTGTTTGACTGACAACTGGACACGGAGCAATAATTGGACACGGTTCATTTGACATTGGATAATTTTCCCCCTTAAAATATACCTGAATTTTATACGTTCGCAATTATATTATGTATTTTTTCTAGTAATGAGTGGGTTTTTATGGTAGTCTTTTTTATCATTTTGTTTCTTGAATATGGATTCAAATGGTAACATGTATGTTTTCTCCTATTAATATGATGTATAAAATGAAGCCTCATGAAACGAAAAGGTATTTTTAGAATAAAAAAACATAGAAAAATAATAATACTTCATTTCTTTATACATACCAAATACAAAGAAAAGAAACTGGAAGAGTTAGCGGGAAAGTATGATATGTTTGTGAAGGGAAATATATATAGAAGAAATATAAAAAATGTGCTAACAAGTTTGCAAACGAACTGGTTAACACACATACGAAATAGATAAGACACGTAAATTATTAAAGGCTTAATGGATAGTGGAACCATGCAGAGTAGATTGGGGGCATACTAGCTATTCAAGTTTCTCCTATTCAATAATGAGATAATAAAATTTCACGTACCTTATGTGAAAATAAAGAACAAATTTAAGCAATAGGGGATTTTAATAAAGAATGACCTTTGAATTATTTAATGTTAATATACAAAAATATATTTATATAAATATATTTACTAGTTAAAAATGTAGATTAAATTTGATGTGGTTAAAGGTGAAAATTTCGATTTTACTTTACTTCAAACAAAATTGCTGAAAACTTTTAAAGAAGTGGATAATGTAGCAATAGTCGAAAAGGTTGAAGATAAACTTTTTGAAAGAGATGATGTGCGAACCCATTTAGCGGAGATTACTATCAATGTTACAGGAAAGAATATTGGATATAGATCAGTTTCAGCTAGTATATTTTTTGCTCTAGACAGTCTATCAATAAAGCTATTCAATATTAATATTAGTGTACATTAAGTATCCAAAATGGATGTTTTTAATTTGTTAAAAGTTAAAAAGAAATTCCGCATTGAACCAGTGAACATTCTAATTAGACAAGCATATGATGAATTCATGGGACGAATTATCATGTGAGATGAAACTTTGGAGCACCATATTTATTTGTTGAAGGGTACCCTTTTTTTGCACTTTTTAATAAGGACAGGCATATATTAGAGAATGGGGTAGCCCCACTTCATATATTTGAGCACCTGAAATCGTCAGGTGCTCTTTATTTTTTGGAAAAATGAATATTTATATTAAACGATTATATAAATAGATATAATATAGTTATTTGATTCAGATTTAAACCAAGGGGTACAAATTCGCTGTGTCGTGAAATGGATTTGTTTAAACAATGGAAGGCAGATTTACAAGCTGTTGTAGAAGAGAAGAGGGTGAAGAAAAAAGCTAAGAAAAAGAATATGAAGTATAGCATTCCTGGTAATACAGCTGACTTCATGAATGGAAAAGATACTTTTCGTAAAGAGAATGGGTATTGAAGCAAAGTAATTAATAATTTGAGAATAAATGATTTTGATTAAGTGTATAGGAACTATAGTATGCGCTGTCGTGATTTGGGCTGTGTCTTATTTTTTATTAAGAAAATATAATAACAAATTAAACAAACACAATGAACGAAAAAATACCTGAGACTATTGCCACAGGTAGACTTGTATAATTAATAAAAGCAATTATATTAATGTACTATTTTTGATGTCCACTAATACTTATCATCAGATTTGGTTCGGTTGCCACACAGACCTCATAAGCAAGAAATTGTACACAATATAAAATAGTAAAATAAATATCTAATCCCTTAACGTACAAGGAATCGGATATTTTGTTTCTAAATTGTGTCCAAACGTACAAGTTTCCTTTTTTGATATGGTGATCCTATGCACATCAAGCTAAGGTTTTTAATTACCCCCAAAGGAAAAATTTATCTCTCTACAGTCATTTATGAAAAATTAATCGAATTTCTTTTTTTAACAGATGATTAATTTTTAAAAAATATACTCAAAGGTTAGGGTTTTATAATAACTTTTATGTACTGTTAATATTTCATAAAAGTTATTGTGAATTTTGTGAATGAATGTTTTTGGCTTTCTACTTTAATAAATCCATGATGAGCTTCGATAATTGATTTTGATAGCGCTAAGCCAATTCCAATGGACCCTTCTTTATTAGAATTTTTTGTTTTGTAAAATCTATCAAATATATATGGCAAATCTTCTGATGCAATACCTTCACCAAAATCTTGAATTATAATTTCAGTATGAATAGGGGAGTTTGTGACTTCAATATAAATGGAACTATTATCATTTGAATGTTCAATGGAATTCTTTAAAATATTTAATAAAGCTTCTTGCATCCAAATACTGTCATGGAAAAGTAATGTTTTTTCATTGGCTTTTAAATGTATGTTCATACTTTTTTTATTTAATTTACTTTTCAAACTAGCAATGACCTCATAAATCGTATCAATAATATCAGAGTTTTCTTTTTCAAATAGTATTGCCCTAGCATCTATTTTTGAAACTTTTAATAAATTATGTATTAAAAAGCTGATTCTTGAAATTTGAACATCATTATTGTGTAAAAAATGATATTGCTGTTCATTTAATTTACCTTGTAATAAGATATCATTGTTCACTGTTAGTGTTGAGAGTGGTGTTTTTAGTTGATGAGAAATATCTTGTAAAGTTTGAATTAAAAATTGTTTCTCTTCCATTAAATTATGCATACTTTTTCTAATAACATTTTTCAGTTTATGAAAAGAATTAGCAAGTTTAGCTAGATCTCCTTCTCTATTTTCCTTGATATCAATGGTGTAATCACCTTCAATAATTTTATTCGCTGCAGCTGTTACATTTCTAATTTTTAAGAAAAAAGATTTATATTGTAAGTAATTTAGAAAAATTAGGATTAAGCTGAACCCTATTGCTCCAAGGAACATGTATATATTGTTTTGAGATATATGTTTATTTAAATAAGGAAAAAGTCTTGAGTCTAATTCAGCAGATAGACCATATTGATTTAATAGCATTTCTCCATCACTGGAATACTCTTTTTTATTCGCTGTATCATTTGTAAGTGCTTGTATTATTTCATATTCATTTTCTGGGTTTTGTGCAATTAGTTTCCCGGTAATTTCACTCCAAATAGTAATATAATCATTCTTTAAATGGTCATATAGAATATGAACTGTGATACCTTGATATATAATAAATAAAAAAGCGATTAATGCTAATGTAAGTATATTAATTTTTATTTCTCTATTTATCATTAAATTACTCCTTACTGACGTTTTTATTCCAAAAATATCCAACACCTCTTTGTGTGATTATATAGTTAGGATTTTGGGGAATATCCTCAATTTTACTTCTTAATCTTTTTACATAAACGGAAAGAGTGTTTTCATCGAAAAACACTTCACTTTCATCTACTATTTTTTTCAATATCTCATTTCTTTGTAACACTTTATGAGGATTTAGCATTAACGTTAATAAGAGTTTGTATTCTAAATGTGTTAAATTTATACTTTTCTCATGCTTAAAAGCTCTAGCCGCTTCAACTTCAAGGTGTATATTTTCAGACCTCAATATAGTATTAGAAGCTGTTTTAATTTTTTTTCTTAATTGTACTTTTACTCTAGATAATAGCTCTTTTACCCTGAAGGGTTTTGTTATATAATCATCTCCACCAATATCAAGGCCCATTACTACATTAGCCTCCTCATCCAGTGCTGTGAGAAAAATAATAGGTATATCACCTTTTCTTTTAAGGTAGGTACATAAATCATATCCATTTCCATCTGGTAGTCCAACATCCAATATAGCTAAGTCAAATTTATTATTTTCGTATTGGTCTTTTGCATCTTGTACAGTAGAAACTCTTATAACCTCAAGTCCTTCTCCTTTTAGAGTAAACTCAATAGCCATTCCTAGATCGTTATCGTCTTCAACGAATAATACTTTATCCACAGTATCTCTCCTCATTTGTCTTTGATTATGGCAGTATTTTAGATTATGACAGTTATTTTACACGTTGGTTGGCTAATTTAAAATAGTTTAGTATGGAAATGGAATTTTAGAGGCTTTTCTGAGTATAAGCATAATACCCAAATCGGCTTGAAGCTTTTTAGTACATAATGAGATACAAACAATTACTTAAAGTAGAATATTTATGTAATTCATACATGTACTTGCTTATATTTTGAAAAACCTTGTAATAGTGTCTTGTTGAATTTGTACGTTTTTATAAAACCATTAATGTTTTGTTTAAGTTATCTTATACAAAAATGTTAAATGAAATTGAATTCGCATTAATTATGTAAATGGATTTAAAAAAACAAATCATTGAGAATAAGAGCCGAATGGGAGCGGATTTTTGAGAATTTGAAAAATATGTGTGTACTTAAATAAGTGTATAAAAGCCATTTAATTTTAAAGTATATCTTGATCAGTGTTACGAGTATATCAAAAGTTAGATTTAGTAATCTTACTAAACTGTAAGATTAAAGTATATATAGTAAGACAAGAGTTATTCAATTAACAATTAAAGACGTCTATACTGAAGGTAATCATTCTTTATTAAGACTTGTAGCATTTTAGCCACTGTTTATATAAAGAAAAAACCTACTGTTCTAATCCCAGATTAAACATAGTATATGAGGAGGAAGAAAATGAAAAAGATAATAGGATTTCTAGTAGTAACAGCAATTTTTATAGGTATAGGGTTTGCTGTAAATCGTTATATAAATGGTCCCTCACAACCAGTAGACGGTATTATGGTATCTGGAACGAAAGAAAATATATCTGCTGTTAAAAATCTGTATAAAGATCAAAACGTGCAAACAGCAGATTATAGTTATAAATTGGTCACAGAAGTAATAAAACAAGAACTCACTACCGAACAGAAAGAAGATATTAAGAAAGAATGGAAAGAAAAAGGAGAAAATATGACTGAAGAAGAGATGGACAAAGACCTTGATAAGTCATCTGTTAGAAAGAAACAATACGCGGTTATTACAAAATCTACAGCAGAAAAATTCTTAAAAAAAGGAATTGTAAGAACACCCTTATCTAAAGAAGATAGTTCAATAACTTCAACCCCGGTAAAAGAAATAAAAGAATTAGCGAGTGAAAAAAATTTATTTTATAGAAAAGAAGCGGAAGATGAGGAAGTTAAGGATGGAAATTTAAATTTAAATGGACAAATGATACCTGTTCAACATATTGAACAAAATAATTGGATTGGCTATTTTTCATCACCGATAGTAATTGTTAATGAGGAAACGTATAAACAATTAAAAGAAAAAGAAGTAAGCCTTTCGTTAATTCAGTTTGCAAAAGAAAAGTTTGATTATAAAAATAAAAATAAGGTAAATAAGGTGGTGGAATACGTTTCAAAAGTGTATGCAGTGAAAGACGAGAATGGTGAGTACGATAAGGATAAAATCTATTTTGTAGAGATTCAAAATTAATCTGTGAAAAGGATGAGTTGTATGGAGGTTGTTAGATTAGAAAATGTAGTAAAAACATATGGAGAAGGAGAAACGCAAGTACAGGCGTTAAAAGGAATTAATCTTTCCATTCGTAGGGGAGAATTCGTAACCATAGTTGGAGCATCAGGTTCTGGTAAAAGTACCTTATTGCATATTTTAGGAGGGCTGGATCGTCCGAGTTCGGGAAATGTGTTTATAGGTGATGAAAATATCTACAATTATAAAGATAATGAACTCTCTATTTTTCGCCGAAGAAAAGTTGGCTTTATATTTCAGTTTTTTAATTTAATTCCTGTCTTGAATGTACAAGAAAATATTGCTTTGCCAGCTCTATTGGACGAAGAACAGGTAGATGATCATTACCTGGATGAAATTATAAGAACTCTAGGGTTAAATGAAAGACGAGATCATTTGCCTTCTGAATTATCGGGTGGTCAACAACAAAGGGTATCTATTGGTAGATCTCTTATAAATAAACCCGATATTATCTTAGCGGATGAACCAACCGGAAATCTAGATACAAAAAATACAAAAGAAGTTCTGAATTTATTAAAAGTAACGGCTAAAAAATATAATCAGACGGTGATTTTAATTACTCATGATCCTGCTATCGCATCAAACTCTGATCGAATTATAACCATTACAGATGGCATGATTATTTCAGATAAACAATTAGTGCAAAGTCAAGAAAAATATGGAGGGGAGGAGTATTGATTCATAGTTACAAACAGTTAAGTCAAAAATATCTCAGAAGTAATATAAAACGTACTTTGCTAACATTAACAGGTATTATTCTAGCGTTGGCGCTAATAACAACGATTGGACTTTTTTTTAATAGTGGATACACTTCGGGAATTGAAAATGCTAAAAAAGGTTCTATGGGTTCTGCAAATATTTCAGTTGAAAATTATAATCAAAAGCTTTTCAATATGATAAAAAGTAATCCTAATATATCTTCTTATGGCATCATAACTCCAGGAGAGGTGATCCAATTTGATGAGATAGCTGTCTCTTATATGTATGCAGATCATCAAGCATTGAAGCTGTTAAAGTCTAGTATTCCTGTAGAAGGTAAGCTACCTTCAAATGAAAACGAGGCTGTTTTAGAAAAATGGATGCTGCCTTACTTCGGGCCTAATCTTAAATTAGGCGGTATGTTTACTATTCATGAAAAAAAATATAAACTTGTTGGTTTGTTAAATAAGTCTAGTAGTAATCAGGAAAATAAACCCGGTCAATTATTGACATATAAAAATAAGTTTAAAGTTGGAGAAGGTAGCGTATTGATTGAATTGCATAAGTACGCAAACTTTGATGAAGTTGAAAATCAATTTAAATTATTGACGAATAAAGAAAATATAAGAGTGAATGACCAATTAAAGAAAGCCTTAAAGCCTAGTGTGGAGATAATGGCGGCAGCCGCTATTAGTATTGGGATTGTTGTGATTTCTACAATTGTTATTATTTACAATGCATTTCAAATTAGTATAGTAGAGCGAATGAAACAGTTTGGGTTATTGAGGAGTATAGGAGCTACAAAAAAACAAATCAGAAAGATTGTGATAAGGGAAGCAACATTTCTTTCTATTATTGCTATCTTTTTTGGGATTTTGTGCAGTATATTAGTAGTCTTTTTACTTAATCAAGTATTGATAAACGTACTTAAAAACTCTATAGGATATACAATTAAATTAGATTGGTTAATTATATGTGTATGTTCTTTAATTACATTGATAACTGTTTATATTTCAAGCTATTTTCCTGCTTTTTTTGCAGGTAGAATTTCACCGTTATTGGCCGTAAGTAGCCGATTAGCTATAAAAAAAGAAAAAATAAAGAAAAAAAAGAGAACAAAATTAAAGAAACCACTATCTTTTCCGTTAAGTATGGCATTAAAAAATATCCAAAGGAATCCCAATAGATATACAGTTACAATTTTGTCTATTATTATAAGTAGTGTACTGTATATCACGTTTACGTTTCTCATAGATACTGCCATTCAGCGTAAACAACCGGAAATTCAAGCTCTAAAATCGGATATATCAGTTACGGTTAATTCAAATTTAGACAAGCCTAGCATAGATCGTATGAGTCAAAATATTTATAAAGTTAATAACGTAGAGAAGCTGTACAAGAAATATCAGGCAAATAATTTTTATACGAAAGTACCAAATAATAAACAAATTAAAGAATTACAAGGAAATGAATCGCTGTATCAAAAAATAAAATATAATAATCAAACTGTAGAAATTATGAAAACACAAATAAAAGCATACGATGAGAATAGTTTAAAGAAACTAGCTGAAAATGTAACTAGTGGAAGAATTGATATTTCAAAATTAAATCGTGAAAAAGAGGTTGTTTTAGTAAAACAAGCTGCATCAAATGATATGAATACAAGTAAAAAATATATAGGTTCTCTAAGCACTTTTCAGGTAGGGGATGAAATCCAAATAACAAGTCAGCAAGAAAGAAAATCTACAGAGGAAATCTCCTACAATGAAGAAAAACTAGAAACTTTAAAAATAGCTGCAATTGTAGAATTGGACATTTTTAATATGAGCAGAGTGATGGATACCATAACTTTTATTACTAGTGAACAAATAGCTGAATATATTACACCATCTCCACAAAAATTAACAGGTTTTGAAATTGATTTAGAGAATCAATCTCGGGCTGATGCTACAATTTTAGATATACAAAAGAAACTGGGTGGAGATGCATCTATAGATGTACAAAATAATATTGTTCAAAGTAATTTCCATACAGACAATATACTTTATATAAAAATATTAGGGTACGGATTTATAGCTGTTATTACACTAATTGGATGTGTAAATATTTTAAATACCATTACAGTCAGCATCATTATGAGAAGAAAAGAATTGGCTGCTTTAAAATCGATTGGTATGTCACAGAAGGATTTGAAAAAGATGGTTATATATGAAGGACTCCTGTACGGTTTCTTTGGAAGTATACAAGGGATCTTTTTCGGCTGTATGTTGTCGTATATTCTTTATGTAGCATTGTCAAATACGGTGTCTTTTGAATGGATTATTCCTTATCAATCTAGTTTTATCACATTTATTACTGCACTGTTGATTAGTTATGTATCGGTACTAATTCCGCTTCGGAAAATTAAAAAGGATAACGTTATAGATGTAATTAGAGAAGAATAGCAGTAGTTATAACAATATGTGATTCTGAAGTCCATCCGAGATACGTGTAAAACGGTTCGTAATCTGTATTATATTTCAATTTTACAGTTTAAATCGAGGAATTCTAAAATAAAAAATACAAAAGTACCTTATAAAATATAAGGTACTTTTGTATTTTTTAAAATGACATAAGATACGTTTACTTGAGTTCTTTAGGTAGTTAGGGTTTGATATACTAACTTAAAATGAAAATGTTGAGTAGTTCATTGTTAGTGTATATCAATATATCTGAATTAAACATGAAATCTTACATCGAAATATCTGCGTGATCAATTCCATACAAGCGTCAAGTCTATTACAGTGGGAGCATCGTTGTTACTAGTTGGTGGAGTCATTTTCTTAAAACATAAAAATACATAAAAAGAGAAGTAAGGACGAGTTACGTAAAATTGAAGTGTTTGTATAAAAAACCTCCTAAAGGAGGTCTTTTATGAAGATAAACGTTTTGAAGCAGTCATCTTTTTAACTTTCATAATAATTTCACGTTCTAATATTTCATTTTTCTTACCAATTCGGCTTCCAATAAAGAAAACATCGATTAAAGCCCAGAAACCAAGTCCGCCAAGAGTCAGTGTCATGGCAATTGCCATACCAAAGTCACGTGCGTAGTAGCGGTGACCACCAAGTCCGCCTAGAAAAAACCAAATTAGGTAAGCAAGTCCTTTTGATTTTTTCTTTTTCTCAAACTCTGAAGTAACAAGAACCATTTGATCCGTTGTTAAGTCCTTTTTCAATAGTAGGTTATCCATTAGAATTCTCCCTTTAAATGTAAGATATAATTATTCCGAATATAAATATATCATAATATTAACTTTAATGTAATAACCAAGAAAAATATTATTGGTAATTCAAAAATTAATGGTTAAATACAATTTAAGGAACGTGGTCAATCATTTGTGTGAAATAGCTTGTGTATACCATTTGGGATACTATAATTAATTTTCAATTTCATTTCAAGAACAACGGAAACAAAAGAGAAATCGAAACGAAATCATGAAAGAAACTATATTAAAAGCACTAAGATTTAAAAATAGAAAAGGCCTCATCAAATAAAGATGACATTGGTGGGTCAGTTTCAAGTTGTATAAAATTTAAAGCGCATTTGTAGAATCATGGAGAAATAAGAGATTGTTTGTTCGGTTCGCATAGCGAATCTGTTATTTAATTAAAACAAGAGATTAAGAAATATATAACATACATAATTATTATAGATGTCAATGGAATTATTGTTGATGCCAATTTAAATGAAAATGTTAGAGAATAAAAAATCGTCAGTTGCTTTTTAAAAGCGCTGACGATTTTTTATATAGTCTCATAGCTAGTCTTAATTATTAAAAGCTAAATAAATTTCTATATGGTGTAAAATTAAAGAAATTAAATAGGAATTTGGGACTATATTTGTTTTAAAGGGATTGAGGTGGATCTAATTTCATTGAATCTATCATAACTTTAATATTTTTCGAATTACCGTTAACAGATAGTTTCACTTTTTCAATTTCCAATGTTTTTGAAAAATCTTCATTTCCTATTGAACCAATTAACTGATCTAATTCATTAGTCCATGTAATGTTAGTAGCTTGAATCATTGCCTTAATCGTAGGTATATCTGCGTAGCCAGTATACATAATTCCATCAATTACTTTTCCGCTTTCTCCTAACATAACACTTACCCATTTCATATCTTGATCTGATTTATCTACTTCTTTAGGGTAATAAAACCTATATGTATTAGATTTTTTTTCTAGTTCAAGATTAAATGGAAGAATTTCAATGCCTTGTGTAGATACAGTACTTTTAATTTTATTATAGTTTTTTAAATATTCTTCTGCTGTCATATGTTTAAGTGCAACTTTTTCTTTTACATCCACTGGTTCTTTTCCGGGTGCTTCTATTTTGTTGAGAGTATCTTTGTGTTCTATATCTGTGCAACCTAAAAGGCTAGCCGCTATCAGAAAGGTTCCGAGTATAAGTATTTTCTTTGGCATAAAAATCTCTCCTTAAATGATATAGAAAAAAAGCCGAAGGAGTTGATATCCTTAACAATTTCGGCTTTTTTCAAGTTTGGATACTTAAATTTTTTTATAACGAAAAAGAATCATTTATATGATCTAATTGATTTAAGAAAGAACAGTACAATTAGTCCTGAAATAAATAATAAGACCCCATTTATTAATAAGATTAATGGTGGACCATAAATGTCAGCGAAAAATGAGGAAATTGCTAAAGCGACTGGTGATGCAATACTCGTAAGAGAACCTAGTGTTCCAAAAGTCCTTCCCTGTAACTCAGGATCTACCTCAACTTTAATAATCACATTGACAAGCAATGTACAAAATGAAAAAAGTATTCCCAAGAGGAGAATTAATGGTACTGCATAAAGAACAGATGGAGCAAAAGATAGCCCTACAAAGATTGGAGCTAGTAAAACCATACTCAGGATTATCCACCAACCCCGTCGATGTAACTTATTATCAAAAAAGATAATAATGCCTGCGCCTAACATATAACCTATTGGAATGCTAGATTCAATTATCCCAAATTCAATCGGATTTGCCTTCCACACTTTTACAGACATTACTTGAATAAGCATTAATGAAGCAGTGAAAAATGTGATTAAAGTAGGCGAGAGTATAATAACAGATTTAGCAAAAGGGTTCTGCCATATATACTTGAATCCTGCAACAAGGTCCTCTTGAAATGAATTTTTGATTCCTGTTTTTTTTGTAGAATTAGGAAACTTTCCACTTAGCAACACTAAAATAGCGGATAACATAAATGTAACTGCGTCAACTGAGATAGCAATGCTACCACCAAATGCTGCAACTACAACTCCTCCTATTGCTAGCCCCGAAATACGAGATACATTATCTGCTACATTTAATACTCCAGTAGCTTGTTGAACTTTGTCTTTTCCTACAATATCAACTAAGGAAGCATGGAATGCAGGTGACTGAAATAATCCTGCACAGGAAGTAAGAGCGGTTAAGATAATAATAAGAATAAAGGGGGTACCGGGTATTGCAATACAAAATGCGATGCTTAGTATTAAAAGACTTCTTATTATATCTGTTATCCACATTAGTTTTCTACGATCCACCCTATCTGCAACAGTACCTGCAATGGAAGAAAACAACATGCTCATGACCATATGAGTTATGGCAATTGTAGACATTAATTTGGCACTTCCTGTTGCTTGCAGTACCCAGAGGTTTAAAGCAATACTGTGAAATGAATTTCCAAACATTGATAAGGTATAACCTGTAAATACAAAAGTAAATGTACGATTTTTCCATAATGTCTTTTTCGAAGAAACAGCAAGAGCGGAATCTAATTCGACCTGTTGTTGCATAGTATTGTCACCTCACAAATTTAAGTATCTCATTTATAAAAATTTGTTTGCAAACTAATGGTGATGAACTTTAGTAATCGAGTTAGTTAGATGATTAATGAAATGGAATCTAATTGTAAAAGAGCTATATTAATATATGATATTGTTATTTTGAGGTAAAAACGGCAGGTATGAAATCGATTTAAGTACATAAATGTTTGAAAAATAAAAAACAATATAAATTAACCATAGAAATCTTAGAATGTAAGTGGATTTAAATTGTTATGAAATTAAATTACTAGAAAATATCTACTAATGGCATTATCAAATTTGTAGAAGTAAATCTTTAATTTATAAAGAAAATTTTAATTAGCATTTAGGAAGGAACATTTTAACTGTACAATAATGTTTTAATTTTTATATAAAATTTTTAAAAATAAAATATTTCTCCAGATTATTTTGAAATTTCTTTACAGCTTTTCCTTGGATTTTCAATATTTGTAAGATTGGAAGCTATATTTATATTTTATAGTTTATTTTGGAATATAAGATTGGTATTAGTAGTATAAATAGTATTTTTATTAATAATCTAGTATTTACTTTTAATACTCCTCTCCGCATAAAGTTTTACCAAATATTTTCAGGTGAATATTACCAAATAAAAAATGTTTTGTCTATGTATTTTATTGGGGCTATATTTTGTAAGCATAATTATATGTAAGAATTTTCTATATTTATCCTCCCTATATAATGACATTTTTTCCCTTACTTCGACATAAATCAAATGGTACAGTTTATAGGACAAATATAGAACCCACTTGTAGACATTATTTTGTGTGAAAAATTGAATCGAAACATGAGTTACTAGTTAGGAGGCGAAATATATTTTAACTATTTTTCAAATAGTACTTAAGGGTAGAGTGCTAAACGTTTGAAAATAGCTGGTAAATGCTTCTATGGGATGGAGGTTGTCATTTGAAAGAAAAAGATAAGCTTAAGGTGAATAGGAACAACGTTAATTTTTCTAAGGATATAATATATCAAATTGTAACGGACAGATTCCATAATGGATGTCCATCATATAATCCCAAAGGGGGATTATATGATGAATCTAGGAAAAATAAAAAGAAATACTTTGGTGGAGATTGGATAGGGATTATTGAAAAATTAAATACAAATTATTTTACTGAACTAGGTGTGACGTCATTATGGATATCTCAACCGGTAGAAAATATCTTTACTCCAATAAATGATTTGGTAGGAAGTACTTCATATCATGGCTATTGGGCTCGTGATTTTAAAAGAACAAATCCTTTTTTTGGGACATTTGGAGATTTTCAAACCTTAATAACAACCGCTCATGCAAAAGATATTAAAATCATTATGGATTTTGCACCTAATCACACTTCGCCTGCATTACATGATGATGCGACCTATGCTGAAAATGGTAGATTATATGATAATGGATTGTTACTTGGTGGATACGATAATGATTACAATCATTATTTTCATCATAATGGTGGGACGGATTTTGAAGAATATGAAGACGGAGTTTATCGTAATTTATTTGATCTTGCAGATCTAAATCACCAAAATATAGCTATTGATTTGTATTTTAAAGAAGCTATTAAACTATGGCTAGACCAAGGGATAGATGGTATACGAGTTGACGCAGTAAAACACATGTCATATGGCTGGCAAAAAAGTTGGCTAAATTCAATCTATAATTATAGACCAGTATTTATTTTTGGTGAATGGTATATCAATCCAAATGAGTATGACCATAGAAATGTTCATTTTGCAAATAATAGTGGTATGAGTTTATTAGACTTTAGTTTTGCTCATAAAGTACGAGAAGTTTTTCGAGATGGAATGGATTCCATGCATGGGTTACACAAAATGATTGAAGAAACATATCAAATTTATAATGATGTAAATAATCTTGTTACTTTTATTGATAATCATGATATGGACCGTTTTCACATTAATGGACAAAGTAAACGTAGAATAGAACAATCATTAGTATTCTTGTTAACTTCAAGGGGAATACCTTCTGTATACTATGGTACAGAGCAATATATGGTTGGAAATGGAGATCCGAACAATCGTGGTCAAATGGAATCTTTTGATGTGAATACAGATAACTTTAAGATAATACAATCTTTATCTTCCCTTCGTAGTTTAAATTATGCACTTCCATATGGAAATACCAAAGAAAGATATATAACTAATGATATTTATGTATATGAAAGGTACTTTGGAAGTGATGTGGTATTAATAGCGTTGAATCGAAATTTAACAGAAGGATATGAAATAAAAGATGTTAAAACAATTCTTCCTTCTAGAAAGTATAAGGACATATTAGATGGTCTTTTAGATGGTGAAGCAATTAGAGTTGAAAATAATAATATAGATTCATTATGGCTTGGACCTGGGTCAGTACATGTTTGGCACCATAAAGGAGTAAATAGTATACCTTTAATAGGAACTGTGGGACATAAAATGACAACCGTTGGTCAAATAATTTGTATTGAAGGATGTGGCTTTACTTCTAAAAAAGGATCAGTATTATTTGAAGAAAAAGAGGCGGAAGTTGTTTCGTGGTCACATACTAGTATAAAAGTAAAAGTTCCAGCAGTAAACGATGGTAAATATGAAATTACTGTTGTAACAGATACAGGAACTAGGAGTAATATTTATAAACATATAGAGGTCTTAAATACAAAGCAAGTTTGTATTCGATTTGTTATTGAAAATGGATATGAAATACCAGAGAGTGAAGTTTTTATAATGGGGAACACATATTCATTAGGAAATATGAATCCTTGCAAAGCAGTAGGGCCATTTTTTAATCAAATAATGTATCAATTTCCTACGGGTTATTTTGATATAAGTGTTCCGGCTGATACCTTGCTTGAATTCAAATTTATTAGAAAGATCAATAACACACTATTGATTGAAGGCGGAGAGAATCATAAATATCGTACCCCGAGTTTTGGAACTGGAGAAGTAGTTGTAAAATGGCAAACTGCAGAAAAAACTATCTTGGTGGAGTCTTAAACTTTTTTTACAATTGTAATTAAAATTTGGGGAATTTCATTCTGGTAGTTAAAACAAAAGCTTATACTGAAAAATTCTATTAAAAGTTAATAAAGGATACGGTTTTAAAGAAAAAACTAGAAAAGAACTGTATTAATGAAAGTGAAAAATAGAAAATTGGAGGTTACTATGGAACGAGCTTCTAAAGTGATTACGATTGAAAATTTTCATTCTGAAATACTTGAGAATAGTAGGAAACTATTTATATATTTGCCACCTGGTTATGAAAGTAATTCGTACCAAAAGTATCCTGTATTATATATGCATGCTGGGCAGCGCTTGTTTGAACCAGTAGTAAAAAATGATGAATCATGGAATGTCCACAAAACGACTGATATGCTAATTTATGAAGGTAAAATTCAAGAGATAATAATAGTAGGTATAGCACATAAAAGAATCATAGAAAATAATGAGTTTTGTCATTTCATTTCACCAGATAAACATATAGAATGCTCAGGTTTATTATATGAAAAATTTATAATCAATGAGGTGAAACCTTACATTGATGAAAATTTTAGAACATTGACTAATACTGAAAACACTGCTCTAATAGGGTCATCAGCAGGTGGTTTATCAACTTATAATATTGGTTTCCGCAATCCTGAAGTGTTTGGGAAAATTGGGATGTTATCTCCATTCTTTGTGAAAGTTGAAGATGATCATTCGGAATTAAAATTATATGAAATGTATGAAGGAAAAAAAGACTTGAAAATATGGATGGATATAGGTAGTGCGGAAGGTTTTTTCTTGGTAAAACATGTGAGGGATATTGCAGAAACTTTATTGGAAAATGGTTATAAATATAGAGATGATTTAATTTTTTATCAGGATCCAAATGGTGCACATTTTGAGAAAGACTGGGGAGAACGTATGCATCTACCATTAATATATTTCTTTGGAGATGTTGGTAATATAGTTAATGTTACATTAGATGGTCGAGATGTAGTTGGATTAACTGGAATGAAAGTGAAAATTAATCCAATTGTTACGTACGATAGTGGTTTTGAAATGAGTGTTTTAGATGGTGTATTTTTAGTTGATAACCCAGATGTGTTAGAGGTTATGGGGGATGGAACAATTATACCTAAGAAAATAGGAGAAGCCGAAGTTACCTTTGTGACACAAGGTGTAAAAGGAATACCTAAAAAATATAAGGTAATAGAAACATTATCAGAATTTGTAGATGTTTCTGTAATAGTCGAAGTACCTGAAAATACACCAGTTGGTGAACGAATTTATATGAGTGTAGGCATGATACTAGATAGAATAGAAAAAAATCGTTTTGCAGGGAATTTTAAAGTGCCAAGGGACCTTGCATGCAGGTTTAAGTTTTCAAGAGGATTTAGGCTCTTTGAAGTGGATAAATTAGGACAACCTATTCCAAATAGAAAATTTAAAGCTACTAAGGACTTACAGTTGAATTATACTGTTGAGAACTGGATAGGGCTGTAAAAAAAATAAATATGGGGTGAGTGCTGTAGTGAAAATGAAAGAATTAATTCCAACTTTTGATGTCCCTTATTATTATTCATGCTATATCCCAATTCTTCACGATAAATTAAAAAGTATGGGTAGCATTAGTTACATGAGTTTAATAGCGAATGAAGAGTTATATAGTATACCAGCATATCGTATGGATACTATCACATCGGTACCTTCTGTAGCAAGATATACACAGTTGTTAGAATATAATCAAACATTTCGTATGGAGAAACATGTATATTCTAATTTCGAAAAAGGGCTTCAGTATATAAAAGAATGTTTGAATCGTCAAGAAGTATTTATTGCCTTAGGAAGCACCTTTTTTCTACCATATAGTAATGATTATTTGAACCCCAAATTTATAAAAAGTCATATAGACGTCCATACAGATAAATATGTTACAGACCATTACCTCGCAATTAACAAACTTACAGAAGATAGAGTATTTGTTCAAGATCCAGTTCCTAATAAATTTATGGGTGAGATATCAATGGAGGAGTTCCATTCTTTTTGGAAAGGAGGAAAAGCTATACCTGAATTGGCTCAAGCAAAAGGTATAGAAAGAATTTCATCTTACTCATCAATTGATGTGATTATACAGGAAAAAATAAGCATGGAAAATCTTAAAGATGTTTTTTTGAGAACACTAAAAAAAATATCCAGTGAGTATGTTCGAGGTTTAATTATACAAAAAAACAATAAGATATATTATTTTGGTAAGATTGCAGCTCTTGAACTTAAAGAAAATATAAATGAAGATTTTTATAAACAAAGAAATATGTTTCCTTTGTATTTGAAATGTTTATTTGATATGAGATGGAGTAGATATTTTTTATATGACTTACTTATAGACATGAACGAGTTATTTAAAGATAAATTTATTAATATTACTAGTGAGTTAATGGATATAAAACAATTATGGGAAAGACTATATAAGATTGCACATATTAAATTATTAAAAAAAGATAGTAACTTAAGTGATCTCGAATCTTTTAATTTGATAATGATGGATATTATTAATAGAGAGTGTGTCTTACATGAAAATATTTTATTTCTTCTGCAACATAATTATAGTCTTCAGTCTTAATAGGGAAAAGATAATTAAGAGAAGTAGAGAAGGCTACTACGTATACTTACAAACTTTATTAGTAGAAGAATAAGTGTATTTAGTGTTCATGTTATATACTACTACAATTGCCGGAAGGAAATCTTCATAGTAAAAAGATGATTTATAAAAAGGAGTGTATTTACTTGGAAGATACAAATAAAGAAAAGGTTATTCAAATCGTATTGTGCTGTGTTGAAGAAGTGAATGAAAATCTTGAAAATAAAATTGACCTTGAAAAAGGCTTGAAAGCACATCTTTATGATTGGGAGGGGTATTTAGATTCGTTAGGGCTGGTATCTTTATTGGTAAGTATTGAACAAGGCTTAGAAGATGAATTGGGTTTATCAGTTGATTTGGTGAATTTAGATACAATGTCACAACATAATAGCCCATTTAAAACAATAGAAACATTAGTTGCGTATATTTTAGAATGCCAGGAACAATTAAAATCACTAACATAACAAAAAATTAAAGGAGAAAATTTAAAAGGAGGTTAGGTATGCATATTGATTTTTTATTTGAAAGATTTGAAATGAATAAAGAATGCGAAGCTATAGTTTGGGAGGATAAAACTTACACATATGAGTGGTTTCTAAATCAAATAAAGATTTATACAAGGGAGTTAAATGAACATAGAAAGATGGATTATACAATAGTCTCTTTGGAAGCGGATTATTCTCCATACTCTATAGCAATGTTTTTAGCACTTATTGAATTAGGATGTACTGTAGTACCGATATTAAATTCATTGGTTGACAGTAAGAAGAAAGAATACTATGAAATAGTTGAATTAGAAAATGTAATTAAAGTTGAAAGGGGAGGCTTTGAAATAATCAATATACAAAGGGATTACATTCAAAATGATTTATTATTACAACTGAAAAAGTTAAAACATCCAGGATTAGTATTGTTTTCATCTGGTACAACCGGAAGTAGTAAAGCAATTGTACATGATTTTACATTACTTCAAAAGAAGTACAGTGTCGCAAGGAGTGCAAAACGTGTTATACCATTTATGTTATTTGATCACATTGGAGGAGTTAATACTCTATTCCAAATCATTTCCAGCTCAGGGTGTTTGGTAATTATTGATGATCGTACCCCTAATCGAGTATGTAACATGATTGAGAAACATCAAGTACAAGCTTTACCCGCATCACCAACTTTTATAAATCTACTTATACTGAGTGAGGTTTATAAAAAGTATAATTTAAATAGTTTGCAGACCATTTCTTATGGATCAGAAGTTATGCCTGAGGCTACACTAAGTAAAATAAACGAAATATTCCCTCATGTTAAAATTACACAAATGTATGGTTTGTCAGAATATGGAGTTTTATATTCACAATCTAAATCGAATGATTCATTGTGGATCAAACTAAGCGATAAGAATATTGAATCAAGAGTAGTGGATGGAATGTTGCAGATCAAATCAATGTCTACAATGATTGGTTATATTAATGCTCCAAGTCCATTTACTCAAGATGGCTGGCTTATGACAGGAGATATGGTGGAAGTAGATGGAGATTATATTAAAATTTTAGGAAGAAAATCAGAGATTATAAATATTGGCGGAGAAAAAGTATTTCCAGCTGAAGTTGAAAATGTAATACAGCTAATGGATGGAGTAAAGGAGGTTGCTGTTGTTGGTGAAAAAAATGCAATCACAGGGCAAATGGTTAAGGCTGTGGTTAAATTAAGTACAAATGAAAGTGTAAGTGAATTTAGAAAGCGATTAAGAGAGTTCTGTAAAGATAAACTACCATTATATAAGATTCCACAGAAAGTGGTATTAACAACTGAGAAAATGCATACAGAGCGTTTTAAAAAAGATAAGAAGGTATTTATGTAACCAAAAGTTGAAGTTCTTTTATACAATAATTTAAAAATAAATTATAAATCCCTTATATTTTGAAAAAACTTTTTCAAAATATAAGGGATTCTTTTTACTTTTTTCGGATCTAAATTGAGTAATTCATATAAATAAGCTTCTTCACAAAATAAAGATTTACGTGTTGAGGAGAAACTTTATGTTTATAGAGTTTGTTGTTGTTTATTATTACGATTCGATAGGAATTTATCTAATGAAATAGATTGGCTGTTATTTACTACAAAAAATAAAGAAACAGCCAATAATAATAAATCAAATTCATACCCTCCTATAAATCCTTGATCAAATTTCACAGTAATAATGGCACCGGCTATAAGTAAAGAAAATAAGGTTGAAATAATTCGTGTACCAAGCCCCAGAATAACTAAAATTCCACCCACTAGTTCAAGAATTGCTACTGGATATGCAAGCCAATCGAATATTCCTAGGCTGTTGAAGAAATTTTCTGTATTATGAATACCATCTTGAAATTTTATGAGTCCATGTGCAAAAAAAGTTAACCCTAATACTAATCTAATAATGAAAAAACTTAACTCATTTTTGTTTGACAATTGATTTTCCCCCATTCAATGATTTTGAAGTACTGTTAGCCATAGATTTTTCATTTTCCTTATTCTAATGATCTATATATGATATAGAATCAAAAAACAGTATATTTTTTTGCTTTGCAACTTTACTACTTGATCACTTTTTGTTTATAGGAATAAGGTTCTATCCCTTTAATATTTATTTCAATATCCTGAATTGCTGTATTGTTAATGGATCCTTCAATTATTCCAAACGTTTTATTTAGGATGTGACCGGCGCTTTTAAACCCAACATAATGTCCACGAACCATACGTGGAAAACATGCACCAAACATGCCTTGTACTGTTATAATTGATTGGAAATGTAGAACCTCAGTAATTAATGTTCCTATCATTGCAATTTTCATTTTACTATTTGGAGGTACTTTAATAGAATGTTCAATTGAAGGAGAGGTATGAATTGATTTTGAATTACTTTCTCCTGCAAAAGTTGAAATATTAAATTCATTACCCGATTGAAATTTACCTGCAATAATAAGATCTGATTTTAAAGTTAAACCTGTAATAGATTTCGAACTCCAAGATTGTATATTGACCCATTGTTCTTTTATTATCACTACAATCTCTTTTTCTTCATTATTAGGATTATATACAAATTGTTCCTTTAGGGTTATTTCATTTATTGAAGGTTCTTCAAGATCTCGAAATATAAAAGGGCCCAGCATTTTATAACAAGCATGACCATAACGTTCAGTAATAGCAGGCTTATTATGAATTGGAAACGTCTCATTATTTAATGCAATTTCGTCAGGAAGTATTCCATAAAGATCTTTAAACGCATCCATTATGGAGTCTGTAGTTGAATCTAATGAATCTAGATCTGAAAAAGATAATTTTTCTTGTATAATCATATTAATGCTCCTTACCTACTTGTGTATTTTATTCGTTTGATCGTGGTCAAAAGACAATTAAAATATGAAGAAGAGATAAACTAATAGTTTGACAGATAGAATAATTAATAACTTTTGAGAATAAATTCCATTTTATGCTGTGGTATTCCTATCAATTAATACTCATTAGAAATTTATAAAGATTTGATTGAATTTTAGGAAAATAGAGGTTATTATTGAAAATCTAACTAAGGATAAAGTTATTGAACGCATCAATAAACGGATTATTAAGGATGGAAAATAACGGATAAATAGCAGAGAAATGAATATGAACGGAAGAAAATCTTGTGGCTCACAAAGAATTTAAGAGCTAGAGATATAAATAACAGCACAGATAAGGTTGAAGAAATCTACAAAAGGCTTTATCAATTCTAGCTAAATGATAAAAGCCCTGCAGGGGATGCAGGGCAAGACTAAGGGTATTGAAGAATTGTCGATTCTAAAAGTAAAGGACTTCTTGGAATGTTTTAAGTTTAACACATAATATATTAAAACGTTATATAAAGATGTTACAGAAATATGAATATAAAAAAACTCTCATAAATATTATGAAAAAGTTGAGAATCTATAGAAGCTATAAGGGATTATGTTTGCAATGGTGTCTTTATAGAGTTAATAGGGCAGGCTTTTGTTTGTCTTAGTATTCGGGAATCTAGTAGAATTCCCGAATACTAAGACAGGTTCCTGGGTATTACGAAGCATAAAAGCATCAAAAAAGCCCGTACAGAAGCACAGGCCGGTTGATACACATATCGGTAACTAAATATTAACAGAAATAGTTAGTAAGTACTATTGAAAAAATAAAAAACTGTTTTCCTCCTAAGACGTTTTGAAGAAAACACATATAATAAAGCACTTATATTATACCAAATGTTTTCTCCTAATTAATATATAGTATATATTAATCATCCAGCAGAGGTGCTTTTTACTTCTTTTATAGAATTTACACATTAAACATATATGTATACGCATTGCATTGTTACTACACGCTCAGGAATAGTAATAAAAAGATGATACCAATAAAACTGTATAAAAACAAAAAGAATCCTAATAGGGGTAATTCTTTATGAAAGTTGAGCATGACAAACCTCCTTGGATATATAGAATATTTTAATATATTGTTGGTCTATTTAAAAAGAAAAACATAACTTGGTACATTGGATTAGAGGATATCCATATGAATAGGTAGAATCTAATTATCTGGTTCACATTTTAAACCAAGGGGTACAAATTCGATGCGACGTGAAAAGGATTTGTTGAAACAATGGAAGGCGGATTTGCAAGCTATCCAAGAAGAGAAAAGGCTGAAGAAGAAGTCTAAGAAAAAGAATAAGAAATATAGCATTCCTGGTAATACAGCTGACTTCATGAATGGAAAGAATACTTTTCGTAAAGAGAATAGGGTATGGAAGCAAAGAAATAAATAATGTGAGGATAAATGATTTTGATTAAATGTATAGGAATTATAGTAGGCGCTGCCTTGATTTTGGCGACGTCTTATTTGTTGTTAAGGAAAGATAACAAAACAAATAAATACAAGGTGAAAGGATATTAACGAAAAAGCCAAATTAGTAGGAAGTAAATTTAAAAAGTCCTGTCTTTTGACAGGACTTTCAAAAAGGGAACAACAGTTAACAATTGAAGGTACCTTTATATTACCATTACTGGTAATATAATTCCATGTGTTATGTGTTGAGAAATAATCTTCTATAAGATGAAAAAAAGTAACCAATGAAGTTAAGTAACGCATTGATGTAAAAATGACATTTGGACCTGTAAGTAATGGATATGAAACATATAGTTATGGTCGAGAAAATGAACAGTTCATAAGCTAGAAATTTTAGCTTGCATATAGTATATGTTGTAAAGAAAGGGTGGGGATGAAGTATGGAACGACCGAACTGGGGCATCGGGGGATAGTATTCGTGGGCTGTACGTTTCTTGGCGCGGGAGTGGGATCTATGTTTGGGGGCGCCAAAACTGGGTGGATGATAGGGATGGGCGCTGGGTTTCTTGGTATGGCTTTGACGAGATGGATTGGGAAATAATATAACAGGTTCACTTTCTTCGATAAATAAAGCGATAGGCACATAAGAATGTACTTACATAGGATTTCAAAAAGAGACACCAAAGGGCGTCTCTGCATACTTACATTTCCACTTTAATTATTACAATACCCTTTTAACATACCTTTAGAAAAACGATTTGGATATAAAGCAATAAGCATCCCGTAGGGGCTTCCTTTCCAATAGCGTTGTAAGGGTGTCCGTAATTTTTGATTTATGAGCCATCGTTGATTAAATACGTTTAATAGCTGTTTTTCATCCAGTTTTTCTTTCTCTTCAATGGTCCATCTTAATGCTTCTAGTGCTTTACATTTGGACCAATAGCCAACTGGTGTAACTTTAAATTCCCATTCTTTAAAGCGACCTGGATATAAGTCGTTTATCATTTTAAATGGACTATTTCCCCACATTAATTGACATGGAGACGCTAATCTGTGAGTCTTTAGCCACTTTATACTGTATACATCCAGTATTTGTTCGGGTGTTAATTTTTCTTTTTCTTCAATGGTCCATTTCAATGCTTCTAATGCTTTTTCTTTTGTCCAGAAGTTATTGGGCGTCATGAGAAATTCCCATTCTTTAAAACGACTAGGGTACAAATCGTTAATCATTGCAAACGGACTACTATTCCAGTACATAGCCAGAGGGGCACTAAGTTTGTTTTTCTCCAACCATTTTTTGCCGTATACGCGTAAGAGCTTTTCGTTCGATAACCCTTTTTTTTCTTCAATCATCCATCTCAAAATCGTTAATGCCTTTTCTTTCGTCCAAAAATTTAAAGGAGTCATACCAAACTCCCATTCTTTAAACTCACTTGGGTATAAATCATTTATTGCTTTAAAAGGGCTATTTTCGTATCTATGTTTGAGTAATCCTCGTAATTTATACTTTACAAGTAATTGAGTGTTCCATTTTTTTCTGATGTCTATAAATGCTAACTTAAATATGTACATTAACGCTTGAATAAATATGTACATTTTCAATTGGATTCTCCATACTGACTCTGAGGTGGTTAGTATGTATATTAAGCTAGATATTCAAACAGAATTTGAGGTTAAAAGTCTTTCAGACTTACCAAATTTTAAAAAACTAATGGGGAACTTAAAAATGAAGATAAATAAAAGTCAATTAGCCAGAGAATTGAATGTGGATCGGCGTACCATAGATAAGTATTTGAATGGTTTTACACCAAAAGGGACAAAAAATAAAACATCGAAAATCGATACATATTATGAAGTGATTGCAGCTCTTTTATCTAGTGATTCTAAACAAATCTTCTACTACAAACGAGTGTTATGGCAGTATCTAACAGACAATCACGGTTTAAAATGTTCACAGTCTGCATTTCGTGCTTATATTAATAGAAAGCCTGAATTTAGAACATATTTTGATGAGGGGAAGCGTATTTTATCAGGTCATTCAGTGGGTGTCCGTTATGAGACACCTCCAGGAGAACAAGCTCAATTAGATTGGAAAGAAAGCATACGATTTGAAACCAAAAGTGGCGAAATCGTATATGTGAATGTAGCTGTACTTTTATTGTCCTACTCGAGATTTAAAGTTTTTCATTTGAATATTTCAAAATCACAAAGTGTTTTAATGTCATTTATGACAGAGGCATTTGAAATGTTTGGTGGTGTACCGAAGGTAATTGTCACGGATAATATGAAGACGGTAATGGATGAAGCTCGAACAGAACACTTTACAGGAACGATTAACAATAAGTTTGCCCAATTCGCTCAAGATTTTGGATTTAAGGTACAACCTTGTATCGCAGGGCGACCAAATACCAAAGGGAAAGTAGAAGCGCCAATGAAACTTCTAGACGAAATTCATGCTTATCAAGGAAGATTCACTTTTGAAGAATTACATGAATTTGTGCAAAAATTATGTGCAAGAATTAATCAAACATTTCATCAAGGGACTGGTAAGATTCCAGTGTTTGCCCTAAAACAGGAAAAGAATCTCCTACAACCACTCCCGAAGAGCGCGATAAGAGATTCCTATATGATTAAGCATAAACTTGTAAAAGTTAATACATCAGGCATGATATCTTACAAATCGAATCAATACTCAGTTCCAGCTGAATATCAAGGTAAAACCGTCGGTTTACAAGTATATGATAATCAAATATATGTTTATCATAACATGAAGTTAATTGTACAACATAAAATCAGCCAATCTAAGCTCAATTATAAAGAAGAACATTATAAAAAAGCATTGGCTAAGTCACTACCTAAATATCCGAACATTGACAATTTGGCGAAACAAAATTTATCAGTAATTGGTGAGGTATATAGAAATGAAGAATAGCTATCAACAATTAACAACAAACCTAGAGTATTTAAAATTAAAACAAATGGCACAACATTTAGGTGACGTAGTCGATTTTAGCATTAATAATGAATTATCCTTCGTAGAGACACTTGTTAAACTGACAAACTATGAGATTGATGTACGAGAACAAAATATGATTCATTCTATGGTGAAAATGGGCGCATTTCCTCATAGAAAGGAGGTTGATGAGTTTGATTTCGAATTCCAGCCGAGTATTAATAAACAACAAATCTTAGATTTTATTTCTCTACGTTTCTTAGAGCAACAAGAAAACATAGTATTTTTAGGACCTAGTGGTGTTGGTAAGACCCATTTGGCCACGTCTATTGGTATAGCAGCAGCTAAAAAGCGAACAAGTACTTATTTTATTAAATGTCATGATTTACTTCAAAATTTAAAACGTGCCAAGATTGAGAATCGCCTAGAATCTCGTTTAAAGCACTATACAAAATACAAATTACTTATTATTGATGAAATTGGGTACTTGCCTATTGATCCGGAGGATGCAAAATTATTCTTTCAATTAATCGATATGCGTTATGAAAAGCGTAGTACCATCCTAACGACCAATATCAACTTCAAGTCTTGGGACGAAGTATTCCAGGACCCTAAACTCGCCAATGCCATACTAGATCGTGTCTTACATCATGCCACGGTGGTCAGTATTGTAGGACAATCCTATCGAATTAAAGATCATTTTAGCAAAGAAAATGATTGATTTTGTACATGCTTAAACAAGCGAAAATGTACATGTTTATCTTGACATTTACATGATGTCTTCCTTATCCCATTTTAAGATACTGTGTAATAAATATGTGATTACTCTGCGGGCGAGTTTATTATCCAAATCTTCTTTCCAAGTATTTGGAGGGAATCGTTTCCTTTTGCCATCCAATATTTCTTGATAAATTTCTTCTATCGTAACTGCTTTCATTGCCAATATATAAATCCTCCTATATTTGTATTTATATTTGTACAATATCACTATCAGAATTATTATATATATATTATATAATTTACATAAAATTATCATCGAAAACAACACATAAATTAGTTTTTTCTCAAAAATCTAATTATTACACAAATAAAAATTTATTTAAATTTTCTATTTTTTGGTATATACTTAAAAATGAATTATTATATTTGTATATTAGGAGTGTATTTGTATGGAGAAGCTTAACAAAAGCGATATCATTCGCACCGTTCCACAAAATGGTTTCTTTGGACATCCAAAAGGGCTATTTACCCTATTCTTTACAGAATTTTGGGAGCGATTTTCTTACTATGGAATGAGAGCAATATTACTTTACTATATGTACTATTCCATTTCTAAAGGTGGCTTAGGGATGGATCACGCCACAGCTGCATCCATTATGGCTATCTATGGTTCGTTAGTTTACATGTCTGGCATTATTGGTGGGTGGATTGCTGACCGCCTATTAGGTTCAAGTAGAACAATATTTTGGGGTGGCGTTTTAATAATGATTGGTCATCTCATCTTAGCTCTACCAGGCACGGTTAGTACATTATTTATCTCAATGGTATTTTTAATACTTGGAACAGGGTTATTAAAACCGAATGTATCTAGTATTGTTGGTGATTTATATAGCGAAACAGACACTAGACGTGACTCAGGTTTCAGTATTTTCTATATGGGTATTAATTTAGGGGCTCTATTATCTCCGTTTGTGATTGGAACACTCGGTCAAAAGTATAACTTTCACTTAGGTTTTGGTGTGGCTGCAATTGGTATGTTATTTGGATTAATTATGTATGTTCTTACGAAAAAGAAAAATCTAGGATTAGCAGGAACGCAAGTACCAAATCCTTTAACAGACAAGGAAAGAAAAAAGGTCCTTATACAGTTTAGTATTGGTATTATCGCAATTGCACTAGTTGGTGTGTTAACAATTCCAACAGGTATTTTAACGATTGATCGATTTACTTTACTTGTAAGTATCTTAGGTATTCTAATTCCAACAGGCTACTTTGTCTTTATGTACCGTAGTCCAAAGACGACAGAAGTTGAAAAATCTCGCTTAATTGCTTACATACCACTATTTATCGCTGCTACAATGTTTTGGGCGATTCAAGAGCAGGGAGCAATCATCTTAGCTAGTTATGCTGATCAACGTACGCAGTTAAACTTTGCAGGATTGGAGGTTCAGTCTTCATGGTTCCAATCTTTAAACCCTATTTATATTGTTTTACTAGCACCAGTATTTGCTTGGCTTTGGGTAAAGCTGAATTCACGCCAACCAAGTACAGCAAATAAATTTGCTATCGGTTTATTATTTGCTGGTTTATCATTCTTAGTGATGATTATTCCTGCATATATCCATGGTACCGAATCCCTTGTTAGCCCAATTTGGTTAGTCATTAGTTTTCTTCTAGTCGTAATCGGGGAACTTTGTTTATCACCTGTAGGTTTATCTATTACTACAAAACTAGCTCCAGCAGCGTTCTCTGCTCAAACAATGAGTCTATGGTTCTTAACCAGTGCATCTGCACAAGCTATCAATGCGCAGCTTGTTCGATTATATAATCCTGAAACAGAGATTATTTATTTCGGTGTAATTGGCGGAGTATCCATTGTTTTAAGTGTTATTTTATATTTCATGGCTCCAAAGATTCAGGTACTTATGAAAGGGATTAAATAATAGAACTGTGCCAAAAACTTGTTACCATGCAGGTTTTTGTGCACAGTTTTTTTAGTGCTTTATCGTATGTAAAACTAGCTCCTTTTAAACGAAGAACTACAAAGGTAAATTGATCAGAAGTAAGTCATTTATCGATATGGATGATTAGGAGAAAGCATTTACGGTAACCCCAAGTCGAGAGTATTCCGATACTAATATAGTTTATACATCTAACCCTATTTAATAGGTTAGTGTTGAAAGATGGAACTCCCGCATTCGAAAATGATGTACATAAGTTTTCCAAATGGGCAGCTTATTTTTTGTTTTGGGGTTACTTCAATATCTAAGCTAAATGCCTATGGAGCAAAACTAAAAAAAGACGCCAAATGGCGCCCCCAACTTGGGTTAATGAGGTTTTAGTTTTCCAATCTAAAGAAATATCGTATCAGCTCACAAAGAGAGTATATCATAACATCCAAGAGAAATAATATGCATTCTTACATATCGAAATAAATTTTGTATTCTTGCACTGACGGACCAGGAATAGCAAGATATGAAGCATATAAGCGCTGTAAAAATATCAATTCATAGAAGCGATTAATTTCTGATATGACATGTTTTAATATCACAAAAGCCATCACGAAATGATGATTGCATGATGGCTTTTGTTGTTTTCTTATTTCTTTGTCTCATTGACCCATGTAACGATGTCCTGGATGACATACGCAGGAACATTGGAAGGGACTTCGTATTCACTAGGGTGACTGAATTCCCCGTTGCCCTCCGTGAAGATGTGATTCAATTTCGGATATTCTTTGAACTGAACATTACTGCGGCTTGAAAGCCCTTCTTGCCATCTCGTAAAATCGTCTTTTACAGTTACTTGATAATCACGTGCGCCTTGCAGAATCAGTAATAGCTCTTTTCGTGATTTCACTTCCTCAACTGGACGCCAACGAGTCACATCATACATGAAATGTGGAGAAGGATAATTATAACCAGCTGGTGGGTGATTTGGATCAAAAGTAGGATCCTTAATATAAGCGAATTGTTTTTTTAGTTCATTAATAAAATCCTTAGGTGCCCCGAGGTACTGATACTGATCAAGGAGCATGTCAGTAAAAGGACGTGCAGGAGGTGCCATTAAAATACTTCCTCTTACAAGAGATGAAGGTGCTTTGCTTAGTATACGCGGCATGGTCCCAGCTCCTTGGCTATGTCCGAGAATGAAAATGTTACCTGGGTCAATACCTTCCTGCTGCGCTGCTAATTTCGCTGCATATATGGCATCATCTGTAGTATCTTGGTCTAATGTAGCAGGTTCTGCACTCATTTTAAAACCGTGTTCTAAGGAACGTTTCTCGTAACGTAACACTGCGATACCGCTTGATGAAAGACCGGCTGCAAGGTCTCTAAAGATTTTAGCTCCCATAATTGTACTGTCACGATCTTGCGGACCCGAACCGTGAACAAGAACAACAACAGGCACTTTTTCGCCAGGTTTATGTTTTGGAACCGTTAATGTGGCTGGTAACGGGTATGTAGTATTTCCAATTACGATTTCACGTTCTTGGTAGGAATCAGGTTGGTCATAACTAGGATGCGGGATGGTATAAGATTTCTGTTGCATCGTCCTTACGCCAACTTCATCAACTTTGCCGCCAGGCGTGAATTTAAGGAGTAGTGGAATAGTAGTTCCTTCGATAGCTCCTGGAATTTCAACCGTTTGATGGACTAAGTTTCGTTCTTTAATAACAGGTGTTCCCATGCTTGTAATCCTGCTCCCGCCACTTTGTGTCCACCAGTTTTGTAATATGTTTGCCGTAAACTTGGATTGAAAAGCAGCAGACGTCAACTGAAGTGCTTCTGCATATTTACCTTGCTGGAGATAGTCAAAAAATAATGACGTACGCTCCGTTAAAGAGACTTGTTTCTTTTCTGCAGTTTGTGCCCCTTGTGTATCCGCATGAATGGTTGTTGTAAGCGGAAAAGAAGAAATACCTAAAAAAAAGAGTAGGGTAAAAGAAAGTGCTGATTTTTGTAACTTCTTTTTTTTCATCCTGTTTAACCTCCAAAATGTAATGGTATGAAATGGGGATGGTAATTAGTGGAATGATTCCCTATTGGGGTTTCGGTATATGTATGGGTGAATCCTGCATACATATCATAAAAAGTCCGTATGAAAGAGTAGAAGAGTCCAGCAATGGATGTTTTTCATGTTACAACGGATAAGGTAGAAGTTCAAATGCAGTTTAAAGATGCTGGGAGTGGAACGGTGGAATGGATTATGTGCGACTGGAACACAGGTCAACCGTTATATCAAAGTGATAAATGGAATGCTTATAGCTAATTACAATTTATAATTATCACATAGGGAATAGATACTAGATAAAAAGAATTAACACTCAAATAATTTCAAAGTAGTATATTGATTTTAGGCAGGAAACATTCAATACGCATACTTGGGAGAGTCGACATATGGACTTAGAATTAAAGGTAAAGAGGAAATAAATACATACTACAAAAACTACATAATGATGAATATCCGTACGACTGGAAACTGGGTCGTATAGAGAATGGGGATAAGTTTCGTAGAGAAGGTGAAGTGAAAATAGGATCTAGTTTAATAGAGTAAATGCACGAGCAGGAGTTGCTTGGTACATTACACAGGTAGTCTTCATATAGAATGGAATTTTATGTACCGATTACTTTAGGAAAGCATTCTGTATGCAATTCAAACAAATGCAAATCAAATCATGCATTTACAGATACAAAAAAGGAGCTGTTAGTAAAGCTAACTGCTCCAGGTCAAGGAATCTCCAAGGGGAAAAGAGAAAGACTAAGGACTTTAAATGAGTTTTGGCTAATGCCTATCCGTATTATTGACGGAATAATGAGTTTTATTCATTCGTAACGAAATTAATGTGTAAGTATGTTACAAGAATAGTCCAATACCTATCCATGCAACTCCTAATATAGACAATGATTCGATAATAATTAAACGTTTAGCCTCATCTTGTTTTGGTGTAGTTAGTTTCTTAATTAGAGAGAATAGTCCACTTATTCCGCACAAAGTAAGAGCTAATAGTAGTAAAGTACTTGTCATCCTGATCACTCCTAGTATTTGGATATTCTTATTGTATACCAAGCTACAGACTAAAAAATAGTAATGTTATTGTATCTTTTCTATGAAGCATGTACAGTGTGACGTGAATCTTCAATGGATAGAGGTCGTGTAAGGTAACCTTCAGTATTAGAAGTATGAATATTGCGTGAAAGGAATGCAGACTGTTGAAAATATAAAAAACGTATAGTACAATAAGGGTGTAAGCTAGATTATAACGAACAAGAAGTCGGGTGGTTCTGATTCTCGTTCTATTGATAGGTCGTAAGCTTTTTGAAAAGTCTTGGTTTGGTCACCAAGGCTTTTTTTCGTACGCAGACAGGAATAAAAGCACTGCATGTCGCAATACTATATAGAGTAGTAAGCTGGGTTTCAACGTCTTTGCACTTCAAAATGATACTGCATTGGTCGTGTGCAATGAAAGTATGGTCAGTACTTCACCTTGGAACCCAATCATAACTACAAACTGGTCTTAGTGTCGCTACTTATAGCGGCACTTTTTTATTTAAGAAGATGTCTTACATATTCAGTTATACCCTTACCTATTTCACTTTTGGTAAAAAAGTAATGTATATTTCTAAGGAAACTGAATGCTGTAACGATTGTGCCAAAAGAAAAAAGACGCTTACGTTTCTTTTCTCTCTCTGAACGTTTACGGGTGGTTCTAGTATTCTCCACGTTCTATTGTCACCTCCTCTAAAAAGAGAAGGGCAAAGACGGCACGTATTCAGTGTACAGTGTTTGACAAATCTCTACAAGAACTTATTTTCTGGTATGGAACATTCAAATATGTAGGATCAATTTCGAGTAAGATGTTTGAAGAAACGTACAAAGGTTATATGTACTGATTCTCTTTTACTAGATAAATAGTATCAGTGGATTTACGATTTTTTTCATGTTGTAATTAAGATAAGTTAATGGAGGGAATTAGATGGTTCATAACATAATACATAATAGATTTAAACTACGAGAAATCGAAGAAAATGATTGGAAGGATATACATATATACACATCAAAGTCCATTGTGTGCCGATACCAAGCATGGGGCCCTAATTCGGAAACGGAAACAAAAGAATTTGTAAACCAAGTTCTTCAAGATGCAAGTAAGGTCCCGAGAAGTCGATTTTCTTTTGCATTGGTTGAATTGGATTACGAAAGAGTGGTAGGGGCAGGTGAGATTAAGATTCGAGATTTTACTAATAGGGAGGGAAAAATAGGGTATAACATAAATCCAGATTATTGGGGAATGGGACTTGCAACGGAAGTAGCAAGGTTGCTGATTATATTTGGATTTGAGGAATTAAATCTTCATCGTATTTTTGCGACTTGCGATCCAAGAAATATAGGTTCGAAAAAAGTGTTAGAAAAAAATGAAATGACGAAAGAGGGAAGGATTCGTGAGTGTATATTATTAAAAGATGGCTGGCGTGATTCCCTTCTATACAGTATTTTGGAACAAGAATGGAAAGAAATGAACTAATAAGTGTATCCTTTGCGTAAAAGTACTGCGTGTAATTGGGCTATTTAGAGGAATTAAACTATAAAAGAATAAAATCTATATTCTTTATGAGTGCATAGAAAAAAGTGAGGGAGAACCTCACTTTAATTTTTCGTTATTTTCTTCTTCCGCTGGTACTTCTCGAATGATTTTCTAAGCGGCAGCACGTATTTTTCTTTTGTCATCGTTTGTACTCCTTGCATAATATCTTAAGAATGTAGAATGTACAATACATGTAACTTTCTATTTATTATTTGAATTCGGTACTGAAAATTCTAGCCTATCTAATATGTAAAATATGATTTCTAGCAATATAGTAGATAGGCTAGTGAAAATCAAAACAGCATGAGATGACATAACCACGAACGTAATATGTAAATCGAATAGCCCAAAATACTCTACATAGAATGTTAGAAAAGTAGAGACCATCGACAAATTACATCAAAAAATATAATCAAAAGCAATGTAAGTTTGAGGTAAAGATTTACTCAATAAAAAATAGAGATGCATGAAAGGCGTGGGAACTAATAAATTATTACTAATAGATAGAAGGCATTGAGCTCAAATTAAATAACTTTATTGTTGATTTTTGAGTACAAGCACATTGATGCAATAGTAATTTAAGAGCTGCGATTGTAGCTCTTTTTCTTATGTAGCTAACGGTGCAGTTAGTGGAAGAAGGATTTTAATTTAATATGATGAAATATGTAATCTTCTAGGTGAAATCTAAGAAGGAGGTTTAATTACTATAAAAAATGATTTGTAGAACGAATGTAAGGGAGGAAAGCTAACTTGGAAATCACAACAGAAAGATTAATTGTTAGACTTTTTAAGAGTACTGATTTACAGGATGTATTTGCTATTTATAATAATGATGATACCTAAAGAAATACAACGATATATGTTACCTATAGATGTTTCTTCTAAAAGTGCAAACAATGAACTAGAGCTAGCCTTTGCAAATACGAAGGAAGGAAAATGGTTGAGGGATAACACACAGCGAGCAGGGTTTATCATTCGTTACTCAAAAGGTAAGGACAGTATAACAGGTTATGCATATGAACCTTGGCATATTCGTTATGTAGGAGATATCGCTGAGAGTATATATCAAGAAAAGCTAACTTTAGAAGAATATATGAATCTAAAAAAATAAAGAATTGATTTAGCATATATCATGATGAATGCGGATGTACGGATTTGCACTTACATGAAGCAGAAAGCATACAGAATGAGGATACACCGAGTGGTAAAGTAGGGGAGGAATTTGACTTGAAAAATGGCTATATAAAGGGATTTACAATAAATTACTTTTAAACAGTTTACATAACATATCTAATAGGGATTTATAAAAAACAAGTGAATAAATCTCAAAATGAAAAGAATACTTATATCATTGAGACAGAAAGAAAAATTTAGTAGTTACATTTTGAAATCTGCATTTAAATAATATTTAGCGGAACGCTTAGCTAAACCGACTACAATAAAAAGAATTAAAGGAAATGCTCTATTTCGACATCACAACAATTAAATTTTGAAAAATACACCAACTATTTAGTTTTAAGGAGTTAAAGCAAACTGTTTTGCATTAAAATGTTATATATTGGATAAGTTCTATAAGCAAGCATTTAATCAATATTAATATGTATAGCTGACTGTACCCGAAACTAAAAGACATTAATACTGATGAAAAGTAAGGTATATGATAGCTTTATAAAAGGGTGGAAAAATAAACACTCACAACTTCGCACGAAATACCAATTTTACGAACAATAAGATAGTTAAATAAAAATCTAATACAGTATTTAGGTATTTTAAGCTCGTTAGCATGAATTTCTTTATATTTGTATGTGCCTATATAATTCATGCTTTATATAGAAATCATTAAATGCTAAGTTAGTCATTAATATTTTTTATAGTAAATTACATTTTAATTTATAAGATTTTTTCTTAAGTTCATCTAATTAACCCCTCATAATCATGCTTAAATTAACCAATTCATGTTAAATAACGAATTTTAAACTGTTTTTATATATTAATTTTTTGTATGAATTTATATATAAAAATTGTTTTATTTTACATGCATTTATATGTAATTTTTGCACTGAATTTTATGGTCTTATACAAATTTATCACATAGTTAGCTATAATTTTCATTTGACTAACTACACTGTACCATTCAGTTTTGAACATATTTTAGTATTTCATAATTTAATTATGTAAATAAGTTTGTGTAAAAATTGAATTTAACGCGAACTTGTGTTCGCCTCTTTTTTCTGTTATATTATATATGAGGTGATTTTTATGGACTACAGCAAACAACGTCAAAAATCCGTACATCGTAAAAAATTATACGAAAATCTTAATGAAATGCCCTTTTACATAGAAGAATTTGTGGAGTACAAAGAATTGCATGATGCCTCTCCCTCCACCCTACTGAATTATGTATATGATTTTAGAGTCTTCTTTAATTGGCTATTATCTGAACAAGTTATTGAATTAAAACCCATTAAAGACATATCCTTCGCTGATTTGGAGAATTTAAAGAAAAAAGATGTTGAGAACTTTATGAGATTTCTAAAACTACAACAGAATATGCAGAATTCTTCTGTTAACAGGAAAATTTCAGCCTTAAAATCTTTATTTAAATACCTTACCTCCCTATCAGAGAACGAAGATGGAGAATGTTATTTTTATAGAAATGTAATGGCTAAAATCGAAATTCATAAAGATAAAGAAACATTAAATGCCCGTGCAAAACGTATGAGATCTAAAATATTTCATAATAATGATGATCAAGAGTTTTTAAATTATGTTAAGTATGAGCATGAAAAATCTTTAACAAAACATCAGTTGTTCTATTTCCTAAGAGATAAAGATCGCGACGTAGCAATCCTCTCTCTTTTTCTTGGCAGTGGCATTCGTGTAAGTGAATTGGCGGATCTTCGCATGGAAGATATAAACTTAAAAGAAAGACTCATTGATGTAATCCGAAAAGGAAACAAAGAAGATTCTGTATGGATTACCCCAATTGCATTAAATGATCTTGAAAAATATATGGAAATTCGAGATAACAAATACGCTCCAGGGAAAGAATTAAAAAATGTGTTTCTATCAAAATATAAACATACTGCACAGCCTCTTTCAGTTAGGGCTATCCAAGATATAGTAGAAAAATATACTAAGGCTTATGGAAAAAGAATGTCTCCTCATAAATTAAGACATACATTGGCAAATAAATTATATATGGAAGAGAAAGACTCATTACAAGTCATGCAGCAACTTGGACATACGAGTCAAGATACAGCTTTGCTATATACACAACTTGGGGAAACAACTATTAAAGATAGTTTAGGCAGAATAGGAAAGAATAAGGAATAAAAGTTCAGCAATTTTACATTGTTGAACTTTTATCTTTTTACATACTTAAGATTTAAACGCTATTTATTATTCTTTTTAAATTTGATTTTATTATGTAAAAAATACATAATTTAAATCCTTCTATAATTGGTATATACATACTCTCTCTTGATGGATATACATGAAAATTTTAGATTCCTACAATTGTTGGTTACGTTAAACTCGAATTTAATGTGAAATTGTTTTCTTTGTTATCAACAGCTTCTCTAGACTTTATATGGACCTCTTATTTCCCCTCTACTCTTTCAATATAAAATACAAACTTAAAATTAGATTACGAATAACTCTTTTATTACTATTTATATTTATAACTTGTGTAGAGCAAATTTAAGTAAAGAATCCAGAGGCAATAATTTTGGTTCTGATGCAAAAACACTTTACTACAACCATAGAACTGCAATATCCTGTTAACAGGGAGATTAAACAGCTAATCCAAACAATCTATGAATGAATTCAGCTTCACTTCGGGCAGATTTCACCCTTTAGTGAAGTTGCCCTTTTTTCATCATATGCATAGCTTCGATGTCACTTAAAATTAAAGTAGCTGTACGAAGTGAATTCAATCCTAACATAGAACGAACTCGCTTCTTGATAAAACGATGATCTTGTTCCACTATGTTATTCCAGTATTTCTGTTGTCTAAGTTGCATACTGTCAGGTATGCTTTTCGCCTTTTTCAATTGTTCAATTGCTATAGGATAAGCTGGATTCTTATCCACCGTAATGACGCGAGGTTTAGAAACATGAAAAGACCGCAAAGCTTTCTTGAAGAAGCGCTTTGCAGCCTTTGTGTCTCTTGTTTCACTGAGATAAAAATCAATCGTGCTTCCTTTGGAATACACTGCACGATATAGATACATCCATTGACCTTTTATTTTGATATATGTTTCATCGACTTTCCATGAGTCATTTATTGTCTTAAGATGACGCCGTACTCTTTCATCTAATTCCGGTCCATATTGATGAACCCAACGCATAATCGTTGTGTGAGCCATCGATAAACCGCACTTTTCCATCCTTTCCACTACATTACGAAAACTCAAGTTGTACCGCAGGTACCATCTCACTGTTAACAAAATAATGTTTGGTTGATAATGCTTCCATTTGAAAAAACTTTTCCTTTTCCATCCGAATCACACACCCTTTCTAGAGTAATAGTATCAGTATGTCCAAGTTTTATAGATTTATTGTAATTATTCTGAAGTTTTTGCACCAGAATCCTATAAAATGACTCAATTTCAAAACCACTGTTTCCAATTGAAGTTATAATAATTCATTATAAAATTCTTATATTTAACTGTATTGTAACATTCGACATGCGCAAGCTATTAATTTATATGGTAACATTTACCTGTAAGACGAATTATTAATATGGGAGGCAGATTTATTATGAAAGCAAGAAAACCAAAATCATTTGTAAAACAATGTACAGGAATCGCGTTGGCCAGTATGATTGGATGTAGTGGTATTGGAGTTTTCGCAACAAGTGTAAGTGCTGCCGAAAATACTAATCCAGCTCCTATGAACCAATCTCTTCAAGCAGAAGTGATGACTATTACACAGTTACAAGATGCTATTCAGCATAAAAATGATCCTTTTATTAATCAAGTAAAAAAATTTATTGATAAACACAAGGCAGAATCAGAATTTTTATGGGGGAAAGTGAGTACTTCATTGAAAAACGACATTGTAGACTTACTCACAGGGGACAAAAAAAATTACTCTAATAAAATTAACAGAGCCCTTGTAAAACACTTTAGAGAAGTCCCTAAATTATTGAAACTAGCAAGTCCAGAATTTAAAAAAGAAATTATTCAGTTACTAAATTACCTATAAGATATATATTAAGATTTTATATTTCAATGGATTTTGATATTAGTAGTTCCATAAATTTGTATTTACAAGGTACCTTTCAGTTAATAAAATTTATATATAAAAATGTATAAATTAATTAGGTGTAAGGATTGGAAATAGATTTAAATGCACATACGGTAATCAAATTTCCATGTTTTAAATATAATCTGTCGGGTAAAAGACTGGCGCGGTATCAATTGTGACCCGTTTCCAGCCTCTCCCCATAAGAACTGCTCGTGAGGTTTTCCCTCACAAGCAGCTCACCCCATAAACTTCATCAAAAGGGTTATGAGACCTATCAAATGGCAGACACTTTCATCGAAAACTCTCTGCACTTTTCAGGGGAAGGACTTTCCAGTCCCAGTAGAGCCCCAGTACACCATAGAGATATTCGTTACTCCATCTCTGCCATCCGATGCTACGCTTTCGTCTTCGTTTCCTTCTCGTTAACAATGTGCGAATTTTCATCTCCGTATAATCACGTACTTCACTGAAAGCTTGACTAGAGTTCCCAATCCGGAAGTAGTTCACCCATCCAGTTAGTACGGCATTGATTTGTTTTATTAAGTCTTGTGCTGGCTTCGCTCCTGCGTTTTGAATGAGTTCGCGAATTTTTGCTTTCACTGTCGTGCGAGCTTTCTTCTTCGGGATCATGAAAACGAAGAATCCATTCTTATTTCGGTTCGGTATTCGTCTCAGGTCAAATCCTAAAAATCCGAAGGATTCTCCTTTTAGGACATTGATCATCTGAGTCTTCTCCAGATTCAGTTCAACTCCCAAAGGCTTTAACTGTTCCCACAGTCGTCGTAATGCCAGTTCAGCCCATCCACTTTTACTAGAGTGTCCGCTTACAGCGATAACTATATCGTCGGCAAAACGGTGATAGTTTACAGCTTCGTAATTGCCCTCAGCTGTTTTGCGTCGAATGGCATCAAATGTCCAATCCACTTCATTGAGGTAAATGTTCGCGGCTAGTGGAGAAAATGGCCCCCCTTGCGGGACACCGATCTTTCCTGCTGCCTTAATTACCTGTTTTACAAGATGCATAACCTGTGGGTCTTGGACACGTTTCGCGATTTTCTCCAATAATATGTTGTGTCGGATTGTATCAAAGTAGCGTGACAAATCAACATCAATTATTATGGTCATACGGCGTAATATACTGCGTCGTACTTCTGCCAATGCCTGATGTGGAGAGCGTTTCGGTCGAAACCCATACGAGTTTGGACAGAAATCAGCTTCAAAAATTGCTTCTAATATGAGTTTTAGCGCTCCTTGTACTACACGATCTCGTATACACGGAATTTGCAGAGTTCGCATTTTGCCGTTTGCCTTTGGGATTTCTACTTTTCGATTGGATTGTGGTCGGTATATTCCAGCTTGCAATTCCTCTTGAATACCCGTTAAGAATGGGATAACTCCTTCTAGTTCTATATCAGCAAAACTTTTTCCATCAATGCCTGGAGCACCGTTGTTTTTCCTCGCCTGTTGATATGCTTCGTGAAGGGTTGTCATTTTGGTAATGTGGGTAAATAACCCCCAAAACCGGTGCGTAGGTTCAGACTTCGCCTTTCGATAGATTCGTTGCCTTAGTTCCTGCAAAGTGATGGGTGTTTTTGTCATGGCACCCTTGCCTCCTTTAGTCATACGAAATGTTTACAGGTTCGGACCCTTTCCTCCCCGCGCGTTTTGCTGCACGCAGATCTCTGGTACTACGATCCGTTCCGCCACCCTGACACCTACCGTTCTCACTTCCCGATCGCGGTTATAGAGACGGTCTCCTCGATGAGGTTTCTTCATCGGGTGTCGAGGGCTTCTCCAGTTTCCACATTATCTTTCTCTCCATGTCGCCGCTGATACCCCGCCGGTGAGAACTGCCGTTCCAGACTCGTTTCGGTCAGTTCTTGCTGCTTTCGCACGTTATCGACCGTCTCAGCCACCGGAATTGCGTGTAACGAGGCTACATCTACGTTCACTGTACGTTACAACCTGGAGATTTGCCCACATGCCTTTTGCATGTGATGTCAGAGGGCTTCGCCATGTCGCTTTCACTTCATGGCGCCTCTCAGGCTACGGGAGTGGAGTCTATTCCCCCGATTGGACTTTCACCAACTAGATAATGTGTCCTTATCTGGACACGCCAATTTGCCAGCGTAAAGAATACCAATCATGTACTTGTCCCATTGGGACAATATCTGTAGGAGTATTTGTCATATATACATTGATACCGCTAAGTCGTTTGCTACGAGCGGAATACTTCATTCCTTTCTTTTTTTCTCTTACAGTTTGATCTTGTAATCGTTTTTGTTGTTGTTCTTTTGTTAGCCGATGAACAATCACACGAGTTGGGACTTTATCAGTCATTCCTACATAAGTGTTGAATATTTCACATGTTTGTCCTGGTTGAAGAGAGTTCATTAAAGCCTCCATATCTATCTGGATATACTCTGTACCTTTCTTGATTCTGCCATCTTGAAAATAATCAGGGTTAGGATTTTTTTGATAAATACGTGTATTCGATTTGATACGTGAAATATAATAAGCCTTTTTCTCTTGTATATGTTGAAGATCTTTCAAATGAAAATAGCCTAAATCTCGGATACATAAATCATTCGCTGTTACAGTTGGGACACACAGGGAACCGTAGGTTCGATCATGTTGTTTACCTGGACCTATATGAATATGAAGGAACTGTCCACTTAATAAATCATACTCGAGCTGAATCTTTACTCCCGCTGTATGGCTGCATCCTCCTGCACCTGGATAAACGAAAGAAAAGGGATCTGGAAGTTGAAATGCAGTTGAATCTAAAATACGAATACGCTTGAAAATAGAAGTATGTGGAGAAGAAATCGGCATAGATGAGGTCAATTTTTGGTTTAGTAGTTCAGCTAATAGGTGTTGTAAAAATTGGACGGCCGCTTGATTAAATCGTTGATTCAATCCCTCTGGACTGATGAGCACTTCTGTTGATGCTTCCAAACAGCTAGATAATTGAGTTAAAGAAGTCGTAGCGATATTTTGACTCATCCATACACATAAAGCGACTAAATCTTTTGCTTGGTATTTACTGGTTCGTTGCACGAAACCAACATCTCTAGCAAGATCTCGTAAGATATTTGGAGATAAAAAGCTTTGAATCTCTTGAGCAAATAGTTGTAATTCATCAGATATAGAAATAGACATACAAAAAACGCCATCCTTTCCTATGATTCTACAGAAAGAATAACGTATATTTTCATTTTGAGGGTATTTCTTTTTATTAGCTTAATAGCGATGGGCGGGACCCCATATTGTGGAATGTAAAAGGGATTTCTATATGATTTAACATTCCAATATTCCTTTTAGCATTTTAAAATTCTGTTGATAAACCTCTGGAGAACCCCAATTTTTGTAGTTGTTAGGTACTTTAATATCTTCGATATGGTCTTTTTCTCGTGCAATTACAGTTAAATCAGTTATATAGTCTATTAATTCTAAAATGCGGATTTTCGTTCCAATTGAACCATGTCCTGGAATTGCTATCTCAACATCCATATCGCTAACCTTTTCCAAAATGCGAATCCAATTCTCAGGATTCGATTCTTCAAAAAATGTTGGATGGCAATCAACAAATAATAAATCACCCATGAATATTACTTTCTCTTCTGGAATATAGAGAACTGCATCACAAAATGAATGTCCACCACCTAATGTGAAAAGCTGTGCACTACGCTCAATTCCACGAAACGTTATTGCATCACAAAATGTTTTTTGAGGTAAAACTAATTTCAAAGTTGGTAATGAAACTTCCAATTCGCTTAGAAAGTTTATTTGATGTTTTAACTTAGGGTCATTGGTTTGATTTATTTGATCTTTTAAAGAATGAATATAATTTCTTAGACCTTGTATATCATTTTTCTGCTTATTGATTCTCGATGGATGAATATCCTTCATTTTTTCATATGTAACTTGACTTGAAATAATATTACTTTCCTTAAATGCTTGGTTACCTCGAATATGATCTCCATGCCAATGACTATTTACAACCCATGTCACGGGTCGATTGGTTATTTTTTCTGCAATATATTTTAAATCTTCAGCAGCTTGTTGTGTGTTAAATGTATCAAAAACTATTGTTTTATCTCCTAAATCAATAAAGCCTGCATTTGCTACGGCACCACTGCCTTCTCTTGCTATTGCAACGTATATCCCTTCACTAACTTTTTCAAGACTAAAATGTTTGCTGAAAAATTCCTTATCCATTTTCCTCTCTCCTTGATTCTCGTTTTAACGAAATATTTCGACATTAAAGAGGAAATTCCTTTGAAGGGGTATCTCCCACCACCATCAAGTTAAAATTTTATAATGCCCCCAAAACGAAAAATTAGAGTCTTTTATAGCAATGAAGTTCATTTTTATCGTTTTGGGGGCAACCTGTTCTGTTAGGTTGATGGGCATGGGGTACCGCCACATCACTATCAAGCTAAGATTATACAATATCAAGTATAGTAGAGATTATTTCTTTTTTCTAAAAGCCAGGCTTAGAAAATTTAAAGGTTTGCATGCGAAATAAACCCTATCGGGTTTCATTTTTTGAATTAGGCCGCTTGATCTTCAGAAATGGTAGAATTGTAAACGACACCTAATATATCAAAGACTGTTTTCTTCTCATATCTGTGAGATTTTCGCCCATTTTGCTGTAGGAGGTTGAACAGGCGAATGAGAATCTTTGATAATTCTTGGGTGTCTTTCTGTATGGCTTGATAAATAAGAAAAAAATAATCTCTAATCATATATATGGCCTTATATTCACTCAGCTCTCGTTTCTTTTTCATAAGAAGTAGTTGACGCATTTGAAACATAGTAGAAGAACAGAGGAGAATGGCGATCAGTTGCCCATACAAATGGCATTCTAATCTTTCTCGTTTTATTTTTTTACAATGGTGAATATGAAAGAATGATTTCCATGTTTTAAATAAAATCTCGATTTGCCAACGTAAAGAGTACCAATCATGTACTTGTCCCATCGGGACAGTATCTGTAGAGGTGTTTGTCATATATACATTGATACCACTGAGACGTTTACTACGAGGGGAATACTTTATTCCTTTCTTTTTCTCTCTTACAGCTTGATCTTGCAATCGTTTTTGTTGTTGTTCATCTGTAAGTCGATGAACAATCACACGAGTTGGTACTTTATCAGTCATTCCTACATAAGCATCGGATATTTCATAGGTTTGTCCTGGTTGGAGAGAGTTCATTAATACCTCCATATCTATCTGTATATACTCTGTACCTTTCTTGATTCTTCCATCTTGAAAATAATCAGGTGTGAGATTTTTTTGATAAATACGTGTATTGGATTTAATACGAGAGATATAGTAAGCCTTTTTATCTTGTATATGTTGAAGATCTTTCAAATGAAAATACCCTAAATCACGGATACATAAATCATTTGGTGTTACAGTTGGAACACACAGAGAACCATAGGTTCGATCATGTTGTTTCCCTGGACCTGTATGGATATGTAGGAATTGTCCGCTTAATAGGTCATATTCAAGTTGAATTTTCATCCCAGCAGTATGGCTACATCCTCCAGCCCCAGGATAAATGGTTGAAAATATATCTGGAAGCTGAAATGCAGTGGAATCTAAAATGCGAATACGCTTGAAAACAGAGGTGTATGGAGAAGAAAGTGGCATAGATGAAGTTAATTTTTTATTTAGAAGGTTAGTCAATATATGTTGTAAAAACTGAACTGCTGATGTATTAAACCGTTGATTCAGTCCTTCTGGACTGATGAGTACTTCTGTGGATGATTCTAAACAGCTAGATAACTGAGCTAAAGAGGTTGTAGCGATATTTTGACTCATCCATATACATAAAGCGACTAAATCTTTTGCTTGGTATTTACTAGTTCGTTGTACAAAACCAACATCTCTAGCAAGATCCCGTAAGGTATTTGGAGATAAAAAACTTTGAATCTCTTGAGCAAATAGTTGTAATTCATCAGACACAGAAACAGACATAAAAAACGCCATCCTTTCCTATAATTCTACAGAAAGGATAACGCCTTTTTTACTTTATGGATAGTCCAAAACCTTAATTTTATAGCGATGTAGCGGTACCAAATATCCGTTTAATAATTATTTATGCTAACTTTATATATCTGTATAATCAAACGTTATTATTCATTTTTAATTGCTCTAAAAGATAATCACAGACATTCACAAAAATACATTGTTTTTTTAAACTTAATAATAAGTATTTCAATTCAAATTCTTGATAAAAAATCTTAGTGATATATAGTTTAAACTCATCTAAATTAGGCTTTTCTGGGCTATATAGCATATCTAAAGGAAGTTTAAATTTAGAAAACAAATGATCGTTTTGTGCAAAAATCGAAACTTCTTCTCTAGTTAATCGATCATGAAATGCAATTGAAATGTTTCTTAAGGCATTTACTTGTTCTTCTTCAAATTCATGATCTATAACAAATCTATAAAATGGGAATTCATCTGACTGAATCATACTTTGCATAAGTCTAAATTGATATCTTAATAAAGTCACTTCTTTGATTAAATCCATATTTCCCCTCCTTTATTTCCCTAAATTAACCAGTTTATCATAACAATTTATAACTTGAAATACAAATACTTATGATATATCACCCATACAATTTTTATTAACATAACCTATCATTATCAATAGTTAACGATGCTAAAAATTTCGTTATGGGGTAATTAAAACTATTAGCTTGATAGGGATGGGGTACCGCCAGCATTTTGGAAAAAAACCACGCTAAGCAAAAAAATAATAAGCTGCCCATATGGACAGCTTATTTACATAATTCTCGTTCTCGGAAGTTAATAAATCTATATCTTGCCTTTCTTTGATAGAATGCTAATAATAACAAAACCACCATATATAATTAAGCACATAAATAAAATTAGATTTTGAATGGATATATGACCTGTAGTTACAAAACTAATTACAACGAATAAAATGATCATTATGAGGATATTAGACCAAAATATTGCTGGGACCTTTTTCTTTGTTGGCTTAGAAGTATTTTTAGACTTGTCGGTAATACTTGTACTAAAAAGAAGAAAAATAATAATTATAATACCTGTACTATAAATTGTATCTGGAGATAAAGAGTGATTGTAAAAATCAAATCCTATTCCGCAAGCGATAATGGTGATAATGGTTACTATAATTGTTGAAGTTTTTAATGGTTTTTTCAAATCTTCACCATCTTTCCTTTTATTTCTATTTTATCATGAGATATCTATCTGGTTGGAACTATTATTATGAATATCCTATTCATGGGGTACCGTCACATGCCCATCAACTTAAGAATTTGCACTACCCCCAAGTGTCAAAAAACGTTATTCTTTCTAAAAAGCTAGCTAGAAAGGATGACATTTTTTATGAATCTTTCAATTCAAGATGAATTACAACTATTTTCTGAAGAGCTGTATCGTCATTTAACCCCTTCTCTTTTGGAAGAACTCGCTAAAGAATTAGGTTTTGTAAAAAGAAAACGAAAGTTTTCAGGAAATGAATTAGCTACCATATGTATCTGGGTCAGTCAACGTACAGCGAGTGATTCTCTCGTTCGACTATGCAGTCAATTACACGCCGCCACAGGCACTCTTATGAGTCCAGAAGGACTCAATAAACGCTTTGATAAAAAAGCGGTTGAATTTTTGAAATATATTTTTTCTGCATTATGGAAAAGTAAACTTTGTAAAACATCAGCCATTTCAAGTGCAGCACTCACGTATTTTCAACGAATCCGTATTTTAGATGCGACGATTTTCCAAGTACCGAAACATTTAGCACATGTATATCCTGGGTCAGGTGGTTGTGCACAAACTGCAGGTATCAAGATTCAATTAGAATATGACTTACACAGCGGACAGTTTTTAAACTTCCAGGTAGGTCCTGGAAAAAATAATGATAAAACATTTGGAACAGATTGCTTAGATACCTTACGGCCGGGTGATCTGTGTATTCGTGATTTAGGATATTTTTCATTGGAAGACTTAGATCAAATGGATCAACGTGGCGTGTGCTATATATCAAGACTTAAGTTAAACCATACCGTCTATACGAAAAATCCATTTCCAGAATACTTTCGAAATGGGACAATCAAAAAACAGTCACAGTATATCCAAGTTGATTTAGAGAACATTATGCACACGTTAAAACCAGGACAAACGTATGAAATAAAAGAGTCGTATATTGGCAAGAATCAAAGATTATTTACAAGAGTAATTATCTACCGATTAACAGAGGAACAAATACTGGAACGTAGAAAAAAACAAAGCTATACCGAAAGTAAAAAGGGGATTACATTTTCAGAAAAGAGTAAACGATTAACGGGTATCAACATATATGTTACGAATACGCCTTGGGAAGTGGTTCCGATGGAACAAATCCATGATTTTTACTCCCTCCGCTGGCAGATCGAAATCATATTTAAAACGTGGAAATCTCTATTTCAAATTCATCATTGGCAAACTATCAAACAAGAGCGATTAGAATGCCATGTGTATGGAAAACTCATTGCCATTTTTATATGTTCTTCCACGATGTTTAAGATGCGCCAACTTCTGTTGCAAAAGCACAAAAGAGAACTAAGCGAATATAAAGCAATTGGGATGATTCAAGATCATCTATCCCTGTTATATCAAGCGATACAGAGAAACACCCGTATAATAACAAAGGTTTTAATCCGCCTGTTTACCCTACTAAAGAAAAATGGCCGGAAATCCCATCGATATGAGAAGAAAACTATCTTTGATATTATGGGTGTTGTCTATGAGTATAATGGATTGAGAAAACAAAAGAAAGCTGCATAAGAAAAAAATGAAACCCGTTAGGGTTTATTTCGTATGCTCATTTTTAAGAGGATTATACTGTTTAAAAGTTTGTTCATTTCAATTAATGGAAAACCGTAGAGTTTCTATCCTTAAGTTGATGGGCATGTGGCGGTACCCCTATAACATTATTAACTTCATTTAGGAGTACCGCCCCATACCCATCAACCTAATAAAACAGTATCCTCCTAAAATAAAAAACCACTAAATTTATTTGTTACTTCCAAAGAAAGATATTCATGAATAATTTAAAACACCCGAATAAAAAAAACACCAGCTACCATAACCAGTAAACCTAAAATTTGTATAAGCTTAACTCGATTTTTTGAAGAATTAAGCAATCCAAATTGTTCTACTATCAAGCTACCAATGATTTGACCGAATAAGGTAAAGATTACAGTTTGTCCATTTCCAATTTGGTCAACTAGATATACATTTATTAGAACATAAGACCCGCCTAATATCCCTCCAAGCCATATCCACCATGGAGCTGATTGCTTAATTGGTTCTTTAATATTTGTGTAAGAACGGTCCATTATCCCGACTATTATAATTAGGGTAATAGTACCTACAAAGAATGAAACAAGAGCTGCTTGTGAGGAGGAATAAAGAACCCTTCCTAATTGACCATTGATAGCAATTTGTATAGCCAGTAACATTCCAGCCATTATACCAACCAATCGCCAAATCCATTGATTTACCATGTTTTTTTTATTTGTTTTAGAAAATTGTTTCTCATGATTTTTGTCTTGTATAGCTAAAAAGGCACCTGTTAAGACTAGTAACACGCCGGAAATTCGGCTCCATCCAAATGGATACGGTATTGAATTAAACCAACCGTAATTATCTATTAACATACTCATCAAAGTCATTCCCAAAATTGGCATTATCGATGTTTGCACACTACCTAATCTAGGGAACAAAAGAATATTAGCGGTTAAAGCAATTGCCCCACCAATCCCTCCCAACCATATAAAAATAGGTTGGTTCAAAAATAAGTCTAGTGGAATCCCTAATGGTGAACCACTAATTAATATTGTAATAGTTAAGAAGATTACTCCTATAACAAATGAGATCATTGAAGCTAAAAAAGGAGAAATCACAAATTTTCTTAATTGAGAATTGATGGCTGTTTGTAAAGCGAAAACAGCACCAAAACTTATAGCTAAAAGTATGGAAAACATAGAAATTTACACCTCATTATTATTAAATAGAAACCCAGTCTCTCCTACTGAAGTATTCTCTGTCTAAAAAATATAAATTAAAAACGACGGCAGTGATTATGTCAAAGACGTCGTCAGATATAATACATATAATAAGTTCAGGGTTAATTATAAAAAAATATGATTTTTTATTTCAAGAAGCTCTGCCGTTATTATTTTTTATGATCCTTTATCCACTGTAACCAGTAAGAAAACTCACATGCTAAATGCATTTGATGCGATTTAATAAGGCTATTAGGACAAAGTGCAGGAAACTCAACAACTAGACTTACTTCTATCCCAGTATCAGTATCTTTAAATTGATGTCGAACTCCACCGATAATAGTTCCATCTTTCATACGTGCTACACCTGTTGATTGGTATTGATAAGACTTATCTCTCGGTGTTTGCAACCTAGTTTCGTCACCAAAAACAATAAAGAATTGAACTGGAAACGGAGAATTACCAGTAGTTTCTATAACTTCTAATTCATTTTCTCCAAAAGGTCTTAATACATAGTGATCAGGACAAGCTGATAAATTCACTTGATCATTCTCACGTGACTGTTCAAGCATAAAACTATCAATTCCATTTATCGCTTCTTCTGCTGTAATTCCATCTAAATAAATACTTGTTTTTGAAAATTTCCGTCTATCACCAGATAAAGCTGTACCAATACGCATGCCCATCTCGCTCAATCTAAGTTTAAATCTCAACTTATCGTACATTTCATTGTATGAATATCTTAACTTTAATTCCGTTAGTTTTTTTATCATGTCATTTGTATCATGTATTTTAGGCTCTTTATGTCCTAATGTATTGAAAACTTTCTTAATACGTTCTTTTTTCCATTTTGTGAGTTCTTCTGGTGAAATATTTTTCCCCTCAATATAAATTTTCATATTAATTCTCCTTTGCTCTTCATCAAGTATTATTCCAACGATTGTTTTTACTCTTATTGTTAGTCAATTTATTGAATATAACCTAAGTATTTCTTTTAAACATATCTGAAAATAAAATTCCCATGATGTTATTTTAAATTTTTTCTTCTTTTTGTTCGTATTTTAGAGTGGTTAAGATTAGATTAATCGTCTCTTTTTTCGTATTTAGAGTTAGATCTATCTCTGAATGGGCAATACTACTAAGACCATATAAAATAAATCCAGAAGTTAAAGATAAGTTGTCCGTATGGAATACTCCTATTTTTACTCCATCCTCAATAACTTGTTCAATGAGTGGCCGTAATTGCATAAATAATTTTTGCTCAAGCAGGTAATGTTGTTCTGTATGAAATGAACTGGCATCTTTGTAGGGAGCCAATTTTTCAACAAATGTCCAAAATATATCCAGAGCATTTTTCATTTTTTGTATAACGGGTAATTCATTCAAAGTAAGTATTTGTTGAATTTTTTCTATATTTTTTGCGATAAAATCGTTTAAAAGTTCATCAACAAAATTATCTTTGGATTTAAAGTAATAATAAAATAAACCTGTTGCTACACCTGCATGATTAACAACATCCTTTATGCTAAAGCCTCCTATACCGTTTTTTATATAAAGTTCAAAACCAATATCCATTAACTCTTGACGCCTAATGTCAGGTTCTTTTGATATTCTTTTCATAATTCATCTCCTATATTATTTTTCCGCGACTGAATCGAGTTCAATCATACACGACTGAACTTAATTCAGTCAAGTTCGATTACTTTAAATTAAAAATTCTATACGCAAATAAAAATAAGCGCTGTTCCATTTTTGTAGGAAAGCGCAAGATTGAAGTATAGGAGTATTTATTTCTTGTGATATTCGTTCTATATAATTTCCATAATCTTCTTTGATTTAAACTACTTTTCTTTTTATTTTAAGTATAGATTGCAACTCTCTACTCTTTGTAATAGACAAGCTGACTGGTTGTAGTTAACAATTTTCCTTCAGGACTCCACAATTCCGCGGTCTGGTCAAAGAATCCATTGTAGAATTGAAGCGCGCGAGCATGGCCTAACACCTCTTTATCACCATGTTTAGTAAGCACTTCTGAATTGATATGAAAATAAACGGTAAGTGAAACAGTGCCAACAGGAACCATTTGTTTGCGCCGCACGTAAATACGCGGGAAAAACGCATCACACATCGCTGTAAGTGATAAGAAATCGATGGGTCTCCGCGGTTCATCCTGGATCCATTGGAGTGTGACAGAATCGGAAGTATTTTTTGGATTTGGTTGTGATAATGCGAGTGGTGTCCCTTGTATAATCCTCATGTCGTAGTTGTATACCCAAGGTGGCAGCCCTTCAGATGAAAAATTCTTAACTTCTTTTGCGGATGGTACATTTGGAAAATTCCTTTCTGTAGAAGACCAAGTTTTTCGCCGGCTTGCAAAAACTGCAGTACCCGTGATAATAATACCTTTATCTTGACAGAGTTCAATATACCAATGTTGTGTGGATCGATTCGTTCTAGTCGGTATTGCCTTGATGCTGAAATTGCCGTCCAAAACCGGCGCTGTATAATTAATAGTTAGAGATACTGGATCGCCTTTTCGTTCCGGATGCTCCATTACGGCTCTAAGAAGAGTGGCCGCAATAATACCGCCAAATGGCCCAACCATATTGGCATAACATTCAGAGGTGCACCCGTAATAAATCCCAGATTCCCCAGTCAACTGCGTTGCTGTATCAAATGGATGATTTTGTTTATTATAATTCATAATAGAGTCCCCCTTGTTTTCAATGCAATATCAGTATCATTTTGTTGATACCAAATTCCCACAATAGTTGTGATATTCTCCTCGAAGCCTAATTCCACATTTTACAACTGAATCTAATTCAATCTTACTTGACTGAATAAAATTCAGTCAAGTAAGATAAAACCGTTCATAAATCTTAAAACAATCAGACACATTTGCAGAAGGGCAGAATTAATCCAATTTAAATAAAAACTTAACATTTTGTTTCTCAAATTATGTTGTTTCTTTTACCACACAAAGATTTGAAGTAGTAGACCTCCTTTCATTTTCAGACATTTTAATACTTTCAAAGAATATCGGATTGAATTTTCAGTTTAATTTAGTTGTAATGAAAATGAGTTGAATATTTAGTCTGTTATCGAATTCCTTACATACAAAAAGATTGGGTTATCCCAATCTTTTTGTATGTAAACGAAGCATTATACAATTAAACTCCTGATTTTAAATTACATTTGTGTTATCCTTGCAATTCGATTTAAAACTATAATATTATAAAGAAGATTGAGTCTAGACCACTCAACTTCTGATAGTAATAGCTCATTTGCCATCAGAATACCCTAGCGAAAGAATCCTGCTTTTTGTAGGGTTCTTTTATTGTTCCTTCAATATGAAATGTAATATAGTATAAGCCATTCTGCGTGATGAACATCCTCTTTTTAGCGCTAAACGGTGTAATCGTTTCTCTTGGAATTTTGACAATTTTATTTCTACAAAATGTTGAAAAGCCTGGTACTGACGTACTGGAATGTCTTCCATATAAATGTAATCCAATCCCTCTACCACCAACTCCGATGCAATATGATCCATCTTCTCATCGTAAAGAACCAATCCCTGTAGTTTTTCATACAAATCTGGTTCTAAGGAAATTAGTAACTTATTAGTATTCTTCCGCAGTACCTTTTTTTGCGCTTTCCAATAGGCTTGTTCTTGTAAATGTGCATGCATCATGTTAAATCCCTCACTTTATCAATTTATTTAACAATCTACTTCTCCCCTAAATTACCGATTTACTTTACCCATTATTTCTCACTGTATCGATAGCCGCTAGACAGGATGCAATGCCAAGACGAGCTTCACTATATATTTTTTTGTTGACCGTCAAATACCAACATCCCTTTTCTTTCACCGTAAACAAGTCATCATACTGTCTTCCTAGCTTCTCTAGAATGGCCGTTGACTCTTCAACTGGATTGAAATATTTAATCGGCATTCTTATAAATGGTGTATTGTTCTTGCCCCAATATCCACCGCATTTTTCCAATCCTAAAAACTCCTTTGCAATTACATGATCTAACCGTTCTGTTACGATTGATAAATCATGATATGGGATCCACCAATTAGACGAACTCATTGCTACAAACTCTTTTGTAATCCCGTTATATAAAATTCGGCATATACTAATCCCTTCGAAATCGTTTTGTGTTACAACAAAATCAGATTGTTTTAATGGATTTCCATGTTTATCTGTTGTTCCTATTTCAAACTCTTCACCTTTTAATAATTGAACCGACTTCATCATTTTAAATTCCCCTTTTTATAATTTCTATTTTTTAAAAACCGTACATAACTCCTGATAAAACATATGTGAAAAGGATCATAGAAATAGATACTCCAAAGAATCCATAGAACCAAATTTGATCCGAGAAATTTTCTTCAATACCAAAATAGATGTTTAACTTTTTGTAATTTTCCGAAATTAATGGACGTATTTTTTTGAAGGATTTAGTTTTTTGGTGAGGTTGTGTTAAAATAGACTCACCAGACGTGATTTTAATAAAGGGTTGTTTCATGACAACCATCCTTTCTAAAATTATGTTTGTATACAAGAGGAAGGTGTTTTTCCAGGCTGCCAGGCGCGGAAACATCTTTCTCTTTTATTTTTACTCCTTATTTTTCGGTTCACCAAACCACTCATGCATTGCATCAATTGATACAAGCCAAGTTTTCTGATCTCGTTTATAGATGCGATTTGGATCACGAGGTGGTTCAAAATATTTAATTAAACCACGCTTAATCATACTGTTAATCTGTTCTTCCTTTACTAAAGATGGTTTCACCTTATTCTTCACTGTTTCATAGGGGATCCCCCACCGTATAGCTGCTTCCTGAAGAAACATGTATTTATCGATTTCCTTCATGAACAATTCCCTTTCTAATGATGTAAATAATTTTTCTTTTTGTTAATGTTTAAGAATAAAAAGGCCCCTTAATTTATGGAATGTTCATCACTTTTTATTTTTTCCATGCTCGTGGGCTGCACTTACGATACTCATGATGTTATTAATAGAGCTTTGCTCGAACCCTGATAACCATAAAATTGTTCGCAGTTCGTTTTTTGTCAACTGACGACTGATGTGTTCTTGTAAGAATTCCACAAACGGCCTATATTGATTCAGTTGCCATTCTTCCATTACTTCCCCTAAATCCGATTCAATCCATTCGGCACGACCTTGGTTATTAGTACCTTTATAGTTCAAATTCATTAACAAAACCTCCTCGTATGATAAAGTTAGGTTTTTTAGGAAAGGGATTTACCTATAAACCCGTGAGTATCTAGTTATATGAGATACTTATATTTGTAGATAGAGTGTTGCCGACCACCTCCTTGAATCTTTGTATTCGGTTGAAAGAATGGTACCTCTGTCTAATAAGTAGTTTACGAATGAGTTGGATGTTGATGACCATTGGTCATTCTTCGTATCTCTTACGAGGTAGTAGCGCTTATTAGTTCAGAGGAGGACAACACTATCTAACACTGATTAAAATAGGGGTGTAAGCTATGTTCTATTTAGGTATTGATATCGCTAAACATAAACATTATGCGTCCATTATCGACCAAACTGGAAAACCTATTACTAAGCCATTTCCCTTTCAGAATCATAAAGAAGGCGGACAAGCACTGTTAAATTGGATGTACCAATATATTGAGTCTCCTACAGAAATACTGATTGGAATGGAGGCAACAGGACATTATTGGTTAGCCGTTTATTCTTTTCTACTTGATCATGGCTTCTCAGTCGTTGTATTAAATCCAATTCAAACCAATGCTTGGCGAAAAGGAACAGAAATTAGAAAGCGAAAAACAGACGCCATTGATGCCACTATGATTGCCGATATCATTCGATTCGGCCGTTTTGTTGAAACCCCACTTGTGGACGAGAAAATGTTCGCTCTAAAACAAATGAGCCGCTTTCGTAATGCGCTTGTAAGTAATATGAGTGATTTAAAACGAAAAGCTCTTGTCGTATTAGATCAGACTTTCCCAGAGTACCAAAGCATCTTTTCGGATGTTTTTGGTAAAACTTCTTCGCAAATCTTACTTGAATATGCCTCTCCTAGTGACTATGAACAGATATCTATTGATGATTTAACACAAATAATTGAGCAAACCAGTCGTAATCGACTGGGGAAGAAAACAGCCAACAAGCTAATGGAATTAGCCTCTAATTCGTTTGGTGTTACCTTCTGTAAAGACGCTTTTTCCTTCCAACTAAAAATGTTGATGGAACAAATTCGTTTTATCGAAGATCAAATCAAAGAATGTGAAGAAGAAATGTCACAACTTTTAATTGATTTAGATACTCCTATCATGACAATACCTGGTGTTGGGCCCATTTTAGGAGCCACTATACTAAGTGAAATTGGGGATATTCACCGCTTTGACAAACCATCTAAACTTGTCGCTTACGCAGGCATTGATGCCTCTGTGTCCCAATCTGGACAATTTGAAGCCTCAGGTACGTCTATATCCAAACGTGGTTCTTCTCATTTGCGTAGAGCCTTATTCCAAGCGGCTATTACAGCGCATAAACATGACCCTGTATTAAAAGCTTTTTATGAAAAGAAACGAAAGCAAGGAAAGCACTACTATGTTTGTATAGGGGCGGTAGCTAGAAAGCTGTGTTACATTATCTATGCCATTCTTAAAAGCAATAAGCCTTATGAAGTACCACCTCACACAACAGAAACATGACCTTTTCATTTTTTTTGAAAATCCTTAGGTTTATTTGGCACGCCCTTTTTTAGAAAAACACCCCCTATTTATATAAAAAACTCCCCTTGACTTCTCATAGTTGGTCTTTCATAATTAAGTTTGTCATTTTCTGCAAACTACTGAATTATAAAACTACTAAATATATTTTTCCTTGTAATCAATTTTTACATTACACATATTATTACAATCTATTTTTTATACAATTCCCTGTCCTTCTCTTCTGTTTGAATAACATCAATAAAAAGTGGATATGTAAAAATCTTTTGATTATTGCTATAGACCACATATTCGTATTTGCCACTCTCCATAACTGGAAATCTTATTTCTATTACGCCATCAATACCAGGAGTCATTCTGTTATCTCGAAGATTTTTTAATTTTGGTAGTTGACCACTATAAACAATTTCCTCGTTAGAATTATATACAAGGATTTTGTTATTAATTTCCTCCAATCCATCTTCTTCAGAAAATTGAAATTTGAATAAAACTGATGTAATAACAGAAGCCGGAAGTATAGGAACAGTAATTTTATTTAGAATATTATAAGCAGTATGCTTTTTTTCTTTTGGATCAAACATTATATTTTCTGCTATTAAAATTTGACATGAAATATTATTCTTCATACTTTTCTCTCCTTATTCATACAAATTAACGAAAAGTAAGCGCTATCATTTTTGGGTAATTTTTTACTATCTTTCTGATAATGTACATATTCATACTTTTTAAAATAACCTATACTGCTTTTCACATCTGTACTATCAATTACCATATGATTTCTCCAGTGCTTAACTTTTCTTTTGTATAGCCAAATCGGTGCTGTTAATATAACAACATATTTTTCATCAATTGTTTCTAGAAGTTTATCGATATTCTTAAAATAATAATTATCATAGCTCAGAAAAAGAATATGATATTCCTCCATCTCGGGTATGTGCAAACTATCAATTAAATTATCTATTTCATATTTTTCTTGCACATGTAGTCGTTTGTTATAATAATGTGCATAAACAATAAGTACACATGCTATTAAACCACTAATTACTAACATCAGATTTATAGCCATAGTTTAATCTTTCCCTATCATAATTTTTTAAAGATATGAGATTGTACAATAGCACAGTATATACACTAAGTAGCCCTAAGAATAAACTTATTTCTAATGTTCGAAAAGAGAAAGGTAACAATACTTTTATTATTAATAATATTACGATGATTGAATTTCTTGCAATTGGAGACTTATTCATAAACTGCATCTTACCAAAACAGCTACAACTTGTTTTCTCTAACTTATATAAATGTTTTTTTCTGATAATTAACAATATAAAACCAATCATTAAAGCAATAGTACCTATTTCCTTATATGGATAATATATATTTAATACAAACGTGATAAAAATGCACAATTCTAAAATTAGTACCATATAACTAAAAAATAGTATAGATTTTAATGGTAAAATATTATATAAAATTAAATCACATTTTAAACCATGGATAGAATAACTTTTCATGTAGAAAGATGCAAAAAATATAAATGCTATACTCAAGTCGATACACGACGATAGAATATTAATTTGACTCACCTTCTAGGATAGAAAGAAGTTCAACTGCATTTTCTATATCATCAATTACTCTCATAGCAGTTATCCTGTTATTTTCATCTATTAGACAAAAACTTGGCGTTTCCTGAAAGCCACCTTCATCAATCAATTCATCACCAAAGGAGATTATATTAAATTCAAACCCAAAGTAATCTTTTATCTCATCAATATCTTCAATAGATCCATCAGTTACTAATACAAACTCTCCTTTATATGAATTTGCTATCTCTGATATTTTCGGGAGTAGATCAATACATTTCATACAGCTTAAAGAAATTGCCCCTAGTAGCCAAGGACTCTTATTTGAAATATTCATTAAATTTTTAGGTAATATTTTACCCACTGTTAAATAATTTGTATTAGATTGAGGTGGCACTCTATGTTTTTGAAACATTTCTTTAAACCCTTTTATCATTCTGGAGTCCTCCTTAATATTCTATAATACATTTAAATTTAGTTATAATGTCTTCAAACATATTATCTTGATAGCCTATTTCTGCATATAATACTTGTCCTAGTTCATTGACAAAATACGTTCTAGGGACACCACTAACTTTAAATTCTTTCTTCATCTTATCTTTATTACATAAAGATACTAAAGCTCTACCTTCAAATGTGGATTTGATATATTCAAAGTTTTCTGGGCTTGTATCGATTAAAATAAGAACATTTAATGATGAATCTTTAGTTAAAAATTTATCGAGCGCTTCCATGGAAGGTAAGCATCCTTCACATGACGTACTATAAAATAGAATTAAGAGATGTTTTTTCAAAATATCATGTAATTTGCACGTATTCATTGTATCTATATAAACATTTTCTATATATTCTCCTACATCTAAACTTTTAGGAAACCTAAAAAATTTCCTATGCCCTTCTAGAATTGAATCCATAGTATCCTCCTTGTTTTTTATTTTTCATACAATTATTAAGCCCTTAAATTTCTGCTCTTTTCTACAATAATCCTTAAAATTTTTATCATATCTAACTAAGAAAAACTTTAACATACATTTCTTTTAATTGGAATATTTGTAAAATTTTATAAAGTTTTTATGGAATATTCAGGGAATTAATCTATTTTTAAAGCTATACATTTTTAATAGCTGATACTGAATATCTTCTGGTTAATTCTGGTTTTACTAAGAAAAACAATTTAAATAATAATTTCCAAATAATAACACTAAAAAAAGAATGCCTTTCTATTTAAAGAAAATGGCATTCTTTTTTAATTTTTGCTAAGAATATAAATCTATTATCTATTATTTTCTCAAGATATATCTCATTACAAAAATACTATATAGTAGATCAAAATCATACTCGCATAATATGAATCATCAATACAATAAAATTCATCATAGCATGTACTATATAAGAAACTAATAATTGTTTTGATTGTTTATATACAAAGGCCAATACACAACCAATAAAAAAATAACCAAATATAAATGGGAAGTCAAAATGCATTATTGCAAAAAACAATGCACTGATTACAATACTCCCTACCTCTTTAAATTTCTTCATTAAAATATTCATAGTAGCATATCGGAATACCAGTTCCTCTACCAATGGGGCAAGAATTACAATTGATATAATTGCAATAGGTGAAATTGATGCAGCTGCAACTATACTAGATGTGTTTTCTGATTGCGTAGAAATTTGGAATAAACTTTTATCTAAAAAACTACCAATTATCTGTGCAAGGAAAACTAAAACAATTCCAACTAGAATCCATCCACATGCGGTTTTTGATAATTTAATTGATAGTATAGATTTATAAATATGTTTTTCTTTATATATAGTAAAAGTGATAATTAATATAAGCAGAAACCCAATTAGCTCCCAATGTACCAAAATTTGTTGAATCGCTTGTTCTTGATTCTCATGAATATCATACCAACCTGTCTTAGCTAATAACTGCACACCTATTATTCCTACAAATTGATTCATAATAAAATAAATAAGAATGACATAGGCCGATTTATGTATATTAGTAGTATTCATATTATTATATTCATCACCCTTCTTCTTTAGACATTTACCATCATCTACAAATCCTATTCTGAATTTTTAAAATTATAAAAACATAAAAACATCATATTTTTTATTACACTTCGGAAAGGTTTCTTTACGCTAAAGTAATTCTTTCCTTCATAGGAATTATCTCACAATCTACTTTTACTAATTTTCCACTAACAAATATCTATTACCCAAACAAAAACAAAACTTCTTTAAATTTTATAAAGGGTTGTGCTTTACATCCACAACCCTCGCTTTTCTCTTAATCCACAGGCACTTCTTCTTGACCATGTGGAATTTGTGCAATTGGTGTTACAATTTGTGCATATTTGTTTACCTGCACTTTAAATTGTCGTGGTTCTAAAAAGTTTACCTGTTGAATTAAAACTTCAATATGAAACGTATCTACTTTTTTCCCACGTTCAATTTTGGTAATTCGTGCATTGTAAAACTTATCCCCATTTAGGAAATATCGTTGAACAGCTTCTGTAGCAAGCATACGTTCATTACTTGTCATTTTCATTGGTTCAATACCAAATCCAGCCTTTGTAAACAAATACGGGACATCATAACTACTATTAGAAATTTTTCGTAGTAAATCCTCTACAGCTTTTGTCTTTGCGATATATTCCTCTTCTTTTGTATCAAATCCCTTTGGCTTATCTCCAAGCATCTCAATTTCATCTTGATTTACTTGCTCTTCCTCTTGTACTTGAGATTTCATCATGTAACGATGAATAGTATTATAGGTAGTAACACCTACCACTAGTACAATAATTCCTAATATGACCAAGTACTTACGAGGCATATTGGATAAAATGTTGATTATTTTCTTCATCTACTCTCATCCCTTATCAGTCTATAACATTACGGATTTGCGTCATATGTTGTCCTCTTGCCGTATAGTTTAGACCTGTAATTTGTACACCCTTATTATCACCAATATGAATCATTTTCTGATTTCCTAAATAAATAGATACATGGTTAGGATTTTCATAGAAAATTAAATCTCCTGGTTGTGCACGACCGATATCTGGCACCTGTTTTCCTTGTCCAATTTGAGCACCTGTCCAATCTCCTAGCTGAACACCTATACTGGTTTTAAACACATATTGTGTAAATCCAGAACAATCTGCACTACCTGCAGCTGGATTTCTAGCACCGGACACATAGCTCACTTTCCCTTGCCCAAGCCATTTTTTTGCTTCTTCTAATACCTTTTGTCGTTTAGCATTTGTCATTGTAGGAGCACCACCTGATGATAACCCTGGATCATCATTTTTCTTAAAGAATTTCATTGGATCCGTTGGTTGGTCATTAATACGAATTTGGAAATCTAAATGGACAGCGTATCCAAACATATTAAGAACACCACCAACATAGTTAGCCCCCCCCATTTCCCCAATAATCTGTCCTTTTGTTACCATAGTTCCTGGTGCAACTAAGATTTTACTTAAATGTAAGTAACGGGATACAACGCCATTTCCATGGTCAACATAGACTCCTAAACCACCGTTGTTTACATTTCCTGTTTTATCCGTAACCATACCAGCTTCCATCGACCATACGGGGTCTCCTGGTTTTCCGGCGGTCATGGCCCCAATATCTACAGCATTATGCGGTTTGCTAGCATGAATTTCATCAAATGTACCTGTAATACGCCCTGATTTCGTTGGCCATTTCCAACCTTTATCAGAAATCCATTCTCCAGATACATCCGCCACGCATCCTAAATCTTTGTAATATTTCAAAACTTTAGAAACGTACGTGTAGAGTAAACATCCAGCGCCTTATTACATTCCTGTGATAGGTTTCCAAATGTTCCTCCCCGAACCGGACTTACATCTCTCAATGTATCCGGCTCTCCATCTGTCTTCTGCATTTTATATCTCGCCCTTGTGTCTTTTCATATGACACTCTTTACAGAGTGCGATAGTCTTTCGATTTCTCGCTATCATTTGTTTTTCAAGATATGATTTATTTGACTTTGCTCGTAGATTCTTTAATTTCTTAATGTGATGCATATGTATCACAACATTGCTAGCTCCGCATAGTTCACATGTTTCCGCCTTGATTCTATCTGACAATTTAGTCGTACTCATTACATGCCGAGTATTTGGTAAAATGTCTGTTCCTTCTAGTGATAAATTTCTTGTCATTGGAAACTTTCTTTCAATGAAATGAACTTTATTCATTCCTTTCTTTGTCTCATACTGTACAGTAAATTGTCCGTACTTTTCGTATTTCTTTCGAATTTGTTTCGTACGTGTTCTGTATTTTGACGCAAAAGTTTTCAACATTGAATAATACATGAAATATGCAAAGCGGTGCATGTGATTGCTCACATTTTCAGCTAGTCGATAGTAATTGTATAACCCTCGAATTTCGCTATTATATTGCGTGATAATCTCTAAATCTTCATTGTGTTGGAAATATCCTCTTGGCTGAGGTTTCCAAGTGCCATCGGCACACATTTTAATGGCCTGATACTTTTGAAGTTTCTTTATCCATGCCTCATGTGGCATTTTTAATTGAATTTTACCGTTAAGAACCCTAGAAGCTCTCCCAAGACTGTTAATGCGTGTTGCTTCACTTTTAAACACTTTAATTTCAAATCCTAGAAATTTAGCGTGTTTCTTGAAGGCATTTGTTATCAGAGTCTTTTCCATAGATAATTCTAATTTTAGCTCTTCTTTCAAAAATGAAGCTATCTCATTTTTAATAAGAATTGCATCCTCTTTAGAACCTATTACTCCAATAAGAAAGTCATCCGCATATCTTACATATTTGAGCCTTCTATAATTTTCATCCATTGGATTATTATAAGGTGTTTGTAACAACTTCCCTTTCAAAACTTTTTGTTGTTCTTTTAGTTCCGTAATTCGTGTTACTTCTCCATTTAGATAGGCAGTATCGATTTTCTCTTGAATCTTTCGTACTTTATACTGTAAATTACTATACTCTTTATTAATTTGTCGCTTTTTCCCTGATTCAAATCTATCCTGATACTTTTTCATATAAACATCTAATTCATTTAGATAAATATTAGAAAGTATTGGACTAATGATTCCACCTTGAGGCGCTCCACTATAGGTATTATGAAATTTCCATTCTTCTAAATATCCAGCTCGTAAGAATTTCCAGATCAACTCTATAAACGCCTCATCCTTTATTCTTCTTTTAAGAATTGTAACTAGAGTATGATGTTCAATATTGTCGAAAAATCCTTTAATATCTCCTTCGATAAACCATTTACTACCTGTAAATGTGCGCTTTATCTCTAATAACGTGCTATGGCATCCCTTTCCTTTTCGGTATCCATGTGATGAACTAGAAAAGCTTGAATCGTATATTGCTTCTAGTATCATACGTATAACTTCTTGGACTAATTTATCATAAAAACTAGGAATTCCTAATGGCCTTTTCTTGCCATTTTTCTTTTCAATATAGGTTCTTCTAGATGGATATGGTTGATAGCTTTTACTTTTTAAAACACTTATCAAGTCCTCCACTTCCTTCATAGAAAAACCATCAATAGACCTTTGGTCTACTCCTATCGTTAATGCGCCATCATTTTTACTTAGATTATCGTATGCTAATAAAAAGAAATCTGGGTTATATAAATTACGATAAAGTCTTGTATATTGATATTCCTTATTAAGACTCTTCGTTCGCAGATTGCTTAGTACTATTTTTGGACATTGCATAGTGCCTTTCGCACCTCCCCAATTTGGTAATAAGCTAACAGACTGCCTTCCTTCGCCCTGTACTAGGCTTTCCCTAGCTCTGACTACTACGAAGGCTCCGTTGTCATATTAGATATTCATGAGCCATACTTCTTGACTGTTACATCTTGAAGTTATCCTCAATAGCCTCGCAGGCATTCTAACTTAGACAATCCCCATTTAGTAAACAAGGAATTTGCACGTATAGTGTCGGATGTGACGTTCACACTTTTCTTCCATATAGAAGTGGGCAACAGATAACCCTATTCATATAAGATGACTCACACTATCTTTATGATATCTGTTGAATCTCGTTTATAAACATCTTTCGAGACTAGTTACGGTGGCCTCCCTTGTGCTATCATTCAAGCGGTTTAGCCTTCATCCTTATCTATACTTTATATCTGGCCGCTCAGTCTTGACTTGATGTTTAGCCAACTTACGGCTTTCTTGGCATGCTGTTGTCCCCTTTCAGTTTCCTTCCAAGGTTAGCCAAGTGATACTAGGTCTTTTAGGGTTGACCTAACAGCTTGCAATCACCGTTTTTCCTTGCCCCCTTATGGGCGCACGTAATCCCCATAGCACGCTCCGACTTTGGTTCGGAAGTTATTTGGATCAGAACAGCCAGCTCTATTTTCATCAGCATGCTCCCTAGAAAACGCAATAGCTGTTTCTTCTGAATATCCACCTCTTGCTAATGCATAGCTAATGAATCCAGGACCGTATAGTGATAGGTAAGGTTTTGACATCATCTCCACCTTTTCCCCCACTTCACACCGTACGTGAGACTTTCACCTCATACGGCGCTCCATCTAATTCAATTGACCAACTTTTGTATTGAAGCAAAGATAGGATGTCGACGCGCTGATATTCTCAGCTTGTCAAACATCACTTTCTTATCTTCAATAATGTCGTACTTATTTAAGATTGATTTTGCCTTATCTGAATCATCGCTATGAATTGCTATGTGTATGTCTTCTAGTACAATTACCAGATTTTCATAATTGTCCTGTCCCCCAAATTCCAACGGAATTTTATGATGACAGTGCCAACCTACTAATCCAACTTCTTGTTTCGTAATTGCACATTTTCCATACTGTGCAATAAACTTTGCAATTCTGTTATCGTTGTATTCTACTGTTCGATGCTTCATATAAAAACGATGTACATGTCGGAGTGTCTCCCTATCTACGGCTTTTAGCGTATCATGTATTTTCTCTCTACCTTCTTTTGTATAATTTGAGATAGACTGAGTAAAATTTCTAGCCGGTTTGTGCTTCTGCGCATGGATAGGTAGTAATACGATGTCTTTGATTTTATACAATTTAGGATTGTATCGTTTATATCTTTTCCTTAATACAGTCGACATGTCACTCTTAGTGGCTTTTTTCCAATCTCGCCTCAGTCGATTATAGAGTGTTCTTATGAGATGGCAACTCATGTGATCTAGATCGTGATTAATATGTGTGGCGGCTGAATAATAATTTTGTATTCCCATTACAGTCGTGTTAAATCGCCATACTGATTCTGGTGTTTGTTCTCTGCTTATATCTTTAACAGCCTTTTTCAGCTTGCTATACGCATGTTTTCTGGATTTTACACACATTCTGCTATGAGCCACATGTTTGTTTCCTTTCTTATTTGCCTTAACTGTAAAGCCTAAAAAGTGACTCGCTTTTTTCCTCAAATTTATAATCTTTGATTTTTCAAGGCTAATATCCAGATGTAGGCGTGTTCTAAGAAAGTCTTTTGTTGCTTCAAACATTTTTAAAGCCGTTACATAATCACGACATAATATTTTTGCATCGTCTGCATATCGAATTAAGAAACATTCCTTTAATTTGCTTTTCTTTAGCGCTCGATATTTTTCACTATTTCCCTTATATGGATGTGAGGTCTTTATCGTTTCCCATTGGTTACTTACCCACCAATCTAATTCGTTGAGTACGATATTAGATAGAAGCGGACTTAGTATTCCTCCTTGCGGAGTACCTTTTTGAGGAACACCCTCATTTACAATTTCTGCTTTCAGTAGTCTTGAAATGATAGAAAGTAATTTCTTATCTCGTATACCTATCGTCCACAATTGCTTTAGAAGTTTTCCATGATGCACATTGTCAAAGAAACCTTTAATGTCTATATCCACACAGTAGTGAAATCCGTTTCCTTTTCTATTCACTAAAGATTTCATTCTCGCTAGTGCATGATGTGTACTTCGGTTAGGGCGAAAACCGTAACTATGGTTATGAAATTTCGCTTCGCATATTGGTTCCAATATTTGCAATACACATTGCTGAAATAATCTGTCCCATATGGTTGGTATCCCTAAAGGTCTACGGTCTCCATTTGGTTTTGGTATAAATACGCGTCTTACAGATTGTGGTTCATACCAACCAAACATCGTTCTTACTTTTTCTATCACTTCATCCGTTGAAAGCATTTTAATATCATTAATTGTCATTCCATCTGTTCCAGCTGTCAGACTTCCCATATTTCTTTTTATATTTCGATATGCTAAACGTATGTTTTCATCCATCTTCATAAGCTCTATTAATTTATAAAAGTTGTTACCGTTTTGACTTTGCTGATACAAGTCATCTAGTGTAGACTGCATATCATAATATTCAGCGTGTCTAAGCTTTTCAGTTTTCTTTATAAGTCGGATCTCCTTTCAGAGTTTACCTTTTTTAGTCTCACAAGAACCTTATAATTCGACTGCGTAGCTTGTTGAAACGGTTGGTCAATCTTTCATCAGACTAATGGCTATCCCTCTGCAATGTTTCCATTGCTTCACCGGTACTATGCCATCACTCTCACCACCATAAATGAAGGTTATACGTTTGCTAATCTCACAAACACCTTCCCTTCAAACACTTCCTCGAAGATAAGTTCTCCATGTTGGTGGCTTTCCACGTTCCATTATTTCTATCTATGCATAACACTTTTAGGGTTCTCCTTTAAGCCTACTGACTTGATGTCGCCTATAACGACATATGGACTTTCATAACAACTATTTTTACTCATCCACATCAGCACCACGCTCGTGGCACACACATTTCTATGTGTCATCGTTCTAGACCCGTACATTCGAAGATTCGTCAGATTCTGCCTACCCGTTGGTTTTGTTGAATCCATTCTACCCATGAGTGCTTTTTAGACTCCCGGCCTATAGGCTACACCATCCACCGCTGGACAGTTTTCGTAGTATCGAGATACTTTAACGGTAGCTCTCAGCCGACTTCACCGAGCTTCACACAACTACAGGCTTATCTTTTGTATGCTGCATGTCGGAGTATCAGAGGAAGCCCTTCAAGGCGTTACCCTATCATTTGACTTCTCGAAATAATAGTTCTGCTGAATATTGAATCAGCGCCTAACCTTTTCAGTTAGGAACGTGTCGCACAGTTGTACGACTGCAAAGCGAGTGCAATGTCACCATTGACCTTTCCTAGTACATCTTTAAATTCCCGTACACCTGCTTCTATAGAAATATTGGGATCTTTAATACACCCTACACGAGCATTCCCCTTTACACCAATACAAGATGAGCTCATGTCTCCATATTGCCCCTGTTAGTGATAGGTAAGGATTTGAAGTTATCTCTACCTTTTCCCCCACTCCACACCGTACGTGAGACTTTCACCTCATACGGCGCTCCATCTAATTTGTTTATTGTTTAATTTTTTCTAAATTACAAGCTCTTCGATATTGGTTTATTCGTTTAACTTGTTCCACAGTCAACGAGTGTTTTTGAAAGTAGGATTCAATCGTTTGTTTATTTGTCATGTGAATTAATCTATGAATTTCTTTATGAATGATTCTAAGATTTTCATACTCATCTGTTCCGCCTAATCCCTTCGGAATATAGTGGTGGCAATGTAGCTCACTTGCTGGTAAAAATTCTTTAAGTATCTCACATTTTCCATTCAACATAGAATACCTTGCCATTCGATTATCCAAGTACTCTATACTTTCATTAGGGATATTTGCAGTTAGTAGTTTCTTAATTTCGCCTAATACCAATTTATTTAACTCAATATGTTTGGCAATCTTTCGGCCTTTTTGATTGTAAGGTGTTTGGGTTTGCGTGTAATTCCATATAGTTGCTGTTTGTATATCCGCTAGTGGAAATAAGTAAATACCACATACTTTAAATGTTCGATAATTATTTTTAAAGAATTTTGTAAACACCGGAGGTGCATTGATTGGAACTTCATATTTCCCGACACTTTTTAATCGATTGAATATTACTAATGATAGGTTAAATGCAAGCTGTTTCATTTCAATATTTACATGTGTAACATACCTAAAATAGTTACGCAGTCCAAGTACATAGGCATTATATAATTGCACATTTTTCCGAGTTGATGACAACTGAATAGCTTTTATTCGCTTTTTGATCTCAAGTTTGATTTGCTTCTTTTTCTTATTTGATATCCTAGAGTTACAAACCCATTTGTTTCTTTTGGGTACTACATATAATAAATATCCTAAGAACTCAGATTTGTTTTTTCTAAGGTTGATTATTCTGGATTTTTCTGGTGAAATGTCCAACTTTAATCGTTCCTTGAGATACATTTTTGTCGCGAAAAACCATTTTTGTGCCGTTCGGAAATCCTTTGCCATAATTTTAAAATCATCTGCATAACGAACAATAAATCCTTGTTTCAATTTGGTACCTTTCATTGCTCGCTTTTGATTTGCATTATTTGTATATGGATATGATGTTTCAAAATAGTGCCATTGGCTTGCTATCCATTGGTCTAAATCATTTAAAACTATATTGGATAGTAATGGCGAGAGTATTCCACCTTGTGGTGTTCCCTTTTTTGGAATTCCAAATCCCTTAATTGGTGCTTTTAGAATTAAATAGATAAGTTTTAACACTCGCTTATCTTTAATACCCATATTCCACAATTGTTTTAGAAGTAATGTGTGATTAACATTGTCAAAGAATCCTTTTATATCTATATCTACCGCGTAATGAAAAGTATTTCTGCTTATCAAAAACATTACTCTAGAAATGGCATGTTTTGTTCCTCTCATCGGACGAAATCCATAACTATGTTCGTAAAATTTCGCCTCGCAAATCGGCTCCAAAATTTGCCTAATCATTTGTTGAATTAACCGATCAAACATTGTTGGAATTCCTAAAGGTCTTTTATCTCCATTGGACTTAGGAATAAAAACTCTCTTTACTGCTTTTGGTTTGTATATCTCTAGTTGTTTACAAACCAATGATAAGAATTCCTTTTTATACATTGGTTTATAATTATCTATCGTGAACAAATCCGTGCCAGCGGTTTTGGACCCCTTGTTAGATTTTATTGTTCGGTATGCTAAAAGAATATTGTTCTCCGAAGTAATCAATTCATATAGACCATGGAATGATTTATTTCCTTGACTTTCTTCATATAACCTATCAAATGTTTCTTGCATATTGTAATATTCCCAATATCTCATTGTTGTGCTCAACTGTGGAAACCTCCTAGGTTTTTGCCCACATTCCTACCTGACCATTGAGCTTCATTTTCTTAAAATTAAACATAAAACAAACTAGACTTGGGGCCATCCCTCCACGTTCATTAGACGCTTCAACGGTACTGTGCCCCTACCTTCACAAAAATAAAGGAATTTCGGCTAATTACCTTATATCCACCTGCCCAGTAGTAGCTGTTTTCATTTAGCAGTTTTTTGCTTCCCACGTTCCAATATATCTAGCTATTCATGATAACCGTAGGTGTTTGCTATAAGCCTGTAGAGTTTATAAGCTCATCGTTGCTTATCCCGATTTCCTACCGTCAGATTCGTACTTCTCGGTACCCTACCACACTCTTGTGTGCTATACCTTTCGGTATAGTGCAATTTTAGACCCGTACCTTCGCAAATTCGTCAGACCCATAAGGGACATTCTCACCATAGTTATCTTTTCAGCCATCCGACCTATCCTACACCATATGATTAAAAATCACTTAGGCTCGTTCAGCCGACTTCACCTAGCTTCATACACAATCTGTCTACTAACAAATCATGCATGTAGGAGTATTAATGGAGTTGTTTCAATTCAACATGACGATTTTCATTCCAACTCTCGATATATTAGTTATTGTTGCTTAAGATAAATTTCAGCAACACTCTCACTTCACGTCTAAACGCTTATAGAGAAACGTGTCGCGCCTGAAGACTGCATAATATCAGGTAGTTTTTCTGAAATACCATTGCTCTCTACCATAATAATTGCTAGTACATATGGAACTAGCTCTGGTACACCTTGCGCTGCACATTCCTGCTCCACCATCGATTGCCACCTCATGACTTCAGGTGGTAAATTCTGCACTGAAGCATTCCCACTTATGCCACCATTCGGTGTACCTGTAGAGCTTTCTCCACCCAAAATCGCCATACTAACAATTAAAAGAATCGTAATGGCTGCCGCAATTATTACTCCTGTAGAACCACCTAACAAGCGAACGAGCCATTTTATTCTTTTCACTTTCTTATACTTGTCTATTGCTGTTTCTTGCGTCGCTGCCATTTTACTGACCACCTTTAAAGCGTTCTAATTGTTTCTCGTCAGGATCAAACATCACGTTATATGTTTCAGTAGAACTTACCTGTACAATTGCTTCCCCTCGTTTCAACTCAGGTAAGATACGAAACTCCGATTCTGTTAAACTCTCACCTAGAACACTTTTTAAAGTCTCTAACACGGAGTTATCCATGTTCAAGAATATTTTGTATTGAGTTAATTCAAAGATGGCTTTCATCGTAGACACATCCACTGTACTTCCTGGTGGTGGTAACATTTCTTGTGGGGATTGTGTCGCAAAAAATATACCTGCAAAGAATTTTCGCATCTCACGTTCGAACTCTAATACATAACGATTGGCAAATTCATTTTGCGAATTGATAATGTTATGACACTCATCAAGGAAAACCATGAAATACTTAACGTCTTCTATTGATAAGTTTTTTTCTTCTCGTAAATACTTCATTTGACGACCATTTTTAAGCGCATGACTCCAAATCAATGTTAATGCGGTAAACAATTGACAGTTAAAAACTGATTTATCGTATTTTGAAATCCCATCAATATCAAAGAAAACAATCTGCTCATTTTCAAAGTTTTTAAGTGTTGTATGACCGTTAAACATATCACCGTACACCGTAATCATGTCCTCCACCTGCAATTTGATTGCTTCTAAATCACGGAGACGTTGTGGTGTTGCTCCCGCTTCTAGCTTCAGCTCACTTAAATATTTATAAAAATCTTCTAAAATTGGATAGTGATTAGGAGGGAATCCCGTTACTTTGTACGGGCGATCACTTCCCTTTTGAGGTACAAGTCCCCACTCAATATAGAAAGCATACAAATGTTTACGAAACTCTTGAATCACCGTATCATCAAATTCTGAATTTAAAAATCGAACCATATTCGTGACTTTAGAAATATGTTGAATGAATGAACCTTTCTCATCAACTGCACCTGTATTTGTAATTTTCGTTGCGAATACTTCTAAGGGGTTTATCATTCCTGTTTCTACTTCTTCCGAATCTTGAACCCCACTTAAATCAATTATTTTACCGCCTTGCTGCTGCACAATTGTGTAATAATCTCTTGCTTTATCAAAACCACGAATGAAGCAATCTTTCGCAACCAATCCTTCTTCGATTTGTTTAAGTAGTGTTGATTTACCAGCACCCATCTTACCAAAGATGAAACCACTAAATGATGTTCTAGTACTTGTAGAGAAAAACGGATCTAAAATAAATGCGCCACCTGTAGTAGTTTGTCCTAGATAAATTCCTCTTGGATCTTTTAAATCTTGATGATGAAATGGAATACCGAAACCAATATTTTGTGAAGGTAATGGATAGCCACTTTTCACTCCCAAGTATTCTATTTGATCGTCATAGCTTGCAAACAATGTTTGCCACTCTTCTTTTTGTTTAAAAACATACACTTGCGCTTTATAGTTCTGCCCCGCAATTTCTTTCTTAATATCACCAATTCTTTTCTCCAATTGTTCTAGCACTGGATCATATATGAAGATACGCAACTTTATGAGTTTAACAATTTCACCTTGCTGCGTAATAGAACGAGCAAAGTCTGTTAAATTTTGTAGTTCCCAATGAGCATCGTCACGATCAGTAGAACGACGTTCTGATGTCATACGGTCTTTTAATTCAGTAATAGAACGGTTAATGTCTTTTACTACTTCTTCTTTATTCGCTGTCGCTATGTCTACACTTGAAACGGTATCTTTATTGTTCATGAGTGCCGTTAGCCATAGCGGAGGAATATCTTCAGCTAGATAGTACACATGTAAACATGCAACATAGCAATCACCTTGCGCTATGTACTTCTCATTAAATTTAATGCCACCTTGCGGCTGCACCCTCGAAATAAAATCTAAATCATATCCTTCAGTACGATATTTTCGGTGTTCTTTTTTCCCCAACTTTACCATTATTCATTTCCTCCTTTTACATTTCTGAATTCATGTTTTGTAGCTTAAAGATTAGCTTCTCAACTTCTTTTGCTTTCATATTCTGCAAGTTAAATTGACGTCCACCATAGCGCTTCATGTCCTTCACATTCTTTACTAACTCTGTTTCATTTTTTGCATACACAACAATGAAGAAAGCCAATTCCTTTAAATTCTTTTCTACCCACAGTACCCGATTTAAATTTTCAATTGCTAAACTATAGCGTTGAGACCATAAGTGTTCTTCGTTTCTCTCTGACACATCTTGACTCATTTTCCCTTGATAACGTAGCGCCATGCGCTTCCAGTACACCTGTTGTTCTGTTGTTTCTGTAGAGTACGTTAGAGACAAAATCTTGAATGGCTCATGATACACACGACATAAACTAGTTAACTGATTCATAAATCGATTTAAATCATCTTTGTTCATAGAAATTAAGTCCGTAGTCTTTACCTTTAAATACACCTGCAAGTTGTCTCTACGATCTACTAAGATCCCCTTTTTTTGTTCCAGTCGTTTATAAGGTGCAACATCAACAATTGATGCATCCGTATTTTTAAAAGAAGCAAAGATCGTTGAAATAAAACTTTGTTTTCCATTACTTTTCTCTGACTCAACTTGTCTCTTTCGGTTTACTTTTTTAGATTCAACTGTCGCAACTTTCATCTTCATCTTTCCTTTCATGAGATATAAAAAAGGAGAGCGCTATATCTGCACTCTCCTTTCATTCCTATTTCTTTTTTGTTTCGCTGCTTATGGTATTTACTTCAATTGGATGATAGTTTTTATTGTCCATCTTCAACATATCCAAAATCACAAATATATTTCTATTTGTAGGACTGTTATGAGGTTTAATACATAAGAACACCCCAAACGCCCCAAACAGCACATAAAACATTATCCTTCCAAGTCCTCCGACTGGAACAAGCTTCGACATATAACTTGCTAGTACTAACATTAGAACTATGATTGCTCCATCCATGATATAAAAGAAGGCTAACTTAATTTCTTGCTTTGTATTCTTAGGATTACGCATCATTTCCATTACTCAACACTCCCCTTATTACGTTATAAATTTTATTTTTCCCCCTTATTGTTACAAGACTTATACTCTCTTATCGTACTTTTAATATATAGGTTCATAGTTTTAAACATTTTACTATCGTTTTCCATACGTTCCTTTATAAAAAGTGGATACTTTTCAAACTTAGCATAATATTGTTTAACTGGATGTTCCTCAGGATAATCTTTAATATCATATTCATAAACACGCAAACCATAATAATTACGCAAACCTTTAGGATTCAAAATGTGCAAGCATAAAAATGACTTATAAATTATCTCCTTTGCTTCTACAGAATCAGTTAATTCATTAGCTAAATATTTTTCTGTATAACTCGGAAATTTGTCTACACAAAAATCAAATATTTCTTCTTCCTGTGTTGTAAATGCTATCCTTTGTTTTCTTTTCCAACGTATAATTGCGTAAATAGTTTCTCTTACAAAGCAATATACCCACATTGCTATTTGTAAAATCCATACCCCCACAATTAATACAAATAAAATCCCAATAATCCATTTCACTAAAGTATGATCTAAAGACCATAAAAACCATTGCTTAATAAAGGGCTTGTCATATATTAGCCAACTTAATAAGGCAGGTTTTACTATAATGCGCAGTAAAGGATCAAGCTCAAGAAAGATATGCTCTGAAGCATCTAATTGCATATCTCTCCAAAACCCTCCATTATAGGCAATAAAACATATCATATATACTACAAATGAAAGTGTTGTTGTAAAGATAATTTGCATTACAAATTGATTATTTAGTATTTCTATTAGAAACTCTTTCATTAAAATTCCCCCCAAAAAAATCTTGATTTACATACTCAGCGTTCATTACTGTAACCAACTTAGGATCTTTTTTCTTCTTTCGCCTTAGCACTCTAAAAATCTGTTTAAAAAAAGTTGCGATCATGCTTAACACAATCGCAACTCCTAACATCAAGATAGCAAATATCCAGTTATTCATCTTAAAATCCCTTTTGCTTTCTCTCTATTTTTTGATGACTTGTTTTTCGAGTACAGATGGAGAGAAAAATAAGTTAGAAAGGAAAAAATAACAATGTAATGATATAAATGATCTAATTCAAAACTTATTTGAAAAACCATTATAGCGACGGCAGCAAACAATCCCGCTATTATTATTAAGATACTCGCCTGTGATTCTCGCTGTTTCATCTCAAAGTAAATTCTTCTTTGATTCGCAATATCAATTACTTTCACAGCTAACCCTCCTAATCTCATTTTCTACGTAATTGATCTGTCCGATTATGTTTACTTCCTCTTTGTCTTAATCCTGATTTTGTTCTTTCTACTACATTATCTTGTACATTTACATCTCGCTGTACTGTTGCTGCTCCTGCCCTTGCAGTATGCTCTACCGCTTCATTTCCTCTTACATTATTTTGTACATTTACATCTCGTTGTACTGTTGCTGCTCCTGCCCTTGCAGTATGCTCTACCGCTTCATTTCCTCTTATATTGTTTTGTACATTCACATCTCGTTGTACCGTGGTTGAGCCTGCTTTTACATCGTTATTTACCGCTTCACTTCCTCTTACATTGTTTTGTACATTTACATCTCGCTGTACTGTTGCTGCTCCTGCCCTTGCAGTATGCTCTACCGCTTCATTTCCTCTTATATTGTTTTGTACATTCACATCTCGTTGTACCGTGGTTGAGCCTGCTTTTACATCGTTATTTACCGCTTCACTTCCTCTTACATTGTTTTGTACATTTACATCACGTTGTACTGTTGCTGCTCCTGCCCTTGCAGTATGCTCTACCGCTTCATTTCCTCTTATATTGTTTTGTACATTCACATCTCGTTGTACCGTGGTTGAGCCTGCTTTTACATCGTTATTTACCGCTTCACTTCCTCTTACATTGTTTTGTACATTTACATCACGTTGTACTGTTGCTGCTCCTGCCCTTGCAGTATGCTCTACCGCTTCATTTCCTCTTATATTGTTTTGTACATTCACATCTCGTTGTACCGTGGTTGAGCCTGCTTTTACATCGTTATTTACCGCTTCACTTCCTCTTACATTGTTTTGTACATTTACATCACGTTGTACTGTTGCTACACCTGCTTTTGCATCACTATTGATTGTTCCTGTTCCACCTGTATTTCTTAATGTATCTTGAACGTTCACATCACGCTGTACTGTTTGTGTCCCTGATTTTATATTTCCTTGCGATGCTTCAGTACCTCCGGTATTTCTTAATTTATTTTGTAGCTCAATCTCTCGCTCTGCTATTTGTCTTTCGCCTTTTACATTGCCTTGCTGTCCTTCTTCTCTTCCTGTATTTCTTAGTTTGTTTTGTAATTCGATTTCTCGTTCTGCTGTCTGTCTTTCGCCTTTCACATTGCCTTGCTGTCCTTCTTCTCTTCCTGTATTTCTTAGTTTGTTTTGTAATTCGATTTCTCGTTCTGCTGTTTGTCTTTCGCCTTTCACATTGCCTTGCTGTGATTCTTCTCTTCCTGTATTTCTTAGTTTGTTTTGTAATTCGATTTCTCGTTCTGCTGTTTGTCTTTCGCCTTTTACATTGCCTTGCTGTGATTCTTCTCTTCCTGTATTTCTTAGTTTGTTTTGTAATTCGATTTCTCGTTCTGCTGTTTGTCTTTCGCCTTTTACATTGCCTTGCTGTGATTCTTCTCTTCCTGTATTTCTTAGTTTGTTTTGTAATTCGATTTCTCGTTCCGCTGTTTGTCTTTCGCCTTTTACATTGCCTTGCTGCCCTTCATTTGAAATAGAAGCTACATTCGAACGATTAGCCATCTTAGGGCTAGCAGATGGCTCTATACCTGCATTTGCATTATTTTGAATACCTTTACCTATTGTATTTAGTGTTTGACGATCAGCATTTTCTTGTGCCTTTTCTTTACCTTGCTCTTGACCACTCTTAAATTCACTTACAGTACCTTTCACACCGTCCGATACGCCTTTCGCAACGCCTGATACTTTTTCTTTCCCTTTATCAACAGCGCCACCAACAGTCTCAGCCACTTTATTTCCTGCATCATTCATCATGCCGCCAACTCCACGATTAGTAGCATAACTCAACGCAGCGCCCGTATTTCTAGCAAATTTCTTCGCTTGCATACCGCCGCCTTTAGCATTATTCTTTTGTTCTCCATGTAGATCAGCACTCTCATGATTCGAGTCCATTTCAGAGCGTTTAGGCGTATCCTCTCGTGTTTGTCCACTTCCACCACTCATTAGGTTCTTCGCACCACTAAACATACGACCAACGCCCTTCACAGCTCCTTTCGCTGCCATAGCTCCGCCAACCATACCCATTAAGTGATTCTTTCCTTCTTTTAATCCAACATCAACACCAAAGTATTTTAAAATAGATTCTGATCCTTTAATTAATGCGACAGTTAAACAAACCATTGCTACGATATATAAAAACGCATTGATGTTTTTCTCTGCTAAATAGTTAACGATAATTGTATAGAATCTTAAATTTAAACCTGTAAAGGCAAATATTAAGAACCCTTTAAAGATATCCTGCATTACCATTTTTGTTTTTTCGCCCGTTTCAATATCTGTAACGAATACAATTGGCGCAATAATTTTCTTCATGGCAATTTCAAATATCGTCATCACAAATACGAAAACTGTAAATAAATAAGCAACTCCTAGAGCTAATAACCCCAAAAATATAGTCCCGAAGTTCATTGGATAACGAACATAGCCCCCTGGAAATTTATCCTTAAATGGATTAAACACACTATTCTTTATTTCTTCTATTACTTCTTTATCCCCATCATTTGTAATTTTATAAGATAAAAATTTCGTTTCTTCAGGAATTCCATCCTGCTTTGATAAATCTTCTATAGACTCTGGTGTCACTATATCCCCCAAATTTGCTTGAAGGAAGACTTCCTTTCCCATTCCATTTTTCGGTTTATTATCTGTAGATGAAATTGCTGGTTCATTTTCCTTTTTCCCTCGTATTGGATCGAATCCTGTTTTACTTAAATAAATCAGATCAGCTGTATTCTGCTTGACTAAATCCCAAGCCAATCCATCTTTTGTTTTACTAGTGTTTGTCGTTTCCGAAAAGAAATCAGTGGATATCTTCTGCATATCCGCCATCAACTCATTTAATCCACCTAGTAAGCCAATCATTACAATAATGTTAACTCCTACTGATTTAAAACGTGGGGGCTTATGCTGAATAATTGTTCTAATCCCTAACCATACGACAACTAATACGAATAAGGCATAGAATAAACCCTTTATAATAGATGATGCAAAGTCATTTAATCCTGCATCTTTTAGCACATCAAAAAAAGAAAAAGTGTCAGGAATTAGTCCTTCTAGCGCTGATACGATATAGAGTAATGTCTTTATTATCCCTCCTTGAATTGTTTGCCAAATAGAACCTAAAAAATCAGCATATTGTATCCACTCATTTTTTAAAAAGACAATTGCTTTTTCTGTATCCACATCTTTCAGACCAAGAAATTTGTACCAATCAAAAGCATACGCAATCGGTGTGAACGTGAAACTTCCAAATAGCATTGCGACTGCTAAAATCCCTAGAACTAAAGATTTTTTACTACGTAACATCCATTCTTTTATTTTCATAGTAGCCATTACTTTTCTACCTTTCTGCTTGATTTCAAATCAATTACTCTACCAACATGTCCAATATTTTTTCTAAATACATCTTGATTTCATCATCTGAAGAATGTTCTTTTAAAAACTTCACTTCTTCCGTCTTTGGAACGATGGTATGTTTTGCATAATCTAATAGCATTTGTACAAGTCGTTTCTGAATATCTTCAGTGTCGTTTCTATTTCTTTTCTCTTTCACAAGACCAATGAGCGATTTAATCGCTTCATTAATATCTGTTTGCTCTTTTTTCACTACAGGATTAGCTTGTTGCTTTTTAATATATTCCTTTTTCGCAACTGGATTTAATATAAAATCCAAGAAGTTTAGGTATAGCTCTGTTAAATCTAATCCTGTATGTAAGGAAGGAATATCAATATCATTTAAATCATTTGAAGTATCAAACAAGCTCGATAGAAATTGCCAACGAAAAGGCATTGTCATTCCTTGTGTATTAAAAATCGGATATGGTCGCACTTTTTTCCTATTTAAATCTTGTCTATGCAATGCACGAATAACTAAAGTTTCTCCCTCAAGAAATTGTGATAATCTATCTGGAGAGATGATACGTTGTTGGTCTGCACTTTTCGTTACCTTGTTATCTGTATCCAAGTGACTTTCATTGGAAGATTTTCCAATAATAGTTTCATGTCCAGCACGTTTTGAAATTTCTTCAATTGTTTCAGGATCTGTCGACATAATATAAAGATGATTTTGACAGTTTTGTTTGATTTCTTTCGCTTGCTTATCATATAGTTTCTCAATTTGCGAGTATGACTGAAGCACCAAATTAAACAGCATATTACGCCCAGCACAAACCGTTAATACCCCACCCATATCATCAATAGGTGGCATATTACCAAACTCATCTAGTAAGAAATGGACACGCCTATAACACTTTTTACCCTTTGTATCATTACAATTCATCGATAGCTCTGTATACAGCTGCTTAACAAAAATACTTGCTAGTGCGTGATTCGACTTATCGTAGTCGGGGACGATCATAAATACAGCTGTAGGCTTATTGGAATACGATAACTTCGCTTTCGGTTGTAAAGGAAAAGTATTAGCTTTTAAAATCAGTGTGACTTGACGCTGATACTCAGGTTTATGTTCGCATCCCTCTTTCTTTTGATAAACAACTTGCCCCTTTTCATCTAGCAGTTTTTCAAACTGTAAGCTATAAAATAATCTGTACTTCTTTTTTTGGTTTTCTACATCTTGATAACGAATTAGTAATAAATCCCCATCTTCTAGGGATTCATCAAAGTTCATGTTGCACATACCTAAGGCTTTCACCTTAATTTCATAGCTTAAAATTTCCGTTTTTTCTTGGTTATTCTTATGAAAAGATACCGTTACACGCTTATTCAAAAATCGTTCATCCAACTGAAAAAATAGATTTTTAGGAAAACCTACTTGTTTTAAATCCAAGCTTGATTTCGAAGTCATTTTTGCAAACATTTTATCCGCAAAAGTTTGTAACCCTTGATTGGCTGTTGCTAGAATAGACCCCTTTGCTTTTTCTCCTGCAAAGCTAGTTGATCCATACTGCATCTTTGCGACATTACCTTGCGGTAGACTCTTAAAATATTCATCTAATGCGCTCTTTTCGGTAAAATCATCAGGCTTCTCTTTATAATAAAAAGTACCTAATTCATTTAGCATTTGAGATACATTGTGCATTGTAATCTTTTCAATACAGTTATTCTTCACACAATAGTCCACGATAGCGAGAATAATACCGTTAATCGCATTTTGTGCAGATGTATTAAAGAATGCATTATCACCAGCATTTGGGTTGTTATAAAGAGAGAATGTTAATGTATTCGCTCGTTTAGCCGCTTCTTGGTCATCGCCATTCACCCATGCATCAATGACTAACTGTAACGGGTTATACGACATTCCTTGTAAGGGTTCTGAGATATTCAAAACTTGAACATCATACCCACGTTTTTCTAATGTCTCTTTAGATGCACTATACAATTATAGTGATAGGTAAGCCTTTGAGATTATCTCCAGCTTTTCCCCCACTTCACACCGTACGCGCCCGTTTCCGGGCATACGGCGTTCCATCGTTTCCAATTGAAAGAAATTGTTACCGTTAAGACTGTTCGAGTATAAATTGTCATACACTTTTTTTTGTGTATCATAATATTCGTTATGTCTTAGCTTGGTTTTCTTTAACATGGGCTGTAACCTCCTTATTACTTTGGAGCATTACATCTCTTAGTCTTACTCGAAACCATGTTAACCAATAGTAACCTTCAATCTTCAATCGACTAGTGGCTATCCCTCCACGTTCATTACACGTTTCATCGGTACTGTGCCACCACTTTCACTGCCGTTAAACCAAGTTATATCGACAACTAATCTCATTGTGACTTTCCTTGGCAACACTTCAAAGAGAACAAGCCCTCCATGTCGGCAGCTTACCACGTTCCGTCATTCTTATCTGTACATACACTTTTAGGTTTCCCCTATGAGCCTGCTACCTTAATAACGCCTGTAACGATATATGGGCTTTCATAAAGGAGAGTTTTACTCACCCACAGTAGCGACACTTATTTGTGTCAGAGAACCTTTCGATTCCCTCCCGATATAGACCCGTACCATCAGGGATTCGTCTGCGCTTACTAGCGATCGCCTCTAGTTCATCGCGCATCCTAACCTTGAGTGTTTTATAGACCTCCGGTCTATCAGTTACACCATCCACCGCTGAATAGCTTTCGTATTAGAGATACTAATTTACGGTAACCTTCAACCGACTTCACCGAGCTTCACACAGTTCAGTACTTGCTTACTTTCCTGCATGTCGGAGGATTAAGGGAAGCCCTTCCAGACGTTACTCCTTCATTTGACTTCTCAAAATGACAGTTCACTGCTGAACTGTTGAGTTCGACAGTGCCTAAGCTTTTCACTTAGGAACGTGTCGCGCCTCCTTTCGGATCATTTACAACCATACTTGATTGATTTTTTGCTCTACTCAAATTATCAATCATTGGTACGACAATCGTTTCCCCTTTACCTGAACGAGAAACCCCTAGTATTGCTGTATTGACTGTATCTGTATCGACATAATATTTGTTCTTATAATGTGATACAGGAACACCGCCATACCCCTCAAACATTTCCGTCTTTTCGGGAATTTCTCTATACTGTTCTTGAATTTCTTCAATTGTAGTAAAACGGCTATCCCCCTTTTGACCATAAGCTACATTTTCGTCACTTCGATAATTAACCTTTGAATACACCAAAAAACCCATCACCGTAGAAGCTAATAAGCCAAACAAGTACATATTTGTAGGCAGAACAGGAAGAAAAACATTTTTAATTGAAATACCTTTCTCCCAATCCGTACCAAATACATCAAAAATAGTTGGCTTTTCAACCGTTTTTGATAATTCATTTACAATGGCGTAGTACGTACCTGCTACAAAATTTAGTCCACCTAAAGGAAAAAGCACCGCAAGTGAAGAAATTGCGAGTGCTTTTTTATTTATCCTATTCTTTTCTTGTGGCAGGTCTTCACCATCAATATTGTAATTATGATGAAGGTACTTATTCCGCTTGAATTTTAATAGTGTCATTTTCGCATTCCCTCCTTATTAACCACTTACTCAGAGTCCATTAGTCTAGCTAAAAATGTTCTCCGTTTTTTTGTAGACGTTTTTGTTTGTTGTTGCATTACAGGTTGTTGTGGCTGTATTGGAGCTTGTTGTACTGGCTGTTGATACATATATACTGGCTGTTGTACAGGTTGCGGATACATCATCACTGGTTGTTGTAGTGGCTGTTGTTCTGGGTTAGCATGAGCTTTTAATAACTTTTCTTTTAAATCTTCTATGATATTCAATAGCTTCTGTTCTCTATCGGTGCTCCTTACCTCTTTCGCTTCCTCTTTTCTTTGTTGTAAGTTTAGTGCTTCTACTTCAATTCTGTTCTTTTCTTCTTCTATTTTTAATTGACGTTCTTTCATTTCTTTATCGTGCTCTGCTTGAATTTCTTCTTTCCATTCAGGGATTAACTGCTTCATTTTATCCTCTAAAACCGCAAACCCCACTTCTTGTTGTTCATTGGCAGCGTTCATAATCTGTTCTGTCATTTCTATAGAATCAGATAAATACTCGTTCTTTTTATTGATCAGTTCTTTTTTGCCTTCTACTTTCAACTCATACACTTTCTCTAAAGTTGCTTTTCTCTTTTCAATTTCATTTTCTTTCTTTAATTCTTCTTCACACGCACTTACTAACGTATTCTTACGCCCTTCTAATTCTGTTTGATATGCCGTAAATTCTGCTTCTTGCTGCAATTTAAAAGACTCTAATGCTAATCTTTGTTTTTCAGTAAATACAGATAATTTTTTTTGCATTTCTTGCATTTCTTTGTTCTCAAACTCATTTAACTCTGCTAACCTTGTTTGGAAACCTTGTTCAAAAATGTCTTGCAGCCTTTCTTCAGCTTCTTTTTGATAATCACGCATCATGACTTCTTTATAAATATTTTCAAGAGCCAAACGGATTTCATCTCTCAAATTATTTACTTCTTGGTAATATTTATCTTGAATCAGCAAAAAATCTTTTCCACTTAACACGTTTTTTACATATTGCATTTTTTTCTTTTCAAGCCCTGTAGTTGCTTCCTCACTCATACCAAACCGACTTAGTAAGTGCTTGATAGTAAATCGTGAATCATATCTTTCTTGCTTTGTCTCAACTTCACTAAGGTTCAGATATTCTTCATAATCAGGGAATGTTACACCTTGGTTCTGAGCTTCAATTACAGGCTCTTGATTTGTTTTCTGAACGTCTGAACCGTTACTAAATAGCTCTTCTTCTATACTTTGAACTGAATCAACTTCATTTGTAGGAAATGGTAGTTCTTCAGCCACTTTTTCCAAGTTCACTCCTGCGGGTAATTCATCTTGTTCTTCTTCTTCAATTGTAAATGGATCATCATCTTCTTTTTCATCTAAAGCAGCAGCGTGTTCTTGTAGCCCCTGAATATCTTCATCCTCAAAATGATGTGTTCCCCTACTTTTCAATTCATGCATAGGCATTTCTTCAAAAGGATTTTCCTCTACACCTGCAAACTCTTTTTTCACTTCATTATCACCATGTGGTACTTCTTCCTTTTTTCCAAACAATTTAGCGAACAAGCCACCTTTTTTCTTTTTAGGTGCTCCTTCCTCATGTTCTATAACTGCTCCACCTTCTTCAGCTCTGTAACTTTCATATATACCTTGTTTGATTTCCATTCCTAAGTTATAATCTGTTCCTTTTTCAAGGTCTTTTGAAATAGCATTGAGTAAAGAAAATTCACTTCCTACTTGTACCGGTAATTCAAATTCATATGCCTTTTCATTCTCAACATCTTGCAATAACAGTAGCACTTGATCAGATTGTTGATTTTGTTCAATATATCTTTGAATTAACTCTTCTGCTGCCTTTAACCCTAGTTGTTTTCCGTTCCCTGCTTTATTCTTCCTTAAAAACTTTTTGAAAGCTTTTGATTGTTCTTTTTGTAAAAACTCTACAATATACACTCTCTTAACCTCATTTCAAATATAGAATTTTTTTAAAACAAAAGAGAAGCCCACAATTAGTAAGCTTCTCTTTCAGTGTGTTTCTTAGAAACCAGCTGTAACGCCTTGAACTGTACTTGCGAAAGTTCCTGCTCCCCATAAAAGAACACCACCAACAACAATGTAAAGTAGCCATTTTTTCGCTGTACGGCTTGGCCCTTCGCCGAACATGAACATGAAAGCAATAATACATACACAGAAAATAATAACTGCTATACCAAGTCCTTGTAACTTTCCAGACCAAGATGTTAATGCATTACTTACAGAATCAAAGAAATCATTGTAAGTTAATAATTTGATAGCAAAAATATTGAATAGATCCATTTTAAATTCCCACTTTCTTATTTATGTGATTGATTATTTTGAGTTAAATGATTAGGTTTCGGTTGTGCATCCGATTGACTTTGTGTTTTGTTCTTTTTTTCCTCTTCAACAACAGAAGCTGCGATGAGATCCATCGCAGCTCCTTCTAACATCTTATTTCTCCACTCAGGATTTCCCCCTTGAAGTAGAGATAAGCAATTGTCACTTACAATCTTTTGAGACCATTCCTCATATATCGTTCCTTGTTTCTTTAAAAGCACCGCTGCTGCATTCTGCAATGGTGTTTTTTCATTTTTACCAACTTTCCTAGCCATATCTAATTGACTCCTTTACTTAATACTTTGTGTTTTTTTGAGAAATAAAATGATGGAATAAACCTTCCATATTAGGCTTTTCATCTAAACATATTGTTATAATCGCAATAAGTGTGATTACTCCCCCCATAAGAACTATTAAGCGAAAAGTATTATTTTCTAGCATTTCTCAAACACCTACTCTCTAGCGTACTTGCGAGATTGCAGATCCATGAAATTCCATCTTCACATCAGGTAAATTAAAAAGTATGATTTTCAAATTTGCTATTACCTGATAATCAACAACGTCACCGTAATTAACTTTTTTATTTAGTTGCTCACTTTTTATAGTAAAAGCTCCTTTGTATTGACGATCACTATATTCCTTCAAATTCTGAATAGATTCTTTTGTTAATCCACCATGTCGTTCTATTTGATAATTCACCTGTTGTTTATAAGAATTTACATCGTTCAATTGAATGCCGAAAAGGGTTACTGCAACCATCAGCATGATTAACATTAACCCTACAAACCATTTTACAATTGTCATAATTGAACCATCTAACATATTTTACACCCACTCATTTTCATTTCACCCTCCCCTATTATTTATGAGAGATTAATTGATGATAGGTGATATACCAATACCGCTGCTGCAAACCCTACTACTAATATGAAAGAACTCATTACCATTTTCGTAGGGAAGAAATTAAATCGTCTTAACTTAAAAGCGATAATTTCATCGATTGCTCTTTGTAACTCAGCACTTGCTATTTGTCCTAACTCATTAATAACGTTTGTATCTGATGAATTTTGTTGAAAATCATAAACAAGTTGCATAAAGTTTATTGACATATCGCTACCACTTGAACGCATAGCATAATCGGTGAATGGCTGAATATCATTTGGTTTGTCTGTCATTTCCGACATTAATTTAGCTAACGAATTTTTATCTACTGGCTTTTCCATACGATTAAGTATTTTACGAAAAACTTGATATAGACTCACTGATTCACCCGCCTCTTTCAAGTAAGGCATTAATAATCTAGTGAATTTAGAAAAATTTAAATGTCTTTCAAATTTAAAAGCACTATATACCTTATTAACGTGTGTATATTTAGAACGATACAAGAAAATTGGTAGACCAATTGCTATGAGGTAGCACCAACTGGAGAGAAACAAACCTAATAGCAATCCGAAAATACACATAACAAATGATTGTAACAATCGTCTCTTTTGAAATTTATCAATCATTGCCTTTGTATTTCCCATTTCTTCTAACATGCTATATAAATCTTCTTCCGCCAGTAATCGATTGTAACGATTTTTTTTACTACTTTTAGCTGTTACTATCTTCATACTTTGACCTCCATTATCGAATCATCGAAAAAGTATGCAGTAAAGGATTTAAAGAAGAAAAATATTGTACTCATATAAATACCACCCGTAACCCAGCCAATAGGGTGTCTTGCAAATGCTGTTATATACGTATTAACACCAAAAGAAACAGTAATTGCCAAGATGAACACTACTATAATAAAACAAAGAGTTTTCATATCTTTCATATGGCCCTCTTTCTTTCTTGCATAGTCATCCTTTTTTTCTTTCGTTTCATTGTGATGAGTTTTAATATCTTTCAATGTCTCCAGGTTTGTTCTCCCCTCTAAAACACATGTTTCAAGTTGTTCTAAATACTGATCAAATGTAATATCTTCTCGATATTTATTGGACAGTTGTTTAAAAGCATGAATCACCTGTGTTTGATCCGCCCCAATAATATTTGCCATTAATATATTTAAATCTTCCCTCAACTCCCCATTTGCACGCTTAATCGCTCGTTTTAAGGAGATTAATAATGTTTGATTTTCATTCGATAAGAGAGAGGTCATATTATTGACAAATTTATTTCTTTCCCTAAATGAATCACGCTCATATGCCCTTTTAATAATATTAGGCATTAGCACTTTCAATCCGTATAGTGCCCCCATCAATCCTAAAATTAATGAGAGCCACCATATATAAAGTAAGAGAAAAGAAAATACCCCTGTAACTAGACCTGGAATAGCTGCATATCTCATATAATCCTTTTTGTTTAAGGGTTTCCCATATGCTACCTTGAATGCATTAATTTCTTCGGCATTCACAAATTTCTTTTTTCTTGTTTTTGCATTAAAAGTAGAGATTTTCAAACCTTTACCTCCTTTCTCGGAGTTTTCCATTTTTTATCTACTAATGATTAAATCCTTTTTAACGGCTACTTCATCCTTAAAATCAGGAAGTTTATAATTCATATCATTTTCCGCTAACTTTTCATAAAATTGATCAGATAGATTTCCTGTTGAATAAGTAAATTTACCATTTTTATATTTTTGTTCAAATACCATTCTGTTACCTTCTGGCGAATATTCCACAACCTTTGCTAGATAACGAATAACTCTATTAATCTGTACATTCCCTTGTTTAGTTGTTTTTACTACCAATCGCTTAATATGGCATCCAAAATTAAAATAGCGCAAAATATCCTCTTCTAGAGATTTTTCATCAAATTGGTATCCCATCTTTGACATATTAACAAGTCGTTTTGGAGAAGTTTCTGCATCTACAGAGTGTAAAGAAGTAACAATATGATGTCCTGAGAACACCGCTTGAATCATCTCATATGCTTCTTTACCACGTAATTCTGAAATCATTATCCAGCGTGGATTATTTCGCAATGCAGCTTCTATAAGATCTGTAACAGTAACCCCATGTCCCGTTAACCAACTAAACACATCTTTATCAGGAAATAGTTTTTTTACATGCGTTTCAGGAACATCTTCAATCATAATTGCCTTATGTTCAAATCGGATATATGAGAACAAAAGCTTCAAAAACTCGGTTTTCCCTGTCCCTGTTTCTCCTGAAATCACAATGTTATTTCGGGTTTCCATGAGAATTCTAAAGAATTCAAGCATGAACGTAGGAGCAAATGTTTCAAAGTTTCCTTCATGTAATGCCAATCTCGGACGAACAATCCTTAATGACATTGTAGAATTCCCTGTTGTATTTTGGTGATGAACCGCATTAATACGTACAGAGTCATAAACACCATCAAAAATAGGTGATTTAGGAGCAAACTCTTTTCCCACTGCATGAGCAAATTTCTGTATTACTCGTGTTATATACTGTTCCGTAATTTGATGATCAGTGTCTCTATGAATTTCTTTATAATCACTAGATTCTACAATTAAGTGACTTGAGTTATATGATATATCAGTAATATCAGGACGTTCATTAATTAACCTTTCTATAACACCTGTTCCAACAATTTCAGATACCACATACTCATAAACCTCAACCAATTTATCTTCTGGAAAATCCATGAAATGAGCTGCATATTTCTCTTTAATAATATCTTTGATTTTTTGTCTTGCTTCTTCTTTTAACATGGCATCAATAACTAATTCCGCTTTACTGTTTTTCAAATCATTTCTTATTGTTTCTAAAGATTTTTGAAAATTCACAGAGCTAAAATCGTTAAATTTACTGTCTTTTTTCTTTTTTACTGCTACGTTCTTAAACGCTTCTAACATACAATTCTCCTTTCTGCTAGGATGTTGCAATACTTACTTTATAAGTTGCTTGATACGTTTGATCTCCGTCATGGATAATGGCTCGAATTGCTTTAGTAGAGCCATTCTTATTATCTCGGTACTTAAATTCATATGTTGCATCGTTACTGATTTTCACAAGCTTATTTGACTCAATACGTTTTTTAAAATCCTTTTCAAAATCACTCTTTACAATAAACAGCTCTCCACTTTGCACACGAGAGCTATTATCTACATTCGAAATTACACTCGCTCGAACTGTCTCTGTAACTCCTTGTGTGACTGAATCAGTAGCAAAATTCTCTCTATAGTAATAACCACCTATGGAAACTAAGAAAATCCCTAAAACGATTATCACTAGGATGAAAGGATGTTCTTTCACTTCTTTCACTCCTTTCCAAGCAAATAAAGGGAGAGCTTACTCCCCCTAATTTGTTGGATAATGGTTAAACATCCACATTTAAAAGAGTTATTTTGATGCAGCAGCCAGTTTTTGCTTAAACAAATCAATTACTGATTGTAAAATTTCAGGATAAGCGATTAGGATTGCTCCTAACAAAACACCACCAACAGAAACTGCACCAATCATCCACCAACTACGATCCGTATTTTGATCTAACATATTTACTACATCCTCTCAATTTTTATTTTTGTATATAAAAAAGAGACGCAATTAAAAAATCACGTCTCTTTTTCTACCAATTATTTATTTTTTAATACAACCTAATGCCTAATTTAATAGCACGCTCTACCGTTAAGTATTTGCCCATCATAAGCATATTAATTGCTCCTAATGTAGTAGGCAATAAATCATTTATAATACTATGAATCTTGTCTTTTATAAAAACAATCCACATATTAAAACTAAATCCATCAAATTGACTCGTATCAAAGCTAAAGTCAAAGTGGAACATATCACCTAATGATAAATTTCCCGAAAGTAAATTTCCGATGCCAGCTTGTGTAAAAGCAGAAAGGCTGCCTTGCAACGAATATCCAATTAAACGAATTACTATTCCTGTAATTACGAAGTATAGCGCCATAAAGATAATTTGTTTCTTGGCCGAATGATAAGTTAGGACATTCACACATTTTTCATCTCCTTTCCTATTGCTTTAACCAAGCAACATCTACATCTGACCAACCAGGCGGTTTGCCATTTGAGAAAGGATTTTTTGGATCAACAGGCTCTAACAGTAATTCATCATCTTCCAGGGTTTTCGAGCCAATTGTCCCGTACATATATGCATATAAATTTAATGGTTGTGTTACCTCAAAGTTAACTTTATTAGCGCCTATAGGGATTCCCGATACTATTAAAACGTTGTATTCTCCCAGATCTGCCCAAATAGGAACATATAACTTTCGCTTCCCATCCTTTATTGCATTCTTAATACGTGGATCATGGTCTTTTACTTGTTGGTCTGTAAATAAATTACCCGTTTTTTGTTCCACATTAATATGTGGCAATTCAAAAAGATAATCAGTGTTCTTTTTGTCCGTGCTGCCTGTTTTCTCAGCTTCTTCTAAAGGAACAACAAATTGATCACCTTTTTTCTCATAATTCAAATGAGAATCAATTAATCTCTTATCTACTAAAGCATTTGTCTTAACATCATAAGAAACCGCTAATTCATTGTTATAACTAACTAATGGTTTCAACTCAAAACCATAGCCAGTTTTTTGTTTAGGTAGCTGTTTTAACGGAATTGTAAGTGTTTCATAAAAGACTTCCATCTCTTTTCCGACTTCACGCTCCGTCATTATAACGCCTTTATATTTTAACTCAGTAGATGCTTTTGTATTTGCCTTTACAGTTTCTTCAGAAGAAGTATAACCATCCGTATCTACTTTTCCTTTCCCATCTACGATAAAAATAGATTCTTTATTGACTTTTTCAAATCTAACCTCGTAGTTTCTCTTATTATTTTTCTTTAAAAATTTAGGATCTACCTTGAATTTTATTTCCTCCGGTAATTCCTGAATTGTATATACTTTACTGTCTACCAACTTATTATCAGACTTATCATATAAGTTAACAGCAACATTACTCTTATTAGAGTCCTCATAAATGATGTCCTTGTCTAAACGTACAATTACTGGCAAACCAATATCAGCAGGTGCAGTATCGATTCTTATTTTTCTAAGACCTAAATTTGCATCTGCTACAATTGTATATTTCACCTGGTTAGAAACAGGAGATAATTTGTAATCAACAGAGGTATTTACCACTGTTTTACTTACGTAAAAATCTCCAAATTCATTTTTATGTGTGCCGTAAACAAGATTCATTTTTACAATATCGCTGCTACTTAATGAATCATTTATATACAGCAAAATAGAGACCACTTTTGATAGATCCTGCTCTCCTGTATACCTATACCAACCATTTGACTTTAAATCAATTTTGTTTGGATTATTTGATTCAACAAAGCTGTTATTAAGCCATATTTCAACGTTCTTATTATTAGCATTTTCTAGTGCTATTTGTCTCAAGAAAGTAACACCATTAAAAGCAGATCCATTATGATCCTTATTTCTTGGAACATATGTAAGTGCCTTAATATGTGACTCATCTTTGATTGTCGTATACGGTTGAACACCGACCACATAGTCACTGTTCTTTTTCCCTGTCACTTTCTCAATTGTTTCACTAACACCAACCATACCAATTTTCACAACTGAAATATTCTTAGAACTTGTCCTAAATTTTTCTGCCCTTGTGTCCATCGCACTACTAAGAACATTCGTAATTTCCAAACCTACCTGATTTCCTTGCGGAAGTAGTACAGGATTAATTCTTGTCTCAAAGTTGATTTTTTTGAGCGTTTTATTACCACGAGTCAATGTGTCATGCCAAATCAAATGATTACTTCCATCATTTTGTTGCTCAATTTTTGGTTCGATATACTGATCACCATATTTAGCAGAACCAACCACATAATCAAGACCTTTTGGTATTTTCACTCTCATTTCTACTTTTTCATCTAATGAATTATAATCCATTGCATCAGGTAACTTTACTAAATTATCAACGGTTACACTAACATTATCTGAACTGTAGTAAGTATTTTTATTTGTTTTCACATCACTACTCGTCTCACCATTCATAATGCCTAGCGTTTCAAAATTCACAGTACTTCCTACAGGAGATTGCAGTTTTGTTATATTTCCCTTTTCATCATACTCAGTAAAGTTATTATATTTCCCTTCACCACGTACTCGATAACCCACTTTTCTATCAGCTGAAGGATACACTATTGAATCCGTAACCGTTATGTTTGGCGTTCCTTTTTCATTAACACTACCTATTTTCTTTGTTTTTACCTCTAATGGAATATTCCATGCTACAACCTCACCATCCCCCATAGATGCATTAATATCATTTTTGATAGCAGCTACTTCACCTTGTTTCTTTGCTTCATCATATGTGCTATACCAATCATAATCCTCATCTTTGTTTTGGGTTAGTGTTTCAAAAGAATTATCTCCTTTTTTAGATATTCCAAAATAGATTTTTTGTTTATCACTATTTGTAACCCTTCCCGCAGAAGTGTTGGGATACCCCTCGTTTAACATGTTCTTCCTAGCTGTTTCCGCACTATTTTTAGATAGATAAAACGAATCTGTATTCCACTTATAAATCATCGTTGTACCACCTTCTGTAACAGCACGAACATTCAAATGACTAACGACTTTTACATTTTGTCCTACTATAACTGTTGGATCTCCTTTAGATACAGCGCTATAGCCAACATTTGGTGTACCTAACTCCTTATGATCTGTTGTATGGAATGTAGTTTGTATGGAGTATGCACCTTTAGGGTTATTCCTTTCGGTAAGCGTGTATCTTCCAACAGTGTTATAAGGAATTGTATTACCCTTGCCATCCTCATAAGAATCAATAACAAATTCTAAATAATAAAAAACATTATTCGGTAGATTATCCTTATTATTTTTACCCAGTACAGGATAATATTCATTTGTTGAATGTATTAAGAAACGTGTGCTTGAAAATGCTTTTTCATTCTTTCCGAAGGTAGGAATTACTGAATAACCTGGCCTTGACATCATCGTTGGGAAAGTTGAACCAATTACATAGTCTTCTATACTACCCGTATAACCTACACGATCCTTTGTAATTTCTGGTTTATTCAAACGTACTGTTCCACTATCCCATACACTGTCAATCGTGTATTTATCAATATCACTAGCATTCCATATATCTTTTGGAATATATGATTTAGGACTGTTTGCTGTCTCAGTACGAGGATCTTTATAGCCCTTCATACCAATTTCAAAACTTTCCGTACCTTCTTGTGGCACTTTATCTACTATTTTATCAATAGCCTGATAGTTAAAGATCTTTATCGGTTTATCCCGACCCTCAAAATTCAATGTTTCTGCACCTAACGATTTATAATCCCAATCGACTTTTCCTGAAAAATTAAAGTGATAATTAATCTTTCCAGCAGGGAATGTAGCTCCTCGTAAATCAGTTCGGTTTGGTAAATTATTTACAAATAAATCTAAAGCAACTGGATATATGATTGTACGATCATCCTCTTTTGCATTGGGATCATAAACCTTATAATCCAATCTAGGCATTCCACCATAAGAAGCAGTAAAGCGAGCCTTTACATTAACCTTTCCTGAAGTAGTAACGGGACTAATACCATCAAATGATTGCGATACATTTTCATTTGCAATATCTTTCCCATCTACACTTATAACCTGGATTTTAATGTTAGGCTTTAATTTCAATCCATGCTCCGCCCCTTGTACTTCCACCGTAACAGGAATCATTAAGGAGTTACCTGTTTCCTTTAACGTGTATTCCATATCAAAAGAAACAATACCCTTTTCCAAATCCTCTTTACCACCAACAGCAAATTTTGCATTAACACGCTTGTTTGTAATTCCATTTTCTAATGTACCAGTGATTTTCATCTTAATATTTTTTAACGTTTCATTCTTCTTAGGATTAATCGTCACTTTCAATGGGTACGTTACTGTATCAAACGTCCTTACAATGCCATTATTAGGGCTAGAATCATTACCTGCTTCATCATTCGAATCAAAAGGTGCTGTTCCATCTACAATGTCTGAAGGCTTAATAAAGGCTTCAAAATCAAACAACTCACTACCTTTTTTACCATTTGCTACAACTACCTCGCTTGGATTAGTTCCCGTACTCTTCAGATCAGATTTTTCTTGCAGCACAGTCACATCGTCCGTTTTTTTCTCTTGAGCCTGTTTCTGGTCCGATGTACTTTCTGCATGTCCAATTGATACAAAGTCGGCCAAGCTTCCAAACAGAAGCATAACAACAAATAGTAAACTAAATGACCTTCTAAACCACAATCGTATTCCTCCTCTCTTTACAACCATGAGGATCTATCCTCACATGAGAGAAGGGGATTGGTTGGACTTCTTGCTCTTTCTTCCATATAAACCTCCTTTCAGTCGAATCATAGCGCTATGACAATTTACTTAGAATGGTATACCGCTGCTAATGACTCTGCTCCTCTATCTTCTTCAGACATCTCATCAACAATCCCCTTAGTTAGTTTTACAGTGCCAATTTCCTCATAAGGTTCAACAGAATATCCTTTTTCTTTTAAAATAGTCATTACATCCTGCATATCCTTCCAGGCTTTTGTTCCTTCTCCAAACTCAATAGTTACTTTGTTCAGCACTCTTAACCACTCCTTATTAAATAAAACTAAAAAGCCTACCATATATTTTTGATAGACTTTTGATTTCCATTTAATTCACTTGTAATTTAATCCTTGCTCTTAACTTTGGTATTATTAAACATGATACCCTCTGAATAAAATCGATTGTCTATGAGTTCAGGTCCATATTGCTCACATGTGAATTCTAACCCATATCTTTCCTTAAACTCATATATCTTGAATTTACTTCTTCTATTTATTTCTTGTTGAATTTCTTCCTCTGTTGCTACTCTTTCAATCTCATCCTCATCCATAAATACAGTTATGTTTTTTTTATTTTCAACTATAAAATAACCATCTAAGCGAGTGATACTTTCAATACTAAGGTAACTCCATTCATCAAGAGTTACAGAATATCTATTACTATGAAATAAAGTATTAGAACTTATTACCTGACAAGTACATCCTTTATAAATAACCCAATCACCATAATTTAAATCAATCCAATAGCTCTTTCTTTGTCGTTTTAACCATCGTATTAAAGAAGGTATCGCTTCATGCACTAATACACAGAATATAAATATGATAATATACGCTATTATCATTAAAATTACAGCTAATATTAAAAACGAACTTAAATTTAACCACTGGCTATTAAACCAATCAAGGTATAACCAATTAGGAATTTCACCAGTAACAAGCAAATTTATCACAATAGGGATAAACGTAAAACCGCCTATTGCAATCGAATCTTTTTTCAGGTCACTCTCAGGCTCAAACGTTGATTGATTAACAGAAATATAATAAAACAGCCAGTTTGTACACCATAAAAGATAACTCATAACAAATCCTGGTAATGAAATCCCATCATAAATATATCCAGCCATGCACGTCCCAATTATGATGAGCAAACAACTAATACGAAATATATAAGTTAGCCTTGCATCAATAACTTTTCTAAAATGTGAATACTCATCAATTTCTTTGGCATTCTGTTCCTTGCAACATTCACAAAATATTCCACGGAATACTTTGGTTAATATTATGCCATCACCTACTACCTGATAACATTTCGCACATCGAAATGCCCATCCAAGCTCGAATAACTCCTCCCTTAAAGACATACCGAATTCCGCTTTAAGGCACTCATATTTTTCTATTCCCACATCATCTATACACCTTCCCTCCTTATAAGCATCACTTTTTAATATTGCCTTATTTTCATTTTTCGACCTGACAATTTGATGTAATTTATCTTCATCTGTTATTCCTTTTTTATACCAAACATGAAAGACTGGCATTATATTCTCTCCTCCCTTCCAACTTCATTACTGTTTAAATAAAACTAAAAAGTCTACCAATAGGCTTTGATAGACTTTTGATTTCTATTTAATTCACTTGTAATTTAATCCTTGCTCTTAATCCTGGTACTTTTAATGGATCAAGCTTCCTTAACTCATCTATAAACACGAATTCTTTTTCCAGGAGTACTTCTGCTTCATCTATTGGGTACTCTTGAACTCCATCATCCAAAACAATTCTTTTATTTTTAGAGTAAAAAAGGAATCCATAAGTATAATCCTCATGAATTCCTTCAATATAAACTGACATTGTAACCCTCCATATTTAGTTGTAATTTTGCTCAGAGATTTTTTTACACCCTTTCGGTTTACCCTGTTCATCTAGTCTAATTGTCATTCCACCATATGTAACATTTCCAACAAATTTATTTCTATATAAATACTCACACCCTGTCTCTTTATCTACAAAAACCTTAATACCTTCTTTCTCACTTGAAATCTCTTGTACAGCTTCAGAATCCCCTGTTACCGGCTTATCAACATCTACACAACCAACAAGCCCTATAAGAACAAATCCTAGTAAGAATTTTTTCATACTATTTCTGCTCCTTTATGATCTTGTTAATTTTTACTGGTTCATACATTTCTAATTCTTCATTTTCACTATCTACTTTTTGAGTTTCAAAAGTAACGCTATAATTCTCACCATTAACTTGTACTTTACATGTTATATCTTTACTTACCCAATATGCATCCGTATTGGTGTTTAGTTCTGCATCTTCTGATAAAAATAAAAGAGTGCGTGTACCGAGCATTTTGAAATATTTGCTACTAATATTTAATTCTTTTTCAATCATCCCTTCTGCTATTTTTATATTTTCATGGGTTTGTTCTATCTTTATAGCATGCGCCTTATTGCTCTTATCAAGATACTCCTCCCAACTAATTCCTATATAAACTAGCCCTCCAACAATAAAGATAATTATGCTTATTACTTTAATTAACCCTATTTTAGATCTGGTATTCTTCTTTGTTTGCGAATCCATGCTACTTACCTTCTCGTTTTCCTTGATTTTCTTGCTGTCTTTTTCGTTCCCATTCTTGCTTTTTATAAAACATTTTTATTGATTCTTCCCAATACGTATATTTACAATCTGTTTCTTTTATTTTCATACTTCTTCTCTCCCTTTAATTTATTAGCCAATGGATATAAAGAACTAGCAATACTAATATTAGAAAAACAATTCCTGAAATGATAATAATATTGACCATTTTAAGTTACTCCCTTACTAACTTTTCAATATTTTTAGGGGCATACATTTCAGTATTCGTTTTTTTATCAATTATTTTTTTGACATTAAAATACACTTTATACTTTCCATCATCCGTTTTGACATTACAATTCATGTCCTCTTCTACCCATTTTTGATTATTTAGTTCTTTGCCATGTCTATTATCAAATAACTTAATGTTTTTAATATCCTTATTTAGTTCCTTTGCAATTAACTCTTCTGCTATTTTAATATTTTCATAAGTTTGTAGGGATTTTACCTTATCCTCTTTTGCTTCATTAGTCATCCATGTATAAGACCATAAGAAAAACCATATCATCAGTGCAAATATGAGACACTCTATACTAAATATCATTTTTATTAGCTTCTTCATGGGGTACCGCCAGCATTTCGGAAAAAAACCACGCTAAGGATTTTTTCTATAAAAAGAGCCGTTATATTAAGAATAAAACGGCTCTTTTATACGTAAAGGACGTAAATTCATTTGCCCAGTGTCATGTAATCCTTCAAATTTGTATTCTCCAAGAAAATTGATATGTTCCCATCCTAACGGCCACGCATATGGCATTAAATCTTCTCTAAATTCTCCTCTTGCTTTTAATTCTTCTACGGCTTTTTCCATATATACAGTGTTCCACACACTTATAGCGTTAATAATTATGTTTAGTGCACTAGCTCTTTGTAACTGGTCTTGGAGAGCACGTTCTCTAAATTCTCCACGTTGTCCAAAAAATATAATTCTAGCTAATGCATTGATTGCTTCTCCTTTATTTAAACCTTTTTGAACCCGTCTCCTTACGGCTTTATTAGATATGTAATCCAGCGTAAAGAGGGTTTTCTCGATTCGTCCCATTTCTCCAAGTGCTGTTGCGAGTTTATTTTGTCTTGCATATGATCCGAGCTTCCCCATGATAAGAGCGCTAGATACTTTTCCTGTTTGAACCGAGTATGCCAACCTTCTAATATCTTCATAGTTTTCTTTTATTAACTTTACATTAATTTTTCCTTTTAAAAGTGCTTGAACATTTTCATATTCTTCTCCACCAGGTATAGAAAAAAGCTTAGTATCTGCCAAATCACGAATACGAGGAGCAAATCGAAATCCCAACAAGTGTGTTAAAGCGAAAACTTGATCTGTATATCCAGCTGTATCTGTGTAATGTTCTTCAATTTTTAAATCTGTTTCATGATGAAGAAGCCCATCTAATACATGAAGAGCATCTCGTGCATTGGTAGTAATGACTTTCACATGATAGGCAGATAGCTGATCACTTACAAATCGATAAATGGTTCCACCTTTTCCCGTTCCATAGTGTGGATTGGAATCTGCATGTAGAGAACGTACAGCAATGGATAAACGCATACCATCAGAAGAAGAAGTTGTCCCATCTCCCCAATAGGATGATAACTTTTGTTCCTTTTGGAAATTCACGAGAATAGATTGAGCGCGAACCATTGCATCATCATACATTCTCCATTGTGAAGCATTTGCCATTTGTCTATAGGAGATTCCAGGGGTAGCTTCCGCCATTTTTGTAAGACCTATATTTGTCCCCATTGCCATCAAAGTAGCTAATACAATATTCTGTTCCTCTTGATCAGGAGATTGATTGGTAGAGGCGTGGATAAATTGATCATGAAATCCAGTCCAACTGGCCACTTCTATTAGTAAATCTGTCAGTTTTATTCTGGGTAACATACTATGAAGAAGTTTACTAAATGCTTTTGCTTCTTCTGGAGTTCCTCTATCCAATCGCTCAACATGTAGTTTTCCTTGACTAATATCTACTCCTTCTAATTTCTCGCTATTTTTTGATAACCATTCTAAATGTTCATTTAATCGGTTTATTCGGTCAGTTATATAATCTTCAGCTTTTAAAGGGGCTGTAAGGCCATTTGGAATGTTTGAAACTTCGTTCCATTCATCATACGGTATAAGATAATCATCAAATGCCTTATGATGTCTACTGCCTGATACAAAAATATCTCCTGAACGAATATGATTTCTTAACTCGGTTAAAGCTGCCAATTCATAATAGTGCCGATTAATGTTTCCGTCATCATCATATACATGTTTTTGCCAACGGTTAGATACAAAGTGTAAGGGAGCGCCATGAGGCACTTTTCGTTTACCTGTTTCATTCAATTCATGAATCGTATCAAGTGCTTGTAAAACGGGTTCTCCAGATTTCGTCGCTCTAAAATGAAGACTGCGTAATAAAGTAGGTGCATATCGTCTAACATAGGAATAACGAGTATTTAACAAATCCAAATAGTCATAATTTAAAGGCCGTGATAGTTGTTTTGCTTCTTCAACAGATTCGACCATCTCATTCCATGACATTACTTCATCTAGGGCTGCAAAAGCATCTTTACCCGTTTCTTTTGCCTCAATTAGTGTCCCGCATACAGTAATAAATTGTAAAATCTTCTCGTTTAATTTTTTCCCATTTGCTTGCTGTATTTCGTCTTGTTCTTTTTTCCCTTTTGTTTGAAGATTCATCATAAGACGATCATGAATTTCAATTGCGTAATCTATAAGGTCTTGTGTAATCTCCAATAAAAATGAGACTAACATACTATATCTTTTTACTTCATTGAATCGTCTAAAAGCATATGGCTCATATTTTGATCCTAATCTAGCGAGCTGCCGAAGACGATTTGTATTAATTTTTGTGGTATCAATAGTAAGACCAATTTTTTGAACAAATTGTAATCGGTCTATTACTTTTAAAAATGATTCTGGTGAAGGCTGGGCCGGTACATCTTTTAGCCATGCTAATGGAGATTTACCATTTATAGTTGGTAAAAGTAACGCATCTAATTGATCTTTTTGTTCTTGGACCAAACCGTCATGTAGTATACTATACACTTTCTGATCTGCTTGTTGCTTTGCTTCCCAGACGATATCTTCAATCACATACATAGCTGGAAGAATGACTTTCATTTTTCGCAATGTAGATATTGTTATTTCAATTAAATAGAGGGTATTATTGTTATCCATTGCTTGTTGCACTAAAAATTGTAATAAAGTTTCTTTATATTCAGAAGAAAAATTCTGATATCCATATTCTGTTCGAATTTCCCCAAGATGCTCCCATAAAGTATTCCCACGTTTGGCATATACTAAAAATTCTTCAGGTGGAATCTGTAACTGACTCGCAACGTAAGCCACTACATATTGTGGAATGTCTTTATATTCTGTTAAGGACCAGCCAGGATAACGAATTAATGCAAGCTGAAGAGCGAACCCTAAACGATTGTATCCTCTACGGTGTTTTAATATTAAATGTAAGTCATGTTTAGAAAAAGTATGAAATGTTACCAAATCCCATTCTGTTAAACGTGATAAATCCATTAACTCATTTCGTTGTGCCTCTGACAGTAATTGTTTAACTCCCATTGTTTCCCCTTTACTCCTTTATAAGAGCTCCATTTTATTTTTTAGCTGCAGTTGGTTTGGATTTGTGTAAAGTAGTGTCGTATGGATGTTAGAGTGCCCAGCTTGATTTGCAACTTCATGAATGCTAAATCCTTTTTCAATTGCATTCGTACAGAAGAAGTGTCGTAATTGGTGTGGAGTAATAACATTGCTGTATGATTTAAAGATACGATTGACGACCGTACGGTCGAGCTTTTCTCGCTTTTTACTAATAAAAAGATACGGAGATTCATGTGCTGTACTGTATGTTTTTCGATCGATGAGATAATCTTTGATAGCACTAAGTACCTTACTATTTAGTAATACAATTCGTTGTTTACCTCCTTTTCCACTTCGAATAATACATTCCCCAGTCTGTAAATTGAAGTCATTCATTTTGATAGATAATGCCTCTGAAATACGTACTCCTGTATATGCTAGGAGAGTGGCAATTGCATAATTACGTTTGTTATTATCCTCTAACACACTTTGTAAAAACTTTTTTACATCTAATTCAACAATTTGGGTTGGAGAAGCATAGACAGTTTGAACCTTTATCATGTCTGTTTTTAAAATTACTTGATCTTGTTGACTTCCTTTCTGTATTAGAAATTCATTAAATTTAGCAAGGCTACTAATCTTGTGGTTAATGGACTTGGCGTTCAACATTTTGACATTCTTTAAATAACTAATGTACTCTAAGATATTTTGTCGGTACAATTTTGTTAATTTTCTGTCATAGGAACCTTCAAACCATTTTATGTACTGTCTAATACCTGATGTGTATCCCTGAACAGTGTTCTCAGTTTTATTCTCTTGTTTAAGATAAGAAGAAAACTGTTTTGCAACATCCATGTGATTTCCTCCGCGTCTATAAATTGTGTTGCGTCTAAAAGTATTTATTTATCGATAAATTGTGTTGCGTTAAACCCCTAGATTTATATTTATTATAACACCTAATACAACACAATTAATATTGTGTTGTATTATTTTTTGTATAAAAAAAGACACTGTATGTGTCTTGGAATAATGATATATTTTCTGATTTTTTAACTCTGATTTTCTTAGCGTGGTTTTTTTCCGAAATGCTGGCGGTACCCCTTCATAGAATCACCTTACTCTTTCTTACCACACTCTAGCTTTTTCATTGTCGCTGAACCTGATCCCGTACTACTGGAGCTATATGTATAAAGATAATTACAATCTTGTACCTTATCATGTAAAATGATTACTTCTTGTAAGGCTGTATTTCGAGGATCAGTTCCCCTTACACCATCATCAACAATATGAGCTTCTAGAATTTCAATTCTTGATTCCTTATTTCGTTCTTTATTTGTAATCTTAATTTCTCCTAATTCATAATTTTCTTCGGTATTTGTAACTTCTTTATTTACACTTGTAGCAGCCTTTTCATTCTCCGCTGCCATAGTACCTGTATTAGTAGAATTCGAACAACCTACTAAGCTATATAGCGCCATAGCGTACGCTAAACTAATTAATGCTTTTTTCTTATTCATATCTCCATCCCCACTTCCCTAATTTCTTAAATTGCCTTTCCTTTTGAGATTAATTACAAACAAAACATACTGATTACTACCTAATATGCTTTGTTTATAGCTAATCTTTACCAATAAAAAAGAGCAGCCAATTAAGATCTGCTCTTTCTTTTACATTCTCTTATTTTATTAATCCTCAACAGAAACCATTAATCACAACTTGGGCCGCTATCACCAATCGATGAAGAATCCGATTGGGAACAATTATTATCATCCCCTGAAGAATAAATTGAACTTCCTAATGCAACACCTAAAACAATATTATTAATGTCATTACTTTCCGTACTATTAGAAGAATGAGTAGACCCATTGTATGAACGTATTGGACTTCCTTTACCTCTCGTTTTATTAGTGTTCTGTTTACCCAAATTAGTAGAAACATTGTTATTTTGGTTAAATACTCGCTTCATCATATCTCTATCCCCTTTTTCATATCGATTTTTTTTATCCTTGCTATGATCAATTACATAAACAGGATTCTGATTTATATCATCTTTTTGTATATTAATTTTTGAAGGAGAATTTTTTTCTTTTTTATATCTCCTAATTTCTTTCTTTTTCTTCAAAATAGTTATAATTCCAATGATATACCCTATCCAGAAAGCAGCACCAATAATATAATTAAAAATAATATCAACAAGAGTAGTTGGAAAACCCTCTCTATCTAGTACATTTTTCATCATTGGTTCTATTCCCCACTGTAACGCCAAAAACATAATACATCCTATAAATAAAGATATCCATATACCACCAATTTCATCTTCCAGTTGACCTATCCTACGTTCTTTTTCTGCTGCATTCAAAACATTCACCCTCTTACTAGCTTTTTATTAAGGCATTTGCTACCTGATAGCAAAAGAAGTTTTCACTAAGTACTTGAAACAAAGGATCTGACATCCATGCAGCATCTTCGTCTAACACGCCTTTTACGTTTAAAGCATCATTAAACTTCTGCATGATACCTTTCTCTTCATATAAGTTCTCTCCAACTTGAACGAACATTTCCCAACCTTTTTCATTAATTTTTATTGTGACTTCCTTGTTCATGATTTCCCCCCTCGTTTGCTACGGTTAGTATAGGATCTATTTTCTGAATACCAATTATATTTTTTTAGAATCATACAATTATTTAATACCTTTCCCATAACAATTAGTACAGGTTACTTTAATACCAAACTCCTGCGTTTCATAACCAAATGAATTCTCTTTTATTATGTAATTTTTACCGAACATGAAACCTTTGCCCTGGCACTTTTTACATTTTCTAACCTTCTTCATTGTCCGTCTCCATCCATTTCCCCCAGGTTAAAAGTAAAATAAAGATTTCACCATCAACTTTCACACTTACTCTTAATCCTGATTTCTCTAGATCATCAATTATTTTCAAGTAAACATTACTCTTATAAATTACTTCTTCTGCAATTTCTTCCATGCTAAGTTCAATTATTTCATCTTCCCAACAAATACCTACAATTCTTTTTACGTCTTTGCGATATTTCCAATACTTCCATTTAATAACGACACTATTATAGAAAAACCTACAAAAGAAATTCGAAAATGTTTTTCTAATCATATCCTTAAAATTGAAACTAGTACGGTTCTCCATAATGTTACAATTCATTAGGCTTATTCCTAAATGATCAAATCCTTTATTCATTTGCTCTCTAATTTTTTTAGTAAGAAATTTACTAGTAAACTCTTTTTCTAAAAAATTTTCAAAAGCTATTCTATAAATTTCTAACACCACTTGTTTTTCTTTCTCTGAATTATGCTTCAAATTAGCTAACTCGTATTCCGTTATTAGGGGTTTTTTTACCAATACAAACACCTCCCTCTACTTTTATATACAACTGTTTAACAAAAAGAGCAGTCCCTTTAGGATCTACCCTTTTTCAGTACCAATCTTGTTTAAAATATTTTAGATGTACATAAGAGTAGAGGTAACAACGCTATATCACCTGGGGAAAGGAGGAAGAAATATATCTGTTACCTCCACTCTTATACACAACTGACTATAAAAAAAGAGCAGACCTTTAAGGAGCTGCTCTTTTATCATCTTTATCTTTAGATTTTTTTACACTTTAGGATATAACGCTCTGCCCAAAATATCCTCAGCATTGTAAGTTTCTACAAGTTTTGTCCATGAATCATTTCCATAAGGATTATCTCTATAGTTTTTCTGTAAGATTCCTAAATTAAGAGGTAAATCCATTAACATACCCGCTGTCAATGGTAAAAACAATAAGTTTGTTACTAAAAATTTCGAGTGAAATTCTACATGATGATATTTCAGCTTCTCTGCAATCCATTCAGCTGTTTGTGGATCAAGTATTCTTTTATAAAGTACATAATGACAATTATCTAGAATAACATCATCCAATCTTAGTACATGCTGAACGCTCAACGTGGTGCTAATTCCGTATCCACACCATGTTTGAAAAATAGCATGAAACTTAGGAGATGCATATTCTTCATATTCCATAAGGAAAAGATGTAATGATTTTTCTTGTCCCCACTTTATATCTTGCATTTCTTTTATTTCCATTAAGAATTCCATAACACGTTGACTATTCATTTCTTGATTTCCAAAAAATTCATTAGGGAAGATTACATGAATTAAAAGTTTTTCTTCTTTTTTTGCCATTAAATCATTATTTAACTGCCGCAAAATATCTTCTTTTTCTAAATTATACGTTAAAATATGATATCCTTGTTTTTCTTTAAATGTATACACATTTGATATTTGATCTATTGGATCTATTACTACTAAATTCTTTTCTTCCTCTAGCAGAATGTTAGGTATTATAACAGAAAAATCTTTTCCTGTTCCTATTCCACCTACAACAGCTGTGTTTACATTCTCTTGCTCCTGTACTTCTTCCTTCACGATTTCAACAGCTTTTTCGACTTGACCAAGCCTTACCATGCTAACACCTCCACTTTCTAATCAACTTGTAATTTATCGATTAATTACAAACAAAACATATTGAAGATACTCAATATGCTTTGTTTATTGCTAATCTCAAAACATAAAAAGAGCAGCCCCCAGGGATCTGCTCTCTTTACATAAAATTATTTCACTTGATAATCAATAAACATTACTTGATCACGAAACACTTCAAACTTTTCTACTTTACCATCAATACCTTCAAATCCATCTCTACTTTCTTGCATCTCTACTTCAAATATTGCATGTCCAACACCCTGAAAAAACTTATTATTAATAAATATACTCGCTTTCTCTATATTCTCCGATTTGATAATAGTCGATCTTCTTAAACCACTTACAAAATGAAATGTTGCAACAATATTCATGACTTTCCCCCATTTAAAATGTGCAAAAAGAGTTTGCACACAAAAAATATATTTAGTCTAAAAGCATGGTAATAACCATTTTTTCAATTCCCAGCCAGGTTAAAGTTGTTAAAACCAAAACTAACAACCACAAACAAGCATCTTTTACAGCTGATTTGACGTTTTCCATTACTACATTGTCTTTTCTGTAAGAATCATTATGAATGATAGCGATGCATCAAATAACAAAATCATTAAAACCATAAAAGTTATCATAGCTGGAAATAACAGTTGATCTCGGCTGATCATATCCCCTTACCTCCCATTGCCCTACTTAATTTTGACAATAAAAAAGAGCAGAACCATTAATATGATTCTGCTCTTACAGTTATTTGTATGTCCTAATTTGTCTTTTCGAATTTCTTTAGAGTCTTCTTATTATTCTCATACTCTTTTTTCAAAAGATCCTCTTTATCACTAGAGCTTTCTAATTCTTTCTTGATTTCTTTCCATTTGGTATCATTTGGATGCGAAGAACCAATATACACAGAATTAAAGCCTTTTTCTGTAGTTGCAAGTATGTAATATTCATAATCATTTACAACCTGCAAAGGATCTCTACCATTTATTTTTTCTTTTACAGAAATTGATACAACTGAATACGAATCAACTTTATATTCCGTTGGCTCCACCTTATAAATTGCTTCACGATTTTGATACCCTTTAACTCTCCATTCGTTGTCAGCTGTAATAGTAACGAAATTGTCTTTACTATTTTTATAAGTATCACCCTTTTTATAGGGGACTGAAGAACCTCCACACCCTGCAAGCAGTACTGTTATAGATATAAATAAAGCCGATACAGCTGATAAAAACTTAAACCTTTTAAACATGGTCTCTACACTCCATTCCATTTATATTCATTACATTAATATATTAACATATGAACATTTGAGACCCCACTACTTTTATAGCGCTATACTACAACCTTACTGCAAATGAACGAGCCAATGATTACCTCTTAGCAAAGTGATGTTAAACACTTTAAAGGTATGAATTACATTCATTTTATTACAGCAAACATCTATACTTTGTCCGAGATCATATCTTTCATCCAATCTAAACAAATCTACATGAATGCTCTTTGTTCTCAATATTTTCTCGATTTTATGATTCATCAGCTTCCCCCCATGAATCATTTTTTAGGGAAGCCAGTACCTTTTGTGTGCTATAGCGGTACAGCTGAGAAAACACTACATCTGATTTGTTCATTGTAACCAAGTATTCTGTTAATCCTACTAAGTGGACGAATCTCTTATTTGCACTAACTAGTAAATGTATGCCTAGTGATCGGCTACCAATTAATATTTTTACTGCATCCATTGTTTTCTTCTCTACACGTTCAAAGGAAGCTAGAGAAAGAAATAATGTCTTTCCATCTTGCTTATTTGAACTAAGTTGTTTACGTGCCTTTTTCAACGCTGCAAGACATTCAGTTTCGCTTGTATAATCGGTGAAATCTACATGATAAGCAAGTGTATCATTATCTTGTAATGCGTTTATTAGCTCTATTTGAAACTCTAAACACACATCATCTTTGCCTTCAATTAGGCAGCCTGTTGCATGCTTTGTTTTGCTTGTAAGAATATTTGCTATTTGCCTAATATACCTTTCTCGGCATTCCATACTCATAATTTTTTACTCCTATTTGATCTGTTTAATTCTACAAAAAATATTTTGTATTCTTGATTTTTAAAAAATAAACGGTCTATATTCGGTCGGATACAAATGCGAAAAAGGAGTATCTCCATTTGTAACAGGGGCGTTTAGTCTCGTTACGCCCTCTCGTTAAAGGAATGCTTGTACAAATATATCGCTTTGGAATTTCTCCGTCATGGCGTCATGTGTACAGCCCTTTAAGTAGTCTGTAGGCTTGCTACAGATAGACCAACATCGATTGCTATTTTCAAGCGGACTATTGTCCCTAAGGGTTTATTCGTGTCTTGCATCTCCTAGATTCACGAAATAGATTGGCATGCGATGATTTGCCCTTCCCCCAGCAACTATATCAAGTTTTCAAAGAACGTATGGGGAACATACACAAGAATTATGTCCTTAAGCTATGAACCCCAAGTGTGCTGTATTTCTTGCACAATTAAATCGATCAAATGTATTACTACTTCACTTTTTTCTTTGTTTTTCTCTCAAAAATAACCTGCATCAATGTAGCACATGGTTTATTCTTCTTGGCAATGATGATACCATCGCTATTTCTTACGCATTTGATATACCTAAACATATTTGTTACTGGAACTTCTCTTCTAACTGTTTGATCGTACAGATTGCCATTGTCGAGAACGACTAAATTCTTGCCATCAAATGTACTAACTTTGTGCGCTCTGTTTAATAGAGTGCCAACATCCATCTCTTTTGTTACTTTAAGCCTGTGTGTACCTTTGCTAAACTCTTTTTCTCTCATGGTTCTTCTCTCCAATCTTTAAAATTTCAGTTTGTATCTAGACTTTCTCAGGGTCTAGATTCATCATACTTAACAAGTTTCTTAACTCAACCCTATCCACATAAACAATTACAAATATAAAGGTGAGCATTATAAAATTTTCATATAGCCAATGGGTTTCTTACAGAATACAAAAAAGGCGTAAACTAATGTTTTAGTCTACGCCTTTTTCTTCAATCCGAAGAACCACTTTTAAGAAGGATAACCGCACAACATCAATAATATTGCTTAAACTCACGTGTACGTATACATTTACATATCTTGTATAAATACACGAAACAGTATAATATTATTGATGTTGCATCTCGTTATGCTTCATTAAGTGGGCAGCCTTTCTAAAACAGGTCGTTGTTTTAAAAGGTCGAAAATATCAAGAGTTGGTAGCTCTTTTTATTTTCAGCCCATGTAACTATGTAATTGTTAGTAGTTCACAATTTAGATGCTAATAAACATCTTTCAAAATTAAGATTACAACGATTGTGTTTTATCGTCAATCCATAATTTCTCAAAAACTGCTACATCTAACCAAACTACATATCAAAAGTCTTCGGAAAACCCAGTGTTATCAACGGATTAGATAACTGGGATTTTTTTTGACTTTTCTAAATTACAAATTGTGGAAATGCGTAGAACGTTTGTTCTGATTTTAACACTTCTTTTTAGCTTTGTTAATATAAAATCTTGATAATTAGTAATTAAAATATAGTTATCGTTTCATAGTTTGTGAATCAAATCACAATCCTTTACTAAATTACGAATTTGAAATTTAGTAAACATCCCTAAAAACAGCGAATGCGATTGCCTCATTTGAGACAATCGCATTCATAAATATAATTAATTACCCAACTCCGCCACCTGGGTTAACCATTTTAGCAAGTAAAGGCTTTTCATGTTTTTGGGAAATCTGATATGATTCTTTTTTTTCGTAAGCTGTACATAATACAACAGCAACTATAACTAAAACTTTAACTACACATAATACTTTTTTCATTTTCTACACTCCTATACATGATACCATTTTCCGAAAAATATTTCAATATAAAAATCGGTAATTCACTATAAAACCCTCCTCCTTTATACCTAAATAACTCAATAGATTTATGAATGTATTCTATATCATTCATCGCCAATCCTAAATAGCAATACTCTATTGGTAATAGATATCCATTCTCTTTTTTCATATTTTTTATAATCTTTATCGCCGTATCTCTATTTCCTTTTAGCGTTTCTAATAAAGCTTGTTCAGCAGGATGAAACACCTTAATATCATTTAGGTTGAAAAGTGGTTTCTCACTAGTTAAATACTGTACCATCTGCATAAACCCATATGTATTTAATATTTGTTTTTTTCTTACTTCCGCTCTTTTAAAATACAATGTATCTAAATATTGCAAAGCCATTTTCACATAACTTGATGCAGTTTCAAAGCAATCAAAGGTATATGACTCAGCTAAATACGAATATGCTGAAGCTTTTTGTATCGAAAAAACATCATACAAATCTTCCGTATCTATAATCTCATTACATAATTTGCGACAAGTTTTTATATCTCCCCCCAACAAATGTGCAGCAGCATGAACCTCCTTCATCCTAATTTTATACATATTTCTAGTAAATTCATCTTTTATTTCAGTGAATTTCGGCTTCGATATCTCAATATATTCGAAAAAAGAGGTTACTTTTTCTATATCATACATAATATAACATGTCAAAACATCATATAAAGCATTCATTTCAGTTGTCTTTATTACTCTACCCTTTTTACTACTCTCTAACTTTTCAAGTAACTCTTTACCTAGAAGAGTCCCTTGACCCCTTGTCCATACCAAATCATATACATAGGCCCATTCTCTATTTGTTGCAAGGGATGATGTTTTTTCCTGATCAACGAGTAGTTTTAACAGATTCAAATCTCCTTTAGCATGCGCATACTCCATCGCAATACGTAAGTTTTGTTTACTTGTGGTAAGTAAACAAAACTTGTGTATTAATTTCTGTTTTTGAAGTGCATCATTTTCATATAAAATATTTAACAACTTAATTAAACTCAAAAAATTGAATTGATTTTTCCCCGATAAACGCCTTGATAACAAGCCACTACTAATCCCAATTTGTTCCGCTAACTTACCATGAGTTCTTCTTTGAAAATCAATTTCATCAATAAGTATTCTTAGAAATTCTATTAACGCTTTTTTAGTTTCTTCTTGTTTATTTATTTTATCATGCATAAACATTTCTCCTTGAATAGAACTATGTAATTTCTAATTTTTAATTTATTATTTTAAAATCGAACCTTTCAGTCTGGAAGTATCAAAGTAAACAAAACTAAAAAATAATCTCGATCCATTTAATATTCTTTTAACGTAATGTTAGCATGTCGTATCTTAGCATAATAACACTAGAGATTTTGTCGTAAATTGTCGATAAACCGTACTTGTCAAATATGAAATAATGCATATTTTCAAAAAAGAGAACTTCAGTAATGAAACCAAAGTTCTCTTTTGCACTATTATTTTAGCTACCCTTCGCTTCTTAACTGTTTTCTTAAACTTCTGTTCCCAACATACAAATAGGCTTTTGTCTCATAAGGCTCATGTTTAAAATACGAGTAACTACCCTTAAAAATCGTTAGTTGGCGCTTCTCAGTCTGCAACAACACCCAATACTTACTTTCATCCAACACAACACCTGATACATTCTTACCACTAGGAAAATAAACCGTAATAGTATCCTCTACAGAAAATACATACTCCGTAGGCTTTTTATAATCAGCTAGTTTCATTTCCTTCGTATAGAAATCATTTGTCATAAGTAATGGATCATGCTTCACATGTGTAACATAAGATAAAGCACCCTTCATGATTGTATAGTAATTCTCTTTTTCAGTTTTAACATAAAGATAATAGGCATCTTCAGACAATAAAGTCCCTTTGATCCCCTTACCATCTTTAAATACACAACCTATCAGTTCACCAATCTCAAATACAAAGGATGTTTTCTTCTTCCCCTCGCTAAACTTAGGAGATCTTTCTTCAACAGTTGGAAACTCTTCATGCCTTATATATTTAACTTCAGAGAAATTAACTGTTACTTGATACAGAGCACCGTTCCCCTCCACATCAAGAACACAATAATACTCTTCTATTGTTGAAATTTTACCTTTTAACAAATCATCATGATTTAGTAGCTTTATATCTACAGTAGCCCCCCTCATAAATACAAAAGAGTGTCTGTAACGCCCTCTACTATCACGATCTATAGGATAATTTTTACCCAAAGTAAGCACCACCAATATTATAATTTTCTAGTAAACCTCTATAAATTTCACATACCATAATGAGTAGTTAACCCTAGTAGTATAAGACTAATCTCCAAGAATAAAAGAAACATAAACTATGTAAGGCCATAACGCTATAGCTAGCTGACCGAACCGTGTATCGTAGATATAATTATGTATTGGCAGAGTGGACAATTAAAAATTAACCGGCTGGTAGCCCTTCTAATATGCCGTATAGTGTTTCTTCTTCCGCCATAGCGTTACTTGTTTTTGCTTGTCCAAGAACATTACCCATTTGAGGGAATAGCCCTTGTAAATAGTTTAAATAGCTCTCTCTTCTTTTTCCGTTTTCCTTTAAAGCAAATGCAATTAGCATTCCTTGTGTAGATAGTCCTGTTTTTGCTGTTTTGCCTTTTCCCTCAACCGTTTTATAGATTTTTGTACTCCTTTTTAGAACCGTGTTTAATGTACTACGTGGAATGTTAAGCGCTTCGCACAGTTCTGATTGTGTAAAGTATAGCACAGGTTTATTATTTGAATTCATCGATAAGAAAGTAATAATGTCAGCTTCCCACTCGTGCCAATGACTACGCACACGATCCTTACGTTGTTTCTTATGTTTCTTCCAAAGTACAGAAGGCGCACGGAAAGCTGAAGCCTGTCCACCCACCCCATATGTTTGTAATAAACGCTCTATGTAATCTTTATGTGCTGCCTGATACTTTCCAGAGTACGCAGACATAACAATTCCTCTAACTTCAGTATGATCTAGCGGTTGCTCTAGGTTACTATTAAACTGATCCATTAAGTCCATTGTGTCTTTAATAACGTACTGACTTTGGAAACACGCTAAAGAAAGGGTGAAAATCGCATTGTTTCGCCCTGCTTTCGTTTGTTTTGGAGATACATTTGTACAACTAATCACCTGTTTGAACCATAGTTCATCCATTTGTTTTGGTTGCTCTACAGGAGCGTTTTTAGCAAAAGGACTCTCTATCACATTATGAAACTGTTCATTTCCCTTGTTGTCGTCTTGTCGCTTGCTCCACTCTTGTAACTCCTTGAATGTATACACATTTTCCTCAAAGAACATCACAACATTTTGTACTGAAGGCATTCTGAAGAACCCAAAGTGATTGCATGTTAAATCCACGTTTGACAAACTCTCAGCAAACATTTCTCGTAGGTTTTGAGAGATACGTTTCGCTGATTTAATAGCTATAAAGTTCTTGTTATTTGATACGTACACAGCTTTATCCAACACATAATACACTTGATAGCCCTTTGTTGTTTCAAGAATCATAGTAGGTACACCAAAACCTGCATTTAATGCCACATCATTAATCGCAGTCATAGGGAATGACTTTGAATCAATATCAATAACAAAACAGTTAATTTGTTGTAGGTTCTTTTCAGTATGCCCCACAATTGTACGAAGACCATTTTCACCATATGTACCAAAATTATATACATTAGGTGTCCAGTGTGAAGCCTGTCCAACATGATCCAGTACAGCTTCTTCAGATGATAATACTACGCCCCTAGTTCCAAACTTGGCGCTTAAATCTTCTTTCTTACGAGTAATAAAAACTGAACCTTTTTTATTCTTCTTGCCATTTAACACTTTGCTTTCAAATTTCTCTTGTGTTGCAATAGATACTAATCCAGCTTTCGAATTTTTAGATTTATATTTTCGTAACCCTTTATGTAGTATTAATTCGATAGCGCTTTGTACTGTATTCAT
>NZ_CM173819.1:4605000-5266614 GCF_057812155.1 Bacillus sp. 2175 | reverse complement strand
AGGTGTCCCTCCTTTACTAAGATGGTAAAAGAATAAGGTTGCGCAACAAATGTACAACCCAATAAATATAAAATGTATATTTATACGAAACGTATTTTAAAACCTAAAAACGTCGTTTGTATATGAGATAGGGTTTTCGACAAAAAAAGCAAATGTGGACAACTATTTACCCACATGTGATTAAAACTGTCCACATGTTATACACAAACTGTGGATAAAATAAAGGTGTGGAAAACTTATTCAAAGTGAAAACACAACTATAATATCAAAAAAAAGTGGCTATAGCAATGAATTTAAGAAAGTTATCCACAAAATCAATACCTTGTGGAATAAACTTGTCCACAACACGATATACTGTGTAAAAGTGCGAAAAAAGTTTGTGGATATAAAAAACGTGAAAAAACATTTATCCACAAGGAAATATAGGTGCTGTGTAAAAGTATGTGAATAGGTTCAAAATGAATATTTGATGAAAATTTCTAGAACCATTGACATTTTCCTAGTTGATTAACTATAATTTATAGGACTGTCTTTAACAGATATTCCTCAGGGAGGTGTCATATAATGAAAAGAACTTACCAACCAAATAAACGTAAGCGCAGCAAAGTACATGGTTTCCGCAGCCGTATGAGCACAGCGAACGGACGTAAAGTGCTAGCAGCTCGTCGTCGTAAAGGAAGAAAAGTATTATCTGCGTAGACCACTGATCGTTCAGTGGTCTTTTTTTCTAATAATAGTGAATTTCCGCTGATGAAATACAGGAGTGTCAATTGATATGAAGAAAAAACATCGTATAAAGAAGAATGATGAATTCCAGGCGGTTTTTCAAAAAGGAAAATCAAATGCGAATCGTCAGTTTGTTGTATACCAATTAGATAAAGAAGAACAGCCAAACTTTCGCATCGGCCTTTCTGTTAGCAAGAAAATTGGAAATGCAGTAGTTCGTAATCGAATTAAGCGCATGGTCCGTCAGGCTATTACAGAGTTAAAAGATGAGATAGATTCTGGGAAAGATTTTGTTATAATAGCAAGGAAGCCTTGTGCAGAGATGACATATGAAGAAGTAAAGAAAAGCTTAATTCATGTCTTTAAACGCTCTGGTATGAAAAGAATAAAAAAGTAGCGTAAGGAAATGAATTACACTATATACATACCGATACAAGGAGGAGTAGGCTTTGAAAAAGAAATTAGGTTTACTAGCCATGGTCGTTGCATTAATGGCGATTGCCACCGGTTGTAGTGAAACGGGTCAGCCGATTACATCGAAAAGTACTGGGATTTGGAATGAATATTTCGTATATCCGCTTTCTCAGTTAATCACGTATTTTGCCGACTTATTTAACAGTAATTACGGTTTAGCAATTGTTATTACAACTCTTATCATTCGTTTTGCATTATTACCACTAATGATTAAACAAACGAAGAGTACGAAAGCGATGCAAGCGTTACAACCGGAAATGGTGAAGTTAAAAGAGAAATATAGCTCTAAAGATCAAGCGACACAGCAAAAACTGCAGCAAGAAATGATGCAGTTATATCAAAAAAATGGTGTAAATCCATTAGCTGGTTGTTTACCAATCTTTATTCAAATGCCAATTCTGTTCGCTTTTTATCATGCAATTATGAGAACAGCTGAAATTAAACAACATAGTTTCTTATGGTTCGATTTAGGACATGCAGACCCGTTCTATATCTTACCGGTCGTTGCAGCAATTACGACATTTATTCAGCAAAAGCTTGCAATGGCAGGAACAGCTGGTCAAAATCCGCAAATGGCAATGATGCTTTGGCTTATGCCGATTATGATTTTAATCTTTGCAATTAACTTCCCAGCCGCATTATCACTTTACTGGGTTGTTGGTAATATCTTTGGTATTGCTCAAATGTACTTTATCAAAGGGCCAGAAATTAAGGCTAGCAAAGCTGGAGGCTCAAGCAAGTGAGTATAATTACTGCTAAAGGACAAACAGTCGAGCTGGCAGTAGAGGATGCTTTAAGGCAATTAAATACATCAAAAGATCGAGTAGATATAAATATTGTCGATGAGGGTAAAAGAGGATTCTTAGGTTTATTTGGGAATCGTCCTGCAGTAGTAGAAGTTGTATTGAAGAAAGATCCAATTCAAGAATGTGAAGAATATTTAAGAAATGTTATTCACGATATGGGTGTGGAAGTTGAGATTAGTAAAATTGTAAAAGGACGCGAAATTGAATTTACAATTTCTGGTGATAATGTAGGTGTTTTAATTGGGAAAAGAGGTAATACATTGAACTCTTTACAGTATTTAACAAAACTTGTCGCGAATCGTAACACGAAGCAGTATATCGGTATTACACTAGATGCTGAAAATTATCGTAGTAAAAGAAAAAGTACGTTAGAATCACTTTCTTATCGATTAGCGAAACAAGTATTTAATACGAAAAAAAGAGTTATTTTAGAACCGATGCCATCTTTTGAACGAAAAATTATTCATCAGGCATTATCAAATCATCAAGGTATCAATACAACTTCTGAAGGAAATGAACCACATCGGCATGTTGTAATATCTCCTAAATGACCGGTTGCTCAAATGAGTGCCGGTTTTTTTGAGCGGAAAATAGATGTGGATAACTAAAAAACACTAAACTTATCCACTGTGAATAAGTTTAGTGTTTTTTACATGGGGATATAATAAAATGAGTTATTCTTCTTTTGTAGATAGGTTCGTTATGGTATCCTAATAATTTAGTGAAAGAAATAATCATGTTGAAATAGAGATAAATAAGCAAGTGAGGTGAAAGGACATGGAATTTGATACAATTGCTGCGATTTCCACAGCGCTTGGAGAGGGTGCAATTGCCATTGTTCGAGTAAGTGGGGATGATGCGGTTGAGAAAGTTAATCGTATTTTTAAGGGGAAGGATTTAACAGAGGTTCCTTCTCACACTATTCATTATGGTCATATTGTTGATTTAGATACAAATCAAGTTATTGAAGAAGTTATGGTGTCTATTATGCGCGCACCAAGGACTTTTACACGTGAAAATATAGTGGAAATTAACTGTCACGGTGGACTTGTTTCAGTAAATAAAGTATTGCAACTTATTCTAGCACAAGGAGTACGATTGGCAGAACCGGGCGAATTTACAAAACGTGCTTTTTTAAATGGACGTATCGATTTATCACAAGCAGAAGCTGTTATGGATTTGATTCGAGCAAAAACAGATCGTGCGATGAATGTAGCAATTAATCAAATGGAAGGGCGATTATCTAAATTAATTGGTCTTTTGCGTCAAGAAATATTAGAAACATTAGCTCATGTTGAGGTAAATATAGATTATCCAGAATACGATGATGTAGAAGAGATGACACATAATATTTTAATTGAGAAAGCGACGCATGTTCGTTCGGAAATCGAAAAAATATTAGAAACATCAAAACAAGGGAAAATTTTACGTGAGGGTATTGCTACAGCAATTATCGGTAGACCCAACGTTGGGAAATCATCGTTATTAAATAGTCTTGTTCAGGAGAAAAAGGCAATTGTAACTGATATTGCAGGAACAACTCGTGATGTTATTGAAGAGTACGTTAACGTGCGTGGTGTACCTCTTAAACTTATAGATACAGCCGGTATTCGGGAGACAGAAGATGTTGTTGAACGAATTGGTGTGGAACGTTCAAAAGAAATGATGAGCCAAGCGGATTTAGTATTAGTTGTTGTCAACTATAGCGAGGCTTTAACAAATGAGGATGAAGATCTATTCCGTGCGGTACAAGGAAAAGACTTTATTGTTATTGTGAATAAGACTGATTTACCGCAAGCGATTGATATGGAACGTGTTACAGAGTTAGCCGCGGGAAATCGTGTTATTACAACATCCTTAATTGAGGAACAAGGAATAGATGAACTCGAAAAGGCAATAGCTGATTTATTCTTTGAAGGAACAATCGATTCTGCAGATATGACATATGTTTCTAATGCGAGACATATTGGATTATTAACACAAGCAGGAAAAACAATCGGTGATGCAGTTGAGGCGATTGAAAATGGTGTACCAATTGATATGGTACAAATTGATTTAACAAGAACGTGGGAAATACTTGGTGAAATTACTGGGGACACAGTGCATGAAAGCTTAATTGACCAGTTGTTCTCTCAATTTTGTTTAGGAAAATAATATAGTGAAGTTGTAGAAAGATAGAGATTATTAGGAGGAATAAACAATGGGATACAATGCCGGTTCATACGATGTCATAGTAATCGGTGCAGGTCATGCAGGATGTGAAGCTGGTCTTGCGGCAGCACGAATGGGCTCAAAAACATTAATGTTAACAATTAACTTGGATATGGTAGCATTCATGCCATGTAACCCTTCTGTTGGTGGACCAGCAAAAGGGATTGTTGTTCGTGAAATTGATGCATTAGGCGGAGAAATGGGACGTAATATTGATAAAACTCATATTCAAATGCGTATGCTAAATACAGGTAAGGGACCAGCCGTACGTGCACTTCGAGCGCAAGCTGATAAATTCTCTTACCAACATGAATTAAAGAAAACAATTGAAGAAACACCAAACTTAACGTTGTTCCAAGGAATGGTAGAGCGTTTAATCGTTGAAGAAGGTGTATGTAAAGGGGTAGTTACACAAGCTGGTGCAGAATATACAGCAAAAACAGTTGTAATTACAACTGGAACATTTTTACGCGGCGAGATTATCATGGGCGACTTAAAATATTCAAGTGGTCCAAATAATCAGCAACCGTCTATTACATTATCTGAGCATTTAGAGGAGCTTGGATTTGATCTTGTGAGGTTTAAAACAGGGACACCTCCTCGTGTAAACAGTAATACAATTGACTACAGTAAAACAGAAATTCAACCAGGTGATGATAAGCCACGTGCATTCTCTTTTGAAACAACGAAATTTATTATGGATCAAATTCCATGTTGGTTGACATATACAAGTACAGAAACACACCGTTTAATAGATGAAAATTTACATCGTTCAGCTATGTATTCTGGTATGATTAAAGGAACAGGTCCTAGATACTGTCCTTCTATTGAAGACAAAGTAGTAAGATTTAATGATAAACCACGTCATCAAATTTTCTTAGAGCCAGAAGGGCGTAATACACAAGAAGTATATGTACAAGGTTTATCCACAAGCTTACCAGAAGATGTACAACGTGACATGCTTAGAACAATTCCAGGCCTAGAAAATGTTGAAATGATGCGTACAGGTTATGCAATTGAATATGATGCAATTGTGCCAACACAACTATGGCCAACACTTGAAACGAAAAAGATTAAAAATTTATATACAGCAGGACAAATTAATGGAACTTCTGGTTACGAAGAGGCGGCCGGACAAGGGCTTATGGCTGGAATTAATGCAGCATGCCGTTCTTTAGGTAAAGAAGAAGTTGTTTTAGGTCGCGAGGATGCTTATATTGGCGTCTTAATTGATGATCTTGTAACGAAAGGTACAAATGAACCATATCGTTTATTAACGTCTCGTGCAGAATACCGTCTATTATTACGCCACGATAATGCTGATCTTCGTTTAACTGAAGTTGGTCGTAAAATTGGATTAATTAAAGAAGAGCGCTATGAGCGATTTACAAATAAAAAATTACAAATTGAACAGGAAAAGGAACGTTTAAGCAGCATTATTATTAAACCACGTCCTGAAGTTCAAGAATTAATTCGCAATATTGGCGGAAGTGAATTGAAAGATGGAATACGTGCAAGTGACTTATTACGTCGTCCAGAGATGACATATGAGCATATTCATCTTTTAGTACCAAGTGAAGTAGAATTAAGTGATGAAGTTAAAGAACAAGTTGAAATTCAGATTAAGTATGAAGGATATATTGAAAAATCTTTACAGCAAGTAGAGCGTATGAAGAAAATGGAGAATAAAAAAATCCCTGTAGATATTGATTATGATGCGATTTCTAGCATTGCTTCAGAAGCTAGACAGAAATTGAAAGATGTTCGTCCACTTTCAATGGGGCAGGCTTCACGTATTTCTGGCGTAAATCCAGCGGATATTTCCATTTTACTTGTGTATATAGAACAAGGAAAAATTGCACGCGTATCGAACCAATAAATAGTAAGGAGATATTGCTAGATGAACATAGAACAATTTCAATCTATGCTAGAAGAGAAGGGAATCACCCTCTCTTCTAGACAGTTAGAGCAGTTCAAAATCTACTTTGAAACATTAGTAGAGTGGAATGAAAAAATGAACTTAACGGCTATTACAGAAAAAGAAGAAGTATATTTAAAACACTTTTTTGATTCCATTACAGCTGCTTTTTATTATGATTTTTCAAAACCATTCTCAATTTGCGATGTTGGTGCAGGGGCTGGATTCCCAAGTATTCCTTTAAAAATTTGTTTCCCGCATTTAAAAGTAACAATTGTAGATTCGTTGCAAAAACGTATTAATTTCTTAAATCACTTAGCACAAAAGTTAGAATTAAGTGATGTTGCATTTTGTCACGATCGTGCTGAAACGTTTGGGAAAAAAGAAGGTGTACGTGAATCATACGATATTGTAATGGCACGTGCAGTTGCGCGTCTTTCTGTATTAAGTGAGCTATGTTTACCGCTTGTAAAAGTTGGAGGAACATTCATTGCAATGAAAGGTGCAGCAGCAAACGAAGAAATTGAAAATGGCAAGTATGCTTTAGAGGTGCTAGGCGGAGAGTTAAAAGAGATGTCTACGTTCCAATTACCGTTTGAAGAGAGTGAACGTAATATTTTATTAATCGAGAAAAAGCGCAAGACACCAAAGAAATATCCACGCAAACCGGGAACACCCAATAAATTACCTATTGAAAAATAAATCTTATTAGACGTAAGATTAAATTATATAAATGAAAACGTAAATGTTTCATAGGAAACATTTTATGGAGAATAGTCAATAGGCCTAAAAGGTGGTGGAATATGTATGAAAAATACGTTTTCTCGTTTATTTGGCTTTGGAGATAAAGAGAGCGAATTCGAATTACAAGACGAAAGCCATGAAGAGATAGATAAAAAGGTATATGAAGAAATACAAGAAATTCCGATAGTAAATATTACCCCTAACCGTTATCAACCAAGAACAGTTTTTGATGATGCGCGTATTGATGAGCTAGCATTAACAATTCGTACACATGGACTTATTCAGCCGATTGTTGTAAGGCAATATGAGGATGATAAGTACGAGATTATTGCTGGAGAAAGACGTTTTCGCGCGGCAACAAAGTTAGGTTGGGAAAAGGTTCCTGCAATTATAAAGAACTTAAATGATACAGAGACAGCTTCTGTAGCTTTAATTGAAAACTTGCAACGTGAGGAACTAACGGCAATCGAGGAAGCTGTGGCATATCAAAAGCTGATTGAGTTACATAATTTAACACAAGAAGCATTGGCACAACGACTTGGAAAAGGACAATCTACAATCGCAAATAAGTTGCGATTGTTAAAGTTGCCTGAAGAAATAAAAAGTGCATTATTAGAAAAAAGCATTACAGAACGTCATGCCCGCGCTCTCATTCCTTTAAAAAATGAGGAATTACAACTGAAAGTTTTACAGGAAATTGTGGAGAAACAACTAAATGTAAAGCAAACAGAAGAACGAATTGCGAAGTTACTAGAGGAAGCGAAACCGAAGCGTAAGGCAAAGCAAAAAGCAGTAAGTCGAGATACGAGGATTGCTATGAATACAATTAGACAATCTTTACAAATGGTTACTGAAAGTGGTTTGAATGTTAATTCTGAGGAAGAAGAATTTGATGAGTACTATCAAATTACAATTAAAATTCCAAAGAAAAAATAATAATGACGTGCTAGAGACCTTATCCTATTGGAGAGGTCTCTTTTACTATATTTTCTTGTTAAATGAAGAAGGAGTTTAGAAATAAATTTTGAAGTTTAATAAAGGACGTAAAAGAAAAAGTTTTATTTCATGTTACAATAAACGTAATTGTTACTAGAATAAGATAGAAAGGTTGAAAGTAGGTGACATCATGGGAAAAATCATTGCTATTGCTAATCAAAAAGGCGGTGTTGGAAAAACGACAACATCTGTTAATTTAGGGGCTGGATTGGCGCAAGTAGGTAAAAAAGTCCTTCTTGTAGATATTGATGCTCAAGGAAATGCAACGACTGGTGTGGGAATTGAAAAATCTGAATTAGATCAATGTATTTACAACGTTCTTGTGGAAGATGCAGATGTTCAAGGGGTTATACAGAAAACCGCAACTGAAAACTTAGATGTTCTACCCGCTACAATTCAATTGGCTGGTGCTGAAATTGAATTGGTACCGACTATTTCCCGGGAAGTACGTTTGCAAAGAGCATTACAGCCAGTTCGTGATGAATATGACTATATTATTATCGACTGTCCCCCATCTTTAGGGTTATTAACGATTAATGCATTAACAGCAGCAGATTCTGTTATTATTCCTGTACAGTGTGAATACTACGCACTAGAAGGGTTAAGTCAGCTATTAAATACAGTTCGACTTGTACAAAAACATTTAAATAAAAATTTAGCAATTCAAGGTGTATTGTTAACAATGTTGGATGCCCGTACAAATTTAGGGATCCAAGTTATAGATGAAGTGAAAAAGTATTTTAGGGATAAAGTATATCGCTCGATTATTCCGCGTAATGTACGCTTGAGCGAGGCTCCAAGTCATGGGAAACCTATTATGCAGTATGACGCTAAATCAAGAGGAGCAGAAGTATATATAGATTTAGCAGAGGAAGTGATTGCAGGTGGCTAAAGGATTAGGAAGAGGAATTAATGTGTTTTTTCCTGATTTAGATGTGAAAGAAGAGGAAACAATTCAGGAGATTCTTGTAACTGAATTAAGGCCGAATCCATATCAACCGCGTAAACACTTTAATAAAGAGGCGATTCAGGAATTAGCAATTTCGATTAAGGAACACGGTATTCTACAACCATTAATTGCTAGGAAGAGCATTAAAGGATATGAAATTGTTGCAGGTGAAAGACGATTTCGTGCTGCAAAAGAGGCTGGTTTAGAAAAAGTACCTGCGGTTGTAAGACAATTAAATGAACAGCAAATGATGGAATTTGCTTTGTTAGAAAACTTACAACGAGAAGATTTAAATCCTATGGAAGAGGCAATGGCATACCAGATGTTAATGAATGAGCTAAATGTAACGCAAGAACAATTAGCGAAACGTCTTGGTAAAAGCAGACCTTACATTGCAAATTATACTAGGTTATTAAGCCTACCTTCTTTCGTACAAGATATGATTGCAAATGGTCAACTTTCAATGGCTCATGGGAGAACTTTACTTACGATAAAAGATGAAGAACAATTGAAGTCCTTATTGAAACGCATTGAAAAAGAAGGATTAAATGTTCGTCAATTAGAGAAAATCGTCCAAGAGATTAATCAACACGTTTCACGTGAAACAAAAAAAGTGAAAAAAGAGCGAAATATATTTTTCGTAGAACGTGAAACGTTCTTAAGAGAAAAGTTTGGCACAGATGTGAAAATTAAAGAGACGAAAAAAGAAAAAGGTAAAATCGAAATTGAATTTTTTAATAAAGAAGATTTAAATCGTATTTTAGAACTATTAGCACAGAAAAATTAAAAAGCAAACCATCTTATTATTTATAGATGGTTTGCTTTTTTTAATGCGGATAATTTTTGATCCGTCTCTTTTATACTTTGTGCGATTACATCAGCCATTTTCATGACTAAACTTAATCTTGTATTTTGAAGAACGAAAAACTCCATAAACCCATTTAGATTGACGATACCGTGTATGTGCAAATCACCAACTGCAGGTAATTTCTTATTCATAGCAGCTCCAGGTTTACTAGGTCCCTTTCCAGTAGTGATTGATCCGATATTTTGGGACTTTCCTAAACATGCATCAACAGCAATTATAAATGCAGTAGGATATTCTTTCTGTATATTCTGAATTTTCTCTTCTAAATTTAGCGCATGTACTGGCTCATCTAGTGTACCGAATACTTGGAGGTTTTGGATGTCTATTTGTTCAAGTTTTGTACCAACTAATGGGCCGAGTGCGTCACCCGTAGAGCGATCTGTGCCGATACAAACGAGAATGAGTGGTATATTAGTTTTAATAGGAATATGGGTAAGTAAGAAATTACTGATTATCTCGGAGGCTTCTAGATCTTGGTGCATAACGTTTTGAGTTTCTTTCTCAAAAAATGGTAAGCGAAAACTTCCAATATTCATGAAGCACCCATCCTTTTAATAAATTTTCAATATGTGTTATATGGTGAGGAAAATGGAAAGTTATAAGTGCGTAATTTTTGCAAAATGTGAATGAAAACGGAAATAATAGTACTAGTATATATATATTCGTTCCATTTTATACCTGGATATCGGGGATAAAATAGGATTAAAATCATAAAATTTTTTCAGCAATTAGGGGACTTCTGATACAATAATAAGGGTAACTAAAAAGAAATTTTAGCTAGAGAGGTAGAGGTACATGGATTTATTAACGAAGTGGTTTAATTCTATGAAACAGTATTTATTAGATGCTGATCGTTGGGCTCATATTGGAGTTGCGACATTAAAAATATGCATTATTTTAATAATTGGTGCGGTTGTTGTGCGAATTGCAAGAGCGGTTGTACGAAATGCGTTTCGCATGGGAAGTCGTTCTCCAATTCAAATTTCAGAACGTCGTACAGTTACAGTAGCGAAATTACTTGAAAATATTGTAGCGTACGTTGTTATGTTCATTATGCTAATTGCGATTTTAGGTGTGTTTGATATTAATGCATCAGGTTTATTAGCGGGTGCTGGGGTAATTGGTTTAGCAGTCGGATTTGGTGCTCAAAGTTTAGTGAAAGACGTTATTACAGGTTTATTTATTTTGTTAGAAGATCAGTTTTCAGTTGGCGATTATGTTAAAATCGGTCAATTTGAAGGAGTCGTTTTAGAAATTGGACTTCGTACAACGAAAGTAAAGAGTTGGACAGGTGAAATTCATACTTTACCAAATGGAAGTATTATTCAAGTTACTAACTACTCAGTTAGTAATAGTGTAGCGTTTGTTGATGTATCTATTTCATATGAGGCTGATATTGCGAAAGCAGAGCAGGTTATTGAAGATTTATTAGTAGAATTACCTTCAAAGTACGAAAAAATGGTAACAACGCCTCAATTATTAGGTGTGCAAACATTAGCTGCATCAGAAGTTATATTACGTGTTATTGCTGAAGTAGAACCGATGCAACATGCAGTTATTGCAAGGGCACTTCGTAAAGAGATTAAAAATCGTCTTGATTTACATGGGATTGAAATTCCATATCCGCGTATGGTTTTATATAATCGTGAAGAATTAGTTAGTGGAAAAGCAATTTAGTATGGAGAGGAGTTTGGAGAGTGGAGCAAAAGGAATATAACTTGTATGATGTTGTGGAAATGAAGAAAGCCCATCCATGTGGCGAGAATCGTTGGAAAATTATTCGTATGGGAATGGATATCCGCATTAAGTGCGAGGGGTGTGACCATTCAGTAATGATTCCTCGAAGAGAGTTTGATCGTAAGGTAAAAAAAATACTTGTGAAGCACGAAGAATAGAGGGAGAGTAACAGTTACAGTAGGTAACTGTTACTTTTTTTCGTTTGGCGGAAACTTGTCATTTTTTTCGTTACTATCTATAATGATGAAAGATTGAGACATAGGAGTGAAAAATATGGGATTAACGGCTGGGATTGTTGGATTACCTAACGTAGGGAAGTCCACTTTATTTAATGCAATTACACAAGCAGGAGCAGAATCTGCGAACTATCCATTCTGTACAATTGATCCAAACGTAGGGATTGTAGAAGTACCAGATGAGCGTTTAAATAAATTAACGGAACTAGTAGAACCGAAAAAGACTGTTCCGACTGTATTCGAGTTTACTGATATTGCAGGTATCGTAAAAGGTGCTAGTAAAGGTGAAGGTTTAGGAAATAAATTCTTATCTCACATTCGTCAAGTAGATGCAATTTGTCAAGTTGTTCGTTGTTTTGAAGACGAAAATATTACGCACGTTTCAGGGAAAGTAGATCCAATTGATGATATTGAAACAATCAATTTAGAGCTAATTTTAGCGGACTTAGAGTCTGTTGATAAGCGTATCGAGCGTGTTGCGAAATTAGCAAGACAAAAAGATAAAGAAGCGGTATATGAGCATGAAATTTTAGTTCGTTTAAAAGAAGCTTTTGAAGAGGGAAAACCAGCTCGTACTGTTGAATTTACAGAAGAGCAGATGAAGATTGTTAAAGGCCTTCATTTACTTACAACAAAAGAAATGTTATACGTAGCGAATGTAAGTGAAGACGATGTTATCGATCCTTCGGAAAATAAATACGTACAAATGGTAAAAGAATTTGCAGCAAATGAAAATTCTCAAGTTATCGTTGTATGTGCAAAAATCGAATCAGAAATCGCTGAATTAGACGAAGAAGAGAAAAAAGTATTCCTTGAAGAATTAGGAATTGAAGAGTCTGGTTTAGATCAATTAATTCGTGCAGCATATGATCTATTAGGACTTGCTACTTACTTTACAGCTGGCGTTCAAGAAGTACGTGCTTGGACATTTAAACAAGGAATGAAGGCACCGCAATGTGCTGGTGTTATTCATACAGACTTTGAGCGTGGATTTATTCGTGCAGAAACAGTTTCTTACGATGACTTAATGACAAACGGTTCTATGACAGCTGCAAAAGAAGCTGGAAAAGTACGTTTAGAAGGAAAAGAATATATCGTAAAAGACGGAGATGTTATGCACTTCCGTTTTAACGTTTAATTTAATATTTCCTAGGAAAAATAAAGATATGAGCTTGGCAAATATATTATATGTTTGCCAAGTTTTTTATGTATTGGTGAGTTGATTCATATAACTTACTATGATATAATCTAAACTCGTGAGTAATTACTATAAATTAATTGCTCCTTGCCCATTACGGGCCGTTTAGACCAAAAGGAGGTGAAAGTGTAATGAGAAAGTACGAAATTATGTACATCATTCGTCCTGGCGTTGAAGAAGAAGCTCAAAAAGCTTTAGTTGAACGTTTTGCAGGTGTTTTAACAAACAATGGTGCAGAAATCATTAACACGAAAGAGTGGGGTAAGCGTCGTTTAGCTTACGAAATCAACGACTTACGTGAAGGTTTCTACATGATCTTAAACGTGAAATCTAACGCAGAAGCGATTAACGAATTCGACCGTTTAGCTAAGATCAACGAAGACATCCTTCGTCATATCGTTGTTAAAGAAGAAGAAAAATAATTGATATATAAGGGAGAGTGGTTCGATTGATGAATCGTGTTATCCTCGTTGGTCGTTTAACTAAGGACCCTGACTTACGTTACACGCCCAATGGTGTTGCAGTAGCTACTTTTACGTTAGCTGTGAATCGCGCATTTGCCAATCAACAAGGTGAGCGTGAAGCTGACTTTATTAATTGTGTAATATGGCGTAAACAAGCAGAAAACGTAGCAAATTATTTGAAAAAAGGTAGCTTAGCAGGCGTAGATGGACGTCTTCAAACTCGTAATTACGAGGGACAAGATGGTAAACGTGTATACGTAACAGAAGTTCTTGCGGAAAGCGTGCAATTTTTAGAGCCGCGTAATGGCGGTGGGGAGCAACGTGGTTCATTTAATCAGCAACCATCAGGAGCTGGTTTCGGTAACCAAGGCTCTAACCCATTTGGTCAATCTAGTAATTCAGGTAACCAAGGTAACTCTGGATTTACGAAGAATGACGATCCATTTTCAAATGTAGGTCAACCGATCGACATTTCCGACGACGATTTACCGTTCTAATACAGTAAATTTGTTAGTTTTAACAAAGAATGGAGGGAAATAGACATGGCAGGACGCAAAGGTGGACGTGCGAAACGTCGTAAGGTGTGTTTCTTCACAGCTAACGGCATCACTCGCATTGACTATAAAGATGTTGATTTATTAAAACGTTTCGTTTCTGAGCGTGGTAAAATTTTACCTCGTCGTGTAACAGGAACAAGCGCGAAATACCAACGCAAACTTACAGTTGCAATTAAACGTGCTCGTCAAATGGCACTTTTACCATATGTTGGTGAATAATAGCGTATGAAATGCACAGTAGAGTCGGACTCTACTGTGCATTTTGCTATGCTTTTCTTTTTTGAAAGAGAGGTTAAAATGTGAAACAAGCAAGATTTATTACTGAAGGTGCCGCGTTGTTGGCTATATATGCAATGTTATTGCTTATATCTATGTATGTTCCGATTTTGGGTACAGTTGTAACTTTTGCGTTGCCGTTACCATTTATACTATTAATGATAAGACATAAACTATCTAATGTGCTCGTGGTTTTTGTAGCGGCACTTTTTGTTACTGTTATTGTGAGTCAACCGATGAATTTAGTGAAGACAATTATGTTTGGATTGATAGGGATTGTTTTAGGATATATGTATAAAACAAGAAAAAAGCCAGTGGAAATCTTAATAGCTGGGACGCTTGCATACTTAATTGGTTTTGTACTTATTTATGTTGCGAGTATAAAGTTTTTCAACATAGATATAATGAAGCAAATGCAAAGTATATTTAGTGAAAGTATGGCGAAAAGCGAAAAGATAGTAAGTGCTACAGGTATGCCGATTAGTAAGGAACAAAAAGAGTTACTTGCACAAATGAATGATATATTACAATCATTACTTCCGAGTATACTTGTGCTAGTTTCAGTATGTTTTTCTTGGATTACAGTGATAATATCAGGTAGTGTTTTGAAAAAGTTAAAACATGACGTTATATCTTGGCCTAAATTTAAAGATATACAATTACCAAAGAGTATCATTTGGTATTACGTTATATTTATTTTGTTAGCAACTTTTATAAAAGTAGAACCAACATCATATTTACATATGGTATTTTCTAACCTAAATGTCATATTTGCACTATTGCTTGTACTGCAAGGTCTGACATTTATCGCCTTTTTAGCGTATAGAAAAGGTTTTACTAAAGGGGTTCCTATTATTAGTTTTATTGCATGCATGTTTATTCCGATGCTGTTTCCTCTTGTGACAATCTTAGGTATAATTGACTTAGGGATTTCATTGCGTTCTAAAATAGGGGGATAAAATAATATTCCTTATACTATTTTAATCTGTTTAACTAACTGGAAGGTGAGTTAGTTTTACTTTATAGGAGTTGTATACATGCCTGAATTTGATAAGAAACAGTGGTTTTTATATCCTGTTTATGTATTGGCATTTTTTGTGTTTGTGCTCATTTCAATTCTCTGTTATTTTCATTTAATTATGGGGATAGCTGCTTTTGTCATTTTTTGTATCGTATTCTTTATCGTTATACGATTTGAACTTAATTTTCAAAGGAATTTCGAAAAGCATACGACAGATATGATTACAAGAGTAAAGAAAGTAAGTAATGAAGCATTTAACCAAATGCCGATTGGTATTTTGTTATACAATAAGGATTATGGGATTGATTGGGCAAATCCTTATTTATCTTCATGTCTGGGACAGCATGCATTAGCTGGATGGCACCTTTACGATGTATCAGAAACATTACTTCTTTTCATTAAAGGAGAAACTTCTGATGATATAGTCTCTTTAAATAATCGAAAGTTTCGCGTTTTTGTAAGGAAAGAAGAAAAGTTAATTTATTTCTTTGATGTAACGGAACAAACAGAAATCGAAAAGATGTACGAGGATCAAAGGACTGTTTTAGCTGTCATCTATTTGGATAATTATGATGAAGTTACACAAGGATTAGATGATCAATTACGTACGAATATAACAAGTCTTGTGACATCGCGACTAAATGAATGGGCACTTAAGTATGGGGCGTATTTAAAACGTGCATCTTCAGAAAGATTCTTCGTTGTGCTAAATGAAAGTATTTTGACGCAGATGGAAAAAGGGAAATTTAGCATTTTAGATCAGGTGCGTGAAGAAACATCTAAAAGGAATATACCACTTACATTAAGTGTGGGTGTCGGATCAGGTGATTTACCTTTATCAGAGCTTGGAGCAATGGCTCAATCTGGTTTAGATCTTGCGCTTGGGCGTGGGGGAGACCAAGTAGCTATTAAACAAGCGACAGGTAAAGTTAAGTTCTATGGAGGTAAGACAAATCCGGTTGAAAAACGTACCCGTGTACGCGCTAGGGTCATTTCGCATGCGTTAAAGGATTTAGTATTAGAAAGTAGTAATGTCATTATTATGGGGCATAGGGCTCCCGATATGGACGCAATTGGTGCTGCGATTGGTATTTTAAAAGTGGCTCAATTAAATGAGCGTAAAGGATATATTGTGTTAGATGAAAATGATTCCGATAAAGGAATTAAGCGTTTGATGGACAAAGTGAAACAAAATGAGGAGTTATGGTCTCGTTTTATTACTCCAGAGCAAGCGATGGAATTTGCAAATGATGAGTCGTTACTTGTTGTTGTCGATACGCATAAACCTTCTATGGTGATGGAGCAAAAACTGTTACATAAAATTGAAAATGTAGTAGTTATTGATCATCATCGCCGTGGAGAAGATTTTATTGAAGATCCATTGCTAGTTTATATGGAACCATATGCTTCTTCAACAGCAGAATTGGTTACAGAATTACTTGAGTATCAACCTAAAAATTTAAAGATGACAATGTTAGAAGCGACGGCATTGTTAGCGGGTATTATTGTCGACACGAAAAGTTTCACATTCCGGACAGGGGCTCGTACATTTGATGCTGCTTCTTATTTACGCTCACATGGTGCAGATACTGTACTTGTACAAGAACTTTTAAAGGAAGATATGGATCAGTATTTACGGGTTGCAAAAGCTATAAAAAATGCGTACATTTATAAAAATGGAATTGCGATTGCTAAAGTTGATAGTGATGATTACTACGATCAAGTGCTTATTGCGCAATCGGCAGACACGTTATTAACGATGACAGGGATTATTGCATCATTTGTTGTTGCGAAACGCGGCGAGAATCTCATTGGAATTAGCAGCAGGTCTTTAGGTGAAGTGAATGTGCAGCTAATTATGGAAAACTTAGGCGGTGGCGGGCATTTGACGAATGCAGCCACACAAATGAAAAATGTTACAGTAGATGAAGCTGAGGAGAAGCTTCGATTTGTTATTGATGACTATTTACAGGGAGGCACACAATCATGAAAGTAATTTTTCTAAAAGACGTAAAAGGTAAAGGTAAAAAAGGAGAAGTAAAAAACGTACCAGATGGCTATGCAAATAACTTCTTACTAAAACAAGGATTAGCTGCTGAAGCAACAAATAGCAGTATGAAAACTTTAGAAGCTCAAAAGCGTAAAGAAGAAAAAGATGCAGCAGCAGAGCTTGAAAATGCAAAAGAGTTAAAAGAGACTTTAGAGAAATTAACTGTAGAATTAAAGGCGAAATCTGGAGAAGGTGGCCGTTTATTTGGTTCTATCACAAGCAAACAAATCGTAGATGCAATGCAAAAATCACACAAGATTAAGCTTGATAAACGTAAATTTGAAATGGACGATGCAATCCGCGCGTTAGGTTATACAAACGTTACTGTGAAATTGCATCCACAAGTAACAGCAACAGTAAAAGTTCATGTTAGTGAACAATAAAAATAAATTAAGCAAGGAGGATTGCGTATGAGTGATGTACTTGCTGATCGTACCCCTCCGCATAATATAGAGGCTGAGCAGGCGGTTTTAGGGGCCATATTGATTGATCAAGATGCGTTAACTTCAGCATCAGAGTTATTGGTACCTGATTCGTTCTATCGAACGAAACATCAAAAGATTTTTGAAGTCATGCTTGGGCTATCTGATAAGGGAGAGCCGATCGACTTAGTAATGATGACATCAGCAATGGCTGATCAAGGATTACTAGAAGAAGTTGGTGGGGTTTCTTACTTAGCAGAGTTAGCAGAAGTTGTGCCAACTGCAGCTAACGTAGAATATTACGCACGCATCATCGCTGAAAAGGCGCTTTTACGTCGTTTAATTCGCACGGCGACTCATATTGTATCGGATGGATACGAGAGAGAAGATGATGTGGATGGTCTTTTAAATGAGGCTGAGAAAAAAATATTAGAAGTATCCCATCAAACGAATGCAAAAGCATTCCAAAACATTAAAGATGTTCTTGTAGATGCTTATGACAAAATTGAACTTTTGCATAATCAAAAGGGTGAAGTTACTGGGATACCAACTGGGTTTACTGAATTAGATAAGATGACAGCAGGTTTCCAACGAAATGATTTAATTATCGTGGCAGCACGTCCATCAGTAGGGAAAACGGCATTTTCATTAAATATTGCACAAAACGTAGCGACGAAAACGGATGAAAATGTAGCGATTTTTAGTTTGGAGATGGGTGCTGATCAGCTTGTTATGCGTATGCTTTGTGCAGAAGGGAATATTGATGCACAAAGACTTCGTACTGGTTCATTAACTTCCGATGATTGGGCAAAATTAACAATGGCAATGGGGAGTCTCTCAAATGCTGGTATATATATTGATGATACGCCAGGTATTAAAGTAAATGAGATTCGAGCAAAATGTCGTAGATTAAAGCAAGAACAAGGTCTTGGTATGATTTTGATTGACTATTTGCAGCTTATTCAAGGAAGTGGGAAATCAGGAGAAAACCGTCAGCAGGAAGTATCTGAGATTTCTCGTACCTTAAAAGGGATTGCACGTGAATTGCAAGTGCCTGTTATTGCTTTATCACAGTTATCTCGTGGTGTAGAATCTCGTCAAGATAAACGCCCGATGATGTCTGATATTCGTGAATCTGGAAGTATTGAGCAGGATGCTGATATTGTAGCTTTCCTATATCGTGAAGACTACTATGATCGAGAAACGGAAAACAAAAATACAATTGAAATTATTATTGCAAAACAGCGTAACGGTCCAGTAGGTTCAGTGGAACTTGCATTCGTCAAAGAGTTCAATAAGTTCGTTAACTTAGAACGTCGTTTTGAGGATGGACATGCTCCGCCGGCATAAAGGCAGTATAAAAAAGAAACACATTTCTTATAATAAGATGTGTTTCTTTTTTTTTATAAGAAAGATAAGGCTTTCATAAGTTAAATATATAATTCTTACGAACGAAAAAGTTTTTTTATGAAAAAATGTTCGCTTTTCGGTTGACTTCTTTTTCGGTTTTGGTACAATTATATTGTTTGAATAGATCGTTTGAAAATTGCGGAGGTGCTTTAATAATGTCTTCAGTAGTAGTTGTAGGAACACAATGGGGCGACGAAGGAAAAGGTAAAATCACTGATTTTCTTTCTGAGCATGCGGAAGTAGTTGCAAGATATCAAGGTGGAAATAACGCGGGACATACAATTGTTTTCGGCGGAGTTAAATATAAATTACACTTAATTCCATCTGGTATTTTCTATAAAGAGAAAATTTGTGTAATCGGAAACGGATTAGTAGTAGATCCAAAAGCATTACTTGAAGAGTTAAAATACTTACACGATCGTGGTGTAAGTACTGATAATTTACGTGTAAGTAACCGTGCACATGTTATTTTACCTTACCACTTAAAGCAAGATGAGTTAGAAGAAGCAAGTAAAGGTGATAACAAAATCGGTACAACGAAAAAAGGTATCGGTCCTGCATATATGGATAAAGCTGCTCGTATTGGTATTCGTATGGCTGATCTTTTAGACCGTGAAGCATTTAAAGAGAAGCTTGAGCGCAATTTAGTAGAAAAAAATCGTTTATTTGAAAAAATGTACGATACAGAAGGTTTCACTGTAGAAGAAATTTTCGAAGAGTACTTCGAGTACGGGCAACAAATCGCGCAATATGTATGTGATACGTCTGTTGTATTAAATGATGCATTAGATAATAATCACCGTGTATTATTTGAAGGTGCGCAAGGTGTTATGCTTGATATTGACCACGGTACGTACCCGTTCGTTACATCTTCTAACCCAATTGCTGGTGGTGTAACAGTTGGAACTGGAGTTGGTCCTGCGAAAGTTACTCGCGTTGTAGGTGTATGTAAAGCATATACAAGCCGCGTTGGTGATGGTCCATTCCCTACTGAGCTTCATGATGAAATTGGTCATCAAATTCGTGAAGTTGGTCGCGAGTATGGAACGACAACTGGTCGTCCACGCCGCGTAGGTTGGTTCGATAGCGTTGTTGTAAGACATGCACGTCGTGTTAGTGGTTTAACGGATCTATCATTAAATTCTATCGACGTTTTAACAGGTATTCCAACTCTTAAAATTTGTGTTGCTTACAAATACAATGGTGAAGTTATTGATGAAGTTCCAGCTAACTTAAACATTTTAGCAAAATGTGAGCCTGTATATGAAGAGCTTCCAGGTTGGGAAGAAGATATTACTGGTGTAAAATCATTAGATGAACTTCCTGAAAATGCACGAAAATACGTAGAACGTGTTTCTGAGTTAACAGGAATTCAAATATCTATGTTCTCAGTTGGACCAGATCGTAACCAAACAAATATTGTTCGTAACGTATACGAAGCTTAATTAATAGTGTTTAGAAAAAAACTCATGTCCGCATGAGTTTTTTCTTATTCTTTTATAAAAAAACGAAAAAAGTATTGCAATAAATACAGAATACATGTTATGATACATCTTGTCGTCACGAAAATATGACGTTGGTGAATATGAGCCATTAGCTCAGTTGGTAGAGCATCTGACTTTTAATCAGAGGGTCGAAGGTTCGAGTCCTTCATGGCTCACCATTTTATTTTTCGTGGCCCGTTGGTCAAGTGGTTAAGACACCGCCCTTTCACGGCGGTAACACGGGTTCGAATCCCGTACGGGTCATGTTTTTTTTTGCTTATTTTTGGTCCCGTGGTGTAGTGGTTAACATGCCTGCCTGTCACGCAGGAGATCGCCGGTTCGACCCCGGTCGGGACCGCCACTTTTGTTTATACCACCATTAGTGGTTTTATATATAGTTTTGGCTCGGTAGCTCAGTCGGTAGAGCAGAGGACTGAAAATCCTCGTGTCGGCGGTTCGATTCCGTCCCGAGCCACTCTCAGGATATTAAGTGGGCCCACTTAATATCCTTTTTATTTATGTAATTTTACAAAACTGAGTAGTTATTTTAAAATAGAACGAGGAGCCTCTAGCAGTTGAAGCTAGAGGTTTTTCTATAGATCGTATAGGATGCCGTGTAAAAGTGGATCATACATGAGTCTATGAGAATAGAGGAGAAAATACTTAAACAAAGGATGCGGTCATATAGGACATACTATGTAAACATCAATATGTTTAGGGATTATTGACCATATTTTTATAAGGAGGAAATAGACGATGATGGGAAAGAAAATTTTAGTAGTTGATGATGAAAAGCCGATTGCAGATATTTTGAAGTTTAACTTAGAAAAAGAAGGTTTTGAAATAGTAATGGCACATGATGGTGATGAAGCAATTGAAAAGGCTAATGAAGAGCAACCAGATATGGTTTTATTAGATATTATGCTACCAGGTAAAGACGGCTTAGAGGTTTGCCGTGAAATACGTAAAAGCTCAGAAATGCCGATTATTATGCTTACAGCAAAGGACTCTGAGATTGATAAAGTATTAGGGCTTGAGCTTGGGGCAGATGATTATGTAACGAAGCCATTTAGTACGAGGGAATTACTTGCTCGTGTGAAGGCGAATTTACGCCGCCATCAACAAGGTGGTGCTGCGGAAAAAGAAGAAAATACAGAAATGGTTATTGGACCAATTGTGATTAATCCAAATGCATATAGTGTAACGAAGCGCGAGGAAAATATCGAGCTTACACATCGTGAATTTGAGTTGCTACATTATTTAGCGAAACATTTAGGACAAGTTATGACACGCGAACATTTATTACAAACAGTTTGGGGTTATGACTATTTTGGAGATGTGCGCACAGTAGACGTTACAGTACGTCGTTTGCGTGAAAAAATTGAAGATAATCCAAGCCATCCTACTTTAATTGTAACTAGACGTGGAGTAGGGTATTACTTGCGTGACCCAGAGCAGGAATAGTATATGAAGAAAGTTGGTTTTTTTCAATCTATTCATTTAAAATTTGTGCTTATATATATGCTATTAATATTAATAGCGATGCAAGTTATTGGAGTATATTTCGTAAGGGAATTAGAGAAGAGCTTAGTACAAGGTTTTAGGGATTCTTTAACGCAGCAAACAAACTTATTATCATATAATTTGAAGCAAGAGTTTAAAAAAAGTTATACAAAAGCAGAAACAGAGTCAACAGATGAAACGATTAAAACTTCAATTCGAAAATTTGCCTCTGATCAGAAGAAAGTTATACAAGAGGTAAGTGTATTTGATTCGCACAGAAAGTTACTGGCTATTTCAGATGAATCAAAGCAGAATAAGGTGAATCGAACATCAACTGATATAGCTGTTCAGCGAGTGTTAGTACAAAAAAAGCCAGAAGTGAAAATTGAGAAGGATGGTAGTACAGGTCATCGTGTTCAAGTTATGCTTACTCCGATTCTAGATGATAACGGTAAGGATGCGCTTGGTGTTATTTACATTGTGGCATCTATGGAAGATGTATATAAACAAATGAAGGATATAAATCAAATTTTTGCTACGGGAACAGTAATTGCTTTATTAGTAACGGCCGTACTTGGGATTTTATTGGCTCAAACAATTACAAGACCAATTTCAGATATGCGGAGACAAGCAATCGAAATGGCAAAAGGAAATTATTCCAGAAAAGTAAAAGTGCATAGCCATGATGAAATTGGACAACTGGCATTATCCTTCAATAATTTATCGAAAAAATTACAACAAGCTCGTTCTTCTACAGAAAGTGAAAGGCGTAAATTATCATCTGTTTTATCACATATGACAGATGGAGTAATTGCTACTGATCGAAAAGGGGATATTATTTTACTAAATGACCCTGCGGAAAAGATGTTAAATGTTTCTCGTGAAACAGCGCTCGATCAATCTGTTTTAGAGGTATTAGGAATACAGGAAGAATTTACGCTCGATCATTTATATGAAGAGCCAGATTCTGTTTTATTAGATTTTAGTACGAGAAACGAACCATATATTTTACGTGCTAGTTTCTCTGTTATTCAAAAAGAAACAGGGAAGGCAAACGGCTTAATTGCTGTACTATATGATGTAACAGAGCAGGAACGTATAGAACGGGAACGCCGTGAGTTTGTGGCAAATGTCTCTCATGAATTAAGGACGCCATTAACGACGATGCGCAGTTATTTAGAGGCACTTACAGATGGAGCATGGCAGGATCCAAATATTGCACCACAATTTTTAACGGTTACACAAGAAGAAACAGAAAGAATGATTAGACTTGTAAATGCGTTGTTACAGCTATCTAAACTGGATAGTACAGAGCATCGTTTAATGAAAGAATGGGTCGACTTTACTGATTTCTTTAATAATATTATTGATCGCTTTGAAATGTCTAAAGAGCAAAATGTAAGTTTCAAACGATCTTTCTCTAAGAAATCTAGATTTATTGATATGGATACTGACAAAATTACTCAAGTGCTGTATAACATTATTTCTAACGCATTAAAGTATTCACCAGAAGGTGGAACAGTAACATATCGTTTACGTGATCGCGGTGATTTATTAGAAATTAGTGTAAGTGACCAAGGAATGGGTATTCCAAAAGAAAACGTTGATAAAATCTTTGAACGTTTTTATCGCGTAGATAAAGCTCGTTCAAGACAAATGGGTGGTACGGGACTTGGATTAGCAATTGCAAAAGAAATGATTGAGGCACATGGTGGCTCTATTTGGGCGAAGAGTGAAGAAGGAAAAGGGACAACTATTTATTTCACGTTACCAATGGCAGCAGATGAAGAGGACGATTGGGAATGAGTATGGAAAACTTTAAAACAATAGTTTTAATTAACCTAGTTGTAATTAGCCTATTTCTTACTTTTAATCTATGGACGTATGTGCCAGATTCTACATCCATGCAAAACGCGAAATTTGTACAGGGGAACGAAGGAATGAACCAAACTAAAATTTCCGATGTTGTCCGTCCTACTTCTATCATCGTGCATAAAGATAAAAATCATTATGGGAGCAGAAGAGAGGCAGATATAGAATCAATCTATAAGCCTCTAGAATTAGGGGAACTACATGATTTTAGAGAGATATCAATCACTAAGGGTGATTTCCTTTCATATGTGCATGGTGAAGGGAAAGTTGAACTTGTTTTCCCTACCGATATCCCATTTGATGCAGTTAAATCCATGTTCAACATGAAAGAGAAAAGTACAGATAAGCCTAAACATTTTAATCGTATTCTCCTTGATCCTTCTAGAAGTAAGGATCAAGAAATTAAAATTAACTTTGTTTCTGATGGTGATAACTTTAAAATATACGAGGCAAAATTAAGTGGCTTGTATTTAAAAGATATTGTAAATGCCCAAAATCAATTTATAGTATCAGCAAAACCTTATTTTGATTATCAACTTAATGATATGAAAAAATTATTTTTACCAGATGGAACGACAGAGTTAAGCAATATAACATATATTTCATCTAATTTAGCAGTTGATACGTTTAAGAATGCTCTGTTTAGTGATCCTCGTTATTTAAGTCCGATTACCGAGATGTCGAAAGAAACATTTACAGATGGTATTAGATCCATGGAAATTGAAAACGATCGTCACATGCTAAAGTATAAAAACTCTTCTGTCTTAACTGAGAAAACGATAGATAATTTAATGCTTTTACAAAAAAGCTTTGAATTTGTAAGTGGTCACAGTGGGAGTTTGGATTCATATCGTTTGGACTATATGAATAAAGGAGAGACAGTATTTCGCTTAAATGAAGATGGATATCCAGTATTCAATGCAGATGGATTAGCGGAATTAAGACAAGTATGGGGATCAGAAGAAGTAATGGAATATGAAAGACCGTTGCTGTCTTTAAATACTAAAGGTATAGAACAGAAGGTTACTCTTCCGTCAGGGCATGTTGTAATAGCATCCCTAGAAAATAATCCAGAGATAAAGAAACAAGTAATTAAGGATATTGGCATTGGATACAAGTTATCACTAGATGGGCAAGTGGTTCGACTACAACCAATTTGGTATGTAAAGCTTGTTGAAGATGAAACAGGTAAACAGAAAATCTATGAGTGGAGTGAGGGAGGACTAAATGGATTGGGATCGGATTAAAACCATATTTATTGTGACCTTTTTTGTTTTGGACCTCTTTCTCATTTTCCAATTCATTCAAAAGCAAGATAGTAATCAATTGGAGCTTATTGCAGAAACAAAGATAGATCAAGAATTAAAAGCAAATAAAATTACGATGGGAAATATCCCTAAAGAACCGAAAAAAGAGTCATTTATTAGAGCGGAAAATAAAGCCTTTAAAGAAGAAGATATACAGTCTTTGAAAAATCAAACGGTGCATATACAAAATATGTACAAGATAGAAAGTAAGCTAAAAGAGCCTTTTTTAAATACGAAATCATTATCAAAAGATAAGTATAATGAATTTTTGAAGAACTATGTATTGGATGGACAAAAGTATGAATTTGGAGCGGTGAAAGACTCTAAAATTTATTTCTTCCAAAAATATAAAGATAAGCCTATTTTCTATAATAATCAGGCGATGATTGTTGTGGAATTAAATGAAAAAAATGAACTTGTTTCATATACGCAGACAATGCTAACTGATTTAAAAGAAATGGGCGAAGGTGAAAAAACGAAAGAGCAAGAAATTATTACGGCTCAAACAGCTTTAGAAAATTTGTATTTAAAAAATAAAATTCATGGAAATACGCATGTTAAAGAAGCGCAAATTGGTTATGCCACTCTTACCGCATCTACTTCTAATAACCAAGTACTTGCTCCAACGTGGAATTTAAAAACGGAGCAGAAGCAGGACTTCTTTGTGAATGCAATTGAAGGACAAGTTATGGAATTAGGAGAAAAGGAAAATCGAGTGGTTGATGAACATACTGGAGTGAGAAAGAATGGGGTTGCATTTTAGCGTACTTGCAAGTGGAAGTACAGGAAATATGCTATACGTAGGAACCGATGAAAAAAAATTACTAGTCGACGCAGGTTTAAGTGGTAAAGCAACAGAGGCTTTATTTAAACAAGCAGAACTGAATATAAATGATGTATCAGGTATTCTTGTAACGCATGAGCATAGTGATCATATTAAAGGATTAGGTGTATTGGCACGTAAATATGATTTGCCTGTTTATGCGAATGAGAAAACATGGAATGCAATGGAACATTTAATAGGAAATATCCCAACTGAACAAAAGTTTCTTTTCTCAGTTGGTGATGTGAAAACATTTGGTGATATTGAAGTCGAGTCATTTGGAGTTTCTCATGATGCGGCAGAACCGATGTTTTATGCTTTCCATAACAATAATAGGAAATTAGCGCTTATTACAGATACGGGATACGTAAGTGACCGTATGAAGGGCGTTATTAAGGGAGCTAATGCTTTCGTATTTGAAAGTAATCATGATGTAGAAATGCTTCGTATGGGACGTTATCCATGGAGCATTAAACGACGTATTTTAAGTGACGTTGGGCATGTTTGTAATGAAGATGCTGCATTAGCGATGGCAGATGTAATTACAGATGAGACAAAGCATATTTATTTAGCCCATTTAAGCTTAGATAATAACATGAAAGAACTAGCGCGTATGTCAGTATCACAAGTACTAGAGGAAAAAGGATTTGGAGTGGGTGAATCCTTTGAAATTCACGATACAGATCCAAAAATGCCTACAAAAATTCAATACGTATAATTCTTCATTTTAGTAAACAATAAAGGTGAATATAGTTGTTTTCAGGAAGATAGGTGAACAAATATGTCCTTTATTGATGAAGAAAGTTATCGTATGAAACGTGCAGGAAAAAAGAAGCACAAAGGTATAGTTTTTTCTAGTATAGCGGGAACAATTGTAGGAGCTTCTTTATTTGCGTTTGGAGCGCCTTTATTTTCAAATTCTGCTGATACGCTTCCGCAAGCTGAAGCAAGCGGAAGTAATATGGCTGAAGCTCAAGGGATTAAACAGATTAGCTTTGTAGATGCTGTTGATCGTGCATCTGAAGCTGTTGTGGGTGTTATTAACATTCAACGAGATAACTTTTCAGAGGCAGATTCAGAGGCCGGTACAGGATCAGGAGTAATTTATAAAAAGACAGATGGTCAAGCTTATATTGTAACGAATAATCATGTTGTAGCTGGAGCGAATCGTATTGAAGTAAGTCTAAGTGATGGTAAGAAGGTTCCTGGAAAAGTATTAGGAACCGATGTAGTCACAGATTTAGCTGTATTAGAAATAGATGCAAAGCATGTGAAAAAAATAATTGAAATTGGCGATTCTAATACTGTTCGCAGAGGAGAGCCAGTCATTGCGATTGGAAACCCACTTGGACTGCAATTTTCTGGAACAGTTACACAAGGTATTATTTCAGCTACTGAACGTATTGTCCCTGTAGATTTAGATCAAGATGGACATTATGATTGGCAAGTAGAAGTGTTACAAACAGATGCAGCGATTAATCCGGGGAATAGTGGCGGTGCGCTTGTAAATGCAGCAGGACAATTAATTGGTATTAATTCAATGAAAATTGCTGCAAAAGAAGTAGAAGGAATCGGCCTTGCTATTCCGGTGACTAGAGCTGTTCCGATTATGAATGAACTTGAGAAGTATGGAAAAGTAAGAAGACCTTATATTGGGATTGAACTTAGGTCATTAAATGAAATTCCAAACTATTATTGGTCAAAAACATTACATTTACCAGGTACTGTAACAGAGGGAGTTTGTATTTTGGATGTGAAAAGTCCTTCGCCAGGTGCGGATGCTGGTTTAAGAGAACATGATGTTATTGTGGCGGTAGATGGAAAACCGATTCGCGATATTATTGGATTCCGTACGGCCTTATATGATAAGGAAATTAATGATAAAATGACTCTTACGTTTTATCGTGGTACAAAAAGAGTAACAACAACAGTGAAATTAGGCATTCAAAAGTATTAAAAACAGGAGGGCCTACCTCCTGTTTTCTATTGTAGAAAAGTGAGGTGTAGAAAATGAATTTACCTTGTTGTTTAGAACATGTTGAATTAGCGTTAGATATTATTGTGGATGAGTGTGAAGTCGCACCAGTTATCAACAATGTGGATAACTTAGAAAAAGAGAAAAAAACATGTGAATTTTGTCAAAATGAGGCGACATATGTTGTATCGAACACAGATTCCCACACAATATGTGGGTAGCGTTTGTGGATATGTGGATAAGTTTTGTGGATAACATGTTTGTAAGGTGGAGGATACGTGTGAATATCTCGATTATTTCAATTGGGAAATTAAAAGAAAAATATTTGAAACAAGGTATAGCAGAATACTTAAAACGATTATCTGCATACGCAAAAGTAGAAGTGATTGAATTGCCTGATGAAAAGGCGCCAGAAAATTTAAGTGAAGCAGAAATGTTAATTGTAAAGGAAAAAGAAGGTATACGTATACTGGATAAAATTTCTGATGACACGCATGTGATTGCATTAGCTATAGAAGGAAAGCAAAAGTCATCAGAAGAATTTGCGGTAAGTCTAGATCGCCTTGCTACATACGGAAAGAGTAAAGTCGCATTTGTAATTGGTGGATCACTTGGACTAAGCTCAGAAGTGATGAAGCGTTCAAATGAATCACTTTCTTTTTCAAAGATGACATTACCACACCAATTAATGCGATTAGTGTTGCTTGAGCAAGTGTATAGAGCGTTTCGGATTAATCGTGGGGAACCGTATCATAAGTAATGTATTCTATGTAAAACACTGATATTATCATATTTATTTTATTATGCCTATAATTGGAGGCTATGTGAATGGTAAGTGATCAGATGAGATATTCTAGACTCGCAAATATAACAAAAATAATAAATACGAAATTAGAACTACGTGACGTATTGCAGCGTGTGACAATGGCGATATCAGAGGAAATTGTTAGGTGCGATGCTGTTGGAATTTATTTACCTCAGGAAGATGGAACATTTAGAGGGTTTGCAGGAAAACCAGAGACTATAAATGGCGTAACGCTTGATACTCAAGTAATTGATCCTGAAATAGACTTGCTGGCAAAAGAGGTTATTGAAACGAAAAAACCCATCTATATTCCTGATACCTCAAAGGATCATCGACCAGATCCGAGACCGGTTAATGCATTCAAAATTAAGTCCTTATTAGCTCTGCCTATCTCATTTGGGCAAGAGTTATTTGGTCTAGTTTTTTTGTTTGATTATGGAATTCCGATGAACTTAACAGATTCAGAAATTCAAAGTGTTGAAGCTTATGTAAATATGGCTGCGGTTGCAATTCAAAACGCAAATAATTTAAAACAAAAGGAAAATCTTATTGCTGAGAAGCAGCTGTTACTAAATGTTACACGTGATTTATCAATGTGTTCCTCGATACAGGAGAGTTTTGATAAATGCTTTTTTTACCTAGAACAGATTTTAGAGAGTAAAAATATGACTGCCCATCTTCTAGATCCGCTAAACAAAACAACAATTAAAACAACGAAATTAAGTAAGGGCTGTCATTGGACAGAAGCGGATTGGACAGAGAAAAGCTATGAAGCCAAGATCCAAGAGGTTATTCAAACAAAAAATATAGATAGTAAGGGTCTATTGATGATTCCATTGGTTTCAATGGGAGAAGTATTAGGGGTAATCGTCGTTGGCAAAGAAGGAAAAGCTCACAATTATGATGATTCCCAACTTCAACTAGCAAAATCTATCGTTGATGCTACAGCCCCTACGTTTTCGAATTTGTTATATATGGATCAACTAGAAAGCATAGTGGAAGAGCGAACGAGAGAGCTAGCTGCTGCTAATGAAAAAGTTACAAGTGTGATTGAATGTATTACGGATGGATTTTTTATTTTAAATAATAAATGGGAATTTACGTACGTAAATAAGCACCAATATTTTCCGCAAAGAAAAACAGCAAAAGATGTATTAGGAAAGAATATATGGGATGTTTTCCCGAGTGAAATCGACACAGTTATGTATAAGGAATTTCATCGTGCGATGTCAGAGCGAACTACAGTTCATTTTGAATTTCTTTCTACTGCAGATGAATATTGGCACGAAGTTATTGCATACCCGTATGATGATGGTATTTGTTGTATTTTTAAAAATATAACGGAAAAAAAGAAATATGAACAGGAATTGAAAAGATTATCCAACATAGATTTAATAGGGCAAATGGCAGCAGGTATCAGCCATGAAATTAGAAATCCAATGACAACAGTACTAGGATTTTTACAGTTATTAAAAGAAGATAATGCCTATGAGAAACATAATAAGTACTTTCATTTAATGATTGAAGAACTTAACCGTGCCAATTCTATTATTACTGAATTTCTCTCAATGGGTAATACAAGGAAATCGGATTTGCAGATGTTAGATTTAAATTCAATTATCCACGATATTATTCCTTTAATAAAGATTGATACGTACAATCAAAATAAATATATTCAAGTCGATACAAATGACATTCCAGAATTACTTTTAAATCGTAATGAAATACGGCAATTATTAATGAATCTATATCGTAATGGCTTAGAAGCGATGAATACAGGGAAAGTTCTAACCATTAGCACTTACAAGGAAGGTCAAAATTGTGTGGTGCTTGCAGTGCGGGATCAAGGAAAAGGTATCAGGCCTGAAGTATTAGAGAAACTGGGTACGCCGTTTTACACGACCAAAGATAATGGAACTGGATTGGGGTTAGGTGTATGTTATGCCATTGCTGCCCGCCATAATGCAAAAATAGAAATTCAAACAGGATCGGAAGGCACTACCTTTTTTGTTAAATTTAATTATGAAAATAATAAAAAATAACCTTATTTAGAATAGTTACGATGAACCGTATCATAAATAAATTTATTCTTTGCATATAAAAGGATAAAAAGACCATTGGACAAAAATTACCGATGGTCTTTTAAATATTATTAGATGGTATGTAGATTTCCTAAAATAAGTATGTTTCTATTTCCATAAAAATATGCTGTAATATGAAGAGGAAAAAGTATAAGTAGTTAGAGAAGTGAGGAATTAAAGGTGAAGAAGTTTAAGAAGTTTTACTTGGAGATTACGAGTGTATGTAATCTTGCGTGTAGCTTTTGTCCGCCGACGGAAAGGCAGAAGCAATTCATTTCTGTGGAGGATTTTGCTAAAAGATTAGACCAAATTAAACCTCACACAGACTACATTTATTTGCACGTGAAGGGTGAGCCGTTGCTCCACCCGAAAATAGATCAACTATTAGACTTAAGTCATGAAAAAGGGTTTAAAGTTAATATTACAACGAACGGAACGTTAATTAATAAGAGAAGACATAGGCTGTTAAATAAGCCTGCGTTAAGACAAATGAATTTTTCACTGCATAGTTTTGATGGACATCCAGGTTCGCAAGATAAAGAGGGCTATGTAAGGAGTATACTTTCCTTCATTAGGGAAGCGACAAGTCAATCAGATTTAATTGTATCGTTAAGGTTATGGAATTTAACTCAGGATAATAAAACGAATGCTGAAATCCAGAAAAATAGAGAGTTATTATCTATAATTGAAAATGAATTTGATCTATCTTATCAAATTGAAGAGAAGCTTACACCAGGAAAAGGTATAAAAATTGCAGAACGTGTCTTTATTAATCAAGACTATGAATTCCAGTGGCCAGCATTACATGAAGAAGAGGATGATGGGAAAGGATTCTGTCATGGACTTCGTAATCAAGCGGGTATTTTAGCGAATGGAACAGTTATTCCTTGTTGTTTAGATGGTGAAGGGATTATTAACCTTGGGAATATTAATAATGATTCATTTTCTAACATTATCGAAGGTGAAAGAGCAACAAACATTGTCGATGGATTTTCGAAAAGAGTTGCGGTTGAAGAACTTTGCAGGAAATGTGGATATCGCAAACGGTTTGGGAAGTAAATATGAAATAAGCCCTCATAAAGCGAGGGCTTATTTTTTATACTTGATAAGAATGCTCTAATTTATCAATTAATGAACCAACGTAAGAAACAGCTTTACGGATTGCGTCTGGTTTTGACATATCTACTCCGGCATGTTTCATTGTACCACCAGCGATCAATAGCGGGTTGTCCTTCCTCTTTAATCATTTGAGCTACTGCAGTGGATGCAGTGTGTGCTGCCTTTTTTGTAGTATTTCTAGTAACGATTTACGGAAAGGTTCAAGTTTTGTTTCTTCAGTTAAATATTTTTCAATTGTTCCTTCGCCGAATATGAGGATTTCATTATGAATAAAGGATAGTGCAGTATGTACTTTCGTCCATAAAGCAGAAATTTTGGAAGAGTTCGCTTGAATACTTGGATTTGTACGATCAGTAGATTCTTTTAAATTTGCATATGAGTACAGTTTTGTTAACGTCATTAAAAGTTCTTCTTCTAAAAGTAGGCAATTTAATAAAGTGTGGGAGCTAGTATGTAAATGTCCTTTAAATGAATCAAGTTTCTGTATATCATTTTCCAATGCGTTTAATGCAGTATGCTATTCGGCATCAGAATTATACAAATCGGATAAATCCCATGTTAGTTCAGCAGGTACCTCTGCGCAATTAAGACGATTTTCTATTACATTTTTCAAGTCGTATATCCTCCTTATTAAGACTATCTAAAAATATAATGATAGAAAATTCGGTTAAATTAAAATATTTTTCATTTTTATATACAAAAAAGAAGGACAAGCATGAAAATGCTTGTCCTTCAAGTTAATTTAAGAATTAATATACTTTGTCACCATTGAAAATCGAGTTTTTCACGACAACATAATCTACAGTACGAATAGCATCTAATTTTGTTCCACCAGCGTAAGAGATAGAAGATTGAAGATCTTGTTCCATTTCGATTAACGTATCTTCTAAAGAACCTTTATGCTCAACGAACATTTTCTTACCTTCAACGTTTTTCTTCTCACCCTTTTGGAATTCAGAAGCAGAACCGAAGTATTCTTTATAAAGTTTGCCATCTCTTTCAATTGTTTCCCCTGGAGACTCTTCGTGACCAGCGAATAGAGAACCGATCATGACCATAGTTGCCCCAAATCGTATAGATTTAGCTACGTCGCCGTGTGTACGAATACCACCATCAGCGATAATTGGCTTACTTGCAGCTTTTGCACACCAGCGAAGTGCAGCTAGCTGCCAACCACCAGTTCCGAAGCCTGTTTTAATTTTAGTAATACAAACTTTACCAGGTCCAATACCAACTTTTGTTGCATCGGCACCAGCATTTTCTAATTCTCTTACCGCTTCTGGAGTTCCAACGTTTCCAGCGATAACGAAGCTCTCTGGTAAATGTTTTTTAATATGTTGAATCATGTTGATCACAGCATTAGAATGACCGTGTGCGATATCAATCGTGATATATTCAGGTGTCAGTTGCTCAGCAGCTAATTGTTGTACGAATTCATATTCGTCCTCTTTTACACCAACGCTGATAGAAGCGATTAATCCACGTGATTGCATATCTCTAATGAATGAGATTCGTTTCTCTGGTTGGAAACGATGCATGATATAAAAGTAGTTGTTCTCAGCTAAATAAGTTGCAATTCTTTCATCAATAATCGTTTGCATATTTGCAGGTACGACAGGTAATTTAAATTTATGTTTTCCTAAAGTGACAGTTGTATCACATTCAGAGCGGCTATTTACAATACATTTTGCAGGAATTAATTGAATATCTTCATAGTCGAATACGTTTTCCATCATTTACACCCCTAAAATACGAATATTTTATTTTTATTAATTAAAAATGTTCGTCCATAGGATAATTTACATTATTTTTATTAAGAAGTCAAAGAATTTCTTAACATTTTTTGAAAAAGTAGATTTTATACCTGAAAAACAACGTTAAAAACGAATTTAAAACGTTTTTTTATTTTTATTGTTCGTTTATGAAAAAGGTTGAAAAATTAAGATAATTACACAAGGTTGTATGTATTCTTTTTATTTTTTTGGAGTGGATGTAGGATACTATGAAAAGGTTAATGCTAACAATGCAAGCAAAAGATGTTATCAAGTAGTTGAACAATATATGAAATGAAAAGGTTTGTTTCTATATAAAAAGATGAATCTGGCATGATTCACCTTTTATGTAAGGTTTCAAGTATAATAAGTAGGGTGATAGTAACGTATACAAAAGATAAAAAAGAAAATAATACAGAATAAAATGAGGTTAATATATGAGTAAAAAAAGTTTTTCTGATTATAAATTAAGTAAGGAAATTGTAAGGGCACTTACTGGGTTAGGGTATGATCATCCAACAGAAGTACAAGGTGAGGTTATTCCAGTTGCATTACAAAAGAAGGATCTTGTTGTGAAGTCCCAGACTGGAAGTGGAAAAACAGCTTCATTTGGTATTCCACTTTGTGAAATGGTGGAGTGGGAAGAGAATAAACCACAAGCATTAGTTTTAACACCAACGAGAGAGCTTGCGGTACAGGTAAAAGAAGATATTACAAATATAGGTCGATTCAAAAGGATTAAGGCTGCGGCACATGCCCATCAACTTAAGAATTTGCACTACCCCCAAGTGTCAAAAAACGTTATTCTTTCTAAAAAGCTAGCTAGAAAGGATGACATTTTTTATGAATCTTTCAATTCAAGATGAATTACAACTATTTTCTGAAGAGCTGTATCGTCATTTAACCCCTTCTCTTTTGGAAGAACTCGCTAAAGAATTAGGTTTTGTAAAAAGAAAACGAAAGTTTTCTGGAAATGAATTAGCTACCATATGTATCTGGGTCAGTCAACGTACAGCGAGTGATTCTCTCGTTCGACTATGCAGTCAATTACACGCCGCCACAGGCACTCTTATGAGTCCAGAAGGACTCAATAAACGCTTTGATAAAAAAGCGGTTGAATTTTTGAAATATATTTTTTCTGCATTATGGAAAAGTAAACTTTGTAAAACATCAGCCATTTCAAGTGCAGCACTCACGTATTTTCAACGAATCCGTATTTTAGATGCGACGATTTTCCAAGTACCGAAACATTTAGCACATGTATATCCTGGGTCAGGTGGTTGTGCACAAACTGCAGGTATCAAGATTCAATTAGAATATGACTTACACAGCGGACAGTTTTTAAACTTCCAGGTAGGTCCTGGAAAAAATAATGATAAAACATTTGGAACAGATTGCTTAGATACCTTACGGCCGGGTGATCTGTGTATTCGTGATTTAGGATATTTTTCATTGGAAGACTTAGATCAAATGGATCAACGTGGCGTGTGCTATATATCAAGACTTAAGTTAAACCATACCGTCTATACGAAAAATCCATTTCCAGAATACTTTCGAAATGGGACAATCAAAAAACAGTCACAGTATATCCAAGTTGATTTAGAGAACATTATGCACACGTTAAAACCAGGACAAACGTATGAAATAAAAGAGTCGTATATTGGCAAGAATCAAAGATTATTTACAAGAGTAATTATCTACCGATTAACAGAGGAACAAATACTGGAACGTAGAAAAAAACAAAGCTATACCGAAAGTAAAAAGGGGATTACATTTTCAGAAAAGAGTAAACGATTAACGGGTATCAACATATATGTTACGAATACGCCTTGGGAAGTGGTTCCGATGGAACAAATCCATGATTTTTACTCCCTCCGCTGGCAGATCGGCGTGTCCAGATAAGGACACATTATCTAGTTGGTGAAAGTCCAATCGGGAGAATAGACTCCACTCCCGTAGCCTGAGAGGCGCCATGAAGTGAAAGCGACATGGCGAAGCCCTCTGACATCACATGCAAAAGGCATGTGGGCAAATCTCCAGGTTGTAACGTACAGTGAACGTAGATGTAGCCTCGTTACACGCAATTCCGGTGGCTGAGACGGTCGATAACGTGCGAAAGCAACAAGAACTGACCGAAACGAGTCTGGAACGGCAGTTCTCACCGGCGGGGTATCAGCGGCGACATGGAGAGAAAGATAATGTGGAAACTGGAGAAGCCCTCGACACCCGATGAAGAAATCTCATCGAGGAGACCGTCTCTATAACCGCGATCGGGAAGTGAGAACGGTAGGTGTCAGGGTGGCGGAACGGATCGTAGTACCAGAGATCTGCGTGCAGCAAAACACGCGGGGAGGAAAGGATCCGAACCTGTAAACATTTCGTATGACTAAAGGAGGCAAGGGTGCTATGACAAAAACACCCATCACTTTGCAGGAACTAAGGCAACGAATCTATCGAAAGGCGAAGTCTGAACCTACGCACCGGTTTTGGGGGATATTTACCCACATTACCAAAATTACAACCCTTCACGAAGCATATCAACAGGCGAGGAAAAACAATGGTGCCCCAGGCATTGATGGAAAAAGTTTTGCTGATATAGAACTAGAAGGAGTTATCCCATTCTTAACGGGTATTCAAGAAGAATTACAAGCTGGAATATACCAACCACAAGCCAATCGAAAAGTAGAAATCCCAAAGACAAACGGCAAAATGCGAACTCTGCAAATTCCGTGTATACGAGATCGTGTAGTACAAGGAGCGCTAAAACTCATATTAGAAGCAATTTTTGAAGCTGATTTCTGTCCAAACTCGTATGGGTTTCGGCCGAAACGCTCTCCACATCAGGCATTGGCAGAAGTACGACGCAGTATATTGCGCCGTATGACCATAATAATTGATGTTGATTTGTCACGCTACTTTGATACAATCCGACACAACATATTATTGGAGAAAATCGCGAAACGTGTCCAAGACCCACAGGTTATGCATCTTGTAAAACAGGTAATTAAGGCAACAGGAAAGATCGGTGTCCCGCAAGGGGGACCATTTTCTCCACTAGCCGCGAACATTTACCTCAATGAAGTGGATTGGACATTTGATACCATTCGACGTAAAACAGCTGATGGCAATTACGAAGCTGTAAACTATCACCGTTTTGCCGACGATATAGTTATCGCTGTAAGCGGACACTCCAGTAAAAGTGGATGGGCTGAACTGGCATTACGACGACTGTGGGAACAGTTAAAGCCTTTGGGAGTTGAACTGAATCTGGAGAAGACTCAGATGGTCAATGTCCTAAAAGGAGAATCCTTCGGATTTTTAGGATTTGACCTGAGACGAATACCGAACCGAAATAAGAATGGATTCTTCGTTTTCATGATCCCGAAGAAGAAAGCTCGCACGACAGTGAAAGCAAAAATTCGCGAACTCATTCAAAACGCAGGAGCGAAGCCAGCACAAGACTTAATAAAACAAATCAATGCCGTACTGACTGGATGGGTGAACTACTTCCGGGTTGGGAACTCTAGTCAAGCTTTCAGTGAAGTACGTGATTATACGGAGATGAAAATTCGCACACTGTTAACGAGAAGGAAACGACGACGAAAGCGTAGCATCGGATGGCAGAGATGGAGTAACGAATATCTCTATGGTGTACTGGGGCTTTACTGGGACTGGAAAGTCCTTCCCCTGAAAAGTGCAGAGAGTTTCCGATGAAAGTGTCTGCCATTTGATAGGTCTCATAACCCTTTTGATGAAGTTTATGGGGTGAGCTGCTTGAGGGAAAACCTCACGAGCAGTTCTTATGGGGAGAGGCTGGAAACGGATCACAACTGATACCGCGCCAGTCTTTTACCCGACAAATCATATTTAAAACGTGGAAATCTCTATTTCAAATTCATCATTGGCAAACTATCAAACAAGAGCGATTAGAATGCCATGTGTATGGAAAACTCATTGCCATTTTTATATGTTCTTCCACGATGTTTAAGATGCGCCAACTTCTGTTGCAAAAGCACAAAAGAGAACTAAGCGAATATAAAGCAATTGGGATGATTCAAGATCATCTATCCCTGTTATATCAAGCGATACAGAGAAACACCCGTATAATAACAAAGGTTTTAATCCGCCTGTTTACCCTACTAAAGAAAAATGGCCGGAAATCCCATCGATATGAGAAGAAAACTATCTTTGATATTATGGGTGTTGTCTATGAGTATAATGGATTGAGAAAACAAAAGAAAGCTGCATAAGAAAAAAATGAAACCCGTTAGGGTTTATTTCGTATGCTCATTTTTAAGAGGATTATACTGTTTAAAAGTTTGTTCATTTCAATTAATGGAAAACCGTAGAGTTTCTATCCTTAAGTTGATGGGCATGAGGCTGCGGCAGTTTATGGGAAATCTCCATTTGCACGTCAAAAATTAGAATTAAAGCAAAAGACACATATTGTAGTTGGTACTCCTGGTCGTGTGTTGGATCATATTGAGAAGGGTACCCTTTCTTTAGAGTGTTTGAAGTATTTAGTTATTGATGAAGCAGATGAGATGCTAAATATGGGCTTTATCGATCAAGTAGAGGCAATTATTGATGAATTACCTACAAAAAGAATGACGATGTTATTTTCAGCAACACTTCCAGAAGATGTTGAGAAATTGTCTCGTACATATATGAATTCACCAATTCATATTGAAATTAAAGCAGCTGGGATTACGACGGATAAAATTGAACATACTCTTTTTGAGGTGATAGAAGACGAGAAGCTTTCACTACTTAAAGATGTAACAACGATTGAGAATCCTGATAGCTGTATTATTTTCTGTCGTACACAAGAAAATGTAGATCATGTATATAGACAATTAAAACGAGCTAACTATCCTTGTGATAAAATACATGGTGGTATGGTACAAGAAGATCGTTTTGAAGTCATGGATGATTTTAGAAAAGGAAAATTCCGTTATTTAGTAGCCACAGATGTAGCTGCGAGAGGAATTGATATTGATAATATTACACATGTTATTAATTATGATATTCCACTTGAAAAAGAAAGCTATGTACATCGTACTGGAAGAACGGGACGAGCTGGAAATAGTGGAAAAGCTATTACATTTATAACACCATATGAAAATAGATTTTTAGAAGAGATTGAGGAGTATATTGGATTTGAAATTCCAAAGGCAATTGGACCTTCAAAAGAAGAAGTTATGAAAGAGAAAGCTGCATTTGAAGAAAAGATACATGCTAAACCAATTATAAAGAAAGATAAAAATGCAGATATCAACAAAGGCATTATGAAGCTGTACTTTAATGGCGGGAAGAAAAAGAAAATTAGGGCGGTAGATTTCGTCGGTACAATTGCTAAAATTAAAGGTGTTACAGCAGAAGATATAGGTATTATTACGATACAAGATAATGTTTCTTACGTTGAAATATTAAATGGAAAAGGACCACTTATCTTGAAAGTCATGAAGACTACAACGATTAAAGGGAAACAACTAAAAGTTCATGAAGCAATTAAGTAAATAAAAAACTATCCACTTTAATAGGTGGATAGTTTTTTATTTATGATTCTTTTAAATCATCCACTAGTTGCTCCGCTAAACGTCTATACATATTACTCATAGTCACGAAGGATGTTAGTAGTAGAAATTTTTCTAGCTTTGTATCTTCTAAGGAAGAAATCTCATTTACTTCTGTAACACGGTTATTTACGTCTTGTTTAAAGCTTTCGACATTGCTTTCAGTAAGAGCAAGATAATTTTTGTATAACGTATTTAATTCGAATGAATCATCATTTAATAAGGAGTCATTTATAGTTTCTAATGAACTTTTTATGTCGTTAATGGAGAGAGCTCCCTTTAATTGATAAATTAGGCTAATTAAAATCATATGCTCTTTTGAATACTTTTTATTTTTGATAGGGATGAATAGTTTCCCTTTTGCGTAATTATTAATCATCGTTTTTGTTAATACTTTTTCATCATCAGTTCTCGTTGTATCTGCATAAGTATTCTCAAATAGTTGGACAACTTGGTCTACATATAAGTCAACATTTGGAATATCCTCAAGTTTAATGTTTTTTTCTAAATGTAATGTCTTAAGTAATTCATTTATATTTTCCACGTAGAATCCCTCACTTTTATAACTTAGTGGAACTTAATGTTTAATATATCTTTAAATATGGTATTACGAAACAAATGAATTGTAAATGTTGACCTTAAAAAGAAATGTGTATATAATTACATGTAGTTATCAAAACTACATGTAATTATATGAGGGGTGTTATTATGAATACTTATGTAAGGGAACCAGTTAATGCATTTACTCACTTAGGTGGAGCGATATTATCATTTATTGCGTTATTAGCTATGCTTGTGAAAGTTTCTATCAAGATGCCATCATTTGCTGCAATTACAGCTGTTATTTTGTTTGGTATTGGAATGATGGTCCTTTATACGGCGTCAGCTGTATATCATAGTGTTGTGGCAAATGAACGTGTTATATACTTCTTTAGGAAGCTAGATCATTCTATGATTTTTATATTAATTGCAGGTACATATGCACCCTTTTGCTTAATTACATTAAATTCAGCAAGTGGTTTGCTATTATTTTGTTTAGTCTATGCAACTGCGATTTGTGGCATTGTATTTAAGATGTTTTGGTTTAGTTGTCCAAGGTGGTTATCGACAGCAATTTATATTACGATGGGTTGGTTAATTGTTTTATTCTTTGCACCGTTAGCTGAGAATTTAAGTACAGGAGGCATTATTTTCTTAGTACTTGGGGGCATTTTTTATACAATTGGTGGATTTATTTATGGAACAAAGCCAAAATGGTTAGAGTTTAAATATATGGGGCATCATGAAATTTTTCATGTTTTTGTATTATTAGGTAGTCTTGCGCATTTTCTAAGTGTATATTGTTACGTAATTTAATAAAAAAACGTCACATAATTTTTATTATGTGGCATTTTTTTATTACCTGATTAGAATCGTATATGTTATAAAATTATTATGGGATAAAATGTAAGTTTCTGTGTTCGCATGTTAAACATAGGATAAGAAATATGTGATATACTTTGAGAAGTTTATAATGAATGAAATATGGAGGACTATAATTATGGCAATACTTGTAACAGGTGGAGCAGGATATATTGGTAGTCATACATGTGTAGAATTACTAAATAGCGGTTACGAAGTTATAGTAGTGGATAATCTTTCGAATAGCTCGGTAGAATCTATAAATCGAGTAAAAGAAATAACAGGAAAACAATTTAAGTTTTATAAAGAAGATGTTTTAAATCGCGAAGCGCTTGACGCAATTTTTGAAGAAAATTCAATTGAAGCAGTTATTCACTTTGCAGGATTTAAAGCTGTAGGGGAGTCAGTAGCGATTCCATTAACATATTATCATAACAACATTACAAGCACGTTAGTGCTATGTGAAGTAATGCAGAAACATAATGTAAAGAAGATAATCTTTAGTTCATCTGCAACTGTATATGGTATCCCGGAAACGTCACCGATTACGGAGGAGTTTCCATTAAGTGCAACAAATCCATATGGTCAAACGAAATTAATGATTGAGCAAATTATGCGTGATGTAGCATTTGCAGATGCAGAATGGAGTATCGCATTACTTCGCTATTTCAATCCATTTGGTGCACACGAAAGTGGGCGTATCGGAGAAGATCCAAATGGAATCCCAAATAACTTAATGCCATATGTAACGCAAGTAGCGGTAGGTAAGTTAAAAGAATTAAGCGTATTCGGAAATGACTATCCAACGAAAGATGGAACAGGAGTCCGTGATTACATCCATGTTGTGGACTTAGCAAATGGTCATGTAAAGGCGCTTGAGAAAGTACTGAGTACAACAGGAGTAGATGCTTATAACCTGGGCACAGGCATGGGCTATAGTGTACTAGAGATGGTTGAAGCGTTTGAAAAAGTTTCGGGCAAGAAAGTTCCTTATAAAATTACAGAGCGTCGCCCAGGTGATGTGGCAGTATGTTTTGCTGATGCATCGAAAGCAAAGCGTGAATTAGGCTGGGAGGCAACACGCGGATTAGAAGAAATGTGTGCTGACTCTTGGAAATGGCAATCAAATAATAAAAATGGCTATTTAGAAGTTTAATGATGAATATAAAAAATGACCTTTGCATAAAAGCAAGAGGTCATTTTTTATATTCATTTTCTACTAAGTTTATTAGCGAACCTAGAAAAGAACGTTCGCTGTTTTAAATGATATGATTTTACAATATCTTATGCTAGAAGGTAGTAGAATGAGATAGAGTAATGTATTATTTTATTAATTTTTTATGGGAATTGAAAGCGTATTATTGAAATGTATTCCAACACTTGTATCATTGCTAGAGTCCGTTTATAATCAAGGAATCCTAGTTCATGTTTTGATAGGAGTATTTATTATTGAAAGCGTTTTAAGTTCACTCCTTTTTTGAGGTAGGAGGTCTGACTTATTTAGGTGAAAAATTATGTATGTAGTTTTAAATGGGAAGAAAAATAATATAAGTATCATTTTATAGTGTGGGGAGGTTAAAAGTGTGAAAGGTAAAGATTTTCACACGAATATATATGGGTTATGTAGGATTATTACTTTCAGGGGCAGCTTTATTTTTAAATAGTCTTGTTATATTAGGGAAAGCAGAGATGAAAAGTGCGGGTGTTTTTAATTTATTTGTGGGTGCACTACAAATTATTATTCCGTTTTATTTGATTATGATTTCTGACCAAAGCAATTGGACAGTGTATTCATATGCGGCTACTTTCTTATTTGGATTAACTTATTTATATGTAGGTGTTACTTTTATAAAAGGAATGGATAGTAGTGGTCTAGGATGGTTTTGTATTTGGGTAGCAATTATAGCCTTATTCTATATGGTTGTTTCATTTGTTCAATTCCATGATGTTGTTAATGCGTTAACGTGGTTTATGTGGGCATTACTTTGGTATTTATTCTTTGTATTAAATACACAAAAGAAGAACATTAATCAATATCTTGGAAGGATTGCCTTCGTACAATCATGGGTAACATTGACTTTACCTTCACTCTTTTATTTTATGGGAGTGTGGGGAGAGGGATTCGTATATGAATTATGGGTTTATGTATCTGTAATTTCTATTTTATACTTCTGTTATTGTATTTATAAATATCGAGTACGTTAATATATTATCTGTATAAAGGCATGGAATCGTTAAACGAATTCCATGCTTTTTATATGTTAGCACTTATAATAGAGAGGTAGTATTTTACAATTTGCTAAAGTGGGGATGATGAAGTTGAAAAAAGTATTGGTGCTAGGGGGAACAAGATTTTTTGGTAAACATTTAGTAGAAGCACTTTTGCAAGAGGGGCACGATGTAACGATTGCGACGAGAGGAATTACGGAAGATTCTTTTGGCAGTAGAGTAAAAAGACTTATTGTAGATAGGGAAGATGAAAAACAACTAGCAGAGCGTCTAGGAGATAAAAGTTATGATATTGTATACGATAATTTATGCTATAGCTCGAATGCAGCGAAGGTAATATGTGAAGTGTTACGAGGGAAAACGAAGAAATATGTTATGACATCTTCAATGGCCGTCTATGAACCTGCCCTAAGCTTATCAGAAGAAGACTTTAATCCGTACGAGTATGCAATCGCGTATGGAGATAGGAATGACTTCAATTATGGTGAAGGAAAGAGATTAGCTGAAGCCGTTGTATTTCAACATGCAACATTCCCAGTCGTTGCAGTGCGTTTTCCAGTTGTTATTGGAGAAAATGATTATACGAAAAGGTTACAATTTTACGTTGAATGTATTGTGAACCAAAAACCTATCGTTGTGGATCATGTAGATGGAACTTTGTCATTTATACATGAAAAAGAGGCAGGAGAGTTTCTAGCTTGGTGCGGAATGGCAAATGTGAGAGGACCAATTAACGCCTGTAGTAACGGAGCAGTTTCTATGGAAGAAATTATTCATTTCATAGAAGAGAAGACAGGAATAAAAGCACTCATTCAGAAAGCTGGGGGAAATATAGCTCCTTATAATGAGGTAACTAACTGTACGTTACATAATGGAAAGGCTCGTGAATTCGGATTTTTGTTCCGAGAGCTGAAACTAGAAATAAAAAATATTTTAAAACATTATATAAATACAATGAAGTAATCATAAATCCCCCGGTGGCAATCCGGGGGATTCTGGAGGATTTCGACAATACTGATTTTACATTACCAAATTTACCTTATACGTACGACTAATGTTTTTGTGATTGAATTGCTTGTAAATACTTCTCGTTTACTTGGTCCCAGTTTACTGTATGCCACCAGTTGGTAACAAACTCTGGGCGCCTATTTTGATACTTTAAATAATAAGCATGTTCCCATACATCAATTACGAGTAAGGGGATTTTCCCTTCTTGCAAAGGCGTATCTTGATTTGGTGTACTCATAACAGAGAGTTCCTCACCGTCAAGAACAAGCCATCCATAGCCACTTCCAAAACGACTAATAGCTGCTTTGGAAAGTTGATCTTTTAAGTTGTCAAAGGTATTGAAATAATAATCAATTACTTTTGCAACGTCTCCATTAGGCTCACCGCCACCTCGTGGGCTCATCACTTCCCAAAAAAGACTATGACAATAGTGACCACCGCCGTTATTTCGTACAGCTGTAACAATTTCCTTCGGTAAAGCATCTAAATTACATAGCAATTCTTCTAAAGATTTATTATGTAATTCAGTATAATTTTCTAAAGTAGCATTTAAATTGTTTACGTATGTCGCATGGTGCTTTCCATGATGAATGGCAAGTGTATTGCTATCAATATGTGGCTCTAGTTCATCATAGTCATATGAAAGCTTTGGCAATTGAAATGAAGACATAACATTCCCTCCTTTCGACTTAAAAAGTTGGTCTAGGTAAAAATACTTTACCTGAGTCAAAAATACACCCATTTTCCATATAAGTCAATAGTAATTCCATTAATTTTCTGAAAAATATTACAATAAAAGTAACACTCTCACTTTCATTTGTGACTCCTATCCTTTTTGCTTATACTGTAAAGTAGCAGGGTTTTGTTGAAATAGAAGGAGATTGTTTATGAGTAAAACGAAACAATTAATAGAGGAAGCAAGTAATTTTATTACGATTTGTTATAAGGAGCTTCATAAAGAACAATTGATAGCAGAACGTATAAAAGAAATTCAAATTGAGATAGAGAAGACAGGGACATATGAGCATACATTTGAAGAACTTGTTCATGGTTCACGAATGGCATGGCGTAACAGTAATAGATGTATTGGAAGACTATTTTGGAGTAAGATGCACATATTAGATGCGCGCGAAGTAAATGATGAAGAGGGTGTATATAATGCATTAATTCATCATATTAAATATGCAACGAACGACGGAAAAGTTAAACCAACCATTACGATTTTTAAGCAATATCAAGGTGAAGAAAATAATATAAGAATTTATAATCACCAATTGATTCGATATGCAGGATATAAAACAGAAACGGGAGTGATTGGTGATTCTCATTCCGCTACATTTACGGACTTTTGTCAGGAGCTTGGTTGGCAAGGAGAGGGTACGAATTACGATGTATTGCCACTTGTGTTTTCTATAGATGGAAAAGCGCCTATATATAAAGAAATTCCGAGAGAAGAAGTAAAAGAAGTGCCAATTGAACACCCAGAATACCCTATTTCATCACTTGGAGTAAAATGGTATGGTGTTCCAATGATTTCAGATATGCGTTTAGAAATTGGCGGTATTTCTTATACAGCCGCTCCGTTCAATGGATGGTATATGGGAACAGAAATTGGGGCGCGCAACTTAGCAGATCATGATCGTTATAATTTACTTCCGGCTGTTGCGGAGATGATGGATTTAGATACATCGAGAAACGGTACCTTATGGAAAGATAAGGCGCTAATTGAGTTGAATATTGCCGTACTACACTCCTTTAAAAAACAAGGAGTTAGTATTGTTGATCACCATACTGCTGCACAACAATTTCAGCAATTTGAGAAGCAAGAAGCTGCTTGTGGTCGTGTTGTAACAGGTAATTGGGTATGGCTTATTCCACCATTATCTCCAGCTACCACCCACATTTATCATAAACCGTATCCGAATGAAATTTTGAAGCCAAATTTCTTTCATAAATGATATTTAGTGTAGTTTTTTTCTGTGAAATATAATTTTTTTAATTACTGTTATGTAGCAAATGGAAGCCTTTACTCTCGGTTATTTTTGGAAGAGGCTTTTTGAACCAAGGAGTTCCTTATGTTATAATCAAATTTCTGTTTCGAAGACCTTATAGAAATATAAGGTCTTTTGTTTTGCTTTTTTATGTAAGAGGAAGAGATTCTTTCTTTTTAATAAGGGATTTGGCATATTTTTAGGGACAACATAAGTATGTGGGAAGTCGATAAAATGTTATGCATATATAATTATTGTGTTTTGGTTTTAAACAATAAAACATAATAAAGTTGTTTTTTTAGATTGCTGAGGAAGGAGGAAGTGTAAATGAGGATGAAGAGTCGAAAAACTGATTGGCCTGTATTTATTATTAGTGGTGGTTCACTTTTATTATTTGTAATTGCAGTTTTTTTGAACAAGGATTATGTAGAGAGTGCGATTAATAAAAGTTTCGCTTTTTCAATTAAATATTTCGGTGCCTTCTGGCAAGTTTTATTATTAGGTACATTTATTGTTGCGATGTGTATGGCGTTCTCCAAATATGGGAGAGTTAAGCTTGGAGGATTAGAAAAACCTGAGATTAGTACGGCAAAATGGCTTGCTATTATTATGTCTACATTACTTGCCGGAGGTGGCGTTTTTTGGGCAGCAGCAGAGCCAATGTATCATTTGATGACGGTGCCACCAATACATGATGGTATATCTGCTGGAACGAAAGAAGCAGTTATGCCTGCTTTAGCACAAAGTTATATGCATTGGGGATTTTTAGCATGGACGATTTTAGGTACAATTAGTGCGGTAGTTATGATGTATGGACATTATCATAAAGATATGCCGCTAAAACCTCGAACGCTTTTATATCCTATTTTTGGGGAAAAATTAAGAAAGAGCCTGCTTGGAACGATAATTGATGCAGCTGCAATTATTGCAGTAGCTGCAGGTACAATTGGCCCAATTGGATTTTTAGGTTTACAAGCAAGTTATGGATTACAAGAATTATTTGGAATTTCTAATGTGTTTACTACTCAATTAGCAATTATTGTTTGTGTGGTGGCCGTGTCTACCATATCGGCAGTAACAGGTATTGATAAAGGGATTCAAATTATAAGTAATTTAAATGTTAGATTGGCAATTGTATTAATGGCATTCATATTACTATTTGGGCCAGGTGGATTTATTATTGATTCGTTTGTTTCTTCGTTTGGATTTTATGTAAATGAGTTTATACCGATGAGCACATACCGTGGTGATACAAGTTGGTTAGGATCTTGGACAATCTTTTTCTGGGGATGGTTTATTGGATACGGACCAATGATGGCAATTTTAGTGAGTCGAATTTCAAGAGGGAGAACGATTCGAGAAATCATCGTTGCAATTGGAATTATCGCACCTATTATTACAACGTTTTGGTTTACTATATTAGGTGGATCAGGCGTGTTTTATGAGTTGATGAATCCTGGGTCTATCTCGGACGCATTAAGTGAATCTGGTATGCCGGCAGCTATGATTGCAATTACAGGACAATTGCCACTTTCTAATATTATTGGACCAGCATTTCTTTTATTAACAATTTTATTTGTAGTGACAACAGGGGATTCAATGGCGTATTCCATTTCAATGGCAGTGACTGGAGACGGAGATCCTAGAATTAGTTTGCGAATTTTTTGGTCGCTTATTATGGGCGCAGTTGCAGCAATTCTTTTATATATGGGTGAAGGAAGTATTAATGCGCTACAATCGTTTATCGTGGTGACGGCAGTTCCGGTATCAATTTTGTTATTCCCAATGCTATGGTTAGCGCCTAAAGTTGCGGGAGAATTAGCATTAAAACAAGGTATTGTAAAAGAAGAAGATAAAACTGCATTCTTATTTCAGAAGGCTAGTAAATCAAAATAAATAAAAACGTAAAAGAGGAAGCATCTTAAATAAGATGCTTCCTCTTTTACGTTTAATCTAATACTTTTCCCTTTGTTTCTGGTACACATAGTAGCATTGTAATTAACCCGATTGGGTAGATGATAAAAATCAAGGACAATGCTCCAAGTAGGTTGCCACCTGTAGCGAGTAAGCCAATAATAACAGGCCCAAATCCAGCTAACCCACGTCCTGTACCGAAAATAAAGTTTTCAGCGGTAGAGCGAGCTTCAGCAGGATAGTTTTCAGCTAAAATTGCTCCAAATCCTCCCATCATTCCATTTGCAAAGAATCCAAGCAATGCACTTCCCCATAATAATAATGTTGAATCTGTGAATAAGAAGAAGTAAATGAGACAGTATGCTGTACCGCCAATATAATAGATTGCAAAAGTTTTACGGCGACCAATTTTATCAGCTAGAATACCAAAGATTGCAATTCCAATTAGCATACCGATGGTAGAAATGAACATCCAGCCACTTGCTTTTGCTAATGTATAGTTATATTTATTTGCTAAAATAGTGGGCATCCATGTGAAGATTCCGTAATATCCGAAGTTTTGGATAAACGACATAATAATAAGACCAATTGTTGTAATTGTTACTTTTTTATTGGCAAATAACTTTCGAAGTGGGAATTTTTTTATATGTTTTAGTTGTTCTGCTTCAGTAGTTGTTAATTTACCTGTAGCTTCTTTTTGCAACAGTTCCTTTTTGTAGCGTTGTTTTTGCTCCCATATTTTCGGTTCACTTAAACTTTTACGGACATAGACAGCTAGTAAAGCTGGAATTAATCCAAATAAGAAAACGGCTCTCCATCCAAAGTGTGGGACAATAAATGCTGGAAGGAGTGAAGCAATCAGTACACCAAATTGCCATCCAAGTGCAACAACAGATGTCGCTTTAGCGCGCATTTCTTTAGACCAGGTTTCTGTTACGATGGCCATTCCGATTCCGAATTCACCACCAACTCCCATTCCAACTAAAAAGCGCAGAATTAATAATTGCCAGTAGTCTGTTGCGAAATAAATGAGTGCGGTTGCTAGTGAAAACAGTAAGATTGTGAAGGCCATTGTACGAATACGGCCAAATAAATCAGCAATAAATCCAAATAAATAAGAACCAATTAACATTCCTATTGTGGTAGCTAAAGTTAAGTTTCCACCTTCAACAGGACTTAAGTGAAACTCTTTTAAAATATAGACAAGTACGAAAGATAATAGCAACATATCTAAACCTTCTGCTGCATATCCTAGCGCAGAACCAAATAATGTTTTATATCTTTTCGCTTTTGTCTCCTCTGTTGTTTGTTGTACATCAGTAGTGACGTTCATTATTACTCCTCCTTATTTTCTACAGTCGCTATGGAAGAATAACAAAAGGCCTTCTCACCTGATATGATGAGAAGGCCAAAAAAGCATACGTATCCCCAAAAAAGAACATACGTATATTGTATTCCGACTTCCTTCTCAACCTCACGGGGTTGGGTTAAAGGACTGTATTATATTACTTTATTTTTAGCACTCTTCTATTGTATTGTCAAATAAAGAGGAAGTTATTATGTGTAAAATATTTCAAAAAACATTTCGTTCTTCTTGACGCCGACTTCATTATTTTCCCATAATAAAACTAACTAAATAAAAAGGAATGAATCAAAGATGCTAAATTTAGTACTCATGATGATCGAACGAGTCGGACTTATAGTTATTTTAGGATTTTTACTCTCTCATATTAAAACTTTCAGACGCCTCCTTCATAAACAGGATGGCTATGTAGATAAGCTGAAGCTTATTTGTATTTTTTCGGTATTTACAATTGTAAGCAATTACACTGGGATTGAAATAGCAGGAAATACGATTATGAATGAAAACTGGTTACAAGGTGTTTCTTCGTCAAGTACAATTGCGAATACGCGTATTATGGGTGTCGGTATTAGCGGCTTACTTGGTGGCCCTATCGTAGGGGTTGGAGTAGGATTTATTGCTGGTATTCATCGTTATATGCTTGGTGGTACGACAGCGCTAAGCTGCGCAATCTCTTCTATTTTAGCTGGGATTATAACTGGTTATATTGGATATATTTTCAAAAAATATAATCGTACAATTACTCCTAAGTTTTCAGCAGTTTTAAGTGTTTTTATCGTATCTTTAGAAATGCTAATGATTTTATTAATTATAGAGGATGGAATTAGCGTTGTGAAAACAATAGCGATACCAATGATTCTTGTAAATAGTTTTGGAAGTTTTATTTTACTTTCTATGATACAAGCTATTTTGCGTCAGGAGGAGAATGCAAAGGCACTTCAGACCCATAAAGTATTACGTATTGCAGATAAAACGTTACCGTATTTCCGCCAAGGCTTAACAGAAGAATCATGTAAGCATGTGGCACAAATTATTCACCGTTTTACAGGAACAGATGCGGTATCCTTAACAGATACAGAGAAAATATTAGCTCATGTTGGATTAGCATCAGATCACCATATTCCTTCACATAGTTTAATAACCGGTTTGTCGAAAGAAGTGTTAAACACAGGGAAAATAATGAAAGCGAAATCACGTGAGGTTATTAATTGTCAACATGAAGGCTGCCCTTTGCAAGCGGCGATTGTAATTCCACTAACTTCGCATGGAAATACGATAGGGACATTAAAACTCTATTTCAAAAATCCTAACCAGTTAAGTCGTGTGGAAGAGGAATTAGCAGAAGGGTTAGCAAAAATATTCTCCACGCAGTTAGAGTTAGGAGAAGCTGAGTTGCAAAGTAAATTACTTCAAGATGCGGAGATAAAAGCATTACAAGCGCAAATTAACCCACACTTTTTATTTAATGCGATTAATACAGTATCAGCTCTATGCCGAACAGATGTAGAAAAAGCAAGGAAGTTATTATTACAGCTTAGCGTATATTTCCGTTGTAATTTGCAAGGGGCACGTCAGTTATTGATTCCACTAGAACAAGAATTAAACCATGTACAGGCATACTTATCACTAGAACAAGCAAGGTTCCCAAATAAGTATGAGGTAAAGATGTATATTGAAGATGAGCTAAAGACAACTTTAGTACCACCATTTGTTCTTCAACTATTGGTTGAAAATGCATTGCGACATGCTTTTCCGAAGAAGCAACCAGTATGCGAAGTGGAAGTGCATGTTTTTGAAAAAGAGGGTATGGTTCACTTTGAAGTAAAAGATAATGGACAGGGAATTGAGGAAGAACGTTTAGAACAATTAGGAAAGATGGTAGTTTCGTCAAAGAAAGGGACTGGAACAGCTTTATATAATATTAATGAACGTCTTATTGGGTTATTTGGGAAAGAAACGATGCTTCATATTGAAAGTGAATTAAATAAAGGGACGGAGATTACCTTTATTATTCCAAAAAAAGTAGGGGAGGAAGAGCCGGGTGTTAAAAGTATTAGTAGTTGACGATGAAATGTTAGCACGTGATGAACTAAAGTATTTATTAGAGAGAACGAAAGAAGTTGAGATAATTGGTGAGGCTGATTGTGTGGAAGACGCATTAGAAGAACTAATGCAAAGTAGACCAGATATTGTGTTTTTAGATATTCAATTATCCGATGATAACGGATTTGAAATCGCGAATATATTAAAGAAGATGAAAAATCCACCTGCAATTGTATTTGCTACTGCCTATGATCAATATGCGCTGCAAGCATTTGAAGTAGATGCGTTAGACTACATTTTAAAACCATTTGATGAAGAGCGTATTGTGCAGACATTAAAGAAGTATAAAAAACAAAAACAAGCGCAAATAGAAACGAAGCACGAAATAAAGGGGACAGATGTAACAGCAGAGATGCATAAATTAGCATTACCAATTGAAGAATCAATCGTACTTGTGAATATTGAAGATATTATATATGTAGGGCTTGTAGATGGGAAAGTAACAGTAAAAACAACGAGGGAAACGTATGTAACACATGATACACTTGTAATTTTAGAGAAGAAGTTACCACAAGCAAGCTTCATGCGCGTACACCGTAGCTTTATTGCGAATATTAATCATATTACTGAAATTCAGCCATGGTTTAATTCTACTTATAATTTAATCATGAAAGAAGGATCGAAAGTACCTGTTAGCCGTACATATGCAAAAGAACTCAAGAAGCTGCTTCGTATTTAAGAAGCAGCTTTTGTATTTCATCCTTTTATATTTGTAACTGATTCTGTATATTTGACGTTCTGTTATGTAAACGCTTACTTATACGTTTGTATCCTATACAATAAAGGTACCAAATCGAAAGAGGTGGCCAAAATGAGTACGAAAAAAGTATATAGTTTCTTATCACAAGCATTCATATTCTCAGCTATTATGTTAATTTCTAATATTATTGCAACACATTTACCAATTCCAATGCCTTCATCGGTAATCGGGTTAGTTATTTTATTTAGTCTATTATGTTTAAAAGTTATTAAATTGGAGCAAGTTGAATCACTCGGAACAGCTTTAACAGGTATTATTGGATTCTTATTCGTCCCATCAGGTATTTCAGTTATTAATTCTCTTGGTGTAATGGGGCAATACTTTGTACAAATTTTAACTGTAATTGTTGTAGCAACAGTTATTTTACTTGCTGTAACAGGGTTATTTGCACAATTTATTTTAGGAAAAGATGAAAAAGAAACAGAAGATACAAAAGAATTGAAAGTAGTAAATAAAGGACGCAAGCACGGAAAGGTTGCGTAACCATTGCATTTATATATTGTTAGGAGGTAATGAACATGGCAAGCACAATGACTCCATATTTCGGAATCGTCGTTTCATTAATCGCATACGGAATCGGAACATTATTATTCAAGCATTCAAAAGGGTTCTTCCTATTTACACCATTATTCGTAGCGATGGTATTAGGGATTGTCTTTCTAAAGGTAGGTAACTTTACTTTTGAAGAATATAATACTGGCGGAAAAATGATTAGTTTCTTCTTAGAGCCAGCAACAATTGCATTTGCTATCCCACTCTATAAACAAGTTGATAAGTTGAAAAAATATTGGTGGCAAATTTTATCAGCTATCGTGGTTGGATCTATTTGCTCAGTAATTGTCGTGTTCATTGTTGCAAAAGCAATCGGTTTAGATACAGCAGTAATGAATTCAATGCTACCACAAGCAGCAACAACAGCAATTGCGTTACCAATTTCAGAAAGTATTGGTGGTATTCCAGCAATTACATCGTTTGCAGTTATTTTCAACGCAGTTATCGTATACGCATTAGGAGCATTATTCTTAAAAACATTTAGAGTGAAACATCCGATTGCAAAAGGTTTAGCACTTGGAACAGCGGGTCATGCATTAGGAGTTGCGGTAGGAATTGAAATGGGTGAGGTAGAGGCAGCGATGGCAAGTATTGCTGTAACGGTAGTTGGAGTTGTAACAGTAGTTGTCATCCCAATGTTCATACCATTCATTGGATAGTAAAACTTACTTAAAAAATAAGAAAAGCAAGCTATTTGTAGGACAGATTTCTACTGATAGCTTGCTTTTTATGTTACAGTAGTGGTAAGACCTATTTAAAAAAATGTAAGTTTCCTTAAATCTTCATTAATACTATGTAGAATACGTTTTGAATTAGGTCATTGTATTGTAAAATAAGAAGTAAGCTACTATATACCTGTTAAGGTAGGCATATAATGAGTTTATAAAAATCTTAATATGAATAATAATTAAAAGTAGAAAAAAGAGAGAAATCTACTTATTAACGTTTTAGTTTATAGGACAGGAGAGAGTATTCGTCGATTATGCAAATAAAAAACCTGTTTCAAAGTAAAGGATTCCAGAGGTTACTCGTATTAGTAATACTTGCTCTCGTGTTATACGGGCTGCAAAGTATGTTGAATTTAATATTAATTACGTTTATTCTCACGTATTTAATGGATCGATTCCAAAAGTTTATTTCCCGCAAATTAGATCATTTCATGCCTATTAATCGAAAAATTATTATAGCGTTTCTATATGTAATGTTAATTGGTGGAATTGCCATTACGCTATTTAAATATTTACCAGTATTAACGATACAAATTTCACAATTGATTTACCAATTCAATGTATTTTTAAGAAACCCACCAGATAGTGAACTAATTAAGTATGCAGTTAATGCTGTCAATCATATGGAGCTTTCTAAATATGTAGGACAAGGCGTAGACATTTTGTATAAATCAATTACGAATGTTGGTAAATTTGGCCTTCAAGTTTTACTTTCTTTAATTTTGAGTTTGTTTTTCTTATTAGAAAAATCTCGTATTGTCGGTTTTACTGCAAAGTTTAAAGAAAGCAGGCTTGCAATTTTCTATACTGAAATTGAGTACTTCGGAAAGAAATTTGCACGTTCATTTGGAAAGGTAATCGAAGCGCAATTTTTAATTGCTGTTGTTAACTGTGTTCTTTCAGTTATCGCATTATGGATATTAGGATTTCCGCAATTATTAGGTTTAGCATTAATGATTTTCTTGCTTGGATTAATTCCAGTAGCCGGGGTTATCATTTCTTTATTCCCACTTTGTATGATTGCTTATAATATTGGCGGTATTATGTACGTTGTTTATATTTTGATTATCGTAACAGTGATTCATGCGCTTGAAAGTTACGTATTAAATCCGAAGTTTATGTCGCAAAAAACAAATTTACCGATTTTCTATACTTTTATGGTATTAATTTTCTCAGAGCACTTCTTAGGTGTATGGGGACTGATTATCGGTATTCCAATCTTCATTTTCTTACTAGATGTTTTAGACGTGACAAGTGATGAAATGGAGAAGGATGTTGGAAAAAATAAAGTGAAGTAGAGAAAAAGCATCGATGTTCGATGCTTTTTCTTTTATAACATTATGTTTCTTATGCCATACTGTAAGGAGAATATAGAATAGGGGTGAAGTAATGGCTGTAAATGAAAAGGTAGAATTGGCTACATTTGCTGGAGGGTGCTTCTGGTGTATGGTTTCGCCATTTGAAGAGATGGAAGGGATTATAAAGGTTGTTTCTGGCTATACAGGTGGTCATAAAGAGAATCCAACGTATAAAGAAGTATGTTCTGAAACGACGGGACATTATGAGGCAGTACAAATTACATTTGATGCAAATAAAATGCCGTATGAGGAGTTATTAAATATATATTGGAGACAAATTGATCCGACCGATATTGGGGGGCAATTCCACGACCGCGGGCAGTCTTATGAAACGGTGATTTTTTATCATAATGAAGAACAACATAAAAAAGCTGAGGCCTCAAAAGAAGGGCTTGAGCAGAGTGGACGCTTTTCAAAACCAATTGCGACAAAAATACTACCAGCAGCTACATTTTATCCAGCTGAAGAATATCACCAAGGATATCATAAGAAAAACACATTCCGCTATGAGTTATATCGTAAAGGCTCAGGACGAGATGCTTTTATTAAGCAACATTGGCCAAAGGATACTGCTCATTTAAAAGAAAAACTCAATGAGATGCAGTTTTATGTAACGCAGGAAAATGGTACAGAACCACCATTTCGAAATGAGTATTGGAACCATAAAGAGGAAGGTCTTTATGTAGACATCGTTTCAGGTGAGCCGCTATTTACTTCTCTAGACAAATTTGATAGTGGATGTGGATGGCCTAGTTTTACAAAACCAGTTATGTCAGCAAGTGTGAAAGAAAAGATGGATGTGAGTCATAATATGACACGTACAGAAGTGAGGAGTAAAGAAGGAGACTCACATCTTGGGCACGTATTTCCAGACGGTCCAGGACCAAATGGCCTTCGTTACTGTATTAATTCCGCAGCTCTTCGATTTATTCCAAAAGAGGAATTAGAGAAAGAAGGCTATGGCGATTTCCTAATCTTGTTTGGAAATAAAAAATAACCTCGCAGTTAGCGAGGTTATTTTTTATTATTTTGTTTTTTTCTTTTTAAATTTGCTTAATATTTCATAAACGATTGGAACAATAAGAAGTGTTAATAACGTTGAACTTGTTAATCCACCAATTACCGTTACACCAAGCCCTTTAGAAATTAAGCCACTACCTTCAAATCCTAATGCAAGCGGGATAAGAGCACCGATTGTTGCAATTGCAGTCATTAAAATTGGACGAAGGCGTGTTGCACCAGCTTCTAATAAAGCTTCACGTGTTGATAGTCCTTCATTTTCTTTATGAATAACGCGGTCGATAAGCACGATTGCGTTTGTTACAACGATACCGATTAACATAAGCGCACCAATCATTGCAGATACACTTAATGTTTCACCAGAGATTAATAAGGCAACAAGAGCCCCAATAATTGTAAATGGTAGCGAGAATAAAATTGCGAATGGTGCAAGGGCACCACCAAATGTAACGACAAGAACGAAGTATACAATGGCAATCGCAGCTAACATCGCTAGGCCAAGTTGCTTAAATGATTCTTGAATATCTTTAGTAACACCGCCCATAGAAACATCTACACCAGAAGGAAGATCCATTTTATCTACTTCTTTTTGTACTGCAGCAGATGCTTTTGAAACGTCATCAGATGTTAATTTGGCACTAACCTCTGCATAAACACGTCCATCTCGGTGTGTTACTGTATTCGATGTTTCACCTTCTTTTACAGTCATAACATCTTTCACAGCTACTTCATTACCAAGTGGTGTTGTAATTTTGCGATTTGTTAAGTCATCGATTGTTTCATAATTTTGTTTTTCAGCTTCTACATATACATTGATATCTTTACCGTCTTTTTTAATTGTTGTCAGAACAGGGCGATCATGTTGATTAGAAAGTCCCATTCCAATTTGAGCAGCCGTTAAGCCCATTTTACTCAGCTTTTCTTGATCTGCGACTAAAGTGTACTCTGCATATGTTTTTGCAATACTAGAATCTATATCTTTTAAGTCTTTATTTTTCTTCATGATATTTTGAATATCTTTTACGACAGGCTTAATGTCTTCTGAGCTATCTCCGTAAACGTATAGTTTAATTTCGTTACTACCGCCACTTGCTCCGAAGTCTTGGTTTTTCCATTCGCCTTTGCCAGACATCTTCTGTAAATCTTTAACGACTTGTTCTTTCTCTTTTTCAAAGTTTTTCGTGTCGTTATCATATTGCACGAAGAACATTGCTTGGTTTGATTGACCAGGACTCATTGGATTCTCTCCACCTAATGAGAACTGAATTGTTTTGACGTTTTTATTATCTTGGAAGTGCTTCTCAGCTTTTGTTGCAATTTTTTCAACGTCTTCTAACGTTTGACCTGGTTCAGGATTATATGTTGCAATAATCATTTTTTCTTCTTCAGAAGGTAAGAAACTTACACCGATAACTGGTACAAGTGCAAGACTACCAACCAATAGAAGGACAGCGATACTTGATGTAATAATTTTGTGATTTAAAGCCCATGCAAGTATGCGTTTATACCCATTTGCTAATTTACTTGGTTTTTCTTCATGATGTACTTCTTTTTCCCTCATACTCTCTTTCTTAAATAAAGAGTGAGCTAGCATCGGTACGATTGTAACAGCTACTAGTAATGATGCTAATAAAGCGAAGACGATAGTTAAGGCGAATGGTAAGAACATTTCACCAATCATACCTTTTACTAGTCCAAGTGGTAAAAATACAGCAATTGTTACGATGGTAGAAGACATAATTGGGATAAACATTTCTTTCGTAGCTTCACGAATTAAATCTTTTCCGCGCAATTTCTCTTCTGATAACGACATACGTCGGTAAATATTTTCAATAACAACAATTGAGTCATCGACAACGCGGCCTATAGCAACGGTCATTGCTCCAAGTGTCATAATGTTAAGTGTAATATCCATTTGCTTTATGACTAAAACAGCAATTAATAAAGAAAGTGGTATTGAAACGACAGAGATTAACGTTGTTCGAATATTTCGCAGGAACAGCATAATAATAACGATCGCAAAGATAGCACCGAAAATTGCTTTGCTTAGCATTGTTTCAACTGATTTTTCAATAGGTGCACCTTGGTCGAATGTTGAAATAATCTCTAAATCTTTATATTTTTTCTCAAGATCTTTTACTTTATCTTTTACTGCATTTACAACATCAACTGTATTTGCATCAGAGGCCTTCACAATTTGAATTCCAATTGCTTCTTTTCCATTTGTTCGAGAAATGGATTCTGCTTTCCCAACTTCTTTAATGTCAGCAATTTCTTCTAATGTAACTGTTGGAATCCCGTTCATAGCAGCTGGATTCATTTGCGGCGTTTGTGCACCAGCGCCGGCATTTTGACTACCTTGACCGTTAGGTGAGGAAGGTATAGCTGGGATTTTAAGTTCTTTTAATGCTTTAATCGTTGTAATATTGCCATCTACAACAACTGATTTTTCCGTGTCTTTAAATGTATATAAGCCAAGTGGTAAAGATACATCCGATCCCTTAATCACATTTTTTACAGTATCTTCACTTAGTCCTAGTTCTTTCATTTTATCTTTCTTGAAGACAAGCTGTACTTCATCTACTTGTTGGCCAGCAATTTGGACAGATGCAACACCATCAAGTCCTTTTAATCCTGGTACAACATTCTTTTCTACATTTTCAGTTAAGGTAGCTAAAGATTCATTCTTGCTTGCTACGCTTAACGAAATAACAGGAAAAGCATTGAAGTTTACTCGTGAAACTTTAGGGTCTTTAACACCATCTGGGAGCTTCACATTCGTAAGAGCTTCTTTAATTTCTGTTTCTGCTTTTTCCATATTTTTATCAAAATCGTATTCTACTCGAATAGAAGATGCGTTTTGAAAAGATGATGAGCTCACAACGTTAACACCGCTTAAATTTTGTAGTTGTTCTTCCATCGGCTTTGAAACTTTATCAGCTACTTCTTCTGGTGTAGCACCAGGATAGACCGTAGTTACTGTCACAATCGGTGTTGTAATATCAGGGATTGTTTCCAGCTTCATATTGAGTCCAGAGTAGATCCCCGCAATAGTAACAATAATGGTTAGTAGCCAAACTGCGAACTTATTTTTTAACGAGAAATTGATGATTTTGTTCATGTTTGCGCTCCCTTTTTATTATATTGACCAACTGGTCAGTCTAATACATAATATAACTGACCGTTCGGTCAAACGTCAATAAAAAGAGATGGTATAATACATTTATAATCAGATGCGAGATTAAATTTAGGAGAGAAGATATGAAAGAAAAAGAGCGTTTAATTATAGAATCGGCCATGAAGTTATTTGCTACTAAGGGTGTAAATGCGACATCAGTGCAGGAAATTGTGACAGCTAGTGGTATATCTAAGGGAGCTTTTTACTTATATTTTAAATCAAAAGATGAGCTTTTATTAGCGACACTTCGATATTATTATGACAAAATCCAAAAGAAAATGCTGGATATTGAACAAGAGTCTTTATTACCACGTGAAAAATTTGCAAAACAATTACACTGTCAGTTTAATGATATACAAAAACATAAAGAATTTATTATTATGCATGCAAGGGAAAATGCAATTCCGTTTAATAAAGAAGTGGAAGAATTTATGATGCGGATGAAGTTAGAGTCTCATGCATTTTATCGGAATAGTTTATTGTCCATTTATGGTGAAAAGATTATGCCATATTTATTGGATTTAGTAATTATAGTAGAAGGCATATGCCGTGGTTATTTAGAATTAATTATTTTACAAGCACCAGAAATTGATTTATCGTATGTCGCTGCTTTTATTTTAAAAAGAGTAGATCATTTAGTAAATGGTTTGGTAGAATCTTCAGAAGAACCTATTTTACATGAAGAAAAGCTTGGAGAATTCCTTTGTAAATCAGAGCTCATTAAGGAACAAGTTAAAGAGCATTTTTTAAAAGAAATTATTGTATTTAAGCGTAATTTAGCGGATCAATTAGAGGATGATGAGTTGTTAGTAACGTTAGATGTTTTAGAGGCGGAAATGCGATTGCTTAATCCAAGAATTCCGGTAATTAGAGGTATGTTAGCAAATTTAGAGGCGTATCCGGAATTAAAAGAATTTCGATTACGCCTTATAGGATACTACAATATAAAAAATTCTTAATAGAAACAAGTAAAAAACTCCTTGTGTACACAAGGAGTTTTTTCTTAAAGACTATTTACTATTTTGAGACCATTCTTCAACATCCCAAACTTTTGTGATCCAATCTTCATAGAAGTCCGGTTCGTGACATACAAGGAGGATTGTTCCTTTATATGCTTTCATAGCCTTCTTAAGTTCCGCTTTTGCTGTAACATCAAGATGGTTTGTCGGCTCATCAAATAGTAGCCAGTTACTTTCCTCACCCATTAGCTTACATAAACGAACTTTTGCTTGTTCTCCACCACTTAATTGACTTAATGGGCGAGAAATATGTTCATTTTTTAATCCGCATTTTGCTAACATCGCACGAATTTGATGCTGGTCTAAACCAGGGAATGTATTCCATACATCATCAATTGGTGTTATATTATCAGCTTTAACTTCCTGTTCAAAGTATGCAGGCTCTAAGAAGTCACCAAGGCTTGTTTTACCGCTTAAAGGTTTAATTTTACCTAAGATTGTTTTTAGTAACGTTGATTTACCAACACCGTTACATCCAACAATAGCAATTTTTTCACCACGTTCAATCGTCATTGATAGCTTTGGTAGTAGCGGATGTGTATATCCGATTTCTACATTTTCACCTTCAAAGACGAAGCGACTACTTGCGCGACTTTCTTTAAATGAGAATTCCGGTTTAATTGCTGTTTCCGGACGATCAATAAGCTCCATGCGATCAAGTTGTTTTTGACGACTCTTTGCACGACCTGTTGTTGAATAACGAGCCTTGTTCTTTGCAATGAAGTCTTCTTGCTTTTTGATAAACTCACGCTGCTTTTCATAAGCGTTTATATGTTGATTTTTATTGATTTCTGCTAGTTCTAGGAATTTTTCATATGTCGCTGTATAGCGTGTCATTTTTGTGAATTCTAGATGGAAAATAACATCAACACATTTGTTCATAAATTCCGTATCATGAGAAATTAATAAGAATGCATGTGGGTATTCTTTTAAATAATTTGTTAACCAATGAATATGTTCAACGTCTAAATAGTTAGTAGGTTCATCAAGCAATAATACTTCTGGCTGTTCAAGTAATAGCTTTGCAAGCAATACCTTTGTACGTTGTCCACCACTTAGTGCTGAAACATCACGATCTAAACCAATAGCATCAATTCCAAGACCACGTGCAGCCTCTTCAATTTTCATATCTAGTAAATAGAAACCACCTGCTTCAAGTGCATCTTGTATTTCTGCCATTTGTTCAAGAAGTTCTTCTAGTTCTTCTGGTGTAGCAGTTCCCATTTTTTCTGTAACTTCATTTAAAGCTTTTTCCTTTTCGAATAACGGTAAAAATGCATCCGCTAGTACGTCACGGATCGTACGTCCAGGCGTTAAAACAGTATGCTGATCTAAGTAGCCGTAATGTGTGCCCGGTGTCCATTCTACACGACCTTGGTCATGAATAAGCTGACCAGTAATGATATTCATGAATGTTGATTTACCAACACCGTTTGCACCAACTAATCCAACGTGCTCACCTGCTAATAATCGCATAGATACATCTTTAAATAATGTACGATCACCAAATGTATGTCCTAATTTTTCAACTGTTAATAAGCTCATAGTATCCTCCGTCCAACTTGAAATAGTACCTTGAATCATGATACTAAATTCTTTCATATAATGCCATCATTTCAAAATGTATATTTTTTCAAAAGAAGTGTTTGTAAATGTTAGTATATAAAAAAGTTACTTCTACCTACAGAAGTAACTTTTTGGTTATGCCTTTTGTTTAACTTCACTAACTTTCTTTTCAGCTACAATAAAATGCGGTCTACGTTTTGTTTCATAATAAATACGACCGATATATTCACCAATAACACCTAGGAATATGAGTTGAATACCGCCAATAAATAGTATAGCGGAAATGAGAGTAAAGTAACCAGGAACTTCCACACCACCAAGGATGATTTGAACGAACGTAGTGATTACGTATAAAAGTCCTAAAATGGTTGTTAGTAATCCGAGATATATAGATAGACGTAACGGTTTATTATTAAATGAAATTACACCATCAATTCCGTAATTTAATAATTTCGAGAAGGTCCATTTACTTTCTCCATCAGAACGTAATACATTTTCATATTCAATGATTAATTCGTTATAACCGATCCAAGAAAATAAGCCTTTTGAAAATCGGTTGTATTCACTTAAAGATAATAAAGAATCTACTGCTCTTCGACTTAAAAGTCTAAAGTCACCAATACCGTCTACTAATTCAATATCTACAAATTTATTCATCACTTTATAGTAAAGACGAGAGACGAAAGAGCGAACGGGTGAATCACCAGTTCTTGTTCTTTTTGCAATGACTTGGTCGTAGCCGTCGTTATATCCTTCTAACAGTTCTTTTATTAACGTAGGAGGGTGTTGTAAGTCAGCATCCATAATAACAATTGCATCGCCTGTAGCATATTTTAAACCAGCTAACATTGCAGCTTCTTTTCCGAAGTTTCGACTAAATGATATGTAGTGTACTGACGAATCTGAACTAGCTAAATCACGTAAAATATTTAAAGTATCATCTTTACTACCATCATTAACAAAAACAAATTCATAATCGGTAGTTAATTTATGAATTTCAAGAGAAGTCTCTGAATAAAAGGCTCGAAGCACCTTTTCTTCATTGTAGCATGGTACAACGATTGAAAGAGTCATTTTTGACACTCCTTGTTTGTAGTGGGTTAAAACAATGTTATGCGTTTTTATATGAATCTATCCAATTGGATAGATTCATGATTCATTGATTGCTCATTATTGCTTTTTAAAAGAAAATTTTCGTCGTGCTTTTGGATTTTTGAAAATTAGTAAAGCTATACAGATAATTAGTGAGATGATTGATATAATCATACCTAATTTGAAGTAAGGTGTAACGTAAGTCATTTCGATTACATGTGAACCTTTTGTAATGGGAACACCGATAAAGGCAGAATTCGCTTTCGTAAATTCTGTTTCTTTTCCATCAATTTTTATAGTCCAGCCTTTACTATATGGGACAGATAAATATAAGAGCCCGTCTTTATTTGATTTGATATCCCCTTTTAAATAATTGTTCTTATAATAAATATTTTCAAGCCTATTTTCAGTTAGTTTTTTTGTTTCTTTTTGTACACTTTCATAGTTTACAATATTTGCTTGCAAGTCACCTAATTCATACTCACCTGCCATATCAATAGAGATAGTTAGGTTTTCTGGACGCTCATTGCCCAAATTGTAAACAAACCTTTCTAACGGATAAGAGTATGCACCAGCATCGTCCCCTTTTCCTATCGTTTTTCCATTAACAGTTGCATTGAATGTGCCTGCATTTTTTAATTTTAATTCTATCAGTAGATCACCAGGTGTATCAGGATAATTGATAGGTACAATCATATTTCCAAAGCCATGAACAATTAGTTTATTTTCTTGTTTTTCTATGTTTTCGAATTTTGCTTTTTCCGTTTTAATAGATACTGCCTTTGATTTAAGGTCTTGTTTATTAAAATGGTTTAATGAAAATTCTTTTGTATTATTAACGACAACAGCATGTAATAATAATTGATCACGCTGAGCGAAGTTTAATTTAGAAAATTCTTCCTCACTTATAGCCGAATCATATACATATCCTAACGGTAAAGCATAGTCATTTTTGTAAATATTATACGGTCCTACTTGCTGTAATAGTTTATATCCATAAGGCACATTCTTTGAATCTGTATCAGCACTTAATACGCGATATTTTACACCTAGCATATTTTCAAGTAGTAGTCGACTATCAGCTTGATAAAACATTGAAGGTGTATCGTACATTTGGAATACACCATATTTATTTTTCATAAAGTCATGGACATAATAATTAACTAAGCTTTGATACGTACTTAAGCCATGATAACCTTGTAGCATTGGTGTGTTATATTCGCTATATGGATTAAGAATACGATAAAAGTCTTTATCATTTTCTTGTATGTAGCGAATTGCAGCAATTTCTTCTTTATTATCATAGCCTGGTTCGTGTAACTTTTCAGTTGAAATCTGGCTCTGTCCGTAAACGGTGCTAAGTATATTATTCGCATACATATAATTCATAGAAATTGTGCTAACGAGTACATTCAATACAACTAAAAATTGTATGAAAGGTTTGGAAATATAACGCCATAAACATACTGTAATAACAGAAAGAACGACAGTTCCGAGTAAAATGTTATCAACGTCTTGTAAAGGTTTATCAGTTACATTTATATTTGCTTTTCTATAAAATGCATAAATGAATAATCCAATAGACACTAATAAACTTATTAAATAAGGTAATTTGTAGTCTTTCTTATGAATAATCATCCAATCTAGAATGTATGCAATTGTTTGGGCAATTACAAATACAAATAAATAGAACCATCTAGATTGCATTGCTGAAAAACCATTAAACACAGAATATGTATATGGAAGCATAAACAGAATGAACATGAATAACGTAAAGAATACTTTATTTTTAACGAGTTTATCACGTATAAACATTCCAAATACGATTAAGAATAAAATTAAAGCTGGTAAAGCTAATTGATGATTTTCAGCATTATACATGAAGAAAATATTTTCCATTAAATCTTTATAAAATTTATCTTCAAATAATAATGGTATCTCAAACTTTTTTGATAGTCGATCAGCACTAAATACGGCATTAACTGATGGGAGGAAGCAAACGGCGGCTAAACCGAGTGATAATCCATACAATAAACCGATTCTAATATAATAAGTTAGAAAAGAGACAATCGTTTTATTTTGTTGTGTCGCAAAGTATTGGAATAATGCATAAATAAATATGAAAATACTTGTGATAAAAGCAAAATAAAAGTTTGATGCTAACATTAAAGTAGCAGCGATTAGGAAAAGTCCGCGCTTCTTTTCAATAATATATTTATCAAGTCCCCATATTACTAATGGTAAAAATACAATGGCATCAGCCATGAAATCCCATAGTAAAGAGTGGCGGATGAAAGTAATACAACCACCATATATAATAGCAGCAACAAAAGATGAGAATGCTGTTTTATTATGGTAACGTAAAGAACCATATATGAATACCATAGCTAAAAAGTTTTTTAAAATACTCATGTATAATTTCACGTCATATACTTGCTCAAGACTTAGTTTAGGTAGTAACAGTGTAATCCAGAAAAACGGTGATGTGCTGTAATAATAACTAAACTCTCCAAATAAATCTCCACCTAATCCATAATCAAAAGACCAAAAAAGGTTGCCATCTTTAAAGGCATGTTGTAGAAGAAACGTAAAAAAACCAAATTGACGTAACGCATCCCCTGTACCAGAAAAGGCTTGATTAGATGTTAAAAAGAAATAATGAAAAGCAAAAGCGCACAATAATAATATTGGCATAATTATTATTGTTTTCTTGGAAAAGAATTTATTATTCGGCTTTATGCTCATAAAAATTGATAATCCTCCTTTGAAAGTCGTTACATGTAGCAACTAGTTTTTAGGTAGCATATAAAAACACACCAATTTTTAAAGGTGTGTTCTTTAGTTTTAACATGAGAAAATATATATTTTTGTTGAAGCATATATATTTTTACAAGCGTTGAAGTTCATAGTTTACATGTAATTTAGTATAAGGCATTTTCAGAAAGTAAGTCAATTTGAGCTGGAATATATAGCATTTTTTTACTGAAGAAAAATGATGGTATATAAAAAAGCAAAAAGCTTTTCCATTTTTAAATAGGAAAAGCTTTTTGCTTTTAAGCATGTTTGCGAATAAGCTTTTGTTTTATAAATCCTAAAACGAATCCACGTATTTGAGGATCAATTACAATTCCGATTATACCGTATAGTATACCAGTAAGAGTTAAAGCAACTAATGGTGGTAAGTTGATTAATGCAATTCGGTATATACCGTAACTAATAATAAAGGCTAAGGAATTAAATATAATTCCTTTAACTAATAATTGCATGCCTTTACGAATAAAGAGGGTAAATCCAATTAATAGTGTAATTTCGGTAATGATGGCTGCGGCAGCTGCCCCCATCATTCCATATTTACTACCTAATACAATATAACCTATGATGGCAACAACTAATCCAATAGTCATTGTTGTTGCACGTTTCCATTGCTGGCCAATCGTTGTTAAATTATCGGCTAGTGGATAGTTAATTGATTGTAAAATAACCATAAACGCTAGAATAGCAAGAGCGTCACCAGCGGGAGCGTATTTTTCTCCTAATAAACTAACAATCCAGAAACTTGGATCAGCAATAAAGGGGATAGAAATTCCCATTCCTAAAAAAGACATAAGTTTTAATTCAAAACTTGATAATTTTCTATGTTCTTCAATATTTTTCTCATTACCAAAAGCAAAAAGTCTTGGATAAAAAGCAGCTGCAATTACTCCAGGTATTTGATATAGTACAGCAGGTATTTTAGATGCAGCACCAAAGAATCCAACTTGCTTATATGTTGAAACCTTTTCTAATATAATAGGGCCCAATTGTGGTAAGAGCATAATAATGATTCCGTTGATCGTGAAAATAAGTAGTTGATCTAAAATGCCTTTATCCCAACCCTTATGGACTTTCGTGTAACGTATTGTCATTATAAAGGCGATAACACCTGTTACAAGACTAGATACCCCGTACATGGCAGCAACCATCATAAGTGACCATTGGAAAGACATCCCTAGTAATAGGGCAGCAGCAGCTGTTACACCTTGTAGTACAGAAATAATAGCTGTAAATTGCATGCGTTCTGTTACTTGGAAGTAAGCCATACCAACACCTTGTAAGGTTGCTCCGAACATTGTTGGTAGGACAACCCAATATACCATCGCACGTAAGTAAGCATCGGGATAGAAGAACTGGGCAAAAATAGCGAAAAGTACAGAAATTACGATAGCTAATATTAAACGAATACGTAAATAACTACTTATTAGCACACTAATATTAGCATCGCTTCTCGTTCCTTCACGCATAAACGTATGTGTTAAACCTGCATCTGTAAAGTAACAAATAACAGCTGAAACTGCTAACGCAGTTGTAAACATACCGTAATCACTTGGAGAAACATATCTTGCAAAGAAAATTGTTGCAATAGCCAGTACAAAGCGGACAGTAATGTTTCCTACAAAGAGGTAGGATGCGTTTTTTAGAATTTTATTTGTTTTCATGAGAAAAGACCTTTCTATTCTTTAGGACCCGGTTAGTTTGTCCTATTTGTAAATTTAATTTGTTCACAGAAAGAGAGAGTATCGTTATATTTTCAGTTTAAGAAAACAGAAATTTAATTCGTACAAACCAAAGCATTGCATATAGTTTTTTACTACGCTTTCCATTCTTTGAATAGATTTTACGGCAATATTTCCTTATATCTTTTTTGATTAATTGAACTTGTGATTTATCTAATCGAGAGTTTTCTTTAATATATATACAAGCGTTATTGATGACTGTATAAGGGAATAAATAAGTCTCAAGAATCTCAATCAGTGACTGAGGGTCTTTCGTAATGAAGTCTTGAGATTTATTATGTACCCAATCTTTCATACGATTGAATACTTCTAGCTCTTTTGTTGTTTTTAATTCATAATCTTTATACTTAGAAGAAAGATTTCCTTCTGATAAGATTCTATAATAAGTTAAGTATTCATCGACATAACATACATTTGTCAAACTCATAAGTTTAAATAAAAACTCTAAATCTTCTCCCCAACTACATCCTGGTGTAAAACGAATGTTATGATCCATTACGATGGATCGTTTGAAAATCCAAGTACTTGTTTGAGCAACAACTTGATGTGTTAGGAATGCTTTTGCCATATCACCTTTAATAAAGTTTGTTGTATGTTCAACCTTCTCGCCTGTTTCTTCGTAGAAATTCATATAACCACAATAGCACGCGTCCATGTTGTTTTTATGCATACTCTCGATTTGTTTCTCAATTTTAGTTGGATGCCATAAGTCGTCACTATCAAGGAAAGCGATATATTCTCCGCTAGCATTTTCGATACCTGTATTACGGGCTACCGAAACACCTTGGTTTTTTTGATGAACGTATTTTACTTGCCCTGGGTATTTTTCAGCAAGGTTTTTCACAATAGAAGGTGATTGATCTTTACTTCCATCATCTACAATTACAATTTCAATGTTTTTATATGTTTGATCTAGTATTGACTGCATCGTTTCTTCAATATATTTTTCCGTGTTATACAGGGGTATGACAACAGAAACAAGTTGCTTTTGTTCCATCATAGAATTTTTATCTCCTCAAGTTTTTTATGTCTTGCATCATATATACAAGCCTTTTGGAAGGAAGAAGATTACAAGAACATCTGTATAAGTTTAACGCATATAAACTTTGTAAATCAACTTTCTATTGTTGTACTTTGTATAAAAAGTATTTATTATAGAACGTATTGTGTTGTAAAAATATAGAAATATATTTTGAAAATTATGTATCTGAAGGGAGAAGATGAGATGTTAGGGCGATTTACTCGCAAATCTAATATAATCCTTTTAGGGATTATTATGATAGTCGGTTTTGCACTTCGTTTTGCAACTTTACAAACACATGGTGCAGATCTATCTATAGCTAGCGATGATATAGGTTATCAAAAAACGGCAAATATTTTATTGGAAACAGGGATGTTAACATATCATGAACCAGATAAACCAACGATTCATATTATGCCGGGTTTTCCAGCTTTATTAGCTGTTGTATTTTATTTTTTTGGAAATGGCAGTGAAGGTCTTTTTGTAGCAAAATTAATTATTATCCTATTAGGGGTACTTAGTATTTTGCTAACTTATAAGATTGGTACTTATTTATTGAATTCTGCTGCAGGATTAATAGGTGCTTTCTTATTAGCTGTGTATCCTCCAGAGATTGTTATGGAAAATTTAACTTTAACAGAAGGACCGTTTCTATTCCTTTCATTAGGATTAGTATATTGGAGTTTAAAATTAGCTGATACTCATAAAACGAAACATCTTCTGATTGTATTAATTTTCTACTTTTTAGCACTGTACCTCCGTGTACAAATTGCCTTATATCCAATCTTACTATTTGGGTATCTTTTAATGAAACGCTACCCATTCCGTATTATGATGAAGCAAGCGATTATAAGCATAGGAATAGGACTTATCGTACTTGGACCATGGTGGGCTCGCAATTACATTCAATTTGATAAATTTATCCCACTAACTGCTGGGGCAGGGAATCCGTTATTACTTGGAACGTATCAAGGGAAAGGTTACCCAGAAGGTAAGGATATGGGGGAACTTGAAATAGAGTTACATGCAAAATACCCTAATCTTGAAGCACATGAATTTATGGAATTAGAAGAAAAAATAGCGATTGATAAAATGAAGGAATGGTGGAAAACTGATAAGGAATCTATGATAGAGAGTTATTTAGTTTTGAAGCCAGAAATTCTTTGGAAAAAACCGTATTATTCTATAGAGCATAATATTGAAGTATTCAATGTTTCTGCAAAGGATATGAATGAAATATATAATTTTATTAAGACGACGTTTTTAATATGTACAGTACTTTCATTTATTTTCCTTTTAAAAAGGTGGAGAGAGACTACATTTTTATGGTCAATCCTTTTATTGCAAACAGCTTTAACATGTTTTTATGTTGCATATGAACGATATGCATTACCGTTAATACCATTCTTATTTATTATAATTGGAGTTGGGACCGTGGCAACTGTTATGAAAATTAGTAAATTATTAATTAGAAAAAAATAGTTTGCAATAAAAAACATCTTAATTTTTTTAAAAAATTAAGATGTTTTTTTGTATATGTTCATATTTAAATAGAAAACTATTCTTTATCGGTTTCAGGTTGCGTTACTTTTAATTTTTGTTTTAATAACGCATAATCTTGCGTTAACGTTACAAGTTGATGATGTAATTTAGAAATTTTTCTTGTTAAGTCAAAAATTAATATGAAACAGAATAATAGTCCAAATAAGAATAAAACAGATGGAGGATATTCTACGTGTAATAGTTGGCCAATCCAATTTATAATTTTTTCAGTAGAACTTAAAATAGCCATTGCAACACAAACAAAAATCCATAAAATAGCATATTTAGTTTCTAAAGCTCCACGACGAATGGAATTAATAATTAATAAAAATAATAATAGAATGAAGATAAATGAAAAGGTAATTATAGGCATTTATTATCAACCTTTCACAATTTTTTGCATCAATATAGCAAGGCTTACTTTAATCATGTAATATGCAGATTTAAGAGGTGTGATAGAAGATTGTCCCCCTTGACGCTCTTGCATATTTACGGATATTTCATTAATGCGTAATTTTTTCTTTTTTAAATGAATAAGGACTTCTGGTTCTGGATAATCTTTTGGATAATTATGTGCAAAAATCTTAATTACTTCTCTATTGATAGCACGATACCCAGAAGTTGGATCCATAAAGGTTTGTTTTGTTAGTACTTTCAGTAGAGCAGTAAAATAAAAAATACCAATTCTTCTAGAAATACTACCTTTATAGGCTGTTTTCTCTGTAAAACGTGAACCTAGCACCATATCGCATTGGTCTTCAGCAATAGGTTTTATAATTTTGTACAAATCATCAGGATTATGTTGCCCATCAGCATCGAACTGAATCGCAATATCATATCCATTCTCATAAGCGTATTTATAACCAGTTTGTACAGCTGAGCCAATACCTAGGTTATATGGTAAGTTCACAAGGTGAACAGGAAAATCATTTACGATTTGAGCTGTTTTATCATGTGATCCATCATTAATAACGCAAATGCTTAATTCTGTAAAATGCTGTTTTAGTTTTAATAATCTTGTTAATGTATCTGCAATTGCTTCTTCCTCGTTATACGCAGGAATAATAATTAACGTTTTTGGTATTGAAATTGGTACCTCAATAGACATTATCGCACCATCCCTTATATACTTAATTATATTATAGTTATTTTTAAACGAACCTTATCTAATATACCATTAATAGTATAGCAAAATAAAGGAAAAACTGGTGGATTATTTTAGGAGACAAACAGTAAATAAAAGATAAGAGGTGGAATTTTTTACAATAAAAAATACATGCAAGGATGAAATAAACCTGTGCATGTATGAAGTGAGAGTATCGTATTATATATTCCATGGCTTACTTAAAGTTAAAACTTCAGCCATCTCTTTACTTTTTAAACGTCCCTTTTTTCGGTTTTCCGCGCGTTCTAAACCGGTTGTGTGTAACCAATGTTCTTCTTCAGTTTCAGGAAGTACTTGTGGTACGGATGAAGGTTTTCCATCTTTTATTGCCACAAATGTAATGAAGCAAGTAGCAGCAATTCTACGCTCGCCTGCTAATAAGTTTTCTGCGATTACTTTTACGAAAACTTCCATTGAAGATTTCCCTGTATAACATACAAATGCTTCATAACAAACAGAATCAGCTTGGTGAATTGGAGTTAAAAAATCAACTGAATCAATAGATGCTGTTACGCAATGTTTACGACTATGTCTTGCAGCCGCAATTGAAGCAATACTATCAATTTCTGCTAATAATTTCCCTCCAAAAAGTGTTTGGTGATTATTTAAATCGTTAGGAAAAACACGTGTTGTCTTAATTGCTTTAGATTCTCGCATGAATTTCTTTTCCATATATTCAGCCCCTATAGTCTGTTTTCAATCAGAATAATATGTGTAAGCAGATTACTCATATTAGATATTTAATGAAGTAAAGTGTATTCCAAAAGAGGATTATTTAAACTTCTGTATTTGTATTCATGTAACTGAAAGAAAATTTATTTTATCTAAAATGTAGTGTAAAAGAGGATTCGCTTACATTGCAAGTAAAAAGTAATGACTATGTATTTGTCATAGAAATTCCCTATCAGCCGTGTCCCCATTCATGATAGAATCGTTTTGTTATGAATGGAAATAGAGGTGCAATGGACATATGAATCATATACAAACAAATTTTTCATCTTTCTTCAATAAAATTACAATCGGTGCGATGCTCGCATTTTTTGTTTATAGTTGTTGGGCAGCATTTGAGACAAGTAAGCAATTTTTTGGAGGAAGTACAACAAGTGTAACAATCATATTAGCAATTTTCGTCATACTTATTTTGTTAGTGGCATCAATTCTACAATATCGTTTTACAGATAAACAATTTCTTATTTTTCTTATAAGTATATCTATAGTTGTGAGGGTTAGTATGCTGTTATTTGTAGATGCTCCAATAATTGGTGATATGAAAGTGATGTATGAGTCTGCAAAGCAGATTGCAATTGGTAATAATATAGGGACTGTAACTCATTTGCCTTTTATTATATATGAGTCGGTAATTATTCGTATATTTGGTGATTCATTATTCGCTTTACAACTATTTAATGTGCTATTTTGCACAGGAACAGCATTATTTATTTATCGTATTGCGGGAATGGTTTTTGGAGAAGAATGCGGTCGTATTGCTTCTATCTTTTATGCTCTGTATATTCCAAATATATTCATGAGTTCCGTATTAACTCCTGAATCACTTGCAATATTTTTATTTTATTTTGCTTGTTACATACTTTTATATAAAGGATTAGATCATCCTTATATGTGGGTGTTTTCAGCGATTTTATTTGCATTTAGTAATATGGTTTTCCCAATGGGATTATTTCTTCCTATTTTTATTACGGTATATGTATTATTAATCGAAGTATTTCAATCAGCAACGAAACAAAAGGTGTTACTAAAAATGATAGGGATACTTATTCTATTTTATAGTGCCCATTTTAGTGTGAATTATGGAATTAAGGCAATGGGATTGTCACAATATACGATTTCAAATGAGACGTATGTTCAATCTGTTTTAATTGGAAAGACGCAACATGAAGAAAAAATATCGAAAAATCAAAGTGTAACAGAGCATATTGATCAAAAGTTAAAAGAGATTGAGGGAGAAAGATTTAAACTTTTAGAGCCGATGATAAATCAGTTTTCAGATGAAGGGGTAAATTCTATTCTTTTCAAATGTGAAAAACTGATATATATAGCCGTAACATTGTTTATGACTATAGCTCTATTACACTTCCTTATTAAGAAACAACAAAATGAGGGATATATGTTGTTCTTATTTTTAATTAGTGGCTACGTATTGTTAAAGCTCTTTCAAGTAGATATGGCATATTACAATGTAATTATGCCGTCATTGTTCATTTTGCAGAGCTTTGGTGTTTATATGAGTTATGTGTATTGTCAAAAAATATTTTTCAGAAAATAAAAAGAATCCATTCTGGATTCTTTTTTTGATGGAAGATGAAATTTAGTAGTCAGTGCAGATGAAAAGTATGCCTGACTTGAATTTGATCCCGCTATTTTCCAGGCAGTAAGACCCCCACCTCAAAATCAGCGAAAGCAAAGAAGTTAGGTGGGGGGCGGGCTGCCCGTAAAAGCCCGATTGGTGAGGGCTGATAATCAACGGGGGATGAACAAAACCTCCGTTGATTAAAGTTTCACTTTATCTTATCGATTTAGTTCTAGTTGTAAATTATCGGCTGTTAGAGCCATTTGTGAGGAATCATCTTGAATTCCTTTCATTACTTGTGAAATAGCTTGTAGCTCGTGTTCAATTTTCTTATTCTGTTCTTTTGAGTTAGACATATCTTTTACAATTTCTTGGAAGTATCGATCTGTTGCTGACATACTATCCGTTCCTTCCGATACGAGAGAGCTAATTTGTTTCACGGAAGACGAGACACGGGTAATTTGTTCATTTGTTTTTTCAACGAGCTTTGTAACGTTAAATATAGATTCTTTCGTTTGCTCTGATAATTTTCGAATTTCACCAGCAACAACAGAAAACCCCTTCCCAAATTCTCCAGCACGTGCAGACTCGATAGCTGCATTTAGTGCGAGTAAATTGGTTTGCTCCGCAATCGATTTAACAATATCTATGATTTCATTAATTTTGTTAGAAATATTAAGGAGTTCATGAGTATCTGTAATAATCGTTTCCATATTCATTTGAATAGATCCCATTCGTTTGTTTTGCTGGTTTAATTGTTCTTTCCCTTTATTGGCTTTTTCTTCAGATGTTGTAGCTAATGATGTACCTGTTTTAGCAATCTCTACAATAGTTTCAGATTTGGCGGTTAGTTTTTGAATAGAAGAGCTTGTTTTTTCAGATACAGCAGCTAGTTCTGTTGCGATATGCGTAATTGTCATAGCAGTTAGTTCTTTTTCTTTCTCATGCTCTTTTTGCATTCTTTCATATTCAGATTCATAAGCTGCAAGAACAAGTTCTTGTTCAAGAGTAAATAATTTATTTATAACATTTATAGAATAGGAAAAATCATCGATTGTTGTTATTTTTGTTTGCAAAATCTTCATGATAGAGCGGAACAATTCTTGATAAGCAGCAGTATACCATTTTCGATGTAAACCAATTTGTACATGCCTTTTGGCAATCCTAACACGCTGTTCAATAAAATCTTCATGCATATTGCCGCTGAATAATTCTTTAATATGTGTTTTTAAAGTTTGTTTTAGTTTTGGAATAGAGCTGTAACGTTCAATAATAGTAATTAAATTAGGTTGTTTTGTAATGTTGGCATAGAATTTTTCAGTAATCCAATCAATTTCTGCATAAATAAAAGGCTGTAGTACTTTTACAACTTGTAAATCTTCTTTTGAAATATGTAGCATATCCATTTGAATTTTTAATTCAGAATTAGTAGGGACATTAAAAGTTATTTGTTGGTCCTTACTTAATTCGATTATACTGGCATTTGTTTTATTAATATTTTTTTTGAAAACCCCAAGCATCATTCTTCCCCCTGTATATAAAACGTTTTCAATTTTAAAACTAATATAGAGTAATTATATATGCTTATATATAATTACTCTATATTAGTTCGTTGAATAGTATATAAATTAAGAGAATTCTATCTAGAATTCTCTTAATGGCCTTTATTAATTTTAGCATGTGTTTTAAAGAAAACAGGGAAATGAACATTATATATTACAGTGACGACACGAATAATGAATGTTACTAATAAACAAACATAGAAAGCTAACACGTGCGCCCCCATAGCGTGTGTGATTAGGAAGCTAATTGCTCCTAAGATAGAAGCGATTGCGTAAATCTCTTTTCGGAATACGTAAGGGATATCTTGAGCACAAATGTCACGCAAAATACCGCCTCCAATACCTGTAATGACTCCCATTGAAACAACTAGAAATGAGGCGTCAACATGATGTGACATTGCCGCATTTGCACCAATAGCTGTAAAAACACCTAAGCCAACAGCATCAGAAAGCATAATAACGACTTGAAGTTTATTGATGCGCTCAAAAAACATGCAAGTAAATAATGCTGATAATACACTTACGAAAAAGTAAATGGGTTTTACAAATGCGACAGGGGGCAGGTTACCAATCATGATATCACGAATAATACCGCCGCCGAGCGCAGTAGCTACAGCTAAACAAAGGACACCAAATAAATCTAAATCTTTTTTTAAACCAACTAATGTACCAGAAATGGCAGCGGCGATAATGCCAAGAAACGTAAATATATCGATTAATAACATGGCCTTAATCCCTTCCTCTTAAAGATGTTCCAGAGAAAAAATATACACTAAAGTATTGGAAATAACAATTACTTTTCGCTACATGTAGAAAAACGGATAAAATTCATAAAGAAAGCGTTTGAAAATGTTTGGAAAATAGCCATAAAGTAATTTGAAAAAGATATGAAAAGATTAATTTTACATTTTTTGATGTTGTTTATTTGGTAAAACATTACAATTATAGGTAGGTTATTTATATTTGTATAAAATGATAAAAAAATATTTATATACTGACAAAAATAAGGGGATGGTTGTTAGATAGATTTTATAAAAATAGGGGAGTATAGCTAAAGGACGATAATTTCTATTACTGATTAATACTTGTCCTGGCTAGTTTTAGCTGGAAAAATAGTTCTCGATTTGAATATGAGTTATGTTATAATTGCTAGGTGTGTTTGAATGATAAAAAATTATGATTAAAAGATAATGTTAAGATTTTGTATGGAGGTCTTGGAATGTTAGCAAATCAAGCTAGGGTTAGATTTGAGCATTTTTTGCTCTTTTTTATTATTTTACAGCCTGTTTTAGATTTATTAACGTCTCTTAGCATCACTTTATTAAAGTCAAATGCTACCGTTGGAATTTTAGTAAGATTCCTTATTATGGCTGTTGGTGGTATTTACATTTTAATTCAGGCAAAAGAGAAGGAAAATAGAAAGTTTTTAATTTATCTTATATTGTTAGCCGGAGTTTTAGGTATAGGATTTATTAATAACAAACTAGTTAAGGATCCTATTGTACTTAGTGAAGAGGTTAAATTCGTTGCGAAAGCATTATATATATATATCATGCTGGGATCATACATTTTAGCTTTAAAATCATTGAAAAAGACAGTTAATATTAGTGATAAGGTTCGAAATAGTATTGTATATTCTACATTAATCATTAACGCAATTATGGTTATTTCTATTTCAACATCTACTGACTTTGGTAGTTATGAATGGATGAAGGTTGGTTCTCGAGGTTGGTTCTATGCAGGGAATGAACTAGGTTCAATCTTAGCTATTATTTTCCCTATTGTAGTACTATATTCTATCCAAAAAACAAAGAGCTGGAAACACATTCTATATTGGATTCCATCACTTTTAATGATTTATTCGCTAATTCAAGTTGGTACAAAAGTAGGAATGGGCTCAATTGGTGCTACGCTAGCGGCAGCAATCGGGATTATTTTACTACAATTATTATTTGATAGAAAAAATCCGAACAAAAAATCCCTTGCACTTAATGCAGTAATTGCTATTGTCCTATTAGCTGGTGTAGTCGGAACGTTTAAACAAACGCCATTAGCACAAAATATGGGTATTCACAATAATTATTTATCAGAGCAAAATGTGGCACAGCAAGGTCAAAAAGAAAAAGAAATTAAAGAGAAGCTGAAAAAAGAGCAAGAACTTAAAGCAAAAGAAGAAAATCATCATAAAGTTGAAAAGCCAGAAGAAAAGGCGAAGATAGAAGAGGAAGTTAAGAAAGAGCTTGAGAAAGAGCAAAAGAAAGAAAATCAAGAAAATCTTATTTTCAGTGGACGTCAAGTATATGAAGAAAGACATAAGCAGTTCTTTAAAGAAGCGCCAATGTCACAAAAGTTATTAGGAATGGGTTATGCAGGTAACTTTAAATACAATGAACAAAAGCAGCCAGATCCAAAACTAATTGAAATGGACTTCCATGATTGGTTTTATGATTTCGGGATTATTGGCTTTGTATTACTAATGATTCCATTTATTTATTACGGGCTAAGAATTCTACTAGCATTTGCTACGAGATTTAAGGACATATTTAATATAAAATATGGAATGATTTCAGCAAGCTTATTGTTAGCGTTAGGTATTGCTTATATTGCAGGACATATTTTAACAGCACCAGGAGTTGGGATTTACTTTGTAGTGGTGTTAGCTTATCTAATAGTAGACCTAGAAATTGAATGATAAAAATAAAAGCTAACTTTTGTTAGCTTTTATTTTTTAGTACAGTAAAATAAAAATAGATGGAAACGTAGCGAGGATTTAAAGGAGGAAAAAATATGAAAATATTGCATATGAATGCAGGAGCAGAAGATGGGGGAGGGAAAACACATATTATTTCACTTCTCGATCAGTTTCCAACTGGTGAAGTAGAATTAGCAGTATTTGAAGATGGAATTGTTGCGAAGGAAGCAAGGGAGTTAGGGATAAAAGTCCATGTGTTTTCACAAAAATCGCGCTATGATTTATCCATTTTAAAGAATATAAGTGAATTTATTAATAAAGAAAAATTTGATGTAGTTCATACACATGGCCCTAGGGCTAATTTCTATGTTTCTTTAATGAAAAAGAGAATAAAGGCAAAATGGGTAACGACTATTCATAGTGATCCATTTCAAGACTTTACTAAACAGGGCTTAAAAGGTTGGATTTTTACGAAATTAAATTTGAAAGCCTTAAAAAATATAGACTTATTTTTCGTTGTAACAAATAGATTGAAAAAAAGCCTGGCAGCATTAGGTATTTCAAATGAAAAGATGCATGTTATTTATAATGGAATTGAATACGATAAGGAAAAAGCAGAAGGCTATAATAAAAAAGAAATGTTCAATATTGATGAAGATGTATTTACGGCAATCCAAGTAGCACGATTACATCCTGTCAAAGGACATGAAGTTTTATTCGATGCGTTACAACAAACAAAATTAGAGAAAATTAAAGTATTATTAGTTGGCGATGGCCCATTAGAAGAAAATCTAAAGTCATTAGCTACTGAAAAAGGGATTAACGATAAAGTAGAGTTTTTAGGACATCGTCAAGATGTAAAACAATTATTTGCGTCGTCACATGTAAATTTATTAACTTCCCATAGTGAAGGGTTCCCACTAGTTTTATTAGAAGCGGCAAATCAACGCGTACCATCAATTGTGACTAGGGCTGGAGAAATTGAACCATTAATCGTAGATGAAACTTACGGATGGATTGTGCCAACAGGTGATGGAAAGGCATTAGCATTAGCTTTAGAAGAAGCGTATGATAAGTGGAAAACTGGAGAGTTAGCAGCAATGGGTAAACATATTTATGAGCATGCTACTATGAACTTCTCACTTCAAAAACTATATGAAGATACAAAGGAAACATATAAGCAATTAATAGCGAAAAACTTGTAATGATAGAGAGGATAGTTAACTATGGCAGTACAAACAGTTGATATTCTAGGCGTTCCTTTTTCTACAATGACAATGGATGAAACGGTCCAATATTTAAAAGAACAACTAGAAGCGGAGCGAACTCATACGTTTCAGGTAGTAACAGCAAACCCTGAAATTGTTATGTGCGCAAAAAAGGATGAAAAGTTCTATCAAACATTATTGAATACAGATTTAATTACACCTGATGGTATTGGGGTTGTAAAGGCAAGCGGGATGCTTGGTACACCTTTAAAAGAACGTGTAGCAGGTTTTGATTTAATGTGTAATTTACTTGCGAAGTTATCAGAAGATAGTAAGCCGGTATCTGTTTTCTTATTAGGTGCAAAGCCGCATGTTGTACAAGCTGCAGCAGATCATTTAACAAAGACATATTCAGCTGTATCCATCGCCGGTATACAAGATGGTTATTTTAAACAAGAAGACGAAGAGAATATTATTTCTCGCATTCAAGAAGCAAAACCAGATTTATTACTTGTTGCACTTGGTTTCCCGAGACAAGAGAACTTTATACAAAACAATAAGCAGCGTTTAGAAACGAAAATGGCTGTTGGAGTAGGTGGAAGTTTAGACGTATGGGCTGGAGAGGTAAAACGTGCACCAAAATGGATTCAAGCAATTCATTTAGAGTGGTTTTATAGATTATGCAGTAATCCAACACGCTGGCGTCGTCAGTTAGTATTAGCGGAATTTTTAAAAGAAGTAGTGCGTTCGAAAAAGTAGCGAAATATCGCTGCTTTTTTTATTTGTTCATTTTTAATAAATTGAAACTTTAATCAGTGAGGCATCCCCACAGATTATTAGCTCTCACCAATCGGGATAGACGTTTTACTTTTTGGGAATGATGAAGGAGAATTTTTTACACAAAAGTATTTTACTTATACAATTCACACATGTAAAATGATGTGTAAAGACACCTGTGTGAGGAGGACTTCTAGTGGGCAAGGTTAAAGAAATTTCGAAGCGCAAACTACTAGGTATAGCTGGGCTTGGATGGCTATTTGATGCAATGGATGTTGGAATGCTTTCATTTGTAATGGTAGCCTTGCAAAAGGATTGGGGATTAAGTACGCAAGAAATGGGCTGGATAGGCAGTATTAACTCAATCGGTATGGCAGTAGGAGCGCTTATTTTTGGGATACTATCAGATAAAATAGGGCGAAAATCAGTCTTTATTATTACATTATTATTATTTTCTATCGGTAGTGGTTTAACTGCATTAACAACAACACTTGCGATGTTTCTCGTTTTACGCTTTTTAATTGGTATGGGGCTTGGCGGAGAGCTTCCGGTTGCCTCTACACTAGTATCAGAGAGTGTTGAAGCGCATGAACGTGGGAAAATTGTTGTGTTATTAGAAAGTTTTTGGGCAGGTGGATGGCTAATTGCAGCTCTTATCTCGTATTTTGTTATTCCTAAATATGGTTGGGAAGTTGCGATGGTATTGAGTGCAGTTCCAGCATTATATGCTTTATATTTAAGATGGAATTTACCGGATTCCCCAAGGTTCCAAAAAGTTGAAAAAAGGCCATCTGTTATTGAAAATATAAAATCAGTTTGGTCTGGGGAATATCGTAAAGCAACAATTATGCTATGGATTCTATGGTTTTGTGTTGTCTTTTCCTATTATGGAATGTTCCTTTGGTTACCGAGTGTAATGGTGCTAAAAGGATTTAGTTTAATAAAAAGTTTCCAATACGTACTTATTATGACATTAGCTCAACTTCCAGGATATTTCACCGCTGCTTGGTTTATTGAACGTCTCGGTCGTAAATTTGTTTTGGTTACGTATTTAATTGGGACAGCTTGCAGTGCTTATTTGTTTGGGGTTGCGGATTCATTAACAGTATTAATCGTGGCAGGTATGTTACTATCCTTCTTTAACTTAGGTGCTTGGGGAGCATTATACGCCTATACACCTGAGCAGTATCCAACGGTTATTCGTGGTACAGGTGCAGGAATGGCAGCAGCATTTGGTCGTATTGGTGGTATTCTTGGGCCACTATTAGTGGGATATTTAGTTGCTTCAGAAGCTTCACTATCATTAATATTTACGATTTTCTGTGGATCAATTTTAATTGGTGTATTCGCTGTAATAATACTTGGACAGGAAACGAAGCAACGAGAATTAGTATAAAGTGAAAATTTGAACGTATCCCTGACCGTTTATTATCCTACACTACTCGGCTCTTTATAGGCAGTTAGTGCGGGATAAAAGGGGAGAGGAAACCGAAGTGGTTTCCTTTTTTCTGTTTTTTTAGATAAATAATGGTATAGTAAGAAAAAGGGATTATTTCTTATAAAAGCGAATGTATACAACAGGACATATGGACAAAGAATTAGGTGGTTGAAGAAATGAAAATTTTACTGATCATGGAAGAGGCAGAAGAGAGAAGAGAGTTAGCTGAAAATTTCACTGAAAATATGAGAAATGTAGAATGTTTTGAAGCAAAGACAGGAACAGAATCTTTATTTATGATGAAAAAACATATACCAGACTTTGTTTTTTTAAGTTCCAAATTACTAGATGGTACTGGTTTTGAATATGCAAGTTTATTACGAGAAATAAATTGCTATACAAAATTTATTTTTGTAGGTGAAAACATAGAAGAATCTATTACAGCTTTTCGTTTCCAAGCATTTTATTATTTATTGCGACCATTTCGTGAAGAAGATTTACAATTTCTTTTATATAAAATAGGTAAAGAACAAGGTGAGAAAGCAAAGAGTTATTTGCGAAAACTACCGATAGAAAGTCAAGAGGGTATACGATATATTCTCCCAGAAGATATTGTATATGTAAGTAAAAATAAAGAAAATAAAACTGTTTCAATTTACACAACGAATAATCAGTATATTTCAACATATACACTTCAGGAATTAGAAAATAAGCTAAATGCATATGATTTTTTACGTGTACATAAAAGCTATTTAATTAATATGTCATATGTAAAAGAACTGAAACCTTATTATAATGGCACGTATAATTTGTATTTAGATAGGTATGATGAGCAACCGATTCCAGTCAGTCGTAATTATGTAAAACGCCTTCGAAATAACATTGAATTATAGTAGGTAATGAGAGTATTTTAACATGATAAACTGAAAATCCTTCATGATAGGGAGGATTCAAGTTAAATATTCAGAAAATTTAGTACAATCTCCACTAAGAAATAGTATTGGGGGAATTGTATGTGAAGACATTGAAATCGATCTTACTTTGGGGCATTATTACAGCAGTAGGAGCAGGTGCTTTTGGGGTAGTAGCTTTATCACAAGGTGAAACCATTAATGCTGTATGGCTCTTAGTAGCTGCCGTATGTGTATATGCAGTTGCTTATCGCTTTTATAGTAGATTTATAGCGAGAAAGGTTTTTAATTTAGATGATAATCGGCAAACACCAGCCCATACATTAAACGATGGGAAAGACTATGTTCCAACAAATAAGTGGGTATTGTTTGGACATCACTTTGCAGCGATTGCTGGGGCGGGACCTTTAGTAGGACCGATTTTAGCAGCACAAATGGGATATTTACCAGGAACCATTTGGATTATTGTTGGGGTAGTTGTTGCGGGGGCTGTCCAAGATTTTGTCATTTTATTTGCTTCGATGAGACGTAATGGTAAATCGTTAGGAGAAATGATTAAGGATGAGATTGGACCTGTTACAGGACTAATTGCAATGATAGGTATTTTAGGAATTATGATTATTTTATTAGCAGTATTAGCGTTAGTCGTAGTAAAGGCACTAATCGGAAGTCCTTGGGGAATGTTTACGATAGCAGCAACGATTCCTATCGCTATTTTAATGGGAGTTTATATGCGCTATATTAGGCCTGGTCGTGTTGGAGAAGGATCAGTAATTGGTATTATCCTACTTATTTTATCTCTTGTTGGAGGACAGTATGTAGCAGAAAATCCAACACTTGCAAGTATGTTCACATTTAGTGGTGAAACAATTGCTATTATGCTTATTGTATATGGATTTATCGCATCGGCATTACCAGTTTGGATGCTTTTAGCACCACGTGATTATTTAAGTACATTTTTAAAAGTCGGAACAATTGTAGGGTTAGCAATCGGTATCTTAATTGTAGCACCAGATTTACAAATGCCAGCAGTTTCGAAATTTATTGATGGAACTGGTCCTGTGTTTTCTGGAAACTTATTCCCGTTCTTATTTATTACTATTGCTTGTGGTGCAGTGTCTGGATTCCATGCTCTCGTTTCATCAGGTACGACGCCGAAGATGATCGAGCAAGAGGGACACGCACAGCCAATCGGTTATGGAGCAATGTTAATGGAGTCGTTTGTAGCAGCGATGGCGATGATTGCGGCTTGTGTATTAACACCGGGAACGTATTTTGCAATTAATAGCCCCGCAGCACTTATCGGTACAGATGTTTCGCAGGCAGCTCAAGTTATTTCCTCATGGGGATTTGCTATTACACCAAATGAACTAAAAGATCTCGCTGTAAATGTTGGAGAGCAAACAATTTTATCACGTACAGGTGGTGCGCCAACATTAGCGATAGGTATGGCATATATTTTCTCACAAGTAATAGGTGGAACGGCCATGATGGCATTTTGGTATCATTTTGCGATTCTCTTTGAAGCTCTATTCATTTTAACAACAATTGATGCCGGAACGCGTGTCGGCCGATTTATGATTCAAGATATTTTAGGGCATGTATATAAGCCATTTGGGAAAACGGATTCTACATTAGCGAATGTAATCGCTACAACATTATGTGTATTAGGGTGGGGATATTTCTTATACCAAGGGGTAATAGATCCGCTCGGTGGAATTAATACATTATGGCCACTTTTCGGTATTGCAAATCAAATGCTAGCAGGTATTGCATTATTACTTGGAACGACAATTTTGTTCAAAATGGGAAAAAAGGCGTACGTTTGGGTAACACTTATTCCAACTGTCGGGTTGCTGATTGTAACGATGACGGCGGGATATCAAAAGCTATTTCATGAAAATCCTAAAATTGGATTTCTATCGCATGCAAAGGTATTTCAGGGAGCATTAGATGAGGGAAAAGTGTTAGCGCCAGCAAAAAATGTTGCTCAAATGAAGCAAATTATTTTCAATGATTATATCGATGCGGCGCTTTGCGGAATTTTTATGATAGTTGTAATCGCTGTGTTAATTTCAGCACTTCGAATTTGGATCCAAGTATTAAGAAATAAGCCAATGCCGTTAAAAGAGGCACCATATATTCCTAGAGATGAAAGTGAGTCGAGGAACTATGCTTAAAAAGTTGTGGCAAGTATGGGGTGAAAGAAAACGCTTTATTAGTTTGCTCGTTGGGGTACCAAGTTATGAAGTATATGTGGAGCATATGAAAAAGCATCATCCTGAAGAAGAGGTTGTATGTCAAAAGCAATTTTTTGCTGAGGCACAAGAAGCAAGATTTAATGCAAAGGGTGGAAAAATATCACGCTGTTGTTAATGAAAAAGGGCGAGTTTTCGCCCTTTTTATTTTTTTGCTGTTTCACGTGGAACAGCAAAAATAAACAAAATATTTGGGAATTAAAGGTATTTCGTATACAATAAGGTGAGGAAGGGGATAGATGGAAAAGTAGGGAGATTATTTTATGTTAAGGGACTTATTTGTAAATACAACAATTATTCTTTCCTTTATTTTTATTGGAGGTCAGCTTTTAAGGGATAAGCCGTTAAAAGAAGGATTCTCTTTTGGGCAGAAATGTGTAGTAGGCATTTTTACTGGGATACTAGGTATAGTATTAATGTATTTCAGTGTTCGTGTTGGTACCATTCTATTGGATTTACGCTACTTAGCTGTTATTCTAGCTGTTATTATTGGAGGACCGATAGCGAGTACCATAACAATTGGTATGATTTTAGTAACTAGGCTGTTGTTTATGGATTATTCATTAGCTTCTCAAGTGGCTTTTTATACAATCATTGCGATAGGAATAGGGAGTATCTTTATTTCGCGCATGAAGCTTTCTTTAGGGGGAAAGTGGGTATGGTTACACACATATATTTTATCTATTCTAATCCCAGCGTTATATATATGGTTAATTAAAGAGATCCACATAGTGGGATTATATTTAATTTCTAGTATTATTACAGGTTACATAACATTCATAAGTGCAAATTATGTTTTACAATCCAATGAGTTATTTCAAAAGATGAAACAATACGCAACGATAGATGCATTGACAGGTTTAGGAAACGTAAGACAGTTTGATTTAGAGATGAATCGTCATATTAGTAATAAGAACATGAAAAATGATTCGTTTTGTTTACTACTTATAGATATTGACCACTTTAAGTATGTAAATGATACGTACGGGCATCCTGCAGGGGACGAAGTGCTAAAACAAGTAGGATGTATTTTACGAGAAACTTCACAATTTCCAGATTTGGCTTTTCGAAAGGGTGGAGAGGAGTTTGCACTTTTGATACCGAATAAGGGATTAGCTTACGGAATTCTTACGGGCGAGCAAATTCGTACAGCTGTTGAAAGTCACTCATTTCAATTGTTAGATGAAACGAAAATAAAAATTACAGTTTCGGTGGGGGTTTCAGAATATGAAGAATCACCGGAGCAATTTATTCAAGCGGCAGATGATGCGTTATACTACTCGAAACGAAATGGTAGAAATAAGGTCAGCTCTGTATCTTAAAGATAAGATGACCAGAAGACATAAAGCTTATAAAAAACACTCACAGAGGCAATGTATGAACTTTGTGAGTGTTTTTTATTTATATATTAGACAAGTTCTTTTGATACAACAAATTTACGATATGCACCATGGTGAGTTGGACCTACGTATTCGTTAATTTTGAATGAGTAACGAATAGCAGCTGTGATGAATTCTTTAGCAGTTTTTACTGCTTCTTTCACAGGTTTTCCTTTTGCAAGTTCTGCTGTAATTGCAGCAGAATATGTGCAACCTGCGCCGTGTGTATTTGTCGTATCAATTTTTTCTGATTCTAGAAGGTCGAATGTTTCTCCATCATATAGGACGTCGATTGCAGTTTCCGTACCAAGTTTGCTACCGCCTTTAATTAGGACGTATTTCGCACCTAAAGCATGGATCTTTTTCGCTGCTTCTTTCATGTCTTCAAGAGAATTAATCTTTACGCCACTTAATTGGTAAGCTTCAAATAAGTTTGGTGTTACAACTAATGCCTTTGGAACAAGAACGTCACGTAAGCAATCATTCGTTTCAGGATGTAATGCTTCATCAGCACCTTTACATACCATAACAGGGTCAACTACTACATTTTTGAAATTGTGCTTTTCGATTGTTTCTGCAACCATTTCAATAATTTCTACTGATCCAAGCATACCTGTTTTTAAAGCGTCTACGCCAACACCTTCAATTGTTGTTTCTAATTGTGGTTTTAATGTAGAAGCTGGGATTGGAAATACGTTATGTGCCCAACCGTTATGTGGATCCATCGTTACGATTGTTGTAAGAGATGTCATTCCGTATACGCCCAGTTCTTGGAATGTTTTTAAATCTGCTTGTATACCAGCACCGCCACTTGTGTCAGAACCAGCGATAGTAAGTGCTTTATTTAATGTCATTATGAAAGCCCCCTCGAGTGATATAATGAAAACTATGTTCTCACCATTATATCAATGTTACGAATAAGTACAAAGTGAAAAGTAGATGATTTATTTTAAGAGCTATTTAAAATCTTGTATGCAGGAGACTGAGTATGTTTCGAGATAATCGTACAAATGAATTAGTTATATTAAAGGAAATTGCAGAAACATTAAATACATCAAATGATACATATCATGTATTGCAAGCTGTCCTAGAGAAATTACTAAGTGTAACAGGTTTAACGACAGGATGGATTTTTCTTGCGGATGAAAATGGGAAGTATACGAAGTTAATTGATTATCAATTACCAGAGGCACTTACATATGAAAATAAACGCCCGATGTGCGAAGGTGAATGTTGGTGTTTACGAGGTTTTGTAGATGGAAAATTAGAGAGAGCCGTTAATATTATTGAATGTAAAAGAATTAATAATGCAATTGAATATAATTGGGGGGATACGGAGGGCATTCTTCATCATGCTACGGTTCCTTTAAAAGCTGGGGGAGAAAAATTTGGGTTGTTAAATGTTGCAAGTCCGGGTAAAACACATTTTTCAGAAGAAGAATTAGTATTACTCCAATCGGTTGCCTTCCAAATTGGTACGGCTTTAAAGCGAACAAAATTATATGGAAATGAAAAGAGAAGAGCACATTATTATGTGAAATTAGAGCGTTTCATTCAAGACTTAAAAACGATTCATAAGTTTAATGTACTACCTGAAAAAGTGGTAAATCACGTAGGTGAAGTATTTCAATGGAATCAAGTAGCGCTTTTTATTAGGGAGGAAAAAGAATTATCTCTGCGAGCGTCTTACGTTCAGGAAGAGTTAAAAGAGGATATAAAAGAGGCGGCCAAGAGGGCGTTAGAACAAGATGAACCAGTTCTAATAAAACATCAAATAGGACATAATGTACATCTAAATCGAGCTGTTATTGCTACACCAATACATATTCAAAACCATATATTTGGTGTTTTATGTGTTAGCCTGAATAATGGAGAGTTTGATGCTAATACAATAGACGTAATTCAAGCATTATCGAACCATGTTTCGTTAATAATAGAGAATTTGAGGTTAAACGAGCAGCGCCGTGAACTTGTGCGAATGGAAGAAAGAAATCGGTTAGCAAGAGATTTACATGATTCTGTTTCGCAAAAATTATTTTCATTAACCTTCATGACAAAAGGCGCCGAGGCAGTTTTAAAAGGTAAAAATGAAAAGGTAGATCAATCTTTGCATGAGATGCGTGAACTTGCGCAAGGAGCTTTGAAAGAAATGAGGACATTAATTTGGCAGCTTCGTCCGGCGGGATTAGAAAAAGGATTATTGCCAGCTCTAAAGCAGTACGGTGAAAATTTGGGACTGAAAATTAGGGAGCAAGTTACGGGTGTTCGTGATTTACCTCGTGTAGTAGAAGAAGCTTTGTGGCGCATAGGCCAAGAAGCACTGAACAATGTAAGTAAGCATGCAGGTATAAAAGAAGCGACGATTTATTTTACAGTGAATGAGAAAAATGTATCATTAGAAATAGTTGATCAAGGAAAGGGATTTGTGGAAAAGAATATAAAAGAAAAGAAATCACTAGGTATGACTACGATGCGTGAAAGAGTAGAATTAGTTGGTGGAACAATTAAAATTGTAAGTAGTAATAAACGAACGAGCGTAAAAGTAAATGTACCATTATGATGTGAAAATGAGGGAAGTTTGTGAAAATAAAAGTATTGTTAGTTGATGATCATACAGTCGTTTTAAAAGGATTAGCATTTTTCTTAAGTACACAGGAAGATTTAGAGTTAGTTGGAGAAGCGAATAATGGGAAAGAAGCGTTAGTGAAAGTAGGAGAAACAACTCCCGATGTTATATTAATGGATTTATACATGCCTGAAATGGATGGTGTTGAGGCGACGGCATATATTAAAAAAGAGTATCCAAATGTGAAAGTAATTGTATTAACTAGCTTTTCTGATCAGGCGCATGTGTTACCTGCATTAAGGGCTGGAGCAAGTGGGTATATTTTAAAAGATGTAGAACCAGATCAGCTTGTTGAGGCTATTCGAAGCGCATATAAAGGTAATATTCAATTACATCCGGATATAGCAAATGCTCTTCTCTCTCAAACATTACCTGTAGAAGAAAAGGAAGAAGAACCTTCTATTCAAGTGGATGTGCTAACAGCGAGAGAAAATGAAGTATTGCAGCTATTAGCGAAAGGGATGAGCAATAAGGAAGTTGCATCTGTTTTAGTTATTACAGAAAAGACGGTTAAGGCGCATGTAAGTAGCATTTTGAGTAAGTTGAATTTATCTGATCGTACGCAAGCGGCATTATATGCAGTGAAAAATGGAATTGTATAAGACGAAAGTCGTAAGACCAAGTTCGCCTTTGGAAGGTGGACTTTTTTTATGGAAAAATACGTCTATGTGAGGACGAAATTGTCATTATATAAAGATAAAATATGTTTGTAAGCAACAAAACAACAATTACAAGGGATACCTTTTTTGAAAGCATATAACAACATAAGAGTGAGTACTAGGAGGAATAAATAATGGCAACAGTTTTATTCGTTAAAGCAAATAACCGTCCAGCGGAACAAGCAGTTAGTGTAAAATTATATGAGGCATTTTTAGCAAACTATAAAGAAGCACACCCAAATGATACAGTAGTAGAACTTGATTTATATAAAGAAGAATTACCATATGTAGGCGTAGATATGATTAATGGTACATTCAAGGTAGGTAAAGGATTTGATTTAACAGAAGAAGAGGCAAAAGCAGTAGCAGTTGCTGATAAGTATTTAAATCAATTCCTAGAAGCTGATAAAGTTGTTTTCGGCTTCCCATTATGGAACTTAACGATTCCAGCAGTATTGCACACATATATTGATTATTTAAACCGTGCTGGTAAAACGTTCAAATATACGCCAGAGGGTCCAGTTGGCCTAATCGGAGATAAGAAGATTGCATTATTAAATGCAAGAGGCGGCGTATATTCAGAAGGTCCAGCAGCTGAGGTAGAAATGGCTGTTAAATATGTAGCAAGTATGATGGGCTTCTTCGGCGCAACAAACATGGAAACAGTAGTTATTGAAGGGCATAACCAATTCCCAGATAAAGCAGAAGAAATCATTGCTGCAGGTCTTGAAGAAGCAGCTAAAGTAGCAAGTAAATTTTAATTAAAAGTATAATCGTCACTCGAAAAAACAGCATTAACATGTAAGCGTTAATGCTGTTTTTTTATATTTTTAGTTCATCAGCAAGTTTTTCTAATGTATTTCGATCTTGTATATAATATGTTCGGCCTTCTTTTCTTAAATAATTTAGTTGGCAAAACTGATTTAATACATATAAAAGATGACGGTAGCTGACATTTAAATATTCCGAGGCCTCGGTATGCTTTTCTATATAACAATTATTTTGCTCTGTTAATAAAATAAAAGCAGCTAATCGATTTTCAAAAGGATAACTATAGTTTTTTGCGTGATTTTCAGTGCGAGTAATTGTCTTTTCTCCAATAAATTTACATAAGTGCTGTAAAAACGTTGCATCTTGTAATAAAAGTTGCTGACAATCTTTAAGAGGAAGTGCCAAACACACACAATCTTCTAGTACTTCAACGGACTTAGTAATATTTTCTACTCCTATTAATCCTAATTCCCCGATAAAAGATGGTGCTTGAATAAAATTAATTAATGAAACCTTCCCGTTTTTATGACTCATATATATTTTTGCTTTCCCAGAAATTAAGTAATAGAGATAAGGGAGAGCATTTCCTTCGCTACATATCATCTCTTTCGTTTGAAAAGAATGCAGCTCTACATATGGCAAGACATGAAATGAAAATAGGGTATGGAATTGATGGATTCGCATGTATTGATAAATTTCTTCCTCATTTTTGCTGATTTTCATATTTTCACCCCCATGTATAGTATGAGATATCTCCTATTATCTTTACAAGAATGAATGATACGATTTATGTAAATTTGTTTTTGTAGAAAAGAGAGTGTGATGAATTTATGAAAAAATATAAAACATTGTTATTTGATGTAGATGATACATTACTAGATTTCCAAAAGGCTGAAAAAGTGGCTTTACGGGTGCTTTTTGAAGAGAAGGGAATCCCTTTAACAGACGAGATAGAGGCTCGTTATAAAAAAATAAATAAAGGTCTTTGGGATGCTTTTGAAAAAGGAGAACTATCACGCAATGAAGTTGTAAATACAAGATTTTCTCTGTTGTTTAAAGAGTATGGAGAAGAAGTAGATGGAATATTATTGGAAAATAATTATCGTAACTACTTAGAAGAAGGAAATCAACTCATGCAAGGTGCGTTTGAATTTATAAATCAAATTCAAGGAGAGTATGAATTGTATATAGTGACAAATGGTGTTTCTAAGACGCAAGATAAGCGTTTGCGTAATGCAGGTTTACATTCATTATTTAAAGATGTTTTTGTTTCGGAAGATACAGGTTTTCAAAAACCGATGAAAGAGTATTTTGATTATGTTTTTGAACGGATTCCTAACTTTGCACCTGAAGCAGGGCTGATTATTGGGGATTCATTAAGCGCTGATATGAAAGGTGGATATGTAGCGGGAATTGATACTTGTTGGTTTAATCCAGAAAGGAAATTAAATGATAGTGGGATTATACCGACATATGAAGTGCATAATTTTGAGGAGTTAGAAGCGTTATTAAAGCAGCATGTGTAATAAAAAAATAGGCAGTGGAGCTTTCATCCCCACTGCCTATTTTTATTAATTTTTATTTTCGTTATGTTTTGGGAGCGGAAAGGCATTCCCGATAGCAGCTGCACCAAGCATGGGCAATAGTAAATTAAGCGGGAAAAACATAAGTAATAGTAATGTTATAGCTATTGGCTTTCGTAACGCATAGCTTGAAATTGCTGTCGTTACGATGGCAACAGATGCTACTGGATCTATAGGAAGAATAGATGCTACAGCGTATCCGATACTTGACCCGGAAAATATAATTGGGAAGATATGTCCACCTCGCCACCCTGTGTTCAAACAAACGGCAGTAATGCACAACTTTAAAATCCCTGAAAGAAGTAGTATCCAAAAAGATAAATGGCTCCATTCAACAACTAATTCTTTTAATTGATGCTCACCTGAAAATAATGTGTACGGAAGAAAAGTTCCCGCAATTCCTAATAAAATACCACCGATAATTCCGAGTGTCAGTTTGTATTCCCTAAAAGGGTGAATTAACTTCTCTAATGTGAATTCTAACTTGAAATAAAAGAAACCAACTATAGCACCGATACTAGCAAGTGGAAGAAATGCGATCCATTCATTGAATGAAAGTGCACCTTCCCCGAAATCAACAATAAAGGATCCACGATTATCGAGTTTACTCAGTAGTAAATAAACAGAAAAACCTGCGAAAGTAGTAGCTAAGTATACAATCGCCTTTTTTCCTTTAGAAAAAGCAGCAATTTGTTCCCCCTCATTTTCATTTGGTGCTAAATAACCGAATAATGGTGCGTTAAAAATGACACTTAAAGTAGCTCCAATTCCGATCTCGGTTAGCTCATTCATACTCTTTAAGGCAAATTTAAAGCGATCCCCTACCCATGTGCACAGTCCGCCTATAATTCCAACTAGTGCGGCTTCTGGACCAAGACTAGCACCGAAAATTAAAACAATAATCGCTGTTAAAGTAGCCTGATGGACAAAGCGATATTCGATTCGACCAGTTTTTTTATATTCAGCCATCACTTCAGGCATAAGGCGTGGGTATGTACCGAAATGTTTTTGTGATAGACCAACAAGGACCCCGCCAATTATTGTTACGCAAAGGGTGTAATAAGAGGGAAAAGAGAGAACTTCAGGCAAGTATCCCCAAATAAAGTGGATTCCAATATTTATTGTGACTAAAAATAACCAGACTGTAGCTCCTACTATAGATCCTAGAAGAATGCCATATAGAGCAAGTATGTACTGCATATCTTTTTTATTTGTCATGTTATACCTCCGTTATGTAAATCTTAGTAGGTAAAAAAGTGAAATATACTAGTGAAAAATGGATTGAATATATATAGTATCTTTTTGAGGAGATGGCCTATTCAACATATAGGTTAACTTTAGGGGAATTTGAATTTATAGGTTAAATTACTTATTTAATTTTATAGACTGATTTGAGGTTTTTAAAGGTCTTTTTTGAAATAGACTAGAATATATTTCTTTTGTTGCTTTATATGAAACTGTTAACATTTATTTTAGAACATTCAGAAAAACCGTTTGACATTAGGAAATTATTGCTATAAAATCAACGGTAATTGCATAGTCTTATCAAGAAAAGGTGGAGGGACAGGCCCGATGAAACCTTGGCAACAGCCGTATAACGGAATTGTGCCAAATCCTGCAGGTAGTAATCCTGAGAGATAAGAAAGAGCCTTTAGAGCGTGTTTTCAAACTGCTCCTTTCTTGTTTTCAGGAAAGGGGCAGTTTTTTATTTTGTATAAAAGAAAGGAGAATGAGAGATGGGAGAATCATGGGGAAAAGGAACAATTTGTGTGCAAGGTGGCTATACGCCAAAAAATGGTGAACCACGTGTTTTACCACTTTATCAAAGTACAACATATAAATACGATACTTCAGATGATTTAGCAGCCCTATTTAACTTAGAGGCAGAAGGATATATTTATACACGTATTGGAAACCCTACTCTAGCCGCATTTGAGCAGAAGTTATCAGATTTAGAAGGCGGTGTAGGAGCTGTTGCAACGGCTTCTGGGCAAGCAGCTATTATGCTCGCAGTTTTAAATATTTGTAGTAGTGGGGATCATTTACTTTGTTCTTCAACGGTTTACGGGGGAACGTTTAATTTATTTGGAGTGAGTTTGCGTAAACTGGGCATTGATGTTACGTTCTTTAATCCAAATTTAACGGCAGATGAAATTACGGCGCTTGCTAATGACAAGACGAAACTTATCTATGCAGAATCGTTAGGAAATCCAGCGATGAATGTTTTAAATTTTAAAGAATTTTCAGCTGCTGCTAAAGAATTAGAGGTACCTTTTATCGTTGATAATACATTAGCAACTCCTTATTTATGCCAGGCGTTTGAACATGGGGCAAATATTATTGTTCATTCTACGACGAAGTATATCGATGGGCATGCGAGCTCCTTAGGCGGTATTGTAATTGACGGTGGAAACTTTGATTGGACAAATGGAAAGTATCCTGAACTTGTTGAACCAGATCCAAGTTATCACGGTGTAAGTTACGTTCAAAACTTTGGTGCAGCAGCGTATATTGTGAAAGCACGTGTTCAGCTATTAAGAGATTATGGAAATTGTATGAGCCCATTCAATGCATATATTAGCAATATTGGCTTAGAAACATTGCATTTACGAATGGAACGTCATAGTGAAAATGCTCTTGCAGTTGCTAAGTGGCTTGCTAATCATGAACGTATTGAATGGGTGAATTATCCGGGCTTAGATAGTAATGAAAATTACTCATTGGCACAACAGTACTTGAAAAAAGGTGCTAGTGGTGTTTTAACTTTCGGTATTAAAGGCGGATTAGAAGCAGCAAAAGAATTTATCGCAAATGTAAAACTAGCAACTCTTGTAACACACGTAGCTGATGCACGAACTTGCGTTATACATCCTGCTAGTACGACGCATAGACAATTAAATGCTGAAGATCAGCGTTTAGCTGGTGTTACATCTGATTTAATTCGTTTATCAGTTGGTATAGAAGATGTTTCTGATATTATTGCAGATTTGGAAGCAGCTCTAGTTGGGGGCAAAACACATGCCGATCATAATTGATAAAGATTTACCGGCTCGCAAAGTGTTACAAAAAGAAAATATTTTTGTAATGACGAAGGAGCGAGCGGAAACACAAGATATACGCGCTTTGAAAATTGCTATATTAAATTTAATGCCAACGAAGCAAGACACAGAGGCACAATTACTTCGCTTAATTGGAAACACACCGTTACAATTAGATGTTCATTTGCTTCATATGGAATCACATCTATCTCGTAATGTAACGCAAGAACATTTAACAAGCTTTTATAAAACGTTTCGTGATATTGAAAATGAAAAGTTTGATGGGCTCATTATTACAGGAGCGCCAGTGGAGACCCTTGCTTTTGAAGAGGTAGATTATTGGGAAGAGCTTAAACATATTATGGAGTATTCAAAAACGAATGTAACATCTACGCTCCATATTTGCTGGGGAGCACAGGCTGGCTTGTACTATCATTATGGTGTTCCAAAGTATCCCCTTAAGGAAAAAATGTTCGGTGTATTTGAACATGAAGTTTGCGAGCAACATGTGAAATTGTTACAAGGATTTGATGAATTGTTTTTTGCTCCGCATTCTCGTCATACAGAAGTACGAGAGAATGATATTAGAGGAGTGAAAGACTTAACATTGTTAGCAAACTCTGAAGAAGCAGGTGTTCACCTTGTTATTGGGCCAGAAGGAAAGCAAGTGTTTGCCCTTGGACATAGCGAATATAGTTGTGAGACGTTAAAACAAGAATACGAACGAGATCGTGACAAGGGATTAAATATTGATGTGCCAAAAAACTATTTTAAACATAATAATCCAGATGAAAAGCCGCTTGTTAGGTGGAGGAGTCATGGTAATTTATTGTTTTCTAATTGGTTGAATTATTACGTGTATCAAGAAACCCCTTATATATTGTAAAGAAGGATTGTGTAACACGTGGCAACGTTTTCCTTGTAAAGATTAACCTTTATTTTTCCGAATGTTCAAAATACATTGTTTTTCAGATTTTTTACTCATATAATTTCATCTAAACACAATTTTTGAGGGGTGGACAGTACTATGAAAGAAATTCAAGTTGGGTTATTAGGTCTTGGGACAGTTGGCAGTGGTGTGGTTCGTATTATTACGGATCATCAAGAACGACTCATACACCAAGTAGGTTGTCCAGTGAAGGTAACGAAAGTATTAGTGCAAAACATTGAGAAAGAGAGAGAGGTAGAGGTACCTTCTACTCTATTAACACAAGATGCAAATGAAATTTTAGATAATCCAAATATTGATGTTGTCATTGAAGTGATGGGTGGCATTGATGATGCAAAATCATATATTTTACAAGCTTTAAAAAGCGGAAAGCATGTTGTAACTGCAAATAAAGACTTAATGGCATTACATGGAGCTGAATTATTAGCGACAGCAAAAGATAATAAGGCTGATTTATTCTATGAGGCGAGTGTGGCAGGGGGAATTCCAATTTTACGCAGTATCGTAGAAGGACTTTCCTCAGATCTTATTACGAAAGTAATGGGAATTGTAAATGGAACGACAAATTTTATTTTGACGAAAATGTCAGACGAAGGGAGAGCATATAACGACGTGTTAAAAGAAGCCCAACAACTTGGATTTGCAGAAGCAGATCCAACATCAGATGTAGAAGGTTTAGATGCAGCAAGAAAAATGACGATTTTAGCTACTCTCGGTTTCTCTACAAATGTAGAGCTTGGAGACGTGAAAGTAAAAGGGATTACCTCTATTACAGAGGAAGATATTGAATATAGTAAGAGCTTAGGTTATACAATTAAATTAATCGGTCTTGCAAAACGAGATGGTGAAAAATTGGAGGTTACAGTTGAACCAACTTTACTTCCAAATACACATCCTCTTGCGGCAGTACAAAATGAATATAACGCTGTGTATGTGTACGGTGAAGCAGTTGGGGAAACGATGTTTTATGGACCAGGCGCAGGAAGTTTACCAACAGCGACAGCTGTTGTTTCGGATTTAGTTGCTGTAATGCAAAATATTAGATTAGGGGTAACAGGAAATAGTGCTGTAGTCCCACAATATCAAAAAGTATTAAAAGAGCCAGACGAAATTGTCGTGAAAAAGTTTTTAAGACTGCATGTAAAAGACGAAATTGGTGTATTTGCAAAAATTACTTCATTGTTCTCTGAGCGCGGAGTTAGCTTTGAGAAAATTATTCAAATGCCGCTTGAAGAGAAAGGAAAGGCTGAAATTGTAATTGTAACGCATCGTGCGTCTCTTGCTGATTATGATTATATTCTACATACGTTGCAAGGGTATGAAGAAATAGATTGTTTGAAAGCGAACTATCGAATTGAAGGGGATGCTAAGTAGTATCTCTTACCATAAAACAGAAAGAGCCTATTAAGCAGCTTGCTTAATAGGCTCTTTTTTATTTAAAATCTGCGTACCAACTTGAATAAATGCTTGGATAATCCAGCCTGTTGTAAAGGATAAGATGATTGTTCCAAAATAGATAGGTCCATCTAATAAAAAGCTTAACGTTAAAAATAAAAAGGCTAATGAAATTTCTGTTCTTCTAAACGTCCATTTTTTCTTCTCAGCAACCGTCAAAACGAAAGCTTCTTGAGGCGCCGCGCAAAGGTTTGTAGAGACGTAAAGACCAATCCCAGCTCCAACGAATAGATTTCCACAAATAAGTGTTATATATTTTGGAAGAGAGCGGATAGCATCCATAATAGTTGTAATGGAACCAATCCAATCAACAAAAAGCGAAATAAGAACCATCGTTACAATGGTACCGATCGTAATTTGTTTTTTATTCCAAAAGAGTACGATAAGAGTAAAAGCAAAATTAATCATGAAAATCCAAAAACCGATACTTATCCCGAAATTTTGATATAGTGCAATAAAGAAGGAATCATAAGGGCTAAGTCCAAAGGAAGTAATTGTCGTCATCATATTAATACCGATGGCGAGAGTGAGTAGACCGCCAATGAAAAATATATATTCTAATTTGAATCGAAGCATAGTTGTATATCCTTTCAAAATGTATTTGCTAGGAAAGGATATATTGTGGAAAGCTTACCAGGTCAAGGGATAATTTTTGTGAGAAGGGGAAAATGAGATGACAAATATAAGAAAGATTGCTGAACTTGCTGGAGTATCTGTTTCAACTGTTTCACGTGTACTAAATAATCATCCGTACGTAAATGAACAGAAACGAAAAGAAATTTTAGCAATTATAGAAGAATTAAATTATACGCAAAATGTGAATGCAATTCATTTAGTGAAAGGAAAAACGAATGTCATTGGCGTTTTATTACCGCACGTAAATGATCAATATTATAGCGCCATTATCGAGGGAATATCAAAGGAAACAGCAAAAAACAATTATAATATGATGCTTTGTCAGACGAATTATAGTGAGGAAAGAGAATTAGAAATTTTGAATATGTTAAAAATGAAAAAGCTTGATGGGGTTATTATATGTTCCAGGGCAAATAGTAAGGAAAAGCTTGAAGAATATACGAAATTTGGTCCGATTGTTATGTGTGAAGAAATAGACTCGAATTTCATTTCGAGTGTGCATATTGATTACTATAAAGTGTTTTCGCGCGGGATGAAGAGCTTAATAGATGCCGGCCATACAAGTATTGGGTATTGCATTGGAAGAAGCAATAGCATTAATAGCCAGAGAAGAAAACAAGCATATGAGGATGCGCTTCAAACGATTGCTGTAACACCGATAGAGGACTGGAAGTTTAAAGGCTGTTTTACGGTGGAGGATGGGCGTAATGTAATTAGGGAATGGGCCCATATGTCAGTAAAACCAACAGCGTTTCTTGTATCTTGCAACCATATTGCAGCGGGAATGGTAACGGAAGCGAAAAAACAAGGGATTCGTATTCCAGAAGATATTACGATTATCGGTTGTGATGATCAAGATGTGGCAGATATTTTAGGCATTACGACGATTTCGTATTGTAGTAAAAATGTTGGTGTGAAGGCATTCGAATTATTATATGAAAAGATTAATGATGAGAAAATAGATGTAAAGCACGTAGAGTTATTGCCAGAATTAGTACATAGGGAAACAACATAATAGATAAGGTGTGAAAATCGCTTTTCAAAATTGCGTTTGGTATAATTATGGACAATCTATGAGGGCTAAAAGGGGTTTTGATATGAGATCAAAAGTAGTAAAAGTAATTCTACTCATTACAATTGCATCTTTCTGTTTATTTGCATATGGCTTTGTTTCAGGTGTAAATGATGTATTAAATCCGAAAGCTTCAAATTTAATTAAAAAGACCGATGTAGTGGCAAAAGAGAAAAAGAAAACGGGAACGTTACAAATCGTTAGTTTAGGTGATTCATTAACGCGTGGCGTTGGTGATAAAGAAGGAATTGGCTATGTTGGGCGAATGAAAGAGGATTTACAAAAAGATTATAAGCAAAAAATTGCATTAACAAATTTAGCAGTTAGTGGTGCAAAAATGCCCGATTTATTAAAACAAATTGAAAGTAATGGCGCTCAATATTCAATTAAGCAAGCAGATGTAATCGTGTTAACGATTGGTGGGAATGATTTGTTCCCAGGCTGGGAATCGCTTGGGAAAATAGATTTAGAGACGTATCGTCCTGACACAGAAACGTTTCAAAATGAAGCAAAGAAAATTATAGAAGAAATTCGTAAATTAAATACAGATAGTCCGATTTTTTGGCTTGGTTTATACAATCCTTTTGAAGATGTAGAAGATTTAAAAGGGTCTTCAAACATTGTTGTGGACTGGAATGCATCTTTAGAGAAGTTAGCGCTAAACGATAAAAATGTATATATTACACCGACATTTGATTTATTCCAAAACCGCGGGAAAGATTTATTATACTCTGATCATTTTCATCCGAACGAAGTAGGTTATACGTATATGGCAGAACGTTTAGTTCAAAATGTTGTAAGTAAATTAAAATTAGAACAAGGAGGGGTAAAATGACGACGATACTTTCCGTACGAGACTTGAAGAAGGTAATTGGAAAGAAGACTCTTGTAGAGAATATTTCCTTTGATGTAAAGCAAGGAGAAGTGTTCGGGTTCTTAGGACCAAATGGTGCTGGAAAGACGACTACCATTCGAATGTTAGTCGGATTGATTAAGGCGACAGAAGGTACGATTTCTATTGGTGGTTATTCGATTAAGGAAAATTTCAGAGAAGCGATGCGTCAAATTGGGAGTATCGTTGAAAACCCAGAGTTGTATACATATTTAACGGGATGGGAAAATTTAAAGCAATTTGCTCGTATGTTAGGTGATATATCAGATGAACGTATTATTGAAATTGCTGAAATGGTTCATTTAGATGAAAGAATTCATGACAAGGTAAAAACGTACTCACTTGGTATGAAACAACGCCTTGGAATTGCGCAGGCGCTCCTTGGGAATCCGAAATTGCTCATATTAGATGAGCCAACGAATGGTTTAGATCCAGCAGGGATTAGAGAACTTAGGGAATTTATACATAAGCTTGTAAAAGAAGAAAATATGAGCGTGTTTATTTCAAGTCACTTGCTAAGTGAAGTGCAAATGATATGCGATCGCGTTGCTATTATTCATAAAGGAAAAATGATAACAGTTGCCAAGGTTGAAGAATTAATTAAAACAGCAAGTGATCGTGTAGAATGGATTGTTACACCAATTTCTAAGGCGAAAGATATGCTAGAAGCGGCCAAAGAAGTAAGGGAAGTGAGTGTAGAAGGCGATCGATTACTATGCCGCATGGATATTGCATCTATAAGTAGTTGGAATAAACACTTTGTCGAAAATGAAATAGATGTACATAGCGTTAAGGAGCTTGTATTTACGCTAGAAGATTTATTTATTGAACTCACAAGGGGTGAGCAGCATGCGTGAATTTGCGAATCTAGTTTTAAATGAATCAGAAAAGATTTACCGCAAGAAACGTATTTTTGTTGTCATGCTTATTTTAGCAATCTTGATCCCGCTTTTTGTGTATGCGCAGTATCGTGAAATAGAAACGACACAAAAAAGACTCGGTACAACTGATTGGAAGGTTTCATTGCAACAGCAAATTGTTGATTCTCAGAACCGGTTGAACAATTCTAGGTTGCCAGAAGAATGGCGTGATTGGTTAAAGGTAAGAGTTGAGCAACAACAATATTATTTAGATCATGATATTAATCCGATGGCACCGGGTGCACCGACTTTTGTCAGAGCATTTATTGAACAAGGAATTACATTATTTATTCCGCTTCTTGTAATGATTGTAGCCATTGATATCGTTTCAGGAGAACGAAGTGATGGGACGATGAAGATGTTACTTACGCGACCAATTCGGCGTTGGAAAATACTCCTTAGTAAATACGTGACGATGTTATTTTTCATTTCGCTCATACTGTTTCTTGTAGGTTTGTTTGCTTACATATTATCAGGGCTTGTATTTGGATACTCGGGATGGAATTTACCTGTTTTAACAGGATTTGTTATTGATAAGGAAACGCTAAATACGAACTTTGTGCATCTTATTCCGCAGTGGCAATACATCTTAATGGCGTATGGACTAGCATGGTTTGTTGCTATCGTTGTCGGAACTATATCATTTATGGTCTCTGTTTTAATTCGTAATACACCAGCTGGTATGGGCGTTATGCTAGCTGCATTAATTGCAGGCGGTATTTTAAGCTCGTTCGCAACATCTTGGGAAGGCGCCAAATATATTTTTAGTGTGAATTTATCATTAACGGATTATTTATCAGGAAAATTACCTGCATTACAAGGTTTATCGATGGGATTTTCTTTGATGAATTTAACTGTTTGGGCAGTTGTTTCTCTTGTTATTTCGTTCGTAGTATTTACAAGACAGGATATGGTGAATTAATTAGACAGGAAGTGACAGTATGGAAAATGTTTTAAAGAATGATTGGGAGCCACTATTGGCACCAGAATTCGAGAAAGAGTATTATCTTACTCTATCCAGTTTTTTGACAGAAGAATACAGCACGCATGTTGTTTATCCGAAGGTAGAAGATATTTTTAACGCTCTTCAGTATACAAGTTATGAAAATACAAAGGTTGTTATTTTAGGACAAGATCCATATCATGGACCGAATCAAGCGCATGGTTTAAGCTTTTCTGTGCAACCTGGTGTTAAAACACCACCGTCATTGTTAAATATGTATAAAGAACTTCGAGATGAATATGGTTATGAAATCCCGAATAACGGTTATTTAGTAAAATGGGCGGAACAAGGAGTATTATTACTAAATACCGTATTAACAGTTCGTCAAGGCGAAGCAAATTCTCATAAGGGAAAAGGATGGGAGCACTTTACAGATCGTGTAATTGAACTGTTGAATGAACGTGAAAAGCCAGTTATTTTCATATTGTGGGGGCGCCATGCGCAGGCGAAGAAGAAGTTAATTACGAATCCGAATCATCATATTATCGAATCTGTACATCCAAGCCCATTATCGGCAAGACGTGGTTTCTTTGGTAGTAAGCCATATTCTAAAGTAAATACGATTTTAGCTAATATGGGCGAAAGAGAAATTGATTGGGAAATTCCAAATTTATAAATAGAAAAGGTAGTTAACAGTCGTTAACTACCTTTTTATTATTATTGTTGCTCGTTCTTTAATTTTGCATCTAGTACAAAAGTGCCAAATGGGATAACTGATGAAACAAATGCTCCAAGTGCCCATAAAATTGATTTACGGTGTACGATTGTTACTTGAATTACTGCAAAGATGAATAGAATAAATAGAACACCATGAGCCATGCCTGTAATTTTAACAGCTGTTGCAAATCCTGCGAAATATTTCAATGGCATTGCTACAAATAATAGTAATAGGAAAGAAATACCCTCAACTAGTCCAATTGCTCTTAATCGTCCGATTGGTGTAGATAACATAAAGTAGCCTCCTTTAACGTATGCTTGTATATAGTAAATTTGTATTCTTTTTCAAAATAAAATAGTCTATTTTGTTTCATTATATACAAAAAGAAAGTTTACACTACGAGAATAGTGCAAAGTTCAAAATATAGTCACAAAAGCATGAGAATTTAAATAAAAACCTATTTGAAGTATTTGACTTCAAATAGGTTTTGTGAATGAAAATATTAAACAAGTACATCCGTTTTTAAAACGAATTTCTCTACAACTTTTGCAACACCATCGTTCATATTTGTATCTGTTACGTAGTTTGCAATTTCTTTAATATCATCAGGTGCATTGCCCATTGCAACGCCAAGACCAGCAAATTCAATCATCGCTTGGTCGTTATAGCTATCGCCCATTGCGATAACTTCTTCACGCTTAATGCCAAGCTTTTGGATCAGTTTGTTTAAGCTCGTTCCTTTTGTAACACCAGCTTCAGTAAATTCTAAGAAGAATGGTTTCGAACGCATCACGCTTAATTGGCCTTCTAGCTGTTTTTGTAGTTTCTTTTCAACTTCAACAAGGCGTTCAGCTTCTTTATTCATTAATACTTTTACTACGGGCTCTTTAACTGCAGCTTTAAAGTCATCTACTACAACAATTGGCATACCAGTAATATCGCCCTCAATTTCAGTATAAGGATTATTTTCTTCCGTTACGATATCATCGCCCATATAAGTATGAATCCATACATCTTCAGTTTGACTAATTTCAAATAGGTTGTGAACGATTTCAGGAGATAGTGTACTACTAAAGATTTCTTCGTTTGTTTTACAGTTAATAATTTTTGCACCATTAAAAGATAAAATGAAACTGCCGTATTCTTCTAAACGAAGTTCTTTCGCTACATTGCGCATACCGAACGTTGGACGTCCAGAAGCAAGTACAACCTTTACGCCTTGCTCTTGTGCAGTCATTAACGCTTCTTTCGTACGAGGTGAAATAGTATGGTCATCACGTAATAAAGTATCATCTAAATCTAAAACAATCATTTTATAAGTCATATAGAAAATTCCTTTCTTTAATTGAAATCAAAATACATGTTCATGAAGAGATTGAGGAATAATAGTAAGACATCAAACCTCTTTGAAAAGAAGTAGATAAATTATTATGAGTGTGTTGCTCATAATATTGGTTAATAATCATTGGGGATGAATAAAACCCCAATGATTAAAGTTTGATTTTATCGTAACAACTCTAAAGGTAGAGTGCAATAATGGAAGTTTTCCAATTTAAGATATTTGTTTTGCTGTGGAACGAGAAAATAGTATTTCTAGCAAGATTGCCATTACAGATCCAAGAACGAGACCATTACTTAAAAACGATGCTAGAAATGGTGGAAGTGTGGAATATGCTCCTGCTGGAACAAACATAACTCCGACTCCTGTAAAGATTGAAAGACCGGCTACTTTAAATAATCGTTCTTTATCCTGGACAGTTTCGTATTCTCGAAAGGCGAGGCCAATCATGCTTGCGAATACAGGATAAATAGCGGCATAACCAACTGCAACAGGGATTGCTGCAAAGAATGAAGTAATCTTTGGAAATATACTAACGACAATAATAAAGCTTGATCCTAATATAAACGGGAGACGTTTATAAATATTAGTCGTTGCAATAAAACCTGCTGATCCAGAAATAGCGACAGGCCCAATAGCTGAAAATAGGCCGCCTAGCAATTGGTTGATTCCTGTTATAATGCCAGCTTGTTTAAAACGATCTGATGCAGCGTTTTCTTCATATTTAGAGACAACCTTTTGTACAACGCGAATACTTGCTAACATATTTGTTAGAAGTAAGAGCGTAACGAAAATGACCGTAATTACCATGTTCCATTCAACACGAGGCATTCCGAAAACAAATAAGGATGGAAAACGGATTATGTCTGTCACTGGTGTTATTGGATTAGATAATCCGAAGCATGCGAATAATATCCAGCCGCATACGATACTGAAAAGAACGGAATATTGTCCAATAATAGGTAGCTTCATGATGAAAAAGGATAGTAAAATAACAATGAGTGAAAGAATAAATACGTTAGGTTGTACTTCTGTATGTTTTCCATCAAGGCCAAACATTCCCTTTAAGAAGGAGCCACTAAGCTGCGCGACAAGAAGAAATAAATACGTTCCAATGACTGTCGGTGTAAAATAGCGAACGAGTTTATCAATAAGTCCAAAAACGCTAAGAATAATACAAATAATACCACTTAATAAGAAAGCATATTGAAGAACTTTAAGTGTCTCATTATTTGATCCAAATAGTACGACACCTAAACTTGCGTAAAGGGAGAAAATTCCCCACCAAAGGCCAGCAGGACCTTCTTGAATAGGAAGTTTATGCCCAAATATAGCTTGCAAGAGACCAGCAAAACCTAGAACAAATAATGTTCTTTGTACAAATGCGATGGCTTCAGCGCCATTAAGACCATAACTAGTTGCGACACTAATTGGTACAATAAGGCTTCCAGCTAAAATAAATAGTGCCCATTGTAAGGCGGAAAGAAATGTCTTCATTATATCAACCTCTTTCATAGATTCCGTATCTAGTATATACGTATTTTATTTCCACTGGCAAAGATTGTAGGTAGAGAAAAGAGTTGAAACACAGTATGAATGCACGTAAGCAATTATGGATAGCAGTTATATGTATGACTTTTGTTGTAATTCTAGGAACGATAGGATTTATGACGATTGAAGAGATTAGTTTGTTTCAAGCATTTTGGATGACAATGATTACTGTATTGACTGTTGGATACGGAGATGCCGTTCCTGTAACGCAAGCGGGGAAAGTATTTGCGCTTCTTATTATTCCTGTTGGCGTAGGTATTGTTACGTATGCAATTGGGGTAGTGGCAGCTATGATTATTGAAGGGAATTTATTTCATGCAGTACGGAGGAAGAAGATGGATAAACAAATAGCGCAGTTGAAAAATCATATTATAGTATGTGGTTGCGGTAGAGTGGGGCTTCAAGTTGTACATGAATTGCAAGAAAAGAATATTCCATTTGTCGTTGTTGATAAAGATGAAAGTATATTGGAGCAGGAAAAGCTTTTATTTGTACATGGAGATGCAACGGAAGATCAAGTATTACATAATGCCGGAATTTTAAAAGCAGCTGGTTTAGTTGCTATTGTTGCAAATGATGCCGAAAATGTATTTATTACATTAACAGCAAGAGGGTTAAACGATACGATTAAAATTGTGGCGAGATCTGAAAAGCCAGAAACTGAAGAGAAATTAAGGCGTGCTGGTGCAAATAAGGTTATTAACCCATCTAGTATGGCGGGTATTCATATCGCAAAAGGTATTGCAAATCCATTAACCGTTCATTATATTGATACAGTGTTGTATGGAGTAGAACAGTCATTTGTCATTGAAGAAATTCTAGTTGGAAAAGATTCAATATTAGTTGGTAAATCGTTACTAGAGAGTAATGTAAGGAATCAGTTTGATGTAACAATATTAGCGATTTCAAGAAATGGTAATATTATACATAATCCGGCAGGACAGGAAAAATTGAAAGAACGTGATATGATAATAGTATTTGGTTCAGTAGAAAAATTGGTACAATTCGAGAAAGAATTACAAAGTACGAGGTGATAAGGAATGCAAATATCTAGCGACAAGATTTTAAATAAAATGGCGAATGAAATTGCGAAGGCAAAAAGTAGTGAAGGACAAAAGTCAAAAGAACATTTATTAGTTGTGCGTGCTTTATGTGACTTATTATTAGATGAACAAGTTGAAACATCTACATATAGAGAACCGAAAATTCAATCGCAAGTAATTGGATCACAACCAGTAACAACTATGCAACCAATTGCACCTGTTTCTGGGGAGCCAGTATATATAAAAGAAAGTGATGCAAACGGTAATTCTTTATTTGATTTTTAGAAGATAAATCGTTTGGCTTATATGCAAAAATTGCTTATGATAAAGGTAAAAAAGGGGAATTAAGATGAAAATTTTCTTTTTACTAGGTTGTATTGCAGCGGGGCTATCTGTTGCGTTAGGGGCCTTTGGAGCACACGGTTTAGAAAATAAAATTTCTGCAAAAATGTTAGAAGTTTGGAAAACAGGCGTTACATATCAAATGTTTCATGCAGGTGGACTATTCGTAGTTGCTTTATTGATGGATAAGGTTCAATCATCACTTTTAACTACTGCTGGTTGGCTAATGGTAGCTGGAATTATTATGTTCTCAGGTAGTTTGTATGCATTAAGTACGACAGGCATTAAGTTCTTTGGTCCAATTACACCTCTTGGTGGTGTAGCGTTTATTGTGGCGTGGATTCTAGTAGGGACTGCAGTTGTAAAAGGATTATAAAAAACAAAAGCTGGCATTTGCCAGCTTTTTTATGGTCTTGGAGCATAAGTTGCTTGTTGACCCGGTAAATACGTAATTCTTTCTGGAAATTCTACATAATCTAAGTAAATCATTAGTAATAAGTAACGCTTTCCGGATTCAGGCTCACTAATGATAATATGATCACGACCAGCTGCCTCGATAATACCTGTATAAGATTGAGTACCAAGAGAACTACCACGCTCATAAGTCATTACAACTGTAGCTTGCTTACCTTTGTTTAGACGAAGGATATTTTCAATATATGATTGTTCTAGAGGTAACATCCCTTGAGAAATTGCATATTGCGCTTGCGCAGCTTGTTGCTGCATTGCTTGTTGTTGCTGTTGCTGTTGCCCAGCGGTCATTTGTTGCGGTTGTACATAAGTTCCAGATGGTTGATAAAAACCTGTTCCATAATAGGGGTTTTGTTGCTGTGTCATTCAAAAATCCCTCCTCATTTTTATTCCTTAATATACGCTAGGGCAGTCTCCAGCAGATGGCTGGAAGAAGCAGTGCTTTTTAAAGCGACCAGAGTTTTGTTGGTTATACCAAGTTGGTGGACATGCCCCTTCAGGTCTAAAGAACCATAAGGCAAAGTTGGCAGGCCAAAAACGTTGCCCTTGAATGGTCCGTCTCGCTAGGGCAATATCTTGTTCACGTGCCCGTTGATAAAAGTATCCTTTTTGCGTTGCTTCAAAACCGCCGGGGTTTTGATAAACCATTTGACGTAAATTACGAATGCTTTTAAAATCTAAACAATTTCCGCGGACACGATTTACCCCAACGTTTCCGACCATTAACATTCCTTGTTGCCCTTCTCCTTCGGCTTCAGCACGCATCAGTCTAGCCAACAACTTTACATCTTCTTCGTTATAAGCAATAACACCCATTATGTGTCACCTCTCTTTTTGGAATACCTTTTGGAAAGAGGTTTATCTCTAGATGAAGTGTGTAACAATTACTAGTTCATACGTATGAGGAAAAGGGCTCAGATATGACAACCAAACGAAGTTTTACATTGAGAGTGGAAAATAAAAAAAGCTAGCGTGAGCCAGCTTTTTTATTAAAAAACTTTAGACCATAAGTTTGAGAAGAAATCACCAATAGAGCGCATTGTTAACACAAACCAATTTGCTTTTTCAACTTCCTCTGTCGTTTTTGCAGTAACTTTCATACTTTTACTACCGTCTAAGAAACCATATTTATCAGTTGATTCTAAAGTAATTGAGCCTACTTTGGCATCTTTCTTAATAGGAGCAACTAAATGTCCATCTTCAGCAAGAGATTTATCTAATTCAGTCCCAATTTTATAAGGTTCTTTGCTACCTTTTTTCGCAATTACTGTTATTTCTTTTTCGGGTGCAACAGTTACTTGGTCTTCTTTCCCTTTTACTACAGAGATTGTATTGTTCTTATTAACTTTTAGTTTTTGTTTTTCAAAGTTATTAAATCCATATTCGATTAATTCACGAGATTCTGTGAAACGTTCATCCATTGATTTTGTTTTAATAATAACCGAGATAAGACGTACATCACCACGTTTAGCAGTAATAGTAAATCCGTATCCAGCTGTATCAGAACTTCCGGTTTTTAAACCATCGGTACCTTCATAAGCGAAAGAAGCTCCTGGTAACATCCAATTCCAGTTTTCCATACGAATTGGTTTTGGGTGATTGTCTGGGAAGTTTCTAAATCTTTGTTTTGTATCCTCTAGCATTTCTGGATACTTTGTAATCATTGCTTTTGAAAGCATACCCATATCACGAGCTGACATAGAGTTTTCTGCATTTGGATCAGTACCCTCAGGATGTTTTCCTTTTAAGTCAGCGTTATTTAAGCCAGTAGCGTTTACAAATTTATATTTCTTTAATCCTAGCTTTTTAGCATGTTCATTTGCAAGATTTAAGAAGTTTTTCTCACTTCCTGCAAGAAGTTCTGCTAAAGCGATACTAGATCCATTTGCTGAGAATATAACAATAGAATGATATAATTCTTTTACAGTATATTGACGTCCTTTTTCGAACGGTACATTAGAGAATTCATTATTACGAGAGACTTCATAAGCGTAATCAGAAATATTTACTTTCGTATCCCATGTGATTTTTCCTTCTTTAATTGCTTCTAAAACAGCGTAAACAACAATTAATTTCGACATACTAGCAATAGCCAGCAATTCATCTGGATTTTGCTCGTGAAGTATTTTTCCAGTATCTGCATCAAATAAAAGTGCAGCGGCTGCCTCAATATGTATTTTTTCTTCCGCATGGGATGTTGTTACTCCTAAGGAAGAAATTGACAATACAAGCAATAGTAAAATAGACAAAATTTTTTTCATATAGATTATCACCTTCGCATCGTTATTTAGCATATAGCTCGTATCATTTTAGCATATCTTTATATATAAAAAGGTTACAATTTTACAATAAATTTGAAAAAATGTCGGTTTTTCTTCAAAAGTGCAGAAAAAAGGAGATTTTTGAGGATAAATATAGAGAAGAATAAAAAAAGGAACGAATTTCGTTCCTTTTCACCATTTATATGTGTAAAAATTTCTCTACTTTTTCGTCTGGTAAAATGTTTCCAACGAAGAATGTTCCAAATTCACCATAACGAGCACTTACTTCATCGAAGCGCATTTCATATATAAGTTTTTTAAATTGAAGAACATCGTCAGCGAATAATGTTACGCCCCATTCGAAATCGTCGAATCCAACAGATCCTGAAATCACTTGGCGTACTTTACCTGCGTATTGACGGCCAATTTTACTATGACTGTACATCATTTTTTTACGCTCTTCCATAGGAAGCATGTACCAGTTGTCATCACCTTGGCGACGCTTATCCATTGGATAGAAGCAAATATGATTTGCTTTCGGCAATTCAGGATATAAGCGAGCTAAAATTTGCGGGTTTTGGTATGGATCCTCATCAGCTGGAAGATAGTTGCTTAATTCAACAACAGATACGTAAGAATATGCAGGAACCATATATTCAGCTAAAGTTGTTTTATTCAATTCTGTCTCAATTTCATTTAACTCTTCCATTGTTGGACGTAAAATCATAAGCATAATATCAGCTTTTTGGCCAACAACTGTATACATTGCGTGACTACCTTTTTTCGCAGTAGCTACTTCGTTCCATTTTTCAACGACATTTAAAAATTCAGACACTGCTTGTCCGCGTTCGTCGCTAGATAATGTTTTCCATGCAGCCCAATCAATAGAACGTAAATCATGTAAACAATACCAGCCATCTAACGTTGTTGTTGCTTCACTCATTCTATTCACCTCAGTTAATGATAGTTTTACACGTTAACTATAGCATATATAGTTTTAAAATCATCTATATAAAACCTTGGCGCATAAAATTGTCACATTTAAGTGTTTAAGCAAGGTGAATTTAACGGCTGAATTTTATGAAAATATAATCATTTTTATTTTATCTATTTTTTGGGAGCTATAAGTTTAAAATATAGAAGAAAAGCAGTATTCTTAAAGATAGAGTTTTTTTAACATATGTAGGAGGGTTTATTCGTGAGCAACTTATTTACAACAGTAAAAGAAAAAGTTCAAGGAAAAGGCATTTCTATCGTACTTCCTGAAGGAACTGATGAAAGAATTTTAGGCGCTGCAGAGCGTTTAGCAAAAGAAGAGTTAGTAAAACCAATCTTAGTTGGTAATAGAGAAGAAATTAGCGCAAAAGCTGCTAGCATGAATTTAACATTAGCAGGCGTTGATATTTACGACCCAGCTACATACGAAGAAATGGATGCGATGGTAGCATCTTTCGTTGAACGCCGTAAAGGTAAAGCAACTGAAGAAGACGCTCGCAAAATCCTTAAAGACGAAAACTACTTCGGTACAATGCTTGTATACATGGGCAAAGCACACGGTCTAGTAAGTGGTGCAGCTCACTCTACAGCTGATACAGTTCGTCCAGCACTTCAAATTATTAAAACAAAACCAGGTGTTACAAAAACTTCTGGCGTATTCATCATGGTACGTGAAGAAGAGAAATATGTATTCGCTGATTGCGCAATTAACATTGCACCAAACAGCCAAGATTTAGCTGAAATCGGTATCGAAAGTGCGAAAACTGCTGAGTTATTCGGCATTGATCCACGCGTTGCTATGTTAAGCTTCTCTACAAAAGGTTCTGCGAAATCTCCAGAAACAGAAAAAGTTGTAGAAGCAACTCGCATTGCAAAAGAAATGGCTCCTGAGTTAACTTTAGATGGAGAATTCCAATTCGATGCTGCATTCGTACCATCTGTAGCTGAGAAAAAAGCTCCAGGTTCTACAATTAAAGGTGATGCTAACGTATTCGTATTCCCAAGCTTAGAAGCTGGTAATATCGGCTACAAAATCGCTCAACGTTTAGGTAACTTCGAAGCAGTAGGACCAATCTTGCAAGGCTTAAACATGCCTGTAAATGACCTATCTCGTGGATGTAACGAAGAAGAAGTGTACAAGTTAGCATTAATTACAGCAGCTCAAGCACTTTAATTCTATAATGAATTGAAATAAAGACCGTCGCTATTATAGCGACGGTCTTTATTTTTCTAAACCAAGTGCTTTATTATTACGATCAATAATACGTTGTAAATTCATCTCATATAAAGGAATCTCATCTATTGTTAATTGAGATGGTGTTAACTTTGGAGCGAATTGCTGCAATGTTTTTAAAAGACGCATCATTAAATCTTGTACTGTAATGGTTTCACCAAGTAATTCTGAGAGTGAGGCCATCGTACTTGGTACAATTTCAGGGTACGTAAAGCGTGTTTCTTCCCCTTGAATTGCTAGGTTGTAGAAATCACGAACGAGTGCGGCACGCTCAGAGCCACTTCCGGTAGCGCAGAGATAGATTTGGACAGCGACACCTCCGCGAATACGACGTTGTGAAATACCAGCAAATTTTTGATCGCGAATACTTAAGTCATAACTACCAGGACAGTAAGAGCCGACAATTTCTTTTGCCTCGATAGTAACGTCGTAATCCTTTAACATCTCCTTAATCAAATGCCACATTGTATCGTATCCAAGGTCAATATCGATACCTTTTTCTGTTTCTTGGAATAAAAGTGATACGTTTAAAACACCTTCATCAAGCACGACCGCAAGCCCGCCAGAATTACGGACAATAACATTGAAGTTGTTTTGTTTTAAAAAAGAAATACCTTCTTCTAAATGCGGAAGGCGTGAATCTTGAATGCCAAGGACAATTGTATTGTGATGAACCCAAGAACGCATTGTTGCGGCTGACTTGCCATTTCCAATGCTTGTGCATAATGTGTCATCCATTGCGAATGACTGAAGTGCATGGAATGTTGGTCCCAAACTGGATTGATCTACAATGCGCCACTCTGGCTGAGATAAAATGGAACGGGAATTGCTCATATAACTAACCCCTTATCTTTAAAATGACAATCTCTATTATAGCAAAAAATGAAGGATGGAGTTTTCTCACATATAAAGGGGGAGCTTAGAGGTGAAATAATAAAAAGGATGCATTACATGCATCCTTTTTATTCTGCAATTTTTTCTAAATTACCGTTTCGGTCCATTCGGAAAGATGTTTGAGAACGTTCTTCGTCATCCATGACTGCCAATTTACGAGCTCGGTTCATAATGTTCATAAGTGTTTCGTAATCTTCTTGTACAGTATGAGATTGCTTTTCTAATTTTTCTAGTTTCTTTTCTAGTTCCTCATTCCGAAGGATTTGTGCTTTAATTTCTTGTTTCAATCTCGTATTCTCGTTTTCAAGAGCTGTCACTTTTATATTTGAAGATCCGACTGTTTGTAAAAAATAAATAACATCTTGCATTGTCATAGAGCTTCTTGCAGCAGGAGCAGTAGATTCTTGATATGGAATAGCTTCTTTATATTGTACGATTGATTCTTCTTGTACTAATTCTTCATAATCAGTTATCGAATCTGAAGCTGGTGGTGTATAAAGTAAACGTTTTTTCGCTTGTTCACCGCTTGCAGCACGCATTTTATCTTTACGATGTTTTTTTGCTAGTTGAAGAGCTTGTTCATAGCTATAGCGAACAACAGCATTCCAGCGGAAACCACAAGCAGCAGATGTACGATTTAACTGATCCCCTACTTCCTCAAATGCATTTAATTGCGTACTTCCTTCTCTAACATGACGAAGTACCGTTTCAGCAAGTAATAAATCATCCTCATCTGTCCAAGCATCTTGTCTTACTTTCATAGATTCAACTCCCTTTCTTTTTATGAACTTCCTATTTTTATAATGGGCAAAAAAATAAACTTTTATACAAAGCTTTTAAAAATATGGTAGATTTCGATGAAAGGTAAAAATTTTCCCATGAATGGTGAGCGCTTCTGTAGGAGAGCATATAAATATGTAGCATTATGTAGAGAATAGGCTTTGTAGGGAAACTTGCAACGAGCTTCAAAGAGCGGTAAAATACCATTTAGTGTTTATTTTTAAACGTACTTGAGAAAAGTTTAAAATAGAGGAAGTGTTATATAATGGGAAACGAGTTTCGCGTGTGCGATGACTGTCAGGCAACGAACGTTAAAACGTTAGTTCCGAAGTTAAAAAAAGTAGATTCATGTGCAACGATTGAAGTTGGATGTCAGTCTTACTGTGGTCCTGGTCGTAAAAAATCATTCGCATTTGTAAATAACCGTCCAGTTGCGGCTCCAACAGAAGATGAGTTAATCGCAAAAATTGAAGCAAAGTTAAATAAGTAAGAAAAAGAAGAGTGAAAAGATTACTCTTCTTTTTTATGCCCATAAGAGGAATAATTTATTCTGCGAAAGTACTCTTGTATGGACGAACGTTTTCTAAAGGATAGACACAACTTTTGTATTAAAATTCCAATTTGTATAAATTTATATTTCAAAATAATGGTTGACAGTCTTTTAAAGCGATAGGTAGAATAGAAGTGTCTGATTCTGAGAATCATTATCAGGAAAATAACAATTCACCTAATTTTTTTATTACTATTTGAGAATAAATTTCATTTCAATAAATATATGTTGTTAGTTAGGATGGTTGAGGGATGGAAGCGAGCGCAAGCAGTATAGAACAGCAAGAAGAGAATGTTAAAGAGATTAAGAGCAGACCGCTTATCGCTTCTATTATTTTAGTAGCGGGTACAGTTTTGTTAGCTTTAAGCATGGCAGTTTCTATTTCTTTTGGGGCTGCAGATATTAGTTTAAAGACTGTATGGCAAGCTGTATTTCGGTTTGATGGATCTATTACACATCATAATGTAATTCAAGAGCTTCGCATGCCTAGAGCAATAGGGGGCGTAGTTGCAGGTGCCTTTTTAGCGGTATCAGGAGCAATTATGCAAGGTATGACGCGAAATCCACTTGCTTCGCCATCGTTAATGGGGATTACAGATGGGGCTGTATTTGGAATTGCAATTATGTATGCATTTTTTCCTAATTCACCTTATTTAATGTTTGTTATCGCATCTTTTATTGGAGCTGCGTTTGGTGCAAGCATTGTATATGGAATTGGGTCTTCTTCACCAGGTGGATTAACACCTGTGAAATTAGCTTTAGCAGGTGCAGCTATTAGTGCTTTATTAGGGGCGATTTCATCTGGAATCGCATTGTATTTCAATCTTGCCCAAGAGGTAAGCATGTGGAATGCAGGCGGAGTTGCTGGAGTGAAATGGCAAAGTATTAATATGTTAGTGCCAATTGGCCTTGTTTGTCTTTTTATCGCAATTATGATGTCGAGATATATTACAATTTTGAGCTTCGGTGAAGAAATTGCAATTGGACTTGGTCAAAATACGACATTAATTAAATTTATCGGAACAGTACTTGTTCTTGTTTTAACGGGTTCCGCAGTTTCCATGGCAGGATCAGTTGGATTTGTTGGTCTTGTAATTCCGCATATGACTCGTTTTCTTGTAGGCTCGGACTATAGATGGGTTATTCCATGTTCTGCGGTCTTAGGCGGGCTGTTAATTGAATGTGCAGATATGTTATCTCGCGTTATTAACCCGCCATTTGAAACGCCAATTGGAGCAATTACAGCGCTAATTGGGGTTCCATTCTTCCTCTACTTAGCACGTAATGAAGGGAGAGGAAAGATGTGAGGACGAGTGTCTTAACAAAAAAGAACATTTCTATATTAACGATTTTAGTAGGACTAATCGTTTCTATATTTCTTATTAGTTTAAATACAGGAACTTTTAAAATCCCGCCAATGGACGTATTAAAGTCATTGGTTGGACTAGGGGCTGAAGATCAGTCTGTTATTTTATTTGAATTCCGCATGCCGCGTATGGTAATTGCTATACTAGTCGGATCTGCTTTAGCTATGTCAGGTGCGATTTTGCAAGGTTTATCACGAAATCCGCTTGCTGATCCAGGTATTATAGGTATTAATGCTGGAGCGGGATTAACAGTTGTTATATTCGTCTACTTCTTCTTCGGGAAAGTAGGGACTGGTACATTTTTATCTGTATTCATTCTTCCATTCTTCGCACTAGTTGGAGCGATATTAGCAGCGGTAATTATTTATTTACTAGCATGGAAAGACGGCGTTTCATCGACTCGATTAATACTTGTTGGTATTGCCGTTGCAGCTGGATTTGGAGCTGTTAGTTTAATTTTCTCTATGAAGATGACATCTAACGATTTTCGTTTTGCTACGATTTGGCTGGCGGGAAGTCTATGGGGTACAGATTGGAAATTCGTATTAAGTGTACTTCCATGGATGGTTATTTTCTTACCGCTTGCTATAAGTAAAGCACACATATTAAATGTAATGAACCTAGGCGATTCTACAGCAGTTGGCCTTGGTGTAAACGTAGAAAAAGAAAGACGTAAATTATTATTTATTGCAGTTTGTTTAGCAGGTGCATCTGTTGCTGTTGCCGGTGGAATTGGCTTTATCGGTTTAATGGCCCCGCATTTAGCAAGGCGCCTTGTTGGTGGTAAACATCAAATTATGTTGCCCACCGCTGCGCTAATAGGAACGTTTTTACTTTTATTCGCAGACGTAATTTCAAGAAGTGTATTAACAACTTCAGAAATACCAGTCGGTCTTGTTATTTCTGTAATTGGTGCACCATATTTCATTTATTTACTTATGAGGACAAAATAAAGGGAGGCTTTTCGTATGGCAACTTTAGCGGTGGATGCGGTATCTGTTGGCTATAATGAAGGTTTAATTATTGATGGTTTAACAGTTGAAATTCCGGAAGGGAAAATTACAACAATTATTGGACCAAATGGTTGTGGGAAGTCCACATTATTAAAAACGGCGTCTCGTATTTTGAAGGCAAAGCAAGGTACTGTTTATCTTGACGGAAAAGCAATTGAGAAACAGCCAACGAAAGAAATTGCAAAGAAAATGGCGATTTTACCACAAACTGCAGAAGTGCCAACGGGTCTTACTGTATTTGAGCTTGTGTCATATGGAAGATTCCCTCATCAAAAAGGGTTTGGCACGTTGAAAGAAGAGGATTATCGCTACATTAACTGGGCACTTGAAGTGACAGGAATGAAAGAATTTGCGAATCGTCCAGCAGAAGCGCTATCAGGTGGCCAACGTCAACGTGTTTGGATTGCAATGGCTCTTGCACAAGGAACAGAATTACTTGTATTGGATGAACCAACAACGTACTTAGATATGGCTCATCAATTAGAAGTATTAAACTTATTGAAAAAGTTAAATGAAGAAGAAGGTAGAACGATTGTTATGGTTATCCATGACTTAAACCACGCTTCTCGTTTCTCTGATCATATGATTGCATTAAAAGCAGGTAAGTTAATGAAACAAGGAACGCCAGATGAAGTTATGACAAGTGAAACACTTCGTAACGTATTTGAGATTGAAGCTCAAATCGTTCCATGTCCAGTAAACTGTAAGCCAATTTGTTTAACATATGATTTAGCGATGATTAGTAATCAATTGCGTAAAAAAGCATAAGTAGAACCCCCTCGTAAAGAGGGGGGCTTCTAATGGACGTTGAGCTTCTTATATATGAATGGGAAGTTGAACGCCCGTTAGAATGGGTTATTAACAACAATTAATAAATATATATTAATTAATTGTTATATTCGTTTCTTATAGTTCATTGTAACTTATAAGATAAATACAGCTAGAAGGAGTGGGAACATGAAGAATTTTAAAATGGCACTATTAGCAATGGTACTAGTTGTGACTTCTGTACTATTTGCAGCTTGTTCTAATAAAGAAGAAGAAAAGAAAGCAGATGCAAAGACTGAAGAGCGCACTGTAAAACATGCAAAAGGGGAAATTAAAATTCCTGCAAACCCAAAGAAAATTGCTGACCTTAGTGGTTCAACAGAAGAATTATTAATTTTCGGTATGAAACCGGTTATTACTGCTAATACATCTCAAGAAAAAATTGATGCACATATTGAAAAGAAACTAAAAGACGTTAAACCAGTTGGTTCTGCTTGGGGCGATAAAATTAACATTGAAGCAGTAGCTGTTGCAAAACCAGATTTAATTCTTGTAAATAATCGTCAAGAAAAGATTTATGATCAATTATCTAAAATTGCACCAACAGTTATGTTAAACACTCCATTAGATCAATGGCGTCCAAAATTCGAAGAAGTAGGTCAAATCTTCGGTAAAGAAAAAGAAACAAAAGAATGGTTCAAAAAGTATGATGAAAAAGCAAGCAAATTACATGACAAAATCGTCGCTAAAACTGGTGAAGCAACATTTATGAAAATGGCTGCATATCCAAATGCTTTCCGCGTATATGGTGATTACGGTTACGGTAGCGTAATCTTTAATGATTTAAAACTACCAGCAGTTAAAGGTACACCAACTGATAAACCGTTAGTACAAGTACAAAAAGAAGCTTTAATCGATTACAACCCAGATTACTTATTCGTATTTACAACTGGTGACGGTTCTCAGCGCTTAAAAGAATTCCAAGAAGAATCAATTTGGAAAAACATGAACGCTGTTAAAAATAACCACGTATTTACAATTAAAAATGAAGACTTAAACAAAGGTTACTTCCCACTAGGGAAAGATATGATCTTAGACGAAGTTGCTGAATTCGTTTTAGGTAAATAATGTATAAAGGAAATCACTTTTACTTCGGTAAAGGTGATTTTTTCTTTTTATAAAGGGAATTAATACAGTCTTTCATTTCTTTCTGTTTCTCATTTCGTTTATAATATAAAGTAAGAATGTAGTAAAGAAAGGGGGATGTCGGAAAGTGGTATATTTAAACGACAAACTCAGCGAAACAAAAGTGTTTAAAGACCCAGTACATAAATATGTGCACGTGCGTGATCGTGTTATTTGGGATTTAATCGGAACGAAAGAATTTCAACGCTTGCGCCGTATTAAGCAGCTTGGAACGACATTTTTTACATTTCACGGTGCAGAGCATAGTCGCTTTACTCATTCGTTAGGTGTATACGAAATTATTCGTCGTATGATTGATGATGTGTTTGATGGCAGACCAAATTGGAATGCTGAAGATAGATTGTTATGTTTATGTGCGGCATTACTTCATGATGTCGGTCACGGCCCATTTTCTCACTCGTTTGAAAAAGTATTTTCATTAGATCATGAGAAATTTACGCAAAAGATTATCGTAGGCGATACGGAGATTAATGATGTATTAAGTCGTGTTGATAAGGAGTTTCCGCAAAAGGTAGCAGATGTAATTGCAAAAACATCTACTAATAAATTAGCGATTAGTATGATTTCGAGCCAAATTGATGCGGATCGTATGGATTATTTATTAAGAGATGCTTATTTTACAGGCGTAAAGTACGGAAACTTCGATATGGAACGTATACTGCGTGTAATGCGTCCGTATGGGAATCAAGTAGTCATTAAAAATAGTGGTATGCATGCTGTTGAGCATTACATTATGAGTCGTTATCAAATGTATTGGCAAGTATATTTCCACCCGGTAACGCGAAGTGCAGAAGTTATTTTAACGAAGATTTTACACCGTGCGAAATCACTGCACGAGAAGTATTATACATTTAAAAATCATCCTGTTCATTTCTATTCTTTATTTGAAGAAGAAGTAACAGTAGAGGATTATTTAAAGTTAGACGAGAACGTTATGTATTACTACTTCCAAGTATGGCAGGAAGAAGAAGATTCAATTTTAAGCGATTTATGCCGCCGTTTTATGAATCGAAATCTATTTAAATATGTAGAGTTTACAGATAAACACGGTTTAGATAATTGGATGGAATTAAGTAGTTTATTTAAAAAGATTGGACTTGATCCGGAGTATTATTTAGTAGTTGATTCAACATCAGACTTACCGTATGACTTTTATCGTGCAGGAGAAGAAGAAGAGCGTCTACCAATCCTACTTCTTATGCCAAACGGAGAGCTTAGAGAGCTTTCACGTGAGTCGGACATTGTTGAGGCGATTACAGGTAAGAAAAGAACGGATCAAAAGCTATTCTATCCACATGATTTAATCTATGAAGATGGAAGAAAAGGAAAATATAAAGAGAGAATTATTGAGTTGTTAGAAGGAAAGAAATAAGAAGCAGCTAATGGCTGCTTCTTATGAAAAAACTTGAAATTATTTGTCACTTAAGCGTTTTCCGCCAACTGCATAATGGTTTTTAGACATTTCTTCGATGAAAACAACGATGTTTTCTTCAGGAGCACCAGTTGTTTCGCTTACTGCTGCTGTTACTTTCTCAGCAAGAGCTTTCTTTTGTTCTTCTGTGCGTCCTTCTAGCATTTTCACTGTTACGTATGGCATGTACAATCGCTCCTTTTATGTAAGTTACACTCTTATTATAGCGGATTATGGGGAAGAACAATCGAAAAAACAAATAATTTCTTTTTTTGACATATGGAAGAGGAGATGAAGCATGGATCAGTTATTTAGATACCCGTTGCACCAAATTCCTTTGGTAGCAATGGCCATTATTATCGCATTATCAGTTCATGAATTTGCACATGCATATGTAGCATATAAATTTGGAGACGATACAGCAAAGAGACAAGGCCGTTTAACGTTATCACCGATGGCACACTTAGATCCTATAGGTTTGATTGCAGTATTAATTCTTGGATTCGGTTGGGCAAGACCGGTTCCTGTTAACCCATATAACTTTAAAAGACCGCGTCTTGCAGGTATATTAGTTTCAATTGCAGGGCCGATTAGTAACTTAATTTTAAGCGCAATTGGTTTAATTATTTGGTATAGCTTAGTAAAATTTGGTGTATTATACTCAATTCCATCTGCAGTAGCAGATACGTTAGCTCAATTTTTCCAGATTTTTATTATGCTGAATATCGTTTTACTTGTATTTAACTTATTACCGATCCCGCCACTTGATGGGTATCGAGTTGTGGAAGATTTAGCGCCAGCAAATATTCGCGCGAAAATGACACAGTATGAAAAATACGGGGCAATTGCGTTATTAATTCTCGTTATTACACCGCTTAGTAATTACACAATTCAACCTATTTTCCAGGTAGTTATTCCGCATGTATTTGTATTTTTAGATAGCATTATTGCGCCTATTTTTGGCCTTTTATAATTTTTAAGTGAGGAGGATTTTACATATGACAGAGAAAAAGAAAAAAATCGGTTTTAATATCGTGAAAAATGATTCAACAGATGGACATGGTGGATTTGGTGTTGGGGCATTAAGCTTAGAAAACATTTCACCTGTATTTGTTGATGTACTAGAGAAAACTGCATTCGTTGATATTGGTGCGATGCACGCGCGTAGTACAGTAGAAAAAGGTATTAAGTTTTTAACAAATAAAGATGAAGTTCCAAACGGAAAACCATTTTGGCTTGTTTGGGTAACAATTGAAAGAACTGCGACAGGTGCGTATTATGCAGGTGTAACAGCTTGTGAAATGACAGTTGACCGTGAGATTCGCCGCGGATATAAATCACTTCCAGAGCACGTAAATAAAATGGATAAATCATTGAAGCGTCACATTATGGTTGACCATATGGATGAATCATCTAAAAAGGTACTTGGTACGTTCTTGAAAGAACATAATGAAGCGATTTGGAACGAATCTAGTGAAGAATTACGCCGTGCATTATTAAGTGAATAAAAATAGCTGACGGATGCCCGTCAGCTATTTTTTTACCAAGGAAGATATTTTTTCCACCAACTTGTTTTTTTCTTTTCTTCAGTCGTTTTTTCAAATTCTTCTTTATCATCGACGTGATCCATACAATATTCAGTCGGTTCGGTACCTTTAGCGAAATACATTTTCACAGAAATAGGACAATTTTTTGTAGCAATTTTACCGTTCTCTGGATTGATATTAACCGCTACGACGTCACTTGGTTGTTTAAATTCTTTTTTTGGTTGTCCCTCTAACCCTTTCTCCATCGTATCAGTCCATATTTTCTTCGCATATCCTTGTTCTGCTACGTTTGAAATAGATTTAGGTTGATCATATCCGACCCACACACCAGTTACGATTTGCGGAGTAAATCCGATCATCCAACTATCCGTTTCAGTAGAACCAGATTTGCCGGCATATGTTCTTGATAGTTTGGATAACATCGATTGACCAGTTACAGCAGCATAGCTGCTTAGTTTCTTATTAAACATACCAGTCATCATTTCTTCCATTACAAACGCTTTGCTCTTGTCGAGAACTTGTTTACTCTCTAAATGAGCATCGTATAATATATTTCCTTCATGATCCATAATGCGGCGAATGAAAGTAGGTTTTACTTCTTTTCCACCATTTGCGAACATGCTATAAGCGTTAACCATTTCAATTGGTTTTACTGGTGATGTACCAAGAGCTAGAGAAGGCACATCTTTTAATGCACTTTTAATTCCAAATTGTTTCGCTGTTTTTGCAAGCGCGTCATCGCCTAAAAACAAATTCGTTTTCACAGCATAAATGTTATCAGAGACTGCGAGAGCTTGTGCCATTGTTACGAAATCATCTGCATAATAATCTTTATAGTTCTTCGGTTTATACTTTGAAACGCCGTCACCTAAAGTGAATACAGTATATTCGCTTTTTAAGCGCGTAGCAGGCGTGAATCCTCGTTCTAATGCCGCATAATATAGAAATGGCTTAAATGTAGAACCAGGCTGACGAATGGCTTGTGTAGCCCTGTTAAATTGACTCGTAGTATAATCAGTTCCACCAACAAGAGCAGCCACTTCACCTGTCTTTGGATTCATAGAGACGAGAGCAGTTTGTATGTTTGTTGTGTCAGGTATGTGATCTTTTACAGCTTGTTCTGCTACAGCTTGTAGTTTAGGGTCTAGCGTTGTATAAATTCGCAAGCCACCCCGTTGTAAAGCTTGTTCGTCTAATCCAACATCACGAAGGAGCGAAGCTTGTACAGCATCTTGGAAATATGGTGCGACCTCTGCTACTTTTTTCGTATCTAATGAGGCAAAAGTTAGTGGCTCTTTCTTCGCTAAGGCTGCTTGTTGCTTCGTAATATATCCTTGTTCTACCATTTCATCTAATATGAGAGCTTGTCGTCCTTTCGCACGATCCTCTTTCAAAAAGGGAGAATAGACACTTGGCCCTTTCGGGATACCTGCGAGCATACTAGCTTCTGCTAATGTTAACTCTTTTGCCGTTTTATCGAAATATAGACGGGATGCAGCTTCGATGCCATAAGCGCCATGTCCGTAATAAATTGTATTTAAATATCCTTCTAAAATATGATTTTTATTATAATTCACCTCAAGGCGAATTGTGTACATTGCTTCTAATAGTTTACGTTTCCACGTTTTATCATGATCTAAGTAAAGGTTACGAGCATACTGTTGTGTAATCGTACTAGCACCTTGGACTTTTGCCATCGCTTTTAAATCGGCAACAATGGCACCAGCAATACGTTTCATATCAAAGCCATGATGTTTGTAGAATCGTTGATCTTCAATAGATAGTGTCGCCTCTTTTACATAAGGTGAAATTTCATTAAGAGATACATTGTAACGTTTTTGCATTTCATTACTTTGTCCTATAACAGTGTCATCATTTGCGTAAAAGACGCTTGTTTGCGGGACCGCAACAGGAGGAGGTCCCATAATTTTTGCAACTATAATAATAACAAAAAAAGAAAAAACGAAGAAAAGGACGCAAGAAAACATTGCGGTGAAGAAAAGACGTTTATATTTTTTAAGTTTTGGATTCATAGTTTGATCCATCTTTTTTCAGCCCCTCATTAATACAAGCGTTATTGTATTAGTATTGAGGGTTTTCATTTATTTTAAACAATGAAATTTCGAAAATAAAAAAGCCCCTTCCATTAAGAAAGGAGCTCAAAGGCACGTGCTGGCCAATCAGTAATGATGACATCTACACCATAATCAATCATAGTTTGTAAATCTTTGTATTCATTAATTGTATATGGACGGAAAACATACCCTTGCTCTTGTGCTAACTGCACAAATTCTTTCGTTAATAACTGGAAGTTTGGATGTAATCCATTTGCTTCTCTATGTTTTGCTTCGGCAATTGGATCAGAAAGTGGTGTATCATATAAAATTGCTCTTGGGATTTCAGGAGCAATTTCTGCTAATAATGAAACAGAGTCATGGTTAAATGATGAAAATACAATTTGATTAGAAAGATGATATTCACGCACAAGTGCAACAGCTTTTTCCTCAATCTTTGGGTAATGAATAACATCTGTCTTTAATTCAATATTTAGTTGTAAGTTCGTTGTGGAAAGCCAAATGAAAACCTCACGCAACGTTGGGATTTTTGCTTCATGGAAAGAAGGGTCTTTATAGCTACCAGCGTCCAATGATTGTAGTTCCTCTACCGTTTTTTCCGAAACAAGTCCAACGCCATTTGTTGTACGATCGACGGTTTCATCGTGAATTACGACAAGTTCACCATCTTTTGATAAGTGGACATCGAGTTCAATTCCGTGAGCGCCAATGCGTTCTGCTTCTTGGAAGGCAATCATCGTATTTTCGGGATGTGTTCCTTTTACTCCGCGGTGAGCGAAAATAAGTGGTTTACTCATGTGAAATTCTCCTTATTATCTCTTTTCTTTCATTATGAAACTGCTTTAGGGAAAATACAATTGAATATGACAAACATTTACAAAAGTCTAACAGTTGCACAAAAGTTAACGTTAACGTAAAATGTAATAATCAAGTGAAGGGAGGAATAAACATGTATAAAATTGATGAAGTAACAAAGCAAGTTGGTTTGACAAAACGTACACTTCGTTATTATGAGGAAATTGGTTTAATTCATCCCCCTGAACGTAGTGAGGGGAACATTCGCCTGTATACAGACGGGGATATCGCCAGAATTAAAAAAATTGTGGAAGCGAAAGAAGTGTTAGGAATTACGCTTCAAGAGATGCAGCATTTTTTATCGTTAAAAGAAAGAATGGAGCAAAGAAGAAATAGCGAAAACCCTCGTGATCGTGAAGTGATTCAAGAAATTAAAGATATGCTTGAAAAACAAGTGGAAACGCTAGACGAAAAAATGGAGCAAATGCAACGTGTAAAGGCAGAACTAGAAGATAGTTTACATCGTGCAGTAACATTTTTAGAGAACACAAAAGGAGAGTAATCAAAATGGAGAGCAAACAAAAACTAGGGAGATTGATTACAGTGGTGGCTACCTTCCTTGCCTTTTCGGGTATAGGGGTAGTTGACCCAATTTTGCCAATTATTGCTGAGAAAATCGGTGCAACGCATTGGCAAGTTGAAATGTTATTTACCGCTTATATTTTAACGATGGCAATCATGATGTTACCAGCTGGAATATTCGCATCGAGATTTGGTGATAAACGAATGATGACGATTGGTCTTGCGATCGTGACTGTATTTGCGTTTATATGCGGTATATCGCAAACGATTGCTCAATTATCTCTTTTCCGCGCAGGATGGGGATTAGGAAATGCGATGTTCTTCGCAACGGCGATGACATTATTGATTGCATTAAGTAAAGAAGTTCATGAAGCAGTAGGATTGTATGAAGCAGCTATCGGTTTAGGGATGGCAGGCGGACCGTTATTAGGCGGGATATTAGGTGGACATTCTTGGCGTTACCCATTTTTTGCGACGAGTATTTTAATCTTCTTAGCATTTATTTTAGTATTCTTTTTTGTAAAAGAACCGGAGCGAAAAGTGAAGCGTAAGGCTGCTGGGGTAGGAGAATTACTTAACCTGGTGAAGTATAAACCGTTTATGCAAGGTGCGATTTCAGGAATGTTATACTACTACGGATTTTTCGTTGTGTTAGCATATTCACCACTTATTATGCATTTATCAGCTATTCAATTAGGCTTTGTATTTTGCGGATGGGGGCTTGCGTTAGCTTACGGTTCTGCAATTTTAGCACATAAGCTAGAAGGGAAATATGAACCAAAAACATTATTAAAGGGTAGTTTACTCGTATTTGCGATTTTCTTAATTGCACTATTCTTTGTGAAAATTATGTGGTTACAAATTACTCTTATCGTTTTATCAGGATTGGCATCTGGCTTAAACAATGCATTATATACAAGTTATGTAATGGATATTTCACCTTATGAAAGATCTGTTACGTCAGGTGTTTATAACTTTGTTCGTTGGTTAGGTGGTGCGATTGCTCCAATTTTATCAGGAATTATCGGTCATACTGTTTCACCACAAAGTCCGTTTTTAGTAGGTGGAATTGTTGTGTTAGTTGGTTGTATTATGATCCTAATTCCAATTCGTAAACCAGTAGAAATAGAGACAAAAGCCCTTTCTTAAGAAAGGGTTTTCTTTCCTTTTGCGGTGCAAACCCTTTCCGCACATATGTTAGAACCCTCTGACTAAAATATATTTTCGGTATTTTTGTACTTTTAACTATACATTTTGGATGTTTTGTTTTATTTTTGTTAGGGGACATTAATGATGTCCCTATTATAAATTTGCATTGAAAGGCGTGATTGTACGATGGAACTATGGTTCACTGAAAAACAAACAAAACATTTTGGGATTACGGCGCGTATTAACCGCACATTACATACGGAGCAAACAGAATTCCAAAAACTTGATATGGTCGAAACGGAAGAGTTCGGAAACATGCTTATTTTAGATGGCATGGTTATGACAACAGAAAAAGATGAGTTCGTTTATCACGAAATGGTAGCACACGTACCTTTATTTACACATCCAAACCCTGAAAACGTATTAGTTGTTGGTGGCGGTGATGGTGGTGTTATTCGTGAAGTGTTAAAACACCCAAGTGTAAAGAAAGCAACTCTTGTTGAAATCGATGGAAAAGTAATTGAGTACTCTAAACAATACTTACCATCAATTGCAGGCGCATTAGATAATGAGCGTGTAGAAGTAAAAGTAGGAGACGGTTTCCTACATATCGCAGAAAGCGAAAATGAATACGATGTAATTATGGTAGATTCTACTGAGCCAGTAGGACCAGCAGTAAACCTATTTACAAAAGGCTTCTACGCTGGAATTTCAAAAGCGTTAAAAGAAGATGGTATTTTCGTTGCACAAACGGACAACCCTTGGTTTACACCAGAACTAATTACAACTGTGTTTAAAGACGTAAAAGAGATCTTCCCAATTACTCGTTTGTACACAGCAAACATTCCAACTTACCCAAGTGGTCTTTGGACGTTCACAATTGGATCTAAAAAACATGATCCATTAGAAGTAAGTGAAGAGCGTTTCCACGAAATCGAAACGAAATACTACACAAAAGAATTACACAATGCAGCATTCGCATTACCGAAATTTGTTGGGGATTTAATTAAGTAAGAGAATTGTATCAAACAAATAAAGTGTAAGTAGCTCATTTAAGGTGTTTGTCCAGAAGACTTGAACATGCTAGCTACTTACACTTCTGTAGAGAAAATCGTCTTCTTGTTGTTAAAAAGAAGACCCGGTAAATCGAGAAAGAGGAGCAATTCGCTCCAAATTTGAGAAATAGTGAAAGGTTGGGATACCTTAAGTTCCACATAAGGAGGAAAAGAATATGCGTTTTGATGAAGCTTATTCAGGTAAAGTATTTATTAAAAGTCATCCAAGTTTTGAAGAGTCAAAGGTAGTTATTTATGGGATGCCTATGGATTGGACAGTAAGTTACCGTCCGGGATCTCGTTTTGGCCCTGCACGTATTCGTGAAGTATCAATCGGTCTTGAAGAATATAGCCCGTATTTAGATCGTGAACTAGAAGAGGTAAAATATTTTGATGCGGGTGATATCCCATTACCATTCGGAAATGCACAACGCAGCTTAGACATGATTGAAGAGTATGTATCAAAACTTTTAGATGCCGATAAGTTTCCACTAGGTCTCGGCGGTGAGCACCTAGTGTCTTGGCCAATTTTTAAGGCAATGGCAAAAAAATATCCGGATTTAGCAATCATCCACATGGATGCTCATACTGATTTACGTGAATCGTATGAAGGGGAGCCTTTATCCCACTCTACACCAATTCGTAAAGTGTGTGATTTAATTGGTCCGGAAAACGTATATTCTTTCGGAATTCGTTCTGGAATGAAGGAAGAATTTGAATGGGCGAAAGAAGTAGGTATGAACTTATACAAATTTGACGTATTAGAACCGTTAAAAGAAGTATTACCGAAACTTGCTGGCCGCCCAGTCTATGTCACAATCGACATTGATGTATTAGACCCAGCTCACGCTCCAGGAACAGGAACATTAGAAGCTGGCGGTATCACATCTAAAGAATTATTAGATTCCATCGTAGCAATTGCAAATTCAAATATAAATGTAGTTGGAGCAGACTTAGTAGAAGTAGCTCCAGTCTACGACCATAGTGATCAAACACCAGTCGCAGCAAGCAAATTCGTGCGGGAAATGCTGCTCGGTTGGGTGAAATAAAAGCGGAAGCGGCTCGCTCAGAATGTGAGGGGGATGGAGTTTCAGACGTAGAGGCGCTTTTTGCCTCGAAGGAAGAAGCGAAGCCACCGATCATTCTAGCCGCTGCAGCTAGATAAAGTAAGAGCCCTCTATATGATTAGAGGGCTCTTATTTTGTCGTTATGTGTCGGTAAGTCGATATATTAAAAAAATCGCTGATATAATTCGAGTTGCGCCGATATATTAAAAAAATCGCCGATATAATTCGAGTTGCGCTGATATATTAAAAAAACCGCCGATATAATTTCATTTACCGTTACGCAACACAAAAAAAAGCTATTCTCAAACGATGGGAATAGCTCTTTTTCTTATGCAACCTTCTCTTCCGAAGTAACTCCGCGAATTTCATCAGCAGAGCGGATTGGATATTTACGGAACACAATAGATCCGATGTATCCGACAATAGTGGTAACGATTCCACATAATATAGCAGCAATTGTTACTTTTACAACGTCATTAAATCCGAATAGGACAAGAAGTCCTGGGATTGGTGATGCTGTTCCTGGTGCATTATTAACAAGTTGGAATAGCGATGTAATAATACCGGCAAGTGCACCGCCAACGAAATTTGTCATATAGATAGGAATTGGATTTGCTGAGACAATATCGGCTTGTGTTAAAGGCTCGATTGCTACAGCAATTGTATCTTTCTTTGAACAAATTTTTAATCGTTTAAAGAAAATAAAGTTCATCGGGGCTGAGGCGGCAACGGCAAGACTACCAATCGCCATTGGTAAACCTGTTAATCCAAGCATTGCAGTTAGTGCCATAGAACTTAGTGGAGAGGTAGAAATAACTGTTATTAATCCACCAAGCATAATACCCATAATGATAGGACTTTCTGTAGTTGCAACTGAAATCATAGAACCGATTTTACCGAGTGTTGCGTTAACAAGCGGATCCATAAGCATTGCCATTCCGCGTGAGATTGGTGCAGCGATAAATAGGATTGCTAAAAATTCCACGCCAGCTGGTAATTTCTTTTCGAGAAATTTCACGACGAAAGCACAAACGTATCCAGCGAAAAATCCTGGTAAAATACCGAATCCACTAGTAGCAATACCAATTAAAACAGCGTATACGGGGGAAACACCGATTGCTAATGCGACTAAAATCGCTGCTGCGACACCGCTCATACTACCGGAAGCTTCTCCTACTGATTGTAAAAAGTCATTATGAAACATTTCTCCACCTATATAACGGTGAAATGCTTCAATAAGAAAACTTGCGATTGCTGCATTAGCTAAAGCACCCATCGCCTTCATTCCATAAGGCGCACGGTAACTAAAAAGTGTAAATAGACAAAGTACAACAAGTAATAGTGCTAAACCTTGCAAGATAGCCATTTGAAAACTGTCTCCTTTGATTTTTGTAATAAAAATTCGTATCATTCAATAATAATATAAAAGTGTATGAAACGGAAAAATTTTTTCTTGGGAACTTGCTGTAAGAAAAAATCCCTTACAATAATGTAAGGAAAGTGTAAGACTTTTAGATAGAGTATAGTATGCTCTTTTCCGTATAATACAAGTATAGATATAATACTAGTGAGAAAGAAGTGCAAACAGGAGGTTCATGTATGAAATTGGTAATTAAAGTTTTAGCTATATTCGCCATTATTCTAGGTGGAACAGCGTATTATTTGAACACAAAAACAGAAGGTGTACATGCTTTTGTAGACAACTTCTTTTCAAATAAAGAAATACAAGATTATTATGCGGTTATAGATAAAGGTGAGAAAAAAGACGGAGAATACTTGTATACTTTTAAAGGGTATACAGAAGACGGAAAGTTACAGATCATTAAAAGAATGATGAACCGTGAATTGCATACGGGGGCGTTTATAAAAATTTATGCAAAAGGTATGCAAGGAAAAGGATGGGCTGAAATCCCGAAAGAATCTATTCCACAAAAAGCGTTGGAAAAAATAGAAAAACCATAAAAGGAGCGACTCATTCGCTCCTTTTTAGTGCGTTAAAATAGTGATAGATGTTTTTTCCTTGTTAGAAATAATTTTTGCACGTCCACCAATTGGGAAAGTGAAAATCGGGGTTGTATGCCCGAAACTTGCGTTTGCAATGATAGGAATATGTGCAAGTTCAGGTTTTGAAGCAATCATTTCTTGAATGTCTTCTATCGTACATTCTGCACCTTTTTGCATCTTTCCTATAATGATTCCCTTTATGTATTCAAAATCTTGCTGCTGCATAAGGGAATGTAAATAACGATCAAAAGTTTTAAGAGTAGATGTTCCAGTTAAACTATCTTCTTCAATAAATAAAATTTTGTCCTTTAAATTTGGCATATATGGTGTGCCTTGCAGTAAGTTAAATGTGCTCATATTGCCACCGATAATATCTCCCGTAGCTTCTCCTTCCTGAATTGAAACGTATCCTTCATTTTTAATAAATTCTCGATTTTCCTGATCTATATACCAAGAATCATCGCTCCATGTTTCAGATGGCAGGACTTCAATAGGCTCATTAGAAGTTAAGCACTTTAAAAAGTAATCGGTTGTATACTCGAGCCCTTTCTCCATTCCAAAGGAAGAGAAATGGGGTCCTGAATATGTAACGAGACCTGTTTTTGCGTAAATTGCATTATTTAAAGCAGTAATATCTGAATAACCACAGAAAAATTTCGGGTTTTTATGAATTAGATCATAATCGAGATGTTTCAATAAACCATTGGAGTTGTATCCGCCAAGTGTCGTCAAAATAGCTTTTACATTAGGGTCTCCAAATGCTTTATGGAGGTCTTGAATGCGGGAAGAAATAGAAGAGGAAGCAAATCGATCTATCTCATCGGCATATTTTGAGAATGTAACTTGAAAGCCCATGTCGGTTAATCTCTTTATAGCAAGTTTTCTATTTTCATTTGAAACAATACTTAAACTACACGATGGTGAAATCACTCGTATTTCATCACCCTTTTTTAACTTTGTTGGTATCACTATATTCACCTCTTTAATTGAAAGAATATTTAGATTTAAAAAATATTTTATCGTATGAAATAAAGTAGAAGTGAATTATTTTTTGAAATGGAGTTTTCCTGATTTTTCAGCAGACAGACAGAGTCTTTTTTTGATATGATAGGAAAAGTGATTTATTATAAGTAGTATTTAATATCTATAACATTTGAAAGGTGTGCAAGACGTGGAGAAACAACTTGCAGGCTTGCCGGTACACGTTCATTTCGTAACAGAAATCCGTGAAGGGGCGAGGAAGGAAACCGTTGCTTTTGAAGCAAATGGTCAATACTATGTAAAAGGTCAAGGTACATATGTAACATTCCAGGAGCCGAACGAACAAGGCGAAGTGAAAACAATTATTAAAATTCAAGATGAACAAGTTCTCATTATGCGTTCAGGTGCTGTTTCTATGCGTCAGACGCATGTGAAAGGTGAATGGACAACTGGTACGTATACGAGTGAACTTGGTACGTTTGCATTGCAAACAAAGACTGATAACGTTCTTTTTAAATGGTCGGATGAAAAGAAAAAAGGACAACTCTTCTTAACTTACGCATTGCTTCTAAGTGAACAAGAAGCTGGCAGATATACTATTACAATTAATTTGAAGGAGGCAAAATAATGAATTCCTTAGAACAAGTAAAAGGATTGATTAAAGAAGAAATTCAGGCTGCTGTATTAAAGGCAGAATTAGCGACAGAAGAACAGATTCCAAACGTTGTATTAGAATCTCCAAAAGATAAAACAAATGGTGACTTCTCTACAAATATGGCAATGCAACTTGCACGCGTTGCGAAAAAAGCACCTCGTATGATTGCAGAAGAACTAGTTGCAAACTTCGATAAAGCAAAAGCTTCTATTGAAAAAATCGAAATCGCTGGTCCTGGTTTTATTAACTTCTATATGGATAATAGCTACTTAACAGATTTAATTCCAACAATCGTAAACGCTGGTGAAGCTTACGGTGAAACGAATACTGGTAAAGGTGAAAAAGTACAAGTTGAGTTCGTATCTGCTAATCCAACAGGTGACCTTCACTTAGGACATGCACGTGGTGCGGCAGTAGGTGACACTTTATGTAACCTATTAGCAAAAGCAGGCTACGATGTATCTCGTGAGTACTACATTAATGATGCTGGTAACCAAATTCATAACTTAGCTCTTTCTGTTGAAGCTCGTTACATGCAAGCTTTAGGCTTAGATAAAGAAATGCCAGAAGACGGTTACCATGGTGCGGATATCATTGGAATTGGTAAACGTTTAGCAGAAGAATTCGGCGATCGTTATGCGAAAGCTGATGAAAAAGAAAGCTATGAATTCTACCGTGAGTACGGTTTAAAATATGAATTAGCAAAACTTCAAAAAGACTTAGAAAGCTTCCGCGTTAAATTTGATGTATGGTTCTCAGAAACATCACTATACAAAAACGGAAAAATCGATCAAGCTCTTGCTGTATTAAAAGAGCGTGAAGAGATCTTTGAAGAAGACGGCGCAACTTGGTTCCGTTCAATGACTTACGGCGATGACAAAAATCGTGTATTAATTAAAAACGACGGTTCTTACACATACTTAACGCCAGATATCGCGTATCACCGTGATAAATTAGAGCGTGGTTTTGATAAGTTAATCAACATTTGGGGTGCTGACCACCACGGTTACATTCCTCGTATGAAGGCTGCTATTCAAGCACTTGGTTACGATAAAGACACGCTTGAAGTAGAAATCATCCAAATGGTACAACTATACCAAAATGGTGAAAAAATGAAGATGAGTAAGCGTACGGGTAAAGCAGTTACACTTCGTGAGCTTATGGAAGAAGTAGGCGTGGACGCAATGCGTTACTTCTTCGCAATGCGTAGCGGTGATTCTCATTTAGACTTCGATATGGACTTAGCTGTATCAAAATCTAATGAAAACCCAGTATACTATGCACAATATGCTCATGCTCGCGTATGCAGTATCCTTCGTCAAGGCGAAGAATTAGGATTAGCTGTAGATGGAGATGTGAACTATAAACTTGTTACTTCTGAGAAAGAAGTAGAGTTACTGAAAAAACTTGGTGAATTCCCAGCGGTAGTTGCGGATGCAGCACAAAAACGTCTACCACACCGTATTACAAACTATGCATTTGAATTAGCAGCAACATTACACAGCTTCTACAATGCAGAAAAAGTATTAAACCAAGATAACTTAGAATTAAGTAAAGCTCGTTATGAGTTAATGAAAGCAGTACGCACTACACTTCAAAATGCATTAGCAATCGTAGGAGTATCTGCACCAGAAAAAATGTAATGAAGAAAAGCGGAAGCGGCTCGTTTAGAATAGGAGGGGGATGGAGCTCCTGACAGAGAGGTGTACTTTGCCTCGGAGGAAGGCGCGAAGCCACCGAGTATTCTAGCCGCTGGAACTGGACAATAAAGAAAAGCGGAGCCGACTGTTTAGTCCCGAAGGCTAAGGTTCTTTCCCACAGAAGATGCATTTTATCTTCTCGTGGGGAAGGTTCTTAGACAGAAGGGGCTAGGAGGCAGAGCTGGACATAAAGAAAAGCGGAAGCGGACTTTCGTTTTTAAATAAAAGGCAATCACACGATGTTGTGATTGCCTTTTTATGTGGAGATAATAAAAAAAATTTATCAAACAAAAGGGGAATTTGCGTCGTCTTATATAAATGACAGGAGGCTTATGATGGAAGAAAAGATAGAAGAATTAATTGATATATATAAGCAGCAAATATATTCCTTATGCTATAAGTTAGCGAAAACGAAAGAAGATGCGGAAGATATTTTTCAAGAGACGTGGATAAAGGTTTTTTCATCAAGGCACCAACTTTTTTATGTGGATAATTATAAAAAGTGGATTACTACAATTTGCGTTCGTACATTTTATGACTTTTACCGCAAGAAGAAAAGATGGAAAGATCGCGTCTTAGATTTATTTCATAAAGAAGATGGTGGAGAAATAGATTTCGCAGATGATGTGAATATATCAGAAGAATTTATTCAAAAAGTGGAAGCGGAAATGATACGGGAAGTTATACAGCTATTGAATGAAAAATATAAAACCGTGCTCGTACTCTACTATTATGAACAATACTCTTATAAAGAAATGAGCGAAATATTAAATATACCGATTGGTACAGTGAAATATCGCCTTAATTATGCGAAGAAGCAAATGCGAGAACATTTGGAGGGGTTCGTTTATGACAGAAGATAAATTTGAACAGAAGGTAAAGAGTAGCTTAGCAGAAGAGATAACTCCAAGCGAAGAGCTAATAAATAACACGAAGCAGGGCGTGCGAAAGGCTCAGAAGTTAGAGAGGAAATGGATGATTTGTATTCACACCATTTGGATTGTTTTGTTAACAATTGTTATAGAACAATTTGTCACACATTTGGATTATAAAATTCCTATGTTGATAGCCATTGTGATTATGATGCATGTATACATTCCGATATATGTTGTAATACAGTCATTTTTAAAGAAGGAGTATAGATTACATGAAAGAGTTCGCTAATCCGTTTGTACTATTTGAAGTAGCTGGAGTGACGATGTTTTTAGCTTTTATAGCACTTTTAATATGTGTTGCATCATGGGTATATACAGATGCTAAAGCACATCAAATGAGCAAAGGATGGAGTATTTTAGCAGTTATATTGCCATTCTTTATTGGGTTTTTATTATATATGGTAAGAAGAAGTAAAAAGAAGGTTGAAGGAGAATGTAAGGTGAATTTTGTTAAAAAACAGAAAGTAACATTAGTTGCGATATTGGCAAGCACAATGTTTGTATTACTTAGTGCTTTTACTTTTGCACAAACGTTAGATGATGCATGGAGAGCCGGGGATATATATTTAGCAAATGAGAAGCAAGGGAAAACAAGTTATGAGGCAAAATTCTCATCATGGGATATTGCCAGTAAGGATATTGAATTTCAGTATGAAAAGGATACAGAAGTGACATTTTCTTATGAGACAGATGCAAAACGAGGAAACTTATGTTTTAGTGTGTATGAAAGACAAGGAGAAGGTATAAAAGAGTTAAAGGAAATTTGTGAATCGAAAAAAGGTACTTTTACAGTTACTTTAAAAGCAAATGAAGAATATGTATTGAATATAAGCGGATTAACAGTAAAAGATGGATTTGTAAAAGTGAATTGGCAAGAGAAATAAAAGGGGCCCTATAAAGGACCTCTTTTTTATTGAATAGTATAAGTAACAGAAAAACTAACAGGACTATAGTAAACGTAAGGTGCATGAAATTGAACATACATATTTCCATCTGTTTTTGCAGTGAAAATTCGGCCGTAACCATCAGAATAACGTCCAATTAGGTTATGATTTGAGTCATAAACACTGTAACTAGGAGTTTTGCTGTTAGGATGAATTGTTAGTTCTTGTCCTTTTTGAAGGAAAATAGGTTCTTGTTCAGAACTACCTCCAGTTTGCAAAGAATAAAATTTTGTAAAGCTTTGTTCTTGAGCGGCAGCAGCGACTTTTGTTTCAGGAATAAACGCAGTAGCTCCAGTAATTCCTGCTAAAGTTAATGCACCTGCTAAAATCATTTTTTTCATAATAGAAAAAGCCTCCTTATTAGTTGTAATCAGTTTTGTTACAATTAATATTGTATACGATAATGGGTAGGATAAAATATGCTTTTATGCATATATATTTTTTCTCAATAAAAGACCACCGATAAATGAAGTGCACCCCAATTGTTAGACACATAACTAACAATTGGAGGTGCATTTTTTATGGCTAAATTTTCTTCAAAAGATAAAATACAAGCAGTAAAACGATATCTAGAAGGTACGGAAGGCGGAAAAACCATTGCTAATTCTATAGGGGTTCATCCTAGAGAACTTTATCAATGGATTAAACGGTTTGAATTTTCAGGGGAAAAGGCGTTTGAAAAACGCTATACAACTTACCCTCTCGAGTATAAACTAGATGTAATTCATTATATGAATGAAAATGGGACATCTCTGAGAGAAACAGCTGCTTTTTTTAATATTCCTTCTTGCGAAACACTCCGAAAATGGAAAGTAGCTTATGAAACAGAAGGATTAGATGCCCTAAAATCAAAGAAAAAGGGGCGTCTAACCATGGCCAAAGAAAAAGCTAAGCTCCAACATTTAAAACAAAACGAAGTATTTCTTGAAGGTTCTATAGAAGCGCTACAAGCAGAGAATGAACGTCTGCGTATGGAAAATGACTATTTAAAAAAGTTGAATGCCTTAGTTCAAAAGAAGAAAACATCACAGACCAAGACAAAGCGCAATTGATTTATGAATTAAGGCATAAATATAAGGTCGTTGACCTTGTGAAAGTCGCTAATATCGCTCGTAGTACGTATTATTACTGGATGAAACAAGCGAAACGTCCAGATAAATATAAGAAAGTTAAAGAATTAATTAAAGAGATTTTTAGTGAGAATTTTGGGAGGTATGGTTATCGTCGTATTACATTGGAATTACGTAATCGAGGCCATGCATTAAATCATAAAACCGTTCGACGTTTAATGAATATCCTGGGATTAAAATGTCTTGTTCGATTAAAAAAATATCGTTCATATAAAGGGACTGTCGGGAAATTCGCTCCTAATATTTTAAAACGTAATTTTCACGCATCAAAACCAAACGAGAAATGGGTAACAGATGTGACGGAGTTCCACTTACATGGTAAAAAACTATATCTATCACCCATTTTAGACTTATATAACGGAGAAATTATAGCTTACAATATAGAACATAGACCTGCCTATTCCCTTGTTTCTAAAATGTTAAATAAGGCGTTTCAATGTTTGAATGATAAGGAAACTCCTATTTTACACTCGGATCAAGGTTGGCATTATCAAATGCGACAATATCATCAGTCGCTTAAAAAACATAACGTTATCCAAAGTATGTCCCGTAAGGGAAATTGCTTAGATAATGCAGTCATGGAAAATTTCTTTGGCTTATTAAAGTCTGAATTACTTTATCTTAAAGAGTTTGAAAGTATGGAACAATTTAAGCAAGAACTAGAAACTTATATTCATTACTACAATCACAAAAGAATTAAAACAAAACTAAAAGGATTGTCCCCTGTGCAATACAGAGTTCAATCCTTAGTAGCTGCTTAATATATTTGTCTAATTTTTTGGGTTCAGTTCATAAAATCAGTGGTCTTTTAAATGATTAAGCAGCTTTCTGTTCAGTTTGAGGAACAGGTTTTTGAAGCGAGTTATAAACTCCTGTTCCGATAACGTCTAATGCCATTCTCATTCGTTCAGGTGAAATGTTTTCTAATACGTTATCTTGAGGTGTATGGTATACCTTCTCAATATGATAGATTAATGGATTCCAACTATCGACACCCATCCAAATGAATAGAGCAGCAGGAATACCAGCTTCAGCAAATGGAACATGATCACTAGAACCGAATTTACCTTGTAGGATGAGGTTATTATTTAGTTGTTTACCTGCTTGCAAGGCAGCGTCTGTTACAAAGTTTGTAGAGCCATCAGATGTCATAGCATATAAATTCTTTGCTTTATCATAATTTGTTGCAACCATGTCGGCGTTAAAGACACCTAAAATACGGTCGCGTTCTTTTTGGGATAGACTATTCACGTAATAATCCGAACCAAGTAATCCAGTTTCTTCAGAACCAAAGGTAATAAAGCGAATTTCTTTATCAGTTTCTACATTTTGAAAAGCACGAGCTAGTTCTAATACTAATCCAGTTCCAGAAGCATTATCATTTGCGCCAGGTGCTCCGACAACACTATCATAGTGCGAGCTTACAACGACTGCTTTTTCATTACCTGTACTCTTTTTTGGTTTCTTTTTGGCGATAACATTTAGAGATGTTAATTTAGATTCATGTCTCGCTTTTAGGGAAAGAATTGTTGTCCCCTTTTTAGCGATTTCTTCTTTAAATGCATTTCCTTGCGCATAAGCAAGACCAAAGACAGGGATAGATTGCTTTTTCATTAGGTGGGGATTGAAGGTTTGTCCATAATTTCCGCGTCCGCCAATTAAACTGTATAAAAGAACACCTTTTGCACCTTTGCTAACAGCATTTTCAACTTGTTTATTATAGTCGGTAACTGTCGTTCCTCTTTCAAATAAAACAATTTTACCGTTTACTTCATTTGGAATATCTTCTAATTTTGTCCCACCTTGAACAAAGATAAGGGGAGCTGTAACAGCTTCTGTAGAAATTAGTGCATTAGGAGCGGCACCAGCTTGCCAATTACGTTTTGTTGATAGGGGTGATTCAATGAATCCAACGTATTGATCGGGCACCTGAAATGGTTGATATTCTACGTCATAGCCCATTGATTTAAGCTGCATACCAATGTAACGAGAAGCCCATTCTTCGGATTTTGTTCCACCGGGGCGAGGACCAATTGTTTCAGATAAGAAACGAACATGTTCAATCGCGCGGTTTGGATCAATCTGTTTTGTAATAGATGGAGTTTGTGTAACCTCTGACGTGGAATCCGCTTTTGCTTGCCCAATTGGAGCTAAGCTAACAGCAAGTGATACAGCAAGCAAAGAGCTTACTATTTTTTGTTTCAATAATTTTCTCATTTTTTCCTCTCCTATTCTTCTATTCTCTCTGACTGACAAAAGAAGACGGATAATGACTTTATTTTACCTTCACACCTTTTATTTTTCAATATTCTGACATTGATAAATAAAAAAACGATATATGCATATTTGCATATTTTTGAGGGAGATATGTATGCTATCATTTTAAACGAAGGTTCGCTTTCTACTCTGAAAGCTCCTACATTGCATGAATCTAGTGTACCCAAACTTTAGATTATGTAGAGGAATGGAACCACTGTAGGGTTTCATTTCTCATGTTTGAATCAGTTGATGGTAATTATGTTTCCGCATTTCATAATTATTATCAGTGATATATGTAAGGCATCCATATGAAAATAAGAGGCTGTTCAAAGGTTTTCCGTACTTTTGGGCAGCCTCACCCCGTTAAAAGGACGATACTTTATGTATCGTCCTTTTTGTATAAAAAAACATCCAATCAATTGAGAGATTGATTGGATGTGAAAAAATTATTAATAATTTTTTTTGCGTTTTGTAGCTAAAATACTTAATAATCCAGCTAGTAGAAGAACAATACCTACTGTTTGTGTAGGGTCTTCTTTATGACCTGTATTTGGAAGGTGCTTATCCGTATTTCGATCATCTTGCTGTTTGTTATCTGTTTTATTCGATGTTTCTTCGGAAGTTCCGTTTTCGTGTTTCTCAGATGTTTCATTGCCTTTGTTATCTTCTTTATTTGGAGGAGTAATTGGCTTGTCATCTCCACCTGAAGAAGATTCAATTTTTTTATTTGAAACTGTAATTTGTAGTGGCTTAGCTTGGGCTTTATCAATTGTAAAGTTTATTGGTGATGCATCTAATTGATAGCCTTTAGGAGCCTTTGTTTCTACTAATTGATAATTACCAGGTTTCAAATCATTTACGATTACTTTTCCGTGTTGATCTGTTTTTAAACCTTCTCGGATGACTTTTCCATCTTGGTCTAAAATATTGAAAATGGCACCTTCAAGTGTTCCATGGTGATCAATATCAACTTTAGTTAACTCAATTGAACCTGTTGTTAAACTATTTAAGGCTGTAACAGAGGTAACCTGAGATTGTCCTTTCGTAATTGTGAAAGGAATTGGTTTAACGTTTAAATCATAGCCAGTTGGAGCTTTCGTTTCAATGAACTGATAATCTCCCGGACGTAAATCAGAAACTGAAATCTTCCCATCTTTATCAGTAGTTAAATCAGTGCGAACAATTTTACCTTTCGCATCGATGATGTTAAACACTGCATCAGAAAGTTTTGTATCTGGATTTATATCATCCACTTTTATTAATTCTACAGCACCCTCAGTTAAGCTATTTGTAGCAGTAACTTGGAGCTTTTCTTTTTGGCTTTTCTTAATTGTAAACTTAATAGGTGTACTATCTAATTTATAGTGTTCAGGAGCTTTCGTTTCAATAAACTGATAGTCCCCAGGACGTAAATCAGAAACAGAAATTTTTCCATGTACATCTGTTGTAAGCTCAGTGCCAATGTCGTTACCATTCATATCAGTAATTTTAAATATCGCACCTTTAAGAGCAGTACCATCTACATCATCTACTTTAGAAAGTTCCACAGTGCCTTTCGTTAAGCTATTTGTAGCTGTAACGGAGATAGGATCAGCTTGGCTCTTTGTGATTGTGAATGGAATTGGCTCTTTGTTTAAATCATAGTGTTTCGGAGCCGTTGTCTCGATGAATTGATAATCACCAGGACGTAGGTCAGAAACGCTAATTTTACCTTGTTGATTCGTAACAAGATCTTTGCGAATTACAGTGCCATTCATATCCACAATTTTAAATACTGCGCCTTCAAGAGTAGTGCCATCGACGTCATCCACTTTAGAAAGTTCCACGCCGCCTTTTGTTAAACTATTTTTCATAGTAACGGTAGCAATATCTTTTTGGCTTTTTTCAATTGTAAATATAATTGGTTTTTTGTCTAAATCATAGTGTTCAGGAGCCGTTATTTCAACGAATTGATACGTACCAGGACGTAAATTTTCGATAACGATTTTACCTTCACTGTTTGTTTTTAAATCTGTTTTAAGTACTTTGCCATCTTGATCTAGTAAATTAAATACCGCATCGGCAAGTTTTGTTTGAGTGTTTAAATCATCAACTTTAAGTAATTCGATACTACCTTGTTTTAAGCTATTTGTAGCAGTTAAAGAAATAACTTTCTTCTGTCCTTTTTCAATAGTGAATTTGATTGGTGTTTCATCTAAAACGTAATGCTTAGGAGCTTTCGTTTCGATGAATTGGTAATCACCAGGACGTAGGTCGTTAATTTCGATTATTCCTTGTTCATTTGTAACAAGGTCTTTATGAACTACATCACCGTTCATATTAACAATTTTAAATACTGCATCTTTAAGAACAGTGCCATCAATATCGTCTACTTTAGAAAGTTTAACTGCACCCTTTGTTAGAGCATTTGTAGCAGTGATATGAAGAGTTTCAGTTTGGCTCTTTTTAATTGTAAATACGATAGGTTTTTTATCTAAATCGTAATGTTCAGGAGCAATTGTTTCAACGAATTGATACGTACCAGGACGTAGATTTTCAACAACAATTTTACCTTCAGCATTTGTTTTTAAGCCTTCTTCAACTAGCTCACCGTCTGCATCTAATAAATTAAATACGGCGTTAGAAAGTTTTGTATTTATATCAATATCGTCAATCTTTGTTAGTTCAACGCTACCTTTTTTCAAAGCATTTTTGCCTGTAACATTGATCTCTTTCGTTTGACTTCTTTCAATTGTAAATGGAATCGTTGTTTCATCTAATACATAGTGCTCAGGAGCTTTTGTTTCAATGAACTGATAGTCTCCAGGGCGTAAATCAGAAACAGAAATTTTTCCGTTTTTATCTGTAACAAGATTCGTATGAACTTCCTTACCATTCATATCCACAATCTTAAAGATTGCACCTTCGAGCATCGTACGATCGATGTCATCAATTTTTGTTAATGTTACTGCACCTTTCTTTAAACCGTTAGTAGCGGTAACAGTAATATTCTCTTTTTGACTTTTTTCGATAGTGAACGGAATAGGGTCTTTGCTTAAGGTATAGTCTTTTGGAGCTTTTACTTCAATAAATTGATAGTCTCCAGGACGTAAATCAGAAGCAGTAATTTTACCGTTTTTATCAGTCGTTAAACCTTTTCGAATTACCTTTTTAGTATCATGAGCGTCAACGATTATAAATTCTGCACCTTCAAGAGTAGTGCCATCAACATCATCAACTTTTGTTAAAGTGACGCCACCTGTAAGTAAACTATTTTTTACAGTAACAGGGATAGGAAGATCTTCCTTACTACCTTTTTTAATTGTGAACTTAATAGGTGTTTTGTCTAATTTATAATGTTCAGGGGCTTTTGTTTCGATAAATTGATAATCCCCTGGTGCTAAATCAGGAATAACTAATACTCCGTGATCATCTGTTGTTAAATCTTTCATAATTTCTTTGCCAGTTGCGTCTTGCAATGTGAATACAGCGCCGGCAAGAGCTTTACTACTTTCCACATCATCTTCTTTAATAAGTTTAACTTTTCCTTTCGTTAAACTATTTTTAAATGTAAGTGGAAGGAGTTTTTGTTGTCCTTTTTCGATTGTAAATTCAATTGGTTCTACATTTACATCGTAATAAGTTGGAGCCTTTGTTTCGATAAGTTCATAGTTACCAGGACGTAAGTCATCTACAACTAGCATTCCTTTACTATTCGTAACAAGGTCCGTACGAACATCTTCATTAGTATCTCTATTAACGATTTTAAATACTGCACCTTCAAGTGTTTCCTTTTCATCTGCAGCATTCACTTTTGTTAATTCAATACCGCCTTTTGTTAAGCTGTTTTTAGCGGTAACAGTAGCCTGAGTTGTTTGACTTTCTGTAATCGTAAATTTAATTGGTTTTGTATTTTTGTCGTAATACTTCGGTGCTGTTACTTCGATAAATTTATAATCGCCAGGGCGTAAGCCAGTAGCGATAGCTTTACCATCCGCACCAGTTTTTACATTTTCGCGAATGACTTTCTTTTCATCATTAGCATCAACAATTTTAAATACAGCACCTTCAAGAGCTGTACCATCGATATCATCAACTTTTGTTAATTCAACATCTCCTGGTTTTAAAGCATTTTCAGCTTTCACAAGTAGAGTTTCTTTCTGACTTCTATCGATTGTAAATTTAATAGGTTCTGCTCGTAAAACGTAATGTTCAGGAGCAGCTATTTCAATAAATTTATACGTACCAGGACGTAGGTTACTAACTTTAACTTTACCGTTTTTATCAGTAGTTAAGTTAGTGTAAGGGGAAACGTCATTATTATTTGTATCGACAAGCTTGAATACTGCACCTTCAAGTGGTTTTTTCTCACCAAACTCATCAACTTTTAATAATTCAACTTCGCCCGTTTTTAAGCTGTTATTTGCCGTAACAGTAGCAAGAGCTTGTTGGCTTTTATCAATTGTAAACTCGATAGGGTTTGTACTTAACGTATAATCCTTAGGAGCTTCTGTTTCGATAAATTTATAAACACCAGGCTCTAGATCTTTAACGGTAACTTTTCCATCTGAACCTGTTTTTATATTTTCACGAATTACTTGTTTCTCGTCATTCGCATCGACAATTTTAAATACAGCACCTTCAAGGGCAGTGCCATCGACATCATCGACTTTCGTTAAAGTGACACCACCTTTAATGAGGTGATTTGTCGCGGTAACAGTAAGTGCTTTCTGTTGGCTTTTATCAATTGTAAATTTAAGCGGTTTTTTATCTATTTCATAATTTTCAGGTGCTTTCTCTTCAACAAATTGGTACTCTCCAGGAAGTAAATTTTTCGCTTCGATTTGTCCGTTACCATTTGTCGTTAATTTGGTATAACCAGGAATTCTTTTGTTATTTTGGTCCCGTACACTAAATACAGCACCTTCTAAAGTATTACCCTCTTTATCAACTTTTGTTAGGATAGCTGAGCCTCTAATTAAGCTGTTTTGGGCCGTTTTATTAATTACTGTTGTTTGATCTTCCTCGATTGTAAATTCAATAAGTCGATCATCTAATTGATAATGCTCAGGAGCCTTTATTTCTTTTAAGTAGTATGTTCCTGGTTTTAAATTATCTACAGTAATTTGTCCTTTATCATTTGTTGTTAATTTTTCGTGTTCTGAAATTATTTTTTGGTCTTTATCAAGTAGTGTGAAAACGGCACCTTGCAGTGTGACGTTTTTATTCAGGTCATCAGACTTTGTTAAAACTACTTTACCGACAAACTTCTTATTTGCAAGTTTATATGTTGTAGTCTCTTGTGTACCAAGTTCAACAATTTTCCCTTGTTTTAAATCCCAGCTAATTACATAGCCTTCAGGAGCCTTTGTTTCTTTTAATAAATACTTATCGCGTTTTAAATTATTAAATTTAGCGATACCGTCTTTGTCTGTTGTAATTTTACGGATAACAGTTTTACCTGTACGATCGTATAAAGTAAATTCTGCCCCAGCTAATAGTGCGTTTTTATTGTCGTTATCTACCTTTATAATTTCAAGGTTTCCACGGCCTTTAGTAGCAGATCCTCCGCCTGAACCAGAAGACATTCTCACTTCAATCGTTTCAGTAGTTTCTGTGTTTTTAACTGTCAACTTATTGCCTGTGATTTTCGCTTTATTACTTACTTTTTCTTTATCGTCTGCATTAATAAGTGAGCGATATTCTAAAATATAAGCTCGATCAATTTTTTTCAAGAAGGCAATTTCGAAATGTTGTTTTCCGGTATTATTGTCTGTTGTTATTTTGAGTTTATAGTCTGTTCCTTCTTTTAATTCGTTTACTGTATCTTTTGTTAAATTTCCATATGGATCAACAGTTGTAGGATATAAGTGGAATGAATCTTCCACAATTACCTGATTTTCGGTTGGGTCATCTGTTACAACGGCATCTGCAATGGTTGATTGGCTTTCGTTAATTGCGATACTCCAATTAATATAGTTGTCGTCTTGCACAGCTTTTTTAGTAACGAAGCTGCCACCTTTATTTACTTGAGTGTCACCTGTAAGGGTGTTTACGATTTTAGAGCCATCTTTTAAATCTGCCTCGTTTTTGTAGGTGCCTTGGATAAGTTCACCATCAAGGCTTGTTTTAAAGATAATATAGTAAGGTGAATTAATTGATTGTTTGAAATGAACCTTTAGGGTGTTTTTATTGTTCTCTGTAGGTTCTTCAAGTTCATATTTCTCAGTTGGTACAGCATTACCAGGTTGTGCATTATCAGGATTTCCATTTAAAATCATATCGCGCACTTCAATGGATCCAGGCACTAACTTTTGTTTATCTTGTATGACGTCTATAACATAAGGATCTTTAATCTCAACATTATTATAGTTAAAGCCTATTATCCAAGTAATTTCCTTCGTTTGGGCGTTATAAGAACCGTATTTATAACCATTTGCCTTTGTGAAAGTATCAGAATCGAAATTAGCTTCAACTTTATTTGATTGTGGATTAGAATCCGTATCTATCCAAGAAAGGTTACCTGTATTTTTAAATGAAGTTTTACCACTTTCTAGCTTTGTATAATCAAAGTCTGTCGTATATTTTACGACTAATGTCTTTGTCATATTAGACTGATACGTACCTATAAGAGTAATTTTGAAGCCTTTATCTGTTACATCTAAAACATAGTCAGTCCCAGCTTGAAGGGTATAATTTCCGTCTTTAATTTCTAGTTTCTTATCTTTTAATTGTAATCCACCATGATCAAAGGTGTCCGTAATAATCGCGTTGTTTAATGGATAGTTGTTATTATTTACTATAATTGTCCAAGTTGTTGTTTTGTCTTTATAATTTGTTTCAGCTTTATTATTAGATTTAATAATATTTTGCTGCTTGAAGCTAGCTTCATTTTCTTTACTTGAATCATTATCAGCTGTAACTTTATTTTTTACTTTTCCATCTTCTATAACTTTATTAGTTGGCTTGGTTTTATAGGTAATCACATAAGCACTATTAATATCATCATTAAACTGTAAATCGAATCCATTCTTCTTGTTACTTACAGTGTAATTATTAACAGCGTCTCCTGTTACAAGCGTTCCTTTTTCATTATATGAAGCGTTTTTTACAACAATAGAATTTGCATCTAGTTCGTGTGTATCGTCAAAAATATCTTTTAAAATCGCATCTGCTTTTTTGATCTCTCTTTGATCACCATTGTAAGTAATTGTCCACTCAATTGTTTGCGTCTTTGGATCATATTTACTTGTTTTATTTAAGTGTGTACCACGAGAAACCGTTACAGTAGAGCTTGCGTTTTGTTGCTTTTGATTATCACTCGTTATCGTAACGTTATTTCGGAAACTTTTAATATTTTCATCAGTAATTTTTGTGGCATATTCGATTTGATATGCTTTATTGATAGAATCTTTGAAAGCAATCTCCAATTTTGAGCCATCTGATGAAATAATATTGTAATCTGTTGGCTCGGCTTCTGCACCACGCGTTACATTCCCATTAACATCAACTTCTAAATAATAAACTTTAATAGAATCTTTATTTAAGCTTGTACCTTGTGGAATGTTATCTTTAAAAACAGCGTTTTTAAGGGTGTCTTTCGTTTTGTTCATCTCTACTTTCCAATTAATTTCATTTGTATTAATTGGTCTATCAGGTAAACCCTTTTTATTCGTAGCTGTTTGTACATTAGGCTTAAAGTCAACTGTAATAGAAACATCCTTATCTTTAATCGGGAAAGGAATTTCTTGTGTTGTTGTACCTTTAATTTCAGCTTTATTAAATTCTGTCTTTAATTGTAGGTTACCAGCAACATCTGGATGCTCTTCAACATAATCGTTGAATGTCATCGTGACTTTTCCATCTTTTGTAACAGTAAAATTACCAATTTGATGGTTTTCACTATCATATAAAGGACTGTTAATTGTATTGTAAATCTTAAAATGTTTAGGAAGATCAAAAATATAGTAATCTCCATTTTTCACATTCATTGATTTTAAAAGTTCCCATGTAAACTCAATATTGGCAGGGGAATCTGTACTTGGACGGTTATCCTCTATAAATGGTTTTCCGTCTTTATCCGTCAACTTTACACCGGTTAAAATGTTTGTTGTTATTTGCTTTGGACCTGAATTTGTATTCTCAGCAGGGTCGCTTGATAGCTTTTGTTCTGGATTGTCAGTAGCAATTTTAGCTGCTGGGTTTTGTTCCGGATTATCAGTGGCAGTTTTAGCTGCTGGGTTTTGTTCCGGATTATCGGTAACAGTTTTAGTTGCTGGGTTTTGTTCCGGATTATCAGTAACAGTTTTAGTTGCTGGATCTTGCTCCGGATTGTCAGTAACAGGTTTAGCTACTGGATCTTGCGCTTGTTTATTAGTATCCTGTTTGGTGCCATCTTCTTTATAGTTTTCTACTTGAACAGGAACTGATATAGGCTGAACCATTGTTCCTAAAGGAAAAGCGATTTGAACTGATTTTTCCCCAGGTTTTAAAGTTGGGTTAAACACGGTATCAACTTTAATTTTTCCTTTAGCGTCTTTCAAATTTTCTACTTGATCATTAAATATTAATTTTAATTTATTATCTTTAGCTGTTATAAAATATTGACCAATATTTTTTTGATCTGTTACTAAATCCCCTTGCAAATCTTTAGATACTTTTAATGCAAGTGGTATTTGAACTACTGCTGTATCATTTGCGTGTGCAACTTGTTGATCCTATCTTTATTAAATTGTTAGGATTTTTTGATTCGTCAATAATATGATTCGTCGCATCTTTCATTTCAACAGTGTCAAATAAGGAATCTCCTGTTAAGGTTTCCGCTCTTACTTGATTGTATGGAAAACTAGCAAGTTGCGAAAATAGTACGAATACAATTAAACATACATTAAAAAGTTTTTTCATTTTTCCTCCTCTGAACATTCATTTGTCCATTGGGGACTTATTCCACATGAACAAATGGAATATTAAAAGTATTTGTTATAAGCTATTTATTTTTGTTATCCCTCCGTTTCTATACGCGTTCTCAGACAAACAGAATTATGTTCAAAGCAATATTATTTAACGTAAAACAAAATGTATATTTACACAGTTCTATGGAAATATACACAATTCGACAAAAAATGTCGAAAAAAATACTGATATAAATAATGATATCAGACCTTTATATGTGAGATAGTTTTCATGTATATCTAGTAAAAAAGAATGGTTATAAAGGTAAGTTTTACGATACATACTAACCAATGTAGTGTATCCCTTTGTGAAGGCTTATTTTTGCCTTAAAGTTATGTGGAAATAAAAATCTAGATAGGGTTGGTTTTGGTCAGAATGAAGACAATATGTACTTTGAAAATAGTCATTTATTTTGTCTAAAGAGAGTCGTGCGATTAGTGGACCGAAGTTGAAAGGTGATAGTTTCTTACATTGTTAGAGAAATATAAGGATTACAGAATATTCGACTAACACGTTACTACGGTCATTTTTGAGCCTGTTTAAACAATAAGAAAGAAGGTGTTTTACTCCTTAGTTACAATATCTTTTTAGTAAAGATAAGCTTAAGTAACCTCCGCTAAAGATTATATACTTAAATGATAAAGAGTTCAACACTAGTTCACATATTTTCCCAAAAATAAAAAACGGCTGTTTTATGTGGAATAAATCTACAAAACAGCCGTTTTTGGTATTAGATTTCTGTTAAGATTATTGGTTCACCGCGTGTTACGACAACGGTATGTTCACATTGTGCAACAAGACTTTTATCAGGTGTAACGAATGTCCAACCGTCGTCACCACGTTCAATAATATGATCAGCTTTCATAGAGATGAAAGGTTCTACAGCGATAACAAGACCGTCTTTTAGAAGTGCATTATCCATTGGGTCATAGTAACTTAAAATGTGATTTGGTGCTTCATGTAAGCTAAGACCAATGCCGTGACCAGTTAAGTTTTGAATAACATTGTATCCACTTTTATGTGCGAAGTTTGAAACAGCACGACCAATTTGATTTTGTTTTGAGCCAGCTCTAACCTTTTTCATTGCTGCCCAAAATGCATCAACCGCTGCTTGGCAAAGTTTTTCTTTTGCCTCGTCTTCTCCAAGAACAAATGAAATGCCTGTATCTGCATAATAGCCATCAAGTGCAGCAGATACATCGACGTTTACTAAGTCGCCTTCTTTTAATACACGATCTCCTGGAATACCATGAGCAACTTCTTCATTTACACTAATGCAAGTTACACCTGGAAAATCATATTCTTTTTCAGGTGCAGAAATAGCACCATGCTCATCTAATACTTTTTTACCGATCAAATCAAGCTCTTTCGTTGTCATACCTGGCTTCGCTTGTTTTTTCATTTCTTCACGTGCAAGCGCAACGATGCGGCCGATTTTTCGTAAGCCTTCTAAATCTTGTTCATTACGAATAATCATGAAAACCACTGTCCTTCCTCGAATATATATCTTATCCGATTGTATCATGTTTATTTTCGTCCTGCTACTCGCTTGCGGTATGCGGGTTGATTCCTCTCATAAAGAATACATGACAATTGTCATATCGATGTCATGACGCATCATACTGTTTCCTAAGTTTTCCAAGGAATACAATGTAAATATAAGAAACAGCGGGGGTGGAGAGATGGAAAAGATTATTGAAGTAAATGATGTTTCTAAAACATTTAAACATAAAAACGCAGTAAATAATGTTTCATTTCATGTAAATAAAGGGGAAATAGTAGCGTTGCTTGGTCCGAATGGTGCTGGGAAAACAACGACGATGTCGATGATGCTTGGGTTAAAGGAACCAACGGAAGGTAAGGTCTCTATATTTGGAAAGAGTCCAAAGCATAGAGATGTTCGTAATAGCCTCGGTGCGATGCTGCAAGAAGTAAGTGTCATTGATAGTATTACGGTGGAAGAGGCAATTGAGTTATTCCGTAGTTATTATACGAATCCTATAGAGAAAGAGACGTTACTGCAGTTATCAAATTTAGAATCAGAGCGAAAGCAAAGATGTGAGAAATTATCAGGTGGGCAAAAAAGAAGGTTAAACTTTGCGCTTGCACTTGCGGGAAATCCGGATTTGTTATTTTTAGATGAGCCGACAGTCGGAATGGATATTACGTCTCGAAGAACGTTTTGGGAAACGATTCGAAAGTTAGCAAGTGAAGGGAAAACGATTATTTTAACGACGCATTATTTAGAAGAAGCAGATGCTTTAGCAAATCGTATCTTATTATTTGCGAACGGAAAGATTATCGCAGATGTTACACCAGACGAAATGAAAGCAACGATTTCGAGAAAAACAATTACATTTTACTCAAAGGAAAGCATTCCTACAAAATTACTAAAGGAATTACCAAATGTAACAGAAGTAAAGTCAAACGAAGGACGCTTCATTTTAACAACGGAGGATACGGATGCAACTTTAAAAGCCATTTATCAAAGGAGTTTACCTGTAACAGATGTTTCAGTTGAACGTGGAAGCCTTGATGAGGCATTTGAACAGTTTGTCGCAAATCAGAAGGAGGAAATCGCATGAGAGCGTTATGGATGCAGTGCAAAATAGAAATTTTACGTACATTCCGCAATAAATTATTTATCTTTTTCTCATTATTAATGCCCGTTATGTTTTACTACATTTTTACAAATGTTGTTCAAGTACCACAAAACGGAGATGCGTGGAAAGCACATTATTTAATTTCGATGGCAACTTTCAGTATTGTAGGGACTGCACTCTTTAGTTTCGGTGTGAGACTTTCTCAGGAAAAAGGGCAAGGATGGACACATCTTTTAAAAATTACACCGCTTCCAGAGGGAGCATATTTAACAGCAAAAATTATCGCTCAAACAGTAGTAAATGCTTTTTCAATATTAGTTATTTTTATTGCAGGGATACTAATTAATCATGTTGAGTTAACGGTAGGGCAATGGATTGGTGCGGGGTTATGGTTATTATTAGGGGTAACACCATTTTTAGCGTTAGGAACAGTAATAGGTTCCATTAAGAAGGCGGACGCAGCTGCTGGCTTAGCAAATATTTTAAATATGAGTTTAGCTATAGTTGGCGGGTTATGGATGCCGATTGAAGTATTCCCAAAAATCTTAAGAACGATTGGTGAATGGACACCAACATACCATTTTGGAAGTGGTGCGTGGGATATTGTAGCTGGAAAATCAATTGGATGGGAAAATATCGCGGTATTAGGAGGTTATTTCCTTATATTTGTTGTAGTATCAATATATATAAGAAAAAGACAGGAAGCGGTATAAATGATAGAGAAGAAGAGGATTGAGATTTTTCCAAAACATATGGGATTTTTTCCGTACATGTGGCTTGTGTATTTATTATTTCCAATTTACCATTTAGCACAAGCATCAGGGTGGAAGCTTGTGCTAGGAAGCGGTATGTTGATACTTTTTATTATCACATACCGTCAGCTATATTTTGTTCAGAAGACGTTTATTTTATGGGCATGCATTCAAATGATACTCATCTTTTTATTTGCTTTATTTTATAATCCTTTTATGATATTTTTTGGCTTTTTCACAGCAAGTGCGATGGGATTTGCGCCAAATAAGAAAGTATTTCGAGTGCTGTTATGCTCGTTAGTTATAATGCTTGGAGCATTTTTATTTGTAAATATGAATCAAATAACAACTACAAGTTTAGTAAATATCGTTCCGATGTTTATTTTAATGCTTCTTACGCCATTTGGTATGCGTAATTTTAATCAGAAAAAGATGTTAAGAAATCAATTAGATGAGGCGAACGAGCAAATTAAAGACTTAGTAAAACGTGAAGAACGGCAGCGGATTGCAAGAGATCTTCATGACACATTAGGGCATACGTTATCTCTTATTACTTTAAAAAGCCAGCTTGTAGAGAAGTTAATTGTGAAAAATCCAGAGCGTGCAAGTGCGGAAGCGAAGGAAATTACACAAACTTCTCGTACAGCCTTAAAACAGCTGAGAGAATTAATTTCTGATATGCGTATGATTACGGTAGAAGAAGAGCTAGAGCAAATAAAAGCGATCTTACAAGCAGCTAATATTGAATTAGAAGTGAGGCAAGAAGCAAGATCGAGCTCGTTATCACCAATTGAACAAAATATTGTCGGGATGTGTTTACGTGAGGCTGTTACAAATGTTGTAAAACATAGTAAGGCGACGCGGTGCGCAGTTTCTGTATTAGAATCACAAGGTGAACTGATTTTGAAAGTAGAAGATAACGGAATCGGTTTAACAGATCAAAATCATGATGGAAATGGTATTCGCGGCATGAAAGAACGAATTGCTCTTATTGATGGATTTGTTGAACTAGGTACAATCAATCCAGGGACGTTGTTAACAGTAAAAGTTCCAGTTGTTATTAGAACAGGAAAAGATGAGGTGAGGGCATGATCCGAATTATTATTGCAGAAGATCAGCGGATGCTTCGTGGTGCGTTAGGGGCTCTGCTTGATCTAGAAGATGATATCGAAGTAATTGGACAAGCGGCAAACGGGGAAGAGGCGCTAAAATTAATTGAATCGTTAAAACCGGATATAAGTATCATGGATATTGAAATGCCGATTCAAAGTGGATTAGATGTTGCTGAAGCGTTAAAGAAAGAAAAATCATCATGCAAAGTAATGATTTTAACAACATTTGCACGGCCGGGATATTTTGAAAGAGCAATGAAAGCTGGTGTGCACGGCTATTTATTAAAGGATAGCCCAAGTGAAGATTTAGCGGCAGCAATTCGTAATGTAATGAAGGGGAAACGAGAGGTCTCCCAAGATTTAATGTTTGGCTTATGGCAGGAGCAAAATCCGTTGTCAGATCGCGAAAAGGAAGTATTGTTGCTTGCGAAAGAAGGAAAGACGGCAAACGAAATTGCGAAGGCACTTTATCTTTCGCCGGGTACAGTACGTAATTATATTTCTGAAGTATTAGCGAAGCTTGATGCGAAAAATAGAATTGAAGCAATTACAATTGCGGAAGAAAAGGGATGGATATGAAAAGAAGTTTACCTATGATTGGTAAACTTCTTTTTTATTATTGTACCGCTATTACTTTATTTATTTTTTGTAACGGTTTGTAACCGTGTGCTTCAAATGCCTTTGCAAATTCATTTGATACGGCAGTGCCATATAAATCTTTTGCAGCTTGTACAATATGAGATTGAAGTGATTCAAAGTCTTCAGCGGAAGTTGCATAATTTTGCAATGTACGCATAACAACTTTACTTACTTTTTCATTTCCTTGCTTTTGAACAGCAACACCGTTATATGTTTTACCTTCAGCTAATTGATATAATACGTGACTGATAATACCAGAATTTACGTGTGATTCTTGATTATTACCATCGTTATAGAAATCTTGTAAATTTGTATATAATTTATGACCGCCGTCACCAATTTCCTTTGGGATATCACGAATTGTTAGGCCGCCTAATGTATCGCCCATAATCCAGTTTCCTTTATCTTTCTTTACGTAATATTCGATTTGTGTACCCCAGAAATCCGCTAATCCCTCGTTTAGTGCAGATGTTTCAGCGCTTGGATATCTCACGACTTTATTTTTCGTCGTGCCACTAAATACAGCATGTCCAAATTCATGAGCTGTTACATCAAGAGCGGATGTTAGTTTTCCGTCTAGACCATCACCAAATACCATTTGGTTCCAAGCGGGATGCCAAAATGCATTTACATAGTCTTCTTTTACACCATCACTAACTTCAGTAGAATCAAAACCGTGTACACTAGCAACAACTTTTGAATCTTTATTGTCGTAACTTTTTAGATTATGTTCTTTCTTAAAGTAATCGTAAATATCACTCATATTCTTCATAGCGCCCGCGGCTTCTTTATCTGCAAAATTAGGATTGCTACTTGAAATTAGTGTCCCTGGATAACCAGCTTGACTATATCCTCCGAGGGAATCGGCGTAGTTTGCATTATAAATATAAATACCATTTCCGCGTGATAAATCCGCTAAATAAAATTTCCCATCAGTTCCTTTGGCAATATTGAAAGAGATGTTTTCTTGAAGTGCATTTTTCCCAGTTCCTTGCTCACTTGCAGGGGATAATCTAGGTGATGTTACTTGATTTATAGTCTTATTCTCTTTGTTTTTAATGAACTTTTCTTGGAAAAGTACTTCGCCAGTTTTTAGATCAACGATAGCATTGCCGTTTATAATTTGTTCATTGTTTTCATAAGTAAATGTAATAACAGTTGCGAATGTATAATAGCCATCTTTTTTCTTATAAACAACGGTTTCGCTAGAGAATTCTGTCTCAACTGCATCACTTGGAATTTGAACTATATCGCGTAATTTAGATTTTACTTCATTTTTCGACAAAAAATTTGTTATAGTAAGATTAGGTTGTTGATTTAAATTCTGAACAACTTTACCACTAACAGTTGTGATCACTCCATTTTTATCTACTTTTACAATGAGATCTTGGCCATATACTTTATAGTTTTTATATGTTTGTGCAAGGCGAACTTCGGTTTGATTTTCTTTAGTTTCTTTATTTGTAGGTTGGAAATCTACATTTTTTTCAGTAGTGACTTGTTCTTGTTGAGCTTTCGCCCCATTTACCTCACCTTTTAAATACTTTTTAGCAATATTTTCTTTCGTATCATTTTGAGGTTGTGTTAATTTCCCGATTGTTAAACCAGGCTGAGCAATTTCAACTTTGACTGCACTTTTGTCTAACTCTTGAGCATGAATAGCTTCTGTTGATAAAGGGCAAAGAAGACCGAATGTAACGAAAGCACTAGCAAGTTTTCTATAATTCATCTATAACACTCCTAATCTATTATTGTATGTGAGATGAATTGTATGAAAAATTTGCCGAATTATATATATATTATGCATTATTTCATATCAAAAATTGTCGAATTCACATTATTGTAGTGGTATGACAACTTAAAAAACTAGATTGTTATAATGGGATGGTGAGTAAGTATGCACGCAGAAAAATTAGGAAGTGAAATTAAGAAAATTAGGGTGATGAGAGGATTAACACAAAAACAGTTATCCGAGAACATATGTCATCAATCGGAAGTAAGTCGAATTGAATCGGGCGCGGTATACCCAAGTATGGATATATTGCAAGGTATTGCAGCAAAATTACAAGTTCCCATCATTCATTTTTATGAGGTACTTATTTATTCTGATATTGAGAGGAATAAGCAGTTAAAAGATCAAATTATTCTGCTTTGTAAGCAAAAAAAATATAAAGAAATTTATAATAGAGTATGCAATGAATTGAAAAAGGAAGAATATCATCCCGAGCTTCAGCAATTTCTTCAATGGCAATATTATGTAGCTGCTTACGTATTGAAAAAAATCGATTACGAATATTGCATTTTAGAATTAAAGAAATTGCTCAATCAACAACTGGTAGGAATAGATGTATATCAGAACCTTTATATTGAAAACGCAATTGCAAACATTTATGCTGAAAACGGCTATTTGAAGCAGGGTATTGATTTGTTTGAAAATATATTAAAACAATTAGAGGCATTGCATGATAATAAAGAGTTTGATGTGAAGGTGAGACATAATCATGCAAAAGCATTATACATAGACAATCAATACGAAGAAGCGCTTTGTCACGCAAATAAAGCCATTGACCTATCGTGTCGAATTAACAGTATGACATTGATTGGGCAGTTATACTTTCGAAAAGGTGAATGCCTAGCAAAACTTGGGTGTGATAGAGCAGAAATTGAAGATGCTTACGAAAAAGCATGCTTCTTTTTTGATATATTAGGAAACCATGAATTAAAAGAATCACTTATAAAAAAAATGAAGAAATAAAAAAGACATAAAGAACAAATATGCATAATTGCATAAAGTCTGGATAATTTTTCATGATATATTTAAAGAAAAAATGCGGGTGATGGAATATGAAAAAACTACTTATTGGTAGTTTACTAACGTTAGCGATGGCATGGGGTATTTCATTAGGAGATACAGCATTAGAGAAAAACCAAATAATTTCTCATAATAATCAAGAGATACAATTAGCTAATGAAGTACCTTTTGAGTTCTAAAAAACAACCGTCTTACTTAGACGGTTGTTTTTTTATGGAGTAACATCCAAACGTCTTTACTAGAAACAGGTTTGCTAATAAAGAATCCTTGAATGTGATCACAATTTTGTTTATGTAAAAATTCCCATTCTTCTGCTGTTTCTACACCTTCTGCAATCACTTTTAAATTTAGTTCTTTTGATAGTGTAATAATGGAAGAGACAATTGCTTCTTCTAAAGGGCTAGTTGTAATTCCACAAATAAACTCTCGAGCGATTTTTAATGTGTTGATTGGATATTTTGTTAAATAAGCTAAAGAACTATAACCAGTACCAAAGTCGTCGATTGAAATTTGAATACCGAGATTTTGAAGTTGTTCTAGTTTTGCAACTACAGATTGATTTTGATTAATTGCGATGCTTTCCGTAATTTCAATATCTAGTGCTTCTGGTTTCAGTTCTGTCTCTTCCAACACCTTTGAAATAGTTGGGATTAAATCTGCATGGTTAAATTGAACAACAGATAAATTCACACCAACTTTTAAGTGAGAAAAACCTTGATTATGCCATCTTTTTGCTTCTAAACAGGCAGTACGTAAAATCCAATTGCCAAGTTCAATAATAAAACCAGTTTCCTCTGCTAGAGGGATAAATTGGGCAGGAGATACGATACCGAGTTTTGGATGCTTCCAACGTATTAATGCTTCAAAACCGATAATTTGTTTTGTTTTTGTGCTTACTTGTGGCTGGTATTCAAGGAAAAATTCATTTTGTTGTAATGCTTTTGAAAGTTCACCTTCTAAGAATTGAATTTCATTTTGAGCGATACTCATTTCTTTTGAGAAGAAAACAAATCTGTTTTTTCCATTTGCTTTCGCACGATACATAGCCATATCAGCATTTTTCATTAACTCATTTACATCAGTTCCATAATCAGGGTACATCGCAATTCCGATACTTGGTGTAATAGAGAGTTCTTCGCCTTGAATGAAGAATGGTTTGTTTAAAATAGTTAAAATCTGTTCAGCTATAAAAATTGCACTTTTTTCTGAGTACATTTCTGGTAATAGAATTGTAAACTCATCTCCACCTTGACGAGCGACGATATCTTTTGAACGCAAGCAACCGCGTAATCTTTTTGCTACTTCAATTAATAATAAATCTCCGACGTCATGACCAAGTCTATCGTTAATTTTTTTAAATCGATCTAAATCAAGGAATATGACGGCGACATCATTTGCGTTAGTTTGAGCTGTATTTAAAATGGCTTTTAAATCTTTTTCGAACTTTCGGCGATTTGGTAATCCAGTAAGTGCATCGTGAAAGGCTAAATGTTCTACTTGTTTTTGTTTTTCATATAAGGTGGTAATATCACGTGCTATCCCAAACATTCCGACCACTTCTTTGTTTATAAAAGTAGGGATAAGTGTAATATGAAGATAATAATAATAGCCTTCTTGTTCTTTTGTCCGAACTTCTAACGTTTGTGGCCTACCTTCCTTTGTAATTTGTAAAGCCTTCTTTAGTAGTTCGTGGTCTTTTGAATCAATGAAGTGTACCAGAGAATAGCTTGCCACTTGGCAATAATAGGCAGTAAATAAGCTTTCGCAAGCCTTATTAGATTGTTGAAAAATGCCATTCATATTTAAAGAGAAAACGGCATCGGGATGATCTTCGAATAAAGACTTATAGCGTTGTTCACTTTTTGATAATGCAAATGCACCTTCTTCAACTTCATCCTCTAGTTGTGTAGTCAACTGTTCATATGTAAGGATTAGTGCTTGATTATCTTTCCACATGTAAAGTTGCCGCAAGAATAACAAAATAAGTGATAATACGAGACCAATTAACATAAATTTATCATCCCAAGGTTGAATGATAATAAAGGAAAAAGTAATAATTATACTAAAATAAGGTAGTATAAAACGTACATAATCGAATCGATAATATTTTGCTTTCGTTTCATGTTGCATTGGTTTATCCAAGATATATAGTATGGAAGAAAGTCCAATTAATAAAATAGAAGCAGTGTGTATTAAATAATTAAATTCAGGAGAAGTTTTCATCCCAAAATTTAATTGAAACAGATGAATGTAACCGTATACGAGTATAATAGTGAAACCGATAATTAATGCGATTCTACTAGAAGAATATTGTTCTCTTCTATATAGACTAATAACGGCGTAAATTACTAATGATTGTGCAATAAAATAGCCAATTAAAATCCAAGTTTCCTTTGTTAACATACGGAAGCTTGAAAGGTCCAAGATAAAAGTTAAAGTGAAATAAATGTTCATAATAACAATAAAGATGCTATCGAATGAAAATTGAGCAAGACCCTTAATAGAGTAAATTTTTATAAACTTTATAGCAAATCCAACAAAGAGTAAAACATATTGTATGATAAAAAAAGGTAATGCTTTATATGAGAATATAACTTGCTTATGAATAGAAAGTGAAGGAAGAAATAAAGTTATTTCCATAGCTAACCCGCATAGACAAGTACATAATAATAAAATCCAAAATAATTTATCACCATGCGTCATTTTTCTAATCGCTTTACATAAGCAATAGCAAGAAAAAAGTGCAGCGAAACAGAATAAGAAAAGAATCCCGATTTCTTTTATATTCGACTCATTTGGTATAAGGAATATCCAAAGAGCAAATATAAATATGTATATTATGACAGATTGTATATACTTTTTTTGATTAATCATATTATGACTCCGTTTCAATAAAGTTGAATCTCGGGGAGAAAATGCTAATTTAAATAATAGCATATAAAACAGAATGTTTTTTACTATAAAAATTACTTTTTTGAAAAAATGGTGCAAAGTTACAATTTACCACTGTAACATTGCACCACTTATTCTTTTAATTCCTCTTATAGCAGAAAGTTCATCTATTAATTGGAATAGTGCTAAGTCTTTTTGTTTACTTTCAATCATAATATCGAAATTATGATTGTGTTTTTTTGCAATGTGTAAGAAAGGCTTAATAAACTCTAAATCGATATATTCAGCATGAGCCCTAAATTCTTTTTCCGATCTCGGGGAGGAAATGTGAACTTTAGGAGAGATATTTGTATGTGACCAAGTTTCAAAAATTGCAGGAAGCAACTCTTCTAGTGGTTCCTCGCAAAGATTGGCCATATGATGATGATAATCAAATACAAATGGAATATTTTCTTTTTGGCAAATGGATAAAGTTTCAGCGGTTGTATAGGTTTTATCATCATTTTCAAGAGTCATTTGTTTTTTTATATGTGTAGGAAGTTTTTTTATGTTTTCATGGAAGCGCTCAATTGCCTTTTCTTTATTTCCATAGGCTCCACCTACATGAATATTAATGTAAGAAGAATCTGCAATGCCTATAGCATCCAATATTTTATAATGATAAGTCATATCCGTAATAGCGTTAGTAGTAATATGTGGCTTGTCGCTTGTAAATAGCGTAAATTGATTTGGATGAAAACTTATTCGTAAATTGTGTTCTTTAATTAAAGCCCCTATTTTACGCCAAAGTGGTGTGAATACCCCATGCCCATCAACTTAAGAATTTGCACTACCCCCAAGTGTCAAAAAACGTTATTCTTTCTAAAAAGCTAGCTAGAAAGGATGACATTTTTTATGAATCTTTCAATTCAAGATGAATTACAACTATTTTCTGAAGAGCTGTATCGTCATTTAACCCCTTCTCTTTTGGAAGAACTCGCTAAAGAATTAGGTTTTGTAAAAAGAAAACGAAAGTTTTCAGGAAATGAATTAGCTACCATATGTATCTGGGTCAGTCAACGTACAGCGAGTGATTCTCTCGTTCGACTATGCAGTCAATTACACGCCGCCACAGGCACTCTTATGAGTCCAGAAGGACTCAATAAACGCTTTGATAAAAAAGCGGTTGAATTTTTGAAATATATTTTTTCTGCATTATGGAAAAGTAAACTTTGTAAAACATCAGCCATTTCAAGTGCAGCACTCACGTATTTTCAACGAATCCGTATTTTAGATGCGACGATTTTCCAAGTACCGAAACATTTAGCACATGTATATCCTGGGTCAGGTGGTTGTGCACAAACTGCAGGTATCAAGATTCAATTAGAATATGACTTACACAGCGGACAGTTTTTAAACTTCCAGGTAGGTCCTGGAAAAAATAATGATAAAACATTTGGAACAGATTGCTTAGATACCTTACGGCCGGGTGATCTGTGTATTCGTGATTTAGGATATTTTTCATTGGAAGACTTAGATCAAATGGATCAACGTGGCGTGTGCTATATATCAAGACTTAAGTTAAACCATACCGTCTATACGAAAAATCCATTTCCAGAATACTTTCGAAATGGGACAATCAAAAAACAGTCACAGTATATCCAAGTTGATTTAGAGAACATTATGCACACGTTAAAACCAGGACAAACGTATGAAATAAAAGAGTCGTATATTGGCAAGAATCAAAGATTATTTACAAGAGTAATTATCTACCGATTAACAGAGGAACAAATACTGGAACGTAGAAAAAAACAAAGCTATACCGAAAGTAAAAAGGGGATTACATTTTCAGAAAAGAGTAAACGATTAACGGGTATCAACATATATGTTACGAATACGCCTTGGGAAGTGGTTCCGATGGAACAAATCCATGATTTTTACTCCCTCCGCTGGCAGATCGGCGTGTCCAGATAAGGACACATTATCTAGTTGGTGAAAGTCCAATCGGGAGAATAGACTCCACTCCCGTAGCCTGAGAGGCGCCATGAAGTGAAAGCGACATGGCGAAGCCCTCTGACATCACATGCAAAAGGCATGTGGGCAAATCTCCAGGTTGTAACGTACAGTGAACGTAGATGTAGCCTCGTTACACGCAATTCCGGTGGCTGAGACGGTCGATAACGTGCGAAAGCAACAAGAACTGACCGAAACGAGTCTGGAACGGCAGTTCTCACCGGCGGGGTATCAGCGGCGACATGGAGAGAAAGATAATGTGGAAACTGGAGAAGCCCTCGACACCCGATGAAGAAATCTCATCGAGGAGACCGTCTCTATAACCGCGATCGGGAAGTGAGAACGGTAGGTGTCAGGGTGGCGGAACGGATCGTAGTACCAGAGATCTGCGTGCAGCAAAACACGCGGGGAGGAAAGGATCCGAACCTGTAAACATTTCGTATGACTAAAGGAGGCAAGGGTGCTATGACAAAAACACCCATCACTTTGCAGGAACTAAGGCAACGAATCTATCGAAAGGCGAAGTCTGAACCTACGCACCGGTTTTGGGGGATATTTACCCACATTACCAAAATTACAACCCTTCACGAAGCATATCAACAGGCGAGGAAAAACAATGGTGCCCCAGGCATTGATGGAAAAAGTTTTGCTGATATAGAACTAGAAGGAGTTATCCCATTCTTAACGGGTATTCAAGAAGAATTACAAGCTGGAATATACCAACCACAAGCCAATCGAAAAGTAGAAATCCCAAAGACAAACGGCAAAATGCGAACTCTGCAAATTCCGTGTATACGAGATCGTGTAGTACAAGGAGCGCTAAAACTCATATTAGAAGCAATTTTTGAAGCTGATTTCTGTCCAAACTCGTATGGGTTTCGGCCGAAACGCTCTCCACATCAGGCATTGGCAGAAGTACGACGCAGTATATTGCGCCGTATGACCATAATAATTGATGTTGATTTGTCACGCTACTTTGATACAATCCGACACAACATATTATTGGAGAAAATCGCGAAACGTGTCCAAGACCCACAGGTTATGCATCTTGTAAAACAGGTAATTAAGGCAACAGGAAAGATCGGTGTCCCGCAAGGGGGACCATTTTCTCCACTAGCCGCGAACATTTACCTCAATGAAGTGGATTGGACATTTGATACCATTCGACGTAAAACAGCTGATGGCAATTACGAAGCTGTAAACTATCACCGTTTTGCCGACGATATAGTTATCGCTGTAAGCGGACACTCCAGTAAAAGTGGATGGGCTGAACTGGCATTACGACGACTGTGGGAACAGTTAAAGCCTTTGGGAGTTGAACTGAATCTGGAGAAGACTCAGATGGTCAATGTCCTAAAAGGAGAATCCTTCGGATTTTTAGGATTTGACCTGAGACGAATACCGAACCGAAATAAGAATGGATTCTTCGTTTTCATGATCCCGAAGAAGAAAGCTCGCACGACAGTGAAAGCAAAAATTCGCGAACTCATTCAAAACGCAGGAGCGAAGCCAGCACAAGACTTAATAAAACAAATCAATGCCGTACTGACTGGATGGGTGAACTACTTCCGGGTTGGGAACTCTAGTCAAGCTTTCAGTGAAGTACGTGATTATACGGAGATGAAAATTCGCACACTGTTAACGAGAAGGAAACGACGACGAAAGCGTAGCATCGGATGGCAGAGATGGAGTAACGAATATCTCTATGGTGTACTGGGGCTTTACTGGGACTGGAAAGTCCTTCCCCTGAAAAGTGCAGAGAGTTTCCGATGAAAGTGTCTGCCATTTGATAGGTCTCATAACCCTTTTGATGAAGTTTATGGGGTGAGCTGCTTGAGGGAAAACCTCACGAGCAGTTCTTATGGGGAGAGGCTGGAAACGGATCACAACTGATACCGCGCCAGTCTTTTACCCGACAAATCATATTTAAAACGTGGAAATCTCTATTTCAAATTCATCATTGGCAAACTATCAAACAAGAGCGATTAGAATGCCATGTGTATGGAAAACTCATTGCCATTTTTATATGTTCTTCCACGATGTTTAAGATGCGCCAACTTCTGTTGCAAAAGCACAAAAGAGAACTAAGCGAATATAAAGCAATTGGGATGATTCAAGATCATCTATCCCTGTTATATCAAGCGATACAGAGAAACACCCGTATAATAACAAAGGTTTTAATCCGCCTGTTTACCCTACTAAAGAAAAATGGCCGGAAATCCCATCGATATGAGAAGAAAACTATCTTTGATATTATGGGTGTTGTCTATGAGTATAATGGATTGAGAAAACAAAAGAAAGCTGCATAAGAAAAAAATGAAACCCGTTAGGGTTTATTTCGTATGCTCATTTTTAAGAGGATTATACTGTTTAAAAGTTTGTTCATTTCAATTAATGGAAAACCGTAGAGTTTCTATCCTTAAGTTGATGGGCATGTGTGAATACCCCAATATAGTCAAACTCGACTTCGGGATGTGTTGCAAGTGGGACGATGGAAGACGATAGGCGATATAGTGGGATTTCATGCGCTATATTGTAATGAAGGATACGTATTGTGTGCTCTAAATTTTGCTTTATAACATGGTACAGGTTGTCTTCTCGTTCTTGCTTGCTAAGTTTCTTAAAGCTTGTAAACGTCATTGTTTTGGCAGGAGAACAGTCCCAGAGTGCCATTGCATGTGAGACATATCCAAACCGTATAATCATATGAGATACACCTCTTTTATTCATTGTCTTTCCTATAAAAAGAAAGCAAATATTGTTCCAATCCATTCCTTTCCTCTATTGATAAGAGAAGGCGGGTTTACATCGCTATATGAAAGTACGGATGCATTCTCTAGATCTTCATGAAATTTATTTTTTACTGTTTGAATGAAATGTTTATTATATAACAGGCAGTTTATTTCATGGTTAATATATAAACTTCTCATATCAAAGTTTGCCGTTCCGATATCACAAATATCATCGTCCACTATAATAATTTTGGCGTGAAAAAACCCTTGTTGAAATGCATAAATATTGCAACCAGCCTGTATTAATTTTCGGCAGTACGGGAATTTTGCTTCCCGAACGAGAGGGTGATCAGCTTTTTCTGGAACAAGAATTGTGATTTGAACCCCTCTTTCTCTTGCTTTTAATAAGGCATTCATAATTTTTTTTCCAGGAATGAAATATGGCGTACCGATACAGATTTCTTTTTTTGCTCCGTTAATTAAATGTAAAAAAGTATGCTGTAAATAAGCACCATCAGTCGGAATAAATTGATGCAAGATGGTACCTGGTTGTTGTTTTGGAAAATAAAGAGAAGCATCCAATAAATTCTGTTTCGTATCATCAAACCAATCATGCAAAAATTGCTTTTGTAAATCTTGAACCCCTTCTCCTGTAAGACGTAAATGATAGTCTCGCCATAATCCTAAGTGTTCATTATGCCCTAGATACTCTTCGCCAATATTAAATCCCCCGATATAGCCGGTTTTCCCATCAATCACTGTAATTTTTCTATGATTTCTTTGATTGGCAGAAAAGAAAGGAAGAGGAAATTTTACCTTATGACAAAATGAAAAAGATACACCATGTTTTTGCAGGGAGCGAATAGCTTCGTTTGATAAAGAATGGCTGCCAAATCGATCAAGTAAAAGTCGTACTTCAATTCCTTCCTGAGCCTTATCAATCAGCAAATTTAAAAATTCACGACTGATTTTATCGTTTTTTACAATGAAGAATAAAATATGAATGTGGTGCTGTGCTTGTTTTATATCAGTAAATAAAGCGTCATATAAATCTTTCCCATATGTATAAAGGTGAAAATCACTTTGACGTAAAGGGAAAGTGCGAGAGCTTACCTGTTTTAAATGAAGAAGTCTCCCGTATGAAAGGTCAATTGTAATCCAAAGAGCAACGGATATTAACAAAAGAGATAAGTAGAGCATCAGTGAATTCCCTCCTTCGCATTCTTTTCACCTTCAGTATGTTACAAATGATACGGGTAGCACGGCTGTTATTATAAATTTCTTTAGAGGATAGATGTTGTACTAATTAAAGTTTCACTTTATCCTGCTTTAACGGGCAGTAAGCCTTTCACCTCAAAAAATGTTGGATAAGTAGAAGTTAGTTAGGAAATCAACTGCCCGTAAAAGCCCGATGGGTTCAACTAATAATCAGTGGGGGATGAACCACCCCTACTGATTAAAGTTTCACTTTATAGTTTCACCGAAATAAACAGCTTTATGAAAAAATGTGTTGTTCTATAACAAAAAACTGTTGACTGAATGCTCACTCATTATATAATGGGGATAGGGGATATAATTCAGAAAATTATATATTTTTGAAGATTCAAAAAGAAAGAGGGCTTACAAAGAGAGGGGTAGCATAAAAATGAATAGCTTACTGATTATTAATTGGCTGGCTGCCATTGCTGTTATTGCTTATGCAGGATATTTGTTTGTATATCTTATACGGACGAGAATGGCCTACATACAATTAGGAAAAAAAATTGAGTTTGACCGTCGTTTTAAAGAGCGTTGGGATCTCCTTAAGGTCAATGTTTTCGGTCAGAAAAAGCTGCTGAAAGATAAGAAAAGCGGCATCATTCACGTTATGTTCTTTTACGGATTTATTCTTGTCCAATTTGGAGCAATTGACTTCGTTTGGAAAGGACTCGCACCAGGATCACATCTTCCACTTGGACCACTATACCCTGCATTTACATTCTTCCAGGAAATTGTCACACTTGTTATTTTAATTGCAGTATTTTGGGCTTTTCATAGACGTTATGTAGAAAAGCTTGTTCGTTTAAAACGTAACTTCAAATCAGGTCTTGTTCTTATTTTTATCGGTGGTTTAATGATTTCTGTGCTACTTGGTAACGGTATGGGACTTATATGGCATGGCGAGGAGCTTTCATGGAGTGAACCAATTGCTTCTGCAATCGCTTACGTTTTTAGCGGGATAAATGAAACCGTAGCCATTTCAGTGTTCTATTTTTCTTGGTGGGTGCATTTACTAATTTTGTTAACGTTTTTAGTGTATGTTCCACAATCAAAACATGCGCATTTAATTGCAGGACCAGCTAATGTATTCTTCGGTCGTCTTTCAAACCCAGGGAAGCTTGAAAAGATTGATTTTGAAGATGAAACGCAAGAAACATTTGGTGTTGGTAAAATTGAAAACTTTAGACAAAATCAACTTATTGACTTATACGCTTGTGTAGAGTGTGGCCGTTGTACAAATATGTGTCCGGCAACAGGAACAGGAAAAATGTTATCACCGATGGACTTAATTTTAAAACTTCGCGATCATTTAACTGATAAAGGAGCTGCGGTAACATCAAAAGCACCGTGGGTTCCAGTAGTTGCCTTCAATAATACACAAGGAAATCAGTTAGCGATGATGGCAGCTGGAAAAGGGCAACAAGAATCAGCGTCTACAACGCTCGCTTACGATCCGAGTTTAATCGGAGATGTTATTACAGAAGAAGAGATCTGGGCATGTACAACGTGCCGTAACTGTGAAGATCAATGCCCAGTTATGAATGAGCATGTTGACAAAATTATTGACTTACGTCGATATCTCGTTTTGACTGAAGGAAAAATGGACGCGGAAGCACAACGCGCGATGACAAATATCGAGCGTCAAGGAAATCCGTGGGGGCTGAACCGTAAAGAGCGTGAAACATGGCGCCAAGGTGATGACGAAGTAACAGTTCCAACTGTAAAAGAAAAATCAAAAGCTGGGGAGGAATTCGAGTATTTATTCTGGGTTGGTTCAATGGGATCATACGACAATCGTAGTCAGAAGATTGCGATATCGTTTGCGAAGTTAATGAACGAAGCAGGCATTTCATTCGCAATTCTCGGTAATAAAGAAAAGAATTCTGGAGATACACCACGCCGCCTTGGAAATGAATTTGTATTCCAAGAGATGGCGACAAAGAATATCGAAGAATTTGAAAAGGCAGGAGTGAAGAAAATCGTTACGATTGATCCTCATGCTTATAACACATTTAAAAATGAGTATCCGGACTTTGGCTTGCAAGCAGAAGTCTATCATCATACAGAATTGTTAGCTCAGTGGGTGAAAGAAGGGCGCTTAAAGCCTGTTCACGCTATTGAAGAAACAGTTACGTACCATGATTCCTGTTATTTAGGAAGATACAACGAAGTGTATGAAGCGCCACGTGACATTTTGAAAGCGATTCCTGGAGTGAATCTTGTAGAAATGGCACGTAACCGTGAAACGGGAATGTGCTGTGGCGCAGGTGGTGGCTTAATGTGGATGGAAGAAACAACAGGTTCACGTATTAACGTTGCTCGTACAGAACAAGCATTAGCTGTACAGCCATCCATTATCGGTACAGGTTGTCCATATTGCTTAACGATGATCAGTGATGGAACGAAAGCGAAAGAGGTAGAAGAGAAAGTTCAAACTCTTGATGTGACAGAGATTTTAGAACGATCTGTTATCGGACAGAAAAAAGAAGCGATGTAGTTTGTAAGAATGTATACAACTTTAGAAAGAGGTGCAATGATTGCACCTCTTCTCAACGTAGGGATACCGAGCGGGCGCTCAGTGTTAAAAAATGAAATGGGGGAAAGAAACATGAGTAAAACAGTTATTTTAAGTGCTGCAAGAACACCAGTTGGAAAATTTGGAGGATCTTTAAAAGATGTAAAAGCGACGGAACTTGGAGGAATTGCAATTAAAGCAGCGCTTGAAAGAGCAAATGTTGCGGCTAGTGATGTTGAAGAAGTTATATTTGGAACGGTTATTCAAGGTGGACAGGGGCAAATTCCATCGCGCCAAGCTGCAAGGGCCGCTGGAATCCCATGGGAAGTGCAGACGGAAACAGTGAATAAAGTTTGTGCATCAGGGCTTCGTGCGGTTACGTTGGCGGATCAGATTATTCGTACTGGCGATCAATCACTAATTGTAGCTGGCGGTATGGAGTCGATGAGTAACAGTCCTTACATTTTACGCGGAGCAAGATGGGGATACAGAATGGGCAATAACGAAGTTGTTGATTTAAACGTTGCTGACGGTTTAACATGTGCATTTTCAGGTACACACATGGGCGTTTATGGCGGAGAAGTTGCGAAAGAAGATGGAATTTCTCGCGAAGCGCAAGATGAATGGGCATATCGTAGCCATCAGCGTGCGGTTTCAGCGCATAAAGAAGGGCGTTTTGAAGAGGAAATCGTGCCAGTAACGATTCCGCAAAGAAAAGGCGATCCTATTGTCGTTGCAAAGGATGAGGCGCCACGTGAAGATACAACGATTGAAAAGTTAGCAAAGTTAAAACCTGTATTTGATAAGACAGCGACGGTGACAGCTGGTAATGCGCCGGGACTAAATGATGGTGGTGCCGCACTTGTATTAATGAGCGAAGACAGAGCGAAGCAAGAAGGAAGAAAGCCATTAGCGACAATTTTGGCGCATACAGCAATTGCAGTGGAATCTAAAGATTTCCCAAGAACGCCAGGTTATGCAATTAACGCATTGCTTGAAAAAACAGGCAAGAAAATTGAAGACATCGATTTATTCGAGATTAATGAAGCATTTGCAGCGGTAGCAATTGCAAGTACAGAAATCGCAGGAATTGATCCGGAAAAATTGAATGTAAATGGCGGCGCGGTAGCGATGGGACATCCAATTGGAGCAAGCGGAGCGCGCATTATCGTTACACTAATCCATGCACTTAAGCAGCGCGGCGGCGGAATTGGAATTGCTTCGATTTGTAGCGGTGGCGGTCAAGGGGACGCAGTGATGATTGAAGTCCACTAATTAAAGTTCGAGGGTATAAAATTTATTAACAATTAAGGGGGAAGAAAAAATGGGTGTACAAAACATTGTTGTAATTGGTGCAGGGCAAATGGGATCAGGAATTGCACAAGTATGTGCAATGGCAGGATATGACGTGAAGGTACAAGATTTAAAGCAAGAGCAATTAGATAGAGGAATGGCTATCATTACGAAAAACTTAGCGCGCCAAGTAGAAAAAGGACGCATGAAGGAAGAAGAGAAGGAAGCGACATTAAATCGTCTTACAGTAACGCTTGATTTAGATTGTGTGAAAGAAGCGGATCTTATTATTGAAGCAGCTGTTGAGAAAATGGATATTAAAAAGAAAATCTTTGCGAATCTAGATGAAATTGCTCCAGAACACGCAATTTTAGCGACGAATACGTCATCTCTGCCAATTACAGAAATTGCAGCGGTAACGAAGCGTCCGGAAAAAGTAATCGGTATGCACTTTATGAATCCAGTTCCAGTTATGAAGCTTGTTGAGATTATTCGTGGTTTGGCTACCGATGATGCGGTATATGAAGCAATTGAAGATATTACGAAAAAAATTGGGAAAGTACCAGTTGAAGTGAATGATTTCCCAGGTTTTGTATCAAACCGCATTTTACTACCGATGATTAACGAAGCAATTTATACGTTATATGAAGGTGTAGCGACGAAAGAAGCAATTGATGAAGTCATGAAGCTTGGTATGAACCATCCGATGGGGCCTTTGACACTCGCTGATTTTATCGGTTTAGATACGTGTTTATACATTATGGAAGTGTTGCATGAAGGATTAGGAGATAGTAAATATCGCCCATGTCCATTATTACGTAAGTATGTGAATGCAGGATGGTTAGGGCGTAAAACAGGTCGTGGATTCTACGTTTACGAATAAATGCCCCCTTTGTTACAACATAGTGGTCTTACCAAATTATTTAAAGGATATATAGCAAATGGAGGCGGAATATATGAACTTTCGTTTTAATGAAGAGCAGCAAATGATGAGGAAAATGGTTCGGGATTTTGCACAGAAGGAAATAGCTCCCTTTGTTCCTAGTATGGAACAAGGGGTGTTCCCGAAAGAGATTTTGCAAAAGATGGGTGAGCTTGGATTAATGGGTATTCCAGCGCCTGCAAAATACGGCGGGGCAGAAATGGACTTTATTTCTTACATTCTAGCAATTGAGGAAATCTCAAAGGTAAGTGCAACAGTTGGTGTAATTTTAGCTGTACATACGTCAGTTGGAATGAATCCGATTTTATATTTTGGAACAGAAGAACAGAAGAAAAAATATGTTTCTAAACTTGCAACCGGGGAATATTTAGGTGCATTTGCTTTAACAGAGCCAAATGCAGGATCAGATGCAGGGAGTTTGAAATCAAGAGCTGTGAAAAAAGGTGATCATTATATTATTAATGGATCGAAAGTGTTTATTACAAATGGTGGTGAAGCAAGTACATACATTGTATTCGCTTCTACAAATCCAGAGGCAGGAAAAAGTGGTATTTCTGCATTTATAGTAGAGAAAGATACACCTGGTTTAATCATTGGAAAAGATGAACATAAGATGGGACTTCTCGGTTCTCGTACAGTACAACTTACTTTTGAAGATATGAAAGTGCCAGCTGAGAATTTACTTGGGGAAGAAGGACAAGGATTCAAAGTGGCGATGGCGAATTTAGATGTTGGGCGAATTGGAATCGGTGCGCAGGCTTTAGGAATTGCTGAAGCGGCGCTTGGCTGTGCAATTGATTATGCAAAAGAAAGAGAGCAATTCGGGAAGCCAATTGCGGCGCAGCAAGGGATTGGCTTCAAGCTTGCAGATATGGCAACAAGTGTCGAGGCAGCAAGGTTACTCGTATATAGAGCGGCATCTCTTAGGGCACAAGGATTACCATGCGGTAAAGAAGCATCTATTGCGAAATTATTTGCTTCTAAGACAGCGGTTGAAGTCGCGATTGAGGCGGTGCAAGTATTTGGTGGTTACGGTTATACGAAAGACTATCCAGTAGAACGATTTTTCCGTGATGCGAAAATTACGCAAATATATGAAGGAACAAGTGAAATACAGAAACTTGTTATTAGCCGTGCTTTATAAAAGGGCGAGGGGGAGACGGAGATGCATTTTAAACTATCAGAAGAACATGAAATGATAAGAAAAATGGTTCGAGATTTTGCTAAAAATGAAGTGGCACCAACAGCAGCTGAGCGTGATGAAGAAGAGCGATTTGATCGAGAGTTATTTGATCAAATGGCAGAGCTTGGTTTAACTGGTATTCCATGGCCTGAAGAGTACGGTGGAATTGGAAGCGATTACTTAGCATACGTAATCGCTATTGAAGAATTATCTCGCGTTTGTGCTTCAACAGGTGTAACACTGTCTGCGCATACTTCACTTGCGGGATGGCCAATTTTTAAATTTGGGACGGAAGAGCAAAAGCAAAAGTTTTTACGGCCGATGGCTGAAGGGAAGAAAATTGGTGCATACGGCTTAACGGAACCAGGATCTGGATCGGATGCTGGTGGAATGAAGACAATCGCAAAGAGAGATGGCGATCATTATATTTTAAATGGATCAAAAATTTTCATTACAAATGGCGGTATTGCTGATATTTATGTTGTTTTTGCGCTAACTGATCCTGAATCGAAGCAGCGCGGTACGAGTGCATTTATTGTAGAAAGTGATACACCGGGATTTTCAGTTGGGAAGAAGGAGAGCAAGCTAGGGATTCGCTCTTCACCAACGACTGAAATTATGTTTGAAGATTGCCGTATTCCTGTAGAGAATCTACTTGGAGGAGAGGGGCAAGGGTTTAAAGTTGCGATGCAAACATTAGATGGAGGTCGTAACGGTATTGCGGCGCAAGCTGTTGGGATTGCACAAGGGGCTTTAGATGCTTCTGTAGAATATGCAAGGGAGCGCCATCAGTTTGGAAAACCAATTGCGGCGCAGCAAGGGATTGGCTTTAAACTTGCGGATATGGCAACAGATGTAGAAGCAGCACGCCTTTTAACATATCAAGCGGCTTGGCTTGAATCAGAAGGGCTTCCGTATGGAAAAGAATCAGCGATGTCAAAAGTATTTGCAGGCGATGCAGCGATGAAGGTGACGACTGAAGCGGTGCAAGTATTTGGTGGTTACGGTTATACGAAAGATTATCCAGTAGAGCGTTATATGCGAGATGCAAAGATTACACAAATATATGAAGGAACACAAGAGATTCAGAGGCTTGTAATTTCTCGTATGTTAACGAAGTAGGAACGAAAGCGTAGGTATTTTCCTACGCTTTTTCCTTCCAAAAAATAATAGAGAGAGGTGAAGGGAATGGTTAAACATAATGTGCATGCATCGGTGAAAGATGAAAAATTAGTTGCGTTAAGACGTGAACAAATGATTAAAGGTGCGGTGCAACTGTTTAAACAAAAAGGATTTCCGCGTACAACAACGAGAGAGATTGCAAAAGCGGCTGGGTTTAGTATAGGGACACTTTATGAGTACATTCGTACCAAAGATGATGTTTTATATTTAGTTTGTGATAGTATATATGAACATGTAAAAGAAAGATTAGAGGAAGTAGTGTGTACAGAAAAAGGGAGTATAGAAAGTTTAAAGATAGCAATAACGAATTACTTTAAAGTGATGGACGAATTACAGGAAGAAGTATTGATAATGTATCAAGAGGTACGCTTTTTACCGAAAGAATCACTTCCGTATGTATTAGAAAAGGAGTTTCAAATGGTAGGAATGTTCGAGAATATTTTAGAACAGTGTACGGAAAATGGAACATTTACATTAAATAAAAAAGAAATACAGCTTCTTGCGCATAATATTTTTATACAAGGACAGATGTGGGGATTTAGACGCTGGGCGCTGCAAAAACTGTATACGCTCGAAGAATATACAGAAATGCAAATTAGGTATGTATTGCAAGGGGCCCATATGCTTCCGAAATAAGGAACAGACAAATTATAATTTTACTACCCTATAAAAGTTTCCCGTTTTTTTTGTAGCATATTTGTGCGACTTTTGTTTATAATGAATAGTATGGATTTTTTTAAGCAGGCCGTTATATATAAGGTTATATTTGATGAAAGGAAGTGCCGCATAAGTGGATTTTAAGCAATATTCACCAGAAGAGCTAAAAGAATGTTCAATGATTGAAGTTGTACATAGCGTTTTAGGGGATAAAAAACAAGCAACGACATTCAACGAGTTGGTTCAAGAAATCGCTCAAGTGCTGGGACTATCTCAAGAGCAAGTTAATGCGAAAATCGCACAATTTTATACAGACTTAAACATCGATGGACGTTTCATTAATTTAGGAGAAAATCGTTGGGGACTACGCAGCTGGTACCCATATGAGCAAATTGATGAAGAAATCTTGCCTCAACCAAAACCGAAGAAGAAACGTAAAGTTGAAGAAGACGGTTTTGACGACTACATTGAAGAAGACGAAGATGACTTCGACGATGCAGACGTAAGTGAAGATGAAGACGATGTAGAAGATTTGGACAAGGTTCTTGAAGAAGAAGACGGAGATGACGACGATCTTGATGATTTAGACGAAGATGACGACGACTTCGCTGAAGAAGAACTTGAGTATGATGAAACTGAAGAAGAAGAAGAGGAAGAACTGTAGTTCTTGACTTTTCATTATCGTCCATGTAGAATCATTTTTGGGCTCTTTAAAAAAGGACGATAATACTTTTAAAGTGTAAATATAAAAGAAAATTGCTCCCTACTTATTACTTTTTGTGATGAGGGGAGCAATTTTCTTTTTTGTTTTTTGTTTAGAAAATAAAAAGAGTCTAACAATAAGATGGATACAGTGTTATCTACATACGTTGCGCTTTGCAACGGTGATTATATAACAGCAAAATAGAAGGGAGCTTTTTCATGACTAAGTATATTTTTGTAACAGGCGGTGTAGTATCGTCTTTAGGAAAAGGTATTACAGCAGCATCTCTTGGAAGACTTTTAAAAAATCGTGGTTTAAACGTAACGATTCAAAAGTTTGATCCATACATTAACGTAGACCCAGGGACTATGAGCCCATACCAACACGGTGAGGTATTCGTAACAGATGATGGCGCAGAAACTGACTTAGACCTTGGTCACTATGAGCGTTTCATCGACATTAACTTAAACAAATACAGCAACGTAACAACAGGTAAAATTTACTCTTCAGTTCTTCAAAAAGAGCGTCGCGGTGAATATTTAGGAGGAACAGTTCAAGTTATTCCTCATATTACTAACGAAATTAAAGAACGCGTATATCGTTCTGGTCGTGAAACAAATGCGGATGTTGTTATTACAGAAATCGGTGGAACTGTTGGTGACATCGAGTCTCTACCATTCTTAGAAGCAATCCGTCAAATTAAGAGCGACATCGGTCGTGACAATGTAATGTACATTCACTGTACGTTAATCCCGTACTTAAAAGCAGCGGGTGAAATGAAGACAAAACCAACACAACATAGTGTTAAAGAACTTCGTAGCTTAGGTATTCAACCAAACATTATCGTTGTTCGTACAGAAATGCCTGTTTCTCAAGATATGAAAGACAAGCTTGCATTATTCTGTGACATCGATACAAAAGCAGTTATCGAAGCTCGCGATGCAGATACTTTATATGCGGTTCCATTATCTCTTCAAGAACAAAACATGGACCAAATCGTTTGTGACCACTTAAAATTAGACAATCCAGCTGCAGATATGACAGAGTGGATTGCGCTAGTTAACAAAGTGCGTAATCTTTCTAAGAAAACAAAAATCGCTCTTGTTGGTAAATATGTAGAACTTCAAGATGCTTATATTTCTGTTGTAGAAGCACTTCGTCATGCTGGTTACTCATTCGACACAGATGTAGAAGTAAAATGGGTAAATGCTGAGCACGTAACAGCAGAAAACGTAAAAGAATTAGTTGGCGATACAGATGGTATCCTTGTACCAGGTGGCTTCGGCGATCGTGGTGTAGAAGGTAAAATCGTTGCGATTCAATATGCTCGTGAAAACAAAGTTCCATTCTTAGGAATTTGCTTAGGTATGCAACTTGCATCAATCGAATTCGCACGTAATGTATTAGGTTTAGAAGGTGCTAACTCTTCTGAAATCAACCCTGACACACCATATGCAATCATCGACTTATTACCAGAACAAAAAGATGTAGAGGACCTAGGTGGTACACTTCGTCTTGGTCTATACCCATGTAAGCTTGCTGAAGAAACAAATGCTTACAATGCTTATAATGAGCCGGTTGTATATGAACGTCATCGTCATCGTTATGAGTTCAACAACCAGTTCCGTCCGGATATGGAAAAAGAAGGATTTGTATTCTCTGGTACAAGCCCAGACGGCCGTCTAGTTGAAATCATTGAATTAAAAGACCACCCTTGGTTCGTGGCAGCACAGTTCCACCCAGAACTTGTTTCTCGTCCAAACCGTCCACAACCATTGTTCCATGACTTCGTAAGAGCTTCTATTACGAATAAAGAGAGCAAGTAATAAAAAAAGCGCCTGAAATAAGGCGCTTTTTTTAATATTCATTTAACATTTCATCGATTGTAAATTTGATTCCGTGATAAGCAAATAAAGCTACTATTAAACTTGGGAATCCGTAGCGATTACCTTCATCGTCTGGAATAAGACCTTTTAACAGTTTTGTATCAATATGTACGTCTGTATATCGTTCGAGTGATTCCGTACCTTCTTGAAGAGCAGAAATGCCGACAATAGAGTGTCCCTCTTCTTGTAGTTTTTTTGCAATTTCTACAACCGCTTCATCTGTTGAAAAACGGCTAATAAGAAGTACACGATCCGCAGAGGTTACTTCTGCTTCTTTACCATTTTCAAATAAGCGTTTTGCTTGCTTCATTGGTTCAGCACCGAATAGTGCCTCGGCAACAACGCCTTCCATTTCATTTGTACCATGTAAATAAATGAAACCATCGCCAACTAGTGCTTGAGCAAGTAAACGAGCACTATCTTCTATATTCATTTCTTCTTTTTGAGAAACTCTGGAGAAATAACCACTTAATTGAGTTGAAAAAATTTTTAACATAATGTTACTCCCTTCGTACGTGTTTGCCGGCTTTCATTATAGTTTATTTTTTTAGAAAGGTGAAATCGTAGGGTAGCATAACAAAATAGGAAACGGTAAAATAAGAAAGAATAGGAAGGAATTTGCCAAAGAATAGCGAAAATAAATCGTTAAGATATAAGAAGCTTTAAATCTTGTACTTACACAGAAAGGTTGGGAATTATGGAAGGTAAAATTTTAATCGTTGATGATCAATATGGGATTCGTGTGCTATTACATGAAGTGTTCCAAAAAGAAGGTTATCAGACATTCCAAGCAGCAAATGGATTTCAAGCTTTAGATATCGTGAAAAAAGATAATCCAGATTTAGTAGTGTTAGATATGAAAATTCCAGGCATGGATGGTATAGAGATTTTAAAGCATGTAAAAGAAATTGATGAGAGTATTAAAGTAATTTTAATGACTGCTTATGGAGAGCTTGATATGATCCAAGAAGCAAAAGATTTAGGTGCTTTAATGCATTTTGCTAAACCATTTGATATTGATGAAATTCGTCAAGCTGTGAGAAATGAGCTCGCTGTAGAGGCGTAAAAATGAATTTTTTATAAAAAATATGGAAAAAAGCGTTTACATGGACTATTGTGCAGGTGAATACGGTTGAGTTTTTGAGTACAAGTTGTTATCCTATTGAGTGTAGAAAAAAGTCCGGTATGTAGATATACATATTTTACCTTATTCTGGTCATACTACCAGCGATAAGAACTTATCGGATACAAAAAACGTTTTTTAGGAGGATTCACCATGCCTTTAGTTTCTATGAAAGAAATGCTAAACAAAGCACTAGAAGGAAAATACGCAGTTGGTCAATTCAACATGAACAACTTAGAGTGGACTCAAGCTATCTTAGCTGCTGCGGAAGAAGAAAAATCTCCTGTAATCCTAGGTGTATCTGAGGGTGCAGCTCGTCATATGACTGGTTTCAAAACAGTTGTAGCTATGGTTAAAGCTTTAATCGAAGAAATGAACATCACTGTTCCTGTAGCGATTCACCTTGATCATGGTTCAAGCTTCGAAAAATGTAAAGAAGCAATCGATGCAGGTTTCACATCTGTAATGATCGACGCTTCTCACCACCCATTCGAAGAAAACGTTGAAACTACTAAACAAGTAGTAGAATACGCACACGCTCGTAACGTATCTGTTGAAGCTGAGCTTGGAACAGTTGGCGGACAAGAAGACGACGTAATCGCTGAAGGCGTAATTTACGCTGACCCAGCAGAGTGTAAGCACCTTGTTGAAGCAACAGGTATCGATTGCCTAGCTCCAGCTTTAGGTTCTGTACACGGTCCTTACAAAGGTGAGCCTAACTTAGGATTCGCTGAAATGGAACAAGTTCGTGACTTCACTGGCGTACCTTTAGTATTACATGGTGGTACTGGTATCCCAACTGCTGATATCGAAAAAGCTATCTCTTTAGGTACTTCAAAAATCAACGTAAACACTGAGAACCAAATCGAGTTTACAAAAGCTGTTCGTGAAGTATTAAACAAAGACCAAGAAGTTTACGATCCTCGTAAATTTATCGGACCTGGCCGCGACGCTATCAAAGCAACTGTTATTGGTAAAATTCGCGAATTCGGTTCTAACGGTAAAGCGTAAGAATAAAATTCCGTTTTGGAAACCGTCTAGTCTTTTAGACGGTTTCCTTTCGTTGTATAATGAAAGCGTGAACAAGTCTAAAGATTTTATCATTTTTGGTTTTTAAATAGAAAATAATGTGCATAGTCCTATTAATAAATGTGATAACGTATCTAAATTGATAAAGTGAATTCGATGAATAGTTGATCTTTATCTATTCGTGCTACAGGAGAAATGAAGATAATGGTTTCCTATTTATTGAGTTTTGGGATGGAAAGAGTAATTGAGATTCTTAAGGGGAGCTTTCTATAAAAAGATAGAAAGTAAATACATTCACAAGAAGGGAGCTCAATATGGAAAAATTGCTAATTGAAGGCGGAAGAGCTTTAAATGGAACAATTCGAGTAAGTGGTGCAAAGAACAGTGCCGTTGCATTAATTCCAGCGACAATTTTAGCAGATACTCCAGTAACTATTGGTGGTGTCCCTAATATTTCGGACGTGAAAATGTTAGGAGACTTACTAGAGGAAATTGGAGGGAAAGTAACTTATGGACAGGAGGAAGAAATGGTAGTCGATCCTTCTAACATGGTTGCAATGCCTTTGCCAAATGGAAAAGTGAAAAAATTGCGCGCTTCTTATTATTTAATGGGTGCAATGCTTGGCCGTTTTAAAAAAGCTGTTATTGGGCTTCCGGGTGGATGTCATTTAGGCCCGAGGCCGATTGATCAGCATATTAAAGGGTTTGAAGCGCTAGGTGCACATGTTACGAATGAACAAGGTGCCATCTATTTAAGAGCAGATGAGCTACGCGGGGCACGTATTTATTTAGATGTTGTTAGTGTAGGAGCTACAATTAATATTATGCTAGCAGCTGTACGAGCAAAAGGTAGAACTGTTATTGAAAATGCAGCGAAAGAGCCTGAGATCATTGATGTAGCTACATTGTTAACAAGCATGGGAGCCCGTATTAAAGGTGCTGGTACAGATGTAATCCGAATAGATGGTGTTGACTCTTTACATGGTTGTCACCATACTATCATCCCAGATCGTATTGAAGCTGGTACGTATATGATTCTAGGAGCTGCATCAGGAGGAGAAGTAACGGTTGATAACGTTATTCCTCAGCATTTAGAATCAGTTACTGCAAAGCTAAGAGAAGCTGGTGTTCAAGTTGAAACGAACGATGATCAAATTACGGTGAACGGTAATAGAAAGTTAAAAGTAGTTGATATCAAAACGCTTGTATATCCAGGTTTTCCAACGGATTTACAACAGCCGTTTACGACGCTTTTAACAAAGGCGCACGGGACGGGAGTTGTAACAGATACAATTTACGGTGCCCGTTTCAAACACATTGATGAATTACGTCGTATGAATGCTCAAATTAAAGTAGAGGGTCGTTCGGCAATTGTAACTGGTCCTGTGTTACTGCAAGGTGCAAAAGTGAAGGCGAGTGATTTACGAGCGGGAGCGGCACTTGTTATTGCAGGTTTAATGGCAGATGGAATTACAGAAGTAACAGGACTTGAGCATATTGATCGAGGTTATGAGAATATAGTGGACAAGCTTAAAGGGCTTGGAGCAAACATTTGGCGAGAACAAATGACAAAGCAAGAAATTGAAGAAATGAAGAACGCATAAGTGATACTTCCGCAAGGGGGAAGCGAAGCATCACTACTTGCGGAAGTACACTTTATAGAAAAACACGGTTCACAAAATAGGGCAGAAATATAAAGACTTAAAGGAGAGGGATTATCGTGGAAAGAAGTTTATCTATGGAGTTAGTACGTGTAACAGAGGCTGCAGCTTTATCATCAGCGCGTTGGATGGGGCGCGGGAAAAAGGACGAGGCAGACGGTGCAGCAACATCAGCTATGCGTGATGTATTTGATACAATTCCGATGAAAGGTACAGTTGTAATTGGTGAAGGTGAGATGGATGAAGCACCAATGCTATATATCGGAGAGAAATTAGGTACAGGATATGGACCACGTGTAGACGTTGCGGTTGATCCTTTAGAAGGGACAAACATCGTAGCAGCTGGTGGCTGGAATGCTCTTGCTGTTATTGCAATTGCAGACCACGGTAATTTGTTACATGCCCCTGACATGTACATGGATAAAATCGCGGTTGGCCCAGAAGCAGTCGGGGCGGTCGACATTGATGCGCCTATTATTGATAACTTACGTGCAGTTGCGAAAGCAAAAAATAAAGATATTGAAGATGTTGTAGCGACAGTTTTAAATCGTCCACGTCATCAAGAAATTATCGAAGAAATTCGTAAAGCTGGTGCTCGCATTAAATTAATTAATGATGGAGATGTAGCTGGAGCGATTAATACAGCGTTTGATCGTACAGGTGTAGATATTTTATTTGGATCTGGTGGAGCACCTGAAGGTGTATTAGCAGCAGTTGCTTTAAAATGTTTAGGTGGAGAAATTCACGGAAAACTATTGCCACAAAACGAAGCTGAATTAGCACGTTGTAAAAAAATGGGCATAGAAGACATTAATCGTATCCTTCGTATGGAGGACTTAGTAAAAGGTGACGATGCAATCTTTGCAGCAACAGGCGTAACAGATGGAGAACTATTACGCGGTGTTCAATTTAAAGGTAGCGTAGGAACAACGCAATCCCTTGTTATGCGCGCAAAATCAGGCACAGTTCGCTTCGTGGATGGACGTCATAGCTTGAATAAAAAACCAAACTTGGTTATTAAATAAAAAGCGTAAGCAGCTCGTTCAGAAAGGTTAAAATGGTCGACTTTTCTAACTATCGGAGCTGGAACTAAATTAAATAAGAAGCGAAGACAAATTTTCTTGTCTTCGCTTCTTGTATTTGTGTTCCAACGTATTGATTAAAACTAGATAAAAGGGTTACAATAGTGAATATTACCCTACTTGAACTTATTGCCTTTCATTATTAATTATTTGCCTTCCGTATTTTTTCCCTTTACCCATGAAAAAAGAGAATAACGTTAAAGTGTGGTGTCTGAATGAATTTGTCAATTGCAGCATTAGAAAACATGAAATTAAAAGAGTTATACGAGCTTGCGAAAGAATTTAAGATTTCGTATTATAGCAAATTAACGAAAAAAGAGTTAATTTTTTCTATTTTGAAAGCTCGAGCAGAAAAAGAAGGTTTCTTTTTCATGGAAGGCGTATTAGAAATTATTCAATCAGAAGGATTTGGATTCCTACGTCCTATCAACTATTCTCCAAGCTCAGAAGATATTTATATCTCAGCTTCGCAAATTCGTCGTTTCGATTTACGTAATGGAGATAAGGTTTCTGGTAAAGTACGACCTCCGAAAGAAAATGAACGCTATTTTGGGTTATTACAAGTTGAAGCTGTAAACGGAGATGATCCAGATTCAGCAAAAGAGCGTGTGCATTTCCCTGCATTAACACCATTATACCCAGATCGCCAAATGAAATTGGAAACGGAACCTAAAAAGTTACCGACACGCATCATGGATTTAATCGCACCAGTTGGATTTGGACAACGTGGTTTAATTGTTGCGCCTCCAAAGGCTGGTAAAACAAGTCTATTAAAAGAAATCGCGCATAGTGTTACAACAAATCATCCGGAAGCAGAATTAATTGTACTTTTAATTGATGAGCGTCCAGAGGAAGTAACAGACATTGAACGTTCTGTTAAAGGAGATGTTGTAAGTTCTACTTTTGATGAAGTGCCAGAAAATCATATTAAAGTAGCTGAGCTTGTGTTAGAACGTGCGATGCGTCTTGTAGAGCACAAGAAAGATGTTATCATTTTAATGGATAGTATTACCCGTTTAGCTCGAGCTTACAACCTCGTTATTCCACCAAGTGGTAGAACATTATCAGGTGGTATCGATCCAGCTGCCTTCCATAGACCGAAGCGTTTCTTTGGAGCTGCGCGTAATATTGAAGAAGGCGGTAGCTTAACAATTTTAGCGACAGCCCTTGTTGATACAGGATCACGTATGGACGATGTTATTTACGAGGAATTTAAAGGAACTGGAAATATGGAACTTCACTTAGATCGTTCATTAGCTGAACGTCGTATCTTCCCGGCGATCGATATTCGTCGTTCTGGTACACGTAAAGAAGATCTATTAATTCCAAAAGAACATTTAGACAAGTTATGGGGCATTCGTAAAACAATGCGTGATACACCAGACTTCGTTGAAAGTTTCTTACGTAAGCTTCGTCAAACGAAGACAAATGAAGAGTTTTTACAAAACATTGTTGCAGACTCAAAAAGGTATGTAACAACTAAGTAAAGGGAAAAAATCAGGACTCGCTTATTTTATAGTAAGCGAGTTTTTTATGCTGTTTAGGTGATATTAAAGAGAGAAATAAGTGAGAGAACCTTAGCCAGTCAGAGCTAAACGAGCCGTCTCCACTTTAAGATAATATCGAGCTCCAGCGGCTAAAATCTCCGGTCATTTTGCTCTCTCGCATGAAGCAAAAAGCGCTTCAGGGTCGAGAGCTCCAATGCCCTGCGATTTTGAACGAGCCGTCTCCACTTTAAGATAATATCCAGTTCCGGTGGCTAGCTCTTCGCATCTAAGAACCTTCCGCCCAAAAGGTAAAAAGCACCTTTAGGTCGAAAGAACCTTAGCTGGTCAGAGCTGAGCGAGCCACCTCCACTTTAAATTTAATATCCAGCTCCAGCGGCTAGAATGGTTGGTGGCTTCGCGTCTTCCTACGAGGCAAAAAGCGCCTCTACGTCAGAAGCTCCATCCCCCTCCCATTCTGAACGAGCCGCTTGCGCTTTTAAAATTAAAAAGACAAAAACAGGTAGTTGCAAAATGAAGTTAGCCTTGTTATAATTTCATCATATGTGTTTCATCAATATAGTTGTGTATGCAGCTGAAGATGAAAAACTCTGTTTCGAAAATGATTCAGGGCGGAAGGAGATGAAAAGAATGAAAGCAGGAATTCACCCAGATTACAAGAAAGTTGTATTCATGGACACAAACACAGGCTTCAAATTCTTAAGCGGATCTACTAAAGGATCTAACGAAACTGTTGAGTGGGAAGATGGTAACACTTATCCATTACTAAAAGTTGAGATCAGTTCTGATTCTCACCCATTCTACACTGGACGTCAGAAGTTTGCTACTGCAGACGGACGCGTTGACCGCTTCAATAAGAAATACGGTCTTAAGTAATAAAAACATAAAACAGGCAAGTGTATGTATTCGCTTGTCTGTTTTTTTTGCGAAAATATTATACCTTTACCCTACTTTTAACTGAAAAGTAGATGAAAGGAGAGCTTCATGTACTTAATAAATCAAAATGGCTGGATTGAAGTGATTTGCGGTAGTATGTTTTCTGGCAAGTCAGAAGAGCTAATCCGCCGTGTGCGCCGTACGCAATTTGCAAAACAACATGCAATTGTATTTAAACCATGTATTGATAATCGATATAGTGAAGAAGATGTAGTATCACATAACGGATTAAAGGTAAAAGCAGTTCCTGTTTCAGCTTCAAAGGATATATTTGAACATATTACAGAAGAGCTGGATGTTATTGCAATCGATGAGGTGCAATTTTTTGATGGGGACATTGTGGAAGTGGTGCAAGTATTGGCAAATCGTGGCTATCGTGTCATTGTAGCTGGTTTAGACCAAGATTTCCGTGGTCTACCATTTGGACAAGTTCCTCAGCTGATGGCGATTGCTGAACATGTGACAAAACTACAAGCAGTATGTTCTGTATGTGGATCTCCAGCAAGTCGTACACAACGATTAATTGATGGAGAACCAGCGGCATTTGATGATCCAATTATTTTAGTTGGAGCTTCAGAAACGTATGAACCGCGTTGTCGTCATTGTCATGCAGTACCTGCAAACAAAGATAAGTAAAACTCGCTGCGCAAGGCGGGTTTTTTTCAAAATAGAGAGAATGAGCGGTGTGAGCCGCTTACGCTTTTAAATATATCTAGTTCTGGTGGCTAGCTCTTCGCATCTAAGAACCTTCCGCCCAAAAGGTAAAAAGCACCTTTAGGTCGAAAGAACCTTAGCTGGTCAGAGCTGAAAGAGCCACCGCCACTTTTAAATATAATTTGCGTTTTTTTGAGTAAGTACCATATACTATTTGTATTAGATACTAGGATGTAGAGGTGAATGATGTGTTAGATCGTTTGCAAGCTGTAGAAAATCGTTATGAGAAGTTAAATGAATTGTTAAGTGATCCAGCGATTATTAGTGATTCAAATAAGCTTCGTGAATATTCAAAGGAACAGTCTGATATACAGGAAACGGTAGAGGTGTATCGTGAGTATAAGGATGTTCGTGAGCAATTAAAAGATGCGAAAGCAATGTTAGAAGATAAGTTAGACGCAGAAATGCGTGAAATGGTAAAAGAAGAAGTTTCTGAGTTAGAATCACAAGATAAAACATTATCAGAGCGTCTGAAAATTTTACTTGTTCCAAAAGACCCTAATGATGATAAGAACGTTATCGTTGAGGTTCGTGGAGCTGCTGGTGGAGATGAGGCAGCTTTATTTGCTGGTGACTTATACCGTATGTATAGCCGTTACGCTGAGGTACAGGGCTGGAAAACGGAGATTATTGAGGCTAGCTATACAGAGTTAGGTGGATATAAAGAGATTATCTTTATGATTAATGGTAAAGGTGCTTTCGCGAAGCTGAAATTCGAGAATGGTGCTCACCGTGTACAACGTGTTCCTGAAACGGAATCTGGTGGACGTATTCATACATCTACAGCAACAGTAGCTGTATTACCAGAGGCAGAAGAAGTAGAAATTGATATTCATGAGAAAGATGTTCGTGTTGATACATTCGCTTCTAGTGGACCTGGTGGACAGAGCGTTAATACAACGATGTCAGCGGTGCGTTTAACGCATTTACCGACTGGTGTAGTTGTATCTTGTCAGGATGAGAAATCACAGATCAAGAATAAAGAAAAAGCGATGAAAGTATTACGCGCACGTGTTTATGATAAGTTTAGACAAGAAGCGCAAGCTGAGTATGATCAAAACCGTAAACAAGCTGTTGGTACGGGAGATCGTTCAGAGCGTATTCGTACGTATAACTTCCCGCAAAACCGTGTTACAGACCATCGAATCGGTTTAACGATTCAAAAGCTAGATCAAATCTTACAAGGTAAGTTAGATGATTTCATCAATGCCTTAGTGATGGAAGATCAGGCTCAAAAGATGGAGGCAGCTGAGTAATGCGTGTCTATGAAGCCCTGAAATGGGCTTCTTCTTTTTTACAGGAAAATGGACGAGATGAAAATGCGGGAGAAATTGTCCTTTGTCATGTATTAAAGGTGAACAGAACAGGATTACTTATGAATATGCGTGAAGAAATAACTGAGGATCAAGAGAAAAGCTTTACGGAGTTTATCCACAAGCATGTAGAAGGTATTCCTATTCAATATATGATTGGTTATGAAATGTTTTATGGACGGTCTTTCTTTGTGAATGAAGAAGTATTAATACCAAGACCGGAAACAGAAGAGCTTATAGTGGGAGTATTAGAAAGAATCGAGCGCCATTTTGGTGATGAGAAACTACATGTAGCAGATATAGGTACAGGTAGTGGAGCGATTTCTATTACGCTTGCTTTAGAAAATGAAAATCTTCATGTGTATACAGTAGATATTGCACAAGAGTCGATTGAAGTTGCAAAAGAAAATGCAAAAGCTTTAGGTGCAGAAGTAACGTTCTATCACGGTGATTTATTGTCACCATTTCATAAAACGGGTCAAAAGCTAGATGTTGTTGTTTCAAATCCTCCATATATACCGGAAGAGGATTGGCGTGGTCTTTCTCCTGTTGTGAAAGAGCATGAGCCGAAGAGAGCACTTGTTGGTGGTGAAGACGGATTAGATTTCTATCGCCGTTTTATGGAAGAATTGCCGAATGTGTTGCAGAAGAAAGCGATTGTGGCGTTTGAAATTGGAGTAGGACAAGGTGAGGATGTAAAAAGATTGTTACAACAAGCTTTTCCACATGCTCATGTTGAGGTTGTTTTCGATATTAACGGAAAAGATCGTATGGTATTTGCAGAGATGGAGTAAGGTTCACACCTTACTCTATTTTTTTGTGGAAAAATTCATATAGATTTTGAATTTAATAGTTTAGAAAGATGAAAGTCTGTCCACACTGTTTGTAGAAGGGACGGTGGAGGAAATGAAAAAACAAGTTATTGCTTATCTTCTTATACTATTAATTGGTGCACAGTTACTTGTGCAGTTTGGATATATGAAAGCTGATGCGAAAGGGCCTTCAGTTATTCCGAAAGAGGCCGTTCGATTACGAATTTTAGCAAATAGTGATTCAGATAAAGACCAGGCATTAAAGCGTAAAGTGCGTGATGAAGTAAAAGCACAAATTGATGGGTGGGTAGCGGATTTAACTTCATTTGAAGAGGCACGCAAAGTAATTCAAAGTCATATTCCAGAAATCGAGAAAACGGTGGAAAATACGTTAAAAAGAGAAGGAAGTAAAGATTCATTTCAAGTGAAATTTAGTAAGAATGTAAAGTTTCCTACAAAGGTATACGGGAATTTTATTTATCCAGCAGGAGAATATGAAGCAGTATTAATCACAATTGGAGAAGGTGAAGGGGCGAACTGGTGGTGTGTATTATTTCCACCAATGTGTTTCTTAGATTTTTCGAGCGGGACAGCTGTAAGAAAAGAAGAGCACGTTGTGAAGGCGGAATCTCCTGAAGAGGAGCAGGTGAAACAACTAGATGAGGAAGTAATAGATAAAGAAGAGAAGAAAGTAGATAAGGTAAAAGAAACGAAAGCTGTAAAGCAGGAAGTAGTAAAAAAAGTAACAGCTTCTGAAAAGAAAGTAGTAAAAAATGAAACAAAAGTCGAAGAGCAGCCTGTAAGTAAAGAAGAAATAAAAACTGTGGGAAAAGTGGAGAAACCTGTGGAGAAAAAACAAGAAAAGCAAAATGAGTATGTAAAAGTAGAAGAGGAAGAAGAAAAGCCAGAAGTTAAATTGTTTATTGTAGAAGCTTTTACATCTTTATTCTCTAAATAGTACTATTAATAAATCCCTCTTCATATATAAAAATGAGGAGGGATTTATTATGAAGAAAGTGTATTTTGCTACGAAAGCAGATGTGGAAAGATTACATTCTTTTTTCGGACAAGCTAATAAAAAAGATGATAAAATAAATGAGTTGTACGCACAATTTATGATTTTGGAAGAGGCGGAAGAAATACGAGCTGTAATTGGTTATGAACGAAGTGGGGAAGATGTGCTTATTCGTTCTTGTTTATTCACACCTCATGTGGATAAACAGACTTTCTTATATTTTTTTGAAATGTTTTTGCAGTATATGAAAGAAAAAAGTGTTCAACAATTGTACTTACTAACAAATCATCCACAATCTGTACCGATCTTTCAGTTTTTTGACTTTTTTACTATAGAAAAGGATGAGGTTCCAGAGGGAATTCAACAACTAGAACATTTTTGTAAAAATATAAAAGAGCAGAATGCAATAATACTAAATTGTCAGCTATTCACAAAGTTATCCACGGATTAATTAGGTTTATCCACATTTTGTGGATAAACCTTGTTTGTCTTTTGGATAAATCTCATAGTAAACTAAAAATATACAAGTATTTAAGGGTAGAAAAGGACGTGGAAAAAAATGCATACAAACATGTGGGTTGTGGATAATGTTGTGGAAAGAAAAAAATATTATCCACAGTTACAAGAAGCAGCAAAATTATTAAGAGAAAATGAGGCGGTTGCTTTCCCTACGGAAACAGTATATGGGTTAGGTGCAAATGCGATGGATGATGAAGCAATCGCGAAAATTTTCGAAGCGAAAGGAAGACCGAGTGATAATCCACTCATTGTCCATATAGGTACAAAATCTCAGTTAGATGGGATTGTGAAAGAAATTCCACCAGTTGCAGAGAAGTTAATGGCGCATTTTTGGCCAGGACCATTAACAATTATTTTGCCGAGAAAAGAAGGGATTTCAGAGAAGGTGACGGCAGGACTTAATACGGTTGGAGTAAGAATGCCTGATCATCCAATTGCACTTGCTCTTATTGAAGAGGCGAATGTACCTGTTGCGGCACCAAGTGCGAATCGTTCAGGGCGTCCAAGTCCAACATTAGCTTCTCACGTATATGAAGATTTGAATGGGAAGATTGCAGGTATTGTTGATGGTGGTGCAACTGGAGTAGGCGTTGAATCAACTGTAATTGATTGTACAAGCGCGGTTCCAACAATATTACGTCCAGGTGGGATTACGAAAGAACAATTAGAAGCGGTGATAGGTACTGTTTCTTTAGATCCAGCTTTAAAGGATGAGAAGGAAAAACCGAAATCGCCTGGAATGAAATACACACATTATGCCCCGAAAGCACCACTTAGTATTGTTGAGGGCTCACGTGAGTTTATTCAGCATCTTGTGGATGAGAAAAAGGAAGAAGGATTTAAAGTAGGCGTATTAACGACAGAAGAGTATCAGCATGTATATAGTGCAGATGTTATATTATCTTGTGGTGTTAGAAGTGACTTAGCTAGTGTTGCGACTAAATTATATGATGTACTTAGAACATTTGATGCAAGTGAAGTGGATGTTATTTTTAGTGAGTCATTCCCTAATGAAGGAATAGGGAATGCAATTATGAATCGTTTAACAAAAGCGGCAGGACATCATATTATTATTGAATGATAAGGTAAGATTAGCAAACAGAATATTTCTCCTTGGATAAGCATATTGTGAAGTAGCACGTCCAAGGAGGGGCATGAATGACGTTTGAACAGCTAATACCTTTAATAATTATGGCATTCGCCTTAGGGATGGATGCGTTCTCGGTGAGTCTTGGTATGGGGATGATACCCCTAAAGTTAAGACAAATCCTGTATATTGGTATGACGATAGGGATATTTCATATTATTATGCCGTTTATAGGAATGGTACTAGGTCGTTTTTTATCAGAGAAGTATGGAGATATCGCACATTTTGCGGGTGCTATTTTATTAATCGGACTAGGGTTTTATATCGTATATTCGAGCATTTTACAAAATGAAGAGACTAGAACAGCCCCTATTGGAATTAGTTTATTCGTATTTGCATTTGGCGTCAGTATAGATAGTTTCTCAGTAGGACTTAGTCTTGGTATTTATGGGGCACAAACAATTATTACGATTTTACTTTTTGGATTTGTTAGCATGTTATTAGCGTGGATGGGTTTATTAATTGGGAGACATGCGAAAGATATGCTCGGTACATATGGTGAGATAGTAGGTGGTATCATTTTGGTTGGGTTTGGATTATATATCCTTTTTCCTATATAATTTTATGTAGGAGGGAATTATGAACAAGCTATTGGAATGGTATGTTAAATTTTTGACCTTCTATCCTCGATGGCTAAGAAGACTTATAATTTGGGGTATTATTTTGCAAATTTCGATGTTAGGTTGGATTAAGTTAATTCGTGAATGGTGAGATAGTTCCTTTCTGTGAATATTTTGTTTGTACTATATTTATTGCGCTAAAAATTACAGATATAGAAAGGATGAGATGAATGACGAGATTGAAGCAAGTTTTTGGTATTATTATTAGTTTTTTTGTTTTTTGGTTTAGTATGCTCGGTGTACAAATGTTTGCTGAGTTTTTAGATATTGAGTCATTGAAATTTGTTGCGGGAAAGACTGAGGCGGCGCGTGCCTTTTACTCTCCGTACCCGTTTTTAATTGTTTTTCTTATTACATTGCTTTCCCTATACTTCTTCGTAATTAAGCTAGGGAAGCCGAAAAAAGAGAAAATGCCTACTTTAGAGGAAAAGAAGGAAGAATTACAATGAGAAAATCCCCTGCTAAAAAGCAGGGGATTTTATATTTGAGTGATGGGAGGAATCTAGCCGCCTTGCTTTTAAATATATCCAGCTCCAGCGGCAAGCTCTTCGCATGAAGCAAAAAGCGCTTCAAGGTCGAGAGCTTGAAGTGTCCTGCGATTCTGAACGAGCCGCTTCCGCTTTTAGATATTATCCAGTTCCAGTGGCCAGCTCTTCGCATCTAAGAACCTCCCGCACGAAAGGTAAAAAGCACCTTTTGTGCGAGAGAACCTTAGCTGGTCAGAGCTAAACGGGCCACTTCCACTTTTAAATATTATCCAGCTTCAGCGGCTAGAATCTCCGGTCATTTCGCTCTCTCGCATGAAGCAAAAAGCGCTTCAAGGTCGAGAGCTTGAAGTGCCCTGCGATTCTGAGCGAGCCGCTTCCGCTTTTAGATTGGCCTAACCAATTCAAATTGTTCTCCTAATTTTGCATAGTTGTGTCCTGCTAGGCGGCTTATTGGTTTGAGTCCTTCGGCGTGAATGCGCCCTTTTTCATATAGATGTTCGGCAACGTGGAAACGAACGACGCGTCCAATTAGTAGATCACAAGCTGGTGAGTCTTCCGTTCCGCCAAGTGGAATTGCACGTTCTAATACGCATTCCATTCGAATATTTGCTTCTTTTACACCTGGAACAGAGATGACTTCACTTTCGATTGGTGTTAATTTTGCTAGTTCAATTTCACTTTCATTTGGCGGGAGGTTAGCTGCTGTTTCGTTAATTGCTGCTACATATGATTCGTCAGAAATATGTACGACAAATTCTCCTTTTTCAATTGCGTTTCGGGAAGTGTCCTTTCTTTCTCCGGCTTTTCGTTGTACAGATACTGAGATAAGTGGTGGATTAGCAGCGACAATATTGAAATAACTATATGGTGCTCCGTTTAGTACGCCTTCTTTTGTTACAGAAGTAACGAATGCGACAGGACGAGGGATGATACTTCCAGTAAGTAATTTGTAATTATCTTTTTCAGTTTGTTCATTTGGATTAATGGATAACATGCTTGTAATCCCCTTTCTAAATATGAATACTTATTGTTTGTTTACAAGATAACGATGAGAAAATCCTGCTGGAAATAATATTTTGTTTCATAAAAAGAACTTACTTCAATTGTAATGAAGTAAGTTCTTTTTTCAAGAATCTCAAATTTGAGATAAAAATTAAAGTAAAACGTATGCGCCAGGTCCGATTAAAGCTACACCAACAGCGACAGCGATTAACATTAAGTTATATTCATATCCGTTTTGTGTTACCCAGTAACCATTTTTTCCGTGAACAGTGAAGATAGCCATTAACATTGTTCCAACGATAAATAATGAACCAACTACAATGAAAATACCTGATGCAAATAAGAAACCACCTAGTAATTCAGTTGCGCCAGCCATAAATGCCATAAATACACCAGGACGTAAACCGATTGACTCCATCCAGCCACCTGTTCCTTTTAAACCGTAACCGCCGAACCAACCAAATAATTTTTGAGCGCCATGACCCATGAATGTAATTCCTATAATAAGACGAATAATAAGTAGACCGAAATCCATCATTTTTAAAAACCTCCTAAAAGTTATTAACTTACCTTACGTAAGTAATAATAAAATAGTTACTTACTTTAGTCAAGTGAATTTCGAAAAAAGTTTGAATTAAATTTTACAAATTAACAACAAAAAATAAAATGTAGTAAAGACCTCTAGACAAGTTGGGCAAAAAAAGAGAAAATATAAATAGAAGTTAACTTCTAATTGTTATTCAGACAATCAGAATTGACTGGAATTTTGTGAAGCGCTACAATAAGAGTCTATTAGTAATGACGTAATTTATTTCGAAAGCGTTTTTACAGTATAATATTCGAAGTATGAAGTCTTACATGTATCCCGAGCTTTACTAGGGATTGCCCTATAAACTTTTAGGTAAATTATAAGGAGGACTATCCTATGTTTAAAAAATTATTCGGTCTTGGTTCAAAAACAAATGAAGAAACAATCGTAGCTCCATTAACTGGAGCAGTGAAAAATATTGAAGAAGTACCAGATCCAGTATTTGCTGGTCGTATGATGGGTGACGGTGTTGCAATCGATCCTACTGAAGGTGTAGTTGTATCTCCAGTTGATGGTGAAATCGTACAATTATTCCACACAAAACATGCTATCGGAATTAAAGCGAAAAACGGTACAGAAATTTTAATCCACGTTGGATTAGAAACTGTAAAAATGGAAGGCGAAGGTTTCGAAGCTCACGTTTCTGAAGGCCAAGCTGTAAAAGCTGGAGATAAATTAATCTCATTCGACTTAGAATTAATCCGTGAAAAAGCGAAAAGCACAATTACTCCAATTGTTATTACAAACACAGATGCAGCTGAGTCTATTAAGACAACTGTAGGCGTAGCAGCTACAAAAGGTTCAACAGAAGTAATGAAAGTTACAATGAAATAATTGCAATATAAGAGGAATCCGTTTCGTATGAAATGGATTCCTTATTTTTGTTGCATGTTCAGCATGTATGTTAAAATACTCTAGGCACTTGGAAATAGGGTTTCACATATATGTGGATAAGGCTCATTTTTCTTAGAAAAAATATAAGAGAAATGCGCCTTTTGTATATTCACATTTCTTTTGTTCTATTCTAATGTAAGTTATGATGAATGGTAAGAAATCGAATATAGGGGTGGGTTTGAATGAAACGAGTGTTATTTGTTTGTACTGGCAATACATGTCGTAGTCCAATGGCTGAGGCGTTGCTTCGTCATCACGGAGGAGATAAGTTTGAAGTGCAATCTGCTGGTGTTTTCGCCTATCCTGGGAGCGATGCATCGGTACATGCGAAGGAAGCTTTAGCTGAAAAAGGAATTTTAATTGATCATGCGGCGCAGCAAGTAAATGAAACTTTGCTTGATTGGGCTGATATTGTTGTAACGATGACAGAAAACCATAAACAAATTGTACTTGGGCATTATCCGAGCGTTGAAAAGAAATTAAATACGTTATATGGATTAACTGAAGGTATAGGCAAGGACATTTCAGATCCATTTGGAGGCTCGCTTTCTATTTATAAAGAAACGTTAGATGAGATGGAAAAACTTGTACAAACTTTACTGAAAAAACATTCAGTAGGTTGATGTTTCGTGTATAATACGATATTGGAGATCACTTCTTCCTATATGAGGTAGCGAGTGTGAAATGAAGATAATTGATTGAAACTTTGGAGGGGTAAAAATGAAAGTAGTAATAGCATCTGATCACGGCGGTATGAATATCCGCAAAGAACTTGTAAGTTTATTAGAAGAGTTAAATATTGAATATGTTGATTTAGGTTGTGAATGTGAAGCTGGTTCTGTTGATTACCCTGACTTTGCGTTTCCAGCAGCTGAAATGGTAGCGAATGGTGAAGTAGATCGTGGTATTTTAGTTTGTGGGACAGGCATTGGTATGTCAATCGCAGCAAACAAAGTAAATGGTATCCGTTGTGCGTTAGTTCATGATACTTTCAGCGCGAAAGCAACGAGAGAGCATAATGACACTAACATGCTAGCGATGGGCGAGCGTGTAATTGGTGCTGGTCTAGCGCGTGATATCGCGAAAATCTGGTTAACAACTGACTATGAAGGTGGTCGTCACGAAAACCGCGTAGGAAAAATTAAAACATACGAAACAAAGTAATAGATTCTAACTATCAGTAGTGTGAAATATAATTTGGTGAACCAACCTGTGAAAGGAAGAGGCGTAATGACAGAAATCGTAAAGGTAAGAGAACAGCTACAAATGTCGCTTTCTGATTTCCAAGAACAAGCTTCATTACAAAGCGGTCAAATTTTTGTAGTGGGTTGTAGCACGAGCGAAGTGCTAGGCGAAAGAATTGGAACATCAGGAACGATGGAAGTAGCAGAGGCGATTTTCTCTGAGTTAAAACAATTTCAAGAGCGAACAGGTATTGAATTAGCGTTTCAATGTTGTGAGCATTTAAACCGTGCTTTAGTAGTTGAGAGAGAAGTAGCGATAAAATATCAATTTGAAATTGTAACAGTTACGCCTGTTAGATCAGCAGGTGGTGCATTGGGGACATACGCGTATCACAATTTGAAAGATCCGGTAGTAGTTGAGTTTATTAAAGCTGATGCAGGAATGGATATTGGTGATACATTTATCGGTATGCATTTAAAGCATGTAGCTGTTCCGGTTCGTACAAGTGTGAAGGCAATTGGAAGTGCGCATGTAACGATGGCCAAAACACGTGGAAAACTAATTGGTGGAGCGCGTGCTGTCTATGCGGCAGTGGAAGAGACTACCACTTGCCGTTAAATATGAGAAATTAGGAAGTCATATAGTAACTGTTTATCATAAGATAAAAGGTATGTTGTCTGACTTTATAATAGAAGAAAGAAAAGACCGATTTTCGGTCTTTTTTTTCTTTTATGATATAGAAAGTCATGTTAGAATGTAGTTGAAAACATGAAGGTTCGAAAGAATTACAACCTGAATTTTCGTTTTTTCTGAATAAATAAGAAAAAACTGTTGGGAATCGATGTAATTCGTTCAGAAAAGGGGGATTTTGGTGGATCATTTAAAACGTCAAGATGAAAAGGTATTTGCTGCAATTGAGGCAGAACTAGGAAGACAGCGTTCAAAGATTGAGTTAATTGCTTCGGAAAACTTCGTAAGTGAAGCAGTAATGGAGGCACAAGGTTCTGTTTTAACGAATAAGTATGCTGAAGGATATCCTGGAAAACGTTACTATGGTGGCTGTGAACACGTAGACGTAGTAGAAGATATCGCACGTGATCGCGTGAAAGAAATTTTCGGCGCAGAGCACGTAAATGTTCAACCACACTCTGGTGCACAAGCGAACATGGCAGTATACTTTACGATTTTAGAGCAAGGCGATACAGTACTTGGTATGAACTTATCTCATGGTGGTCACTTAACACACGGAAGCCCTGTTAACTTCAGTGGAGTACAATATAATTTCGTAGAATATGGCGTGGATGCTGACTCTCACCGTATTAATTACGATGATGTATTAGCAAAAGCGAAAGAACATAAACCAAAATTAATCGTTGCAGGTGCAAGTGCATACCCTCGTGTTATCGATTTCAAGCGATTCCGTGAGATTGCAGATGAAGTGGGCGCTTATTTAATGGTTGATATGGCACATATCGCTGGTTTAGTAGCTGCTGGTTTACACCCAAATCCAGTACCACATGCACATTTCGTTACAACGACAACACATAAAACGTTACGTGGTCCGCGTGGTGGTATGATTTTATGTGAAGAGCAATTTGCAAAACAAATTGATAAATCAATCTTCCCTGGTATTCAAGGTGGTCCACTTATGCACGTAATCGCTGCAAAAGCTGTTGCATTTGGTGAAGCACTTCAAGATGATTTCAAAACATATGCACAAAATATCATTAACAATGCGAACCGCTTAGCTGAAGGTCTTCAAAAAGAAGGACTTACACTTGTTTCTGGCGGAACAGACAATCACTTAATCTTGATTGATGTTCGTAACTTAGAAATCACAGGTAAAGTAGCAGAGCACGTATTAGATGAAGTTGGTATTACAGTGAACAAAAATACAATTCCATTTGAAACAGCAAGCCCATTTGTAACAAGTGGTGTACGTATCGGTACAGCAGCTGTAACATCTCGTGGTTTCGGTTTAGAAGAAATGGATGAAATTGCGTCACTTATTGCTTATACATTAAAAAATCATGAAAATGAAGCTGCATTAGAAGAAGTACGTAAGCGTGTAGAAGCGTTAACTAGCAAATTCACAATGTATCCAAATCTATAATAGATTGAAGAAGACTGCCGAGACTTAATTGTTTTGGCGGTCTTTTTTGTGGACATATATTATTTTTAAAGTATGTATACAAATGATGAATAAATTTTGGCGATATAATGAAGGATACAGCTCCCATAATTGGTAAAGATACTAGATAGATTCATCGTAAAATCATGATTTTGCCAAATTTGCCCTTGAATATTAGTAGCGTTTTCTTTACAATCGTAAATAGTGTAAAAAAGCGTGCAAACGCATGAATATCATCTAAAGGAGAGATTCACATGGGAAAACTGTATGTATTTGATCACCCGTTAATTCAACATAAGATTACATATATTCGCGATAAGAATACAGGTACGAAAGATTTTCGTGAATTAGTGGACGAAGTAGCAAGTTTAATGGCTTTCGAAATTACTCGCGACCTTCCACTTAAGGACATTGAAATTGAAACACCTGTAAGCAAAGCGACAACAAAAGTGATCGCTGGTAAAAAACTTGGTTTAATTCCGATTTTACGTGCAGGTTTAGGAATGGTTGATGGAATTCTGAAATTAATTCCAGCAGCAAAAGTAGGACACGTTGGTTTATACCGTGACCCTAAAACATTGCAACCGGTAGAATACTATGTGAAACTTCCAACGGATGTAGAAGAGCGTGACTTTATCGTACTAGATCCGATGCTAGCAACAGGTGGTTCTGCGGCTGAAGCAATTAACTCTCTGAAAAAGCGCGGTGCGAAACAAATTAAATTAATGTGTATCGTTGCAGCTCCAGAAGGGGTAAAAGTAGTACAAGAAGAACATCCTGATGTTGATATTTATGTAGCAGCATTAGATGAGAAATTAAATGACCACGGATATGTAGTACCAGGTCTTGGTGATGCTGGTGACCGTTTATTCGGAACGAAGTAAGACAACTGACGAGCAGGGGAGATTTCCCAGCTCGTCTTTTTTGTTGTAAGCAAGTAGGGGAGGGGGAGAGGATAAATATACATCGTATATACAACATAAGTTGCATACACCTCACATATAATATAGAAGTCTTACGTCTGAGGAACACTATATTATGGAAGAAAAGCGTTATATCTCGAAAATATAATAGTGACAAACTTGTGAACATTTCCTTCTATTATAAAGAGAAAACTGTTAGAAATTGCATATATGTAACCAGTATTTAGAAGGGGAACGTTTTCATTTTTGGGAGGAAATGCCTAATACTCAAATTTTTAGATTTTTTACGATTTCTCGTTGACACTGTTAATACCCTATTGTATGCTAACAACGGGGATAGATGGTAGGGCTTTCAGTGACAAAATTACATCTATTCCGTGACGAAAATGTAAACTTTTTGTTTTGTATAGGATTTATGCAAAAAAATGAGTTATTATTAACACATCGTGAATGAGGGTTACATATTGGAGGGATGAATCTTTGCAAAAAAACGATCGCAGCCATATAAAAGCTTATGCTTTAATGTCAGGTATTCTTGCTCAATTAGTCGGTTCTATTCTTGTTGGAATCTTTGGTGGGCAGTGGATTGATAATAAGGTTGGAACGTTTCCGTTGTTTCTTATTATAGGGTTATTACTCGGACTAGGAACAGGGGTATACGCAATGATTCGACTCATTCGACATTACTATTCGGGAGAGCAATGATGATAGACGTACATGGACTTGTCCAAAGACAAAAGAAATATATGTACTACTTGCTTGCGCTTCTAGTGCTAGGATGGGGATTTACCTCTTACAAGGATGTATTTCTTGGACTGATTATCGGGACGATTTTCAGTTTTCTTAGTTTGCGCATCATTGCACGTAGAACAGACAAGCTGCTAGATCGCGTAACAAATGGAGAAAACGTGAAGTTCAAGGCAACAGCGGTAAGTACATATTCAAGATTCGCCACGATTGGGTTATTAATTTTATTTGCAGCCAAATATCAAGAGTTAATCGCGATGTGGGGCCTAGGTGTAGGATTGCTGACAGGATACCTTGTCATGATCATAGATTTTCTTTATTTAGAGTATAAGAGCAGGGAAGAGAGGTGAATTACTAGTGGAACACGGTAAATTAGTTGAATTTCTAGGTTTAACGTTCGATTTGTCATCAGTTATGATGGTTACTGTAGCAGCAGTTATTGTTTTCTTAATCGCTGTTATCGGAACTCGCAGCTTAGCTCTTCGCCCAACCGGGATGCAAAACTTCATGGAATGGGTGTTTGACTTCGTGAAAGGGATTATCAATAGTACGATGGACTGGAAAACAGGTGGACGTTTCTTAACGCTTGGCGTTACGCTTATCATGTTTATCATCGTATCGAACTTCCTTGGTTTACCATTCATGTATTCAGCAACTGAAGCTGGCGAACATATTGCATGGTGGAGATCACCAACGTCTGATCCAGCAGTTACATTAACATTAGCCGTGATGGTAGTTACCCTCACCCATTATTATGGAATTAAGATGAAGGGTACGAAAGAGTACGTAAAAGGTTATTTCCAACCTATGAAATTCTTATTCCCATTAAAGGTTATTGAGGAGTTTGCTAACACATTAACGTTAGGTCTTCGTTTATTTGGTAACATTTATGCAGGTGAGATCTTATTAGGATTACTTGCTAAGTTGGGCGGAGCATCAGTCCTTGGGGCATTAGGTGCGCTTGTACCAATGTTAGCATGGATGGGATTCAGTGTATTCGTTGGTTCAATCCAGGCATTTATTTTCGTTATGTTAACGATGGTTTATATGGCTCATAAAGTAAGCCATGACCATTAATATAATTTAAGTAAGAAAAAATTTATTTTTTTATAATACAAAGGAGGACAAATTAAATGAGTTTAGGTGTAATCGCAGCTGCAATTGCAATTGGTTTATCAGCATTAGGTGCAGGTATTGGTAACGGTCTTATCGTATCACGTACAATCGAAGGTGTTGCTCGTCAACCAGAATTAAAAGGCGCACTTCAAACAATTATGTTCATCGGGGTTGCTTTAGTTGAGGCACTTCCAATCATCGGTGTAGTTATTGCATTCATCGTAATGAACAAATAAGGGAGACTCCCCTTACATAGATGGCGAAGAGTGTTTTTCCGAACTTTCTTCGCCATTGCTTTATGAATGAAACGTATGTCTTTTTTTTTCATATGATCAATTTAGATATTTTGAAGGGAGTGAATCCTTGTGCCAACTTTATTATTAGGTGCTGCCATTCCATTTGGAACGATTGCTTATACATTGTTCATTTTCTTACTTCTATTAGTAATGCTACGCAAATTTGCGTGGGGTCCTTTAATGGGAATTATGAAAGAACGTGAAGAGCATGTTACTAATGAAATCGACGCTGCAGAAAGAAGTAATGCTGAGGCGAAGAAGTTAGTAGAAGAACAACGTGAAATGTTAAAACAATCACGTGTTGAAGCACAAGAGTTAATCGAAAGAGCGAAAAAGCAAGCTGTAGATCAAAAAGATGTTATTGTTGCTGCTGCGAAAGAAGAAGCAGAATCAATTAAAGCATCTGCTGTACAAGAAATTCAACGCGAAAAAGAGCAAGCAATTGCTGCTTTACAAGAACAAGTTGCTTCTTTATCTGTTCAAATTGCTTCTAAAGTAATTGAAAAAGAATTAAAAGAAGAAGATCAAGTGAAGTTAATTCGCGATTATATTAAAGAAGTAGGAGAAGCGCGATGAGCAATGGGATTGTAGCAAAACGTTATGCTGTCGCTCTTTTTAAAATTGCTAAAGAAAAACACGTATTAGAAATGTTTGAAGAGGAATTACGCCTTGTACAAAACGTTTATGTAAAGAACGGAGAACTACATAGCTTTTTAACGCAACCGAACATTTCAAAGGAACAAAAGAAAACGTTTCTTGCAAACGTATTCGGATCTGTTTCTGAATCTATTTTAAATACGTTATATATTTTAATTGATAACAAACGCATTGATATCTTACCTGAAATTGCAGATGAATATGTTGTTCTTGCTAATGAAGAACGTAACGTAGCGGATGCAACTGTATATTCTACTCGTCTTCTATCAGAAGAAGAGAAGCTTAACATTGCTGAAGCATTTGCAAAGAGAACGGGAAAAGATGCAATTCGCGTGAAAAATGTTGTAGATGAAGATTTACTAGGCGGAATTAAAGTACGTATTGGAAATCGCATTTATGACGGAAGTTTACAAGGAAAATTAGCACGTATTCAGCGTGAATTAATGAAGAATAGATAGGGGTGAAGCACATGAGCATCAGAGCTGAAGAAATTAGCGCACTGATAAAGCAACAAATCGAGAACTATCAGTCTGAAATCGAAGTTAGTGATGTTGGTACAGTTATCCAAGTTGGTGACGGTATCGCGCGTGCTCATGGTCTTGATAACGTAATGGCTGGTGAACTTGTAGAGTTCTCTAACGGCGTTATGGGACTAGCACAAAACTTAGAGGAAAACAACGTAGGTATTATCATTTTAGGACCTTACACAGAAATTCGTGAAGGTGACGAAGTTCGTCGTACTGGTCGCATCATGCAAGTACCGGTAGGAAAAGAACTAATTGGTCGTGTTGTAAACCCATTAGGTCAACCAGTTGATGGTTTAGGCCCAATCAATACAACAAACACTCGTCCAATCGAAAGTCCAGCACCAGGTGTAATGGATCGTAAATCTGTTCATGAGCCACTTCAAACAGGTATTAAAGCGATCGATGCTCTTGTACCAATTGGCCGTGGTCAACGTGAGTTAATCATCGGTGACCGTCAAACTGGTAAAACAGCGGTTGCACTTGATACAATCATTAACCAAAAAGATGAAGATATGATTTGTATCTATGTAGCAATTGGACAAAAAGAATCAACTGTACGTAACGTAGTAGAAACACTACGTAAGCACGGTGCATTAGAGTACACAATCGTTGTAACTGCATCTGCTTCTCAACCAGCTCCATTATTATACCTAGCTCCTTACGCTGGTGTAACAATGGGTGAAGAGTTCATGTACAATGGTAAACACGTATTAGTAGTATATGATGACTTATCAAAACAAGCAGCGGCTTACCGTGAGCTGTCATTACTATTACGTCGTCCTCCAGGTCGTGAAGCTTACCCAGGGGATGTATTCTACTTACATTCTCGCTTATTAGAGCGTGCAGCAAAATTAAGTGATGCAAAAGGCGGCGGTTCTTTAACTGCACTACCTTTCATCGAAACACAAGCAGGGGACGTATCAGCATACATCCCAACAAACGTAATTTCTATTACGGATGGACAAATCTTCTTACAATCTGACCTATTCTTCTCTGGCGTACGTCCAGCGATCGATGCGGGTACTTCTGTATCTCGTGTAGGTGGATCTGCTCAGATTAAAGCAATGAGTAAAGTATCAGGTACACTTCGTCTTGACCTTGCATCTTACCGTGAGTTAGAAGCGTTCGCTCAGTTCGGTTCTGACCTTGATAAAGCAACTCAAGCGAAATTAAACCGTGGTGCTCGTACTGTTGAGGTATTAAAACAAGGATTACACAAACCATTACGTGTAGAGAAACAAGTTATCATTCTTTACGCTTTAACACGTGGATTCCTAGATGATATCCCAGTAGTAGATATCACTCGTTTTGAAGAAGAATTCCATGCTTGGTTAGATTCTAATGCGACTGACTTATTAGAAGAAATCCGCACAACTAAGAAACTTGCGGATGACGACAAATTTGCAGCAGCAATCAATGGATTTAAAAAAGTATTTGTAGCTTCTGAATAATAAAAGCGGAAGCGGCTCGTTCTGAATGTGAGGGGGATGGAGCTTCTGACGAAGAGGCGGTGTTTGCCTCGTAGGAAGAAGTGAAGCCACCGAGCATTCAAGCCGCTGGAGCTAGATAGTATATATAAAAGGCATCTCGGGCTCTGAGATTGCTAAAGGTCATGTAAAGGAAAAGAGTAGGTGCACCTATTCTTTTCCTTCAATCATGAGCAAGAATATCTTGCAACGTAGATTAGGAAGAGGATTCTTACTAATCGTGCCAACTTCCGGAAAAAAGGTGGTGAAAACCTGTGGCATCTTTACGCGATATAAAAGCGAAGATTAACTCGACAAAGAAAACGAGTCAAATTACGAAAGCGATGGAGATGGTATCTGCATCTAAGTTAAACCGTGCAGAGCAAAATGCTAAATCTTTCGTTCCGTATATGGAAAAGATTCAAGAAGTAGTAGCGAGCATTGCGCAAGGAAGCAAAGGGATTAATCATCCAATGCTAAATGCGCGTCCTGTAAAGCGTACAGGATACATCGTTATTACGTCTGATCGCGGACTAGCAGGTGGTTATAACAGTAACGTATTACGTACAGTAAGTAACGTAATTCGTGAACGTCATAATATGGATTCAAACCAATATTCTATTATTGTGCTTGGACGACTAGGACGTGATTATTTAAAACGTCGCGGCTTTAACATTATTGATGAAGTAGTTGGATTATCTGACCACCCATCATTTACTGATATTAAAGACCTTGCTTCTCGAGCAATTGCGATGTTCGCAGATGGTGCTTATGATGAGCTGTACATCTACTACAACCATTACGTAAGTAAAATTTCACAAGAGGTAACGGAAAATAAAATTTTACCGCTTACTGATGTGGCGTCTGACAAACCGACGACAGCTTATGAATTCGAACCTTCTGAAGAAGAAATTTTAAAAGTACTATTGCCACAATACGCAGAAAGCTTAGTGTACGGTGCATTACTAGACGGTAAAGCAAGTGAACACGCAGCGCGTATGACAGCAATGAAGAGTGCTACAGACAACGCAATGGAAGTTATCGATTCACTTACACTTTCATTCAACCGTGCGCGTCAGGCAGCGATTACGCAAGAAATTACGGAAATCGTTGGTGGAGCAGCAGCGTTAGAATAGTATTAAAAGGCGGAAGCGGTTCGTTCAGAATGAGAGGGGGATGGAGCTTTTGACGTAGAGGCGATTTGTGCCTCGTAGGAAAAAGCGAAGCCACCGAACATTCTAACCGCTGGAGCTAGATTCAATAAAAAGCGGAAGCGGCTCTGTCAAAAGAGTCGCGTAAGCTATAAACCAATAAAAAATTAAAAGCTAGCTGCTCGTAGAAAGTTGGCTAATTAAAAGAAAGCTAGGAGGGAACCCGATGAATAAAGGGCGCGTTACGCAAATCATGGGTCCGGTTGTAGACGTTAAGTTTGATGGCGGAAAGCTACCAGAAATCTACAACGCCCTTACGGTAAAACAAAGCAACGAAAACGGAAGTATTAACTTAACATTTGAAGTTGCACTTCATTTAGGTGATGATACAGTTCGTACAGTTGCGATGTCTTCCACAGATGGACTTGTTCGTGGCACAGAAGTAGAAGATACTGGTAAACCAATCTCTGTACCAGTTGGTGATGTAACACTTGGTCGCGTATTTAACGTATTAGGTGATGCAATTGACTTAGATGGTGAGGTTCCTGCAGATGTACATCGTGATCCAATTCACCGTCAAGCACCTGCATTCGAAGAATTATCTACTAAAGTAGAAATTCTTGAAACTGGTATTAAAGTAGTAGACTTACTTGCTCCTTACATTAAGGGTGGTAAGATCGGCCTATTCGGTGGTGCCGGCGTAGGTAAAACAGTATTAATTCAGGAATTAATTAACAACATCGCACAAGAGCACGGTGGTATCTCTGTATTCGCTGGTGTAGGTGAGCGTACTCGTGAGGGTAATGACTTATACCACGAAATGAGCGATTCTGGCGTAATCAAGAAAACTGCGATGGTATTCGGACAAATGAACGAGCCACCTGGAGCACGTCAACGTGTTGCATTAACAGGTTTAACAATGGCTGAGCATTTCCGTGATGAGCAAGGACAAGACGTACTTCTGTTCATCGATAACATCTTCCGTTTCACGCAAGCGGGTTCTGAAGTATCTGCCCTTCTTGGTCGTATGCCATCTGCGGTAGGTTACCAACCAACACTTGCAACAGAAATGGGTCAATTACAAGAGCGTATTACATCTACAAATAAAGGGTCTATCACGTCTATCCAAGCGGTATATGTACCAGCCGATGACTATACTGACCCAGCACCAGCTACAACGTTCGCTCACTTAGATGCAACAACAAACTTAGAGCGTCGTTTAACGCAAATGGGTATTTACCCAGCCGTAGATCCATTAGCATCTACATCTCGTGCACTTTCTCCAGAAATCGTAGGAGAAGAACATTATGAAGTAGCTCGTCAAGTACAGCAAACTTTACAACGTTATAAAGAGCTTCAAGATATCATCGCTATCTTAGGTATGGATGAGTTATCTGAAGAAGATAAGTTAGTTGTACATCGTGCTCGTCGTATTCAATTCTTCTTATCTCAAAACTTCCACGTAGCTGAGCAGTTTACAGGTCAAAAAGGTTCTTACGTACCTGTAAAGAATACAGTTAGTGGTTTCAAAGAAATTCTAGAAGGAAAATATGATGACCTTCCAGAAGATGCATTCCGCTTAGTAGGTGGCATTGAAGAAGTTATTGAAAACGCGAAGAAAATGATGGCGTAAGGCCTTAGGAGGGACGAAGTATGAAGACATTTCCAGTCAGTATTGTAACTCCTGATGGACCGGTTTACGAAAAAGAAGTAGAAATGGTAAGTGTAAAAGCAGAGAGTGGGGAAATGGGGATCTTACCAGGTCACATTCCAACTGTTGCACCATTAAAAATTAGTGCAGTTCGTCTGAAAAATGGTGGACACACTGATTATGTAGCAGTAAGCGGTGGCTTTATCGAAGTTCGTCCAGATAAAGTGACTGTATTATCATCATCTGCTGAAGAAGCAAACCATATCGATATCCATCGCGCAAATGAAGCGAAGCGTCGCGCTGAGCAACGTCTGCAAGATAAACAAGCACATGTTGACTTTAAACGTGCAGAAATGGCATTACAACGTGCCGTGAACCGTTTAAACGTTTCCGATATGAAGTGAAAAAATCCGTAAGGGCTTTGCCTTTACGGATTTTTTTTTTGTGTATTTTATGGATAATTTTACAAAACTGGTATAATTATATTGATGCTTGTATAAGTAGAAGTGTACAACAATTTATATTTCATAAAGGGGATGAATCAATGATTGGTGAAATGAAGCGAGAAGCATTGTACTCTTTAAAGGGAAAATGGGGACTAGGTGTTGGATCAACAATTTTATATTTTATTTTAAGTTATGTCGTTTCGATGGCTGCAATGCTTATACTATTAATTCCAGGAATTATTATATTTCTCTTATTTGCTGGTCTAGCAGGTTCACTTGAAGGGCAAACAATATCAAATGGAGCAAGTGTTACATTCGGGATTTTTTATTGCATTATGATAATTTTGAGTAGCGCATCGTATGGGATTACATCATACGGTTATACAAATGTATTTTTACAGATCAGTATACGAGAAGATGCTAAAGTAGATTACTTATTTGAAGGATTTCGTGGCTTTAAAAGAATGATGAAAACAATGTGGGCAATGCTTGCAATTTTATTATATACAGGTACATGGATTCCGATATTGTTAGTAGCCTTATTTGCATTTTTTGGTGAAGAAGGAAATGCGTCGTTTGCTATTGCTATCTGTGTACTACTAGAAATTTCAATTGTTGGTATGATTGTGATGTATTTTTCTTATGCACTGACGTACTATGTGATGATTGAAAATCCAGAATATAGTGTTTCGCAGGCGATGAAGGAAAGTAAGAATCTTATGAAGGGTCATAAGTTAGATTTGTTTCTTTTATGGCTGAGCTTCATAGGATGGGCTATTTTAGCGCTTCTTACTTTTGGAATAGGATTTCTTTGGCTTAGTCCGTATATGAGTACGACGACAGCACACTTTTATCGCTATATTTCAAAAGGTGAATTTCAATAGTAACATGCTATACTAATAGAATTATTGTGTATAGGAGGCGAGGCTACGCATGATTAGTGATTTAAAAGGAGAAGCACTAGATTCATTAGAAGGGAAATGGGGATTAGCTGTTGGAGCTACACTACTCATTTCAATTCTTATCACGGCTTTTAGTTTTAGTGTTGATTGGGGATTTTCTTTAATTTTCGGTTGGCAAAAAACAAATGGTTCACTTTCAACGAATATTCTTACATTTTTTGTTACTGGACCGTTAACTTTAGGTGGATATTACCTTGGTTTAAATATCCTTCGTGAAAAGCAAGCTAGTATTGGTAATATATTCATTTGGTTTTCAGAGGGAAAGAGATTTCTAAAATCATTTTTATTATATTTATTAGTAAATCTTTATCTTTTCTTATGGACGTTATTGTTCATTATTCCAGGTATTATTAAATCTTTTTCTTATGCGATGACATACTTTATTATAAACGATCATCCTGAGTATTCACTGAACCAAGCTATTACAGAAAGTCGTCGTATGATGGATGGACATAAGATGGAGTATTTCATTTTATGTTTAAGTTTTATTGGCTGGTTTATATTAAGTTGTATTACATTAGGAATTGGATTCCTGTGGTTAATTCCATATTTCTATACGACATCTGCAGCTTTTTACGAAGAGATCGCAGAAGAATATTATGAGAAAAATATTTAGCATTATAAAATCCCCAGTATGAATTATTTGTTCATACTGGGGGTTTTTTGTAGAAATTTTATAAACTGATTACTAGTAAGTGGTTTACTGAAATAGTAACCTTGCATATATTTACAGTTATGTTTTTGCAGAAACTTAAGCTGTTTTTCGGTTTCAATTCCTTCGGCAACGACTGAAAGATTTAAAGTATTTGCGAGGGAAAGTATTGTAGAAACGATGGCTCGTTCTTCAGGACGATGATCAGCTAATTGTGTAAATTCTCTCGGTACTTTTAATGTGTCGATTGGAAAAATTGATAAATAAGCAAGAGAAGAATACCCAGTACCGAAGTCATCAATGGAAGTTTGGATACCGTATTCTTTTAATTGCTTCAGTCTTAATAACGTTTCTTTCTCGTCAATCATTGCAATCCTTTCTGTTAACTCAAGGGTTACATATTTTGGATCGACTTGCACGTCGTTTAATATTTGTGAAATGCTTTCAATTAATTGATCTTGCCGGAACTCTTTTGCGGATAGATTAACACTTATTTTTAAATTTTGGTAGCCAAAGGTATGCCATATTTTTAATTGGAGACAAGCTTCTTGTAATACCCAATGTCCAAGTGGGACTACTTGTGGCGTCTCTTCTACAATTGGAATAAACTCACATGGTGAAATGTCACCTAATAGTGGGTGTTTCCAACGTATTAAAGCTTCAGCACCGATAATTTTATTTGTTGTCGTATCAATTTGTGGTTGGTAAACGAGATAAAATTCTTTGTTTACTAAAGCGATGGGCAAATCTTTTTCAATTCGAGCTTTTCGTTCCATTTTTTTATATAGTTCTTTCGTGTAAAGAGAGCTACCGTTTTTTCCTTTATTCTTTGCTTCGTACATGGCCATATCAGCATGCTGCAAAATGGATAGCGCATCTTCACCTGCTTCAGGATATATTGCAATTCCGATGCTCGGTGAGATTTGTAAATGTTGATTTTCGATTTCAAATGGCTCATTCATGGCCGCTACAATCCTATCAGCTATTTTTTGGACATCTGGCTTTTTTTTGTAATTCTCGATAAGGATTGTGAACTCATCCCCAGCTAGCCGCGCGAGTTTCATATTTGATGTTGCTATTCTTTCGAGCCTTTTTGCTACTGCGATGAGCAACAGGTCTCCTACTCGATGACCGAGGGTATCATTAATAACTTTAAAACGGTCTAGGTCGAGAAACATAACAGCAAAAGGCTTTTTCGATATTTTTGCTCGCGCAATTGCCTGTTCTAAATGTTGATGAAATGCACGTCGATTTGCAAGCTCTGTTAAAGTGTCATGGTATGCTAGGAAATTAATTTGTTCTTGTTGTTGCTTGCTTTCTGTAATATCTTTAATCATTAAATAAACCCCAGAAATTTTCTCCTTTAAAAAGATCGGTACGGCGGTAACGTGCAAGTAGTAAATATCTCTGTTTTTATGGTACGCCCGTATTTCTAAAGAGATAGAATACCCCTTTTTCACGCGATGAAAGGCGTTAATCATTTCTTCTAAATCTTCTTCGTATATGAGTGAATAGTAAGGCTGGTTTAATAATTCATTCGTTTGATAACCGAGTAAAGTAGTACCAGCGTTATTTACTTTGAGAAAATTACCGTACAAATCTAATGTGAAGATTGGATCTGGATGATGCTCGTATAAAGATTTAAACATTTGTTGATTATGATAGAATGATAGAGTTCATTTTTCTGTTCTACTAAATCTTCTGTACGTAGTTTAATTTGTTTCTCGAGTTCTGAGTTGAATTGCATTTGAGCTAGCAATAAGATTTTATTTTGTTTTCGAACTAAACTATGACGTATGAGAACGAAAGAGAAAGTTATTATAAGTCCGATTACTATAATAGGCGCAAAAACGTATTCAACTAATATGAAAACAATAAGCATTACTACCGAAATATACGGTAATGATAATCGGATTGATTCACCAATTTTAGGTGTTAGTAGTACTTGTTCTTGTTTTTCAGGCTTTTTTGTATGGAGAATACAGGCGATTGCTACTAGTACTAAGGTTACTTGATAGAAAGGAGTAACTGTAAACATAGAATACTCTGGTATGAAGTATTTTATATACGCATAAATCGCATCTGTAGTAGCATATAAAATTAAAGCACTGCCAAGAAGTGCACCGACCTTTTTAGGTAATAAGGATAGTGGTTTGAATAAAAGGTTGATTCCTATTAAGAGAAAGAGTAAATCAGCCATTGGATAGGTAAGTTGAACAAATATGTCGATATAGGATGTTGTAAAGATATGAATAGTTCGTTCAATAAGTAAGTAGTAACTTAAAGTAAATTGGGCTGTAACGATAATACAAATATCACATAGCATAAAAAGTTTTTCTAATAAATCTCGGTTATAAATGATTTCGTATAGAAAGGCAAACGTAAAGCTAACTAAAAAAAGTAAGTAAAAAAAGTCAGATGGATCAACGAACGTATAGAAGTCCTTTACAATTAAACGCTGATAGGCAACGACTATATCACCGATAAAATAAGAGAGAGCTCCAACAGATAATATGATCCAAAATAAACGAGATAGCCCTTCTTTCATGTTTGAAAAATAAAGTAAATAACTACAAGCGATAATATCAATTAATAGGGTACTCATTCCGATTAATAGCTGAAAAGAAAATGAGTATTCATATAGAAAAGGCATCGCTACATAGTGAAGCGTTATAGACAGCAATACAATGCTTATAAGAATACTTACATGTGTTTGTTTTTTCATTTATATCACCTACGGTTTCTTGAAAAGCATATATAAGTTTTATATTTATTTTGCACAATTATAGCAAGTTGTAAAGATAGATTTTAATAATTCTTGTTTCTGCCTCCCAACATATCGACATAGGAATTTGAATTTTGCTATAATGATTAGAATAGTTGCATTATTTAGAAAAATTTAAAAATAATAATTACTGCAACTAGGACATATTGTTTACTATGTGAACTTGTTCTTAATTTAGGGGGGAGGGTTTCACAATGGCAAGTGTATATGAAAATAGTTATATGATCGTTTTGATTTTCTTGCTATTAGGTATATTGCTGCCGGTAGTGGCTCTTACATTAGGAAGGATGCTGCGCCCAAATAAACCAAGTGCAGCAAAGGCGACGACGTATGAGAGTGGAATTGAGCCTTTTCATGATGCAAATATTCGGTTTCATGCTCGTTATTATATTTTCGCTTTATTGTTTGTGATCTTTGATGTAGAAACTTTATTTTTATATCCTTGGGCTGTTGCGTATGACAAGCTAGGTTTATTTGCATTAATTGAAATGCTCATCTTTGTTGTAATGTTGCTAGTTGGATTAGCGTATGCTTGGAAAAAGAAGGTGTTACAATGGTTATAAATTTTGAGGAATTACATCCAAATGAGCGAGCAGAATTAGAACGAAATATCTTTTTTTCTACATTGGAACAGTTGAAAGGATGGGCGAGGAGCAATTCTTTATGGCCGATGACATTCGGACTGGCGTGCTGTGCAATTGAAATGATGGGAGTAGGTTCATCACATTATGATTTAGATCGATTTGGGTCATTTTTTCGGACTTCACCAAGGCAATCGGACGTCATGATTGTATCGGGAACGGTAACGAAGAAGATGGCTCCTATTGTTCGGCGCTTATATGATCAAATGCCCGAACCGAAATGGGTTATTGCGATGGGATCTTGTGCGACAGCAGGTGGTCCGTATGTAAATTCATATGCTGTTGTGAAAGGTGTAGACCAAATTGTACCAGTTGATGTGTATATTCCTGGTTGTCCCCCAAATCCAGCTGCTTTAATTTATGGAATCAATAAATTAAAAGAAAAAATTCGTTACGAAGCAAAGACCGGGAAGCAGGTGACGAATAAATGAGCAATCCAAATAAAGATTTAGAGGAGCTGAAAAAAGAAGCAGCTAGGCGTGCAAAAGAAGAAGCGAGAAAACGCCTTGTAGCGAAACACGAGGCGGAAATAAGTGAGCTTGAGGAAGAAGATCAAGAAAAAGAGAAAGCGCTACCAAAAAACGATGATATTACTATAGAAGAAGCAAAACGACGTGCAGCAGCGGCTGCAAAAGCAAAAGTGACGGCGTTAGCGAAGCAGAAAAGAGAAGGAACCGAAGAAGTAACGGAAGAAGAAAAAGCAAAAGCCAAGGCGAAGGCAGCAGCGGCTGCAAAAGCAAAAGCGGCAGCGTTAGCGAAGCAGAAAAGAGAAGGAACCGAAGAAGTGACGGAAGAAGAAAAAGCGAAAGCCAAGGCGAAGGCAGCAGCAGCTGCAAAAGCAAAAGCGGCGACGTTAGCGAAGCAGAAAAGAGAAGGAATAGAAGAAGTAACGGAAGAAGAAAAAGCGAAAGCCAAGGCGAAGGCAGCAGCGGCTGCAAAAGCAAAAGTGGCGGCGTTAGCGAAGCAGAAAAGAGAAGGAATAGAAGAAGTAACGGAAGAAGAAAAAGCGAAAGCCAAGGCAAAAGCGGCGGCGTTAGCGAAGCAGAAAAGAGAAGGGACAGAAGAAGTAACGGAAGAAGAAAAAGCGAAAGCCAAGGCAAAAGCGGCGGCGTTAGCGAAGCAGAAAAGAGAAGGGACAGAAGAAGTAACGGAAGAAGAAAAAGCGAAAGCCAAGGCAAAAGCGGCAGCATTGGCGAAGCAGAAAGCCTCGCAAGGTGATGGGGATTCGGGAGATGAAAAGGCAAAGGCAATTGCAGCGGCAAAAGCGAAAGCAGCAGCGGCTGCAAGAGCGAAGACAAAGGGGGCTGAAGGTAAGAAAGAGGATGAGCCGAAGCAGGAAGAACTGTCCGTAAATCAGCCGTATTTAAATCAGTATGTTGAGGCTATTAGGGAGAAGTTAGGAGAGGGTGCATTAGTAGATTCCTACATTAATAAACTGTCAAAGGATGTGCCAACTCTTGTGGTGGATCCCGAAAAATATTATGAAGTGATGGAGTCACTGCGATTCCATGAGGGACTTGCTTTTGATTATATGTCAGAGCTACATGCGACGGATTTTGTGACACATATGGAAGTGTATGTTCATTTGTTTTCATATAGTAAGAAACAATCGGTAGCGGTGAAGGTAAAGCTAGACCGAGAAACGCCGCAAGTCGAATCTGTGACAGCGCTTTGGAAAGGGGCTGACTGGCCGGAGCGAGAAGCATACGATTTGCTCGGCATTATATTTAAAGGGCATCCGAATTTAACACGTATTTTAATGCCAGAGGATTGGGTAGGATATCCGCTTAGAAAAGACTATGAACCGTATGATGTGGAGGTGTAGCTATGATCCGCACGGAAGAGATGCTTTTGAATGTAGGACCTCAGCATCCGAGTACACATGGTGTGTTCAGGCTCGTAATTAAGATTGACGGGGAAATTATTAAAGAAGCTACACCTGTTATTGGGTATTTACATCGCGGGACGGAAAAGATCGCTGAGAGCTTACAGTATACGCAAATTATCCCTTATACAGATCGAATGGACTATTTATCAGCTATGACGAATAATTACGTCATTTGCCATGCTGTAGAGACGATGATGGGGCTTGAAATTCCAGAGCGTGCCGAATACTTGCGAGTACTTGCGATGGAGCTAGGAAGAATTGCGAGCCATCTCGTTTGGTGGGGGACAAATCTTCTTGATATAGGAGCGGTTAGCCCGTTTTTGTACGCTTTTCGTGAACGAGAGATGATTATAAATTTATTAAATGAATTATGCGGGGCACGGCTTACTTTTAACTATATGAGAGTTGGTGGTGTGAAGTGGGATGCGCCAGATGGTTGGATTGAAAAGGTGGAAGAGTTTGTTCCGTATATGAGAGAGCAACTGGCAGGTTATCATGATCTTGTTAGCGGTAATGAGATTTTCTTAAATCGTGTGAAAGGCGTTGGTATATATAGCGCGGAAGAAGCGATTTCGTATTCTTTAAGCGGAGCAAATTTGCGGTGCACTGGAGTAAACTGGGATCTTCGCAAAGATGAGCCGTATTCGATTTATGATCGTTTTGATTTTGATATTCCTGTTGGAAGCGTGGGAGATGCTTGGGATCGCTACGTTTGCCGAATGCAAGAAATCGAGGAGTCTTTAAAGATTGTTGAGCAAGCGGTTCAGCAGTTCCCGAAAGATGGAGCTGTGCTGGCAAAAGTACCGAAAATTATTAAGGCACCTAAGGGAGAAGCATTTGTACGTATCGAATCGCCGCGCGGAGAGATTGGGTGTTATATCGCTAGTGACGGAAAGAAAGAGCCGTACCGTTTGAAGTTTCGTAGGCCATCTTTTTATAACTTGCAAATTTTACCGAAGTTATTGAAAGGTGAAAACATCGCTAATTTAATTACGATTTTAGGTGGAGTTGATATTGTACTTGGGGAGGTTGATGGCTAATGATTGAGACGCTCTTACAATCACCTTCAAGCTGGACGAATTTCTTCATTTTTTTCGGATTAGCGGTACTTCTACTATTTGCAGTCCTTGGCTTCGTTACATATGGAATTTTGGCAGAACGGAAAGTGATGGGGTTTATGCAAGGGCGGATTGGCCCAAACCAGGTTGGAGGCCGATTTGGTTTACTGCAAACGGTAGCTGATGTTTTAAAACTATTATTGAAAGAAGATAGTATTCCGAAAGCAGCAGATAAACCGCTGTTTATATTAGCACCTGTCATTGCATTTGCACCAGCATTTATGGTGCTTGCAGTTATCCCGTTCACTGATAAATTTCAATTTGCAGATATTGGAGTCGGGTTACTTTATTATATCGCTGTTTCCGGTATTACGACGATAGGTGTTGTAACTGGGGGATGGGCATCGAATAATAAATATTCCCTTTTAGGAGGGATGCGTGCGGCGGCGCAAATGATTTCTTATGAGATTCCGCTCGTAATGAGTGTAATTGGTATCGTTTTGCTAGCTGGTAGCCTGAATTTAAATGAGATTGTAGCGGCGCAGGAGAAGGTTTGGTACATTTTCGTACAGCCAATTGGCTTCGTCGTTTTCTTAATCGCAGCAGTTGCAGAGTTAAATAGAACGCCATTCGATTTGCCAGAAGCGGAGTCAGAACTTGTTTCTGGATATCATACGGAATACTCAGGGTTTCGCTGGGCGTTTTTCATGCTTTCAGAGTACGTATATTTCTTCGGGATGGCATCGTTAATTACAGTGCTCTTTTTAGGCGGATGGAATCCAGTCATGTTTCTTGGATTTATCCCAGGTGCCGTATGGTTTGCTTTGAAATTTAGCAGTGTAGTCTTTCTATTAATTTGGTTCCGCGTTACGTTCCCGCGTATAAGAGGTGACCAGTTAATGGAGTTTGGTTGGAAAGTATTATTGCCGATTGCACTTGCAAATATTTTCTTAACGGCATTGATTAAGGAGTTATTCTTCTAATCTATGAGGGGGGTGCCAGTAAGAGATGAAAGGACTATTTAAAGGATTAAAATATACATTAAGTAATTTGAGCAAGAAGAAGGTAACGTATGATTATCCAAATCAACCGTTGCCGTTGCCAGACCGTTTTCGAGGAATTCAAAAATTTTATCCGGAAAAATGTATTGTTTGTAATCAGTGCTCTAACATTTGTCCGACAGACTGTATTCAGTTAACAGGAAAGAAACATCCGGATCCTACGAAAAAAGGAAAAATTATCGACACGTATGATATTAATTTTGAAATTTGTATTCTTTGTGATTTATGTACAGAAGTTTGTCCGACAGAGGCAATTGTCATGACAAATAACTTTGAACTCGCGGAATATTCACGTGATGACTTATTTAAAAATTTGCAGTGGCTTGACGAAAACGACGAAAACGTCAGGAAGGAGAATAAGGCATGAATGGCGAGTTTGTAGCATTCTTTATACTATCCTTGTCTGCAATTATCGGCGGTGTTCTTATGTTGAACTTAACGAAAGTTATGCACATGATGCTAGCTCTCGTTCTGACATTTCTCAGCATTGCAGGTTTGTATTTTCTTTTATCAGCCGAATTTATAGGCGTTGCACAAATTTTACTTTATTCTGGTGCAATCACAATTATTATGATTTTCGGCATTATGTTAACGAAACATAACGCGGAAAATGAATCGCGTCTTACTCTTCGAAAATGGATTATCTTCTTTGCAGTTGTAGCATTTGGAGCGGTTATGTATTTCGCTGTTAATAATGTTGATTTTGCAAATGAAAGCACACAAGGAAGTTTACCTCTCCATGAAAACAACACACTTCAAATCGGTACGCTTCTCTATTCAAAATATATTATTCCATTTGAACTAACTTCAGTTATTTTACTTGTAGCACTCGTTGGCGCAATTATACTTGCGAAAAAGGACGAGAAAGAGGAGGATTCCAATGAGTAGCGTTCCAGCTTCTGCATATTTAACACTTGCGATTATTTTGTTTTGCATCGGTCTATTTGGAGCTTTAACAAAGCGGAATACAGTAATCGTATTAGTTTGTATCGAATTAATGCTGAATGCTGCCAATTTAAACTTAGTGGCGTTTAGTAAATTAGGCTTATTTCCGAATTTAACAGGTCAAATTTTCTCACTGTTTACGATGGCTGTAGCGGCAGCGGAAGCGGCGGTAGGACTCGCTATTTTAATTGCTTTATATCGCAATCGTACGACAGTTCAGGTGGATGAAATGGATACGCTTAAAGGATAGCATTGTGACCGAAAAAGGGGGAAGGAAACAATGATCGATTATGCATGGCTCATACCGCTTTTCCCACTCGTTTCGTTTTTGTTACTTATTATATTCGGGAAGAAAATTAGAGAAGGAAGCAGCGTACTTAGTATTTTTTTCGTCTTTCTCTCCTTTATACTTGCGGTACTTGTGTTAATAGAAAGGTTTTCAGAAGCAAGCGTGAAGCATAAGTGGGTGTGGCTTAGAGCTGGAGATGTGGATATATCATTCGGCTTTGAAGTGACTGCATTAGGAGCTTTAATGTTATTTATCGTGACGCTTGTGAGTCTACTTGTACATGTGTATTCGAAAGGTTATATGAAAGGTGATGAACGATTACCAACCTTTTACGCATATTTAGGACTCTTTACATTTGCGATGTTAGGGCTTGTTATATCAACGAATTTATTACAGCTTTATATATTTTGGGAATTAGTTGGCCTTGGTTCATTTTTACTTATCGGTTTTTATTTCTTTAAAGAAGAAGCGAAGGCTGCTGCAAAAAAGGCTTTTATTATGACCCGTATTGGGGATGTTGGTTTATTTATCGGGATGATTTTAATTTTTTGGTACGCAGGTAGTTTTGAATATGACGCAATATTTAGGGCGATTTATACAGGGGATCTACCTCCTTACATGATTACAATAACAGCGATATTAATTTTTATCGGGGCGATGGGAAAATCAGGTCAGTTCCCGCTTCATACGTGGTTGCCAGATGCAATGGAAGGGCCAACGCCCGTTTCGGCACTTATTCACGCGGCGACGATGGTCGCAGCTGGCGTATATTTAGTAGCGACGATGTTTCCTCTATTTTCAGCAAGTACAGTGGCGATGCAGACAGTGGCAATCGTTGGAGCTTTCACTGCAATCTTTGCGGCCTCTATCGGTCTTGTGCAAACAGATATAAAGAGGGTGCTTGCTTATTCTACAGTTAGCCAGCTCGGGTATATGATGCTCGCGTTAGGTTCTGCCGGTTATGTAGCTGGTATATTCCATTTAACGACACACGCTTTTTTTAAAGCACTATTATTTTTGGCGGCAGGAAGTGTAATTCATGCTGTGCATACGCAAAACATTAATAAAATGGGCGGTTTACAGAAGAAGATGAAAGTAACTGGTACGCTATTTTTAATAGGTACCCTTGCCATTAGCGGTGTTCCGCTGCTTTCCGGTTTTTTCAGCAAAGATGAAATTTTAGCGGCGACGTGGATGAATGGCAATTACGTTTTATTTACTTTAGCGGTAATTGCGGCGTTTTTAACAGCATTTTATATGTTCCGCCTATACTTTCTTGTCTTTACTGGAGAAACGAAGACGAAGGAAGAAGTGCATGAATCGCCTCGCGTTATGACGTATCCAATGATTGTTCTCGGCGTTCTTGCGGTAGTGGCAGGATATATAAATACACCATGGTTTGGGACATTTCTCGGAGATTGGTTGACGAAAGATGTAGGGTTTAAGGTTGAAGAAGCGCATGGACCAGTTTGGATTATGATTGTTGCGACACTCGTTTCATTTGCGGGAATCGCTCTTGCATATTTCATATATGGCAAGAAATCAATTTCTAGAGATTGGGCTGGGGGTACGGAAACATCTCTTTATAATCTTTTGAAAGAAAAATATTATGTGGATGAACTATACAACATGACGGTGATCCCTATTACGAAAGGAATCGCTCATGTGCTTCGCTTATTTGAAGTGTATGTAGTCGAAGGAATTGCAGTTTTAATTGGAAGTGTAGTTAAAGGCACAAGTAATCTTGGATCGAAACTTCAAAACGGGAATGTACAAGTGTACGGTACTGTAACGGCGGTTTCGCTCGCTGTACTCGTCATTATTTTGCTCTATACGGGAGGGGATTTACGATGAATGATTTGTTGTTAACGTTCTTCATTTTTTCCCCGCTTTTAGGAATTTTATTGCTTGTATTAACACCGAAAAAGGAATTGCGTACAGTGCGGGCGCTTGGCTTATTTGGGACGGCACTTCCATTTGGAATTGCTATCGTCCTCGCTTGTACATATGCTTCTGGAAAGAATTTGTCACTATTTGATGAGAAGGTGAAATGGATTAAGTTCGGCGATTTTACAGCGGTGGATAAAAGGTGGTTTTCTATTTATTACGAGCTTGGTATTGATGGTTTGTCGCTTGTCATGATGGTACTGACGGCTCTTCTAGCAACGCTTGCAGCAATTGCAGCCTTTTCTATTAAAAGAAATTTAAAAGCATTTTATATGCTGTTACTCATGCTAGAAATAGGAATGCTCGGCGTCTTTGCTGCTCAAAACTTAATGTTGTTTTTTATCTTCTTTGAAATTACGTTGCCACCAATGTTCTTATTAATTGGAAAGTGGGGAAAATTGTCGAGTGAAAAGGCTGCGTATAGTTATTTAATATATAACGGTATTGGCTCAGCTATTTTGCTCATTGTTTTCTCAATTTTGTTTGCGAAAACAGGTACAACAAATATTGTGGAGCTGAAAGAGATATTAAGAAGCATAAACGCAGAGGGAGCACTCGTCATCCCAAGTAGTTTGCAGCTTAGTGTATTTATTGCCATAATGATTGCTTTTGCAATTAAACTACCTGTTTTTCCGTTGCACCGCTGGATGGTCAATGTACACATAGAAGCGCATCCAGCTGTAGTTATGCTTCATGCGGGTGTTTTGCTGAAGATTGGAGCGTACGGTATTATTCGCTTCGGGAAAGGGCTATTCCCGGAATATTTTCACGATGTTGCAACACTAATTGCGATATTAGGCGTAATTAATTTATTATACGGTGCCTTTTTAGCGCTCATCCAAACGGACTTTAGGAAAGTACTGGCTTACTCTAGTATTTCGCATATGGGAATTGTGTTAATGGGACTTGCGTCACTTAATGCACCTGGTACACAAGGAGCGTTATTCCAAGTTGTATCACATGGTTTAATTGCAGCCTTGCTCTTCTTCCTACTGGGTGTTATAGAACAACGATTTGGAACTTCGGATATTACGGTGCTAGGCGGACTTGCGAAAAGTGTACCGATACTTAGCGGATTCTTTTTAGCAGGAGGAATGGCATCGCTTGGATTACCAGGGATGTCTGGGTTTGTTAGTGAATTTCTTGCCTTTCTCGGTTTATTTCAAGGAGAGCCCGTCATTGCTGCAGTCGGTGTGATTGGCATCATTTTAACCGCTGTATACGTATTAAGGGCGACACTTCAAGTGACATTTGGAAAGAAAGAGTGGGAAGCAAAATCTGATATACACGGATGGGAGTATGTCCCTGTTTTACTACTTATCTTTTGTATTATTGCAATTGGAGTTATGCCAGAGTTACTAGGGGATCCGCTTCAAAATACATTGAAAACATTGGGGGTGAAGTAGGATGGATATGAATACGTTACTTAGCTTATCGTGGCATCTAATGGTGCCAGAATTTATTATTCTCGGCGCCGCCATCCTTCTTTCCATATGTGATTTGTTTTTTAAGCTGAATCATAGATATGTAGCTCTTGGTGCGATTGCTGCTATCGTATTAGCAATCGTGTCATTAATTACGCTATATAGCGAACTAGCTGGAGATATTTTAAACGGATCGTTTGTGTTAGATGGATTTTCAAAAGGGTTTAAAACATTGCTATTAGGTGCCTCAGCTCTTATTTTATGCACCGCAATGAGCGATGATAAGAAGAATCCAATTGAAGATAAGGGTGAATATTATTACTTATTTTTAATGGCACTTCTTGGTGCGATGTTCATGGCTTCTAGTGTTGATTTCATTACCCTTTTCGTTGGTTTGGAGTTACTTTCACTTTCTTCTTATATTTTAGTAGGAATACGAAAAAAGAGCCGTGCATCAAATGAAGCGGCAATGAAATACGTCATTAGCGGAGGAATTGGAACGGCGATTACGCTCTTCGGAATGAGTTATTTATACGGTATTACAGGTTCAACTAACATTGTAGATATGCAAAAGGTACTCACTGGGGAACTCGCTAGTGGTATTCAGTTATTGTTAGCTCTCGCATTTCTTTTATTGCTAGTCGGTCTCTCATTTAAAATTGCCACAGTGCCGTTTCATATGTGGGCACCTGATGTGTATGAAGGAGCAGCTACACCAGTTACTGCTTTTCTTGGAACGATTTCTAAAATTGCTGGTTTCCTACTCATTATTCGTTTGTTCCTTATGGTTTTTGCAAGTGTATTAATACAAGGAGATATGCAATCTTTATATGGGCATATGAGTATATATATTGCGGTGCTAGCAAGTATTACGATGATTGTTGGGAATGTAGTCGCGTTAAAACAATACAATATAAAGCGTTTATTTGCTTATTCGGGCATTGCTCATGCAGGGTATTTACTCGTTCCACTTGTCGCATTATCACCATTTACGATGGATAGCATGTGGTTTTATATGCTGGCATACATGCTTATGAATATAGGTGCATTTGCTATCATCCACGGCTTAATCTTACAAAATGATGAGGAAAATATAACGATTTTCACAGGTTTATATAAAAGGTCGCCATTTGCAGCGATTATGATGACAATTTTTATTTTATCGTTGGCTGGGATACCAGGAACGGCTGGCTTCATCGGAAAGATTAATATCTTTTTAGGCGCGCTTCATGTAGATCCAGCACATTACGTACTAGCTTCGATTATGATGGGTACGACAGTTGTTTCATTCGTATATTATTTCCGTATTTTACAACAAATGTTTTTCCGCACAGGAGAGACAGAAGAGAGGATACGGTTACCGTTAAATATAAAGGTTGTTATGAGTCTTTGTGCAATTTCGATTGTAATACTAGGGATTATGCCGATGATTGGGTACAATTTCTTTTATGAATATTTTCCATTAATGAAAGATTTCTTCTTCTTAGGGAACGTGGTACAATAGTGAAAATAAAAGGTGTGGAGTCAGTACTCTGCGCTTTTTATTTTGTGTTAACTTGTAATGTAGATATACGTTTTTGGAAAGAAAATCACGATGTAAAATGTAAGATGTCTATGTGCATTTGAAAAAGTGTAGCTCCTACTTATTATGGTATCGTTTTTATATTCTTTCATAAGTAGTAGCTGAGTAAAAAGGGGTCGATTTTTTGGCACAACTTTTAGGGCAACAAGCACTGATTGCCATTGTTTCGCATTTATTGTTTATTACCATTACGTGGTGGGCCTTACAAGGCATTCACATTGAGCGTTTAATGAAGTCCGGAAAAGTGCTGCAGACGCGAGTATTACTCATCTTAATTACAATTGCAATTGGGACATCTGTAAGTAACTTTTTCCTTGATTATTTAGGCTATTCGAAGAGTTTAACGTATTTAGTAAAGTAAGTGTATAGAACCTCAAATCTCCGTTAACAATGGGGATAGGAGGGGATGAAATTGAAGCTTAAAGCCATTCTTATTGTTGCACTTAGTGTTGTTTTATTTTTGGTTGGATATAGAGAGATGAAACCGATAAGCGATGAACAGAAAATGGAGAGCATGATCAAGGCTTTAGAGAAAAATGATGCTAAAGTAGAAAAATGGTCATGGTTAGCGAGAGAAACAAAAACAATTTCTAACATACATACGTTTCAAAAGTTGTTAAACGATGTGAAGGAAAAGGCAAATATTCAAAAGTGGGAAGTAGAGCAATCTCCAGATGGATATAAAGCTACATCCTATAAAAAGCTTTCTTCTTATGAAGAACGAGTAGTAGTAACTTGGAGTAAAGAAAATACTAAAGAAAACACTTTCATTATCTTTGAAGTAAGTGGGGCGAAATGGGACCCGAAGTATGTTCAAAACATGAATAAAATTTTTAGTGAAAAACCTATAATTTACACTTGTGTTCAAGGTGTACTGAATGATAAGATTGAAGGTGTTTTGCAAAATAAAACCAATCAGGTTTTGAAAGATCTTTCAGCAAGAGCGATCGAACAAGTAGAAGAAAGAGCATTTGTGTCAGTCTCCGCATACAATAAAAAGTGGGATGACGCTCTTTCAACAAATAGAGAGAAAATAAATGTGCAAATAGCAATACGTTCTACAGACAACAAAGATACAATTGTGGTTGGCACACCGATCATAACTTCTGAGTATTGAGTGAATAGATACTGAAAAAAGGACACGGAGGGGAATAATTTGGAAAAGATCATCGTCCGTGGCGGAAAGCGGTTAAACGGCACAGTGCGTGTTGAGGGCGCAAAAAATGCTGTATTACCTATAATCGCTGCAGCCCTATTAGCGAGTGATGGAAAGAATGTACTATCTGAAGTACCAGTTTTGTCTGATGTATACACAATTAATGAGGTATTACGTCATTTAAATGCTGAAGTCGTATTTGAAAATAATCAAGTAACAATCGATTCTTCTAAAGAACTAAACATTGAAGCACCATTTGAATATGTACGTAAAATGCGTGCATCTGTTCAAGTAATGGGACCATTATTAGCACGTAACGGTCGTGCTCGTATTGCACTTCCTGGTGGATGTGCAATTGGTTCACGTCCAATTGATCAACATTTAAAAGGCTTCGAAGCAATGGGAGCGAAAGTACAGGTTGGTAACGGTTTTGTTGAGGCATATGTTGAGGGAGAACTAAAAGGAGCTAAAATCTACTTAGACTTCCCAAGCGTAGGCGCGACAGAAAACATTATGTCTGCAGCTACATTAGCAAAAGGGACAACAATTCTTGAAAACGCAGCGAAAGAACCAGAAATCGTTGACTTAGCTAACTTCTTAAATGCGATGGGAGCGAAAGTACGCGGAGCTGGAACTGGAACGATTCGTATCGAAGGCGTTGATAAATTATATGGTGCAAACCATTCTATTATTCCTGACCGTATTGAAGCGGGAACATTCATGGTTGCAGCAGCAATTACTGGTGGAGACATCTTAATTGAAAATGCTGTACCTGAACATTTACGCTCAATTACAGCAAAAATGGAAGAAATGGGTGTTAAAATTATTGAGGAAAACGAAGGTGTACGTGTTATCGGCCCAGATAAGTTAAAAGCGGTTGACATTAAAACTATGCCTCACCCAGGTTTCCCAACAGACATGCAATCACAAATGATGGCATTATTACTACAAGCTGATGGAACAAGCATGATTACAGAAACGGTATTCGAAAACCGCTTTATGCACGTTGAAGAATTCCGTCGTATGAATGCTGATATTAAAATTGAAGGTCGTTCTGTTATTATGAACGGTCCAAACAGCTTACAAGGTGCTGAAGTAGCAGCAACTGACTTACGTGCTGCAGCTGCATTAATCTTAGCTGGTTTAGTATCAGAAGGTTATACTCGTGTAACTGAGTTAAAACATCTTGACCGTGGCTATGTAAACTTCCATAAGAAATTAGCTGCATTAGGTGCAACTATTGAACGTGTAAACGAAAAAGTAGAAGAAGTGAAAGAACAAGAAGTTTCTGATCTTCACGCTTAATTGAAATAGTCTCTATGTCTTTTGACATAGGGGCTATTTTTTTGGGTTATTACTGTTATAGTCAATAAATTCTATACTTATGCACGTACCAGTAAAAATATTTAGAAAATTTCTGTTTTATACTCTTCCCCTTAAGTATGTTCTAAAAGAAAGAGTTGTTCCATAAGAATGAATGGAGTAAAGCTTTTATATTGGGGGAAAATAGGATGAAATTTTCAAAGCCACTTTTTATTACAGTAGCGCTCTTAATAGCGCTCGTTATCATTGTACCTGCAGCCCTTGTTATTCCATTTGCGAAAGCAAAAGTAGGGGAAGAAACGGCCTCTAAAACTCCTCCAGCGATAGAAAGCATACCAGCTCCAGGAAAAGTAGATACAGCTGTTCAAGTTGCTGTATATCGCGAAAAACAGAAGAAGGTAGAAACATTACCAGTGGAGGAGTATGTGACAGGTGTAGTAGCTTCTGAGATGAATGCCAGTTTTGAAATAGAGGCACTAAAGGCGCAGGCATTAGCAGCGAGAACATTTGTAGTACAACGTATGTTAAGCGGAGGAAAGAAAAATAATGCGGACGTGACAGATACGGTGAAAGATCAAGTGTACAAAAGCAAAGATGAATTGAAGAAGCAATGGGGCAATAACTACGAAAATAATTTGAAGAAAATCGAAGAAGCCGTTTCGAAAACAGCAGGACAAGTTTTAACGTATGATGGAAAACCAATTTCAGCATCCTTCTTTTCAACGAGTAATGGCCGAACAGAAAATGCAGCTGACTATTGGGGAAATGATTATCCGTACTTGAAAAGTGTAGATAGTCCGTGGGATCAAGCCTCTCCAAAGTTTACGAGTGAGCAAACATTTACAGTAGCTGATTTTCAAAAACGTCTCGGTGTGAAAGTGTTAGCAGACGGGAAGGTTGGAAATATTAAAGACCTTACGGAAGGAAAGCGCGTAAAGGATGTAGCTTTTCAAGGAAAAACATTAACAGGAAAAGAAGTTCGTGAAAAGTTAGATTTACGTTCTTCTGATTTTACGTGGAAACAACAAGGAGATAAAATCATCGTTACGACGAAAGGCTTCGGTCACGGCGTTGGTATGAGTCAATACGGGGCGAACGGCATGGCAGCGGAAGGAAAGAAATATACAGATATCGTCGCTCATTACTATAAAGGCGTTGAAATAAAGACGATGAATGATTATGAAGGAAAATTGATGGTGAAGAAATAGGTGTCAGAACTCTGGCGTCTATTTTTTTTATGTAAAATAGAATAATTTTCCATTAATTGTTTGATATAATAGGATAAAAAGACATTTGGGGGAGACGAAATGGCGCTACTGGAGTTGAAACAGTTAGGGAAGGCGAACCAGTTACCGGAAATTGAGCTAAAGGTTGAAAAAGGACAATGTATTGTTTTGCAATGCAATAATCATACAGCTAAAGTGTTACACCGCATTATTATTGGTCAAGAAGAAGCTTCAACTGGCAACGTACTGTTTGAAGGGGAAGCAATTGGAAAGAAAAATTATTCCCGCATAGGCTTTTGTTTTTTGAAGGATGAAGCATATGATCGTTTGAAGGTGAAGGAATACTTTAAGTTTTTAATAGGGCTTTATGAATCAAAGATAAGTATAAAAGAAGTTGTGCAGTCTGTTGGTCTCCTAGATAAGCTAAACGTTAAAATAGAAAAACTATCATTTTCAGAGAAGCGTCGTCTTCATATTGGACGAATGATGATTCATAATCCGGATTTAATCATTTTGGAAGAACCGGAGCAAAATGTAGATATAGAGAGTACGGTTATTATTCGAAAAGCAATTATGAAAATGAAAGAACAAGGAAAGGCAATTTTTATTACGTCATCTTTTCTATCGGATGCCCTTTCGTTAACAGAGGATGTATACATATTAAACAACGATGGTGTGAAAAAAGTAGAAATTGAACAAGAGGAAGCAGAAGAAGTCGATGAAGAGAAGGTCGTTCAAATAATTCCGCAAATGAAGTTAGAAAGAATACCTGCGAAAGTGAACGATAAAATCATTTTACTTGATCCGATGGAAATCCATTTCATTGAAACACAAAACGGAGTAACACATATTCACGTTCGTGAAGGAGATTTCGTATGTGCATTAACATTAAGCGAACTAGAAGCAAGGTTAACAGGTTTTGGTTTCTTTAGATGTCATCGCTCGTACCTTGTGAATTTACAAAGAGTGCGAGAAGTGATTACTTGGACTCGTAACAGTTTTAGCTTAATTTTAGACGACGAAAGAAAAAGTTCAATCCCGCTTTCAAAAGGACGAATGGATGAATTAAAAGGTGTTATTGGACTATAAAAGTGCTCCAATAAGCTCAATATGCGATTCATTCACCGGTAAAAATACTCCTTTTACCGGTATTTTAATGCGCCTACCCTTTGTTTTTCATATGATTGAGTCAAGAAAAGCGAAACAAACGAACGAAAAGCGCTAAAGCGACTTTCATCTATAAAGAAGAAAAACAAAGGGGATGAAGAAATGACATTGGCAATTGAAATGAAAGATGTAATGAAAAGTTTCAGTGGAAAAACGGCACTTCGAAATGTAAATATTGAGGTGAAGCAAGGAGAGATATTCGGATTCCTTGGACCGAGTGGATCTGGTAAGACGACAACAGTAAAAATTTTAACTTCTCAATTGCTTCATAGTGTTGGAACGGTAAGAGTATTAGGGAAAGATATTACAGGACCAAGTAGCATCGATTACAAACGAATTGGTATTTTAACAGATAACAGCGGCTTATATGAAAGACTTAGCATTTATGATAACTTACTATTATTTTGTGACTTATACGATTGCAAAAAAGAACGAATCGATGAAGTACTAGCACAAGTGAATTTATTAGATGATAAAAAAACACCAGTAAAAAAATTATCAAAGGGAATGAAGCAACGCGTCACACTAGCAAGAGCAATCCTTCATAAACCAGATATCCTCTTCTTAGACGAACCAACATCTGCACTTGATCCAGTAAACGTACAAAACATTCATAAAATCTTAAAAGACTTAAATAAAGAAGGAACGACGATTTTCTTAACGACTCACAACATGGACGAAGCAGAAACGCTTTGTAACCGCATTGCCTTCCTGTGTGGCGGAGAGATTGTAGCACTTGATACACCGGAGAACCTTCGCTTACAATACGCGAAAGATCAAATACAAGTCGTGTTAAAGGATAAGAAGAAAGAAACGGTACAAAAAGATGAATTAGGTGCAAAACGTATTTCAGAATGGATGAACAAAGGAGAATTACTATCCATTCATTCACACGAACCAACTTTAGGCGATATCTTTATTGAAGTTACTGGGAGGGGATTATAATGACATTTTCAATGAGACGTGTATCAGCTATTTTTAGAAAAGAAGTACAAGATTTTAAGACAAATTCACAAGTGTTGTTAATGGCATTTTTACCAATTATACTTTCATTTTTGTTTAGCAGATTTGGAGTGGGAAAGGAAATGTTAGGCATTACTACTATAACGGCCTTCCTATTTGTCGCAGGGTTTGTTCAATCTATGGTAATTGCAGAAGAAAAAGAAAAACATACATTGCGTGTATTAATGCTATCACCGGCATCTTCGGTTGAAGTTCTACTTGGAAAAAGTATATTAACAGTATGTTTGACATTGGGCATTTGTATTGTGAACTTATTTATTTTGGATCAATTCAGTGGAAATCTATTATTGCTAGGATTTATTTTCTTATGTGGAACAATTTTATTTATTGTGATTGGAACAATGATTGGATTGTTAGCTGCATCTGTACCACAAACATCAATAATTGGAATGCCGATATTAATGACGATGTATTTGGCTGTACAGTTTGAGCCAATGGTTGAAAATAAAGTAATTAAGACGATGATTGGATATCTTCCAACATCTCATATTGTGAAAGCACTTAACAGTTTAGTAGGTGGGGCGGGATTTGGTAGTATTAGTGGGCATGTATTAAATGTTGCAGTTTGGCTTATTATATCGCTCTTTGTATGTTTAATCGTATATAAAAAGAAACAATTAGATTAAAAACTGAGCCAAAAGTGCTCAGTTTTTTCTTTTTTCTATCATTTCCTCGGAAATTTTACAATTCTTATACATATTTTTACAGATTTTGTCGAAAAGTAATTAGTTATACGTTGTATAGGATACGTGAATATTGTTCAAAATGATTGCTGAGGTGATGATGGAATGCGAGGAAGAAATAATAAAAAGTCGCAAAAGGTAGTACATTTATTTCAAAAAAGATGGGTGTTTCCGGCACTATACATTGCTTGTGCAGCGGTAATCTTAATGGTTGCGCTATGGTTCCAAGGAGCTAATCCGAAGAAGACTCCAAACCACGATCAAGCAACACCGTATACACAATCGGAAGATCCAGCAGTACCAGTAACAAAATCTTCAGAAGTAGTGAAAATGCCAGCTGCCGCGAATGCGGAAGTAGTCGTACAGAAGAAATTCTATGAAGATGCAGCAACTGAGGCGGAACAAGAAAAAGCACTTGTCTTTTATAACAACACATATTCCCCGAATAAAGGAATTGACATTGCTGCGAAGAATGGAAAAGAATTCAATGTTGCTGCTGCTTTAAGTGGTACAGTAACGAAAGCTGAAAAAGATTCACTTCTTGGTTATGTTGTAACAGTTGATAGTGGAAATGGTGTAGCGGTATCTTATCAAAGCTTAGGCAGTGTGAAAGTAGAAAAAGGTGCAAGAGTTGCACAAGGTGAAGTATTAGGAACATCCGGTCTAAGTGCAATGAATAAAGAGGCAGGTTCTCACGTTCACTTTGAAGTACGTAAAGACAATGTGGCTGTGAACCCTGAACGTTACTTAAATAAATCAGTAACAGAAATTAAAGCTGATGCAGGTGCTGCAAAGGCTACGAATGCTTCTGGTAAAAAAGCTGATGACAAATCTCAAAAAGAAGAGAAGTCAACGAGCACGAAACCTGAAAGTAAAACAGAAGACAAGTCTCAAAAAGAAGAGAAATCAACAAGCGGTTCAACTAGTGACAAAAAAGAAGAACCGAAGAAAGAAGAAAAATCAACAAATGGTTCTACAGAATCATCTAACGATTCTTCTTCACAAGAATAATGAAGTGAAAAAATCAGTTCCCACTAGGGGAGCTGATTTTTTTATTTTTATATAAAAATACTCAATTTCGAGAAAAAAGTTGCAATAACAAGGAAAAATGACGAGATTCTCGAATATATATTACAAAAGGGAGGGGATACTGTGTCATTTTTGTTTGTTCTGTCGACTGCTATTATTTTATTGTTTGTTTTATTCACTTTATATTATTACATTGCCGGTAAGAAAGAGGTTCCCCACCATCAATTGTTAGAAGAAGAATTGGAACGAGAAGAATGACACCTTATATATAAGGTGTCATTTTTTTTCGCTATAATAGTCAGTTTTAACGTATTTCTCACAAAAAAACGTAATTTTTCTTAACTTAGTCCGCAAAAATAGTGAACATGTAGCATATATCAGTAGTGCGGGCAATACAATGGTATAAACCAAAGCAAAGAGAGTGTTTGAGGTGAGAAATCGTGAATCATTTCATTATAAATCCAAGAATGTTTAACGCTTACAAACAGCACTCACACTTACTTCTTAGTCGTATGCAGCGAGGCTCATTTCACCCTTCTCACATCCAAATTAGGGAGGCGAGTGGTGTGCACGATTACATCAAAGAGAGAACTATCAAGATTGGTAAGTATATCGTGGAGACAAGAAAGACAGTGCGTGTCATTGCAAAGGAATTTGGGGTATCAAAGAGTACAGTCCATAAAGATTTAACAGAACGTCTACCAGAAATTAATCCAGAGCTCGCAAATGAAGTGAAAGAAATTCTTGATTATCATAAGTCTATTCGTCATTTAAGAGGGGGAGAAGCAACAAAACAAAAGTATAGAAAAGAAGATGTAGAGAAGCCTGTACGTCAATAATGTTACAGTAGCAAACATTCCGTTCACATTCGGTAATATTTTTCAGAAGAATTCTTTTTGCGAATATTACGTTTCTGTTAAATTTATGATAAAATCAGAAATTAGGTGAAAAGAATTCGGGTGTAACCTGATTTTGAATATCGAGGAGGAAAAAACGGGAATGTTTGCGCGAGATATCGGAATTGACCTAGGTACGGCTAACGTATTAATTCATGTTAAAGGTAAGGGTATTGTATTAAATGAGCCATCTGTTGTGGCAATTGATCGTAATAGTGGTAAAGTATTAGCAGTAGGTGAAGAAGCGAGAAGCATGGTGGGACGTACGCCTGGTAATATTGTAGCAATTCGTCCACTTAAAGATGGTGTAATCGCAGACTTTGAAATTACAGAAGCAATGTTAAAGTATTTCATTAACAAATTGGACGTAAAGAGCTTCTTTTCAAAACCTCGTATTTTAATTTGTTGTCCAACAAATATTACATCAGTAGAACAAAAAGCAATTCGTGAAGCTGCTGAACGTTCAGGTGGTAAAACAGTATTTTTAGAAGAAGAACCAAAAGTAGCCGCAGTTGGTGCTGGTATGGAAATCTTCCAACCAAGCGGTAACATGGTTGTTGATATTGGTGGAGGTACAACAGATATCGCTGTACTATCTATGGGTGATATTGTTACCTCTTCCTCTATCAAAATGGCTGGCGATAAGTTTGATATGGAGATCTTAAACTATATTAAACGTAAGTATAAGCTATTAATCGGAGAACGTACTTCAGAAGATATTAAAATTAAAGTTGGTACAGTATTCCCAGGTGCACGTAGCGAAGAACTTGAAATTCGCGGACGTGACATGGTAACAGGCTTACCACGTACAATTACAGTATGCTCTGAAGAAATTACAGAAGCATTAAAAGAAAATGCAGCTGTTATTGTACAAGCTGCAAAAGGTGTATTAGAGCGCACACCACCAGAATTATCTGCAGATATCATCGACCGCGGTGTTATTCTAACAGGCGGTGGAGCTTTACTACACGGTATCGACATGCTTCTAGCAGAAGAACTAAAAGTACCAGTATTAATTGCTGAAAACCCAATGCACTGCGTTGCGGTTGGTACAGGTATTATGTTAGAGAATATCGACAGATTACCAAAGCGTGCTTTGAGATAATTTGAAAGAACTAAGGCTAATGCCTTAGTTCTTTTTTGTTTTTATATTTTTTTATTTTGTTTTTTTGCGAAAATGGAAGGAAAATAGAGAAATATGAAGGAAACAGGTAAAATATTCATATATATGGTTAAATTTAATATTTCCTTAATTGAAAACGTTTATAATATAATGAGTCGAATACGACATTAAGGCAAATAATGTTTCAATACATATTGCCTTTCCCTAATTTGGGCATACACTCTTTTCCACCTCCGTGTCAGTTGCAAAAATGTGCAACTATTTTAATGGAATAGAGTGTGTGCATTTTTTTTAGGAAGTTGTACTAAATATAAAATGTTACTTTGTAATGACAAACAATAAACAAAATGGGATAATAGCAATATGTCCAAGTGGTAAGACCAATATTACAAAAGGGGCGATTGTTACATGCTAAATATAGAACAAATTAAAGAAATCATTCCTCACCGCTATCCATTTTTACTTGTTGATAAAATATTAGAAGTAGATGAAGGAAAAAGAGCGGTTGGGATTAAAAATGTATCCGCAAACGAAGAATTCTTTAACGGACACTTCCCTGACTATGCAGTTATGCCTGGTGTACTTATTGTAGAAGCATTAGCGCAAGTAGGAGCAGTTGCAGTATTAAAGAAAGAAGAAAACCGCGGAAGACTTGCTTTCTTTGCAGGTATCGACAATTGCCGTTTCAAAAAACAAGTACGCCCAGGTGATCAGCTTCGTCTAGAAGTAGAAATGACACGCGTACGCGGCCCAATTGGAAAAGGAAAAGCAATCGCAACAGTAGATGGTGAAGTTGCATGTGAGGCAGAAATTACATTTGCGATTGGTGATAAAAAAGAATAGATAGTACTGAAAAATCTCCTTGTGAAAAGACAAGGGGATTTTTTAATTTCTGCTATATAACGATGAAACAATAATATACAAACTAATCAGAAAATAACTTGTAAATAGATGGAAATTACCATATACTTACTTTAGTATTTATCTAGAAAACAGGATAAGTGATAAAGGTAATAAAGAAATAAGGGCATTGTCATATTGTTAAGGTACTTAAGTAAGACAAATTAGAATGTTATTGATTATGATGAGATATGGGGAAATCAGCAAAAATATTAATTAGACGTATGAAATCGAGCATAAGAGAGAGAAAAGGGAAATGTCGCATTTCACAAAAGGAGATTATGAATATGTTCGGGAGAAAGAAAAGAAAACCATTACGACAATTAATTACACATAAAGAGCCTAAATCGCGTATTACAGAACAATACCGTAACATTCGTACAAACATTGAGTTTACATCTGTAGATAATCATGTTCGTTCTATTATTGTTACTTCGGCAGATCCAGGTGATGGGAAAACAACGACAATCTCAAACTTAGCAGTTGTTTTCGGACAACAAGGAAAGAAAGTTTTATTAATTGGAGCTGACTTGCGGAAGCCGACGATACAAAACTTATTTGCCATTCATAGTTCAAATGGATTAACGAACTTATTATCAGGACAAGCAAAACTTATGCAATGCATTCAAAAAACAGATATAGAGAACGTATACTTAATGGCAGCAGGTCCAATCCCGCCAAACCCAGCAGAACTATTAGGGAGCCGGGCAATGGACGAGGCATTGCTAGAAGCATATAACATGTTTGATATTATATTAATCGACACACCACCTGTGCTTGCGGTTACGGATGCACAAATACTAGCGAACAAATGTGATGGAATCGTACTCGTTGTACGAAGTGAAAAGACGGAAAAAGATAAAATCGTAAAAGCGAAACAAATATTAGATAAAGCATCAGGCAAAATACTTGGAGTCGTTTTGAATGATAAAAGAGAAGAAAAAGAGCAGTATGGTTATTACTAAAATAGAAACAGGCCAACAAGAAATACTTGTTGGCTTTTTTTGTATTCTTAAATTTATTTCTCAAGTTACATAGCATAAAAAGCATGATATGATAAATAATTTGGAGAATCATTGGAATGTGTTGTCATATTTAAGATTATTTTGTAAGATTATACTTGTTTCTTGTGAACAAATATAGAACTAAATTATTAAAAATAAAAAATGTAAGATTTATATGTTATAATTTTTCCTATGTGTAAATTTTAGAAAGTTGGAGGAACCTATGGAAGAAACAATTAGTTTAAAAGAGTTATTTCATATCTTAAAAAAACGTTTAGCAATGATCCTCGTAATCGCCTTTGGTGCAGCTATTGTAAGTGCTATCATTAGCTTCTTCTTTATGACACCAATCTATCAATCTTCGACGCAAATTCTTGTGAATCAGAAGAAGCAAGAGGGTGCAATGTTCCAAGCTGGTGAAATTCAAACGAATATTCAATTAACGAATACATATAAGGTTATCATTAAAAGTCCAGTAATCTTAGAACAAGTGAATGAAAAATTAAATTTAAATATGACATCTCAAGTGCTAACAGGAAAGATTAATGTTGCGAATGAAAAGGATTCACAAGTAATCTCTGTAACAGCTGAGGATAAAGATCCGAAATTAGCTCGCGATATTGCGAATGCAACTGCAGATGTATTTAAAGGTGAAGTTGCAAAAATTATGAACGTTGATAACGTAACAGTATTATCTAAAGCAGAAGTTGCAGAAAATCAATCTCCAATTAAACCGCGTCCAATGTTAAATGTGGCAATTGCTTTCGTTGTTGGTTTAATGGCTTCAGTTGGTCTTGCATTCTTACTAGAATACTTAGATAACACAGTGAAAAAAGAAGAAGATGTGGAAAACTTACTTGGCTTACCAGTATTAGGAATTGTAGCTCGTATGGATGAAGAAACAATGAACGTGAAATCACACGCTCCATCATCAAGAAAAGTGAGGGGACAAACAATTGGCTCTTAAATTATTTAAAAAGAAAAAGAATCATCGTCAACGCCGTCAATTAATTGCTCATCAACAACCGAAATCACCAATTTCAGAACAATATCGTAATATTCGAACGAATATTGAATTTGCAGCTGTTGATACGAATTTACATTCATTAATGGTCACGTCTGCAAATCCAAGTGAAGGGAAAACAACAACGACAGCGAATATGGCTGTTGTGTTTGCTCAACAAGGAAAAAAAGTATTATTAATTGATGCAGATATGCGTAAACCAGCAATGCATCAAATGTTCCAAGTAGACAATATTTTTGGACTAACGAATGTATTAACACATAGTGAACGTTTAGAGAAATGTGTGCAAACAACACTAGTTGATAATCTACACTTTTTAGCTTGTGGTCCAATCCCCCCAAACCCAGCTGAATTGTTAGGTTCAAAATCAATGAAAGAACTTCTTGGACAAGCATACAGCATGTACGACTTAGTTATTTTTGATATGCCGCCTATTTTAGCTGTAACAGATGCGCAAATTATGGCAAATGTATGTGATGCTTCTATTCTTGTTGTTCGTAGTGAATCGACAGAGAAAGAAACAGCGGTAAAAGCAAAAGGATTGTTAGAATCGGCTAAAGGTAAATTGTTGGGCGTTGTTCTAAACGACCGTGAACGTGAACAAGGCCTATACTACTACTACGGTGCAAACTAATTTTAAAGTGAGATATGGTAAAAACATATCTCCTTTTTTCCCTTGAATATGAGCGATATCTCATATTCAAGGGAAAAAAGATCTTTATAGGAGAGAGGGAGGATGAAACAAATGATAGATTTACATTGTCACATTTTACCGGGGATCGATGACGGTGCACAGACAGTAACAGATAGTTTAGCAATGGCACAACAAGCCGTTTCAGAAGGAATACATACCATTGTCGCAACGCCACACCATCAAAATGGAAAATATGTAAATGAACGTACCTCAATTATTCATCATGTAAAACAACTAAATGATGAACTACAACAACATAATATGCCACTTACCATTTTACCTGGGCAAGAGGTCAGATTATATGGCGATTTATTAGAAGACTATGAAGCTGGTAAAATCGTTACTTTAAATGAAACAAATAAATATATATTCATTGAATTCCCATCAAATCACGTACCTCGTTATGCAGAACAACTACTATATGAATTGCGCGTAAAAGGAATGATTCCAATTATCGTTCATCCGGAACGTAATGCCGAGTTAATCGAGCGGCCAGATAAGTTATATAATCTTGTAAATAAAGGTGCATTAACACAAGTGACAGCAGGTAGTTTACTTGGGAAATTTGGAAAAAAAATTAAAAAATTCTCACTACAGCTTGTAGAACATAATTTAACACATATGATCGCATCAGATGCACATAACACGACATCAAGAGGATTTCATTTAGCGGAAAGCTATGAACTAATTGAGAAAGAATTTGGAATGAGTGTTATGAGTGATTTGAAAGAAAATCCGTACTTATTAATTAGCGGGAAGGCAATTTATAAAGAAGATCCAGAACAAATTCGTCGTAAAAAATTGTTCGGTATTTTTTAAATAAAGAATTGGTGATGTCTCCTAACCGTTATCAACGGAGGCACTCGGTCGTGCTGTGGGTAGAAATTTTTATTTCGAACCTACCTTAGACGCTTGTCGTCGGGAGTATGACGTGAGGATGGGTTGGATGCCCATAATTTATTTATGTTAGAAACTCTACTTATGGAGTTGTAAAGACGACCCTATAAGTAGGGTTTTTGTTATTGTTACATGTGGATATAATAATATGTTTGGGGGTACTAGATTTGAAAAAAGTAAGAAAAGCAATTATTCCAGCTGCGGGACTGGGGACAAGGTTTTTACCGGCAACAAAGGCAATGCCGAAAGAAATGTTACCAATTGTTGATAAACCAACAATTCAATACATAGTAGAAGAAGCGATAGAATCAGGAATTGAAGATATTATTATTGTTACCGGAAAAGGTAAACGTGCGATTGAAGATCATTTTGATCATTCCTTTGAATTAGAGCAAAATCTCTTAGAAAAAGGGAAGTATGAAATGCTTGAGAAAGTACAAGCTTCATCAAAAATTAATATTCATTACATAAGACAAAAAGAACCAAAGGGTCTAGGACACGCAGTGTGGTGCGCCCGTAAATTTATTGGAAATGAGCCATTTGCAGTATTACTTGGTGATGATATTGTGCAAGCAGAAACGCCATGTTTACGTCAATTAATGGATCAATATGAAGGTACACAATCATCTGTTATCGGTGTACAAACAGTACCAGAAAATGAAACACATCGTTACGGTATTATTGATCCAGTTGAAAGGAATGATCGCCGTTATCAAGTACGCCAATTTGTTGAAAAGCCAGCTCAAGGAACTGCGCCATCAAATTTAGCAATTATGGGACGTTACGTATTAACACCAGAAATCTTTATGCTCCTTGAAGATCAACAAACAGGTGCTGGTGGGGAAATTCAGTTGACAGATGCAATTCAACGATTAAATGAAATTCAACGGGTATTTGCATATGATTTTGAAGGAAAGCGTTATGATGTTGGTGAGAAATTGGGGTTTATTAAGACGACAATTGAGGTAGCATTACAGCATAAGGAATTAAAAAAGCAATTAATAAAATATATGAATGATTTAGTACATAAAGAAATCAATGAATAAGATTATAAGGGAGAGGGAATATGAAGACTGGTGAAAATATAGCGAGAGAATATCAAGTTACATCAGATGATCAAATCGTTCAAGTCGAAAATAGACAATCCAAGTTATATTTAGGGAGTAAGTATATATTAGATGTTATATTCGCTTTACTAGGCTTGATTATATTGGCACCTGTTATGTTGATATTTAGTTTACTAATTATTTTAGAATCCCCAGGGTCGCCTTTCTATTTACAAGAAAGATTGGGTATGAATGGTAGGAAGTTTAATGTTATTAAATTACGTTCTATGAGAAATGATGCAGAAAAAAATGGTGCAAAATGGGCAGAGAAGAATGATCCACGTATTACAAAGATAGGATTATTTATTCGTAAGACGAGGATTGATGAGCTACCGCAATTATTTAATATTTTAAAAGGTGAAATGTCTCTTGTAGGACCAAGGCCGGAAAGACCTATGTTTACTGAGAAATTTGAGCGTGAAATTCCAGGTTTTAAAAAGAGACTAGAGGTAAAACCAGGACTGACAGGATGGGCGCAAGTAAATGGTGGTTATGAAATTACACCGAGAGAAAAGTTGAGGCTAGATATATATTACATTAACAACTCCAGTTTATTGTTGGATTTTAAAATTATATTAAAGACTATTAAGGTAGTATGCACAGGTGACGGAGCTAGATAATGTATCTTATAAATACAGGATGGTATTAGTATGAACTTACAATTAATTCTTAAAAATGCTTCATTTTTATTTGTAGGAAATGTGATGGTACGAATGTTAACCGCCATTTCAGCAATTGTGATAGCTAGGTATCTTGGGGCAGAACAATATGGTATTTTAAGTATTGCATTAGTATTTTCCACTTTTGCAAGTTCAATGACAGATCTAGGATTAACTCATACATTTATTAGGGAGGGTACCAAAGCTGATAAAGATATATCTAAACTTTTAAATAGCTATTTGGTAACAAGATTATTCATTTGTATATTCTCCTCTGTAATTGTATTTATTCTAGTAAATTTTATGTATAGTCAGAAAGAAATGAAACAGGTAATTTTCTTGATGGTAATCCCTACAATATTTGGTGCAGCACTACAAAATGTAGGAGCGGTATATTATCAAATTATCGAAAAAATGAAATATACTGCAATTATTCGAATCATGGCAGGCTTAATTTCTGTCATAGGTCTTCTTATTGGAGTTTATTTTGGATATAGTCTTTTAATGGTAGCCTTAACTTATGGGCTATGTAGTATTTTAGGGGGTATTATAAGTATCTCTTTTGTCATTAATAAAATTAAATTGCATAAAGGATTAGATAATTCTATTTTAAATGGGTTAAGTGCTTTTACGTTAACTGCTTTTTTAACAATACTTATGCCTTTAATGGGACCTATTGCTTTAGAAAAGGTATCTAGTTTAGAACAGGTTGGCTATTTTAACGCTGCATTACGTATCCCCTCTGTTCTATATCAAATTCCAGGTATTGTAGCAGCAGCTTTTTATCCAGTTTTGTTTAAGCTTATTGATAGAAGTGAGCTAAAAAAACATGGAGAGGTAATAGTTATCGAAATCAAGTTAATGACTTTATTGTCTTTAATTATGGTTCTACCCATAATACTATTTCCAGAAGAAATTTCAGTTTTTCTGTTAGGGGAAAACTGGATAGGAATTGCTGAAACGCTTTCTATTTTATCTATTATTGTTTTTATTCAATCAATTAACTTTCCTTTAGCGGATAGTTTAACAACTAAAGGTTTGCAAAAATATAGATCTATTGCATTATTAATTAGTTTTGGGACAGGTATTTTTGCGTACTCGTATTTTGGAAAGTTATACGGTAGTTTAGGAGCAGCAATCGCAGCTGTTTTAATAGAGATTGTACTATTACTGGGTTTAATAATTTTTAATAAGCAGGGAATATTTACCGTGTTTAGGGGTAGTTCTAAAAGTTTATTAAGTTTAATTTTTTTGTATGTCATAAATAAATTATTTCTAGGAAATATTAATATATTTATCTCATTAGTAATAAGTTATCTCATTGTTTTAATTGTTATTCTATCAGAAAAAGATTTAATAAAAAATATGATTCAAAAAAAGAAATCTATTATGTAGAGGAGGCTATAAATGTCTGTTCCTGAGATATCTATAATAATTCCCACTTATAATGTAGAAGAATATATAGAGGAAGCGTTAAGTTCAGTACTTAATCAGAGTTTTAAGCAATTAGAGGTTATAGTAATTGATGATGGATCACGGGATAAAACAGTTGAAATCATTCAATCTTTACAAGATGAGCGGATAAAGCTATATGAAAATGGTTCTAACCAAGGTCCGGCTTATTCGAGAAACTTTGGGATTTCTAAAGCAAAAGGTACTTGGATAGCTTTTTTAGATGGAGATGACTGGTGGGATCAAGAAAGAATAAAAGAGTTGCTTAATTTTGCTAGAATTAAAGAAGCTGACATGATATTTGATGATATTTTCCTAATATATGATGGGCATGTAAGTCCGTATGCAACACAATGTCAAAATTACAAAGAAAAGCTTGAATCTAGCCTTAATATTACCCCAGAGTTATTAGTAGAGTTAGATTTAGGAATGCAACCGATAATAAAAAGAAATCTATTGGAGAAAAAAAATATAAGATTTAATGATCAATTGATATTTGGGGAAGATTATGTTTTTTATCTTGAGGTACTATGCGAGTCTAATAAATGTTATTTTTATAATAAACCGTTATACTTTTATAGGCAGAGGGGAGATTCTCTTACAAGACAAAAGACAAAGAGAATCCAACAGTTAATACAAGCAAATAGGGAACTGTTAAAACATGAAAAATTTCAAGGGAATAAAAAATTAATTAATCAATTGCAAGGTAGGATGGTAAGACTCTCAAATCTAAATTTATATTATAGCTTCATTGAAAAAATAAAAGAAAAAGATATTAAGGGTATAGTGAAAAATATATATTTAAATCCTAAGGTAATTTTAATATTAATAAGCCGTTTACCAAAGGTCTTAAAATACAGACTAGGGAAATTTATTAAAAGTAGAGGTTAAAATATGAAAGACAAAAGTTTTGTACTTCAAAAGATGGATAGTAAGAATTCTTATGTTTATAACTCTATTTTCATAATGTTAATTTCACTATTCATTTTATATGTGCCGGTAGTAAATAGCATGCAACCATTAATAAAAGCACCATATAGTTATTATGCTAATTTTTTAATTATTTTTGTGCTGTGGTTATTTAATTTTTTAAATAGTAAAAATGCTAATTTTACTAAAGAATATTTGCAATCAATGGGCTGTTTATATGTCTTAGGTCTTTACTGTGCTATTTCAAGTTTTTGGAGTGAAATACAATTTGAAACTTTATGGAGAACATTTATAATTTTTGGTCCTATTTTCGCAATGGCATACATTGTTAATGTAGATCGAATGATTGAAAAAACATTGATTGCTAGTTATAAAATTCAAATGTTAGTAGGTTTATTTTTAGCTATCTTAATGATATTTATTAAAATTTTTGGATTAATGATGTGGTTTAATGACGAATATTCACTAAATTATATTACCTTAGGTCCTATAAGAATAGAACAGGCAGTTTATTATTCAGGAGCGACACTGAGATTTTCATCTATTACAGGAAATCCTAACATATTATCATACATACTATTAATATCATTAGCGACCACTCTGATTTTGTTTTTAAGACAGTCAATAAAAACTTTCTATTTTATAATATCATTTTTAATTCAATGTTATGCCTTGTTTTTAACATATTCAAGAACAGGGATATTGGCATTTGGAATCTTCTTATTTCTGTTCTTTTGGTTAAATAATAGTAGGGGAATGAACCGTTTAAGAAAAAACATTTGGAAATTCATGAGAATATCTTTGATTCTAAGTGTTTTTGCAGGAGGAATAATAGCCCTTTTATTACAGGGAAGTAACCAGCGATTAAGCTTAGATTTGGCAGGAAGAGGAAAAGCATGGGATTTATTAGCCGATGTTATTTCAAACCATTTCTTTTTGGGGATAGGGTTCAATTCTAGTCAAGAGTTTTTAAGAGAAATGAATGTTGGAGTAAATCATGCACATAGTCTATATTTAGGTATTACAGCTGAGATAGGGGTTATCGGTTTAGGATTATTTCTATTTTTTGTCTGTTGTACATTAGGGATTTTAATTCAACAGTTTCAAAAATACAAGAACAACTTAGAGTATAAAAATCAGTGGCTCATGTATTCTGGAAATATTGCAATAATAGTAGCTATTTTATTCCATCAGGGTACAGAATTCTCTTTATTAAGAAATAATTATCTAAACTTTTTATGGTTTTTCTTTATATTTACTACAATAAAGTTAGGTAGTGATTTAATTAAAAGAGAGAACGGAGGAGATCCTGTTGCAAAAAACTTTAGTAATAGGGGTTAAAGTAGAGAACATAGAAAAAGAAATGTCTGGTCCACAAAAGGTGTTCAATAGTATTGTTAATGATATAGATAATGAGGATATAATTGTTTTAGGAAGGGATATAAGAGCATGTATAAAAGGGATATTTTCTAGAGATGTAAGTAATTTGCATATATTTGGTTTTACACGATCAAATGCATTGTTAGTTATAATAGGGAAAATATTAAGAAAGAATATTCTTTATACCGCAAATGGCTTAGTATCGCGGGAAAATTTGCACTTCTCTAATCTGAGAATTTCTTGTAAAATGGCGGAATTTATTACTTTGAAGCTTGCAGATGGTATTATATGCGTGTCAGAAGGGTTAAAGGAAATGATTATAAGTGATTATAAAATACCAAAAAAGAAATTGAAAGTTATTCCAAATGGCGTTTCCGAAAAATTTCTGACTATAAAGCCAGACAAAAATATTTTTAACGAACTTATTCCTTTAGAAAAAAGAAAAAAGATTATATTTACTGCTTGCGGAACTTTTAAGTACAAAGGAATTGAACAATTAGTTAAAGTTGTGAATGATATAAAAAGGGATGATTTTATCTTAGTAATCGCTGGGCCAAAGGGAAATGTTCATGACAAGGTAATGAATATGATGGATCCTAAAAAGGTTATATATATAGGTAATTTAAATCAAAGTGAATTGATAAGTGCTTATTATTATTCAAATCTTTATATCCAAAATAGCTTATATGAAACTTTTGGCTTAGCACCATTAGAGGCATTAGCTGTTGGTACACCAGTTATAGTAAGTAAAGATGTTCAGATGAATTATTTGCTTAAAAATACAAGATTAGAACACTTTATTATAAATAATGACGAGGAGCTGTCTGAAAGGATTAATTTAATATTAGATAATCCTAATATTAAAGAGGATTTAAGTATCAGTGCTAAGAAAATAGCTCAAAATAATACTTGGCAGGATATACGTCAGCAATATAAAGAATTATGGAGCGTTATTAATTAAGTGATAAAAGTATGGTGAGAAAATTGGGAAATGAATATTTAGTTAATGTTATAGTACCCACGTTAGGAAATAGAATTGAGTATATTAAACGCTTATTTAATAGTTTAGAAGAGCAAACTATTAATAATATTAAAGTTATTATTGTGTCTCAAGAAAATCATGATAGAATTAGCAGTTTATTAATGAAATACAATTTTAATTACCATCATGTTATATTAAGCAAAAAAGGGTTATCTCATGCAAGAAATAAAGGTTTAGAATATGTGGATAATGGTATTGTTACGTTCTCTGATGATGACTGCTGGTATCCTAAAAACGCATTTGAAACGGTTGTTGAAGGATTTAAATATAGGAATATCGACGCGCTAAGTTTTCAGATATTTGACCCCGAAATTCAACAATATTATAAAGAATATCCACAAGCTCCTATAGAAAAATTAGGTATTCGCGGGGTTTTAAAAATTTCATCAATAGAGTTCTTTATTAATTTAAATAAAATTGATATTGGAGATTTGAAGTTTGATGAGAGATTTGGTCTTGGGGCAAAATATCCATCTGGTGAAGAAAATATCTTGCTCGCAGATTTATTGAAACAGAAATATAGTATAGCTTATGTTAATCAAATTATTGTTTTTCATAAAAAGAAAACATCAGAAAATAAACTAATTGATTCTAATACTTTTACAGGAAAAGGACCATTATTTAAAAGGATGAGAGGAACTATTCCAGCTATATGTATGCTAACAATTTTCTTTGTAAAAAAATTTCATTTAACTGAAAAACCAATTCGCTCATTCATCAAAAGTTTTAAAGAGCTGTTAAAATTTTGATGAAAATATCAAAGAAAATCTGAAGGAGTAGTATTGAAATGGAAATAAATCTAAGTGAGATTGAAATAGGGAATCAATCACTTGTGTCAATTATTATCCCATCATATAATGCAAGTTCTTTTATTAAAGAAACAATCCAATCTGTCCAATCTCAAACTTATACAAATTGGGAAATGATTATTATAGATGATGTTTCAAAAGATAATACTTGTGAATTGATAAAAGAAGAGATTAAGAAAGATAATCGTATACGATTAATTGAATTGCAGAAAAATTGTGGAGCAGCAATTGCGAGAAACACGGGCATTAATAATGCAAGAGGGAAGTATGTAGCTTTTTTAGATAGCGATGATCTATGGCTACCCGAAAAATTAGAAAAACAATTGACTTTTATGCAGAATAATGATGTAGCTTTTTCGTTTACGGGTTATCAAATTATGAATCAAGATGGTACCCTTACTGATAAAATTGTACATGTGCCAGAAAAAATTAATTATAATGGATTATTAAAAAATACAATAATTGGTTGTTTAACGGTGATGTTGGATATTGAGAAGCTAGGGAAAGTACAAATGCCTAACATTAGGACCCGCCAAGATACTGCAACATGGTTAAAAATATTAAGACAAGGTCATTATGCCTATGGCTTAGATGAGGTTTTATCGAAGTATAGAAAAGTTGAAAACTCTATTTCTAGTAAAAAGTTCAAAATGGCTAAAATGAATTGGAAATTATATAGGGAAATTGAAGGGTTAAGTATCCTAAAATCTGCATGGTGCTTTATAAATTATGCCCTAAATGGAGTTGTAAAACATTTTGTTAAATAAGTTTTAAAAGCCTTTTTCTTTAAGGGGCTTTTTTTATTGTTAATAAATAAGGAGGATAAAAAATGAATATTGCTATTTTCGGAACAGGTTATGTAGGGCTAGTAACAGGGGTTTGTTTATCGGATATTGGACATCGTGTAACTTGTATTGATATTAATGAGAATAAAGTTGCGAAAATGAAAGAAGGTATTTCACCAATATATGAACCTGGTTTAGATGAGTTGATGAGTAAAAATATTAATGATAATAGATTGTTATTTACAACCGATTGTCGCCAAGGGATTGAAGAAGCAGATGTTATTTATATAGCAGTAGGTACGCCACAACAAACAGATGGTTCGGCTAATTTACAATATATTGAGCAAGTTGCTTTAGATATTGCTAATAATCTAAAAAAAGATTCGATTGTAGTAATTAAAAGTACGGTCCCAGTTGGTACAAATGATCATGTTAAAAATTTAATTCAGCAAAATTTGAAAGCAGATGTGAAAATCAACATGGTATCGAATCCGGAATTTTTAAGAGAGGGTTCTGCAATTCATGATAGTTTCTATGGAGATCGTATAGTTATTGGGGCTGATGATGCTAAAACTGCTGATGTTATGGAAGAAGTGAATAAACCTTTTAATGTTCCTGTTTTTAAAACAACAATTAGAAGTTCAGAAATGATTAAATATGCAGCAAATGCTTTCTTAGCTACAAAAATTAGCTTTATTAATGAAATTGCTAATATTTGCGAAAAGTTAGGTGCGGATGTAGAGCATGTAGCTAATGGTATGGGATTAGATAAAAGGATTGGTACACAATTTTTAAAAGCAGGTATCGGATATGGGGGCTCTTGTTTCCCAAAAGATACACATGCTTTAATACAAATTGCTGGTAATGTCGAGCATGATTTTGATCTGTTAAAATCAGTTATTACAGTAAATAATAATCAGCAGGCATCGCTCGTTGAAAAAATAAAAAATGTATTAGGTGATATGGAAGGAAAACAAGTGGCTATGCTTGGTTTAGCTTTTAAACCAAATACTGATGATATGAGAGAAGCGGCATCTATTGTTATTGCAAATGATTTAGTAAAAATGGGTGCGAAGGTCGTAGCTTATGATCCAATTGCTACTGAAAATGCAAAGAAAGTATTACCTAATGAGGTTCAATATGTGCCCTCTGTTGCAGGAGCAGTTAAAAATGCCGATGTAACACTTATTGTAACTGAATGGGATGATATAAAAGAATTCCCTATTGAACAGTATATCAAATTAATGAAACAACCTATTATTTTTGATGGTCGTAATTGCCATGGTTTAGAATATGTGAAAAAGTTTAATGTAGACTATTATTCCGTAGGAAGACCAGCTGTAGTTCGTGAAAAAGTTTCTTTATAATTAGTGGGTAATTTATAGGATGAAAATCTGTAAGACTAATTTTTATAAATAAAGAAATTTTTTATTAACCTAGCTATTTTAAATTCTAGCTAGATTAATGTTTACATGCTTATTATAAGGATATGTAGTAATGGGGAGGTTTGTTAATTATGGCAGTACTTGTAACAGGTGGAGCAGGATATATTGGTAGTCATACATGTGTAGAATTACTAAATAGCGGTTACGAAGTTATAGTAGTGGATAATCTTTCGAATAGCTCGGTAGAATCTATAAATCGAGTAAAAGAAATAACAGGAAAACAATTTAAGTTTTATAAAGAAGATGTTTTAAATCGCGAAGCGCTTGACGCAATTTTTGAAGAAAATTCAATTGAAGCAGTTATTCACTTTGCAGGATTTAAAGCTGTAGGGGAGTCAGTAGCGATTCCATTAACATATTATCATAACAACATTACAAGCACGTTAGTGCTATGTGAAGTAATGCAGAAACATAATGTAAAGAAGATAATCTTTAGTTCATCTGCAACTGTATATGGTATCCCGGAAACGTCACCGATTACGGAGGAGTTTCCATTAAGTGCAACAAATCCATATGGTCAAACGAAATTAATGATTGAGCAAATTATGCGTGATGTAGCATTTGCAGATGCAGAATGGAGTATCGCATTACTTCGCTATTTCAATCCATTTGGTGCACACGAAAGTGGGCGTATCGGAGAAGATCCAAATGGAATCCCAAATAACTTAATGCCATATGTAACGCAAGTAGCAGTAGGTAAGTTAAAAGAATTAAGCGTATTCGGAAATGACTATCCAACGAAAGATGGAACAGGAGTCCGTGATTACATCCATGTTGTGGACTTAGCAAATGGTCACGTAAAGGCGCTTGAGAAAGTACTGAGTACAACAGGAGTAGATGCTTATAACCTGGGCACAGGTATGGGCTATAGTGTACTAGAGATGGTTGAAGCATTTGAAAAAGTTTCGGGTAAGAAAGTTCCTTATAAAATTACAGAGCGTCGCCCAGGTGATGTGGCAGTATGTTTTGCTGATGCATCGAAAGCAAAGCGTGAATTAGGCTGGGAGGCAACACGCGGATTAGAAGAAATGTGTGCAGATTCTTGGAGGTGGCAGTCTGAAAATAAGACTGGATATCAAAAAGTTAGTAACTAGAGAATTGGTTATAGGTTGCTAAAACTTTCATTGAGTTATCAATATAGTTTGGCTTAAAAATTGAATTACATGTATAATGTATTTTATATTTTGTAGTTATAATAATTTGATAGCGGTACCTGAAGAAAGAAGGTTAAAAGCATGAAAAAGAAAATCCTATTTTGGATATTAGGAATTATAGGAGTACTAATTATAGGTGGAGGAGCTTACGCTTATAATATATATTCTTCTGTTTCAAAAACATTAGATGAAGTTCATAAACCATTAAAACGCGATCAAGGTAATAAACCAGAAGAAAAAATCAATAAATCTGAACCTGTTTCAATTTTACTATTAGGTGCAGATGAGCGTGGTGGAGATAAAGGACGTTCAGATTCTTTAATGGTCATTACATTAAACCCTAAAAATAATTCAATGAAAACAGTAAGTATTCCTCGTGATACGTATACTGAAATCGTTGGAAAGGGTAAAAGTGATAAAATCAACCATGCGTACGCATTTGGTGGCGTAGACATGTCTGTAGCGACAGTAGAAAAATTCTTAAATGTTCCTATCAATTACTATATTGAAGTAAACATGGAAGGATTTAAAGATATTGTAGATGCAGTAGGCGGTGTCGATGTTAATAATGATTTAGAATTCTCCCTAGAAGGGAAACACTTCCAGAAAGGGAATATTCACTTAACAGGTGACCAAGCTCTAGCATATACACGTATGCGCAAAGAAGACCCACGAGGCGACTTCGGTCGTCAAATGCGTCAACGTCAAGTGATGCAAGCTGTTATTAAGAAAGGTGCAACCTTCTCTTCTTTAACAAGCTATGGCGATGTGTTAACAGCAATTCAAAAGAACGTGAAAACAAACTTAACGCAAGATCAAATGTTTGATATGCAAAAGAACTATAAAGATTGCTTGAAGAACAGTGAAGAAATTCAAATCCCAGGTGACGGCCACAAAGCCGCTGATGGTATTTGGTACTACTATGTTCCGGATGCAGCAAAACAAGATTTAACGAATAAGTTAAGAGCACATCTTGAAGTGACTAAATAATATGTAATAACCCAACTCCTTTGGAAGGAGTTGGGTTTATTTTTGCATGGATTTATATTAGTATTATATATTGTGAGATTAATAGATGAGGTGAATCGATGAATAAGAAAGCGGTACTTGTCCTTGTTATTTTTGTATTGTTTGTTGCTTCGATTGTGAGCGGTAAATTGTACTGGAATAAGAAGATTGCGAATGCAACGGGACAAACGAGTGAAGTAACGAAAACAAAGGCTGAAGTGAAAGATAGCGGAGCGAAGAAAGAAGAGAAAAAGGAAGAGAAAAAACAAGATGCGAAGTCATCTTTTAACGAAGCATACGCGAAGAACTTGCCAGATGCAGTGAAAGAGAAGTTAAAGAAAGCTGCTGAGGATAAAAAGGCAGTAAATCTTGTTATCGTTGGTGATGAAGGTTCTTCATCTGAAAAAGGTGCTTGGGCAGCTAAGTTAACAGCTAATTTAGAAACGGCTTACGGTAAGGGTTTATGGAATGTGACTGTAAAGGAATATAAGGGTGAAAGCACAGAAGAGTTAATCGCGAATAAGCGTGATAAAGAGATCGCGAAAGACAATCCAGATGTGATTTTATTTGAACCACCATTTATTACCGATAACGGTAAAACTGGTAATGGGAACTCTGTTGTGAATACACAGAAGTTTGTTCAAGCACTTTCTACTAGTGCAAAAGGCGCTACGATTATGATTCAACCATCGAATCCAGTGTATGGTGCGAAAAATTATCCGAAATCGATTGAAGCATTAAAACAATTTGCAACGCAAAATAATTATACATATATTGATCATTGGGGAGCATGGCCGGATGCATCGACAAAGGCTATCCTACCATACTTAAAAGAAGAATTTGGTTTCCCAACTGCTAAAGGTCATGAAGTTTGGGCACAATATGTAACGGATTATTTTGTAGCTAAATAATAAAAGGGGAGAGGGTATCGTCGACAAAATATGTTCGACAATACCCTCTCTTTTTTTATAGGATTTTTGCTATACTAAACTGTACTATAATACGTGGTGGAAGGAGGAGAATGATGAAAATACTTGTGGTGGATGATGAATCGAGTATTCGTAATTTGATTCGGATGCAGTTGGAGATGGAAGGTTATGAAGTATTGGCAGCGGCTGATGGGAGAGAAGCTTTAGAGAGATGGAATGAAGGGCCGGATGTATTGATTTTGGATGTTATGCTTCCGGATACGGATGGGTATGAGTTGCTTCGTTTGTTCCGTGAGAGGGATAGGGATATTCCGGTGCTGATGTTAACGGCAAAGAGTCAGATGAATGATAAGTTGCTTGGCTTGCAGCTTGGTGCTGATGATTATGTGACGAAGCCGTTTAATTATGCGGAGCTTATTCTTCGGGTTAAGAATATGGCGCGGCGTGTAAAGAAGACGGAGGCGGCTGTAAGTCATGAAGTAATTGAGGCTGGAGAGATAGTGATTTGTCCTAAGGAAAGAAAGGTACATGTGAGTGGACAAGAGATTCAGTTAACGTACCGAGAGTTTAATTTATGTCAGTTATTTGTTTCAAATCCGCAGCGTGTGTTTATGAGGGATGAGTTGCTTGAGAAAGTATGGGGATTTGAGTATATCGGAAATACGAGAGCAGTTGATATTATGGTGCAGAGACTTCGAAAGAAGCTTGGGACGAGCGGGGAATATATTAAGACAATTTATGGCGTTGGCTATAAACTGGATTGTTAAGTGGTGATGGTATGTCTTTAAAGCGAAATATGGTGTTTGGAATAGTTGGGCTGTTAATTCCGATTTTTGTTCTTTTATATGCAGTTGTTTATATTACGTTAGAAAAGAATATGTATCATAACGCAGCAGATTCTTTAGAAAAGTTAAGTGTAGAAGCACAAATTTATACGATGAATTATTTAGAGAAGGAAGCAGAAGTGGATACGCTTGGTCCGAATTCACTTTTAATTGCGTCGTATTTAGCGAAGCGTATGGATGTCCGTGTGCAGATGATCGGGAAGAATGGCGATGTTGTTGCAGATACACAAAAAGGAGCATTGCTTCACCGTAACATCGACATTGAGAGTTCTTTGAAGGGGAAGAAGTCTTACGTTTTTGAGGAGGCGGATCCAGCTCCTATTCTTTTGTTTTCAAGCCCGGTTTATTATGGAAACGATGTCATTGGAAGTATTCGTTTTATAAATGAGTTAACGGGTGAGAAGGAAGTTTTAACAAATGTGAGCTGGACTTTCTTAATGACATCTCTTTGTTTAGTAGCTACGGGTATTTTCTTTGCGATTCGTTTGGCGAAGTCTCTTCATAAACCAATTGATCAGTTGAGACAAATGGCACAGCGGCTCGCGAATGGTGATTATAAGAGTAAGATTGAGTTAAATGAGTATGTGGAAATCGCTCAGCTTTCAGCATCTTTTAATGCGATGGCCGATGGAATTGAGCTGCATATTAAGCAGTTGCAGGAGGAGAAAGAAAAGCAGAAAGATTTTCTAGACCGCATTACGCATGAGCTAAAAACACCGCTAACGGCAATTATCGGTTATGTGGATTTAATTCCGAAGTTACAATCGAAAGAAGATGTACAGGAAAGTCTTCGTTATGTGGCGGTGGAAAGTGAGCGTTTATTATCACTTGTAGAGGAACTGCTTAAGTCTTCGAAATATGGGACGAGTACGTTTGAAGTGTCTCCTACAGTTGTGAATATAAAGGAATTGGCAGAAGAAGCAGTTTCAATTGTGAAACCTCGTCTAAATCAGTTTGAAATTGAAGTGGTAAATGAGTTAACGGATGTACATGTTGTTGCGGATTTTGATAAGACGAAGCAAATTTTCTTAAATGTGCTTGATAATGCAATTAAGTATAGTGATGCTTCGCACATTCGTATGAATGTAATTGTAAATGAGCATGAGGCGAAGGTTTTTGTTCATGATGATGGGATCGGTATAGATGAAGTGGTGCTTGCAGAGTGGAATGAGTCTCCGAAAGGAAAGGCACTTCCTTCTAGTTACGGGAATGGTTATGGTTTGTATATTTGTCAGGAGATTATGAATAAGCAGGGCGGAAGCATGCGGATTGAGAGTAGTGAAGAAATAGGTACTACAATATTCATTACATTTTTGCTTCCGAGAAGGATGGAAGACATAAAAAACTTGAAAGCGGTTAAATGATACATTTATGAAACAATTATGCGGTATTTTCGAAACAACGTTTTTTTATCTTGGAGGTAGGCAGAAATGAAAAGGCTATCATTTCAAATTCTTATGTTTGTCATTTGTATGATTGTTTCTCTTGTTTTGTTTTATGTTATGGAGAAGCAAATCTATAATCGAATCAACATTGTAAATGATAAACAAGCCGTTTTACAAAGGGTGAATGAATCTCTTCCAATTGAAGTGAAAGTAAGACATGAAAAGTGGGGAGAAATCGTTGTAACGGATGAAGTTCGTTTGCATACGATTGTTTCATTCTTTGACCGAATTCGAATAGAGCCAGGGGACGTTAAGAGCCAAGAACAAGTATTTACTGGAGAAGTAACGTACTTGAATGGACATAAGCGTACTTTTGCAGTAGGTGACTTGTTCCAGTATGGGGAAAATGTATACGGAAAGAATGGCATGGATCCGATGATTTCAGCACTTCAAACGTATTTATTAAGCCTGTATTACACGCCAGAGCGTATTAGTGATTTCTTTGCTTCAGCAAAGGATGTCGTAGTACGTCAAGGCGATGTGGTACGTACTATCAATCTTACGCACATACTTGATTCTATTTGGTACGCAAAGCAAATTACAGATTACGGAGAAATTCAGAAGTTATTACAATCGCAGAATGAACCGATTGCTTATATTACAGCTTATAAAACAGGTAAGCGCGTAAAAAATGATCGTGAAGATATTCTTACGATTTCTGTGTATCCATCGTACTTTGTTGTGCAATATCTCGGTGATAATAACGGAAATGTCATGTATATGAAAGGCTCTCTAGCAGAGTTATTCGTAAAGGAGAATGCGTCATGAGAAAGATAGCCTTTTTCTTCTTTTTGCTAGTAATTGGAGGAGCGATGTCTAGTTGCTCTCGAGATACAACCTCTATTAAATATAGTAAAAATGGTCTCCCTATTTTGGATGATCGTCATATTGTTGCGTATGTAGCGGCTCGTGAGGAAGTTGGTGAAGCGTTACTTTCATCATTTTGTAAGCCGCGCGGATGTACGTATGAATTTATTCGTCTTTCAACAGAAGAACTTCTTCGTAGAGTGGAAGAAGAAGCTGGAAATCCGAAGGCGGATATTATTATTGGCGGTACAGTAGATGCGCATCAAATGATGAAGCAAAAAAATCTTTCTATTCCTGTGATAAGCCAACATGCAAATCGTATTTCAAAAACTGTTAAAGATAAAGATGGTTATTGGTACGGTTATGAAGTGGAGAAGCTGGCAATTGCGATTAATAAAGAGCGGTGGAACGAGGAAATAGCGCCGCTCGGTCTCTCGTATCCGTTAAGATGGAAAGATTTATTGAATCCAGTATATAAAGGAAAGATTGTCATGCCCGATCCAAATGTTTCAGGTACAGCATATACGTTTTTCCAATCACTGATTGATACGTTAGGTGAAGAGGAAGCGAAGGGATATGTGAAGAATCTGGCAGAACAAGTTGGAGAAGTAACAGTGAATGGTTACATCCCAGCAGAACTTGTTGCGAGCGGTGAATATATGATAGGCATCAACTTTATGGGAGATCAGAGAATGCTTCAAAAACAAGGCTTTCCGATTTTAAGTAACGAACCTGAGCAAACAGGGTTATCCGTTAATGCGATTTCGAAACTAAAACGTGCACCGAGTGGTATTATTGCGGATTTATTTATTGATTATTGTTTATCAGAAGAAGCGGGGCATATTTTAGAAAAAGTGTCGTTTGGCGTACCAACGATGTTTGCGAAGAATGAGAAAGAAATAGAAGGACAGCCGGTTAGAAGGACGAACCAAAATATATCAAATAGCGGAATAATCGAGATATGGAATAGACAGCGTCTCTCTCTGAAGTGAGAAAAGGAGACGAAAATATATGTTTAAATGGCTCAAGCCAGCACCTGCAATTGAAAGATTGCCAGCGGATATGATCGACCGTGTATATCGATTACTACGTATTCGTGTGTTAATCGGAATTTCAGTTGGATATGCTGCTTATTATTTAGTTCGTAGTAACTTTACGTTATCAAGTACGTATTTAGTACAAGAATATGGTTTTAGTACAGCTGAAATTGGTCTACTAGGCTCAGTAATGGCAATTGTTTATGGATTTAGTAAGTTCTTTATGGGTAATTTATCAGATAAAGCTTTCGCCCAGCGCTTTATTGCAGTCGGTTTATTCTTATCAGGGCTTGTAAATATTTGTTTCGGCTTTGCATCATCCTTTGGGATGATTGTTACATTACTTGTTGTTAACGGTATTGTACAAGGTATGGGAGCACCACCTTGTAGTATTGTTATGACGAAATGGTTCTCGAAGAAAGAACGTGGTACGAAAACAGGCCTTTGGAATATTTCACATAACGTTGGTGGAATGCTTGTACCACCACTTGTCGGAATTGGTGTAGGTATTTTCGGTGAAAATCATTGGCAAGGCGGCGTGTTTATTTTCCCTGCGATTATCGCAATGGTAATTGCAGTACTTGTTTGGATCAATGCGAAGGATACACCAGAATCTGAAGGTCTTCCTCCAATTGATGAGTATCGTAATGACTATGAAAATCTTGAAAAAGCAGATAATGCTAACAAGATGTCACCAAAAGAAATTTTAATGAAGTATGTAGTGAAAAATAAATTTGTATGGTTCTTATGTATTGCGAATGCTTTTGTTTATTTAATTCGTTTCGGTGTTATTAACTGGGTTCCACTTTATTTAACGACAGTTAAAGGATTTTCAAAAGCAGAAGCGCATGCGGCATATGCAATCTTTGAAGGTATGGCAATTCCAAGTTCATTAATCGTTGGTTTTTTAAGTGATAAATTATTTAAAGGAAAACGTATGCCATTATGTATTATTAGTATGGTTGGAGTTGTTATTGGTACGTTTATATATTGGCAAGCAACTAGCGTACTTGTTGTAAGTATTGCAGTTTCTATTATCGGTTGTTTAATTTATGTACCACAGTTCTTAATCGGTTTAAGTGCGATGGAATTAGTACCGAAATTTGCAGTAGGTACGACAGTTGGTATGTGTGGTCTATTCGGTTACGTAGGCGGAAGTCTTGTAGCTAACGCAGCAATTGGTGTTATTGTTGATAGTTCTGGCTGGGATGGTTGTTTCATCTTACTATTAACAGGAGCGGTTTTATCAACAATCTTCTTATTTATTGTTCAACGTGGACATGAGAGAAAAGATCCTAAAGTAGCGTAATATTTTGTTTGAAAAGCTATCCAATTATTATTTTGGATGGCTTTTTCTATATAATATAAACTTTCCTTAAATCTATCTTAAAAGATATAATGTCATATTTCTAATCATTGGAATTTTTGTTACAATATAAATGGATGTGTAAAACTTTGTAAAAACAATGTAATAATATGTAATCTATTTTCAGAAAGTTTTATACAATTTTTATATTAAACTATTAAGTTATAAAAAGGAGAGAGAATATGTTACCAAATACGGTTCGTACTCCAAACAAGAAGAAGAAATGGATTATTATTGGGGTTATTGCACTAATTGTTATTGTAGCGGCAATTAATATTTTTGTTATGCAAGGTAAGAAGAAGGGTGCATCAACAACGTCTGATGCTGTAAGTTTTGAGAAAGTGACAGAACGTAAGCTGAATAATACGAAGTTAATTTCTGGTCAGGTGAAGCCTGGTAATATTGAAAGTTTCTATGCAGATCCGGCCAAAGGAAAAGTGAAAGATATTGAGGTAAAAGAAGGGCAAGAGGTAGAAAAAGGTACGAAGTTATTCTCTTATGACAATGAAGAGATTAATCTTCAAATGAAGCAAGCTGAGCTTGATCAGAAGATGGCGGATATGCGTTACGATCAAGGGAAAAAGAAGATTGATTCATTGAAGAAAGAAATTAAGAAGGCGAAAGATAGCGGAGCTGGGAAAGAAGTAACAGATCCAATGGACGAGCAAGTAAACGAGTTAGAGATAGGACAAAAAACAATTGACCTTGAGAAAGAAAAAGGAAAGTTGCAGAAAGAAGAGTTAAGTAAGAAGCAGAAAGAACTTACGATTTATAGCAATTTTGCTGGTGTTGTTCAAAAGTTAGATAAAGATGCGGCACAAAGTTCATCTCAAGCGCTAGGCGGTCAAGGAAAAGCGTTTTTACAAGTAGCTTCTAAAGATCCATTCCAAGTTCAAGGTACGTTAACTGAGCTTCAGAAGTCACAAATTCAAAAAGATCAAACATTCACTGTAACTGCGAAAGCAAATAATAAGAAGAAGTGGACAGGTAAGATTACAGAGGTAAGTGAGTTCCCAACAAGTGCAGAGATGGCGCAAGCTGGCGGCATGGGTGAAGCAACTCAAAATATGTCTCAATATACATATAAAGCAAGTCTTGATAGCCAAGACGGTTTATCTCCAGGCTACCACGTTTCATTGCAGGTAAACTTAGAGAATAAGAAAATGATTGCTGTCCCAAGTAAGAGCATTGTAGAAAAAGGCGATGATGCATTTGTTTATGTTGAGGAAAAAGGTAAGCTTCGTAAACAAAATGTGAAAAAAGGTTCTACTGATGGAGACTGGACAGAGGTTGTAGAAGGCGTAACAGTGGGGCAAAAGGTGGTTAAAAATCCTTCCGACGATGTGTATGACGGAATGGAAGTGAAAGAGAAATGATTACGTTAAATCATATTGCTAAAACGTATTATCAAGGAAAATTGGCGGTGCCGATTTTACATGGTATTAGTTTAACGATTCAGAGCGGTGAGTTCGTTTCAATTATGGGGCCGTCTGGTTCTGGTAAGTCGACGCTTATGAATATTATCGGTTGTTTAGATCGTCCAACAGAAGGCGAATATATGCTGAATGACGTGAATATCTTAACAGCAGACGAGTCAAAGCTTGCTTTAATTCGTAATGAATATATTGGCTTTGTATTCCAGCATTTTAATTTACTACCTCGTCTTTCCGCAGTGGAAAATGTTGAGCTTCCGCTCGTATATGGTGGCGTGAAGAAAGCGGAGCGTCGCAAGCGTGCTTTGGAAGCGCTAGGTAAAGTTGGATTGGCAGATCGCGTGCATCATTTACCAAATGAGTTATCAGGTGGACAGAAGCAGCGTGTAGCGATTGCAAGAGCGATTGCGAATAACCCAACGTTCATTATGGCCGATGAACCGACTGGTGCACTTGATACGAAGTCTGGTGAGCAAGTTATGAATATTTTCACGAAGCTTAATGCAGAAGGTACGACGATTGTTATGGTTACGCATGAAGAGGAAGTAGCAGCGTATTCTTCCCGCCGCATTGTACTGCGAGACGGGAAAGTTACAGAAGATAGAAGGTGTGCGGTATGAGTTTACTAGATAGTATAAAAATTGCCCTGTCTTCTATTTTAGCTCATAAACTGCGTTCAGCTCTTACGATGCTCGGTATTATTATTGGGGTAGGTTCGATTATTACTGTCGTTGCAATTGGGCAAGGCGGGGAAGCTGCATTGAAATCGCAGTTTGTTGGGGCAGGTAATCAAACGGTTCCGATTCATTATAGTGCAGATATAAACGATCCTTTCGGTATGGGAATGGTAGAAGCACCGAAGATAACTGAAGAAGACATTTTTGAAATTAAAAAAATTCCAGAGATCGCACATGTGGTAACAACAAATTCCAGCATGGAACCACTTGATATTGAAGATAAAAAAGAAATGGTAAGTATTACTGGATTAGATAGTGAGTACTTTGCAGTAAATAAAGTAAAGTTGTTAAAGGGACGTTCTTTACAAGAATCAGATGTGGATCAGGGTAATAACGTTGTCATGATTAGTAAACAAATGGAAGAAAAGGTGTTTAAGGATACCAATCCAGTCGGTAAAATTATTGAAATGAAAGGTCAACCGATGCAAATTATCGGTGTCTACAAATCAGATAATGAGTTTATGGGAATGGGACCATCAGAAGCACTAGTTCCAATTTCATTATGGCCGACACTGTATGGAAAAGATGAAATTCAAAATATTTCTGTTCAAGCAAAAAATGTAGATAATCTAGAAAAAGCAGGTAAAAAAGCTGCAGATGTTTTAAATAGTCGTAAACCGACCGATGCAACTGGTAAATATGAAGTTATGAATTTAAAAGAAATTCAAGAAGGTATTTCGAAGATGACTGGTATTATGACAATGATCATCGGTGGTATCGCTGGTATTTCATTAGTCGTTGGTGGAATTGGTGTTATGAACATCATGCTTGTATCTGTAACGGAGCGTACACGTGAAATTGGTGTACGTAAAGCACTTGGAGCAACGCGTAGTAAAATTTTATTACAGTTTTTAATTGAAGCTGTTATGTTAACACTTCTAGGTGGTTTAATCGGAATTGGTCTTGGGTATGGCGGAGCATATATCGTTTCTACATTCGCAAAATGGCCACCACTCGTTTCGTGGGAAGTTGTCGTTGGAGGCGTACTGTTCTCGATGACACTCGGTATTATTTTCGGATTAATTCCAGCAAATAAAGCTGCGAAATTAGATCCAATTGAAGCATTGCGTTATGAGTAATTAATAGTGTAGTAGAACTACACATTACCGTTCTAGTGGGCGGTTCGTAGCCTCTATATGAGGAAGTGAACCGCCCGTTAGAACGGGTTATATAAATAGAAGGAGGCGTTATAATGGAAGCAAATATTAATACGCAAGATGTAGGTGCGAAGAAGCCATCATTATTAGGAATGATTACTTCTCCAGGTGAGCAGTTTGAGAGAATGAAGAATAGTAATGCAGTTTGGGGTGCGTTTTGGATACTTTCTTTACTATCGGGGATTACTGGTGGAATTGGTGCTTATGTATATTCTTTAACACCTGAATCAATTAAGCTCAATCAAGAATTAGGGGTTAATGTTACACCTGTAATGACTTTCGGTGCTGGTTTTGTATTTGGTGTTATCGGTATGATAATAGGTTTCTTCATTAGTGCTGCTGTATATAAAGTGTTAATGATGTTAATGAGCAATGATACTTCTTACAAGAAATTATTAACAATTAATGTATATTCAAGCATTATTTCAGTACTTGGTTTATTAATAAATATAGTTTTAGCACTTATTCTAGGTGGTTCAGGAAAAGAACTTTACACTGGTTTAGGCCCAATTTTTGCTTCAAGTGGAGGCGCTGTAAAAGGTATTGCAAATAGCATTGAAGTATTTACAATTTGGGGATTTGTTATCACATGGTTAGGTCTTCAAATTACGGCCGGTTTAAGTAAAAAGAAGGCAACGATTCTTATGGTTATCTTCTTCATTTTAACGATCGGCTTTGGTGCACTAAGAGGATTGGTGCAATAATATTGATATTTCATGTAACTAGAAAGAAATGCAGCAATTATAAAAGTAATTGCTGCATTTTTGTTATAAGGAGAAGATACATATATTTAAGAAACTTATAGCAAATTTTTTGTTCATGTTACAAGTTATATTTTAGCTACTGGTCTATATGCGATCGATAGATTTTTCAAAAATATAACTACAGAATAGTATAACTTGAGAACTCATAAACAAAAGGTTCCTTCTAATGTATAGAAGGAGCCTTTTTTATTTTTACCCCTATTTCAAATACCACCAACAAAATTTCAAATACTAGCTGGTGTAATTTCAAATTCCGTCGGTAGTATTTGAAATTACTCACGGTGAAATCTTTTGTTTATTTTTATATTGTGAAGGTACCGCGGAATACTAGAAAGGTATACCTTTTAGAAACGGGTACTGTGTGAAGCCAGCGACTTTTATAGAGACAGTTGTTTTGTATGAAGGGATGATTGTAAATCAAATAAAGAAATTAGGTATCCGTCAAGATTATGAAGAGTATTATCAATGTGGTTTAATTGGTCTTTGGCATGCGTATGAAAGATTTGATGCAAAGAAGGGATATTTCCCTGCATATGCACTTGTAACGGTGCGTGGTTATATATTAGAAAGATTGAAGAAAGAATCTACTTTGCAAGAAAGATGTGTATGTGTAGGTGAGTATGAGGATATCTTTCATTTTGAAGATGTTGAAATAAGAGTGAAGGATTTTATGAGTGTGTTAGACGAGAAGGAGAAGTATATTATTTTTGAACGTTTTTTTGTAGGGAAGACGATGGGAGAAATCGCTTTAGAGACGGAAATGACATATTATCAAGTAAGGTGGATGTATCGGCAAGCAATCGAGAAAATGCGCGATAGTGTAAAAGGATAAAAATAGCAAATAGAATGGAAGGTGAGGAAATACTACCTTCCATTCTATTTGTTATTAAGGTGATGAATCTTGCATGTTCATTTGGGATAATACATATCCCGCTTTCCATAATTGCTGACTTAGCTTATGGGAACTAATTTGTATCGTTACGGTAGCTCCGTTTGAAAAATGAATTTTAGCTCGTTTAGCTTTTTTGAAAAACTCTATTGTATGAACATGTTTGAAGAAAAGCCAAATACAATTTGGAGAAGCAGGAGATTCTGTTGGGAAAGCACAAATATATTCTCTATGATTGATCGGAATTGGAACGTTTTGTTTAAATTTAAATTTTGTTTTTACAGCATTACGTCTCCCTTGATAAGTAGAATGAATATTTGTTAGACAAGATTTCTGTATAAGTTGGAGAGCAGTTTGACAGGAGTAAAGATGGTTTCCGCTACTGTCAATAATTTTTGTACGGTAATAAGGGTGTTTACATGGTTCAAGCATCATTGTAGAACTAGAAATAAAAATGTTGTTTTCATTATCCATAATTCTATATCCTCCCTTATAATTTACATTCTGAATATAATTATATATAAATTAAGTAAATTAATTGTTAATATTCTATTTCATATTGTAAATTTTGGCTATTCGTTTACAATCAATAGGTGATAGTCTTTCTAAGTTGCATCGCTTGTACATATATATGAAAATAGAAAAGAGTAGGCGGTGATATAGTATGAAGAAAAAGTATATTATTATGGCTTTAGTTGTCGTTCTCCTAGTATATTTAGCAAACAGTAATCCGAGTAAGGGCGAATATACAGAATGGGCAGCGAAACAGTTTATGAAGCGTAATGATGTGAGTAAGAAGCTAGATGAAGTTCAAAAAGAGAATGAAGAGGGTCTCCTTGGCGATTTGGCATCGGCCGGTAAAAAGTTAGCGAAAAAGTATGTTGAACCACAAGTTGGGTTATTAATTGATCATTATACGAAGCGAAATGATTATATATTCTTCTCAACATATACGACTGAGTTTGATATAGGGGAAGAACATTATAAGTATGTATGCGTCGGTTTTTCAAAGGTTTTTATCCCGATTGAAATGCCGAAGAAAAAAGACGAATCTGCAAAATGATGCAGATTCGTCTTTTTCATTTTATAGAGTAATTGGAACTTCAGATACATTTTTTTCTACAAGGCGAGCTCCCTTTTTTCTTGTATTTTCATCAATGGATGAAAATACAGATGAGGCAAGGATTGTATCCATTACTTGATTTACGACTTGTGCATCGATTGGTGTGATGGGCGTATCGATAGAAAAAACGACTGTTTTTCCATCTTCTTTCGCGAAAATCAACTCTAGTACTTGCATGTGTTATTCCCTCCTTTGTATTTATCCCGCTATTTACGGGATTTGGGTCTGTTGGTTAAATTGCGGGCTAATAATCAGCGGGGATGAATAAAATCCCCACTGATCCGAGTTTTACTTTATAGTTTAGAAAGATCTGATGTGCTTACAAGTTGTACAGAGTGAAGTGGTGATGCTTGTAAGGAAGCTAGAGCATGAGCTACGTTGTGTACTTGATCTAAGCTCGCATTTGTTTTAACACGTTTAAATTGTTTGCTCTTGAAAACTGTTTTGCCGTTCTTATCTAATCCGTTGTTTAAGACAAGACGTAAAGTTAAATCCATTACGATTGTTTCAATTGCCATGTGTATCACCCCCTTTCACTTTATAAATAGGGCGTGAATGTCATGTTTTGGCGTGAAATTTTTTCTTTTTTTTGGTACCCTTAAAAGATGAAGAGAGGAGAATTCTGGATAATGAATCGTAAATGGTTATTTTGGATTCCTGTATTACTATGGATGGGGCTGATTTTCTATTCTTCGGCACAACCATATAAAAAGCAGGATATGCGTTCAGATATTGAACAATATGTAAATGTTGAATTTGTGAAAGAGCATTTTTCATGGGTATCTATCGATTATGGTGGAGGAACCCCTGTTAGTATTGCGAATAAAGGTGTAGGCGGATTTATTGAGTTTTTCCTTCGTAAAGGTGCTCATTTTATGGTGTTCTTTATGCTAGGTTCATTGATTTATTACGCTTTTCATCGATCAGGTTATTCGAGGAAAAGATGTTTTATATATGCCCTTCTTTTCGTTGCGGGTTATGCAACATTTGATGAAATTCACCAATGGTTTACGGGAGACCGTACACCAATGTGGCAAGATTCATTGCTTGATACGTGCGGCGGGTTAACGGGGATTATAATAAGTAATTGGTTTTGGAATAGAAAAAAGCGCTAATCTCATTTCGAGATTAGCGCTTTTTTTGCGGGTAGTAAAACTCTACGTGATTGGCCTAATTAAAGTTTCACTTTATACACCGAGTAATTCTTTTAGTTCGTCTGTTGATAGTTCAGTCATCCAACTATCGCTTGTGATGACTGCATTGTTTAGAGATTGTTTTCTTTCTAGCATTTCATCAATTTTTTCTTCTAATGTTCCTGTTGTAATGAGTTTGTGAACATGAACAAATCGTTTTTGACCAATGCGATATGCGCGGTCTGTTGCTTGATTTTCCACAGCTGGATTCCACCAACGATCGTAGTGAATGACATGGTTGGCAGCAGTTAAGTTTAATCCTGTTCCGCCAGCTTTTAAGGATAAGATGAAAATGTCATACGTTCCGTTTTGGAACTCCTCAATCATCTTGTCGCGATCTTTTTTCGGTACACTACCGTTTAAGAAGAGGACACGCTGGCCGAATTTTTCTTCTAGCACGCGTTTTAGCATGTTCCCCATGCCGATATATTGAGTGAAGATGAGGCAACTTTCATTTTGATCTTTTATATTTTCTATGAGCTCCATTAACGTTTTTGTTTTCATAGAGCGTTCAACGACATTTTGTGGCTCTTCTTCTTTTAAATAAAGAGCTGGATGATTACAAATTTGTTTTAGCTTGTTCAGCATAAGTAATATAAAGCCGCGTCTTTCAATGCCACTTAATCCTTCGACATTTTGCAGTGTATCTTGAACAAGTTGTTCATATAAGGAAGCTTGTTCACCAGTAAGAGGACAGTAAGCTTTTTGTTCTTGTTTATCTGGTAAATTTAATGCGACTGTTTGATCTTTCTTCGTTCGGCGCAGTAAAAATGGTGAGATAAACCGTTGAACTTGCTGGATTTTTCCTTCATCACGATCCTTTTCAATTGGTGTGACGAAGCGGCGTTGGAATTGCCCTAAGCTTCCGAGATATCCATGATTAATAAAGTCGAAAATGGACCAAAGTTCAGCAAGGCGATTTTCCATCGGTGTACCAGTTAAAGCGATTTTGTGATTTGCTTGCAAGTTTCGTACTGCTTTCGACTGTTTCGTATGTGGGTTCTTAATATTTTGTGCTTCATCCAAAATAACAGCATCCCAGCATAATGAAGTTAGTTCTTCCTCATCGAGTTGAGCTAATGCATAAGATGTTAATACAACATCTGCTGATTGAAGGAAATCTTCAAAAGAATTGCCCTTATCTCTATTACTTCCGTAATGTAATTGAACACGTAAATTCGGTGCGAAACGCTCAAATTCTTTTTGCCAATTTCCAAGAACAGATGTCGGCGCTACGATTAATGCAGGGCCTGTTTTGAGATTGTTTTCTTTTATATATAGTAAGTAAGAGATTGTTTGAATACTTTTCCCGAGTCCCATATCGTCAGCTAGCAATGCTCCAAATCCAAGTTTTCGTAAATATAATAACCATTCAATGCCGTGTTGTTGATACGGGCGAAGTGTTGCGTTTAGTGAAGTAGGGACATCTACTTTTGGAATATCTCCAATATGAAGCAGCTTTTGGAATAGTTCCTCATAATATCCATCTAGTTCGATTTCAATATCAGTAAACGGACTATCATCTTCTACAATTTCTGTTTCAGCCGTATTTGATAAATGTTGCTGCAGGACATCTTTCATCTCTAGTCCGTATTTATCGGCACGGTTCATGAGTTTCCTTACTTCTTCGATAAAGGCTGGATCTAGTCGCATCCATTGACCATTTATATTAAATAGACGTTTATTTTGTTCAACGAGTTCGAAAAATTCGCTTTCTGATAAATCAATGCCGTTCGTCGAAATGCGCCAATCAAAATTAACGAGCGTATTCATACCGAAGAACGATTGTGTTTGTGCTGTATTTTGCTTCAGCTGGACACGTAATTTCGGTTTTGTTGCTTTTAAATTTTGCCACCATGATGGTAGTAAAATTGTAATACCGGCTGCAAGTAACTCGTCGCTTGCTTCTGTTAAGAAGTTCCACGCTTCTGTTTCAAAGAGTTCATTTCGGAACGTATCTCCTTCTTTTAACCACGGTATGAGTTTACTAAAACCTTCTTGTGTTTCTGTAATCCGTTCTTCGTAATCGTGCCATCTTTTCGGTAAGGAATCGATGTTTTCATATACATATATGCGATGCGCCCCGCGCTTTGGTGTCACAATTGTTTCAAGCTTCCACATTTCAAATTCTTCTTGTGGTTCTTGTAGTCTTAGTCCGATTGTAAACGGAAGATCATCTTCAATATAACCAATTTTCCGAAGCCAATCTTCTTCATGTAGTGCTGTTTCCAGTTGTCTTTTCGTAAAGTCATAATGTTCATATAGTCTTTTAGCATCTTCCCAGCCGTCATTTGAGCGGTTGTCTTGTAATATGCTTTCATTTACTGCTGCTGAGAAAAGCGATGCTAATGTGTCATCTTCAATTGGTGTATTTTGAACTTTCCAAGATGGTTGTTTAGGCCAATGATTCATATCTGGTACGAAACTACCACTCGTAAAGGCATCCCATAGTTCATTTGCATCTTTCGTAAGTGCTGTAATCATGCCGTTTATTTGAATATGTGCAAAGGAATTCATCGGTTTGTTTGCAATGTATTCAAAGGCTTGTGCATTTGTTAGCAGCACACCTTGTTTTCCTTCGAAGGTTGCTTCTTTTAGAAACGTACCGTAGAAAGAAGTGGAGTGCCATGTGAATGCATTTCGTTTCCAACTTGTTACGGATAATGGAGTACCGCTGTCATCTTCTCCCCAAAGGAACCAACCTTGACTAACATGCTGGAGCCTAATTGTTACTTCAGTTTGATTGATCATCGATTAATTTTCCTTTCCGTAATTCCTCTTGTAGTGCACGCAGACGTGAATGGAGATTGGCGATGTGAATAATGAAAGCATCCCATTCATCGGTGCGTTTTAATCGTTTATATAATGTACGTAATTTCTTTAAGTAACGAACTGCACGTTTATATGATTTACGATTTCGTTCTTCAATCGCCTCTACAGCAGCAAGATGGTAAAGAGGAAGTGCCACTTCTGGCGCTTCTTTTTCAATATCTTTCAGTGGCTCTTTCAACAGTTCGATTGCCTCAAATCCATATAAGAGATGAAGCTCTGCCCATGTGCGATACTGTTTTTTCGCGAGTACGTACTGTTCGTAGTTTGTGAAACTATACGGTAATAGTTCTTGTAAAATCATTTCAAAACCAGCTTGTTCATTTGTATGTGTTGCGTATGTTTCATACATGATTACAAATAGCCGAACGATATCTTTTATGAAAATCGTATTTTCGTGATCTTGGATCGTTTTCTTTACTTGTTTATACGTAAAGGAAAGCCAGTTTTTTGCACGATCCCATTGCATGGCACTTAATAGTTCTTCTAACCAATAGAAGTATAGACTCACAACAGAAGCAGGTTGTTTCTTTAGTAAGTCCATCGCTAGTAAATCTTCATCATTTAAAAAGAGAAGATGAGAAGACGCTAATGCTTTGGATAGTGGATTGATTTTCGTATCGATTCGTTTTTCTTCCTCTTGTATGTTCTCTTTATTGTTTAAAAGTTCACTCCATATGTGACGATAAATGAAAAATCGCTCTTGCGTATAAGCGTCGGTAGAGAAGAATACTTCATGAACGAGACGAGTTGTTTCTTGCAAAATTATTTCAGACTCTGAAGGAATCGCTTCTGATTGTAAGTCCCGAACGATGGATTCCACTTTATCTACAAATAGGCGAATGACATTAACAGGTTGGTGATAAGAATACGTTTTGTTTGCTTCGAATGCCTGAATTTCTTCTAATAATTTTTGAAAGCAGTAAATTGCTGCATGTAACCTGAATAATTCATGTATGGCGATGACGCGCGGAGCTTTCCGCTCAAGCTTCGTATAGAAATCTGTAAAGATACTCATAAGAAAATACATTTGTTTATAAGTAAGGCGAGCTTGTTCTTTTTTAAATGATTCATATTCTTTTTCAAAATATGATTCCCAACTTTTATAATCCGTTTCTTCAAAAGCTGATGATTGCAATACTTGTCTTGCAGTTCTAATAGGAGGAAGGGAAGGTTTCGTATTATTTTTAAATAAAGTTAATACATCTCCTACTTGCCCGAAACTAGACGCTGCAGATAGTAATACAGCGAGCATATGCTCACATTGTGTTGGTGCGAAGCAATCACAATAACTTTCAGCGACATTACGAATCGGAATATGAACGCTATATACGTTGCCTTCCGCATCTACAGTTCCTGACAGTGTATAACCATCAAAGTCAACGTTGTAGACAACACCACTACGATATAGGTGCCGAGCTGTAGCGACATGTTCCTGATCAGCTGTTTGCTGTGGATCTAGTCCTTGAACGAACTCATTCGCAATCATCATAATTTCATCTTTCGTAATTGAGTGTTGCAGCATAATATTCCTCCGTACACATATTTCTTTCCTTTACCATTATAAACAAAAAATGCTCAAAACAGAAAAAATGAAATTTGGATTACATAACTTGAAAATCATGGTAATATATAAAATGTTAATTTCATATATGAATATATACGTATAGGAGGAGAAGTAATTTGTCAGATTTACAGACGAAGTTAGGTAGTGGAATGAATAAGTTACAAGAAGGAATAGAACAAGGGAAAATGAAGTTGCAAGTTGCACAAGAAATTGCTCAATTGAAAAAGGGAATGCAAGTGCAAATGCAGAAAAAAGCAGAGGTTCTATTAGAGGTTGGGCAGCAAGTGTATGTTCAATTAAGAGGAAGTGGAGTAAATGAAGCGAGCTTAAAAGAAATGATTGCTCCAGTTCAAGAATTTGATGTAGCTATTTATCAAGCAAGAAAGCGCATTGTTGAATTGCAAAAACAACAAGGTGAAAAAGCTACATGTGAATGTGGTGGACCTTTATCAATAAATGATAAGTTTTGTGGTTCGTGTGGAAAATCTAACCCGATGTTAGCGGTAGAAAATGAAGGTGAAACGGTAAATTGTATTTCATGTAATGAGCATATCGATAAAAACTCTACTTACTGTCCAGTTTGTGGAATTAAGCAAAGTGGGGAGTGAATTAAATGTATTGTCGCACATGTGGAAAACAACATGGTGAAGAAGTAAATTATTGCCCAAATGAAGGTAGTATGGAGATTGCAGGAGCTATAGATGCAGTAACATTAGAAAAAGATACTGCAAAATACTGCAAAGGTTGTGGCAGTGAAAATGCTCAAAAAAATTTATATTGTCAAAAGTGCGGGTATTCTTTATCTGTTGTGAAGAAAAAAGAACAATCTGTAAAATTGCCTACAATGGATGGTGCTCCTAAAGTTGAATTTAAAGCAGATAAAGCCGTGTTACAAAAAGGTTTTATTGGTGGGGCTGTTGCAAGTATTCTCATGTTAATTGCTGGTTGGATTGGTAGTTTATTATTTGCTTCTATGTTAAGTGAGATGTTTAGCAAATTTGCGAAAGAATTAGAAATGTTGCCAAGTTTTTATTCGAGTGCAACTTCTACGATGTTAAGTTACCATTTACTTGGTTTTACAGCTAACGATGATAGTGGATTGATATTTTCTTTATCTTGGCATACTCCATTTACATTATTATTAATCATTCCATTTATTATTTTCGCTGGTACAGGAATTTGGTTAGGGAAACAGCATGTTGCGAAAACGATTAAAGATCAAATCTTTATGGCAGCAACAGTTGGTATTATTTATGGCGTCTTTTTATTCATTATAAGTTTTATAGCATCACAATCTTTTGCAATTCCATTCTCAGAAGCAGGTAAGATTACGGTTGGCTATTCAGCGATTAAGAGTTTATTGAGTGGTGTTGTATGTGGGACATTATTTACCTTATTAGGATTTATTGCTCATACAAGCAAAAACAATATGGCAGTAGCATTTCAAGAGTTAATGCCATATGGAGCGTCTGTGTATTACGGTGTTTCAGCTATGATAAAAGGACTATTAGTAACAGCGATAGCGGTTTGTATTATGGCGTTAGTAAGTAAGGAAGACGGTATTGAACCATTAAAAGAAATAACAATTTTAAAATCTGAAAGTACATTATTAGCATTAGAGTTAACACCTCAATTATGGAGTATGGCTCATTTTGCGCCGTTAGAAGTATCAAGTCCAGCACTTAGTAAAGAATTTACTAGAATTGGTAAGAAATCAAATACATATGAGAGCACGCTATCGTTTTCATTTATATCAGGCGTCTCTGTAAATGGCGTAGAGCTTAGGGAGATATTGATTTCAAAAGGAGCAAATGAGGAAAGCCTTGCAGAATTTGATAAAGTGAATAATGTATTCCATTATGGTTTATTACTGCTTATTATTCCATTGTTCTTTATGTTTAGAGCGGGAAGAAAGTTAGCTAAATTACCGACCGCCAATATATATATTACATTAGCGGTATGTAGTGGTTCTTACACAATTATGATGATTGTAATGAATATGATTTCTAAGTTCCAAATTAATGTTTCAGGAACGGTAACAGGTTTATTTGGAACAAGTGGAACGGTATTATCTATGCAAAATTCATTTATATATTTAACTTTGTTTAGCTTGATTGTGACATATGTAGCGGCATTTGCTGGAATGAAATTAGCTAAAAAATAGGAGGAGAGCACGTTGAAGTTTTGTGGAACATGTAAAAAGAATGTTGCAGACCATTTGAACTTTTGTCCTGAGTGTGGGAGTAAAGTAGAAGTAATCGTTGATAACACTGCTGCTTCATATACAGAATTACAAAGCGAGACAAAATCAGTGAAAAGTAAGAAAAATTTATTTTTGATCATTGGTTTTGCTGTTATTGCTGCATTATTATTTGGGGCATATAAATTTGGAGCATATAAGTTTTCAAAAGAAAAGCAAGTAAATGTAATGATTGAAGCATTCCAAAAGAAAGATATTAATGCAATTGATGAGTTTGTAAAAGCGAATGATTCAAGCTTAAAGATTAAGACAGAGGATATTAAAGCGTACATGCGTTATTTAAAAGAGAATCCTTCTTACAACAAACAATTACTGTCTTATTTACAGAAAGAGACAGTAGATCAAAAGTTAACTAAAGATAAATCTTCATTTAAGGACGGGGAAATAGTAGAAGAGGGAAAAGAGTGGTTCTTATATCCAAAGTATAAGTTCAGCATGAAATCTTATTATATGAGCATTAGTACAACTGCAAAAAATGCAGAAATACATGTGAATAACAAAAAAGAAACAGAGCTTTCTAGTGATAAAACTTCGAAAGAGTTGGGGCCATACTTCCCAGGTACATATGTTGTAAAGGCAACGGCGAAGACAGAACTGACTGAATTAGAAACAGAGAAAGAAGTAGATTTAGCGGATGAACAGAGCGAGAAGGTGAAAGTGGATTTATCGCTTGAAGGTAAGTATGTAAGCATTTCTTCTGATGAAAGTGATGCAACTGTATTTGTGAATGGGAAAAAACGTGGAAAATTAAATTATGGAAGTTATAAGCTTGGCCCTGTATCCACAGATGAAACAGTAGAAGTACATTTAGAGAAAACTACTGATTTTGGTGTGATGAAATCTGAAAGTGTTAAAATTGGAGACCAAAGCACGTATTACTTAAAATTCCCGAAAGAAACATCAAGTTCAGCAGTGGGCGAATTTGTAAGAAATCATATTTATGATAACGTACGTGCAATTTCATTAAATGATTTTAGTTTAATTGAAAAGAATTATGATAAGAGTGGGAAATCGTATAAGGAAGACCGTGATTATATACAGTATTTACACAAAAAAGGAATTACAGAAGACTTATTAACGATGGAAGTTCGTAATGTAGAGCGTCAAAGTGATACGAAATATAAAGTAACGACATATGAAGAGTATCATATTCGTTACGGTGATGGATCTGTGAAGTTCAAAAGTTTTAATAGCGAACATATTGTAACTGTGAATGGAAATGGAAAGATGTTGTATCATTCTCTTGGTGCAAATAATACGTTGAAATCAGAAGATGTATCTGGTCCAACTCGTTAATATGAGAGAAGCTGTTCAATATTTGAACAGCTTCTTTTTTGTAGCTAAATCGATATTTCGTGTCCAACCGTTGATATATCGTAAGTTATGATAGATATAATTGAAAAATCGTTGATATATTTTTTTACAATTATGAGTGTGTTTCCTTTAATATTTCTTGTACATATGGATCATGTAATATTTGCTCTATAATTGGTAACATGTTTTGTTCAAATGGAATGTCGATAGGAAATGGCTTTTGAGAGCCTGGTTTTATTCCATATTGCACAATTTTGTAATGTGTATTGTTTTCAGACTTGAGCACAATTAACTTATAGCGTTTATCATCGCCAGCGAGTGAAAAATCAATAGAAGTAGCGTTATATGTCACTTCATCTTTATATATGTACGGTTTTGGCGTACCAATCCAGTCTACTTTTGCTTGTACATTCATGGGCATAGCCTCCTTATATGTATTATAAATAAATACAAGCCAGCTCTCAATAAAGAGAACCGGCTTGTAATTTAGCAGTTATTGGTTATTTTAAAATTTTCACTTTAACAGTTTTGCGTCCCCATTTTTGAGCAGCGCTATCTGATCCAAGTAAGATATCGATACGGTTACCTTTAATTGCACCACCAGTATCTCCAGCGATAGCTTCTCCGTAACCTTCTACCCATACTTTAGATCCTAATGGGATTACTTTCGGGTCAACAGCGATCATTTTCATGTTTGGATTCGCAGTTAAATCATGACCCATTGCAGTTAATACACGGCCGCCATATGTGCCACCGTTTTCGCTCGGGTGAGCTGTATATGCTGTAGCTACAACTGTTAACTCACGACCACCAGATGGTTCGCTAGTTTCAGCAGCTTTCACAGCAGGCTTAGCAGCTGGTTTTGCTTGTGCTACAGGTGTTTGAGCCTTAGCTGGTGCTTCAGCTTTAGCAGGAGCCGTTGTTTCTTGTTTCTCAATTACAGGTGCTGTACCTGTTAAGAAAGGAACATGAACATAAGCTGTTTTCCCGTTATATTCAAATTGTAACCACTCATTTTGTACTTGGTTCGTTGTTTCGATTACATCGTCTTTCTTCAACTTTCCAAGAACCTCTGAGTTTGTGTTCGCTTCAGCACGTACGTTTAATACGTTAGCTGTTACGTAGTAGATGCTTTTTGTGAACTCTGCACTTACGAATGCGTCTTTACCGTCTAAAGTAACTTTTGACCATCCGTTCTCTGTATTTTGTACATCTATTTTATTACCGTTTAGTAATTTACCGACAACTTTTGATTCCGTAGTAGGGTTTTCGCGTACGTTTAGTACATCTGTTGTTACAACAGTTTCTGCATTAGCAGATGATGTGAAAATCCCAAGACCAAAAACTGCTGCTGTTGCTATACCAATTAATTTTTTCATGATAGCCTCCATTGCGTTTGTTTTCGTGTCCTCATTATAGCAACAGATTTTTTCGGATTTGGGGAAAACACACAATTACAAACCATTCGTAATAAGTCGTTAATATCCTGTAATATAACAAAAAATATAAGAAAGCGTTTTTCATTCTATATGAATCATAGGTTTCTAGTTATATTCAAAATATTTAATACAACATGTTTTTTTCGACGTAAATAAAAATATTACAGTAATGTTACATAATGTTTACTAAACGATTACATTCCTTGAGTATTTTACCGTTTTATGGGTAATATAGTTATATAAACATAAACATTTTGTTTGTGAAGCTATAAACACGTGCTATATACTAGAAAAAAAACCGCATAATTGTTACAAAACGAAAGGGTTGCAAGGAAGAAATTTGCCCTTTTTTACATATGTAACACATCCTTTTTTAGGAAAATACATTCCTATCCGCGTTTTTCTCACACAATTTGACAGCAGTATTTCTAGCTTGTAGCTCTTGCAGAGTGAAAAGGTTATACGAAAGGTAAGGCTGTCCATAAGAATTCGAATTGGTGAAGGTGAAAGTAAGAAAATCACCGCAAAATTATAGTTTTCTATCCGATTTTACATATCGGAATTTATGTTATTTACAAAAGCGAAACCTACGAAGGGGGATTTGATGAGGAAACTGACAAAAACATTCATCGTTTCATTAACATTATGTATTGCATTTACAATTTGGGGGATTATTCCCGAATCTATTATTGGAAAAGGTAGTTTAGGAAATGTAACAACCGCAATTCAAACTGCATTAGTTAGTAAGTTCGGCTGGTTTTATATTATTTCCGTTTCTATTATTTTAGGTGTGTCTATCTTTTTAATTGTTTCGAAATACGGTTCTATTCGTTTAGGTAAAGATGATGACGAACCTGATTATAGTTATATGACATGGTTTGCTATGCTATTTAGTGCTGGTATGGGTATCGGCTTAGTTTTCTGGGGCGTTGCTGAACCATTAAACCATTTATACGCACCTCCGTTTGGAGAAGGTGCAACTGAGGAAAGTGCGCGTCTTGCACTGCGTTTTTCATTTTTCCATTGGGGATTACATCCTTGGGGACTATATGCGTTTGTAGCGTTATGTATTGCTTACTTTACCTTTAGAAAAGGAAAAGCAAGTACGATTAGTGCGACAGTAGGTCCGTTATTTAAGGGCGGGGAACACGGGCGTATTGCTCATTCATTTGATGTGTTAGCTGTTTTTGCAACTGTGTTCGGTGTTGCAACGTCATTAGGTCTCGGTGCAAAACAAATTGCAGGTGGTGTTAGCTATTTAACATCTATCCCAAATTCATTAACGACACAGTTAGTTATTATTGCAATCGTAACAGTATTATTTATGTTATCTGCGCAAACAGGTCTGGATAAGGGAATTAAATATTTAAGTAATACGAACATTATTTTTGCGTTTGCACTTATGATTATTGTATTATTTGCGGGTCCAACAAACTTTATTATGAATTACTTCACTTCAACAATCGGTTCTTATATTCAGGAATTACCAAGCATGAGCTTCCGTTTAAGTCCATTAGACGAAGGTGGGAACCAATGGATTCAATCGTGGACAATTTTCTATTGGGCATGGTGGATTGCATGGTCACCATTCGTAGGTACGTTTATTGCTCGTGTTTCACGAGGTCGTACAATTCGTGAATTTGTAATCGGTGTGTTACTTGTGCCGACCGTAATTGGTGCACTTTGGTTCTCTGTTTTCGGCGGAACAGGTATTCATATGGAGCTGTTTGGTGATGCACATATCTTCGAAAAAGTGAAAGAGATGGGAACAGAAGTAGGATTATTCGCTATGTTCGATCAGATGGGCAGCTTTGGATCAGCTTTATCAGTTTTAGGTATTTTACTTATTGCAACATTCTTTATTACATCTGCAGACTCTGCAACATTCGTTTTAGGGATGTTAACGACACATGGTAGTTTAAACCCACCAAATCGTATTAAAATGATTTGGGGTATCGTTCTAGCCGCGATAGCTTCTACGCTATTATATATTGGCGGATTAGAAGCATTACAAACGGCAGCTATTATTGCAGCGTTCCCGTTCGTCTTTGTTATTTTCTTTATGATGGCAGCATTATTTAAAGAGTTACAAAAAGAAGGACGTATGAAGCGTCATTAATAATAGAAGGAAAAGAGCTGATTTCATATCAGCTCTTTTTTTATCCCTCTATTTGCTGAGCAGTAAGAACCCCACCTCAAAATTCAGCAAAAGCAAATAAATCGAGCTGCTTGTAAAAGCCCCATTGGTGATGGCTAATGAAAGTTTCACTTTATATAGAAGGAATTTAAAATGCGGGTAGGGGAAATAAAATACTTTACCACATAAGTAGTATGCCTTTTATACGAAGAAAAAACGATAGGTTTCGACAATATTCGATCCCTTACGAATTCTATTCATATTTTTGACAAAAAATTGTCGGAAATGTGTTGTCACGTTTATATATATGTGCTATATTATTTCCTGTAAGCGATTTCAAATAGTTTTAAAGCGCATTCAAGGGGGACATCTAGAATAATGAAACGTTACGAAAGAAAGTGGAAGCATATTTGTTTGAAACGTGTGGCACATCGTAGTGTCCAAGAAAGCACGGAACCTAAGACTGAAACGCGCAAAGAACAGCAAGAGAAGCAATTGGTTCTACAAAAATAGCAATCACTTTTTCGTATATAAATGAAGGTCGATCGTTCGTTGGGGGATGGACGTGAAATTACTTTCAGCTAAGGGGTATTGTCTGATATATAATTTATACGGCAATAAATAAGCACAGAGCATACGGCGCTCTGTGCTTATTTTTATTATTTATCTTTTTTGAATCGAACTGTTTTATCCCAGCCAATGACTTGTTTCTTGCTCTTTGCACGTAAGTATAAGATTAAGCTACGAATAAATAAGTACGTAAAGAGCTGTGCGTACGTAAAGTACATAATAACGCTAATAAAAATATTAGTCGGTGTAAAGGTTCGTTCGACACTCTGGGCACTAAATAATTGAGAAACATATGTAATATATGCGACATACCACATAAATAGTAGCGGAATGCTATATTGAATTTGGAATATCCCGAGCAGCCCAATTACAAACCAAACGTTCGAAATGATTAGGAATAGCCAAAATACAACATACACTAGAACTTGTTGTAAGGAATGAACAAGCAGCTTTCCTTTAAAGAAACTTAGTGATGAGAACATTTTTTCTAAAATATATAAATTCCCTTGGAGCCAACGTGTACGCTGTTTAATAAGAATTTTTAAATGCTCTGGTTCTTGTTCCCAAGTAACTGATTCTGGGACGATTGGTAAGAGATAACCTTTTTGTGTAATTCGTAATGTTAATTCAGCATCTTCTGCAATTGCATAAGGGTCATAGCCACCAAGCTCTTCTAGTGCGGAGCGACGAAGAAGCATATTTGTTCCTGTCAGTGAGCCTGTTTGGAATAGTAACCAGCGTCCAGATTGCATAAGGAGCTGGAAGATTTGAAATTCTAGCGAAATCATTCGCGTCAACCAGTTTCTTTTTTCGTTTACTGTACGAACGTGTCCAACAGCTCCAACAGCATCTTCAGTTGTTTCAGCGTGCTCTACAAGCATTCGCAGTGCGTGTGGTTCAGGCTGGTTATCTGCATCGTAAACACAGAAGTATTCACCATCTGAAATACTAAGCCCGTAGTTTAATACACGTGATTTACCCTTCGGTTCACCGGGAGGAACACGAATGTGGCGAATATGAGCATAAGCTTTGTCGAAATCATCGCCGATTTCAGGTGTTTCATCTTGAGAGTTATCATTTAATAAATAAATAGTTAGCTTTCCTGGATATTCAATCTTCGCCATCGCCTCTAAAGTATCTTTAATAACGACACCTTCATTATGGGCAGGTATGAAAATATCGACGCTCGGATAATGTTCTAGCGTACGATCTTTTCGTTTACTATTTCGGTGAATTAGGCCCGCGATTGTTAATAAAGAGTAGTAAACGAGTAAGCCAGAGAATAGAAAAGCCGTAAAAATAAGTACATATTTAATTGAAAATGTGATACTAATCCAAAAAACGAGTACGCAAAACAGAAGGAATAAAAGAAGTATAACGAGAGTCATCATAACAGGGTTTGTCCTTTGTTTCCAATTTGCTCGCGTGAAATTTTTATATCTCGGATTGCTTCAGCAGCAAGCCATTGCTCCATTTTTGGCTTTAGGCGGTTCATTACAATGTCAGCACCAGCTTCATTTGTGTTTTGTAATAAAATAACTAGCGTATTATTATCATATTTAGCAGCAAGGTCAAAATCATTCCTTACTGTTTCAACTAATAAAGAAGCTACACGGTTCATAACACTTTCCTTCGTATATTTACTAAAGGAAGTGAAATCAAAGTAAATGATAACGCCTGTTTCATTACGACGATTCATTGCAGTCGTTAATAACGCTTGGCGTCTCTCGAATTCTTGTCTTGTTAGTAATTTTGATTCTCCAATATATTGTTCTAATGTTCTCACACGCTCAGTTAAAGTTTTATTTTCATGAATCACTTTTTTCAATAGGTGAGTTGTTATATATACAATGAAGAAGTTAGCTGCCATCAGGAAGTGGATAATCATATATTGCCATTGATCTGATGTACTCCATAAGTGAAGCCATGCTTGATAGAACAAATAAAATACGGAAATAATGGTTCCTAGTATGAAGAAAACAAATGCTGTTTTGTCAGCTAAAAATAAGAATAGTACATTTACGATTACGTATATTATTGTAAAAATGAGCGCATGCTCATATTTCGTCACATGTACAGTAGTAAAATAAAATACAATTTGTAAAATCCACATAGAGAGGATTTTATAGAATTTATCTTTCACAAAACTTTCCTCCTTAAAGCTATTTCATCAATAGATACTTGTAGTATGCGCAATTATTAAGAAATTGACCATGTCGTTACACTCTTTTGAAGGGCAACAACAAGTAGTATCTCTATTTTCATCGGAAAAATAAAAAGACTTAAAGATTATTGTATCATAATGTTCTTATATTTGGGATAAAGTGATTAATAGATGCATAAAAGACGTTTGGATTGCATGAAAAAAGTCTCCTCTTGTAGAAAGAGAAGACTTTATATAAGTTTATAGGAACATCATACCTGCAACTGCTGCATTTAAGAAGTTCGCTAATGTACCAGCGATAACTGCTTTAATCCCTAATTGTGCAATTTGTTTACGGCGAGTAGGAGCTAGCGTTCCTGTTACACCTAATTGAATTGCGATAGAAGAGAAGTTTGCGAATCCACAGATTGCGAATGTTAAAATTAGATTTGTCTTGTCAGAGAAATCTGCCATGTGTGGTCCTAAGTTTGCGTATGCAACGAATTCGTTGATTGCAAGTTTTTGACCAATAAAGCTTGCTGCTTGTACAGCTTCACCTGGAGAAACCCCGATTAAGATTGCGAATGGTGATAGTAAGTAGCCGAAGATTAAATCAAGGCTAAGTTTAATATGGAATAAAGACCCAACTAATCCTAATAGCCCATTTAATAAAGCGATTAATGCGATGAAAGCCATTAACATTGCTGCTACGTTAATAACAAGTTGCATACCTTCAGATGCGCCGCGTGCAGCTGCATCAATAACATTTGCGTCTTCACGTTCTGTAGAAAGTTCAACGTTATTATCTACTTTTTCTGTCTCTGGCATGATTAGTTTCGCAATTAATAAGCTCGATGGAGCCGCCATAATTGCAGCTGCTAATAAGTGCTCTAACGGAATACCCATTGCTGCATAACCGACAAGAACGGATCCAGCAACAGCTGTCATACCGCTTACCATAATAGTGAAGAATTCACTATTTGTTAAGCGTGCTAAGTAAGGTTTAATTAAAATTGGAGCTTCAGTTTGTCCTAAAAATACAGTCGTTACTGAGTTTAGGCTTTCTGCTTTAGAAGTTCCAAGAAGTTTACTTAATGCACCACCAACGATGCTAACAAATTTCTGCATAATACCGAAATAATATAAGATTGCTACTAATGAACTAATAAATACGATTGGAAGTAGTGCTTGAATAAAGAATACAAATCCCCAAGGTCCCTTTGCGTTGACTAAATCCCCGGTAACGAACTTAATTCCCTCGTAAGAAAAATTAATTAATCCTTGAACACCGTCAGCAGCGTGTTTTAAACCTGCTTTACCAGCGTCCCATCGTAATACGATAAATGAAAATGACATTTGTAATGCTAGCGCGATTAAAATTGTGCGCCAATTAATAGCTTTGCGGTTGGAAGATAGTAGAAAAGCAATTGCTAATACTCCAATCACGCCGCCAATTCCCCATAAAAGATTCATGCAGTGTATGCTCCTTCCTCATAGTAAAAACAGTGTATAAACCAGTTGTCTATACGTTTGCGAATATAACATCTTTAGTAACTTATCATAATGGACATCGGAGGTCAAACGTCTAATGAAAAGTTTAAATAAAAAGAAAATTCTTCAAAAAAACACATATAAAATAAATAGACATGAAATAGGTTATGTTTTTTATGAAAATATATACATTATGATAACGTTATGCATTGTTTTTGTAGAATAAAGTGTATGAAATGGAAGAATGGATACATTATTTTTATAGAGGGAAGCTAGGGGAAAGGGAGTAATGTGTTGAAATCGTACAAAAAAGCCTTCTAGTAAACTAGAAGGCTTTGAAACTATTAATTAAGGTGCTTTCGTGTATCCTAAGAAGTGGCTCTTCCAATAAGAGTTACTTAATGAAGCGATTGCTACACCTTTATCTCCAGCTTGGATAAATGATCCGCCCCCAAGGTAAATACCCATGTGAGAAGGACCAGATTTATAAGTGTTTTGGAAATAAATTAAGTCACCAGGTTGTGGACTTGAAGTTTGTGGTAGGCTACTCCAATATCCTGCAACACTTTGGCGGCTAATGTTATGACCAAATTTCTTAAATACGTGGTAGATGTAGCCACTGCAGTCTACGCCGTTAGCAGAAGTTCCGCCCCAAACGTACGGTACACCTTGCATTGATTTTGCATATGCAAGTACGGAAGAACTGTCGCCGCTATTGTTGCCTGTATTATTATTGTTGTTATTGTTTTGATTGTTATTTTGGTTATTGTTAGGCTTATTATCTACTGCGCCTCCAACTGGTGTTTTAGATAGGTAACGTGTTCCGATATAACCAGTTTGCCCGTTGTAGTTAATTTTGCTCCATCCAGAGTTTTCAGAGATTACTTGAACCTTCTGACCTTGTGGAAGTGCGCCTATGATTCTATAATTTGTACCTTCGCCGCTACGTACATTTAGTGCAGAAGCATTAATGTAGTAATCGCCAATTGCACCTTGGTTAGGTTGTTCAGGTTGTTTTGGTTGCTCAGGAGTAGTAGTGCCACCTTTAACGAATTTTACAAATTCGCTACTAACAAAGCCTGTTTTTCCTTGGTAATTTACTTTAAACCAACCGTTTTCAGATCCAACTACGTTTAATGTGGTGCCGTTTAAAACGCCACCAATTACACTATGGTAAGCGGCAGGGCCTGTACGAACACGTAAAGATGTAGCGTTAACTACGTAAGAACCGCCAGTTTGAATAGTTCCATTATTATTGTTTTGCTCTTGTTTGTTGCCTTCTGTAACGTTTTCGTTAGAACCGCCTTTTGTTACATAGTCTTTGCTTATATAAGCAGTTTGTCCTGCGTAATTGATTTTGAACCAATCTTGAACTTCTCCAACAACTTGTACTACTTGTCCTTTTGTAACAGAACCTACAGTTGTGTGAGAAGTGCTAGGACCTGTACGAACGCGAAGGGAAGATACATTTACTGTATAGTTTCCGCTTGCTGGTTTTACTTCTTGGTTGTTATTATTCGTATTGTTGTTTGAAGAACCTGCATTAGAAGAAACGCCAGATACGAATTCGCCACTTACATAACCTACTTGTCCATTATGGTTAATTTTCACCCAACCATTTTCTTGTCCAATTACGTTTAATGTTTGTCCTTCATATACACGCCCAGAAACAGAACTAGATGTGTTAGGAGCTGTACGTACACGTAATACATCAGCGGTAACTTTATTGTTTCCACCTGTACTTACATTGTTGTTTGCTGCGCCACTTTTTGATACAAATTCGCCACTAACAAAGCCTGTTTGTCCATTAATGTTAATTTTGAACCAACCGTTTTCTTCGCCAATCACGTTTAGTGATTGACCGTTATAAACGCGTGAGATGATGTCGTGAGAAGTGTTTGATCCCGCACGAACATGTAATACGCTCGCGTTTACCTTATAAGATGAGCTGTTTGATGCAGAAGCTTGGACAGTTGTAGCAGCTTTTTGTGTATTTTGTTCAGGTGCAGCTTGAACACTATCAAGTGTAGGTGCTGCTCCTCCTGCTACAGACACTGCCGCAAGACCGGCAAGATACTTTTTCATAATTTGTCGATTCCTTTCTGTCTGTAATGTAGTGAAGAAATATTTACCAACTGTTAAAAATTCTAAAGAGCATGTCGATTACTGTCAAGACTTATATAGGAATCTGAATATGACAAAAAGATTACAAGAAAAAAATCAAGGCATAAAATTACACCTTGATTTCCATTTAAATGCATATATTGAATATGAAAGGACAGAAATTATTCGTGTTTAAGAAGATGCCATATTGGATTGTAATAAGATTTGATTAAAAGATTTTTGCAGTTTTTTGGTGATAGGCCCAACTTGCCCATCTTGAATCGCGGTCCCATCAAGGTGGGTCATTGGTAAAATTTCAATCGTTGTGCCTGTAAAAAAGCATTCATCTGCTTGATAAACGTCACGAACGCTGAAAAGTTCTTCCTGCACAGGAATGTGAAGAGTATTCGCTAAAGAAAGGACATATTGACGAATAATGCCATTTAAAATAAGGTGATTGGCTGGATGTGTGTAAAGCGTTCCGTTTTTAATTAAAAAGAAGTTGGAATGGCTTCCTTCCGTTACAATACCGTTCCTTACGAGAAGTGCCTCTTTACAGCCTTTCCGTTCAGCTTTCGTAGCAGCTAGTACGTTTGGTAATAAATTTAATGATTTAATGTCACAGCGTAGCCATCGAGTATCGGGTTCTGATATAGCGCGTATACCATATTCAATCCATAAAGCCGGTCGTTCTTTTTTTGTAATATAGGCATAAATTGTCGGAGGGTTGTCATATGAAAATACATGTGTGCGAGCTTGTACACCACGAGATACTTGCAAATAAATGGTGCCATCTTCGTGGAAATGGTTTCGTTCAATTAATTTGTAAAGTAAAGTGATGAGCTCAGCTTTTGAGAAAGGGAGCGATAATTCTACTTCTTCCATGGATCGATATAATCTCGTTATGTGCGGATCTAATAAATGAAAGTTCCCTTTATATAGGCGAATAACCTCATAGACACCATCTCCGAACTGCGAACCTCTTTCTTCAAGTTCTATGTACGTTTGTTGTTTTGTTGTATCAATAACTTCATCATTCCAAAGTACAAATTTTTCGTATGCCAATTTCCGTCCCATCCTTTCGTAAGTACGTAAGTAACGTGAAACTTTCATTCATGCGAGATAAAAATCACTATAGTAATTTTTATGTGAGCAATTCTCTACATATGACCATATATGTATTTGTAAATCATAGAGAAATAAGGATGATCTACCCCGCATTAACGGCAGTAAAGCCCCTACTTACAAATTCCGGTAGAGCAAAGAAGTGAAGTGGGCGAATCACTGCCCGTAAATGCCCGATTGATGAGGGCTGATTAAAGTTTCACTTTACAGCATTTTGTATATACAAATTCGAAAATAAGAAATGAGAATCCTGCTTTTAAATAAAAAAAAGCAACATTCTTATGGAATGCTGCACAAGGAGGGTAGCTATCTTTCATAGGGACATTGTCTCGTTGAATGCTTTGTGTATGGAAACAAAACAAGTTGAAAGACAATTATAAGAAAGTAGAAACAAAAGATTTACACATTTCTTTAAGGGATCTTACGAAAGATGAGAGATAAGAAATATGTAGAACCTCGTTTACATATTTTATTATAGAGATTCTTCATTAACACTATGTGAATATTTGGTAAAGGTTATGTAATTTTAAAGTTAATGAATATAAGTAGTTGTATGGAAGAAAATAAAAAAAGAGGCTGAGATTACTCAGCGCTCTTCTTTTCTTCTTTAATAACTGTTTTTACTTCACCAGTTTTGATCTTATTACTTTCAGAGAAGCGAAGTAAGTCACCTTCAATGATTTTATCAGACATGTTCAATTCATTTTGGGCACGATCAATTAGTGGCTGGGATTCTTCTTTCGGTAATTGTACAACTTCGCCAGTAGCACGGTCATAGAATGTACTGTTTGTGTACATGTATTTATCTGTAACGAAGCTACCGTCACGAAGAACAACGAATCCTTTATTATCAGGTGAGAATACATCATGACCGAATCGAACGTCATTTGTAGAATCTACACCAAGTAAGTTTAGAATAGTTGGTTTAATGTCAATTTCACCAGTTGGTTTTGAAATTGTTTTACCTTCTTTTTGACCTGGAACGTGAATAAACATCGGTGTTTTTTGTAAGTTCATATGGTCAAATGCAGTGATTTCTTCTTTTCCTAAGAACTGTGCCATTGCACGGTTATGGTTTTCAGAAATACCGTAGTGGTCACCGTAGAATACGATTACTGAGTTGTCGTAAATACCTTCTGCTTTTAGACGCTCAATAAAGTGTTTCATTGCTTCGTCTAAGTAACGAGCAGTTACCATGTAACGGTCAAATACGCCATCACCAGAATTGTATTCGTCGATTAATTTCGTATTATCATCGTAAGTGAATGGGTAATGATTCGTTAAAGTAAGGAAGCGAGTATAGAATGGTTGCTTCACTTGTTTTAACATATCAACAGATTGATCGAAGTACTCGATATCTTTTAATCCCCAGTTTAGTTTTGTTTCCGGTGTAATCTTGTAGTCAAGCTCGTTGTAGTAACGATCATAACCAAGTGCCGGATACATAATGTTACGGTTCCAGAATGTTGCGTTGTTTGCATGGAATACTGCAGTGTAGTATCCTTGCTGACGTAAAATTTCTGGAGTTGCTGTATATTCATTGTTACCGTGTGTGAAGAATACAGCACCGCGGTCTAGTGGATATAAAGAAGTATCTACTAGGAATTCAGCATCAGATGTTTTACCTTGCCCAGTTTGATGGAAGAAGTTATCAAAGTAATAACTTTCTTTCGTAAATTGGTTTAAGAATGGTGTAACTTCTTGTCCGTTAACTGTTGCGCCAATTAAGAATGTTTGTAACGACTCAAGAGAGACAACAATTACGTTTTTCCCTTTTGCAGTACCGAACATATTTGGATCTGGTTTACTTTGTGTTGTTTTCACATAGTTTTCTGTTTCTTGTAATTTACTACCGTCAGCGAATGCTTTTTGTGAACTTGATTTTGCTTGTAAGCCAAGATCGTATACTTGGTGTACATATAATCCTAAGTTTTTAACAAGCATAACGCGGTCGAATGAACGTGTTAATAGTTCTGGGCGTTCAGCTTCTGCAAGTCCTAAGTTTGCGAAGAAAATAGCAACTGTTGATACGAAGTATAGGGAACGCATCGGGCGTGCTACACGCTCTGTAGGTGCAAAGTTTTTCATTTTCTTTAATAGAACGAAGAAAATGATAATGTCTGCAAATGCAAGAATAATTTTGTAGTTAAATAATTCTTTCACACTAGAACCTAAACTTCCGAAGTTAGATGTTTGTCCTAGCACCGGTAATGTAACGAAGTCATTGTAGAATCCGTAGAACATTACGTTACCAACAAGAACGATTGTTAAGACAAAATTAATTCCAAGTGCTATATAGTTACGTTTTTTCCCTTTTGCAAATAATGCAAGACCAACAAGCAGTAATGATGCTGCTAATGGGCTAAGGAATAAAATGAATTCTTGCATGAAAGATTCAAGTTTTAAGTCAAAGCTTGTGCGTGTAATAAGGTAAGTTTTCAGCCATAAGGCTAAAGCTACGAATACAGTAAAACGCACATTTTGAAATTGTGATTTCAAGGTTTCTTTCATTCATTTCCACCCTTTCTCTATCAGGCTTGGTCGATTTTGGAGCGAAAAATGCTAAAATAAAAAATACATAGTTTTCTTGGCCATAATTAAAGGTTCTATATTCACCCATATACGACTATAACTATGCATACCCTTTTGGTTTCTTTTGTTGCTCATAAGCATAACGTCATTTCTGTATTATACAACAAAATTCATTTCTGAGAAACACTATAACATTTTACATTTTTTGTATAAGATTTGTCACTACCAGAGAAAACTTTAACATTCGTTTATATGTCCGTCAACTAGAAAATATAACAAAGGTAGAGCAGAATGTTAAGTGGAAGTGAAAATTTTCTTTGTTGAGAAATAAGAAATGAAGATGGGTAAGGGTTATCTAGAAATCTATTATATGAAGGAAATAGTGTAAAAATTAACGAACACTTGTTCTTTTTTGGTTTGTTTGTTACAATAAAAGTTCATTGATAGGTTTTGTGTAATTTCCATAAACTTTTACTGATAACATATTGTAGCTTATTTCTTTTTAAAAATAGGGAGGCTTTTTACATGAAACAAAAATTTTCAGTTGAAGCGTTTTGGAAGAAAGTAAAACATGTTGCAAAGCAAGCAGGGCAATCGGTCATTTATGCAAGTTTATTACTGTTTTACGTTTTGCAAAGACCCGATGTTCCAAAACGAGTGAAAATTATTGTAATTGGAGCACTTGCTTATTTTATTGCACCGATTGATGCGATTCCAGATTTCATTGCTGGAATTGGCTATACGGATGATTTAGGGGCGTTAACGGCCGCACTAATACAGGTGTCGTTATACGTCAATGAAGATGTGAAAGATAAGGCACGAGTGAAGTTGGCAGAATGGTTTAGTTCGGATATAGACACAACATTTATCGATCAGAAATTAGGTCAATAGGTGAAATCTGTCATAAGGTGACAGGACGAACGTAAGCGAGGAAGTGCATTATGCCATCAGGAAGAACGCATACGAAAATAAACTTAATATCCCTTCCGGTTGTTTTGTTTTTGCTCTTTTCGTATGGATTAACAAATTTTGATTTTTTATTAACTTTTGCAATTGGTTTTTTAGTAGGTACTTCATTTTTAACACCAGATTTAGATACGTACAGTAATGCTTATAACAAATGGGGTTTCTTACGTATATTTTGGTATCCTTATAAGAAAGTAATGCCGCATCGATCTTTCTTTACGCATACGATTATACTTGGTGATGTGATTCGTATTGCGTACATGTTAATCGTTTTTTCTCCATTTTTATTACTATTAAATGTAGTCGCACTGGATGGTAATTTAATAGAAATTGCGAAGAAGCATGAGGTTGAAATTGTAACGTTCTTAATGGGAATTGTTGTGGCAAGTACGCTCCACATTATAGCGGATAAAGTGAATACGCGCCGAAAGAAAATGATGAGAAAAAAGAAGAAACGCAGAAGATAAAGTGAACGAATTAGGAAAAGGGCCCCTTGCAAATTGCAAGGGGCCCTTTTTAAACAAACATTTGTTTAAAATTAAGCTTTCAGCACTTTAATGCCTTTTACAATGTTCCAGATGAAGTAGTATAAGCTGATGATTCCGCAAATAGCTAAGACAATCATTGATCCAATTCCAAGTGTTACGTCTGGTTGATCAGATCCAAGGCCCATAATTCCTAGAATAGTTACGCCAATGAATGTAGCGATACTTGGAATGATGTGTGTCCATAGAGCACGTTTTGCATGTGGTTTTGTTTCAGCGTCTCCCACAATCCAAACGATAATAGGGAATAAGATAGGGGCAAATAGTACACTAAAGTATGATAACGCAGCTAATATTTTATTTCCGTTCATATATATCACCTCATGAATAATTTCTGTTGTTATACTATTATTATGCAATAATTTTGGCAAACTTCCTATCGATGAACATTACAAGAACGTGACGATTTTGTAAGATTTTCTGTTAAATAATAAAATTTTCAAAAAAATCTTTTTTAATAGAAATTGTTATGGTACAGTATAAATGAAAGTTGTTGAAAACGTTTTCTTGAACGTTTTTTTATTTTAGGCTTAAAGGTATGATGACCTGATAGTCTATTGGTGAGGTTATTCTATTTAAAAGGGGATTCTTTAGGGGGGTAACTAACTGTTACGATTTATTTAACCAATTATAACCAAAGTTAATTAAATATATCAGTAAGCCCTGCTAGTCAAGTGATTGGCTAGTAGTGAGGGTTAACTGCGGGCAATCCCTAAAGCTGATTGAACTACAACGTGACCAGAAATGGTGAGCGTGAATGTCGCGAAAGCAGAAAAAATCAATCAGATCGTGCAAGGTTAAATCCTAAACACTAGAACAATGGGTCTTCCGCCTCGAATCATCTAAGTCAAAATGGATAAGATGAACGTTCAACGACTATCTCGTATAACTGACGAGAGTACATCACAAGCCTATGGTGGTGGAAAAATCCTCTATCTCTAAAGAGATAAACATATAGTCTGCGCTCATGTGAAAATATGAGAAGTTCATAAGAGAACTGGCTAAGGAATTGCGCCCTTAGTTGAACGAGATAAATTTAATTAAATCTATCAAACCTCATTGAATCCATAGAACGTATGTGCTACATTGGATTTAATGAGCTAAGAATAATAATGAAATTTTCACGAGTTAGTCAAGTATCGGAATTAACAGGTTTGTATCCTGGTAGTCTCAGGAGAATGCTGGTGGAACACGCTACGATTCAGAAGAACAAATCTTTCATTAAAGGAGTTACATTCTGATGATATTGGCGAAGAAAGTCAGACTGATTCCAACGCCTGAGCAAGAACAAGTGCTTAGAAACCATGCTGGTGCTGCAAGATTTGCTTATAACTATTGTAAAAGAATGAGTGATAGATACTATAAGCTATTTGGAAAATCTGTTTCACAGTTAGCTTTACAGAAACGATTTACAAAGATCAAGAAGCGAAAGAGATATGAGTGGTTAAAAGACATTAATGCACAAGTTCCCAAACAGGCTTCAAAAGATTTTGATACGGCGAGAAAACATTCGTTCAAAAAGTACAAAAATGGTTATCACACTTCTTATAAATCCAAAAAAGATTTAATCCAAGGATTTTATGCCAATTATGAAAGACTGGTTATAGGAAAGAAAGTCGTTCATATTCAGTCTATTGGAGAAGTGAAAACAAGCCAACAACTACCAAGAAATAAAAAACCATCCAATCCACGAGTTACCTTTGATGGTCGTCACTGGTGGATTAGTGTAGGGTTCCAAGAAGACTTTGAATCACAAGAACTAACGAATGAGTCGATTGGTGTGGATGTTGGTTTAAAAGAACTTTTTGTAGCTTCTAATGGTATGAAAGAACGAAATATAAACAAAGATGCTAAGGTTAAAAAACTTTTGAAAAGGAAAAAGTCAGCGCAAAGAGATATGTCTAGGAGATTTAAAAAAGGTGTGAAAATTCAGTCTGCCGGATATGAAAAAGCGAAAGCTGAGCACCTGCGGTTATCTAGGAAAATTATGAATATCCGAAATAACCATATCCATCAAGCAACAGCTAAATTGGTGAAAACCAAACCAATGAGGATTGTTGTGGAAGACTTATCTATTTCAAACCTGTTAAAAAACAAAAAACTATCGAAGGCACTTTCCTTTCAAAAATTAAACTTCTTCTTTCAATGTTTGTCATACAAGTGCGAGAAGTACGGCATTGCGTATGAAAAAGCTGATAAATGGTTCGCCTCAAGCAAGATTTGTTCATGTTGCGGAGTAAAATACGACCATTCAGTTCAACCAGAAGGACAATGGAGTATAAAAATACGTGAGTGGTGTTGTGTTTCATGCAATAGCCATCACGATAGAGATTTGAATGCTGCGATAAATTTATCAAGATGGGTAAAATAAATGCTTGATAATAGGAGGTAACGATACTGCCTCGTGTGGAGTGTTATACCCCTCGTCCCTTTGGGGTTGCGAGAACACGATGAAGCACTAACTCGTGTAAATTTGATTGAATTGTATAGATTTAGTTAAGTTTATCGTATCGGAGAGAACAATGAACACATGGACACAAGTTTATGATCCATTCGGAAACATTTGGATTTCGGCAGCGGTCGCACTTATTCCGATTATCTTTTTTTTCTTAGCTTTAGCAGTTTTCCGCATGAAAGGGTATGTGGCAGGATTTATTACAGTTGTACTTACAGTTTTAGTAGCGTTATTCGCTTATAAAATGCCGTTCACGATGGCAATGGCAGCGACCGGATATGGTTTCTTGTACGGATTATGGCCAATTGCTTGGATTATCATTATGTCGGTATTTTTATATAAAATTTCTGTAAAAACAGGTCAATTCGATGTGATTCGTGCATCGGTATTATCGATTACGAATGATCATCGTCTACTCGTTATTTTAATTGGATTTTCATTTGGAGCATTTTTAGAAGGAGCGGCAGGATTTGGGGCACCAGTAGCGATTACAGCAGCACTTCTTGCGGGTCTTGGGTTAAATCCTTTATACGCAGCAGGTCTTTGTTTAATTGCAAATACTGCACCAGTGGCGTTCGGAGCGATGGGAATTCCGATTACAGTTGCTGGACAAGTAACAGGTATTGATCCACATAAAATTGGACAAATGGCTGGGCATCAATTACCGTTCCTATCATTATTTGTTCCATTCTTTATCGTATTTTTAATGGATGGATTTAAAGGGATACGACAAACGTGGCCTGCGTTACTTGTAGCGGGTAGTTCATTTGCGATTACGCAGTTCATTACAGCGACATTTTTAGGGCCAGAACTTCCGGATATTACATCAGCACTTGTAAGTTTAATTAGTTTAGCGCTGTTCTTAAAAGTTTGGCAGCCGAAAGAAATTTATCAATCCGGGCGAGCAAATAGTGAAGTAGCAGTAACAACGACAGCGGCATCGATGCCGAAATTAACGTTTGGAAAAGTAGTGAAAGCATGGTCTCCATTTATCGTATTAACGGTTATGGTAGTCATTTGGAGCCAAAGTTTCTTTAAGGCACTATTTGCTTCAGGAGGGGCTTTAGAAAGTCTTGTATTTAAGTTTGAAATTCCAGGTCTGCATAATTTAGTAATGAAAGCAGAGCCAATTGTAAATAAACCAATGCCTTACGAGGCAATTTTGAAGTTTGATGTATTATCGGCAACTGGAACAGCGATTTTAATTGCTTGTATCATTTCCATGTTTATTTTGAAAATGAATGTAAAAGATGCAGTAGTGACATTTAAAGAAACGTTAAGCGAATTAAAAATGCCAATTCTATCTATCGGATTCGTACTAGGGTTTGCATTTATCGCAAACTATTCTGGTCTATCTTCCACGTTAGCGTTAGCATTAGCCGGAACTGGTGGACTATTCCCGTTCTTCTCACCATTCTTAGGCTGGATTGGCGTATTCCTAACAGGGTCTGATACGTCTGCGAATGCACTGTTCTCAAATTTACAAGCCATTACAGCGCAGCAAGTCGGCGTATCTGAAGTGCTTCTCGTTGCAGCAAATACAACAGGCGGTGTAACAGGGAAAATGATTTCCCCGCAGTCGATTGCGATCGCTTGTGCGGCGGTTGGTCTTGCTGGAAAAGAATCGGATTTGTTCCGTTTTACAGTGAAGCATAGCTTATTCTTCGTAATTATTGTTGGTATTATGACGTATGTGCAGGCGTATTATTTAACGTGGATGATTCCGTAAAGAGCAAAAGAAATAAACTTTTCATTTTTCAGATTATCGTGTATGATGGGAAAGTATTGAAAATTAAATCAGTGATAAACTAGGGGTGCCTAACGTATGCGTAGGCTGAGAGAGAAGCGCGTGAACTTCTTAACCCTTTGGACCTGATCTGGCTCGTACCAGCGTAGGGAAGTTAACGGCTTTACATAATGATGTCTTTATGAGCCAGGTCCTTATTTTTTTATGGACCTGGCTCTTTTTATTTTGGCATGCGCTGGCCATATCTTGTCCTTGTCACGAACAGGGGGGCAACAAAATTTATGAAACAATCTGTTTCAGCTGAGCAAATTGAATTGAAGTCGAGTTTACCAGGGAGTAAGAAAGTATATGTGGATGGACCACGAGAAGGTATGAAAGTGCCGATGCGTGAGATTGAACAAAGCGAAACGAATGGCGTTCCAAATCCACCAATCCGTGTGTATGATACGAGCGGTCCTTATACAGATCCTGCGTATAAGGTCGAGTTGGAAAAAGGAATTCCAACGCCGCGCCACTCTTGGATTATGGGGCGTGGTGATGTAGAAGCATACGAAGGGCGTGAAGTGAAACCAGAGGATGACGGTGTGAGAGTAGCTTCGAAACATACACCTGTTTTCCCGCAAATGGATCGCCAGCCACTTAGAGCAAAGCAAGGTGCAAATGTTACGCAAATGCACTATGCACGTAATGGCATTATTACGTCTGAGATGGAATACGTTGCGATTCGTGAAGGGGTAGAGCCGGAGTTTGTTCGTAAGGAAATCGCAGAAGGCCGCGCTATTTTACCAGCGAATATTAATCATCCAGAAGCTGAACCGATGATCATCGGGCGTAATTTTCATGTGAAGGTAAACGCGAATATCGGAAACTCAGCTGTATCTTCTTCGATTGCAGAAGAAGTAGAGAAGATGACATGGGCAACGCGCTGGGGTGCGGATACGATTATGGATTTATCTACAGGTAAAAATATTCATACGACGCGTGAGTGGATTATTCGTAACGCGCCTGTACCAGTTGGAACTGTACCGATCTATCAAGCGCTGGAAAAAGTAAACGGAATTGCAGAAGATTTAACGTGGGAAGTATATCGTGATACGTTAATTGAGCAGGCGGAGCAAGGCGTAGATTACTTTACAATTCACGCTGGTGTATTACTTCGTTACATTCCAATTACTGCAAAGCGTACGACAGGTATCGTTTCGCGCGGTGGTTCGATTATGGCACAGTGGTGTTTATTCCATCATAAAGAAAACTTCCTATACACTCATTTTGAAGAGATTTGTGAAATTATGAAGCAGTATGATGTTTCGTTCTCTCTTGGAGATGGATTACGCCCAGGTTCAATTGCAGATGCAAATGACGAAGCACAGTTTTCTGAGCTTGAAACACTTGGTGAATTAACCAAAATTGCTTGGAAACATGATGTGCAAGTTATGATTGAAGGACCTGGACACGTACCGATGCACTTAATTAAAGAGAATATGGAGAAAGAGCTTGATATTTGTCAGGGCGCGCCGTTTTACACACTTGGGCCGCTAACGACAGATATTGCACCAGGTTATGACCATATTACATCTGCAATTGGAGCTGCTATGATTGGCTGGTTTGGAACAGCGATGCTTTGTTATGTAACGCCGAAAGAACATTTAGGTTTGCCAAACAAAGATGATGTACGCACGGGTGTTATTACGTACAAAATTGCAGCGCATGCGGCTGATCTTGCGAAAGGACATAAAACGGCTCATCAGCGTGATGATGCACTTTCAAAAGCACGCTTCGAATTCCGTTGGCGCGATCAATTTAATTTATCTTTAGATCCTGAACGTGCGATGGAATATCATGATGAAACGTTGCCTGCAGAAGGGGCAAAGACAGCTCACTTCTGTTCAATGTGTGGACCGAAGTTTTGTAGTATGAGAATTTCACATGATATTCGTGAATATGCAAAAGAAAATGATTTAGAAACGAAAGAAGCAATTGAAAAAGGAATGAAAGAGAAAGCAGAAGAATTTAAAGAAGCTGGTAGTCATTTATATCAATAACATGTTACACCTCTTTACTTGATTGATCACACTGTAGTACCTAACTTTATTATAGAAGAAGCCCCATTTGCTAAGACGGTAGCAAATGGGGCTTCTGTTGTTTATAAGGCAAAGAAGAGATGTACCCAGTAGAATAAGAGAAATAGTGTGACGACTGTTGTGAGCGGGATAACGATAAGGGATACACTTAAATAGTCTTTCCATTTTACTTTAATTTTGTTTTGTTTCAGAATATACATCCAAATGAGTGAAGCTAGCGTACCAATTGGTAGTAATAGTGAACCGATGTCACTACCAATGATGTTTGCAAGATAGATAGTTTTTAATGTGACTGGATCTAGTCCCATTTCTGTTAATGTGATTGTACCAATCATAAGGGCAGGATGGTTATTGAAGACGTTAGAGAGGATGGATACAAGTCCGCCCATCGCAAAGCTAGCATAGAGTAGATGCTGATTCACAATTGGCTCGAGCCATTGTACAAGTACAGCTGTTAATCCTGCGTTGTGGAGTCCGTAAATAATGACGTACATAGAGAAGGCGAAAATTAAAATGTGCCACGGTGTCTTTTTCAAAATGTCGACAGGATTTGTTCGTAAGTAGTACCATCTCCAAATGAGAAGAACGAGTGAACCAAGTACTGCAACGATTTCAATTGGGATGGATAAGAAGGATGCAACGAATAGAAGACAGCGCATCAGGAAGACGAAACCTAATACTTTTAACATGAATCTTGTCCGTTTTTGTTTCGTATCAACAGAATTATTTCCTTTTAGTGGATGGAAGTTTTTCGTGAAGAAAATTTCTTCAATATCATATGAAGAAACAGGTAATTTTTTCGGAAGTTTTTTCTTCAAAACTGTATACATGAGCCATGACATAAATAATAAGCCTAATGTTGCAGGTACAAACATCATAGCAGTATGCATATAAAGAGTCATATGGACGATGTTTAATGCGATTAAATTTACGATATTACTTACACCAATTGGTGCACTAGATGCCGTAGCGATTAAAGCACCACTTAATAAATAAGGAATTTGTTGATGTGGTTTTAATTGAAGGTTTTTTAGAAGAAGAATTAAAATTGGAGTTGTAATTAAAATACTACCGTCGTTATTAAATAAAAGAGTCATAAGAAAACATAATAATTGAATATACCAGTATAAGCGGCGCCCAGAACCCTTTGCTAAATTTGCTAGTTTCGCTGCGGACCAATGGAAGAAGCCGAAGCTTTCTAATATAACTGCCATAACAATAGTTGCTAATATTGTTATGGAGGCACCGCCAATTTTACTTATAATATCCATGATGTCTGGTTTTGATACAAGTCCAGTAATTATGATGATACCAGCTCCGATTGCTGCTGGCCAAGCCTCATTTAAGCCGCGGGGTCGCCAAAAGATAACGATCATCGTTAAGAAAAATACAATAATAGTAATCCATATTTCAATGCTCATATTTTGCCTACCTTTCTATTTTCCCTTGAACAGATGTAGCTTGTCTCAAGTTTATATTGGTAGTATATTCAGCAAAAAATAAGAAGAACTAGACGTATAACGAGATGAACCGAATATGTGTTTTTCATGCTAAAGGACAGGTGTCACGAATAGTGAAATAACTATTATGAGAGGAGTCTATAAATTATTGGGGCAGTAAGATAGTAAATGAAATTTATATGGGCGATTATTGAGATGTATTGGCGCAAGTTAAAATATATCAGCGATTATTGAGATATATCGGCGCAAGTTAAAATATATCAGCGATTATTGAAATATATCGGCGCAACTCAAAATATATCAGCGATTTTTAAAATATATCGACTTATCGACAAAACACGACAAAAGGAGTCTATCCTAAAATGCCTTTTGGAACAGACTCCAATGCTATATTATTTTTCCTTCAAAAAAGTACGATCCTTCAAGAATAAGTTCCAGAAGAAAATAAATCCTGGTAATAAAATTGCAATCCCAATTGCGTATAGAATGAGCAGTGCATAGAACGTTTCTTTCGTTGTAAAGCTTGTAAATACAGTTACGTCAGGATAAATAATATACGGTAAATGCGCGACCCCGTAAGCATAGCTTGCAAATGCATATTGAGCGACGACAGCTAAAACGGCAATGCGAGGGTATCCTAGTGTATTGTACTTTTTGTTTGTCCACCAAAGGGACGAGTATCCGATAACGAATAAAACAATAGAAACTGTAAACCACGGGAATTGCTTTATTAATCCTTGCATAACCCAATGTGTTTCTGGATCCATTACAACGAGGGCAATAATTGCCGTAACGAGCGTTGCAGGACCAAGGATGATAGCATTTCTTCTATAAATTCTATACGTATCTTCTGAACTTTGTTCTCTCGAAAAATCAGCAAGAAAGAGAGAGGAGAGAAATAGTTCAGAAGTTAGTCCGAAGAGCATATAACAGTAGATAACTGGGCTAGAAAGAAGTTTTCCATATAGGAGTACTTCCTTTCCTTCAGACATTGTAATATAGGCTCCCTCTGTAACGGGTAAAACGGTAATTAATAGTGCTGGAATTAATAGACCAGTAATACCTGAAATAACCCGAAGAAGGTATTGGTATTTTGGCAAGGAGTAAGCAAATACCATAAATGTACTACGTACTGCAATGAGCACTAAAATTAACATAACTGGTACGAACATTACTGTCGCAAGAGTAAAGGCCGCTTTCGGAAAGAAGCCGAGAAATGCGACAACGACGAAAACAAGAAACGTATTTGTTACTTCCCAAGTTGGTGATAAGTACCGATTCGCAAGTTTAGCAGCGAGCGTCGGATGTTTTGCGTATACCATGCCCCAAAAACCAGCGCCAAAATCAATGGACCCTAGTATACTGTATACGAAAATAAGGGCCCATAAGATGATGATTGCAATACTTTCCTCATACATGAGAATCGCCTCCTTGGTGTTGTAAATCATTCTTTAATGGATGTCTTCTAAAGAATGTCCGTAGAACAATGACTGTTAAAATAGCGAGTCCAATATACAAAATGATGAACAAAACAAATAAAGGACCGACGAAATCAGCGCGTGTAGATGCATCGACGGTACGTTGCATACCATAAATTGTCCATGGTTGACGACCGCTACAACTGAAAATCCATCCGAATTCAATACCGAGCATCATAATTGGTCCGCATGCGGCAGCCCCCCAAAGTAGCCACTTCGGTAGTTCTGTTCCCTTTTTTCGGTACACGAAATACCAATATAAGAGTGCAATTGTTGCAACAGCAAAGGTAAACGCAGCAGTTCCTACCATTAAGTTGAATAGTGTATGTGTATAAAATGGTGGCCATGTTTCTTGTGGGAATTCGTTTAGTCCTTTTACGACAGTGCTAGGGTCTAGTCCCACTAATAAGCTAAGCATGTTTGGAATTTCAAGTGCATAGTTTAGTTCAAGTGTATTAGGATCCACAACTCCGCCAATGGATAGCGGTGCGTGTGATGTCGTTTCAAATAAAGCTTCAGCAGATGCAAGTTTTTCAGGTGAGTGTTTATGTAAGGCAATCGCTGATTCATGTCCTGAAAGCCACATCGTAGCGCCTGTAATAAATGTAACGACAAGCCCTAATAGCAGCCCTTTTTTATGATAAGCAATTTCACGTGTACTTAAATTTTTCTTCAATAATTTAAATCCAGCAATAGAAGCAATGACAGCTGCACCGGTTGCATAAGCCGTAATAACGACATGAAATGCACTTGTGCCAAAACTTGGATTAAAGAAAGCTTTCCACGGATCAACGTTAAAAACAGATCCATCTGGATTCATTGAAAAGCCTGCTGGTGTATTCATCCATGTATTTGCTGATGTAATAAGCACGGCGGATGCCGTGGCACCAAGCATGACGAAAAATAGCGAGATTAATCTCATAAATGGAGGAAGTTTATCAGCTGCATATACGTAAATCGACATGAATAAAGCCTCCAAAAAGAAGGCGAAAATCTCAATTTGGAAGGGAACAGAAATAACTTGCCCAACAATTTTGGCGAAACCAGGCCAAAGAAGTGAGATTTGCACACCAACAATTGTTCCAGTTGGAATTGCTACACCGAGAAGAATAGCAAACGCCTTTGTCCATCTTTTCGCCATAATGGCATAGTCGGAGTCTTTCTTCCAGTGATAGAGTATTTCGCTTATAAAAATCATCAATGAAAGTCCGACGCCAAGTGTTGCAAAAATAATGTGGAATGCTAATGAAGAACCAAAAAATGCTCTTGCTAATGTTACCGTATCCATATGTAAACTCCTCTTCTTTTTTGCCATTATTTTCTGATTGAATTGGAAGATTTATTCAAAAAAACTACCAAAAATATATATGTATTTAAAAAGTGAATATGATAATATAATGTTGTAATATTTTGAATAGAAAGAAATAAATAGTTTCTCATGTTTTGTTTGTTTTTTTTACAGGAATCTTTTATAATCTTTTATGCGAACATAAGTTCTGTTTTTCGAAAAGAAGAAGTTTATGTGAAATGGAGAGGGTGTTTTATGTATCCTGAAGTCATTAAAAAGATGGCATTTTCAAAAGAGCATAGAGATTTATTATTGAAGCTATATAATAAAGAGATTACACGTCGTGAATATGATCGGCTTGTACAATCGCTATATAAACCTTCTAAAGAGGTTTACGAGGGATAGAAATGGGGGAGACAATCTAGTGGATTGTCTTTTTAAATTTATGTATGTTCTGATAAAATTAAGGTTAGCCTTACTAGGGAGGTGAAAAGATTGCGGAAACGTTTATATATAGGGATTGGAATTATCTTCTTGATCGCTTTAGGTGGAATTGTATTTTGGTCAGCTTTACAAGGAAACCGTACAGAAAATTTTATTTTAAGACATATGGTGAATGACAATGGAACGCTTGCCACGTACCGTTTAGTAGATACTAAGGCAGGTACGGGTGAAGCAAAGGGACGTGAAGCTTTATCAGAATCAGCGGGATTATGGTTACAATATACACTTGATAAAGATGATCAGGCGTTATTTGATGAGCAAGTAAAGGTTATTCAAGATAATTTCGTATATAAGAATCATATCGTTTTATGGAAACTCTCTGAAAAGGGAGAGAGGCAGTCAGCTACAAATGCACTTATAGATGATCTTCGTATTATAGAACAATTATATCGTGCTTATGAAATGTATAAGGAAGAGCGTTATAAAAACCTTGCCGATCAATTAAGTGATGCTGTACTTCGTTATAATAAAAAAGATAATTATTATGTTGATTATTATGATGCAGATGCAGGGAAACAAAATAATTTTGTAACAACATCATACATAAATCCACGTGCATTCTCCTATATGAAGAAGTACGACAAAGTTTCTGCTCAGCAATATCAGGAAGTCGTTCAATTTTTAGCGGACTATCCAAGGCATGGCTGGGCATTCCCGAAAGAGTATAAAGAAGATGGTACATTTACGTACGATAAAGAAGTGAATCTTATTGACCAATCATACGTTGCATATCATCGAAGTTTAGGTGGTCTTTCATCAACTGCTTATTTGGAATTTATAAAGAAGAAATTCCAGGAGGATGGAAAGCTATACGGTCGTTACAATTTAGAAACGGGAAAACAAACTGTGAATTATGAATCGCCAGCCGCATACGGATTAACGATTTTGTACGTACTACAAACAGGTGATAAAAAGTTTGCGAAAGAATTGTATGATCATATGGCCACATTCCGAAATGATAACGTATTTAGTAGATATTATGGTGGATATGTAACAGGTGAAAATAATAATACGCATATTTTTGATAATGTACTACCACTTTTAGCTGAAATGGAATTAAAAAAGAGTGAACAATAAAAGTTGCCACCATATGAGGGTGGCAACTTTTATTTGTTGATATAATTTTACGTCCTAATGTTGGAGAAGTAATCAATCACGAATTCACGGAATTGCTGAGCTGTTTTTGATAAGTAGCGTTTTTTTGACCAACTTAATCCGATGGTTCGCTGACAATTGGGTTCAATAATACGCAACTTGCTTGATGCTAAAGTAGAGTTTTTTAATAAAGTTAAACTTGGAACAAAAGCGATGCCGAGACCTTGCTTAATGAGGTCGCTAATCACGGTCGGTTCATCTACTTCAAAAGCAATATGCGGAGTGAAACCAGCTTCTTTGCAAAATTCATCCGTTAAGTGTCGAAATCCATAGCCAGTGTTCATACTAATAAACGGTTCGTTTTTTACTTCATGCAGGTGGATATTTTTTCGGCCTGATAAACGATGGCCTGAAGGGACGACTAAGAAAATTTCTTCTGTAATAAGTGGTTCCCAAACAATCTCCTCACCTTCAATTGGCACAGAGGAGATACAAAAGTCAATTTCTATATTATCTAGTTGTCGTTTCATAGAAGGAGTGGATGCAAGAAATTGTTGGAATCGAACGTTAGGATGTTCTAGTAAAAAAGAGCCAAGTAGTTCTGGTAATATTCTTGGAATAGAAACGGCCAGTGTAATAGAGCTTTGTTGTAATTCGGCTAAATCTTTAATTTCTCGTTCTCCTTCACTTAATTCATGAAAAATACGTTCTACTCGTTTTAAAAATACTTTTCCGAAAGAATTTAAAGTAATCTGTCGGCCTTGGCGATCAAATAAAGGGACTCCTAAATCCTTTTCGAGTCTAGCAATTGTTTTGCTGAGTGAAGGTTGCGCGATATGCAATTCTTCAGCTGCCTTTGTCATGTGTTCTAGTCGTGCAACTGTCTGAAAGTATTTTAACTGGAGCAGTTCCATTTCGAGTCTCCTTTCTATAGACCAAAAGGAATGAATTAATAATTAAAGATGTATTATACAGTATGTAAAGTGACGTGTATAGTAAATCTGTTAAACCATTCGAAGGGTGTTAAATTAGAAGAGGAGTATGTTTCATGAAGGGAATTAAACTTATATTTAAAGATTGGAAAGCGATGTGGCACCATAAACATGGACGTATCGCTTTAATTTTTTTATTAATCGTTCCGTTAATTTATTCAGGATTCTTTTTAGCTGGATATTGGGATCCGTACGGAAAATTAGATAAATTACCTGTTGCGGTTGTGAATTTAGATAAGGGTGCTGCGATGGATGAAAAAACAATTCATGCAGGAGACGATTTTGTTAAAAATTTAAAAGAGAATAAGGAATTGGCTTTTCATTTCGTATCAGAAAAAAGTGCGGATGAAGGGTTAAAAGAAGATAAATATTATATGGTTGTTACGATTCCGGAAGATTTCTCTAAAAAGGTAAGTACACTTATGGATGAGAAACCAGAGCCAGCAAAGTTGCAGTACAAAGTAAATCCAGGTAAAAACTTTGTAGCGGCTCAAATTGGAACGACAGCTGTTGAAAATATGAAAACAAAAATCTCAAACAGTATTACGAAATCATATACAGAAGGTGTTTTTTCAAAGTTTCAAGATTTGGCACAAGGGTTGAGTGATGCAAGTAATGGTGCTGAGAAGTTACATGAAGGAACGACCGATGCAAAAAATGGAGCGAATCAGCTTGCGAATGGTATTGATCGTTTAAGTGACGGGACATCGAAATTGAAAGAAGGAAGTGACAAGCTTGCGTCTAGCCAATCTGCCTTAACGGGGGGAGCAAATGAGCTGAGTCAAGGAGCGACATCACTTCATAGTGGTATGGAGTTATTAGCACAAGGTGAAAAAACGTTACAATCAGGAGTTAGTGAATTAAGTGCTGGTACAAATGAATGGGTGAGCGGAAGTGAGAAGCTTGCTGAAGGGCAAGTAAAAGCGGATGGGGCGGCCAATAGTGTGAAACAACAATTAGAAGAGTACGTGAAAAATCATCCAGAAGTGCAGCAAGATCCCGCTTTTCAAAAAATTGTTGCTACGTCTAATGGACTAGCTAAAGCAACAAGTACTTTAAATAATAGCCAACAACAATTGACACAAGGTGCGAAGAAGCTAACTGATGGTCAACATAAGATTGAAGAAGGCATGAATACATTCGGATTTAAGTTAAATGAAGCTACTGCTGGAACGAAAAAGATAGCAGATGGTGCATCGAATTTGGCTGATGGATTTATGAAGTGGGGAAATGGATTTACATCCCTGCAAGAAGGTGTAAATCAGCTTGCGAGTGGTGGAACGGAGCTGAATAACGGTGCTAGTAAATTAACAAATGGACTTGTTAAACTTGATGATGGTGCGAAAGAACTTTCTACGAAATTAGGAGAGGGCGCAGAGAAGATAGCGGATGTTCGTAATGATGATGCACGCAATACGATGTTCTCAGAGCCAGTTCAGTTAGTGAAGTCAACAGTTTCTGACGTTCCTAACTACGGTTCAGGCATTGCACCATATTTCTTATCACTTGCATTTTATGTTGGCGGAATTATGGCATCGAATATTTTACCTCTTGGCCGCAGACAAAACATGAAGGTAAGCGGAACGGTACATTTTATTAATAAACTAGGATTGGTATATTTAATTGGACTCATTCAAGCGCTACTCGTAGATGTAGTTGTGCTAGGTGTTATGAAATTAGAAGTCGCAAGTGTGCCACTCTTTGTTTTATCAAGTATTGTTATTTCCTTTACGTTTATGACATTTATTCTTATGCTAGTAACAGTATTTGGTCTTGTTGGAAAGTTCTTAGCGGTAACGCTTCTTGTCCTGCAATTAGCGACGAGCGGAGGTACTTTCCCAGGAGAATTAAACATAGCTGTTCTTAGCAAAATTGGACAGTTTCTCCCAATGTCTCATTCTCTTAGAGGATTACAAGATGTTATTTCTTTAGGAGATTGGTCGCAATTACAAATGCAAATTTTAATATTGTTATGTTATCTCGTTGTTGCCGGTGGAATTGCTTGGATCACGAGTCATATACAGCATAGAGAAACGAATGCAGAACAAGTTTCTTAAAATGAAATAAGCTATCCGATTTTTTCGGATAGCTTATTTTTTATTTGCGTTCCATTACTGCAAAGTAATTATTTTCATTATCAGCAAAGTTGAATGCTCTACCAGTAGGTAAATCTACAACCTGTCCAACTGTGACATTTTTCTCAGAAAGATCTTTATATAGACGGTCTAAGTCATTTGAGAAGAACATAAGTGAAGGCGTATTTAGGTTTAGTTCAGGTTGCATCTTCGCGATTAACGCTTTATCGTGAAGGACGATGCTTGTTCCTGCTTCTTTCGCCGGTGCAATTTCAATCCAGCGGAATCCGTTTCCGTTATTTTCTTCCGCAATGATTTGGAACCCTACTTTTTCTGTCCAAAATTGTACTGTTTCGTCTTGGTTATTTACATATAGCATAATTTGTCCAACTTGATTAATCATAGGTGTCTCTCGCTTTCTTTTTATATGCGTATTATTATATCAAATATATGGCTTGAATAGTTTTTTATGATTTTTTCGTAATACAACCTTCGTCCATTTCATCTTTGTTGTAGGAGAAGGCCCTGTAATCCAAGTATGAAATGGTATTGTGCTACAAATGACCATTGTTGAAATAGAGATAATGGCCGTTAACACAAATAGTAATAGGGCATATAATATAGTATTTTCTTGCAGTGTGAATAAGGAAAGAAGTTTTGTGCATAGTTGCAAGAAGAATAAATGAGCTAAATAAGCACCATACGTGTAATTACCAATGAAACGTAACGTTTTATATAAGAAACCACGACGCTGTACTATCATAATAGATAACACATACAGTATGATAATTTCGCATACGATATATAAAAACATAGATGGTTTTAAATAGGTAGAAACAGTTAAATGAATAGAGTTTGCTCCGTAAAAACTAAACAACTCATAATTGATGAATAAAAATAAGATGAAAAATAATATTGTTATAAGCGGGATATGTTTCATGACGAATAGACGCCAAGTTTTTAGTGCTACAGCGGCAATGCCGCCCATAACGAAATAGAATGAGTAGAATAGAAATGATCGATCTGTATAATGTAAAATTGTTGAACTTGTTAATTTTTCTCCATTAAAAATATAGTGAGAAGAGAACCACATTAATAGAAAATATAGGCAAGCGAAAAAGGTCATATATTTATATATGTCTTTTTTATTTTCTGTTCGTTTTTGAAACCAATAAAAAAGTGTGCATAGTAAAGGGAACAATAAGTGAATTTGGAACATCATAATAACGTACCAAAGATGGGGAGCGGCTGTTCCGAGTAATAAACTTTTTATTCCACTTTGTAACGTAATAAGATTATTTGTTGTTAATAAGTAAAGAATAGACCAAAAGAAATAAGGAATGAGTAAGTGTATCGCTTTTTCGGAAATATATTCTTTATATACTAATTGCTTTGTATAGTGACGAATTAAGTGAAATCCAACGATAAATATGAATGCTGGTGCTGAGAATTTTGCAAGATTAAATAGCATGCCCATAATGAGGGATTGCTCAAGTAAGACATTTCCTTGATTCATTGTATATAATAAAGAACTTTGCAAAACGACAGCGAGAAATGCAATGCTTTGCAAAACTTTAAATTCTGGTGCGCTTTGTGTCATTGTGTCCATCTCCTTTTCCATACATGATTATAGTACGGAGAATGGATAAGAGGTGTGGAATATTTGTGAAGGTTTTAACAAATTTGTGGCGGAATGGATTAACAACAAAGAAAGAGGATGCTCAAAACGAGCATCCTCTTTCTATTTATTAAGCAAATTTGTTTTTGATCCAGTTCTTACCTTCTACAAGGCGAGCTGTCATTACGGCACAAGCGTTATCTGCTGTTACGTTTAACATCGTTGCAGGAGGATCAATGATTGTACTGATTGCTGCGATAATTGGCAATGCTTCTGGCGGGAAGCCATATAAAGAAACGATTAACATTTCACCAATCATACCGCCGCCTGGAATAGCGCCCATTACTGTTCCTACTAATAGAGAAACAACAAGTGCGATTGCTAATGTTTTCGGTCCTTCGAATTCCATGTTGAAAATACCGAATAAGAAAGCAATTTTTAATACGCCGCCTAAAACAGAGCCATCTTTATGAAGAGTAGAACCAAGAAGGACAACTGTTTCACGAACGTCTGAAGAAATACCCATTTTCTTTGTTGCTTCTAAGTTTGCTGGAATACTTGCGGCACTACTACAAGTTGCAAGTGATGTAACTGTAGGAGAGACCATGTTCTTCCAAAATACTTGTACACCTTGTTTGCGACCTGCAAGGTATGCATAGAATGTGAAGAATACAAAGAAATAAATGAGAGAAGCAGGATAGTATACCATTGCTGCTCGGAAGTAAGTTCCAAGAAGTTGTGGTCCGAATTCGCCAACTAATGCTGCGAAGTAAGCAGCAAGTCCGATTGGAGCGTAGTACATAATGAAAGATACAACCTTCATTGAAATCTCTGCACCAGCTTGTAGGAATGTAGCAAATGGCTTTCCTTTTTCGCCAACTGCTGAAGTTGCAATCCCCATTAAGATAGAGAAGAAAATAAGAGCTAACATATTTTCACGAGATAGTAACTTCGAGAAGTCAGATACTGTTAAAATACCGACGATTTGATCTGCAACACTAACAGCTTTGCCGGCTTTGTCAGGTTGTGTTAGTTCTAGTACAACACCTTGTGCTGGCGGGAATACTTTCACGACAATAATCATAAAAATAGCAGCTAAAATACTTGTAAATAAGAAAGTCCCAGCCATACTAGACATAATTTTACCGAAACGTTTTAATCCATCCATATTAGCAATAGACGATGCGATGCTAAAGAACACTAGAGGTACAACAATCGTAAACATTAAGTTTAAGAAAATGTCACCAAGCGGCTTTAAAGCAACTGCATCGGCACCCATGAAATAACCAATGAAACCACCAATTAGGATAGAAGATAACAAAATAAGTGGAAAGCGATATGCCTTCATAAATATATCCTCCTATCAATTAAAAAAATCATACTGAATTATTATAGCGAGTTAGCGTCCTCTTTACTAGGAGAATACGGATAAATGGAATAGCGTGAAAACGAAGAAATTTTTGTTTTTAAGCTCGGCATACAGCAGGAAATCTAGACATATATATTTGTAACCTAGTGGTGGCAAGGGATGCACCATAACTTAGGTAGAGAAAAAGGGGGAGGGAAGCGGGATGAATATTTTACTTTGCTGTGCAGCGGGAATGTCTTCCAGTTTGATTGTTACAAAGATGGAGAAAGCAGCAGAGGCAAGAGGGATAGAAGTAACAATCTGGGCAGTATCAGGTTCTGAAGTGAATAGTCATATTGATAAAGCTGATGTCCTTTTACTTGGACCGCAAGTACGTTATTTATTACCGAAAATGAAAGAACTATGTAAGGATAAAGGGATACCTGTTGATGTCATTCAATCTGTTCATTACGGACTTTGTAATGGAGAAGCTATCTTGCAAGCAGCTTTGTTAATGAAACCATGAGGAGAGTGGGATAGATGATACGGTTTTTAGAGAAGTATGTGATGCCGGTAGCAGGGAAGGTTGCAGAGCAGAGGCATTTACAAGCAATTCGAGATGGAATTATTTTAACGATGCCTTTCTTAATTATTGGATCGTTTTTCCTCATTATTAGTGCACTGCCGATACCGGGATATAACGATTTTATGGCAGGTTTGTTTGGGGAGAATTGGCAGCGAGCTTTAGGGTATCCAGTTAGTGCAACTTTTAATATAATGGCTTTAATAGCTGTTTTTGGAATCGCTTACAGACTTGGAGAGTATTATAAAGTAGATGCTTTAGCATCCGGGGCATTGTCGCTTGTGACGTTTTTACTTGCGACTCCATTTCAAGTTGCATATATTATACCAAGTACAAAAGAAAGTGTACTTGTAGAAGGCGCTATCCCAGCTGCATTAATGGGAAGCCAAGGGTTATTTGTAGCAATGATTATTGCACTTATATCTACTGAACTTTATCGGTTTATTGTACAAAAAAAGATAATTATAAAGATGCCAGAGACAGTTCCACCAGCTGTCACGCGTTCATTTGCAGCACTTGTTCCAGGATTTATTGTTGTAACAGTTATTTGGATTTTACGCTTAATTATAGAAAATACTTCTTTTGGCAGTATCCATAATATTGTAGGACAAATTTTACAGGAACCGCTTAGTGTACTTGGTGCTAGTCTTTGGGGCGCGATAATAGCAGTTATTCTCGTTCATGTTCTTTGGTCTTGTGGAATTCATGGTGCTACTATTGTTGGTGGTGTAATGAGCCCCGTTTGGTTGTCGTTAATGGATCAAAACCGAGTTGCTTTTCAAGCTGGGCAAGATGTACCAAATACGATTACGGCACAGTTTTTTGACTTATGGATTTATATGGGCGGTTCTGGTGCAACGCTTGCTCTAGTTGTCGGAATGTTACTATTTGCACGAAGTCAACAATTAAAAAGTTTAGGGAGATTGTCAATTGCACCTGGTATATTTAATATTAATGAGATGGTAACTTTTGGTATGCCGATTGTGATGAACCCACTTTTACTAATTCCATTTATATTAGTTCCAGTCGTGCTAACAATTGTTTCTTACTTTGCAATGGAATGGGGATGGGTTGCACGTCCGAGTGGGGCCGCTGTACCTTGGACGACACCTATTCTTTTTAGTGGATATTTAGGATCGGGCGGGAAAATTTCAGGTGTTATTTTGCAACTTGTTAACTTTGCGCTAGCATTCTTCATTTATTTACCGTTCTTAAAAATATGGGATAAACAAAAACTGGCGGAAGAAAAGGGGGAGTAAAGAACTACAATGGATACGATAGAGACGAAAGCTTTTCATTTAATCTTGCATGGGGGAAACGCGAGAAGTTGTTCAATGGAAGCAATTGATTGTGCGAAGCGTGGGGAGTTTACAGAAGCTGAAGCTAAATTACAAGAAGCACTAGAGGAATTAAAGGAGGCGCACCGCGTACAAACGGAGCTTATCCAGAAAGAGGCTGGTGGCGAAAAGACCGAAGTTACTCTTTTAATGGTACACGCGCAAGACCATTTAATGAATGCAATTACGGTGAAAGAATTAGCGAGTGAGTTTGTAGAGTTATATAGGAAGATGTCGGTGGATGAATGAACCTTGCTTATGCAAGGTTTTTTTATTTCACTAAATAGTGGGTTAAAATAATGAATTATTTTTCATTGAAAAAGTTTTTTTAGTGTTTTTTCATATTAAACACAACTAGACGACTAAACACTAATCTATTTTCATACAGTTATGTGTTAAAAGCGTGTTGTTTTATAACACACTGTGTATTTTTTGGACGACACACTAATTGAAAGCGTTAACACACAAAGAAAATGCTCGAAAAAGCACTGATTTTAGTGGTTTTAAAAAGTTGGCACGCTAATTGCATTAATAAATAGCGTAAAGAAAAATAAATAAACATAAATTTTTTATACTACACAAGGGGGATTTTCAAATGAATATTTTATTATGTTGTTCAGCAGGGATGTCTACAAGTTTACTAGTTACAAAAATGGAAGCGGCTGCAAAAGCTCGCGGTCTAGAAGGCAAGATTTGGGCTGTATCTGGGGATGCAGTAAAAACGAATATCGATCAAGCAGATGTGTTATTACTAGGACCACAAGTTCGTTACATGCTCTCTTCAATGAAAACGCTTGCTGACGAGAAAAATGTTGGAATCGACGTTATCAATCCAATGCACTACGGCATGATGAATGGAGAAGCAGTTTTAGATCACGCATTAACACTTAAAAAATAATTAGGGGGGAAGCGAAATGCAAAAGTTTATTGCATTTATGGAGAAATATTTAGTTCCAGTCGCAGGTAGAATTGGATCGCAGCGCCACTTAGTTGCAATCCGTGACGGATTTATCGCAGTTATGCCTCTTATTTTAGTTGGATCATTTGCAGTACTTATAAATAACTTACCAATTGATGCTTTCCAAAACTTTATGAAGGGCACATTTGGTGACGCTTGGAAAGATGTCGGTGGCGGTATGTGGACTGGTTCCTTTGCTATACTCGCCCTCATAGTCGCAGTTGGGATAAGTTACAATTTAGCGAAATCTTACGGCGTCGATGCGTTGTCAGCAGCAATCATTACATTCGGTGCATTAATTATTATTTCTCCGACAACGCCAAAAGAAGGCGGTATTGATTTAGCGTGGACAGGGGCACAAGGTCTATTCGTTTCCATTATAGTGGCTCTTCTTGTAACAGAAGTGTTTAGATTCTTTGTTCAAAGGGATATTACAATTAAAATGCCAGATGGTGTTCCACCGGCAGTAATGAAATCATTCGCAGCGTTAGTTCCAGCATTCGTTATTTTGATTGTAACAGCAGGTATTCAATTAGCTGTGAAACTTGCGGGAACAAGCATTCATAAAATGGTATTTGAAACAATTCAATTACCATTACAAGGTTTAGCGGGTACATTACCAAGTGCAATTATTATTGCTCTACTTATTCACGTATTATGGTTCTTCGGATTACATGGTCCAAATATTATTGGGGGGATTATTGACCCAATCTATTTACCAGCATTAGAGAAAAATATGAAATTATTTAATGATGGTATGTCTGCATATGACGTACCGCATATCTTCACAAAACCATTCTTTGATGTATACGTATATATCGGGGGATCGGGTGCAACGTTAGCATTCTTAGTGGCAGTAATGCTTGTAGCGAAAAGTGCGCAGCTTCGCGGTGTAGGCCGTGTATCTATCGGTCCTGGTTTCTTTAATATTAACGAACCAGTTATTTTCGGTACGCCAATTGTATTAAACCCAACGTTAATTATCCCGTTCGTACTTACACCAGTTGTATTAGTTATTACTTCTTATACAGCAATCACTTTAGGATGGGTACCAAAAACAGTTGCGTTAGTTCCATGGACAATGCCACCAATCTTTAGTGGTTATCTTGTATCGGGCGGAAGCATCGCTGGTGCAGCACTACAAGTGGTGAACTTTGCTATTGCGGTAGTAATTTACTATCCATTCGTATTAATGTGTGACCGTACTTATGTACAGGCTGCAAAAGCTGAAACAAAAGGAAGCGACAATTCAGTATCACTTTAAAAAATATTATTCTGGCGAGTTCCTATAGCTCGTCAGAATAATTACCTTTATATCATGTTCAAAAAGATGATACTCATCTACAAGAACACCAAACTATCATTCATAAAATAATAATTTAATAGACATGTTCAAACTGAAGGGGTATTTAAATCGGTTGAACCTTATAGAGAGGGCGGTAATTATGATGACTACAGCAGAACAAATTCCATTCCAATTGATTTTAAATAGTGGTAACGCACGAAGCTTTGCGATGGAGGCACTTCAATTTGCCAAACAGGGGAAAATGGTAGAAGCAGATGAAGCGATGGTAAAGGCGAAAGAAGCGATTAATGAAGCGCATCATTTCCAAACAGAGCTCATACAATCAGAAGCAAGAGGAGAAAAAACAGAGGTTAGTGTTCTTTTAATTCACGCACAAGATCATTTAATGAATGCGATTACAGTGAAAGAATTAGCAGCAGAGTTTATCGATCTTTATAAAAAGCTTGAAGCGAAAGGGGAATAAAGCATGACTGGAATTAAAATTGCTACAATCGGCGGTGGATCTAGTTATACACCAGAGTTAATTGAAGGATTTATTAAGCGTTATGATGAGCTTCCTGTTCGTGAAATTTGGTTAGTAGATATTGAGGCAGGAAAAGAAAAGTTGGAAATAGTTGGTAACTTAGCGAAACGTATGGTGAAAAAATCAGGTTTACCAATCGAGGTACATTTAACGCTTGATCGCCGTGAGGCATTAAAAGATGCAGACTTCGTAACAACACAACTTCGCGTTGGTTTATTAGAAGCACGTGCAAAAGATGAAGCAATCCCATTAAAATATGATGTAATCGGTCAGGAAACAAATGGTCCTGGTGGTTTATTTAAAGCGTTGAGAACGATTCCTGTTATTTTAGATATTTGTAAAGATATGGAGGAGCTCTGTCCGAATGCATGGTTAATTAACTTTGCAAATCCAGCTGGTATGGTAACAGAGGCAGTTCTTCGTTATACAAATATTCAAAGAGTAGTTGGTCTATGTAACGTTCCAATCGGAATTCGTATGGGTCTTGCAAGATTACTTGAAGTAGATGCGAGTCGTGTTCACGTTGATTTCGCAGGTTTAAATCATATGGTATACGGACTAGATGTATACTTAGATGGCGTAAGTGTAATGGACCGTGTGTTAGAGCTTGTGACAGATCCAGAAAAACAAATTACGATGGAAAATATCGCAGCGCTTAACTGGGAGCCAGACTTTATTCGAGGACTTCGTGCGATTCCATGTCCATACCATCGTTACTACTACAAAACACGTGAAATGTTAGAAGAAGAAAAAGAAGCTTCTGTTGAAAAAGGTACACGTGCAGAAGTAGTAAAACAATTAGAAAATGATTTATTTGAGTTATATAAAGACCCGAATTTAGATATTAAACCACCACAATTAGAAAAACGTGGCGGAGCTTATTATAGTGATGCAGCATGTAGCTTAATTACGTCTATTTACAATAATAAAGGTGATATCCAGCCTGTTAATACACGAAACAACGGAACAATTGCAAGCTTACCACATGATTCAGCTGTTGAAGTGAACTGTATTATTACGAAAGAAGGCCCAAAACCAATTGCAGTTGGAGATCTTCCAGTACCAGTTCGCGGTTTAGTACAACAAATTAAATCATTCGAGCGCACAACAATTGAAGCTGCTGTTACAGGGGATTATCATAAGGCGCTGCTTGCTATGACAATCAATCCGCTTGTACCATCAGATAAAGTTGCAAAACAAATTTTAGATGAAATGTTGGAAGCACATAAAGAGTATCTTCCACAGTTCTTTAAAAAGGTAGAGAAGTAAAAGCGGCGCTATTTAGCCCGCTTTTTTTATTCTATTAGGAGGTATTATGATGATTAAGTTAATTGTAAATGCAGATGATTTCGGTCTTACAGAAGGTACAAATTACGGCATTATTGATGGTCATATAAATGGACTTGTAAATTCAACGACGATGATGATGAATATGCCAGGAACAGAGCATGCGGTACGCTTAGCGAAAGAGTATAACCTACTCGGAGTAGGCGTACATCTCGTATTAACAGCAGGGGAGCCACTTCTTGGAGACGTACCATCACTTGTAGGTAGCGACGGATCGTTTCATAAACAAAGTGTTGTAAGGGAAGGGAATATAAATCCAGAAGAAGTTGAGAGAGAGTGGACTGCTCAAATTGAGAAATTCCTATCTTACGGATTAACACCAACTCATTTAGATAGTCATCATCATGTACACGGATTACCGATCTTACACGATGTTCTTGAGAGATTAGCAGCTAAATATAATGTTCCAATTCGTCGTTGTGGGGAAGATAGAGCGGTGCATCCATTTTCTGATGTATTTTACAGTGACTTTTATGCGGATGGTGTGACGGAAGATTACTTTATGAAGTTAAAAGAAAGAGTACAAGGTGAACAAACGGTAGAAATTATGGTTCATCCAGCTTATATTGATCCAGAGCTTGTGAAGCGTTCTTCTTACGTAATGGATCGTGTGAAGGAATTGCGTATTTTAACAGAGAGTGAGTTGCCTGAAGGGATAGAACTTGTGAAGTTTTAATAGAAAAACGACGGCTACATCATGCCGTCGTTTTTTATTTACAAAATGGATAGAATATATCCGCCAAAAGCTCCAAGTATAACGATAACCCAAGGCGGTGCTTTCCAAAAAGCTAGTAAGCAAAAAAGAAGCGAAGCGAAAACGAAATCTGAAGCATTTATAATTGTACTCGTCCAAATGGGATCGTAAAAAGCGGCAATTAAAATACCAACAACTGCGGCGTTAACACCAAGTAGTGCGCCTTGTATGAATGATATTTTTCTCACATTGTTCCAAAATGGTAAAACACCAATAACGAGTAAGAAAGCAGGGAGGAAAATCGCAATTGTTGCGATTATTGCCCCAAGCGTCCCGTTTAACACTGCTCCTATATAAGAGGCGAATGTAAATAGTGGTCCTGGTACTGCTTGTGTTAATCCGTATCCAGCTAGGAACTGTTCTTTCGTCATCATTCCGTTTTGTACGAACTCACCTTCAAGAAGGGGCAGCACGACGTGTCCTCCTCCAAATACAAGTGCGCCAGAGCGATAGAAACTGTCAAATAAAGCGATGTAATAAGAGAACGGTCTTAATATTGGTAGCAGTAGTAATAGTCCAAAGAATAAGACGAGGCAAGAAACTGCTATCTTTTTTGAAATAGGTACTCTTATATTTTGAGATTGGCTAATTGGTTGGTTGCGATATAAAAACCAACCGATAAAGCCACATATTATAATAAGGATGACTTGTGTCCAACTACTTGGCCATAATAAGGCGATTGCGGCAGTTACAATCGCAATCGTTGCACGATTTCGATCTGGAGTTAACTTTCGCGCCATTCCCCATATGGCATGAGCGACAATAGCGACTGCTACAAGTTTTAGTCCATGAATCCAGCCAGCACTTCCAAGATCGAACTGATTAAGGAATGAGGCGAAGAAAACCAAAACAAGCACAGACGGTAAAGTGAATCCAATCCATGAAATAATAGCTCCTAATAGACCGCCCCGTAATAATCCAACCCCCATACCGACTTGACTGCTGGCAGGACCGGGAAGGAATTGACATAGTGCTACTAAATCTCCATAGCTTCGTTCATCCATCCATTTTCTTTTTTGCACGTATTCGTGGTGGAAATAGCCGAGATGAGCGACAGGACCGCCGAATGAAGTAAGTCCTAATTTAAATGAGACGAGAAAAATCTCTAATAATGTATGAAAAGTGTATTTGTTAGTTTTCAATGGAACCTCCTATAATGTTTTTCTATGTGCATTATACAAGAGACTTTCAATCTACAGGAACAATCACAATGTAAAGATTTTGTGAATCTTTTCTTTGTAATTAAAATTGAAAAAGTCATAAATGATTATGTTTAAACCATAAAGTAGTAGAAGTAGTGCTGGGAAATTTATATAAGGAGAATGCCTTATGACAACACATTTCTTTGCCAGGTTAACAGGTAAGAGGGAAGTGCCTCCTGTAAATACAGAAGCTTTTGGGGTAGCAGAGTTTATTTTTAGTGATGATTTAACGAAATTGCATTACAGAGTAATACTAAAAAATATAGAAAAGGTTACATCTTGTCAAATTCATTTAGGGAAGTCTACTCAAATTGGTCCTGTTGTTTTATATTTGTATGGTCCACTGGAGCAAGGGATTAGCTTGAACGAGGGAAGTATTACTGGTGTAGTGAATGTAGAGGATTTTGAGGGACCTTTACAAGGGAAATCATTCGTACATTTACTTCAAGAAATTATTCAAGCAAATGTATATGTTAATGTCCATACGAAATCACAAAAAAGAGGAGAAATAAGAGGGCGAGTTAGAAAAGTAAAGAAATAGAGGCAAAGGCTGTCCATATGTTGGAACAGCCTTTTCTCATTATATAAGGTGCTAGTTTTAGCAATTATTGTCGGTAAATCGATATATTTTGAAAATCGCTGATATAATCTGAGTTACGCCGATATATTTTGAAAATCGCTGATATAATCTGAGTTACGCCGATATATTTTGAAAATCGCTGATATAATCTGAGTTACGCCGATATATTTTGAAAATCGCTGATATAATCTGGGTTGCGCCGATATATTTTGAAAATCGCTGATATAACTCACGTTACGATCGATATTTTTAAAAACGGCCTCGATTAATTTTTCACAGGCTGATTTTTAATAAAGAAGTCCATAACATAAAATACTTCGTCATCAGGTATTTGTATTTCAAATGTGTTTTCAATTGGTTGCAACGCTTTTTTTACTTTCATATACATCCAGTACTCATCTTGTCTTCTTTTCTCTTTATCAGGGTGAGGAAGAAGGCTTTCTCCTTTTTGAAGACGGTCAACCATACAGCTCATATGCAGAATAACACCCATTAAGCTATCAGGAGTTAGCTGTAAGGAAATTAATTCCTGAATTGTATTTAATGCGTAACGAATTGTTTTGATAAGTAATGCTCCATCGTTACGCTGCATTTGTTGTTCAAGAATATCCGCCATTTTTGCATATGTTTCTTCATACGTAATTAATTCTTGAATTGGCTGAATCGCTGTGTAGTTTACGATGTCTTGGAAATGATATGTTAAGCATGGTACTTGCACATCGAAATTCGTGACAATACAAATGATGTTACGCTCTTTTTTTATGTTCTCAATCATTTTCGTTAAATCTTTTTCATGGACGATACTAATTGGAATAATTTCAATTAAGTCTTTATCAAATCGTAAATAGTTCTCTAACATTTTTTGAATAGCTAAAGCACTTCCTTCACCAGTTAAGCAAGCTGTTAAAATAACAGATTTCATTGGAGAGAGAGGTTTTTTCTTTTCTTCTTGTACGTTTAAGTAAAATGGTGTTAAATTTTTTACTGTTTCATACAGCGCATCTAATGAATAACCGAGCTGAGCTTTTCGAGCTGCTTCTAGTGCGTGTGGTGTGCTCGTCATCGAGAGAACACGTACAGGGATTTTGAACTCCGTTTCTAATATGTCACCGATATAAGCAAGTGACCCCATATCGACAAGTAAGAGAAGCCCATTTACATTTTGTAGTGTTTTCATATACACTTTCACACGTTCCAAGAAATCTTTCGGTGATTCGTGTAACGGCATATCAATACCGGTTACTTCCTCAATGCCGAGAAGTTCGTTTGCGACGTTTGCCATTTCAGTTGCGATGCCATTACCGTGTGCTAATATTAATACTTTTACTTCTGTTTGTGAGGCAGGAATTGGATCAACAACGAAGAACATTGTTAAAAAGCCAGCTTCATCAATAGGCATTGTTATTTGTAATTCTTCCTCCAGTAGTTGAATGCATTGCATAGCTACGGAAAAAGCTTCTTTATATTTCGTACGAATTTGATTTAATTGTGGGTGATGTATTTGTTTGCCGCTTTGTAAACGTTGTAGAGTTGTCTGTACATGTAAACTTAAAGCGAGAAATACTTTTTCATCAAACGTCTTAGATAAATGCTTTTCAGCAAGTTCCGCTATTTTTTCACATACGGAAACGATATTACGATCCACAATTTTAAAAACATTTTCATGGCTTGTTTTTTTTGATATTTGGTTAAAATATTGTACGAAAAAGCTTTGAACATCATTTTCTATTAGTAATTCTAATTCTTCCTCTTCAATACCACGTGCTTGAAGTTCTTCGTATTTATAATCAATATAATCGTAAATAGAAGAGCGTTTTTCATCTTCTGTTTTATGATTACTCCAACCTTCCTCACCTGTAAATACAAATGTTTCATTTGGTATTTGGTATAAGTGACGGCTCTTCCTTTCAATGAACAACCCTTCTTTCATATACCAAGGTAAATCTGAACTTGAAACATAGACAGAATCACGTTTCTTTGTGACCAAATCAGAATAGGCTTTCGCACAGGCAATTTGAACATCTGTTTTTAATTGACCAATGTTATTGGGACAATTGTAAAAGACGAAAGCACGCATTGCATTTGGGCTAACGTGAATGTCTTTTCGCAGACGAATTGCTTCATTTGTGAAAAATCGCTGTAGTAAAGCAAAGCGCTCTTTATGTGTACGCTCACGAAGTGGTGGCAGCGTAACAGTCATTGGTATACGTCTTGTAAATGTTTTTAATAAAAATGAATTTGGTTCTTCTGTTGTTGCAGTAATGATTAATACTTGTGCTTTACGTTCGTTCTCTGTTTCTCCAAGGCGGCGGTATACTCCGCGGTCAATAAAGGTGAAAAGCATTTCTTGTCCCTCTGGAGGCAGGCGATGTACTTCATCTAAGAAAAGAATTCCTTCATGTGCTTTTTCAATTAACCCTTTTTGATCACTTGCTCCTGTATAAGCTCCTTTTTTAATCCCAAATAATTGCCCGAGTAGTAACTGTGGATTATTTGCATAATCAGCACAGTTAAATACGATAAATGGTGCATCTTTTGGAAGCTGTTCAACTTCAATTGCATATTCGTGCATTAAAGAAGCAAACATAGACTTTCCGACCCCTGTTTCTCCCAGTAGTAAAGTATGCATACCGTTTGGAGGATAGAGAATAGAAGCTTTCGCTTTTTCAATTGCAATTTTAAGGCTCGTATTTTCAATTGCAAATGTATCTAATGAAGTTATGTCTTTTGAATGCGTTTCCAACGAAGTGTTCGTTTCTATGTAAAAACGAACAGGTCGCGTATTTGTTTTTAATAAACGTTTATCTTTTACAAGTTTGTTTAAATCGCTACTTACATTGGCGCGATCTAGTTGCAGAAATGTAGCGAGTTCTGATGCGGTTACACCTTCTGTATAATTGCCTTTTTGTATTGCGTTAAAAATGAGATCTATTCGTTTCATTTCTATTCACCTCGAAACTTCATCACTATTTAAAATTTTACACAAAAATGGGAAGGGTGGGAAGAGAAAAATAAAACAGCTTTAGCACATAGGCGCTAAAGCTGTTACAATCTTGTGTCTTTCCAAAAATTCACTTTGAGATGAGAAGAAGGATTATAGGGAAGAAGTTTGTATCCTTGTGACTGTAAGTAATCAATTACTTTTGGCAGTATTTGTACGGTTACACTCGAATCATGCATTAAAATGACTTCGACTTGTTCATCACTTTGATTACGTACTCTTTCGAGTATGGCAGAAGGATTGTCATAGCTTTTCCAGTCGTATGTATCGATCGTCCAATCCCACATTTTATACTGGGCCGATACAAGTGCGTCACGGTAATTCTTTTTTAAATAAGGCATACTACCATATGGAACGCGAACGAGATGTGTATTTAATTTCGTAACTTGCTGGACAATGCTTTGTGTTTGCTCCATTTCTGCAATTAAAGTGGAAGGGTCACCAGTGTAAAGGCGTTTTACATCATGTGACATGCTGTGGAGCCCGATATAATGTCCTTCTTTAATTAATCGTTGCATCGTTTTTGTGTAATGTGGCACTTTTCCGCCAATAACAAAGAAAGTTGCTTTTCCGTTCTTTTCTTTTAAGATGTTTAAAATTTGTGTAGTATATTTGTTTGGCCCGTCATCAAATGTTAAGTACGCAATTTTTTGTGTAGGAGAAGTTGTTTCAGTATTTGGATGATATTCAGCAGGAATAACAGTTGTTGCTTCAGTATTAGATGATACGTACATAGTAATCGTTAAAAATAAAATAATACATTGAAATACTCGCTTGATCATAACATTCACCCTCAGTTTGACAATCAAGATGTAAAAAAGAAAACTTGATACTTTTCTTATTATGTATAGCTTTCTCCAATAGAGGAACTCTCAAACAATCTATATTTTGGAAATATAAAATGAGAATAAAAAATAGCATCCTCTTATAAGAAAGAGGATGCTATTTGAATATTTCATAATTGAAAAGGCTATACTACAATTAGTCTTCGCGTTTTTTCACTTTTTTATAAAAGGAAATGATTGGTTTGTAGCGTTCATGTACAAGCCCGATTATTTCAGCGATGATTTCTGTGAAGAAAATCAAAGCGAAAAGAAGAATAATGGATAACCATAACGTTGCACTAGTGAAAATAATGGCATTTACACTAAAGAAAATACCGAATGCGTATATAATTAGTACCGTTTTGCGATGAGAGAATCCCATTGCAAGTAAGCGGTGATGTAAATGCGATTTATCTGGTGCTGAAATAGGTTTTTTATTTACGATACGACGGATGATTGCAAATATCGTATCAAATATAGGTACACCTAAAATGATAATTGGAACGATAAAACTGAATAACGTTACACTTTTGTATAATCCAAGTAACGATATAACAGAAATACAGTATCCTAAAAATAGTGCTCCTGTATCTCCCATGAAAATTTTTGCTGGATGGAAGTTGTAGAATAAAAATCCAATTGTACTTGCTAATATAATTAATGCAAGTGGCAAGATAATAGCTGTTCCAGTACCCCATGGGCTAGTGAAGGCCATATATGCTAGCGTTGCAAGTACGATAGATGAAATCCCAGCAGATAATCCATCTAAGCCGTCAATTAAGTTGATTGCATTCGTAATACCTACAAGCCAAAATACTGTAATTGGATAAGCAAGCCATCCAAGTTCAGTATCCCCAAGGAATGGGATATATAATACTTGCACTAATAATCCACTTTTTACAATCATCATGGCAACTAACAGTTGCCCACCGAATTTTACTCTCGCAGATAACTCGTACATATCATCTAAAATTCCGATGATTACAATGATAATCGCACCTAGCGTTATCGATAACATTCTTTGTTCATATAAGCCGCCGACAACAAATCCTACAGCTACACCAATAAATATTGCCAACCCGCCAAGACGTGGCATAATCTTTTGGTGCACTTTACGTGCGTTTGGCTTATCTGTCGCTCCTATTTTAAAAGCTAATTTAATAACTAAAGGAGTAACGACGAGTACAGTGATGAATGATGCCAAAATGGCATAAATCACTTGTGAGTCCATTAATACCCCACCCTTTATAGTCTAACGTAATTTTTTTTTGAAAATATATTTATCTGAAAATTATGATGTTTATTTACAGGCTCATAACATATGGTATCACAAAAAGATTAGAATTCAATCTTTTTTTCTTTTTACGGTTAATGGAAACGGATAGAATATATGACAATTGTATATAGAATGTTGAATCATATAAGAAGGTTAATTGTACTGGGCTTTGGAATGTAACATTTCCTCTTTTTCTTCAATAGTGAATACTTTTATTTCAGTATTATAAGTGTTGCACCTAGAAATGAGTAAGTTTCGTGTTAAAATGTGGGAATTTATCACGCGTGAACTGGCAGCCGGATTCTCACTGATTAAGTTTTACTTTATAGTGCATTTAATTTTACAAAAACTTTAAAAAAAATAAGGGAAGTAATTCATATAATGAAGAAGGAAAAGGTTTTTCTCATTTTTAATATGAGAGGAGGAAGCACAGGAAGAGTTCTATATTTCATATCTTTTCTATTGTAAATTCCTGTGCGAAAAGGAAATGAAAATTACGATAGTAGGTACTGGATATGTTGGATTGATTACAGGAGTAGGATTGGCAAAATTAGGGCATTCAGTTACATGTTTTGATATAGATGATGAAAAAATTGAACGGATAAAACAAGGGGATTTACCTATTTATGAGGCCAGATTACATGAATTAATAAATTATGCATATGAGAATAATGCTTTAACTTTTACATCAAATAAAGAAGAGGCATTTGATGATGTAGAGTTTATATTTATTGCAGTTGGAACACCACCTTTATTAGATGGGACGGCAGATTTAACGTATATTCAGAGTGCTTGTAACGATATTGGATTATATGCGACGAACGATATTATTGTTGTTACGAAAAGTACAGTTCCAGTAGGTACAAATGATGTAATGAAGGGATGGATTGAGGAGAAGTTAAAAGGGAGGCATACAGTACATATCGTATCGAATCCAGAGTTTTTGCGTGAAGGTTCAGGTATTTATGATTTCTTTCATGGAGATCGTATTGTAATTGGAGCGGATAGTGAGGAAGTAGCAAGAAGAGTAGAGAGTTTGTATAGTGAATTATGTTTAGAAACGTATGTTACAGATATTAAAAGTGCGGAGATGATTAAATACGCGTCGAATGCCTTTTTAGCTACAAAGATTAGTTTCATTAATGAAATTTCAAATATATGTGAGAAGGTAGGCGCGAATGTATTGGATGTTGCCAAAGGGATGGGAATGGATAAGAGAATCGGTGCATCTTTTTTAAATGCGGGCATTGGCTACGGAGGGTCGTGTTTTCCGAAAGATACGAAAGCACTGGTACAAATTGCGGGAAATGTTGCTCATGATTTTCGTTTGTTAAAAGCAGTTATTGAAGTAAATAATAAGCAACAGCTGCTATTGATTGAAAAAGCGAAAAAAGTTATGAACATGAATAAAAAGCGGATTGCAGTTCTTGGCGCATCCTTTAAACCGAATACGGATGATATTAGAGAGGCATCATCTCTTATTATAATAGAAGCATTAATTAATATAGGTGCAGATATTGTTCTTTATGACCCAAAAGCAATTCAATATGTAAAGAATATATTTGGAGATGCTATACAATATAGTAGATGTATAGATGAATCGATTAGAGATGCGAGTGCGGTTTTTATCGTAACAGAATGGGGAGATATTCAAACGTATCCGTTAGAAAAGTACGTACAACTTATGAGGGAGCCTATTTTATTTGATGGGAGAAATTGTTATACTGATGAAGATGTTAAGAAACAAAAGATAGATTATTACTCGGTGGGAAGAAAAAGTATTTGTAATAGAAAAGTTTCTGTTATGCGTTAAAAAGGGATGTACTCATGCATATTTTTATATGTCATAATAGAAGCTGTAATTAGTGAAAGAAAAGAGGCAATCACATGACTGAACGTTTAAAAGTAATGACAATTTTCGGGACACGTCCAGAAGCAATTAAAATGGCACCTCTTGTATTAGAGTTGCAAAAACACCCAGAAAAAATTGAATCGATTGTGACTGTAACAGCACAACATCGCCAAATGTTAGATCAAGTATTAAGTATCTTTGGAATTACGCCAGATTTCGATTTAAATATTATGAAAGACCGCCAAACTTTAATTGATGTTACAACGCGTGGTTTAGAAGGTTTGGATAAAGTAATGAAAGAAGCGAAGCCGGATATTGTACTTGTACATGGTGATACAACAACAACATTTATTGCAAGTTTAGCTGCTTTTTATAATCAAATTCCAGTAGGTCATGTTGAGGCGGGCCTTCGTACATGGGATAAGTATTCTCCATACCCAGAAGAGATGAATCGTCAATTAACAGGTGTAATGGCGGATCTTCATTTCTCACCGACAGCAAAATCAGCAACGAACTTACAGAAGGAAAATAAAGATGAGTCACGTATTTTCATTACAGGAAATACAGCGATTGACGCACTACAAACGACTGTAAAAGAAACATATAGTCATCCTGTACTAGAGAAACTTGGAAATGATCGTCTTGTACTTATGACAGCTCACCGCCGTGAAAACTTAGGTGAACCGATGCGTAATATGTTCCGTGCAATTAAGCGTCTTGTTGACAAACATGAAGATGTACAAGTTGTGTACCCTGTTCATATGAACCCTGTTGTTCGTGAAATAGCAAATGAAATTTTAGGTGAACATAACCGTATTCATTTAATTGAGCCGCTAGATGTAATTGATTTCCACAATGTTGCAGCTCGTTCATACTTAATGTTAACGGATTCTGGTGGTGTACAAGAAGAAGCTCCATCACTTGGTGTACCAGTTCTTGTTCTTCGTGATACAACAGAGCGCCCTGAAGGTATTGAAGCAGGTACGCTGAAATTAGCAGGAACAGACGAAGAGACAATCTTTGGTCTTGCTGATGAGCTGTTATCAGATAAAGAAGCTCATGATAAGATGGCGAAAGCATCTAACCCTTACGGTGATGGTCGTGCATCAGAGCGTATTGTAGAAGCAATTTTACAGCACTTTAATAAGTAAATAAAAAAGGCCCAATCGCATAGATTGGGCCTTTTTGTTACGGCTGATTGCGCATAATCCACTCTGCATGAGCATTTGTAGAAGGTGGCGGATCAGTTGGTGTTTTATTTTGGTTTGTTGCTTTTTTTGTTTGTTCGTTAGAATTAGAACTTGAATTTGAATCAGGATTTGAATTGTTTTTTGTAGTTGGGTTTTTTGCTTTTTCTCCTAATTCTTTTTCAATTTCGTTACGCACCGTTTCGACACTGATTGGATCTGGAAGGAAGTAATAAATACCGCCTATCTTTTTGTCTTCGCCTTCAAGCTTTAACGTTTGTATTGTAGAAGGATCAAATCCAGAGAGTTTATTGTAAAGAGCAAGTCCGTCTGAAATAGGAATGTCGGTTTTTATATATTTTCCAACTACAGTCGTTAAATCTTTAATTTTAAATACAGTAGAGGTGGAGTTTAGCTTTTGGGCAACAGCGGCCAGTAATTGTCTTTGTCTAGCAGCACGACCATAATCGCCATTTGGATCTTGCTTTCGCATACGGACGTAAGCAAGTGCTTCTTCACCGTTTAAGTTTTGCTGTCCTTGCTTAAATTGAATTTTTTTGTAGTAATCCACGTCAGAGCGCTCCCAAAAATCGAAGGGTACGTCAACGGTAACACCGCCAACAGCATCAACGATACCTTTAAAACCTTGGAAATCAATTTTAATATAATGGTCTACAGGAACTTTTAGAAAACCTTCTACAGTTTTGATTGCCATTTCCTCTCCACCGTAAGCATGAGCGGCATTAATTTTGTCTTCTTTTCCCTTTCCAACAATCGGAACGCGGCTATCACGAGGAATGCTCATAAGTGAAACCTTTTTAGTTTTCGGATTGACTGTTGCAAACATTAATGAGTCTGTACGACCATTTTGACCATCTGTCGCATAATCTTCTATACCCATAATGAGAATTGTAAAAGGTTCCTTTGTAATTTCTACATCTTCGTTTCTTAAATCCGATTTTTCACGAGTAAAACCACTATACATCCCCATAAGAGAAGAGTAAGAATTTAACACATAAACTCCTATGCTGCCAAATAAAAATGCGAAAATAAGGAAGAAGAAAAGTTTCCTTCTTCGCTTCTTTTTTATTCTGCTATTTTGGAGATGATAATAACGTTCTTCCATATATAATCTCCTTAGTTCGTTAGTTCATTTGTAGGGAAGTAATTCACTACATTAATCTTTGAAGGTGATAAATGGGTTATTCTTAGATAACATCTTGTTCTAAGTACAACATATCTCCTTCTGTAATTGTACATTTCCCGTTTGTTAATTCAATCATCCAATCTGTAAATGCTTGTTTGCCGTCTTCTTCTACATACGTATCAAATGTGACATTTTCTAGATAATGAATATCTTTAATGGCATATTTTGAATTGCGTAATTCATTTTCCACTTTGCCAAGTAATGTGTAATCAATCTCGGTTTGCATCACACGCATTAGTTTTCGCTGAACAACACCGACATGATTAATGCCTTCGCTTGTACACTTTCCATATGCACGAATTAATCCACCTGCGCCAAGTTTAATGCCACCAAAATAGCGTGTTACGACAACAACGGTATCTTTTAGTCCACGTTTTTTAAGTACCTCTAGCATTGGTACGCCAGCTGTACCGCTAGGCTCGCCGTCATCATTTGCTTTTTGAATATGATCTTGTTCGCCAATTAAATAAGCGGAACAATTATGTGTTGCATTCCAATGTTGTTTTTTTATTTTTTGTATAAATTCTTGAGCCTCTTCCTCAGTCGTTGCTCGGCTAATATAACAAATAAATCTTGATTTTTGAATGACGATTTCGTGTTCGCCGTAGTCTTTGATTGTAAAATATTGTAATAGCAATTGTGTACGCCCCTATCTATCAAAATGACTAGTACTTTCCATTTTAAAAGCGAGCCTTTTTATATTCAAACATTTTTTCTAAATATGCTGAAGTTTTTGGTGAGTATTTTATCTTTTTGTTGTAATTTGTCGAGATGGTAGGTATAATTTCAACCGGCATTTTCATGTATGGATGCACCATTTGTAGTTTTCGTGTAAAATTAGGAAATAAAACTTTTTATAAGGCAGGTACGAAAATGAAAATAGCTATTGTTACTGATAGTACGGCATATATACCGAAGCAAATTCGTGATGAACTCAATATATATATGATTCCATTAAACGTTGTGTTTGGAACAGAATCTTATCAAGAAGAAGCTGAAATTTCAGCAGATGATTTTTATGTGAAAGTACGTGAACAAGAGGAACTTCCAAAAACTTCTCAACCAGCAATCGGAAAGTTTGTTGAGCTATATGAAGAACTAGCTAAAGATTATGATGCAGTTATTAGTATTCACCTATCAAGTGGAATTAGTGGTACATATCAAACATCAACGACAGCTGGACAGATGGTAGAAGGTATTGATGTATACACGTATGACTCTGAAATTAGTTGTGAAGTACAAGGATTTTATGTGCGTGAAGGTGCAAAGTTAGCAAGTGAAGGAAAGAATCCAAAAGAGATTATCGCTCGTTTTGATGAAATGAAGAAAACGATGGACGCCTATTTTGTAGTTGATGATTTACATCATTTACAACGTGGTGGTCGATTAAATAGCGCGCAAGCTTTCATCGGTAGTCTGTTACAAGTGAAGCCAGTTTTATATTTTAGAGATAAAATCATTATTGCGTTTGAAAAGATTCGTACACGTAAAAAAGCATTAAAACGTATCATTGAAATTTTTGATGAGCAAGCAAGTAAAGGTGTACCTATGGAAGCAGTTATCATTCATGCGCAACGTGAAGAGGAAGCGAATGAATGGAAGAAAGAATTAGAAGCAAAATATCCTCACGTCACAATTCGTACAGGTTATTTTGGGGCTGTAATTGGTACGCACTTAGGTGAAGGTGCATTAGGTCTTGGATGGTATACGAAGTAATAAAGATATAAAAAGCTCTCTTTTTAAGAGGGTTTTTTTACGGGTATGTTACGTTTAGTTGACAAGTTAATATTTGGAAATGGTAAAATGTACGTAAAATAAAATAATGAGGAAAGTTTTATAACTTACTTTTTACAAGAAACTATATTATAATGGAAGAGAGGTGAAACATATGGAGCATAATTCTTGTTTATGTCCAAAGTTTGAGTCAGCTTTTACTCTGCTTAGTAAGAAGTGGACTGGCTTAATTATTAAATCTTTGCTTGAAGAGTCGAAACGTTTTAGAGAAATCGCAGATATTATCCCAAATATGAGCGATCGTATGTTGTCAGAGCGTTTGAAGGAATTGGAAAGCGAGGGCATTGTAGTTCGTAATGTCTATCCAGAAGTACCAGTTCGAATCGAGTATGGCTTAACTGACAAGGGAAAAGCGTTAGAAAGTGTTATGGATGAGGTCCAAAATTGGGCTGAGAAATGGATGAAGTAGCATTTCATCTGTATTCGTATATTTAATAAAACGTAAGGAATTCCTTACGTTTTTTCTTTGTTTATAGAAGTGAGAAAAGTATATAAATTTCTACACATACATACAAAAATATACGCATTTTGCGCTAGAGCTACATATAATATTACATTTGTTTTACAAAAACGTAACATTAGCAAAAAAAATCCCGAATTATGGTATAAATTTTATAGGTTATATACGGAAAAAGAAAAAAGAAAGCGGTGTAAAAAATAAAATGAAAAAGCTAAAAATGGCATCTTGTGCATTAGTTGCAGGATTAATGTTTTCTGGGCTAACACCAAATGTATTTGCAGAAGATAAAATTTCTGATGTGAAATCACAAATTAACACACAAAATGACACTTTACATAAACAACAACAAGAACGTGATGAATTACAAAAACAAATGAATGACTTAAACAAAACAATTCAAGGTTTAGATAAATCTGTTCAAGAGAATGCTGCAAAGCTTGATGAAACAATGAAAAAAGTTTCTGATACTGAGCAATTAATTGAAAAGAAAAATAAAGATATTGCAGAATTACAAACAAAGATTGCAAAACGTGAAGAGCTATTAAGAAAGCGTTTAGTTGCACTTCAAGAACAACCAAATACGAACGTTGTAACAGAAGTTCTTGTAAACTCTAAAAACGTTGCAGATTTAGTTGATCGTTTAACTTCTGTTTCTAAAATTCTTGAGTCTGATGAAGATATCATGAAAACACAACAAGAAGACCAAGCTAGTGTGAAAAAAGATGTTGCAACGGTAAAAGAAAAACAAAAAGAATTAAAAGAAGCACAAGCTCAAATTGAAACTGCTAAGAAAGAACTTGACGCTGAAAAAGAGAAAAAAGCAACAGCGGTAAACGATTTAAGCGGTAAAATGGATACAGTTGTAACTTCAATGACAAGTACGGAAGGTCAATTGAAAGAGCTTGAGAAACAAGCATTACAATTACAACGCATTGCCGAAGAAGAAGCACAAGCAAAAGCTGCACAAGAAGCTGCTGCTCAAAAACAAGCAGAGCAAGCTGCTAAAGCTGCGCAAGCTCAACCAGCACAAGCACCTGCAGAGCAAGCTGCACCAGCAAACAATGGTGGACAAGCTCAAAAAGAAGAGCCTAAAAAGGAAGAGCCTAAGAAAGAAGAGCCTAAAAAAGAAGCACCTAAACAAGAAGAGAAAAAACCAGCTCCAAATGTGGGTGGCGTAATTGGTAAAGCGCAAAGCTACTTAGGTTTACCATATGTTTGGGGAAGTGCATCTCCATCAAACGGTGGTTTTGACTGTAGTGGATTCATTTCTTACATCTTTGGTGTAGGTCGTCAAGACGTTAGGGGTTACTGGAACTCAGTTTCTAAAGTAGATAGCCCACAACCAGGAGACTTAGTATTCTTCCAAGGTACTTATAAAGCAGGTCCATCTCACATCGGTATTTACGTTGGTAATGGCCAAATGATCCATGCTAGCGATAAAGGAATTGCGTACGGTGATATTAACAGTTCGTATAACCAAAAACATTTCTTAGGATACGGTCGATTCTAGGATTTATAAAAGAATAAAAACCGTGTATAAAGTCGATAGCTTACTATTTTATAAGTAGGTTATCGGCTTTTTTGAGTTTTTACGAGATGATGAGAAAGGTTTATAGTAGTGCTGGAGGTGATTGTTGATGCTAGCGGGGAAACAGTTGCTATTAGAAGAACTTTCTTCAGATTTACAGAGGGAATTAAACGATTTGAAAAAGAAGGGAGAGATCGTATGTGTACAAGGTGTAAAAAAGAAGAATTCTAAATATATGTGCCAACGCTGCGGAAATGTAGATCGGCGGCTATTTGCGTCGTTTTTATGTAAAAGGTGCAGTAAAGTGTGCGCATATTGCCGGAAGTGTATAACGATGGGGAGAGTAAGTGAATGTGCTGTACTTGTTCGCGGGATTGCTGAAAGAAAGAGAGAAAAGAATTCAAATTTGTTACAGTGGAACGGGACGTTGTCTACTGGCCAGAATTTGGCGGCGCAAGGAGTTATAGAGGCTATTAAGCAAAAAGAATCATTTTTTATTTGGGCTGTATGCGGGGCTGGGAAAACAGAGATGTTGTTTTACGGAATTAACGAAGCGCTTCAAAAAGGAGAAAGAGTTTGTATCGCAACGCCGAGAACGGATGTTGTTCTGGAATTAGCACCGAGATTGCAAGAAGTATTTCCATATATAAAGGTAGCGGCTTTATATGGAGGGAGTGTGGATAAAGAAAAAGATGCAGTACTAGTCGTTGCGACTACGCATCAATTATTACGTTATTATAGGGCGTTTCATGTCATGGTTGTAGATGAGATAGATGCGTTTCCATATTGTGCAGATCAAATGTTACAGTACGCGGTAAAACAAGCGATGAAAGAAAAAGCGGCGCGTATTTATTTAACTGCGACTCCAGATGAAACGTGGAAGCGAAAACTTAAACAAGGTAAACAAAAAGGTGTTATTGTTTCTGGACGATATCATCGTCATCCTTTGCCAGTTCCTTTATTTTGTTGGTGCGGGAATTGGAAAAAAAACCTCATTCATAAAAGAATTCCTCGAGTTTTACTACAGTGGTTACAAACATACTTAAATAAAAAATTCCCTATTTTTTTATTCGTCCCCCATGTGCGATATATAGAAGAAATAAGCTTGTTGTTAAAACCATTAAACAATCGAATTGAAGGTGTACATGCAGAAGATCCAGGGAGAAAAGAAAAAGTAGCGGCTTTCAAAAAGGGAGAAATCCCATTATTAGTTACAACGACAATTTTAGAGCGAGGCGTAACGGTGAAAAATTTGCAAGTCGCAGTTTTGGGGGCGGAAGAAGAAATGTTTTCAGAAAGTGCGCTCGTACAAATTGCGGGCCGAGCAGGGCGGAGCTTTGAAGCACCGTATGGAGAGGTCATTTATTTTCACTATGGCAAGACAGAGGCGATGGTGCGCGCGAAAAAACATATTCAAGGTATGAATAAAAATGCGAAAGAACAAGGATTGATCGATTAATGCATTGTTTACTTTGTGATGAGTGTTTTGTAGAAAAGATTAGTTGGTACACTTTTTTTGTAAAGTGTCATAGAAAATATATATGTGATAGATGTGAGCAGAAACTTTCCTATATTATAGGAGAAATTTGCATGGAGTGCGGGCGACCTTTAGAATTTGTTCCTGCCGCATTTCAAGAAGACGGTATTTGTATAGATTGTATAAGGTGGACGAAAGAGGAGAAGTATCGTTCTTTTAAAAACCGTTCGTTATATATGTATGATGATGAGATGAAAGAAATAGTAGCACAGTTTAAGTTTCGGGGGGATGCGGAGTTAGTGCACATTTTTTATCGTCCTTTTCGAAGTTTATTTCAAAAGTATTTTGCCAATGTTTCAACCGTTATCGCTGTTCCGCTTAGTAAGGAAAGGGAAATTGAACGTGGTTTTAATCAAGCTGAGTTATTAGCAACTTGTTTGCCTGTCAAAATTTCTTATCCATCATTAAGAAGAAGGGAAACAGAAAAGCAAAGTAAGAAGACACGTAAAGAAAGGGTGTCAGGAAGCAATCCTTTTTATTTTCAGGGAGAAGAGATGTTTTCTGAGCAACATATTTTACTCGTTGATGACGTGTATACGACAGGGATTACAGTTAGGCAAATCGGAAGTTTGTTATATGAAAGAGGGGCAAGAGAAGTATCTAGTTTGACACTTTGTAGAAGTTAATATGGCAGTGTCGAAAGGGATAATAAAAAGGCGATAAGTCTTCTTTGACTTCATATGTTGTCATTCGTTATAGTCAAAATATGGGGCGAATGCCCTGATTTTTAGAGTGAAGGGAATGGAATGAACATGCAAGGAAGAGTGAAATGGTTCAATGCAGAAAAGGGATTTGGGTTTATTGAGCGTGAAGATGGTGACGATGTATTTGTCCATTTTTCTGCTATTCAACAAGATGGATATAAGTCATTAGAAGAAGGGCAACAAGTAGAGTTTGACATTGTAGATGGAGCACGTGGACCACAAGCAGCTAATGTTGTGAAACTGTAGGGTATATTGTTTTTGGAAGAGAAAGCTGCGTTTGTGGCAACGTTATATATATGTAGTAGAACCTCTTGTTTTTCGCAAGGGGTTTTTGTTATAGTGTAAGTTGTCAAAAAGTTGTTTCTTTTCTGTAACGAATTGTCCACAGTTATATTCGTTACTCACGATGTTAATAGGATAAAATAAAGATAGAAACGATGCATCTTTTCATTTCAACAAAAAACGATAAAAAAATCGCAATTCCACTAATTTTTTTAAAAAAGTTAGAAGGAGTTTTTAAGCCAATGTCGAAATTATAATACATAGGCTTGAAAGGAGGAATTCATCTATGAAATTCAACATTCGTGGTGAAAATATTGAAGTAACTCCAGCATTAAAGGAATATGTAGAGAAAAAACTAAGTAAGTTAGAGCGTTATTTTGATACATTCCCAGAGATTAAAGTTAATTTAAAAGTATACTCTGACAAGCAACGTGTCGAGGTAACAATACCATTTACTGATTTATTACTTCGTGCAGAAGAAACTAATAGCGATATGTACGCTGCTATCGATTTAGTAGTTGATAAAATTGAGCGACAAATTCGTAAACATAAAACAAAAGTAAATCGTAAGTTACGTGAGAAAGGTTCTATGAAAACGAACTTTATCCTTCCAGAAGCAGTAGCTGTTTTGGATGAGGTAGAAGAAGATGAATTAGAACTTGTACGTACAAAACGATTCGATTTAAAACCGATGGACGTTGAAGAGGCAATCCTACAAATGGATATGCTAGGACATAATTTCTTCGTCTTCACAAATGCTGATACAAACGAAACTAATGTTGTATATGGCCGTAAAGATGGGAAATACGGTTTAATCGAAACTAAATAATAATTCGAAAGCGCAGCCGAAATGGCTGCGCTTTTTTTGTATTTTTCGCAGCAAGGTTAAAAAAGTTTTATAAGTAGCCGATTTCATTAAGAAGTGATTTTTAGGCGGTATTTCCTCAAAACAGCAGGAGAAAATTCGAAACTTAGAGAGGTGAGTTACTCTTTATTATTTGGAACAGGCATAGGAATGTAGCTACCTTTACAAGTAATTCTTTGCTAGGGATATAGTATTGTTTTTAAAAATTTAACGAAATGTTCGCAAGTGTAAAAGTAATATTAAATATTCTGAAATCCATTGAAGGTGTGTTGAGGTGTTGTTACCATAATATTGTATTATATTGATTTTGTTCCTTCAGTGGAAAAATACAATCAATATAATGCTACAAATTATCGGAGGTGCTTTTAGTGGGCATTAAGAAAAAAAGTCGTTTTATGTTTGGATCTGTTTTATCGTTAGGTATTTTAGCTAGTACTTTCGCTTTAACCGAACCGGCTAAGGCTAGTACAAGGGATGACCATGTGAATTTTACCTTTAGACTTTGGAGTCCATATGATTATACTAATGCACGTCCTAAAGAGACGCCTACCTCTATGTATATGCGTGTGAAGAGCAGTGAGAAGGGCGGAGGTTCTTTCAATGTTTGGACAGAAGCAGATAAAAATAAAAATGCAGAAGATAGAAAATGGGTAAATGTTTCAGGTAAGCATGAAGGAACAGTGATACCAGGTAGAACATATCTTTTTCAAAATTATGCATATGAAAACCATGGGAAAAATGTGCCTGTGAGATTTGGTGGTTATTCTAGAGAAAATAATGCTTATCCTACTGCTTGGAGTCCTGATAGTGTAAGACATAGTGGACCTTACATTGAATATTGATTTAGAAATTATAAATTGAAATTATTTATTTTATAGTGCTAGAAAAAGTCGTATAGTTTCAAATCCGGATTATACGACTTTTCCTGCTATTTCATTTTTAAAATAGGAGGAGCTGTAATGAGGTTTATTTCAAAATATATTTTAGTTTGTTTTTTTATATTGAGTATTAGTTTCTTAGTTTCTTGTCAAAAGAAAGTAGATGAACCTATTGTACATATTGAAGATACTTTAACGGAAAAAGATAATTTGAAAAGTATTGAATTAAAAGGAATTAACAAAAATACTATTTTTGAACAAGTGTTTTTGGAAAGTGAAAATGGTGATGATTTCTTTCAAGGACAAATAGAAAAAAATGATAGTTTAATAGAGGATAAGCTTTCAAATAAAAAATTGAAATTAGGAGTTATACCAGAAAATTATTATGTTTTTTTGACGGGTGTTACGAATAAGAAAAAACCAACGTATCTCTTGGGACGGATTGAACAAACTGATGGAGAAGTAATTCAGTGGAAACAAGAAGTTAAGAGTGTAAAAAGAAAAGGCACAAATGATGTTTATCAGTATGAAGTTGAGTTTCCTAAATTTGAAGGAGAGAGAGCAAATGTTTCTTTTCGTTACATTTGGTTAAATAAAGAAAAGAAATGTTATGGTGTTGCGGATCAATTGTTCATATTAAAAAAGATTTAAATTTAATGGTTTATGGAGGAGCTATAGATGAGTTACTTTTTAGGAAGGATTTTAAAAGGTAGGATGTTTTGGTTGTCTTTATTTATTATGTTAGTAATTGTTATTGCTCAATATATTGCTATGTTTGTGACAACTAAAGGATTTAACGATGCTGGGATTATAAAGGTATCCCCATATTTATCTAATATTTTATATTTTAATAGATTATCGTTTTATAGTGAGTTTTATTTACTTATATTTCCTATGCTTTCCGCAATGGCTGTAGCAGGGATTTATAGAATTGATAAAAATTATGGATTTATTTATCCTGTTATTTCTAAGATGGGAACATGTTATTATTTTAAGCTGCTTTATTTTATTAATTTTAGCGTATCTTTTTTTATTATAAGTGTCCCTTTACTATTTAATTTTTATTTATATGTGATGACTTATCCAACAGTTGCTCCGCATCCAATATTAAATTATATGGCTTCTACTGTTTCGCCAACAGCTCAATTTCATATAGTTTATTATAAGTACCCTACTTTATATTTTCTAATGTATGTATTTTTAAATGGTTTATACGGTGCGGTTTTTTCGAGTTTAGCTTTATCAGTTTCGTTTTTTATAAAACGAGTTTATTTTATTTAGTTCCATTTATTTTACATATTTTTTGGCTTGGTATTGGAAAAGGGATTCTCAATCCTAAAGATTATTTAATTAAAGATTTTGGCTTTTTTGAATTGCAAATTTTTCTTAGTGTACTGTTATGTATTTGGTTTTGTTCTGTAGTTCTTTATTTACGGGGGAGTAGGAAGCATGTTCTTTTATAATGTTATGAAAGAAACTATAAGGATGAAATATGTTTGGTTAAGTATTCTTTTTGTACTTAATGTTAGTATCATTGGTTGCTTGTTCAATTATTTTGAACCCGGAATTGTAAAAGAGAAAATGAACGAATTGGAAGCTTTGTATAAGGTTATTTCGTTGTATAATTTGTCGACTATATTTATTCCTTTAACAATTGTTTTTTCTGTATATTCTATGTCGAACTTTTTTAGTATTTATGTTGTTTACAGAGTGAATAATGCATTGAAATTAGTTTCTATATATTATTTAAAATTATTCGTTTTTGTTTACTTTTTTGCTGGGAGTATGATTTTACAGTTGTTTTTGATGTCAACTATGATGGCTGTAACTAGTGTTGATGTAAATTATCCATTATTATTTTGCATTCAATTATTTGCGAGTGTTTTTATATGTATGATAAGTGCTTTATTGCAATTATTTTTACCTAGTTTACTTGTAATAATATGTATGATTACTGCTGTTTTATTAGATAGATTTATATTACATGGATTTTTATTTACAAATGCTTTTTATATAAATGTCTTTGAAGATGCTACTGGTTTATTTATACGCTTATTTGGCTGTTTTTTTATCTTTTTTATAAGTGTATGGATTTTATCTAAAAAAAGTTATATTTCTATGAATGATGAGACAGAGGTGGTCTAGTTTACATTATGATCTTATATTATTTGTTAAAAAGAGATTTATATGTAAGGTTTCGAGATTCCATCAAGATAATGGTTTTTTTATTCTTAATTTACGCTATTATTGCAATTGCCTTTTTATACAATCAGCCTCTTAGTAATGGTAAAGAATCTGTATTAGTAGATGTTACCTTTTATCGATTTTTTCATGGAGTAGATTTTGTGGATTTATCTTATTTTTATAAGGAGGGGCGATTTTCTATCCCTTTTTATTGGATATTCTTTCAAATCACTCCTTTGTTGCTTGTAGGGAATTTTGCTTTTTCAGATATTCAACAGAATGGTGTTTATTTATTTCCTCGTGTTAAGAAGAAGCATTTTCTGTGGTTAACGAAAATATTATCTTTGTTTTTTTATATAATTATTATTTGGATTGGTATGTATTTTATTTGGTTTAGCGCTTACTATTTGCTTTCTTTAGGCGAGTATAATTTTTTAAATTTATATAGTCAATTTCCTTATAAGATATTAGGTACTATGCTAATTCAAATAATTATAAGCTTTTTATTAGCTTTGATTTTTGAGTTTTTAACTTTTTATATACCGATAACTATTGTTTTTGTACTAATGTTGTTGTACCTATTTTTGTCTATTTTCTTTCATAGTATTTATTTTTTAGGCTCTTTTGTTATGCCAAATCGTTGGTATTTTGTTGATCACAGTTCAATTCAATTGACTTTAGGTAATAATCAATCTATTCAATATAATGATTTACTTTTAATAGGAGTAGTAATTGTTGTTGTAATGATTTTATTAGGTAGTTTTTGTTTTAAAAAACTAGATGTGATAGGTGAATAATTTATGGACAATTATATTAAATGTGAATGTATGACGAAAAGATTAAAAGGAAATATTGTGTTAGATAATATTAGTTTGTCAGTAAAAAAAGGCGAATTTTTAGTTTTGAAGGGGCATAATGGCTCTGGTAAAACGATGATTTTACGCGCTATATCAGGGTTAATGCGCTTGAATTCTGGAGTTGTTTATATAGATAATGAAATAATTGGAAAACAAAAGCAATTTCCTGATTCTATGGGAATATTGATTGAATATCCAAGTTTTATTCCAGGGTATACTGGTTTTCAGAATTTGAAATTTTTATCATCGATTAACAATAAAATCTCCGATGAGGAGATTTATAATATTATTCAAAGGGTTGGACTTGATAAAACAGATAAGAGAAAGTATAAAAGATACTCTTTAGGTATGAAACAACGTTTAGGGATAGCGCAAGCTTTAATGGAACAACCAAAATTACTGTTATTAGACGAGCCAACTAATGCTTTAGATAGTGATGGGATAAAAGATGTTTTAGATATTTTGAAAGTAGAAAAAGCCAAGGGAACGACTATTGTTGTAGCCAGTCATGATGTGCATGTTCTAGATAATGAAATGGTAGATCGTATTGTACATGTTAATAATGGAAAGTTGGTAGATTAAGAGTGACGAGAAAACATATCTTAATAAGTATTGGATTGTGTCTGTTGCTATGTATATTTGCTAGTTTATTTAGATTTAAAACATTAAATCTAAATAATGAATCTTATAAAGTGGTAAAAGATGAGTTTTTATCTAATAGAACTTTTGAAGATGAGCGAGGAATTACGTTTCATGCACTTGATCCTCTTGATCCTACAAAAGTTTATGATCCCTATGAAGACCGTGAAGTAGTGACGTATGTGTTACCTTTAGATATTACAAATACAACAAATCGAGATATTAACTTGCTTAGTAATAAGTCTATTTCCGATACAATGTTTTATTCTAAAATAGGTGAGTTTTATAATTTAATCCCTTATTCAATGGAATTACCTAAAAAATATCAGTTTGATCCTGTAATACCTGCTGGTAAAACGGTACGAGGGTATATAGGGACAAATTATTTTACAGGAGATGACCCTTATAAAAATTATAAAAACTTTTCAAATGAATCAACTAAAGTGAAATTCATTTCTTTTATGAAGGATAGGAAAGGGAAATATCATGAATTGGAAATACCGATAAATTAATAAAATTTATGATTGATACAGCTATATGTTAATGGTATTTGTAGATTTTGCAACATAACAATATCTTTTAAAGTCGGAGTTTTTTTGTAGGTGTAAGTATCTATGGATGCTACACCTGCAAAGTTTCCGGCTTTTTGTAATTGTTGATTTAGATTTTATTAAGGAATTTCTGGTAGTCATATTCTTTCAAAGGAAACTTGAAAGAATATGACTTAGATTTAATACGAAATTTGTAACGTGAAATTGAAATAGCGAGACAGAGAAAAGGAACGTAACAAATGAAATAAAAACTTTTTTTGAATATAAGGCCCGACATCTTGCCGATTGTTGTCATAGTTATAAGACAAGTGTTACAATTATCATTAGGTATATACATTTTAGTTTTTTTAATTAGGAGAAAAATTGGCATAACATACATTTGATTTTTATAACGACTGATTGTAATAGAGAAAAAGAAAACAATCGGAAGTTTTATTTTAATAAAAAGAGGAGCGTATTTCCTATGATCGGTATTTTAAAAAAGGTGTTTGATGTAAATCAACGCCAAATTAAACGTATGCAAAAGACAGTTGAGCAAATTGATGCATTAGAGTCATCTATTAAGCCACTAACTGATGAACAATTAAAAGGAAAGACGCTTGAATTTAAAGAACGTCTAACAAAAGGTGAAACAGTAGATGATCTACTACCTGAAGCTTTTGCAGTTGTTCGCGAAGCGGCAACTCGTGTTCTTGGAATGCGTCCATATGGCGTACAGTTAATGGGTGGTATTGCCTTACATGAAGGGAATATTTCTGAGATGAAAACGGGTGAAGGTAAAACGTTAACATCTACATTACCTGTATATTTAAATGCATTAACAGGAAAAGGTGTTCATGTTGTTACAGTCAATGAATATTTAGCACAACGTGATGCGAGCGAAATGGGACAACTTCATGAGTTCCTTGGCTTAACGGTAGGAATTAACTTAAATAGTATGTCACGCGAAGAGAAACAAGAGGCTTATGCTGCTGATATTACGTATAGCACAAATAATGAGCTTGGATTCGATTACTTACGTGATAACATGGTTTTATATAAAGAGCAGTGCGTTCAACGTCCACTTCACTTTGCTATTATCGATGAAGTCGATTCTATTTTAGTCGATGAAGCACGTACGCCGCTTATTATTTCAGGACAAGCTCAAAAATCAACAGAGCTATACATGTTTGCAAATGCATTTGTTCGTACGTTAGAAAATGAAAAAGATTATTCATTTGATGTGAAAACGAAAAATGTAATGCTAACAGAAGATGGTATTACGAAAGCGGAGAAAGCTTTCCATATTGAAAACTTATTCGATTTAAAACATGTAGCACTTCTTCACCATATTAATCAGGGGCTTCGTGCACACGTTGTTATGCACCGTGATACAGATTATGTTGTACAAGAAGGCGAAATCGTAATTGTAGACCAATTCACTGGTCGTCTTATGAAAGGTCGTCGTTATAGCGAAGGATTACACCAAGCGATTGAAGCAAAAGAAGGTGTAGAAATTCAAAATGAAAGCATGACGCTTGCAACAATTACATTCCAGAACTACTTCCGTATGTATGAAAAATTATCTGGTATGACTGGTACAGCGAAAACAGAGGAAGAGGAATTCCGTAACATTTACAATATGAACGTTATTGTAATTCCGACAAACAAACCGATTATTCGTGATGATCGTGCCGATTTAATCTTTAAATCAATGGAAGGTAAGTTCAATGCTGTTGTTGAGGATATTGTAAATCGTCATAAAAAAGGACAACCTGTTCTTGTAGGTACAGTTGCAATTGAAACTTCAGAGCTTATTTCAAAAATGTTAACGCGTAAAGGTGTACGTCATAACATCTTAAATGCGAAAAACCATGCTCGTGAAGCAGATATCATTGCAGAGGCTGGTATGAAAGGTGCTGTAACAATCGCGACGAACATGGCAGGTCGTGGTACAGATATTAAGCTTGGAGACGATGTGAAAAACGTTGGTTTAGCAGTTATCGGTACAGAGCGTCACGAAAGTCGTCGTATTGATAATCAGTTACGTGGTCGTGCTGGTCGTCAAGGGGACCCTGGTGTTACGCAGTTCTACTTATCGATGGAAGATGAATTAATGCGCCGATTTGGTTCAGATAATATGAAAGCAATGATGGACCGCCTTGGTATGGATGATTCTCAGCCGATTGAAAGTAAAATGGTTTCTCGTGCGGTAGAATCTGCACAAAAACGTGTTGAAGGAAATAACTATGATGCACGTAAGCAGTTACTGCAATATGATGATGTACTTCGTCAACAACGTGAAGTTATTTACAAACAGCGTCAAGAGGTAATGGAGTCTGACAACTTACGCGGCATTATTGAAGGTATGATGAAATCTACAGTAGAACGTGCTGTTGCCCTTCATACACAAGAGGAAATTGAAGAAGATTGGAACATTAAAGGTCTTGTTGACTACTTAAATACAAACCTTCTTCAAGACGGAGATGTAAAAGAAGAAGAATTACGTCGCCTTGCTCCTGAGGAAATGAGCGAACCGATTATCGCGAAATTAATAGAGCGATACAATGAAAAGGAAAAGCTTATGCCAGAAGAGCAAATGCGTGAGTTTGAGAAGGTTGTTGTATTCCGCGTTGTAGATACGAAATGGACAGAGCATATTGATGCGATGGATCACCTTCGTGAAGGTATTCATTTACGTGCTTACGGTCAAATCGATCCACTTCGTGAGTACCAAATGGAAGGGTTCGCGATGTTCGAGTCAATGGTTGCTTCTATTGAAGAGGAAATTTCTCGTTACATTATGAAAGCTGAAATTGAACAAAACTTAGAACGTCAAGAAGTTGTGCAAGGTGAAGCTGTTCATCCTTCTAGTGATGGCGAAGAAGCAAAGAAAAAGCCAGTTGTAAAAGGTGACCAAGTGGGCCGCAACGATTTATGTAAATGTGGTAGCGGTAAAAAATATAAAAACTGCTGTGGTATCGTTCAGTAATATAGGACGGTAGCTTTGGCTGTTTTGCAAACTTTTATATCAAAAATGTATAATTAAGAAGGATTAAACTCTCTCCGTAATAAGTGGAGAGAGTTTCCCTTGTTTTCATACGAAAGTAACAGCAATTACATAGAGGTGAAGGAAATGGAATTAGTAGAAATTAGACAGGAATTAGAGAAAATGGCTAAGCGATTAGCGGCTTTTAGGGGGTCTCTTTGACCTCCCTACTAAGGAGAAACAAATTGCAGAATTAGAAGAAAAAATGATGGGCGCAGGATTTTGGGATGACCAACAAGGCGCACAAGCTGTAATTAATGAAGCGAATGCGTTAAAAGATATGGTTGGAAAGTTCCGTCAGTTAGATGAGACGTTCGAAAATTTAGAAATCACGCATGAGCTTTTAAAAGAAGAGTATGATGAAGATTTACATGAGGAATTAGAATCAGAAGTAAAAGGCTTAATTCAAGAAATGAATGAGTATGAGCTTCAGTTACTATTAAGTGATCCTTATGATAAAAATAATGCGATTTTAGAATTACATCCAGGTGCAGGTGGAACTGAGTCACAAGACTGGGGTTCTATGTTATTACGTATGTACACACGCTGGGCTGAAAAACGCGGATTCAAAGTAGAAACGGTTGATTATTTACCAGGTGATGAAGCTGGTATTAAGAGTGTAACTTTATTAATTAAAGGTCATAACGCTTACGGTTACTTAAAAGCAGAGAAAGGTGTACATCGTCTTGTACGTATTTCACCATTCGATTCTTCAGGGCGCCGTCATACATCGTTCGTATCTTGTGAAGTTGTACCAGAGTTCAATGATGAAGTTGAAATCGAAGTACGTACAGAAGATTTAAAAATTGATACGTACCGAGCAAGTGGAGCTGGTGGGCAGCACGTAAATACGACAGATTCAGCAGTTCGTATTACACATACACCGACAAATACGGTTGTAACATGTCAGTCGGAGCGCTCTCAAATTAAAAACCGTGAGCATGCGATGAAAATGTTAAAAGCGAAATTATATCAAAAGAAACTAGAAGAGCAACAAGCAGAATTAGATGAAATTCGCGGAGAGCAAAAAGAAATCGGATGGGGTAGCCAAATCCGTTCTTATGTATTCCACCCGTATTCTCTTGTAAAAGACCATCGTACAAATACGGAGGTTGGTAACGTACAAGCTGTTATGGATGGAGAGATTGATCCATTTATTGATGCTTACTTACGTTCTCGCATCTAATAAGCGAAAAAAAGCCAACGAAATTGTTGGCGCATGCTGAGGACAATAGAGGATATAAAGAATTTGATTTTATTTTTATAGATGAAGTAAAGAGGAAGAGAAGTTGGAAACGACAACTTCTCTTTTTGATGGGATTATATGTAGATTACAATGCTGTATATTGTTTTGTAAAAAGTAGAGAATAGTAAAATAGAGCGGTAATAGGGTAAAGATTTATATAGAACTTTTCTAATTTTCCTTTTAAAAAGGATACTTTATAGAAGTTTTTTTAGTTGTTCACAGAATTGAAACAACTTATGAAAGCTTTATTTTATCAAGGTTCTCACTGTATTTTTGAGGAATATGAAATACACCTTAGTTTTTCTATATAAAGATAATGCTTATAATGAAAATGAGTGTGTTAGGAATAAAAAGAATATCAACAATAGGGAGCGATAGAAGTGAAAAAGAAATTGTTGGCTATTGCGCTAGGGACATCGGTTGTTTTTGCTTTAGGAGCATGCGGAAATAAAGAAGAGAGTAAGTCTTCGAAACAGTCTGCAAGCACAGACAGCGCAGAACAAATTTTCCAAAGAAGTTGTGCGGGATGTCACGCAACAGATTTATCAGGGGCAACTGGACCTGATTTAAGAAAAGTAGGCGGTAAGTACGACGCTGCAGATATCGAAGAGATTATTAAAAAAGGCCGCGGTTCAATGTCACCAGGACTTATTCAAGGTGAAGATGCGAAAAAAGTATCTGAATGGTTAGCTGAACATAAATAAAAAAGGTGAAATGGACGAGTTGATAATATAGTCAACTCGTTTTCCTTTTTTCTGGTATGTAACATAACTGTAACAAAAATGTATCCAAATTGGAAACCGTTTGATGTTACAATGGGGTTTGTAGAATTTTGCTGAAATATATTACATAGAGTGGTATTGCTTATGAGAAAGCATAAGTAAACTACCTTCAACAAGGATGAATAAATGAAAATGAAGGATGTCTTTTATTTTCAGATGTACAGAAAAGTATTTCGAAAAAAATCATTAAGTATTGGGTGATAAATAATGATAAAAATGACGAATGTTTATAAGGAGTACCCGAATGGTATGAAAGCCATTGCTGGTCTTACAGTTAACATTAAACAAGGTGAATTCGTATACGTAGTTGGACCGAGTGGAGCCGGGAAATCTACATTTATTAAAATGATGTATCGTGAAGAGAAACCATCTACAGGATCTATTAATGTAAATGGACTTACTATCGAAACATTGGCAGAAAGAGACGTTCCGTATTTTCGTCGTCAATTAGGCGTAATTTTCCAAGATTTTAAATTGCTACCTAAATTAACGGTATATGAGAATGTTTCGTTTGCTTTAGAAGTAATTGAAGAAGAACCGGATGCAATTCGTGAGCGTGTAACAGAAGTGCTAGGTCTTGTAGGCCTTGAAGATCGTGCAGACGCACTTCCAAGTGAGCTTTCGGGCGGGGAGCAACAACGTGTGGCTATTGCAAGAGCAATTGTAAATAGACCAAAGGTTGTAATTGCCGATGAGCCAACAGGTAACTTAGATATTGAAACAGCTCTTGATATTATGAATATTTTTACTCGCATTAATGAGCGCGGCACAACGATCGTTATGGCGACGCATAATGCAGATATCGTAAATACAATCCGTCATCGTGTAATCGCGATTGAAGGCGGAAAAATTGTTCGAGATGAGATTGAGGGAGGATACGGATATGAAGGCTAAGACCCTTAGTCGACATTTGCGAGAAGGTGTAAAGAATCTATCACGTAACGGATGGATGACATTTGCTTCTGTTAGTGCAGTAACAGTTACATTATTACTTGTAGGTGTCTTTTTAACAGCGATTATGAATATGAACCATTTTGCGACGAAAGTAGAGCAAGATGTAGAGATTCGTGTACACATTGATCCAGCTGCAAAAGAAGCGGATCAAAAGAAATTAGAAGAAGATATGAGTAAGATTGCAAAAGTAGATTCTATTAAATATTCTTCTAAAGAAGAAGAGTTAAAACGTTTAATTAAAAGCTTAGGTGATAGTGGAAAAACGTTTGAGTTATTTGAACAAGATAACCCACTTAAAAACGTATTCGTTGTAAAAGCAAAAGAGCCAACCGATACAGCGACAATCGCGAAGAAGGTTGAAAAAATGCAGTTTGTTAGTAATGTTCAGTACGGAAAAGGGCAAGTTGAACGATTATTTGATACTGTAAAAACTGGTCGTAACATTGGGATTGCGTTAATTGCTGGTCTTTTATTCACAGCGATGTTCTTAATCTCTAATACAATTAAAATTACAATTTATGCTCGTAGTACAGAAATTGAAATTATGAAACTTGTTGGTGCAACAAACTGGTTTATTCGTTGGCCATTCTTGCTAGAGGGATTATTCTTAGGAGTATTAGGATCAATTATTCCAATTGGCCTAATTCTAATTACGTATAATTCGTTGCAAGGTGTGTTTAATGAAAAACTTGGCGGAACAATTTTCGAGCTTCTACCATACAGTCCGTTCGTATTCCAATTAGCTGGTTTACTAGTGTTAATCGGTGCTTTAATCGGTATGTGGGGAAGTGTAATGTCAATTCGTCGCTTCTTAAAAGTATAAAAAGTTGCAAACATAATTCGTACAAGCTTATCATATAGTAGAAATAGGTAAAGGCATCACACACTGTGTGATGCCTTTTGCTACACCACCTGTGTGTTTTGGAAAGGGGAATTCCGCATTGAAACGTAGAGTTGCAATTATTGGAATGGTTGTTGCATTTTTAATTGGTGCTGGCGGAATGTTTGCAGGCATGTCTGTATTTGGGGTTAACCCATCAGAAGTAACGCAAACAATTTCGAGTGGGAATGCTAGCACTGCGCAAGGGAATTTGGCAAAAATTAATGAGGCGTATGCACTAATTGATTCACGTTATGTGGAAGACGTGAAAGATGAAAAGTTAGTTGAAGGTGCAATACAAGGTATGTTGTCTACGCTGAAGGACCCTTATTCCACGTATATGGATAAAGAAACAGCCAAACAGTTTAGTGAATCGCTTGATCCCGAATTAGAGGGGATTGGGGCTGAGGTGAACAAGACGGACGGTAAGCTTATTATCGTATCGCCAATTAAAGGTTCACCAGCAGAAAAGATAGGAATTAAACCGAATGACCAAATTTTATCTGTAGATGGAAACAGTGTGAAAGACTTATCACGTGAAGAAGCAGTATTAAAAATTCGTGGTAAAAAGGGAACGACTGTCGCAATTGAAATTAAACGTGCGGGAGTAACTGATCCGATCGTATTTAAAATTAAGCGTGAAAAGATTCCAATCTTTACAGTATTTAGTTCTGTGAAGCAAGAGAGTGGAAAAGATATCGGTTATATGCAAATCACTTCTTTTGCTGAAAATACAGCGAAAGAATTTAAGGATCAGTTAAAAGAGTTAGAGAAGAAAAATATAAAAGGCTTAGTTATTGACGTACGTGGTAATCCTGGTGGCTATTTAAATAGTGTAGAAGATATACTAGGGGAAATTATGACGAATAAAAAGCCGATGCTACAAGTAGAGCAGCGAAATGGTGAGAAGAAGAAATTCTCTACGGAACTGAAAGAGAGAAAACCATATCCAATTTCAGTATTAATTGATAATGGAAGTGCTTCTGCTTCAGAGATTTTAGCGGGTGCGCTAAAAGAAGGAGAAGGATACGATTTAATTGGTGAAAAGACATTTGGTAAAGGTACTGTCCAGCAAGCTGTTCCATTTAAAGACGGCAGCAACATTAAATTAACGATGTTTAAATGGTTAACACCGGATGGGAACTGGATTCATAAAAAAGGAATCGCGCCAACAGTAGAAGTGAAGCAACCAAATTATTATCATGCGACACCAATTCAAATTGAAAAAACACTTTCATACAATTCAAATGATGTACAAGTAAAACATGCTCAAGAAATGCTTAAGAGCTTAGGGTATGTACCAGGTCGTGAAGATGGATACTTTAGTAAAGAGACAGAATCGGCTCTGAAAGCATTCCAAAATGCAAATGAGATGGAAGCGACAGGACAGCTTGATAAAAAGACAGCTGAAGCGATTCAAACTAAAATTATCGAAAAAATTCGTTCTGGAGAAAATGATCTACAATTACAGTCAGCATTAAAATTAATGGCAAAATAAGAAGAAATACAGGCAGTTTGCTGCCTGTATTTTTTTGTGTTAAACAAACGTTTGTTTAGTTATGATAATATAAAAAGAAAGAATGATATAAATGGTGGTGAATGAGTTCATGGAGGCGTGGATTTTTGAAATAATGCGGGCAGTTGGACGTTTTTTCTTACACCCTGCTGTCTATATATTTGTAATAAGTAGTATCTTCGTTGGATACTTACGTATGTTAAGAGAACGAAAAGATTTTTCTTTTAAAGTTTATGATATTTGGTTTGAACTGCGAACCTCTCTATTTGAAGGGATTGGATACGGATTAGTAGTATCTATTGTTACGATTGGGCTTGGACTTGTTGTTTCTAAAGCGAGCTTATGGGCCATTTTAATTTGGACGTTACTATTTGGATTAACGGCTATGTATCGATATTTATCGGCGGCTTATACATTTAGCATTGCGATTGTATGTGTTCTATTATCTTCTAAGCTACCAGTTTCCTTTTTACAGCTTCGAGAAGGTGAAGAGAGTACCATTGTATCCCTTGTTATTTTACTAGGCGTTATGCTTATTGTAGAAGGCTTATTGATTTCTAAAAACGCAGTAGGATATTCGACGCCGAGGATTAGGAAGGGGAAGCGTGGATTAAAGATTGGTTTACACGAATCAAAGCGTTTATGGATCGTTCCTATTTTTATTCTTGTACCGGGTGATGCGGTAACGCAGTTTATTTCATGGTGGCCTGTCGTTTCAATCGGTTCAAATACATATTCTCTATTCCTCGTTCCATTTTTAATTGGATTTATGAGAAAGATTAAAAGTTATGAGCCGACGGAAGCCTTATTATTTACAGGAAGACGTGTTTATGGATTAGCAGGACTTGTGCTCGTTTTAGGAGTCGCAAGTTACTGGTGGCACGTACTTGCAATTATCGCGATGGGAGTCGCAATGCTTGGGCGTTTCACAATCTCGATGCAAGAGAAAATTGCCGATGAAACAAGACCAGCATATTTTGCTGCACGCAATGATGGGCTCGTTGTACTAGATACAATTCCAAATACAATTGGAGCAGAGCTAAAATTACTGCCTGGAGAAATTATTACGAAAGTAAATGGAGTCATTCCAAAAAGCGCCGAGGAATTTTATGATGCGCTTCAAACGAAGACGACAGGAGCATTTTGTAAATTAGAAGTATTAGATACAAATGGTGAGCTTCGTCTTGCACAAACTGCATTATATGCTGGTGGGCATCACGAATTAGGTATTGTATTCGTTGAGCAGGAGCACGAGTGGGATTCGGAAGCGATGTAATAGAAGGAGAGGTATCACCTTGTGGTGATACCTTTTTTGTTTTTTTGGGGGAAGGGTAGTTAGTAAATGAAATTTATATCGGCGATTATCCGAATATATCAGCGCAACTCGAAATATATCGGCGATTATTCGAATATATCGACTTTCCAGCAAAAAACGACAACTATCGCAAAGCTTATTTTCAGTTTCATAGACGGATAACTTGAATAATTATTTGATAATGGTTATCATTTAGGGAGTCTTTTTAATTTTGGAAAATGGAGGTAAGATATGCTGCGTAAATTTTTCTCGTACTATAAACCGTATAAAGGTTTATTTATACTCGACTTTTCTTGTGCGGTTGTCGCAGGATTATTAGAACTCGGCTTCCCGCTTATCGTAAATCAATTTATTGATAAGTTATTGCCAGGGCAAAACTGGACGCTTATTTTATGGGCTTGTTTCGGTTTACTCGCAGTTTATATGTTAAATGCAGGCTTACAATATGTCGTTACATATTGGGGACATATGCTTGGTGTTAACATTGAAACAGATATGAGGCAGAAATTATTTGATCATATTCAAAAGCTATCATTCAGATTTTTTGATAATAATAAAACTGGTCATTTAATTTCACGCCTTACAAACGATTTAATGGAAATTGGGGAAATTGCTCACCATGGACCAGAAGATCTATTTATCGCCGTAATGACTTTAGTTGGGGCATTCTCATTTATGATGATGATCAACTGGAAGTTAGCGTTATTAACGTTCTTCGTCATTCCATTCCTATTATGGTTAGCACTTTACTTTAATAAAAAAATGACAGGTACATTTAGACGTTTATTCTCAGACGTTGCTGATTTTAATGCATGCATTGAGAACAATGTTGGGGGAATTCGTGTTGTACAAGCATTCGGAAATGAAAAGTTTGAGAAAGAGCAATTTGCTGTCAACAACGCTCGTTTCCGTACAACGAAATTAATGGCGTATAAAATTATGGCGTTAAATTCATCGATTAGTTATATGCTCATGCGGCTCGTAACGCTCTTCGTCTTAATATGCGGTACATGGTTTGTTCTGCAAGGAGAATTAACGTACGGTGGATTTATCGGATTCGTTCTATTAACGAATATTTTCTTCCGCCCAATTGAAAAAATTAACGCGGTAATCGAAAGCTATCCGAAGGGAATCGCCGGTTTTAAAAGATATGTAGAGCTTCTTGAAACAGAGCCTGACATTGTAGACTCTAAAGATGCAATGGAAGTTAAACATGTACATGGTGATATTCAATATAACAACATTACGTTCGGATATGAAAATAAAGAACCAATTTTAAATGACATTAGTTTGAAAATACATGCAGGTGAAACGGTTGCGTTCGTTGGACCATCAGGAGCTGGGAAAACGACGTTATGTAGCCTATTACCACGTTTTTATGAGCAATCATCTGGATCAATTCAAATTGATGGGATTGATACGAAAGATATGACATTATCTTCACTTCGTAAGCAAATTGGAATTGTGCAGCAAGACGTGTTCTTATTTTCAGGAACAATTCGTGAAAATATCGCTTACGGAAATTTAAAGGCATCAGAGCCTGAAATTTGGCAGGCAGTAAAACGTGCGCAGTTAGAAGATTTAATTTACTCACAGCCGGAAGGTTTAGATACTGTTATCGGTGAGCGCGGCGTGAAACTTTCAGGTGGACAAAAGCAGCGTCTAGCTATTGCTCGTATGTTCTTGAAAAACCCGCCAATTTTAATATTGGATGAAGCAACTTCTGCACTAGATACAGAGACAGAACTTGCGATTCAAAAATCGCTTGCTGAATTAGCTGTCGGTCGCACAACGCTAGTTATCGCTCACAGACTTGCAACGATTAAAAATGCAGATCGCATCGTCGTTGTAAATAAAGATGGCATTGCAGAACAAGGTTCACATAATGAATTAATTGAGCAAGGCGGAGGATACAGTAGGTTATACGAAGCTCAGTTTAGTTCGTAAATATAATTTGTACTGAATTAGTGCACCATAAGTAGGTAAAAATCTCATATGGGAGGCTATAAAGTATGATTGTAACAACAACGTCTACAATTCAAGGAAAAGAAATTATTGAGTATATCGATATCGTCAATGGAGAAGCGATTATGGGTGCGAATATCGTTCGTGACCTTTTCGCTTCTGTTCGTGACGTTGTCGGTGGTCGTGCTGGCGCTTATGAAAGTAAATTAAAAGAAGCACGCGACATCGCAATGGAAGAGATGAAAACTTTCGCAAGACAAAAAAATGCAAATGCAATTGTTGGTATCGACGTGGATTACGAAGTAGTTCGCGAAGGTATGTTAATGGTTGCGGTGAGCGGGACTGCTGTCCGCATATAAAGTAAAAAGCCGTGCTGATGCACGGCTTTTTACTTTGTATGTCGAAGTTTCAATATTTCTTGGGAAATGTGGAAGGCCCCGTCGATATATAGGGAAGACATTAGAGCGCTTCTTTACATTTTTGAATTTGAGTTAATAATTTTGCGTATTCTTGTTCGAGAGATGTGATGTCATCGTGATGATTTGGAATGGAAATCCGGCCGATGACTTCTGTTAATTTTGTTTGTAATCGTAACAATTCTTGCTCAGTAGCGTTTACAGAAGCTCCGGTGGTTCTTTTTGTGTATTGCTCGTAATTACCGTGGAAGATTCTTGGTTCACTCTCATCTACTTGTAGAATATGGTCTGCAACAGAGCGAATAAAGGCACGGTCATGGCTAATGAAAAGTATTGTGCCAGGATATTCTTGTAACATGGTTTCTAATTCTTCTTGCGTTGCTAAGTCTAAATAGTTTGTCGGTTCATCTAGCAGAAGCATATTATAGTTTCCTAAAAATACTTTTGCGAGTGCAACCTTCATTCGTTCACCCCCGCTTAGAACATGCACAGGTTTATGAACATCCTCACGGCGGAATAGAAGTCGTGCAAGTATTGTGCGAACGAATGCTTCTGTATAGTTTGTTTCTTCTAGAACATTTTCTAAAATGGTTTTATCTGTTTTTAAAATAGATAATGTTTGTTCGAAGTATCCAATTTTACAACTTTTCGATAGCTGCATGCCACGCTCGTTTGTGAGAAGCATGTTGAACAAAGTGGTTTTGCCGCTTCCATTTGCCCCTAAAACGGCAAGCTTTGCACCAGGGGCAATAGTTCCATTCATATTTTTAAATAGTGTGCGGTCGCCTATTTTCTTTGTTGCTTTATTGAATTGTACTGCCACCTTACTATGAATGGGAGTATGGTATTGCACGTCAAATTGAGCTTGAGAAAGATCCTTTGGCTTTTCCTTCTTTTCTAGTTTTTCGAGACGTGTCTCTAATGCCTTCGCTGCTTTGCTAACCTGTTCTTGGCCATGAGCCCCACTTAACCTATAAAGTCTAGATTCAGATGAACTGAACCGCGTTGGGATTTTTGTCATGTTAGAAGCACGTTGCTTTCTTTGTAGAATGGACTGTTCTAAACGATTTTTTTCTTGTACATATTGCTCATATTCTGCTTGTTTTTGTATTCGTTCACGTTCTTTTTGTTTTCGATAGTTTGAATAATTCCCTTTGTACTCTTGAATAGTACCGTCTTCAATTTCAATAATTTTGGTACATATATTATCTAGAAATTCACGATCATGCGATATTAAAACAAGTGCTCCTTTATAAGACGAAAGTGCCTTTTCTAATTGCTCTGTACCGACCATATCTAAGTGGCTTGTTGGTTCATCAGCGAATAAAATGCCTGCATTTTGTTCGAGAGCATGGGCGATCTTTAGCCGCATTCGTTCACCGCCGCTCATTGCGTCGGTAACGTTTGAAATACTCCATTTTCCTTTTGCAAGAGAAGAAGCAGTTTCCGGTAGTTCTTCGCTAAGCTGAGGAATGATGCTGATAGAACTATGATGAGTTACTATGCCTCTGTCAGCTTCTATTTCTTTACTTAATATTTGTAATAACGTAGATTTACCAGCTCCGTTGACTCCGACAATTCCTATGCGATCCTGTGCTTGAATTTCCAGTGATGGTAATGTAAATAGTGTGCGATCACCAAAGCTCTTTTCAATATTACTTGCGAATAAAATAGTCATAAAAAAACCTCCCTAGTTTCACTAGAGAGGATAAACGTCGCCCTTGTATGTAAAAAAATCGTACATAAATAAACGATTTTTTACATGATCGTTTCGAAAGAAAGTATCGACAAATGGACAGACTAATCCCCTGCTAGTTTTCATCATTTTTGTTCACTATTTGTGATGGATGAAATAAATAAGAGAATTAGAACTTCATTGGTCAAAGTACCTTCCTTTCATAATATTACTTTTATTGTATGCGCATACAAAAGGGTTTGTCAAACTTATTTCTGTTCGCTATTTTTGAATGTATCATTATACAATTGTGCTTTTGCCAGCGCCTCAGCATCGTTTTTAATTTCATCCAGTCCATTCGCATTCCCGATAACATAACCTTCAAATGAAGAGCCAACAAAATCAAAGATATATTGGAATTGAGCAATAAGCGGTAATGCTTTTACCTTTGGGTTGTCCCCGCCAACGATGACAACATACATTTTTTTGCCTTTCATTTTTTCTTTGAAATGAAGGGATGTATCGCGCAAGCTTTGTGACCAGCGATCAACAAAATTTTTCATATGTCCACTCATTCCGTACCAATATAATGGTGTAGCAAAGATAATCGTGTCGTGTTCTAGCATGCGTTTCGTTAACTGCTCATAGTCATCATTTACGGATTGGAATCCTTCTGCATCATGACGTTGGTCTGTAATAGGATAGACAGTATGATCACGCAAATAAATTTGTTCTGTTTCAATGTCCTCTATCATCATATGTGTTAAAGCTTCTGTATTTCCGTTTTGTCTTGAACTGCCATGTATAACAAACATGTAATCATCCCTTTTCTTTTGCATGTTTTAGGAGTGAAACGTGTTTTTGCAAATTCGTTTGGATGTTGGAAAGCAATGAGATTTGCTTTGTTACTTCATTGAGTTTATCTTCGTAAAGCGTAAGGATACTGCTGCACGGATTGTCGTACAGGTGCGGTTCAATTTCAAGGCAGCGCAGCATCCTTGCCGTCTCTTCTAAATTTAAGCCAATTTGTAAGTACATTTGAATAAGCTCCACTTTTTCGATGGCACTTTCATCAAAATCACGGTAACCATTCGCAAGGCGCTTAGAAGGGAGTAAGCCCTTTTCTTCGTAATGTCTTAGTGATCTTTCACTAACGCCAGTTTCTTTTGATAATTCTCCAATTCGCAATGTATTTCACTCCTTTTACATGTATTGTAAACCTTCACACTAATGTGAAGGTCAACTCTGTTTTTTCGCAAAAGAATCTACATGATTTAAGAACACTTGAATGGCTTTAGATGGAATGAAATATTTACCGCGCACGATGGAGAACGGACGGATTAGTTGTTCATTTGGAACTTCGACGTGGAATAGTTCTTTTGCTAATAGCTCTTTCCGTACAGTCCAATCAGAAAGGATAGCGATGCCAAGCCCGGCACTAACAGCTTCCTTTACGCTTTGGATACTACTGAATGTAAAGAATCGTTTCATTTTTAAATGGTGTTGATGAATAAAGCGGTCACTATAAGCGCGTGTACCAGAACCACTTTCTCTTAATACCCATACTTGATCTTGGAGTGTACTTTCATTTATTTCATTTGTGCGGAGTAATGGATGATTTGGCGGGACGACGAGCTTCATTTCATCTTGCATAAATGTTTCAACATCTACGTCGGCGTATACGACTTGTCCTTCCACTAGGCCGATATCAATTTGATTAGAGCGAAGGCTTTGCAAAACGTCTTCTGTATTTGAGATGAAAGTATGAACTTCGACGTGTGGATTTTCATTCGCATAGTTAGCCAGTATTTTTGGAAGTAAGTATTCGCCAATTGTAAAACTAGCACCAATGCGAAGTGTTCCTGTTACAACGTTATGTAGTTCATTAATTTCTTGTTTAGCATCTTCGTAAAGAGAGAGCATTTGCTTTGCATGTATATATAATATGTTTCCAGCTTCAGTAACTTGGACGTGCTTCGGGGAGCGTTGAATAAGTGTAGTGCCAAATTCGTTTTCTAAGTTGCGTATATGCATACTTACTCCAGGCTGTGAAAGGTTTAATAATTCTGCTGCACGGGAGAAGTGTTTCTGTTCAACGACAGTAACAAAAATTTTTAAAATGTCTACGTTCATATAATGGGCTCCTTTCTTTTTCTATTATCTTATCATAAGTATTTCTAATGATAGAGATTTGGTATTGGTATTAAACTTATTATAGAAACTCTCTTATAATGTAAGTAGAAAGAACATGCATGTTCCAATACGATTATTGGAGTGGTTCAAAATGGAACAAACACTTGTTATACAAAAGAAGAAGCGTTTTGGATTTTCGCAAGGAATTGGGATTACATTATTAATCGCAATTGCCGCGAAATATTTAGCAGAGCTTCCATTTTTAAATATTATGGGACAATTAGTAATTGCTATTCTAATTGGGATGGTTTGGCGCGCTGCAATTGGAGTCCCTCAAGATGCGATTGCAGGGACGAACTTTGCGAGTAAGAATTTGCTGCGCTTTGGAATCATCTTACTTGGAATGCGATTAAATCTTGTTGATATTGCGAAGGCAGGGCCGAAAGTATTGGTCATCGCAGCGGTTGTTATTACATTTACGATTTTCGTTGTATATGGACTAACGAAAGTATTTAAGGTAGAAAAGAAACTTGGGATTTTAACCGCATGTGGTACAGCAATTTGCGGGGCGGCAGCGGTCGTGGCAATTGCGCCGCAAGTGAAAGCAAAAGATGATGAAACGGCAGTTGGGGCTGCAATTATTGCTATTTTAGGTACGATATTTACGCTTATTTATACGTTGTTATATCCAGTGCTTGGCCTATCTCCATATGGTTACGGTGTATTCTCAGGGGCCACGCTGCATGAAATTGCTCATGTTATCGCAGCCGCGGCGCCAGGAGGAAGTACGGCTATAGACATCGCAGTTATCGTGAAGCTAACGCGCGTTGCAATGCTCGTACCAGTAGCAATTTTAATTGGATTATGGTTTGGAAAGAGTGAAGGAAGCAAGGAAAAAAGATCGTGGCGCGACCTTCCAATTCCATGGTTCATTTTCGGATTTTTAGCGATGAGTGCAGTGCATTCGCTCGGGATTATTCCAGAAGTAGTTGCGGGATACATTGTTGTCATTGCTTATATGCTAATCGCAATGGCGATGGCAGGACTTGGTTTAAATGTAGAGTTTAAAACGTTCCGTAAGTTAGGAAGCAAAGCGTTCGTGGCGGGGCTGATTGGCTCGGTTTGCTTATCGGTTCTTGGATACGTTCTTGTATATGCGCTAGGATTTATGTAGTAGAGGAGAAAGCTGTTCCCGAAGGTATTTGGGGACAGCTTTTTCTTATGATTATAGTAGCGCTACGGATGTCGATATTTGTCGGTAAGTCGATATATTTAAAAAATCGCCGATATAAATGGAGTTGCGCTGATATATTTGGGAAATCGCCGATATAATTTAAGTTGCGCTGATATAAATTGAATTACTCTTGTACTTTATTAGAGTAGGTGTTCAGTGAAACGTTTTTCTAAAATTTGTAAAGGTATCTTTACTTATAACTGGAAAATATTTATAATTTAAGTAAAGATATCTTTACTTTTGAAGGTGGAGCCTATGGGTGTGAAAAATAAAATAAAAGAGTTAAGAAAGCAAAATCATATAACGCAAGTTGAAATGGCAAAGGCGATGCAAGTGACGCGGCAGACGATAGTGGCGATTGAAAACCATCATTACAATCCGAGTCTAGAGTTATCTTTAAAAATCGCCAAGTATTTTGGAGTGAAGGTGGAGGAAATATTTACGCTGGAGTAAGGAGAAAGAAAATAAATGATAAGCTTGAGAGATTTCAATTAGAGTAAACGTTTAAATATATAAGGATTGGTTTTGATTTATTAATTAGTATCGCATCAACGAGCGTGTTAGCAACAAGGAATAATAGATAGAAAAAGGGGAACTGGGATGGGATTACCGGTGTTATGTGTCGCTACAGCTATATTTTCGCTTCTTTGGGGAATGCAAAACTTTTCTCGTAATCCAGTGCCGAGCATTTGTATTATGATTGGTACTGTAGGTTTATCGTATTATTTATTATTATTAGCCCATTATCATAAAACGGCAACGAGTGTTGTCGTTGGAGCACTTATTTTATTTTGTGGGCGCGCCATACAAAAGGGGTTATTTCCATAAAAGCTGTTTATACACTTTGTATAAACAGCTTTTTGTATTTTTTTTACAAAACGCTTGAAAGTTACGTAACGTCATCTTTTATAATGAGAGGGAAGAGGTGATGGTAGTGATTTCAATACAAGAATTGACGAAAGAAACAGGGGTTACAGTACGTACACTACGTTATTATGATCAAATAGATTTATTAAAGCCGAGCGGAAAAACAGAGGGTGGACATCGGTTATATAGTGAAAATGACGTTATTCGTTTGCAACAAATTTTATTTTTGAAAGAAATGGGATTTTCATTAAAAGAAGCTGCGAATATGTTAGTAAAAGGTGAGCTGGATTTAAAAAATTCGCTTGAAAAACAACTTCGGTTTGTACAGGAAGAACAAAAGAAATTTAATCGAATGGAGCGTGTTTTACAAGCAGTTGTTTATTCGGTAGATGTAGAGGGAGAACTTGATTGGAAAGTTATGTTTGAACTTATTCAGCTTTCAAAACAGTCCCCTCGTATACGTGAAATATTTCAAAATGAAGTATTTTCAAAGGAAGAACAAAAATTGCTTCAGAATTTGCCAAATATGAGTGAGGAAGATCCGAATGTTTTAGAATGGGTAGATTTATTAAAGCAATTACGTACTTTTATGAAAGACGGTAAAGAAGTCGCAAGTGATGAAGTACAAGAGGCAACGAAGAAATTAATGCAGAAATGTTTAGAAATGGCTAATGGTGACGAAGCGTTTTTAGATAAGTTATGGGAAGTTAGAAAATCGAAGGAAGATTCACAGAAAATGAGCATGTATCCAATTGAAGAAGAACTTTTAGCATATATGGATGAGGCTTTTCGTATTTATGATGAAAGGGAGAAGGATAAATGAGTATACTCGCAGAATATCGTTGGTATTTTTTAATTGGGGCAGAAATTGTATTTTGGTTATCAGCTATCGGTTTCTTTTTACTTCGCTACGGATTCCGTTTGAAAAGGGCGAGTTTTATTATGGGGATTGTACTCCTCGTAAATGAAGTATTTATTTTAACTTTAGGGGTAGTGGACTATTATCAAACAGGAAAGTTCTCTAACTTTCAGATTATTACTGTAATCATTTTATTATATGCAGTTTTCTACGGGAAAAAGGATTTAAAGAAGCTTGATATATTTGTACAAAAATCAGTTGCGAAATGGCGTAATGAACCGGCGCCTATTATTGAAGAACAGGTAGAATTAACAGGTATGGCCTATGCAAAGCAGGAAATAAAAAATTGGGTATTACATCTTGTTTTATTCGTTGGTGTGCACATATTTTTTTTCTTCGCGTATGGATTTATTCCATTTGAACAATGGGGTAATTGGTTAGAATCGGGAATCGTTTTAAATAAAGCTGCAAGTCGCGTGAGTCAAGTGTGGGCGATTATATTTTTAGTTGATACAGCGATTTCATTTTCATATGTGATTTTTCCGAAGAAGGAGAAAGGAAAAGAAAAGCTACTTTCATAATTGAAAGTAGCTTTTCTGGTATACAAATAATTTTTATAGGAGAGGATGACAATAGGAAAAAGAACCAGTTTTATAAGTCTATTTCTCTTTAGTTTAGTAGCATGTTCACCATCTAGCACTACAATTGATAAGAAGAATGATGTCATTGTAAAGGGAGCAGGAATTCTCAATCTAGATAAATTTGAAAAGTTCGTTTTGAATGTCGAGCAAAGGGAAGTTGATAAAATAAGAATTGTACAGTATACCCTTGAAGGGGACCCGATTTTTCAAACGTTAGAGTATAGTGGGAACGATATATTTTATGTGTCAGATAATAGAAAAGACAAATTTGCTGGGAAGGATAAAGGGTTACATAAAGATAGTTGTAAAGGTATTGTTAAAGAGCAGCGCGAATCAGGAAGTACTTATCGGTTAATAGATTGTATGAATGAAGCTGGGCGCAATGGATATGACTTAGTATATGTACCTAAAAAATAGAATTAGTAGAGGAAGGAAGTATTTACTCCTTCCTTTTTCTATGTGTATATTGTCGAAAACTTTACCGAATATCTGTTCGTTTTTTTAGGTTTTTTATAGGTATTCGTGGTAAAATAATAATACAGATTTTTATGAGGAGGTCGGATTTTCTTGGAACGTCAATTTGAAATTGTCTCAGCGTATTCCCCGCAAGGTGATCAGCCGGTAGCTATAGAGAAGCTTGTAGAGGGAATTAATAGTGGAAAGAAAAAGCAAGTGTTGCTTGGAGCGACAGGAACGGGTAAGACATTTACGATTTCAAATGTCATTAAAGAAGTGCAAAAGCCAACACTTGTTATGGCTCATAATAAAACGTTAGCAGGGCAGTTATATAGTGAGTTGAAAGACTTTTTCCCGAATAATGCAGTTGAATATTTTGTTAGTTACTACGATTATTATCAGCCAGAAGCGTATGTACCACAAACAGATACGTTTATTGAAAAAGATGCGCAGATTAATGATGAAATTGATAAATTGCGTCACTCGGCAACGTCTGCATTATTTGAACGGGACGATGTAATTATCGTTGCGAGTGTTTCGTGTATATATGGCTTAGGTTCTCCAGAAGAATACCGCGAGCTAGTTGTTTCGCTTCGAGTTGGTATGGAAAAAGACCGTAATCAATTGCTTCGTGAACTTGTTGATGTACAGTATGGACGTAATGATATTGATTTCAAGCGTGGTACATTCCGTGTACGCGGAGATGTAGTTGAAATCTTCCCAGCATCACTTGATGAGCATTGTATTCGAATTGAGTTTTTCGGTGATGAAATCGATCGTATTCGTGAAGTAAATGCGTTAACAGGTGAAGTATTAGCAGAACGTGATCATGTAGCAATCTTCCCAGCATCTCACTTCGTTACACGTGAAGAGAAAATGAAGGTCGCTATTGAAAATATCGAAAAAGAATTAGAAGAACGTTTAAAGGAGTTAAATGATAACGGTAAGTTGTTAGAAGCGCAGCGTATAGAGCAACGTACACGTTATGATTTAGAAATGATGCGCGAGATGGGCTTTTGTTCAGGTATTGAAAACTACTCCCGTCATTTAACACTTCGTCCAGCGGGGGCAACGCCGTATACGTTATTAGACTATTTTCCGAAAGATTTCTTAATCGTTATGGATGAGTCGCACGTATCAGTACCACAAGTAAGAGCGATGTATAACGGTGACCAAGCACGTAAACAAGTGCTTGTGGATCATGGATTCCGTCTGCCATCAGCTTTAGATAATAGACCGCTCATGTTTGATGAGTTTGAGGAGAAAACGAATCAAGTTATTTACGTTTCAGCAACGCCAGGACCGTACGAGTTAGAGCAGTCACCAGAAGTAATAGAACAAATTATTCGTCCAACAGGGCTTTTAGATCCACCAATTGATATACGACCAATTGAAGGGCAAATTGACGATTTATTAGGAGAGATTCAAGATCGTATTGCAAAAAATGAACGTGTATTAATTACGACTTTAACGAAGAAAATGTCAGAGGATTTAACGGATTACTTAAAAGATGTAGGAATTAAAGTTAACTATCTTCACTCTGAAATTAAAACGTTAGAACGTATTGAAATTATCCGTGATCTTCGCCTCGGTAAATTTGATGTACTTGTCGGCATTAACTTATTGCGAGAAGGATTAGATATTCCGGAAGTATCACTTGTCGCTATTTTAGATGCTGATAAGGAAGGATTTTTGCGTTCAGAACGTTCATTAATTCAAACAATTGGTCGTGCCGCGCGTAATGAAAACGGCCGCGTTATTATGTATGCAGATCGTATAACGAAATCTATGGGAATTGCGATTGAAGAAACGAAGCGTCGTCGTAGTATACAAGAAGCTTACAATGAAGAGCATGGTATTACGCCGAAAACGATTCAAAAAGGCGTTCGTGATGTTATCCGTGCAACGACAGCTGCTGAAGAGGCAGAAACATACGAAGCAACTCCTTCTAAGAAAATGACGAAAAAAGAGCGCGAAAAGACAATTGCGAAGATGGAAGCAGAGATGAAAGAAGCAGCAAAAGCGTTAGACTTCGAGCGTGCAGCTGAACTAAGAGATTTACTATTAGAATTAAAAGCGGAAGGGTGAAAAAAGTGAGTAAGAGCAAGGATTTTATCGTTGTAAAAGGTGCTAGAGCACATAACTTAAAAAATATTGATGTAACCATTCCGAGAAATCAGCTTGTCGTTGTAACGGGATTGTCTGGTTCGGGGAAATCATCATTAGCATTTGATACGATTTATGCAGAAGGGCAGCGCAGATACGTAGAATCATTATCTGCGTATGCGCGCCAGTTTTTAGGACAAATGGATAAGCCGGATGTTGACACGATTGAAGGATTGTCACCAGCGATTTCAATCGATCAAAAAACGACGAGTCGTAATCCACGTTCAACTGTCGGAACGGTAACGGAGATTTATGATTATTTACGTTTATTATTTGCGCGAATTGGTACGCCAATTTGTCCAAATCATGGGATTGAAATTACATCACAAACAGTAGAGCAGATGGTAGACCGTGTTCTTGAATATCCTGAACGTACGAAATTACAAGTGTTAGCTCCTATCGTGTCTGGGCGTAAAGGTGCACATGTGAAAGTACTTGAAGATATTAAGAAGCAAGGATATGTTCGTGTACGTGTTGATGGTGAAATGCTTGATGTATCTGAAGATATTACGTTAGATAAAAATAAGAAGCATTCCATTGAAGTTGTAATTGACCGTATTGTTGTAAAAGAAGGAATCGCAAGCCGTCTTGCTGATTCACTTGAAAGTGCATTAAAGCTTGGCGGAGGCCGAGTGTTAATTGATGTAATGGGAGAAGAGGAACTTCTATTTAGTGAACATCATGCTTGTCCGCATTGTGGTTTTTCAATCGGAGAATTAGAGCCGCGTATGTTCTCATTCAACAGTCCGTTCGGAGCATGTCCTTCTTGTGATGGACTTGGTTCAAAGCTAGAGGTAGATTTAGAGCTTGTTATCCCGAACTGGGATTTATCATTAAATGAACATGCAATTGCACCTTGGGAACCGACAAGTTCACAATATTACCCGCAACTTTTACAATCTGTATGTAATCACTACGGCGTTGATATGGATGTGCCTGTGAAAAATATACCGAAAGATTTATTTGATAAAGTGTTGTACGGAAGCGGGGAAGAGAAGGTTTATTTCCGCTATGTAAATGAATTTGGTCAAGTAAAGGAAAATGAGATTTTATTTGAAGGTGTTATTCCAAACATTGAACGTCGTTATCGTGAAACGAGCTCCGATTACATTCGTGAGCAAATGGAAAAGTATATGGCAGAACAAGCTTGTCCGAAGTGTAAAGGTGGACGCTTAAAGCCTGAGAGCTTAGCTGTATTTGTTGGCAATAAAACGATTGCTGACGTAACGAAGTATTCAGTTCAAGAAGTACAAGAATTCTTCTCGAATGTAGAGCTAACGGAGAAGCAACAAAAAATAGCTCATTTAATTTTAAGAGAAATTCAGGAGCGCGTTGGGTTCTTAGTGAACGTTGGTTTAGATTATTTAACGTTAAGTCGTGCCGCAGGAACTTTATCAGGTGGTGAGGCGCAGCGTATTCGTTTAGCGACGCAAATTGGTTCTCGTCTAACTGGCGTACTTTATATTCTTGATGAACCTTCAATTGGTTTACACCAGCGTGATAACGATCGTCTTATTCGTACATTGCAAGAAATGCGCGATTTAGGTAATACGTTAATTGTTGTTGAACATGATGAAGATACGATGATGGCTGCTGACTATTTACTTGATATAGGGCCTGGTGCAGGTATTCACGGTGGACAGGTCGTTTCAGCAGGGACGCCGGCTGAAGTGATGCAAGATGATAATTCATTAACAGGGAAGTATTTAAGCGGTAAAGAGTTTATTCCAGTTCCACTTGAAAGACGTAAAGGTGATGGACGTAAAGTAGAGATTGTCGGCGCAAAAGAGAATAACTTAAAGAATGCGAAAATGTCATTCCCGCTTGGTACGTTTGTAGCGGTAACAGGGGTATCTGGTTCTGGTAAAAGTACGATGATTAATGAAGTACTATATAAATCGCTAGCTCAAAAGTTATATAAAGCGAAAGCGAAGCCAGGTACTCATAAAGAGATTAAAGGTCTTGAACATTTAGATAAAGTAATTGATATTGATCAATCACCAATCGGTCGTACACCACGTTCTAATCCAGCGACGTATACAGGTGTATTCGATGATATTCGTGATGTGTTTGCACAAACGAATGAAGCGAAAGTGCGCGGATATCAAAAAGGACGTTTCAGCTTTAACGTAAAAGGTGGCCGTTGTGAAGCGTGCCGTGGTGATGGAATTATTAAAATCGAAATGCATTTCCTACCAGATGTGTATGTTCCGTGTGAAGTTTGTCATGGTAAACGTTACAACCGTGAAACGTTAGAAGTGAAATATAAAGATAAGAATATTTCTGAAGTGTTAGGGATGACAATTGAAGATGGAGTAGAGTTCTTCGCTAATATCCCAAAAATTAAGCGTAAACTTCAAACGCTTGTAGACGTTGGGCTTGGTTATATGAAATTAGGTCAACCAGCAACAACATTATCTGGTGGGGAAGCACAGCGTGTGAAATTAGCTTCTGAATTACACCGTCGTTCTACAGGACGTACGTTATACATTTTAGATGAACCAACGACTGGTTTGCATGCGCATGATATTGCACGTCTTCTAGAAGTGTTGCAACGTCTTGTTGAGAGCGGTGAGACGGTACTTGTAATTGAACATAATTTAGATGTAATTAAAACGGCTGATTATATCGTTGACCTTGGACCAGAGGGTGGAGATAAAGGTGGACAAATCGTTGCTTCCGGAACGCCAGAGCAAGTAGTGAAAGAAGAGCGCTCGTACACAGGTAAATATTTAAAAGAGATTTTAAATCGTGATAAAGCAAGAATGAAAGAGAAAATAAAAGAAGTAGAATTATCGCAATAAGTTTATTGATGAAAACCGGGTGGAAATGACGCTCGGTTTTTATTGTATAGGGGGAGAAGATGAAGTTTTTAGAGGTGTTAAGGAAGAAAAATATGAAGGTAAGAGAGTTTCAAAATTGGGGTGTATATTTTCGAAAGCGCTGGGAGGATCACTTTGCAAATCATTTAAGTGATGAAGAAAAAGAAGACATTTTTCTTTATGGAGATAAGTATGGATGTGGGTATCTTTGGCACATATTTAGTTATGAGAAAAAGAAGCGTTTAGAGGGTAAAGAAGCAAAGAACGCGTTTCATAATGAAGTGAAAAAGGATTGCTACATTTTCTACCAACACTGTGATGAGGTACTGTTAATAAAGGATGCGAGTTTGTTACATATGGATGATATATTGTGTGAGAGGGACGATATGTATAAGGGTGATATCTATATTGTAGATAAGGAGTTCACTTGGACTTTTGTAAAAACTCATGAACATAGATGGTGCGGCCCTTATTTTACTAAGAAATGTTAGTAGGTATACAAGCATGAAAGATAGAATAAGTTGATATAAGTGTTCGTATCATACTTGCGTTTCTTATCTATTAGCGTATGATGAAATATATATGTTTAAAAGGATGTGTAACGAAATGAGATGGATTGTATCACTTCTTGTAAATAGCGTTGTGTTAATCGCTGTATCGGGACTTTTAAAAGGGATTGCACCAGATGCATTTTACGTAGCAAATATACAAACTGCAATTATTGCGAGTATTATATTGGCGGTTTTAAATGTGTTCGTAAAGCCATTTTTAATTTTAATTACGCTACCAATTACTGTTGTAACTTTCGGCTTCTTCTTAATTGTTATTAATGCGATTACGTTAAAAATAGCAGATTCATTATTAGGAGATGCTTTTAATATATCAGGATTTGGTGTAGCGATTGTTGCGGCAATTTGTATTTCAATTTTTAATATGATAATTGAAAAGGCAATTGTTGAGCCTCTATATGAAAAAAAGAGAAAGTGACAAAAAGAAAAACATTTCATTATTCGTATGAAATGTTTTTTTCTATTTATTAGAAACCGTATTTCTTGTTTTCAGAAAAAAATGGTACAATATCCGATAGAATGGAATTTTACATCAAACGAGACTGAACCCGCAGCGGAGTGGAGGTTTATACATATGCCGAAAGTAAGAACAAAAGATTTAATTGAACAATTTCAATTGGAGTTAATCAGTGGTGAAGAAGGCATTCATCGTCCGATTGATACAAGTGATTTATCACGACCTGGAATTGAAATGGCAGGATTTTTTACATACTATCCAGCAGATCGTGTGCAGCTTCTTGGTAAAACGGAGCTTACTTTCTTTGACACGTTAACGTCAGAGCAAAAACAAGAGAGAATGAAAGCGCTTTGTACTGAGGAGACGCCATGTATTATTGTAACTCGTAATCAAGATGTACCAGATGAGTTATTACAAGCATCACGTGAATCAGGTATGCCTTTATTACGTTCTTCTCAAACGACAACGAGATTATCAAGTCGTTTAACAAACTATTTAGAAGGTAAGTTAGCACCAACAACAGCTGTGCATGGTGTGTTAGTAGATATTTACGGCGTTGGTGTTTTAATTACAGGTCAAAGTGGTGTTGGTAAAAGTGAGACAGCTCTTGAGCTTGTAAAGCGTGGTCACCGTCTTGTTGCGGATGATAGTGTGGAAATTCGTCAAGAAGATGAAGACATGTTAGTCGGAAGTTCACCAGATTTAATCGAGCATTTATTAGAAATTCGTGGTCTAGGTATTATTAACGTTATGACGTTATTCGGTGCAGGGGCAGTACGAAATTATAAGCGTATTACACTTGTTATTAATCTTGAAATTTGGGATCAAAAGAAAAATTACGATCGCTTAGGTCTTGATGAAGAGAAGATGAAAATTATTGATACAGAACTTACGAAGATTACACTTCCAGTTCGTCCTGGTCGAAACTTGGCTGTTATTATTGAAGTAGCAGCGATGAACTTCCGTTTGAAACGTATGGGAGTCAATGCAGCACAGCAGTTCTCTGAACGATTAATGAGTGCAATTGAGTTAGGAAATCAGGAGTAAACTTTGGAGAGGGAGGTCATATACATATGCTGTTAGCTTCTGTACCACAGCTTGACCGTGTAGCTATCCAACTTGGGCCGTTTCCTGTGTATTGGTACGGGATTATTATCGGTACAGGTGTACTATTAGGTCTTTGGCTGGCAACTCGCGAGGGAGAAAGGCTAGGTATTCCAAAAGATACATTTGTTGACCTTGTATTAATTGCAGTACCGATCGCTATTCTTTTTGCGAGAATGTACTATGTTATTTTTGAATGGGAATATTACGCACAAAATCCGAGTCAAATTATTAATATTCGTCAAGGTGGTTTGGCGATTCACGGTGGTTTAATCGGGGCTGTTATTACAGGTGTTCTTTTTGCGAAACGACGCGGGGTTTCCTTCTGGAAGCTGGCTGATATTGCTGCACCAAGTATTTTACTAGGACAAGCAATTGGCCGATGGGGAAACTTTATGAACCAAGAGGCGCATGGTGATGAAGTAACGAGACAGTTTTTAGAAGGTCTTCATTTACCGGATTTCATTATTAATCAAATGTATATTGAGGGTGTGTACTATCATCCGACGTTTTTATATGAATCATTATGGAATTTTGCAGGCGTAATTTTACTACTTGCATTAAGAAAAGTGAATTTACGTCGCGGGGAGTTATTCTTCACATATTTAATTTGGTATTCAGTAGGACGCTTCTTCGTAGAAGGCTTACGTACAGATAGTTTAATGCTAGGACCACTTCGTATTGCACAAGTAATGTCAATTGGACTTGTTGTTATTTCTATTATTTTCATTATTGTGAGACGAAAAATGGGGCAAGCTGATAAAAGATATTTAGAAAATTAGAGACAAGTAGCATCTTATTATAAGATGCTGCTTCTTTCATATTCAGGAAGGCGAAAGGACTAAGGCGATGAGAATAAATACCGTGTTATTTGATTTAGATGGAACTTTAATTAATACAAATGAACTTATTATTTCTTCGTTTTTACATACTTTAAATACATATTATCCAAATCAATATAAGCGTGAAGATGTGTTGCCATTTATCGGTCCATCTTTGCATGATACTTTCAGCAAGATTGATGAAAGTAAGGTTGAAGAGATGATTACTAGCTATCGGAAATTTAACCATGATCATCATGATGAATTAGTAGAAGAATATGAAACTGTATATGAAACAGTTCGAGAGTTGAAGAAGCAAGGTTATAAAGTTGGTATTGTTACAACGAAAGCGAGACAAACCGTTGAGATGGGATTACAGTTGTCAAAGCTTGATGAATTTTTTGATGTTGTCGTGACAATTGATGATGTAGAGCATGTGAAACCACATCCGGAGCCACTTCAAAAAGCGCTTGAATTATTAGATGCAAAACCAGAAGAGGCATTGATGGTTGGGGATAATCATCATGATATTGTCGGTGGTCAAAATGCGGGGACGAAAACAGCTGCGGTTTCATGGACGTTGAAAGGTAGAGCGTATTTAGAGGCTTACAAGCCGGACTTTATGCTAGATAAAATGAGTGATTTGCTACCGATTTTGTCTAACATGAACCGTTCATAAAGGTTCAAGTAAGTTAGTAGAGGAGCGAGCTAAGTGCGACGGACAACGCGCTATCCTGTTTCAGGAGAAAATTCGTTATGGAATGTGTATAAAACAGTGTCTTTTTGGAAGGTAATGAAAAACTTTATTATTATCCAAATTGCGCGTTACACGCCATTTTTATCCGTAAAAAATTGGTTGTACCGCACTTTTTTACGGATGAAAGTAGGAAAGAAAACATCATTTGCGCTTATGGTAATGCCGGATATTATGTTCCCAGAAAAGATAACTGTGGGAGAGAATTCGATTATTGGCTATAACACAACGCTTTTAGCACATGAATATTTAATTCGTGAATATCGACTTGGCGAAATCGTCATTGGAAATGAAGTAATGATTGGAGCGAATGTAACAATATTACCAGGTGTGAACATTGGAGACGGTGCGACTGTCTCAGCTGGCACACTTGTTCATAGAGATGTACCGAGCGGTGCTTTCGTAGGTGGAAATCCAATGCGTATTATTTATACGAAAGAGCAAATGACCGCAAGAGAAGGTTCATGGTGAAAATGTAACATTTCTCCTCTTTTTTTATGAATAAAAAGGAAATAATTGAGTATAATATACTGTTTTGTTTTTTACGGAATCGTTTATACTTATAGATAGAAGAATGTGTGAACGAAGAAAACAAAAAACTGGAGGATATATGGGGAAAAATCAAAGGATATATAAGGAGAACGGACAAGTTATCTCTTTTAATCAATTAGCGGACTTCTTTTATAAAAAAGGGATGAGAGCTTACAAAGGACAAAAATTGCAAGATGCAATTAAATATTTTCGAAGAGCGGCACAAAGTGAGAAGGAGCCGTTTATTTTATGTCAATTAGCATCAGTATTATCTGAGGCTGGTGAATATCAAGAATCGAATCAAATCTTCTTAAAGTTAGTTAGATCTAATCCAGAACTTGAACAGTGCTATTATTTTATTGCAAATAATTATGCATATATGGGGTTATTTCAACAGGCGAAGAAATATGCAGATCGTTATTTAGAAGTTGCAAAAGAGAAGGAATTCGTAGAAGATACGTTAGAACTTCTTGAGATTATGGAAGAAGAAGCAATGGGTGCGGAAGAGATTGAAGATGAAGATGATTTAATTGTTATGCAGGAAGAAGCGAATCGCTATATTCGTAATGGACAATTGGAAGAAGCAATTGCTACATTAGAAATTGTTACGAAAGATTATCCGGAATTTTGGTCAGGTCATAATAATTTAGCCATTGCACATTTTCAATCTGGTAATGTAGACAAAGCACTGAAGTTAACAGAAATGATTTTAGAGAAAAATCCTGGCAATATACATGCGCTTTGTAATACGCTTATTTTTCTATATTCAATTGGAGAGCATAAACAAGTAGAGGCATTAGCGGGACAGCTAGTTTCGGTATATCCGATTTCATTTGAACATCGTTTGAAACTGGGAACTACACTCGCAACAATTGGTTATTTCGAGCATGCATATAAGTGGTTCAAACTATTAAAGCGTCAAGGATATGAGGGAGACGTTAGTTTTTATTATTGGTTTGCATATTCTGCGTATATGGTGAAAGACCAGCAACTAGCTGAAAAAATGTGGCAATATGTCGTGGAATTACATCCTGATAAAAAGGGAAAAGAACCGTGGAATGCGCTGAATTTAGCAGATGAAGGGCAAAATGTGTTATTTGAAGAATTACGAAAATCATTTCAGCAAAGTGCGACGCTAGAAGAACAAATGCTAGCTTTATATTTAATGAATGAATTGTCAACGCCGGAGAAGGTTGGATTCTTCTTTGATATAACGCAAGCGAAGAACGGTGTTCCCATCGTATCGCAACTTGCAAAGTACTTCTTTTTACTTAATAGTCATAAGAGTATTCCAGCTGATTTACAGCAATTTGAGCAGTGCGCGAGAATTGCGGATGCATTATACAATTATACGAAAAAAGATGATGAATTAATCGAAGAGTGTTTACACTTTTGGTTTTGTACGTTCATACGTTTATATACATCTGGAGACATATTTACAAATGTGTACGGCTGGTCAGCTGCGATTGAATACATTGTACGCGGCGAACAAGGAAATAAAATGACACAGTCGGAGCTTGGAGATGTATATAATGTATCTGTAGCGACTGTCCGAAAGTATGTGCAAGCTGTTAAGCGTACGCACACATAAGATAAGCAAATCATTGGGAAAAAAATGATGCTAACAGTATAATGAGGGTAACTTAATTGTGTAGGAATGGATAGGAGTGAATAGTGTGTCAGAAGAAAAAATTTATGATGTCGTTATTATTGGTGCAGGACCAGCTGGTATGACAGCTGCAGTATATACATCTCGTGCAAATTTAAGCACATTAATGCTTGAGCGAGGTATTCCAGGTGGCCAAATGGCAAACACGGAAGATGTAGAAAACTACCCAGGTTATGAGTCTATTTTAGGACCAGATTTATCAAATAAAATGTTTGAGCATGCGAAGAAATTTGGTGCTGAATATGCATACGGTGATGTGAAAAAAGTCATCGATGGTAAAGAATACAAAACAATTATTGCTGGTAAAAAAGAATATAAAGCACGTGCAATTATCGTTGCAAGCGGTGCAGAGTATAAAAAAATTGGTGTACCGGGTGAAACAGAACTTGGCGGCCGCGGTGTATCATATTGTGCAGTATGTGACGGAGCATTCTTTAAAGGAAAAGAGCTTATCGTAATTGGTGGCGGAGATTCTGCTGTTGAAGAGGGTGTGTTCTTAACACGCTTCGCATCAAAAGTAACGATCGTTCACCGTCGTGACACGCTTCGTGCACAGAAAATTTTACAAGACCGTGCTTTCCAAAACGAAAAAGTAGATTTCATTTGGAATCACACTATAAAAGAAATCAACGAAGCAAGTGGTAAAGTAGGAAGTGTAACACTTGTGGACGTAAATAGTGGAGAAGAGAAAGAAGTCAAAACTGACGGCGTATTTGTATACATCGGTATGTTACCTTTATCAAAACCATTTGTTGAACTAGGTATTACAAATGAAAATGGTTACCTTGAAACGAACGAGCGTATGGAAACGAAAATCCCTGGTATTTTCGCAGCTGGTGATGTTCGTGAAAAAATGCTTCGTCAAATTGTAACTGCAACAGGTGACGGTAGTATTGCAGCGCAAAGTGCACAACATTACGTAGAAGAATTATTAGAGGAATTAAAAACTGTATCAGAAAAATAAGGGATAATATACCTTGTGAGAAGAAAGCTACCGACAGGAGCTTTCTTCTTTTTTTGTGTGAAAATGTCAAAGTTTTGTCAAAAAATATAAGGATTATAAGCTTTCTTATTGATATACTGGACTTTACGGAAAAAATCACTATAAGAAATGAGGAATTTATTCAGTATGGAATGGCGTAATATATATCGTGGATTTTGTATGGGCGTTAGTGATTTAATTCCTGGTGTGAGCGGCGGTACAATCGCTGTTGTGTTAGGGATTTATGAACAATTGCTTGCGGCAATTAGTGGATTCTTTAGTCGTGAATGGAAAAAACATTTAGGATTTTTAATTCCCCTTGCAGCTGGTGTGGCAGCGGCATTTTTAACGTTAAGTCACGTTATTAAATATTTACTTGCAAATCATTATGAACCGACTCAATTTTTCTTCCTCGGTTTAATTATTAGTATATTACCGATGTTAATGAGGGAAGCTGATGCAAAGTCGTCGTTTAAAGGTAAGCACATCGTTTTATTAATAGTTGCAGCAATTCTTGTTGCGATTACAGCTTTCTTTAAACCAGATAAGGCAGCAGATCCAATTACGACTTTAACAATTGTAAATGCAATTGGTTTATTTTTCGCAGGATGGATGGCTAGTATGGCAATGCTGCTTCCTGGGATTAGTGGATCGTTTATTTTATTAATTATTGGTGTGTATCCAACAGCAATTAACGCTTTAACTACACTTAACTTACCTTTAATCGTGGTTATCGGTGCTGGTGTTATGGTTGGATTTGTTGTAAGTAGTAAAGGCATTAGTTTTTTATTAGATCGTTATAAAAGTATGACATTTGCGGCAATTATTGGACTTGTAATCGGTTCGATTGTAATTGTATTCCCTGGGATTCCGACTGGTGGATTTTCAATTATAAGTTCAATCATTACCTTTATTTTAGGATTTGCGATTGTTACTTATTTCGGTAAGAAATAAGTACTTTAATCCCCTTGGCGATAAAAAGCGTTAAGGGGATTTTTCATGCTATTCATTAAAAGTCTAAGCATTTACATTGCTTGTTATAGAAAGCTTTTTTAAAATTGCTGAGTAGCATATGCTTAGCGAAAGAGGACTGGCTCCTTCGTTGTAGCAAACTGTTTTTGATAGTATAATGAAAGAAGTATGCAGTGAGGAATTTTACTGCAAGTAGCTGAGGTGAAGAAACATGCAAAGAGTGACAAACTGTGTGTTAATTAGAGATAATGAAGTACTCTTACTCCAAAAACCTCGCCGGAATTGGTGGGTTGCACCAGGCGGGAAAATGGAGCGTGGTGAGACTGTAAGAGATTCCGTTGTTCGCGAATATCGCGAAGAAACAGGTATTTATTTGAAAAACCCAGCGTTAAAGGGGGTCTTCACCTTTGTCATCCAAGAAGGTGATAAAGTTGTTTCTGAATGGATGATGTTCTCCTTTTTAGCGACAGATTTTGCAGGAGAAAACAAACTAGAGAGCGAAGAAGGCATCATTGGTTGGCATACATTTGATAAAATTGATGATTTAGCAATGGCGCCAGGAGATTATCACATTATTGATTATTTAATTAAAGGAAATGGCATAATCTACGGTACATTTGTATATACCCCAGATTTTGAGTTGCTTTCATATCGATTAGATCCGAGTTAAACCGTCAAGGAGAGGATACGATGACAGAGAATAATGATATAAAAATGGTAATTATTACAGGGATGTCTGGAGCTGGAAAAACAGTAGCTTTACAAAGTTTTGAAGATTTAGGATATTTTTGTGTAGATAATTTACCACCGATGTTATTGCCAAAGTTTATTGAGCTTATGGCGGATTCAAAAGGGAAAATGAATAAAGTGGCACTTGGTATTGATTTACGTGGCCGAGAGTTTTTCGAACATTTATGGGGAGCACTTGATGATTTATCAGAACGTACATGGATTATTCCTCATATTTTATTTTTAGATGCGAAAGATAGTACGCTTGTAACTCGTTATAAAGAAACGAGACGTTCGCATCCACTTGCACCAACTGGTTTGCCGTTAAAGGGAATCGAAGCAGAGCGCAATTTATTAACAGATATGAAGGCACGAGCGAATATTGTGCTTGATACATCGGATTTAAAACCGAAAGAATTACGTGAAAAAATTGTTCACTTGTTCTCAACAGAAACTGAGCAAGCATTTCGTGTAAATGTTATGTCATTTGGATTTAAGTACGGTATTCCAATTGATGCAGATTTAGTATTTGATGTTCGTTTTTTACCAAATCCATATTACATTCCACACATGAAGCCATTAACAGGACTAGATGAAGAAGTTTCTTCGTATGTACTGAAATTTAATGAGACACATAAGTTTTTAGAGAAGTTGACGGATCTGATTACTTTCATGCTGCCTCATTATAAAAGAGAAGGCAAAAGTCAACTTGTAATTGCAATTGGATGTACAGGTGGACAGCATCGTTCTGTTACGCTTACAGAATACCTTGGGAAACATTTGAAACCAGAGTATAGTGTTCATGTATCTCATCGTGATGTGGAGAAGAGAAAGGGCCATTAAGGGATGAAAAAAGAGAGAAAACCTAAAATTGTCATCATGGGAGGCGGAACTGGACTCTCAGTTTTATTAAGAGGATTAAAGCAATATCCTGTTGATATTACAGCAGTTGTTACAATCGCTGATGATGGTGGCAGTTCGGGTCGATTACGTGATGAGTTAGAAATTCCACCTCCAGGTGACATCCGTAACGTACTTGTTGCGTTATCGGATGTAGAGCCACTGGTGGAAGCTTTATTTCAGCACCGTTTCACAACAGGAGACGGACTGAAAGGTCATGCGTTAGGAAATCTATTATTGGCAGGTATGACCTCGATTACAGGAGACTTTTTCCATGCAATTACGGAAACAAGTAAAGTATTAAATGTCAGAGGACGTGTATTACCAGCAGCGAATCAAAGTGCGGTACTTCATGCGGAACTTGAAGATGGAGAAATTGTAACAGGTGAATCAAAGATTCCTTATTACGGAAAGAAGATTAATCGCGTCTTTTTAACTCCAGAAGATGTAGAGCCATTGCATGAAACGTTGGCTGAGATTAAACGAGCTGATTTACTTGTTTTCGGCCCAGGAAGTTTGTATACGAGTATATTACCCAATTTAGTTGTTAACAAAATTGGAGACGCAGTTCTTGCTGCAAAGGCGAAGAAGGTATATGTATGTAACGTTATGACACAAGCGGGTGAAACGATGGGATATACTGCTTTTGATCATGTGCAGGCGTTACACGATCATTTAGGGCAACCATTTATCAATACTGCAATTGTAAATAACCGTGAGATTCCTTGTGAATTACGTAAGTTATATGATGAAGAAATGTCTACACCAGTTGTAGTGGATGAAGAACGTTTTGTTGAAAATAATATTGATGTTATTCAAGAGGGATTAGCGAAGTATGATGATCATGTTGTAAGGCATGATACGTTAAAGTTAGCTTCGATTTTATATTCATTGTTATAAATATGCGTTGCCTCGTTTGAGGTAGCGCTCCTCATTCATATAGGACAAGAATTTTGTTCCGCAATAATCGTATAAGGAGGTGTTGACTGTGTCATTTGCATCAGAAACAAAGAAAGAGTTGACGAATCTTGAGATGAAGGAATGCTGTGAGAAAGCAGAATTATCAGCGCTACTTCGAATGAACGGGTCGCTTTCTTTTTCAAACCGTCGTCTATCTATCGATATTCAAACGGAAAATGCGGCAATTGCAAGAAGGATTTATACGCTTTTGAAAAAAGGATATGACGTGACGGTAGAATTACTTGTTCGTAAAAAAATGCGATTGAAGAAAAATAATGTATATATTGTGCGGCTTGTTGAGAAGTCTCGCGAAATATTAGCTGATCTTCATATTGTTCGAGATGACTTTTCATTTATTCGAAATATATCACAAGAATTGATTGAGAAGAAGTGTTGTAAACGATCGTATTTACGCGGAGCATTTTTAGCAGGTGGTTCAGTAAATAACCCAGAAACATCATCTTATCATTTAGAAATCTTTTCGTTATATAAGGAACATAATGATGCTATATGTGAACTGATGAACGGATTTGATTTAAATAGTAAGACGCTGGAGAGAAGAAAAGGGTACATTACGTATTTGAAAGAAGCAGAAAAAATTACAGAGTTTTTAAATATTATAGGTGCTCATAATGCACTTTTAAGATTTGAAGATATTCGAATCGTACGTGATATGCGTAATTCTGTAAATCGTTTAGTGAACTGCGAAACAGCTAATTTAAATAAAACAATTGGTGCAGCACTAAGGCAGATTGAAAATATACGCTACATTGATGAGACAGTTGGTCTTGATATATTGCCGGATAAACTACAAGAGATTGCACAATTACGAAGAGATTATCAAGATGTAACATTGAAAGAGTTAGGTGAGATGGTATCCGGGGGGAAGATTAGTAAGTCGGGTATTAATCATCGTTTGCGTAAAATCGATGAAATTGCAGAGAAATTACGCGCGGGGGAAACGGTAGCAAAAAAATAAGAGGTTAAAGGGGAAATGGAGCTGTGGTTCAAAAAAGAGTTCAAGTTTCATTAAAAAACGGTTTACAAGCACGTCCGGCTGCGTTGTTTGTACAAGAGGCAAATCGCTTTCATGCAGATATCTTCATCGAGAAAGATGGAAAGACAGTAAATGCAAAGAGCATAATGGGGATTATGAGCTTAGCAATTGGAACTGGAAGCATGATAACAATTACAACAGAAGGTTCAGATGCAGAAGAGGCTTTAGAAGCATTAGCTGCATATGTACAATAAAAAGCTATCGCGTATATGCGATAGCTTTTTTGTTGTCTGTGCGAATTAGCGAGGAGGGGTATTTAAGGGGTACGTGCTTGTCGAGAATTGTCGGTAAGTCGATAAGTTATGTCGAAACGTCGATATATTAAAATAATCGCCGATATAATCGGAGTTGCGGTCGATATATTTGAAAAATCGCTGATATATTTAGAGAGATACTGGATGGGGTATGTGAGCGGGGAACAATATATAAAAGAAGCGCCCAATTATAGGGCGCTTCCACTTTTAGTTGTATCCAGCTCCAGCGACCTGCGATTCTAAACGAGCCGCTTTCGCTTTTAGTTATTAACGATTTGTAAAGATTTTATCGATTAAACCGTATTCTAAAGCTTTTTCTGCTGTCATGAAGTTGTCGCGGTCTGTGTCGCGTTGTAGTACTTCAAGTGGTTGACCAGTGCGGTCAGCAAGAATTTGGTTTAGTTTTTCACGTAAGAATAGGATACGTTTTGCAGCGATTTCGATTTCAGTCGCTTGACCTTGTGCTCCGCCAAGTGGTTGGTGAATCATTACTTCACTGTTTGGAAGTGCATAACGTTTTCCTTTTTCACCTGCTGCAAGTAAGAATGCACCCATAGATGCTGCCATACCGATACAGATTGTTGATACTTGTGGTTTAATAAACTGCATTGTATCATAGATTGCCATACCTGCTGTGATAGAACCACCAGGGCTGTTGATGTAGATGTGAATATCTTTTTCTGGATCTTGAGATTCCAAGAATAAAAGCTGGGAAACGATTGAGTTAGCTACGTTGTCATCAATTGCACTACCAAGCATAATGATGCGGTCTTTTAATAGTCGAGAGTAAATATCGTAAGCGCGTTCTCCACGATTTGTTTGTTCAATTACTGTAGGAATTAAATTCATCTGTTATTTCCTCCTTATAAAGCTTTCTTAGTCTTATAATACAATTATGGTCAATAAAGGTCAAACGAAACCACTTTAAATCAAAAAAATATGTAGTTGTACCATGAAATATTCGCTATGTTTTCGAAATTCCCTGCTTATGTATCTTCAACATCATAACCGAATTACATAAATTTAAACGTTATGAAAACTGGAGAAAAAAGAAAAGAACGCCTTTTAACTGAAGCGTTCTTTCGATAATTAGTCTTTTAAAAGATAGGTTACTTTATTTAAAATCTTTTCGATTTGTTTCGCGTTTTTACTATACATTTCACTTGCTGATTTCGACTTTGTTTCTAAGGAAAATAGTTCAAGATCAGCATGACATTTTTTTAAAGATGCTAATAATAAAGGTTTGTTTTGAGGAGAAGGCATTTGGAGTTTGTCATTGTAAATGTCGATAGTAAGTTGTCCGTATGAATCCACTTGACCGAGGAAGACATTTTCAATAACAACACCGAGTTTTTCTAATTCTGAATGTAGCCAAGCGCGGTTATGTCCGCTTGCTGAAAGAGGTTCATCTAGTACATTTCCATCCATAATAACAGTTTGTGGTTCTTTCTCGTTTGGTACTTTTAAACCGATGTCTTTTGCTGTAAGTGGCTGGGAATCTTTCTTTAATAATACATTTAATTCTCCGCTCGGTTCTAAGACAGCAAATTCGACTTCAGCTACGCTGAACGCACTTTTTCCACGGAGAAGTTCCAGTAATTCGTCACTCGTATATTTTTCTTTCTTTAAGTTATCTTCGAGTATCTTTCCGTCTTTTATTAATACGGTAGATTTCCCTTCAAAGAAGTCCCGAGCTGTTTTGTTCTTTAAAGAGAGGATTCCTGTTAAAAAAGGTACCACAGCGAAAATGAGTATCGCAAAGACGCCGTGAAAAAATTTTGAATCGAGCCCTGTAGATACTTGGGCAGCGATGTCACCAATCGTCATTCCGGCTATGTATTCAAAAAAGGAAAGCTGAGAGATTTGTCTTTTCCCTAACCATTTCGTAATAGCGAATAAAATAATTAATATGAATACAGAGCGAAGAATGACAAGTGTCCATTCCGGCAGGTGAGACATAGTCGTTTCCTCCAGTCTACTTAAAACCCTTTATATTGAGGTTCTTCACGTTCTAATACTGAAATTCTATCCTTTAAATCAGCGATGACGCTGTCCATTTCTAACATACATTCATGAAATACGCGTTTTGATTCTTCGTCTTGTGAATTTAATGAAAGGGAGCTTAAACTTGCTTGAGCGCCCCTTACACTAGCAAGGCAAGTTTTTACGCTAGCGATAACAGTCATATAAACACCTCTTATCCTTTCGGTTTGAATAACAATGCTCCAATGAAGCCGAAAATAATAGCCGCTGATACACCGGCGCTCGTTACTTTAAACATGCCGGTAATAACGCCAACGATGCCATGTTTTGCAGCTTCTTCCATTGCGCCATGAACGAGGGCATTACCAAAGCTTGTAATAGGTACAGTTGCCCCGGCTCCAGCGAAATCAATTAATGGCTCATACAAATTAAATCCATCTAATATAGCTCCAGCAACAACGAGTGTTGCCATTGTATGAGCAGGTGTTAGTTTGCCGACATCAAACATAAGTTGGCCGATTACACATATGAGTCCGCCAATGACGAAAGCCCAGAAAAAAATCATTGCGTTGCACCTCCAAATTCAATCGAAACGGCGTGAGCGATACACGGAATCGTTTCTTCTTGTTGGAATGTAAGTGGAGATAGTAAAGCGCCTGTCGCAACGACAAGTATTTTTTTGAACTCTCCTCTTTTCATTCGGTTTAATAAATGACCGTACACGACTGTTGCAGAACATCCAGGTCCGCTAGCACCAGCTATGACAGGTTGTCCTTCTCTATAAATGATAATTCCGCAATCTTGAAATTGTTCGCTCGTTACTTTCGTTCCGTGTTTATGTAGTAAGTCATAAGCAATTTCGCGTCCTACATGTCCGAGATCGCCTGTTACGATTAAATCGTAGTAAGAGGCATCAATTTGACGTTCACGTAAATGGGCTTCAATTGTATCAACTGCAGCTGGAGCCATTGCGCCTCCCATATTAAACGGATCCGTTAATCCCATATCAACCACTCGGCCGATTGTTGCAGAGGTTACTCTTGGACCGTGTCCAGTATCGCTTAATATAGCGGCTCCTGCTCCGGTTACTGTCCACTGTGCAGTAGGCGGCTTTTGTCCACCGTATTCGGTAGGGTAGCGGAACTGTTTTTCTACAGCTGTATTATGGCTTGAAGCTCCAGTTAATAAATATTTTGCACCTTTTGCATTTACGATACTTGCCCCAAGTGCTAAACCTTCCATAGAAGTAGAACAAGCCCCGAATAATCCGAGATAAGGAGTGCCCAGTGTGCGGCAAGCAAAGCTTGTAGGGGTAATTTGATTAATTAAATCTCCTGCGAGTACGAACTGAATATCATCTTTACGAAGTTCTGCTTTTTCAGTAGCGCGACTACAAGCCTCTTCGAATAAAATTTTATGTGCTTTTTCATAGGAATCTTGTCCGAGCCATAAATCTTCATGAAGGATATCGAAGTCTTCTGGGATGTTCCCCTTTGCTTCAAATGGTCCACCGACAACCCCTGTTGAAATAATGACTGGTTTGTTTTCAAATACCCACGTTCGGTGTCCTTGTAACATTTATAGCCCTCCCCATTGAACGAGAATAGTTTTAATAAGTGCGATGACGAAAGCGGAAAATACACCAAATAAAATAACAGAACCAGCTAGTTTAAACATATTACCGCCGACACCGAGTACAAAACCTTCCGTTCGGTGTTCAATACACGCGGAGATAACAGAGTTACCAAATCCAGTGACAGGTACAGCTGTTCCAGCGCCTGCAAACTGACCGAGACGATCGTATACACCGAATCCGGTTAGCAACATTGAGATAAAAATGAGAGTTGCGACTGTTGGATTTCCTGCTGAGCGTTCGGTAAAATCGAAATACGTAATATAAAAAGTTGATATCAGTTGCCCGATTAGGCAGATAAAACCACCAACGAAAAAGGCCTTTAAACAATTTTTTAGAACAGGGCGTTTCGGTTCGCGTTCTTGCTCAAATTTTTTGTATTCCTGTTGTACAGGGGTTAAGTTTTTATCTTTACTTGACATTGCAATCCTTCCTTTTCTATTCGAAAGCGTTAAGTGTTAGATTCCATTTCTGATCCGATTAGCTTTAACTGTTTTTTGATCTCATCTTTAGATACTTCTTTTTTCTTAATTTTGTTTGCAAGCTTTTCGAGTAACATAAAGATTTTTTTATCTGTACTAACACGAACATCGAAAGTAGGATATTCATCACTTAGTTGCTTTTGAAGTTTCTTGCGCAAAGGTTTTAATCCAAACCTTTCATGATGCTCAGGTATAACCGCTATGTAGAGATCTAAATTTGAATTCACTGCTGCGCTTTTTATAATTTCATCCATAGCGAGGGCCTTTTTCTTAGCTCCTTGCGATATAGATTGATTAAAGGATTCTGTACTCATCTTTGTTAATTTTGGACCCTTTTCTTTTTCTGTTCGTTTTGTTTCTTCTTTCTTTACCTTTTTATCTAATGGGCTATGATCACAACCGGTAAAAGAACTAAATAGAAGTATAAATAACGCGGTTATAAGTCCAATCTTTCGCATAATCATCATTCCATTTCTATTGCAATATGTAATGTGATAGAAAAAGGATGACTGCATATCATCCTTTTTCTATTTCACAGCAAGACTGATTCGTTATTGCTGTGAGTATTGTGGTTCTTCTTGTTGGACTTCTTCAACACGTGGGTTTAAAGAATCGATAATCGTTTGTGTTTGCTGCGCAGCTGTTTGGAAAAGTTGCTTAGCTTGTTGGTTATCCGTATCAAGAGCGAATCCCTCTAAGCTAGCTTGTGCACTTTTTAATCCAGAAACAGTCTGCTTTAATTTTGTAATTACAGTCATTGAATGAAGCCCCCTTTGGAATATCAATTCAAAGATTATAATTTGTGAGTTGGGGAGAATTTATGATTGGAAAATTTAGGGGTGGAATGGATTTTATATGCTTTTAGCTAAGATGCATAAGGTATTACGGGGATATTTTTATTGATTTAGATGGATTTTATTGCTATTATTATGAGAAGAAAATGAAGTGTTTTCTATAATCATGCGCCCATAGCTCAGTCGGATAGAGCGGTGGTTTCCGGTACCACGTCTGCCGGGGGTTCGAATCCCTCTGGGCGCGCTTTTAGATTTTTAAATAATTACATGTTTTTTCTTAAAACCTTGATATAAATGGGTTTATATAATTTTGTAGGAACTATCTATTTCAAATAAACTTATACGTTTAGAATTTTTTTTGCACGATTTTTGCACATTTTATATAACTGATTGGAACAAATTCAACATAGTTTGATCAACGATTCTAGATTCCTTTTGTTCCATTTCATCTAAGACATGTGAATATGTTTGTAGTGTAATTACAATATCTTTGTGGCCAAGTCTTCTTGAAATGTATTTTATATTAACGCCATTGTATAAGAGTATAGATGCATGTGTATGGCGTAATGAATGACATGTTATCGGTTTAACATTGCATCTTGCGCAAATCTTTTTAAGAACTTTGTTTACAGCGTTATTTGTTATAACTTCCATTTGATTATTAATAAAACACAAGTTTTTAGTATTCCTTAAACCTGTTTTCAGAGCATGTTCTTTTTGGTGTTTTTGTAAATCTTTTAACATACTCACTGTTTCCTTATCAATTGTTATTGTACGTACAGATTGATAATTTTTAGTGTTACCAAAGTCATTCTTATCACGATAATCCCACGTCTTATTGATTGTAATTGTTCTTTCTTCTAAGTCTACACAGTCCCATGTCATCCCCATTATTTCACCAAATCTTGCCCCAGTGGCTATGGCAAAAAGAATTATATATCTTGAAATGTATTGTGGTGTCAAATTTGCGCGTAATTCATCCACTATTTTTTTCATCTCTTCTTGATTGATAAACTTTAATTCTTCTGATTTTGTTTCATTCTCTCCATGTATAATAGCTTTGTAAGTAGGGTCTCTATGCAAAATTCCATCTTCAATTGCATATTTTATACATGCTTTAACACAGTTATGTTTTTTCTTGACGGTCATTTTAGCACGTTTTTTAGATAATTCATTTAAAAAGTTTTGATATAAAACTCTATTTAAGTCTTTCATACGGACACCAATAAAATGCTCTTCGACTAATTTTACAGATTGTAAAAGGTTTTTCTCATGCGATAGACTATGTTTTCCTTTTTTATATACCTCAAACCATTCTCTCATATACTCGGAGAATAGTTTATCTTCTGCATTTAAATTATGTCCACGACTTATTTTTTTTTCTAATTCACTTGCTGCAATTGCTGCTTCTTTTTTGGTCGAGAATCCACCTTGGGTTTTTGTTTTGTATTTATCTCCATCTTTATAAGAAACGCGATACCTCCAACCAGTTGCTCTTTTTTCAAAACTTGCCAAGTTTTTCTCCTCCATTCAAAATAAAATTCACTAAAACTTTTGAATGTTTATATGTGTATCAGTTAAGAAATGAACTAAGTAATTTTTATGATAAAAAGATACTCCTTTTGTCATCCGGATATATTCAAATGCATCTATAACACAAGCCGTTGTAACTTCAAGTTCTTCTGCTATATCCCAAGGTGTTTGGATGCCTTTTTCATAGCATAGTATTAAAGCATCAATTGTAACAATTCGGAGGCAGCCTATTTTTCGGGCTTGGAATTCTTGCTGACGTTCGGTAATAGTTTCCTGTCTAATTATATTACCTATGCCTTTCTCAAAGTGAGCTATTTCCTCACTAACTGTTACGTACTTTTCTGCAATGGTTTGATTAAGATTATTATTGATATATATTTCACTACCAACACAAAGTCCACTTAACCCATTAGGCATCTCATTATTAAAGTTGAAAGTTATTTCTGGATATTGTGCTATAAGTGTTTCCAACTTGTTCATATAAATGCTCCTATTTTCTTTTACTTTTAACAAAATTAATGAAGTCCATTACCTCTTGTAGTTCTTCTTTGCTTAGATTATCTTCCATGTGAGCTGCGATTACCATATGAGGATCATCTTCTGTTTCCTGATCCTTGTTTATAGTGATAATCCCTGATACATCATCATCAGTAATTCTTTCTCCTTTTTCCAGCTTTTCTGCTATCGTAAAGAAACTTTGGGGACTTACCTGTAATGCCTTTGCATAATTTTGTATATCTAACTCATCAAGTGTGCTATTTCTATTTTCATGACCAGATATGGTGCTTTGTTTATAACCAGTAATTTTTTCTAAATCTTTTTGAGTCATTCTTCTGTATTTACGTAAATATTTGATCGCTGGACCCAGAATATTTTTTTTCAATTTCAAGTGACCTCCATCCATTGATACGATAAGGATAGTATACTCTAAAATAACGCGTGATACAATAAAAATATTGTGTATCATAATATTATTTCTGTATATAGCTTGAATAATATCGAGATGTGCGATATTATTTGGTCATCGGATAATTCGGAGGTGACACAATGACTGTTAAAGAAGAAATTAGAAAGAAATATTTAAAACCCAAACGAATTTTAAAAAGAGAAAGAATGGCACGTGATATCACGATTGCAGAAATGGCAATTGCATTGGGGATCAATAGAGACGCATACTCTGCGAAGGAAAAAGGGAAATTTTCATTTTCGGATTATGAGATGCAAGTTATTAAAAAAAAGTTAGGCTTACCAATTGAGTATCTTTTTTTTATAGATTAATATCGAGTATCTCAATATTTCGGGAGGGTTTTAAGTGGAAAAAGAAAAAACATGGTGGGAAATGAAAGATTTAAAAAAAGCTACTGGATATAGCTATGGTTGGTTAACACAAAATATTCTTTACAAACCTTGTTATAAAAAAATATTGGATATTAATAACGGTGGTTTTGTTTATTATCCAGAGTCTAGAGGGAAAAAGTGGTTGTTTATAGCTGATAGAATGCAAGAGTTTCTTGAAAAGCATTTTAATCAGATTGTGAGTAAATAAAAGCAAGTTAACTTACATATATCCATTAGATCAATAAATCTTAAGGAGAGTGAAAAGCATGAATGGAGTACTACTAGCAACACGAATTATGAAAGGGCATGAAGTTGTTAAAAAATGCGCAGAAGCAAGAAATAACCCTTTACTATTAGAAGCTATGGAATCAGAAGCAAAACGTAAGTTATACGAAATGAACCGTAAGGTTTCAGATCGAAGGGAGGTGAGTTAATTGTTCAAAGGTTATTGTTTTATTGAAAAAGACGGACAGTTTTGTCCAACGGTTAACCTTGCGAATGCACAAGAAACTTGGAACTACGTAAATTTACAAAAGCATATTTTTCCTGAAGTTCGAATTTGCGATGAAGATGATTTTACTGTAGTTCATGCTCTCGATGGAAAGATTGTATTTCCGCAAGAGTGGGTTGAAATGGAAAAGAAAATGAATGAGGTGAGTTAAATGAGGGAAGTAACAGTAATTTTTAAATCTGGTGCAACAGCAAGTTTTACAGTTGAGGAGTTTGCAACGTTTAAAAATGGATTTGGAGCTTTAACAAAAATCGAGTATACAGGTGCTAATAAGAAAGTACCCTTCCACATTGGATTAAGTAATATCGATGCAATATTTGTGGAAGACATTGGTGGGAAGGAATCTACTAAAGAACCCGATCATCCAATTGAAGATGTATATGGTGATGAAATTATGCAAGGTGATGTTTATTACAAGTTCGGTGATTATATCGTACTGGAATATAATTTAAAACCGTACTTAATTGAGCGACAAAATGTTGAATGCTTTCGAGCTGTATAAAAAGGAAAGGGTGGTAAGGAGTGTTGGCAAATGATTTGTTTGAAGAAAAACAACATCTAGTGTTTGCTGCAATTAAACAACAATTTGGAAGTATGACAAGGGCTGCGAAAATCGCAGAGTTAAACAATATGGAACTTGATGATTTAATTCAATTCGGTCGTATGTATTTATGGGAGCGTTGTTTAAAGCATGATCCAGAGAGAATAGAAACGTTTAGTGCATACGTAATGAGAGGTATGAAATGGGCCATGAGTGATGAGCTTCACTTGAAAGGGAGCCTGTTTAAGATTAGCAGACGGATTAGTCATGAAGAAAGGAATAAAATCAACATTCATTCGATTGACTATCATCAAGAGGAGGAAGAGGTACACGGATTTTATGCGGTGTCTCCTATCGATGTGGAAGAAGAGGTAACAAAACATATCGAATTTGAAGAAGTAACGAGCGTTCTTGAAGAAAAAGAAAAGTCCATCATTATGCACGTTGGTGAAGGGTATACCACAGAAGAAATTGCTATGAAATTAGAAATGAAAAAATCAACAGTTCATACAACGAAAACACGTGCGTTTAAAAAGATGAATCCAGATTATAAGCCAATAAAACAAAAATCCTTTTTCTTGGGAAAGAGGATAATAAAGAGAAACCGCCAGTTGGGGCTGACGGTCTAATAAAAACACATGTTGAGGTCATTATAGCATGAATTGATTTTGTGTAAAGGAGAGACTATATCTTGAAGAACGGTAAAAAGCCGAACAAACGTGAAAAGATTCATATTCAATCACATAATTTAAATCCACATGATTGGTTGATTTTTAAGAAAGTAAATAAGGAATTGCATTTGGTCCATCGGACTACTGGTGTAACTCGTATAATTCCAAACTTATAGATTAGGAGAAACGTAATGGATAGACAATTAAAAACTAAAACTACATATCTAGTAAGTGTAGGTAATTTATTTGTTAGTAATGCAGATCCATTGGTAGTAACGAGGTTAGCTAAAAGTGCAATGGAATTTGAATATGAAAAATCAAAGCAAGTAGCCAATGATGTCGGTGGAGAAGTAATTCGCAAAACTGTGGAGTATGAAAGGGTGGCGGAATTTTAATGGATATTAAAGCGATTGAAGAACATATACAAGCTATAAATTCAGCAGAAAATCATGGAATCTTGAATGTCTTTGGAAATGAAGTACAAGTAACTGATGAATTATTTGAAGAACTCCTTAACGAAAAAGGGGATTTAGAAGTAGTAACACGTGAGTGTTCTGATTATCCTTTTCGAGCTAACTTCAAGCGAAACGGCATAACCTACTATTCTATCCACACGGGAGAGCAAATAAAAAATATCTTTGGAGGTAATATCGATGAACTCATTACAAGAAATTGAATTAGCGGAAGTTGATGAATTACAGGATGCGGAGAAGCAATTTGAAATTAGTGATTTGGAAGGCCTTAATTGGGCATTCCGTAAATTGACTGCACTTAAAGCTGAAGAAAAGAAAATTACAACATTGGCAAATGTTGAACGTGACCGTATTGCACAATGGGAGCAAAAAGAATTAAAGCCTATCCACGATAGCATTAGTTTCTTTGAAAGTCATATCCATCGTTACCATGCGGAACAACTTGCTGCAGATCCAAAACAGAAAACGATTAGCACGCCTTATGGTAAATCCAAAACCCGTAAGAGTAGTGAAGCGCCAGAACAAAAAGATAAAGCCCAGGTACTTCAATATGCTATTGAAAATCATCTTGATGATTGTCTAAAGACTGAAGTTAAATGGGGTGACTTGAAGAAGAAATTCAAGATTGCGGAAATCAGCGGTGAAAAAGTAGTTGTGGATGAGGATGGACAAATTGTTCCAGGGGTTACGGTTAAACCTGAATCTATTTCTTACAGTGTGGAGGTTTTATAAAAATGGCTAAAGTAAAAATTGAATTAGATATAGATTGGTTAGAGGAAGGTGAAAATCTTGATGATTTAATCAAAAGTCAAGTTATTGCTGGTTTACAGGATAGATTGATTCAAAAAGCAGAACAAAAGATTTTAGCAAAAATTGAACGTGAAGTTGAGGAAAAAGCAAATGAGGTTGTAGATACTTTTATTCATGGAGCCTTAGAAAAGAAAATCGATGAATTAAAAATACCATATAAGAAAAATGGCTGGGGATCAGAAGTAGAATTAATGCCGATCAGTGAGTTTATTGGTATGAGGTATGAACGATATCTGACTGAAAAAACACTTGATGAAAATGGCCGAGAGGCTAAGTACTCAGGTGATAGAAAGTTATCCATAAGCGAGTATTTTATTCAAAACTATCTCGCTAAGGAGCTTACTTCTAAAGTTAGCACGATGATTCAAACTGCAAGAAAAGATGCAGAGGAAACAATAGTTAAGGCGCTTGAAAACAATCTAAAAGAACAGTTATCCGTTGATATTATTCAAAGGCTTAATATTCCACAGATGCTAGAGAGTCTGCAAAGTAAAGCTACAGAATTAGATATTAAAGAATAGGAGGGAGATTTATAAATGAAAATCAAAAACGGTACTGAAATTACGAAAAGTAATAATGCAAAAATTATCATGTATTCAAAACCGGGTGACGGTAAAACGACGGTTGCTGGGTTGCTACCAGGAAAAACATTAGTTCTTGATATTGATGGAACAAGCCAAGTTTTAGAAGGATATGAAAATGTAGATGTAGCGGAGATTGATGAAAGTAATCCACATGATAGCATTTTACAATTTTATGGACATGCTAAAGCGAACATTAATAAATACGACAATATCTTTATCGATAACTTAACGCATTATCAAAAGTTATGGTTATTGAAGAAAGGTGAAAATACAAAAAGTGGTATGCCTGAATTGAAGGATTACGCTTTACTAGATAACCATCTTTTAAAGTTAGTAGAAACATTTAAAACTTTAGATGCAAATATCATTTTTACCGCTTGGGAAACAACGCATACTATTACACATGAAAATGGGCAGCAGTACACTCAATTTATTCCGGATATTCGGGATAAAATTGTTAATCATATTTTGGGTGTTGTTAGTGTTGTTGCTAGGTTAGTGAAAAAAGCAGATGGTACACGGGGATTTGTCCTAGAAGGCGACCAAAGTACTTATGCTAAGAATCATTTGGATCAGCGTAAAGGCTGCGTACAAGGTGAATTAATAGTGTCATCTACAAATGAAAAAATAGGGGGAAATAAATAATGTCATTCTTTAAATTTGATGAAACAAACGTAAGTACAGGTTTTGAACTAGTAGCAGAAGGTAAATATGAAGCAAGTGTTATTAATGCAACAGCAAAGGACTTTCAAGGTCATCCAACTTTAGAATTAGATTTTGAGATTCGTTCAGATGTTCCACAGCCACACCAAGGAGCGAAGATCCTATATAACACATTCTATTTTCATAATGATAATCCTGAATACCAGGAAAACAATATTAAAAGAATTAATAGCTTAATTGCAGCTTGTGGATTCCCGAATGGAACTACATTTAACAGTGCTGATGATATGGCCAAGCAACTTTTTAATAAGTCATTATTAATAACTGTTAAACATCAAGAAGATCGTAATGATAAAAACAAGAAATATCCAAAAGCGAGATATTTTGATGTATCAAAAGTAGATTCTCCGTCACAAGTTGGGGAACCAATTTCTATCGGTGATGATGATTTACCATTCTAATAACTAAATAGAGAGGTTGGTTTTAACCGACTTCTCTTTTTTATACCTAAATTGAGGTGATTTACCATGAAAATAATAAAAAACTGCCATAATTGTGGATCAGAAAATGTGAAAAGGGAAAGTAATTCCATAATTTATGGTCGTGAATATGGAAACGGAAAATGTTACTACTGTCATGATTGTAAAGCAAACGTTGGTACACATAGTAATGGAAATCCACTCGGAACTTTAGCAACAAAAGATGTACAAATTTTACGTAAAGCATGTCACGAGATTTTTGACAAGTTATGGAGACATGAAAGGGTAGCTAGTCGAGGTTGTTTATATGCATGTTTAGCAGAAAAATTAAGGATAAATAGTGATGAGTGTCATTTCGGCATGTTTCAACGCGAACGTTGCTTACAGGCGTTAGAAATTATTACTCAAGAAAAATGGTGGGCGAAATGAAAAAGAATCCATACAATTTTAATGAAATTCCTGCCGAGTTAAAGGCCCTTCCTCAGTGGATATTGTGGAAGTTTGAAACACGAAATGGAAAGCAAACCAAGGTTCCGTGTCAGGTCACTGGCGAAATGGCCCAAGCGAATAATAGGCGTACTTGGTCAACATTTGCAACAGCGGTCAAATTTTACTTAGAAGGTGACTATGACGGAATAGGTTTCGTGTTCAGCAGGCAGGACAATTACATCGGAATAGATATTGATAAGTGTGTTGTGGATGGAAAAACAAATGCTTTTGCAACAGAGATTATCGATACATTAGATAGCTATACAGAATTTTCGCCGTCAGGAAATGGGATTCACATCATTATCAGAGGTGGTCTTCCACAATCTGTTTTAGGTACTGGACGGAAAAATACAAAGCATGGTTTAGAAATTTATTCATACGGCCGCTTCTTTACCTTTACTGGAAATCGTGAGAATTCTAATGATGTATACGAGCGAACGGATGAACTAGCTGAAGTATTTGAAAAATATTTTGATGATAGCGACATTCAAGGTCGTGTAAATTTAGCAGAGTTTGAAAAAGATGAAATCAAAATTTCGAATGATGCTCTATGGGAAAGAATGTTTAGAAGTAAGAATGGTGATGAAATTCGTTCGTTATACAATGGCAACTTAATAAATAATGACCATTCGGCAACTGATCTTGCTTTATGTAATCACTTAGCTTTTTGGACAGGTAAATCAGCAACTCGAATGGATACGATGTTTCGTGAGACTAGCTTAATTCGTGATAAATGGGATGTTATCCATTTTAGTGATACAAACGAAACGTACGGTGAAAGAACGATTGCAACGGCTATTTCATCTACTTCCACAACTATTTTAGATAACAAGCAACAATTCGAAGAATTTTCCTTTGATTTCATTAATGAAGATGCGGTTGAAGTTGTGGAGGACAAACCGAAAAAGAAATTCCGTTTAACGGAACTTGGTAATGCTGAACGTATTGCATATGAATATGGGCATGTAATTAAATATGTTAGCGACATTGGTTGGTACATTTGGGACGGCAAACGATGGAAGCTGGATACGAAAAAAGAAATTGAAAGAATTACAGCAAAAGTACTTAGAAGTCTTTATAAATCAGAAGATGAATTAGAAACAAAATGGGCTCGGATGTGCGAGCGTAGAAACATCCGAATGAATAGCATTAAGGACCTTATGCCGTTGGTTCCAGGTGAGCGTGAAGATTTTGATAAGCATAAGTATTTATTCAATGTTGAAAATGGCATTGTTGATTTGAAAACAGGAAAGCTGCAACAACATGATCGGGAACTTGGTTTAACTAAAATCACTAATATTGCTTTTGATGAAAATGCAAAGTGTCCTGAATGGCTTAATTTCTTAGATCAAATTTTCCAAGGTGATAAGGAACTGACTGAATACATGCAGCGGTTAATTGGTTACTCACTAACAGGGGAAATTACGGAGCAAATAATGGTCTTCCTAATCGGTGGAGGTTCCAACGGAAAATCGACCTTTATTAATACCATTAAGGACCTTTTGGGTGAATACGGTAAACAAGCAAAATCAGATACTTTCATTAAGAAAAAAGAAACAGGAGCTAATAACGATATCGCTAGGTTAGTGGGAGCTCGCTTTGTATCTGCAATCGAAAGTGAAGAGGGTGAACAACTCTCAGAAGCTTTTGTAAAACAAATAACAGGCGGTGAGCCAGTATTAGCACGTTTCCTTAGACAAGAGTATTTTGAATTCATACCAGAGTTTAAAGTGTTCTTTACAACAAACCATAAACCAGTAATTAAAGGTGTAGATGAAGGTATTTGGAGACGTATTCGTTTGGTTCCATTTAACCTACAGTTACCCAAAGAGAAACGTGATAAGAAATTACCCGAAAAAATTAGCTTGGAAATGCCAGGAATCCTGAATTGGGCGATTGAGGGTTGCTTGAAGTGGCAGAAGTCGGGACTAAACGATCCGGCAATTGTTATGAAAGCAACAGGTGATTACAAAGAGGAAATGGATATTCTCGGTCCGTTTATGTTCGAATGTTGCTTTAAAAGAGAAGATGTTCAAATCGAAGCAAAAGAATTATATGAAGTTTATGCGAATTGGTGTTTTAGAAATGGTGAGCATCAATTAAAAAATAGAGCATTTTACCGAATTTTAGAATCCCAAGGATTCAAGAGAGAACGTGGTAACAAAAATAAGTATTACATCAAAGGTGTTACTTTAGCAGACCGAAAAAATACTTTTAAACAGCAAAAGTTACTGAAAAACGATGAAAATAGCGAAAGTGTTACTAAAAGTAACATATTTAAAATCACTTAAAACCCTTGATACATAAGGGCTCAAGGTACCTTTTATATCCTTTTTGTTACTTTTGTTACTAAAAATATATATAAACAAAAAATAAATATATATATAAGTATTCTATTAGGGGGCTTAATGCTCAAAATAGGTAACAAAGGTAACCTAAGTACTTTAATCCCTTGGGGCTCTAAGGCTCAAGCGGGTTACTAAAAAGTAACACATGCTGATTTTAGGTCTTTTTCAGTAACACTTTTAGTAGTTTCTGATAACAGAGGTGATAGATTTGCAGGTTTTATTAATTTTAAGTGCGATTTGGAAATCAGGTGCAAATATCTATCTTGATGAAAAAGATAATCAAGTTGCGATAAAAAAACAAAATTTAATTCCAGCGGAAGTAATGAAGGCTGCCGAACAAAACTATCAAGCTATTTATGATTGGTTTCAATCTTGGAAAGATGAGAGTGCGGAGAAAATTACGTTAATGAAGATATTTCATCATTTTTGTGGTTGGAAACATAATCAAAAATTACACAATTGGTTAGTTGAAGAAGAAGATTCATTGCAACTGTTTTATGAGTGGACGATTGTCCTTGCTAATAATGGTTGGACAGATGTTTATGAGGATCATCGTCAATTTGAAAATGATGAATCAAATGCAATGGCAAGAAAGATATATGAACGTGCGGTTATATATGCAAGGAAAGGAGCATGAAGATGAGATATCAATTTCGAGTTTGGAATGTAATGAGTAAAAAAATGATGGAATGGGGAGAAATTTTTGATTTACCTGCATGGGAGATTTTCCCCGGAACGCCAGAACAACGACCTTTTAATGTTATGCAATATACAGGCTTAAAAGATAAAAACGGCAAAGAGATTTATGAAGGTGATATTGTAAGTCGTCATGATGGCGGGATTCATTTCCAAGAGGAACCACTTGCGGAACACATTGTAAAGTGGGGAGAGTTTGGTTGGTTGCCTTTTAACATTGGAATTGGGAAGTCGAGATGTGTATATGGAGAAATTTTTGATTTTATAGTAATCGGAAACATCTACGAAAACCCAGAGTTACTGGAGGAATCAAAATGATTCGCTTTCACTACACAGATAAAGAAATAAACAACATTCTTAAAACACTCACAATCGTTATTGATACAAGAGAGAAACAGAATCAACATATTCGTGATTATCTAGTTCAAAAAGATGTACCAGTTAAAATACAAAAATTAAATCATGGGGATTACAGTTGTATGGTGCCGAAAAATGAAGAATTGGGTATCTCCCGTGATATTTATTTAAATAGTTTCATTGAAAGAAAAAATGGGGTAGACGAAATCACAGGTAATTTACAGAAAGACACTCAACAGGCATTTATTAATGAGTTAATAAGGGCACAAGAGAGTAAGTTTGTATTATTTGTGGAAGAGCCTGACTTTGATGAAAAAATAGCGAAAGGTATGTATCGAAGTAGATACGATCCGAAGGCTTTAAAAGGTCGATTGGAAAGTCTTAAAGCAAAATACAACTTTGAAATAGTACCAATGAGCAAAAATATGATTGGTCACAATATTTATCACAGATTTTATTACCAGGCAAAATACTATCTGAAAACAGGAGCTTTTTAATATGGCATATTCTCGTGAAGAGCAAGAAACTACAATGGTTTTTGACAATAGTACAGGGCAGTGGAGTGTTTACTCTACTGTTCCTAAACACATTCGAAAACTCAATAATTTGTGTGAGTTAAAAACATTAGAAGAAGAGGACGGAAGACCGATAGCGGTTAAGGGGATTCTTCAAGAAAAACAGGTAACAATGAAAAATTTAAGAGTTATGACAGAAGAGCAAAGAAAGAAAGCGGCTGAAAGACTTTCTAAGGCTAGAAACGCACTAAAATAACAGAAAAACTTTAGTTCTAATATCAATTTAATATAAAAGGAGTCGGAAGACATGACAAAGGTAAAATTGAACGTATTATTCAAGAAAATGCAAAAGGACGATAAAAAGGAAGTTTTAATGTTCCATGTATTAAGTGATGAATTGCCACATGCTGATGATCTACTAAAAATGCCAGGTACAATTGTCTATCTAGCTGTGGAGAAAAGTGAAGTTGAACCAATCGGTGCGGAGTTCGCAAATATTCAACGTGATAGCAAGAAAACAGCAATTAAATTAAATGTAAAAAGTGATGCGAAAGGTGTAGTAAATCAGCTTTATCCTTTCGCTGGTGGAAATGTTGATATCATTCTTGAGCCTTCTCAAATGTCCATTGATGAGTTTTATGAAGAACCGCATGAAGGTGTTGAATATAGCGTTAATCCTGATGGAACAACGGAAGTTGCTCCTGGTCAATTAAAGATTGTAGATGGAGAAACGATTGCTGAATAAATATTTGTCCTGGGCTTCGGCTCAGGATATTAATACAATTTGAATTTTGTATAAAAACGGAGGGACGTAATGAGACATACACGCAATCGTCAAATAGTAAAGGCTAGTAAACTTACCCATTGGGGTGATGCCAAAAACTATCCTATTCAGACTATGAGAAAGAAAATGATAAGACAACTTATTGATCAAACTTTCAAATGGCACTCTGAAGCAGTATCATCAAACTTTTGGAGTAATTGGCGAAAGAGTTGTGTTTCTTTCGATTATAAATCATCTCATCCAAATGCTGTTGGGATGGCTACAAAGTATTTACCTACAAAGGAAAGAAACTGAACAAAAGCGTTATTGGAATCGAAAGGGGAATAAAAATGTCTTTAGTGGGGAATTTGAAAAAAATCCAAGAAAAAGCCATCGATGAGAAAGTGTTGGAATTTGCTGAGGAAATGGAAGCTGCAATAATCGAAAGTGCTGCAAAGGGATATTCAGGTTATAAGTATCAAATTTGTTTTGATAATCTGAATAAGCATATGATGCTTTCGAAAGTTTTTATAGAAAAATTACAAGAATTGATGGACGATGTGAAAGTTGATTTTAAGAAAGAAGAAAGAAAGACCCTTTTAGGGGGATCTTACTATGAACATTACATTCATTTTAAATGGAATGATTAATTTCTCTTTAAAAATCCATTTTGCCGAAAAAACGGCTTTTCAGATTGAGGAAACACTAAGATGTTTTTCTTTCTTAATATATTTGGTCGTGAAAAGTGTAAAACGTCTTAGAAAGGAAAATAAACGCGTTTTATGAAATTTAGAGTTTCTTAGTAGAAATGAGGGACGATAAAGTGAGTTATTTACAACAAATTAACGAAATAGCATCTAAGTTACCTTTACCAGTACTGGAAGATATCAATAATCGTATAAGAGATTGGATTGTAAGTGGTGGTAATGAGGATGATGAATATATTGGTCAACAATTAAGATTTGCTCAAAACTATTTGAATGTGCATGGTGAGTAATAGAATTGTGGAAGTTCCAAAGAAAGTAGGTGAATCATCATTTGTTTAACTGGCTAAAGGTATATCAAGAATTAGAACAAGAAATTGCGTATCTAGATTACAACTTAGATAAAACAAAAGCTGAATTAAAACGCTGGGTCAGTGGTGATTTGCGAGAAGTACGTTTAACTGCTGAATCGGAAGGCGCGAAAGTAGAAGAACGTATTGAAGCAATTGAATATGAATTAGCGCACAAAATGAACGATATGTATAAACTGAAAAAATTAATTAATACATTCAAAGGATTGGAACATAAAATTGCATATCTTAAGTATGTGGAAGGCATGACATTAGAAAAGATTGCTGAAGAACTTAACTACAGTTCACAGTACATTTACAACAAACATGCTGCTATGAGAGAAAAGGTTGAGTACTCAAATAGAACTTAACATTTACTTAAGGTAAGGCATCATTATACAAACCCTTGAAAAAATGAATTATAGTAATAACATAAGAAATTGACGAAAGGGCAACTGGTGCACGGTTGCTCTTTTATTAATAGTTTTTATAGGAATGTACGTTCTGTTTGTGTTATAATTATATTGGATTATAATTCCAAAAATAATTGTAGAAAGGAATGTTGCACAGGTGAGTAATTTAGAACAAACTATTAGTAAATTGAAGACTTATGTTGGAGAAGATAGTGAAGAAAAGGTACTAATGGAGAAATTCGCCGAATTATATCCAGCTATAGAAAAGATTCGTAATGAATTTCCGAAACCTAGCAAAAAAGAGTATTCGATAATCAATTTACCTGATGATAAATATATAAAAATTGAAAGTACTTTACTACGAATCTCTATTAATAAAGAAAAAAACGTAATAGATGTCGAAAAGCATCATGGTATTGATGTAACTAAACTTGAGGAGATAGTACTTCAAGATAATGAGTTATATTGTACAAAACGTGGAGTAATTTTCACAGAAGATGTGTTCAATGAGTTTTTAAAAGAAGTGTTTGTAGAAATACTAGGTTAATAAGGTTATTAGAAGCATTCCTTAGGGAGTGCTTTTTATTATGTAAAGAATTGTAATAGAATGTTAATATTTTTATAATTAAATTTAAGGATGTTTGTAACACCTCTTATTGTATGATGGAAAACAGGAGGTGATTGCATGAGTGTAGCTGTATTTTTTATCGCACTAACTACGGCAATAACGGTTGCTGAGTTTACAAAACCAACGATTGATGCTTTTTTTAATCGTATAGGTTGAGTTACATATGGTATTGAAGGGGGGAGCTTAGGCTCTCCTTTTATTATATAAAATTTACATAGGTGGTGTAGAGATATGGAAAAGGAAACAATAATATTAAAACCTACATATCCGCATAAGATTGACCCAAATAAAATTCAGTCGGTTCACGATGCAATTGAGATTTTAAAAAGGATTCCTTTATACCTCAATGATGAAGCTGTAAAGGGCATTGAGCATTTGATTGAAGAGGAGGAAGAGCTTTGAAAATGCCATTAACAAAACATTGGTGTTTAAATGAAAGTTGTGGATTTGAAGAAACTTCTCATAAGATACGTGATGGATGGAACTGTCCTAAATGCAATGGACCAATGATGAATCGAAGTAATGTTAAGGAAGGTGAGAGGATGAATCTAACGTTGCATAATGGAGATTTGAATAAGTTGGCAAGAGATACATCTCAGGACAGTATCACCTTGAGAGTTGGTGAACAAGAAATGGTATCTCTGAAAAGCAATGGGGATATTTTTGTTAAAGGTAAGCTTGTTGAAAATGATAAAGAAGTTGTGGATGGCATGAGAGAGTTCTTGAAGTTATCTAGGTAAAGAAAAGCGCAAACGTGTTGCATTTGAAAAGGGTGGTGTATGACAATGCTTTGGTTATTAGCTTATCTAATAGTAGGTATGGTTTATGCATCGTTAGATATTTATTCAACCATAAGAGAAGCAATCAAAAAGGATAAAGAGCATGGACATATAATTTTAATGTCATCCTTATTTTTGGTTTTTCTTTTAGCGATATTCTGGCCTGCTTTATTAACAATGAAGATTGCTACATGGATTAATAATTATAAGGAGAGTGAATGTAAATGATTACTGAAATTAGAAAAACAATATCTGGTACAGAGTATTGGGATAACAAAGAAAAACGAAGTCTATTTGTTCCAACTGGTGAAGAACCAGGATTCGAAGTAGTTGTTAATCCTGAGAGTATGATCATTAAGCATGCTGACAATAAAGTAGTTGGTGTGGAAGTAATTGATACCGATACTGAAATTAATCTGGATGATATGAATGTTGAAGAGTTACTATCCTTTGCTAAAGATAATGGCATCGATGTACCAGGCAAGTTAAAGAAAGAAGAATCAATTCGTAACTATATCGTTGAGCAATTAACGAATGATACTGAATGAAATACTGTGACTTCAATGGCTGTCATAACAAGATAAGCAAGGGACGTTACTGTGAAGAACATAAGCGTAACAAACCAAGGAAGAAGAAAGATAAGAAGAACATCTATCATCATGATAACAAACCATTTTATCGTACTGATGCATGGAAGTATGTCAGGTCAAAGGTATACGAAAGAGAGAAGGGGTGTTGTCAACGATGTGGACAGTTCGTCTTTGGTAGGCGTGCTCATGTTCATCATGTAATACCAATCAAAGAAGATCCAACTCTTAAATTAGAAGAGAATAACCTAAGATTACTTTGTCCAGTTTGTCATACAATCGAAGAAAATGAAGATAAACCGAAAAAAGTTTTTCCGAGTTATTTCGGAAGCCCCCCTATCAAAAATTAAAATTTCTCCTCTGGGGAGGATAGGTAGCGTAGGGGGCATCTCTATCGTTAGACAACATTTTAAAAAAATAAAGGGGGGTGTGAAATGTCTACGAAAAAAGAGCGTCAAAAAATTGTTGCCGATAAAACAGAAGCTGAGAAAAATCGGATATTGAAAATCATGCGTGATGCAGATATTTACACCCTTACTTTAGATCCATTAATTGAATCCTATTTAGATATTTTCGAAGTTTATATGACGATGTTTATCGAATGGAAAGAAAAAGGGTTTCCAGCTACGCAGCGGCATACAAATAAAGTTGGTGCCACAAATAATTCAAAGCACCCTTTGGCCCAGCAAGTAGAAACCTGGTCTGACAAGAAAACAAAAGCATTAGACTTGTTAGGGCTCACTAATAAATCTAAACCAGGTAAGATTGTTACCGGTGGTACTTCTGTTAGAAAAGATGAAGAGCTAAAGAAACCAAAAGCTAAAGTTAGTGAATTAGATGAACATCGTAATAAATGGCGTGGTGCAAAATGATTGAACGTGGCATTAATTATGCAGATATTTATGCGAAAAAGGTAAGAAAGAATCCTAAAAAATACCCTGATACTATCAAAGCGATGGTTGATAGGTATTATAAATGGAAAAAGCGTAAAGACATTTGGTTCGATGTGGACCGAGCAAATGAAATGATGGATTGGGTTGAAACGTTTGTCCGTCATACTAAAGGTGATTTGGCTGGACAACCTTTTATCCTGGAAGATTGGGAGAAGTTTGCTTACTCCTGGATCTATGGATGGGTACATGAAAATGAAAAAGGACAAATTGTCCGAGTTACTCGTGAAGCTTATATTCAGGTTCCTAAGAAGAATGGTAAAACTTTAATCGGTGTTGGTGCTCTTGGTTATGCGATGTACGGTGAAGGAGTACTTAGTGCCGATTGTTACTGTTGTGCGAGTGATTTTAACCAGGCTCAATATGCAGCGAAGCCATTTGCAGCAACAATTATGAACCATGATGTATTAATGGATTGTTCACACATTTATAAAGGGCCAAAAGGAACCATTTCCAGTGTGACTTATGACTACATTCGTGATGATTTAGCTTATCAGAATCAATTCATTGTTATGAGTAAAAACATTCAATCCATTGAGGGTTCCAATCCACACTTCATCCTAAACGATGAACTTCATGCACAAGAAAACATGGATCAATACGACAACTTTAAATCAGCACAGGTTTCTCGTGCTGAGCCGATTATGTTTAATATATCAACGGCTGGTAAAGGTTCTTCATCTGTTGGTATGCGAGTATATCGTGAAGCGAAAGAAGTATTGAAACGTGACGATAATGATTCAAGTTTCGTTATGATTTATGAACCAAATAAAAATTATGACTGGACAGATCGTAATGTTTGGGCAATGGTCAACCCAAATATCGGTGTGTCTGTAACGATGAGTGCACTTGAAACAGAATTTATCTCAGCATCACGTTCAGCGCATAAAAAAGCTGAGTTCCTTTCTAAGCATTTGAACGTATTCGTAAATGGAGCTGAAAATTTCTTTGAACAAGGGCAAGTTGAACATGTTCTTGTGGAAGACCTGGGTGATTTAACAGGTGAAACTTGCTATATCGGTTTAGACTTATCGAAAACAACCGATTTAACATGTGTGAGCTTGAATTTCCCTAACACTGGTTATACCGAAGATGGAAAGTCTATTTTAAAAGTTAAACAAATGTATTTTGTCCCTAATGAAGATATCGAACATCGCGAGAAGGAAGATAACGTTCCATATACTTATATGGCTGAACGTGGTTTTGTTACTTTTTGTGATGGAAAGATGATAAACCAGGATCAGGTTATGGATTACATTGTAGAATGCATGAATTTATATGATGTGCAGCAAATAAACTATGACCCAGCGATGTCACAAAAGTTAATTGAAAAACTTGAGAATCTTGGCCTCGAATGTATCTCAGTAAGTCAGTGGCCTAACGTTATGAATGCAATGATGGATGATTCAGAAATACTTATTTATGAAAAACGTATAATGACCGATAATCCTTTGTTTGTTTATTGTGCTCTTAATGTTGTAGTAGTAACAAATATTAATGGGATGAAGGCGCCAAGTAAGCGACAGTCCAAAAAGAAGATTGATGGATTTGTTGCTTTTTTATGTGCTCATAAAGAAACGATGATGGTTATGGATAGCATAACTGAAGAAGGCATGGATGAATTAATTGATGAAATTTATAGATAGAAAGAAGGTGAGAAAATGGGCTTACGGAGTATGTTTTCAAATTATTTGTATCGACAAGCTGAAAAACGTGGTTGGTTTGAAGATATGTTCAACAATACTATCCGATATGGTGGGAGATACGTCAATGACGATAATATTTTAGAGTCTAGCGATGTTTATGAGTTACTACAAGATATAAGTAATCAAATGATGCTGGCTGAGATTGTTGTGGAAGACAAAGATGGTAAGGAAATTAAAAATGATTCAGCTCTTAAAATTTTAAAGAGTCCTAACAATTATCTTACACGGTCCGAATTCATTAAATTAATGACCAATACCTATTTACTTCAAGGTGAAGCTTTTCCAGTTTTGGATGGCGACCAATTACATCTAGCATCTAATGTTTATACAGAATTGGATGATAGATTGGTAGAGCATTTTAAAGTAAATGGAGAGGAAATTCCGTCATTTATGATTCGTCATATGAAAAATATGGGGGTTGATCATTTAAAAGGTAAAGGTATTCTTGAGTTAGGAAAAGATACACTTGAAGGAGTTATGTCAGCTGAGAAAACTTTAACGGATAAATATAAAAAAGGTGGTTTATTAGCATTCTTACTTAAGCTAGATGCTCATATTAATCCACAAAACGCAGCACAGTCTAAACTTATTAACGCTATTTTAGATCAGTTGGAGTCCATTGATGATGCAAGGTCTGTTAAAATGATTCCACTTGGAAAAGGATACTCTATAGAAACGCTTAAAAGCCCGCTAGACGATGAAAAGACTTTGGCATATCTAAATGTATACAAGAAGGATTTAGGTAAGTTTTTAGGCATAAATGTGGATACATATACCGCTTTAATCAAAGAAGATATTGAGAAAGCGATGATGTATTTGCATAACAAAGCAGTCAAACCGATAATGAGAAATTTTGAAGACCACTTGAGTCTTCTTTTTTATGGCCAAAATTCGGGGAAACGTATTCGATTCAAAATAAATATCCTTGATTTTGTTACTTATAGCATGAAAACAAACATTGCTTACAACATTGTTCGGACAGGAATTACATCGCCAGATAATGTTGCGGATATGCTTGGATTCCCTATGCAAAATACACCTGAATCACAAGCGATTTATATTTCAAATGACTTATCAAAAATTGGTGAGAAACAAGCTACAGATGATTCACTGAAGGGAGGTGATGGAAATGGCAAAGACAAAGGAAACACGGACATTTGACATCACCAAATTAAGTACCAGGGATGCTACGGAAGAACAACCTTCCAAGATAACGGGTTATGCAGCCGTATTTAATTCAAAGACAACTATTGGTGGTTGGTTTGATGAAGTTATTGAACATGGTGCATTTGCTCGGTCTCTTTCTGAGAATGGTGATATCAGAGCGTTATTCAATCACAATTGGGATAATGTCCTGGGTAGAACAAAAAGCGGCACATTGAGACTAGAAGAGGATGAAAAAGGACTTAAATTCGAAATTGAATTACCTAATACATCTGTTGGTCGAGATTTAGCTGAAAGTATGTCTAGGGGAGATATTAACCAATGCTCATTTGGATTTTGGATAACAGAAGAGAATTGGGATTACAATGTTGAGCCAGCATTAAGGACCATTAAAGAAGTAGAACTTTATGAAATATCGGTTGTTTCAATACCAGCTTATGACGATACGGAAGTATCTTTAGTTCGCAGTAAAGAGATTGGTAAAGAAATAGAACAACGAATGAAAATGATTAAACAAATAAATGAAATCCTGGGGGAAAAGTAAAATGAATAGACAATTATTATTAGCATTACAAAAACGAAGCAATGAAAGATTAGTAGAATTACGTACACAGGTTGAAAATCCTGAATTACGTGCTGAAGATTTACCGGCAATTCAAGAAGAAATCGATGAAATTAATAAGCAATTACAAGAAGTCGCGGATGCTCTAGCCAACCTTGAAGATGATGGTGAAGGTGACGAAGGTGAGGGTTCTGGAGAAGACGATGAAGGCGGTTCTTCTGGAGATGAGGGCTCATCTGGATCTGGAGAAGGTGGAGAAGGAAGATCTGGAAATCCAGAAGGTACTGGTGGTGTAAGTTCGGAACAACGTCAAGCAGCTATGATCGCCATTAAGTCAGCTTTATCTACTCGTAATGCAGTATCAACTAAAGCAAGAAATAAAGAAATTCGTTCAGCATTTGCTAATTTTGTTGTGGGTAATATTTCAGAAATGGAAGCACGTTCATTAGGAATTGAAATTAATAATGGTTCCGTTACTGTTCCAGTTGAAATTGCAAAAGAAGTAATTACGTATGCGCAAGAAGAAAATCTGTTACGTAAATACGGTTCATATGTACAAACAGATGCTGATGTAAAATACCCTGTTCTTGTTAAGAAGGCGTCAGCTAATGTTAGTAAGACAGAGCGTGCAAAATCAGGTAAAGAAATCCCTGAAACAGATATCGAATTCGATTCAATTGATTTAGATCCAGCGGAATTTGATGCTCTAGCAACAATTACTAAAAAATTATTAAAACGTACAGGTGTGAAAATTGAACAAATCGTTATTGATGAATTGAAAAAAGCATACGTACGTAAAGAAATTAACTACATGTTCAATGGTAATGATGAAGGGAATGAAAATCCTGGTGCATTAGCTAAGAAAGCAGTTGCGTACTATGAAACAACTCCAGTTGATTTAAATAAAGAGGGATGGTCTCAAGTTCTTTATAGCCAATTAGTTAAATTAAAAGGACAACCTGTTACTGAAGTATTAAAGAAAGCAATGTGGATTATTAATCGTGCGGCATTAACAGTTCTTGAAGATATGACTGATAAACAAGGTCGTCCACTTCTTCATGAAGCACAAGATGGTGTAGGTTATAAATTACTTGGCCATCCAGTTGATTTTACTGATGCAGCAGACGGTACTGATCCAACTAAACCAGTATTCTATTTTGGTGATTTTAAAGCGTTCCATATTCAAGAAGTAAGTGGTGGTATGGAGTTACAAAAATTAATTGAAAAATTCTCTGGCACAAATAAGGTTGGATTCCAAATTTACAACCTTATCGATGGACAATTAATTTACTCCCCATTCGAGCCAGCTGTTTACCGTTATGAAGTGGGTGCAACTAAGCCAGGTGCTTAATATGAATGACTTAATCGAGAAATTAAAATCTCATATTCATTGGGAAGAGGGCATGGATGATTCTTTGCTCTCTTTTTATATTGAACAAGCAAAGATTTATGTAAAGAACGCGACAGGCAAACAGACCGAGTATTTAATTATTATGGTCGCTGGTCTTATCTATGATTACAGAGTCTCTGAAAAAGAATTAGAACAGGCGCTTGATGCTTTAACACCGTTCTTTGTCCAGGAGGTTTATGCCGATGAAGAGAAAGACGAATAAACTCAAATGGATGGGTGAGCTACTTAAATTAGGAGAGACCATAGATCCGGAAAATGACCGTGTTGTGATGGGATATCCATTAGAACGGAAAATTCGATATAACAACATTGGAGTTACGGCCACTGATAAATTCACAACAAAAGATACGAATGAAATTGTAAAGAAAATTGAAGTTCGTATTGATCGTGACATTGAAAACAATCAAAAGAATTATCGCGTAAAAGTTGGTGGCCGTATTTATAACATTGAGCGCATTTATGTAAAAGAAGAAGACCGATTGATGGAGGTGTCACTATCGTATGCAAATTAATTTTGAACAGTTGCGAAGTCTTATGAAGAAATCTGGTATTCCAGTTTCTCGTGATAGTGCTCCTACAGGGGTAGATTACCCTTATATTGTGTATGAATTTGTGAATGAGCAACATAAGAGGGCTTCTAATAAGGTTCTAAAAGATATGCCACTTTATCAAATTGCAGTTATCACAAATGGAACTGAAAAAGATTATGAGCCATTAAAGGCTGTTTTTAATGAAGTAGGCGTGTCTTATTCTCAGTTTGATGGAATGGGTTATGACGAGAATGACGACACTATCACGCAGTTTATAACGTATGTGAGGTGTATCCAGTAATGGCTTCAAATAACAATGGCTTTGCTGAAGCTTTAGAAGATATCAATACGCTATTACGGGTGAATAAAAAAGTAAGTTTGGATGTGTTAGATGAAGCAGCCAAGTATTTTGCTAGTAAATTAAAACCAAAAATCAAAGCCTCCAATAAAAACAAGCGAACGCATTTAAGGGATAGCCTAAAGGTTGTTGTGAAAGATGATCGTGTATCTGTGGAATTTAAAGATGAAGCTTGGTATTGGTACTTAGTTGAACATGGCCATAAAAAAGCAAATGGTAAGGGCCGTGTGAAAGGGAAACATTTTGTTCAGAATACCTTTGATGCAGAAGGTGACAAAATTGCTGATATTATGGCACAAAAAATAATAGATAGAATGTGAGGATGATATACATGACAATTGAAAATAAAGAAATTCAATATTCCGTAGGGATTGAAGATTTATATCTGTGCTTGATGAAGGGAAATGAAACTTCTAGTGCACTACCAACTTATGAGGATATCGTTTATAGACAAACGAATATTTCTGATTTAACGATTTCCACTACTTCTACTAATTTTACAAAGTGGGCATCTAACAAAAAAATTATTAACATTGTCAAAAATACAGCGTTTGGATTAGCTTTTAATCTTGCTGGTCTAAATCGTGAAGTAAAAGATAAAATCTTTGCTAAAACACGTAAAAAAGGTGTGTCTTTTGAAACAGCGAAGGCGAAGGCGTATCCAAAGTTCGCAGTAGGAGTTGTATTCCCTTTAAATGATGGAACAAAAATATTACGTTGGTACCCAAAATGTACAGTTGCTCCAGTAGAGGAATCTTGGAAAACACAAGGTGATGAAATGACTGTGGATGACACTGCCTACACAATTACAGCAGATCCATTGTTATTTAATGATGTAACACAAGCTGAATTAGATACAGGTTCCCCTGATGCAACAGGAATCAAAGTTGAAGATTTCCTAAAACAAGTAATTTGTGATGAATCTCAACTAGCGCAGCTAGGTGGAACGACTCAAACAGGTAAATAAGGAGGGTAATTATGGCACGTTTAAGTGATTTAGTAAATGTAAATATAACTAGAAATAGCATTAAGATACAGGGTGTCTCAATCCCTGTTATTTTCACTTTTGAATCTTTTCCTTATGTGGAAGAAGCATTTGGAACACCTTATCATGAATTTGAAAAAGAAATGAATGATATGTTAAGAAAAGGACAATTTAGCCTGGGAGAAAATGAAGCGAAATTGATGCGTGCATTAATTTATGCGATGGTACGTAGTGGTGGTACGGAATGTACATTAGATGAAATTAAAGGTGCCATTCCTATGAATGATTTACCTGACATCTTCATCGTTGTATACGAAATCTTCAGTGGCCAAACTTTCCAGAATTCTGATATGGAGAAGCTGAAGCAAGAAAAAAAGTAAAAAACATACTGACTAAAAACGAGGAATCTCAGTCCGAATTGGACTGGGATTTTTATTTTTATGTCGGTAATACGTTGCTGGGTTTAAGTATGGATGACTTCTGGAAAATCACACCTGCACATTTTTTAAAGCAATTCATCATGCATCTCAGATACAACAATCCGGATGCATTACATGAGCAGAAACCAAAACAAATCTACACGTTAGATCAAACACCATTCCTATAAGAAATGAGGTGAGAAAATGCCAGGGAATAGTAAAGAAAGAAACGTCGTCCTTAATTTTAAAATGGATGGCCAGGTTCAGTATGCAAATACATTGAAACAAATCAATATGGTTATGAATAATGCAGCGAAAGAATATAAAAATCATATTGCAGCAATGGGCCAAGATGCGACGATGACTGATAAACTTCTTGCTGAAAAGAAGAAGCTTGAAATTCAAATGGAAGCAGCCAAGAAACGTACAGCTATGTTGCGTTCTGAATATCAAGCGATGTCCAAGGACACAAGTACAACCGCTGAACAACTTAATAAGATGTACGGTAAATTGCTAGATGCAGAACGTGCTGAAACTTCTCTTGATAATGCAATGAAAAGAGTGAATGAAGGTCTTTCTGAGCAAGCAATTGAAGCGAGGGAAGCACGCGGTACTTTACTGGATTTAGAAGAAAATTCTAAGAAACTTGAAGCTGAACAGAAGCGTTTGACAAGCTCATTCAAACTTCAAAATGCTGAATTAGGAGCAAACGCTAGTGAAGCTGATAAGTTGGAATTGGCACAGAAACAATTAAGTAAGCAAATGGAAATGACCGATAGAGTTGTCCACAATTTAGAACAACAATTAAGTGCAGCGAAGCGTGTGTATGGTGAGAATTCTACTGAAGTGCAGCAACTTGAGGCAAAGTTAAATCAAGCTAAAACTACATTGAAGCAATTTGAGAATTCGTTGCATAGTGTCGGTCAAAGTGGTTCCCAAGCTGCAGATGGTATGGAGCAATTGGGTAAGAAGTTGGATTTACACAATATGATGGAAGCCACTCAAATACTACAAGGCGTATCTCAAAAGTTAATTGAGGTTGGAAAATCGGTTGTGAATACTGCAATTGAGTTTGATAATTCTCAAAGAAAAATTCAAGCTTCATTGGGGTTGACTGGGAAAGGTGCCGAAAATCTTCAAAAGATTGCTGTGGATACTTGGAAAAAAGGTTTTGGTGAAAATCTTGAAGAGGTAGATAATGCGCTTATAAAAGTCTTTCAAAATATGCGTGATGTCCCGTATGAGGAATTGCAAATGGCATCGGAGGATGTTTTAACATTAGCTAAAGTCTATGATGTGGACTTAAATGAAGCTACTCGTGGTGCCGGACAAGTAATGAGTCAGTTTGGATTATCTACAGAGAAAACATTTGATCTATTAGCAGCAGCTGCCCAAGAGGGTCTTAATTACTCGGATGAATTGTTTGACAACCTTTCAGAATATGTTCCCCTCTTCAAACAAGCAGGATTCTCAGCTGAAGAGATGTTCAATATATTAGCAAATGGAACTCGAGATGGATCGTATAATCTCGATTACATCAATGATACAGTTGCCGAATTCGGAAAGAAAGTACAGGACGGATCTAAAGGTACGGCTGATGCGTTTGCTGATCTTTCCGAAGAAACTCAAGGGGTTTGGAAATCATTTAATGATGGTAAAGCAACTGCAGCTGATGTATTCAATGCTGTTCTAAATGATTTAAAAGGAATGGATGACAAGGTAAAACAGAATCAAATTGGAGTTGGCTTGTTTGCTACTCGTTGGGAAGACATGGGCGCCAAAGCTGTATTAGGTCTAAACGAATTAAACGGTGGATTAGGGAAAACCGAAGGTAAAATGGAAGAAATGAAAAAGCTCCAAGAAGAATCATTCGGACAAAAATTTCAGAGCGCTTTAAGGGAAACACAAGCAGCATTTGAACCACTTGGAGAAAAACTTGCTGAATTAGCTAAAGATGTTTTACCTCCGGTAGTAGAGGGGATAAAGACTTTAGTGGATGGGTTTACTAAATTACCAGAGCCGATTCAAAATTTCACGTTTATTTTTGTAGGACTAACGGCTGTAGTCGGTCTTTTGGCTCCTATTATTGCGGCTGTAGTTGTATCGTGTATAGCGCTAGGTACAACGATTGGAACAGTTATGCTTATTATTGCCGGGATAGCTGCAGTAATAGCGGGTGCTATTTGGGCCATACAGAATTGGGGTGCCATAACCGACTGGCTTTCTGAAAAATGGTCAGAGTTTAAAGATTGGTTTGGTGAATTGTGGGATAGCATAGTTCAAACTTGTGAAGATGCTTGGTCATCCACAGTTGATTACTTTTCTGGAGCCTGGTCAGATTTTTTAAATATGGTAAATGAGTTCTTTGAACCTATCGGTCAATTTTTTGCTGATCTATGGACTGGAATTTCTGATACAGCATCGGAAATTTGGACAGGTATTACTGATTATTTTTCAGAATCATGGTCTTCATTCATTGAATTAGCAGATAGTATATTGTCTCCTTTAGGTGAATTTTTCAGTGGATTGTGGACGGGTATTGTTGAAACGGCAACTTCTATTTGGGATCAATTAAAGACAGCTTGGCAAGAAACCTGGGATACAATACTCACAGTTTTAGATCCGATTATTTCAGCAGTTTCCACAGTTTTAGAAGCAGGTTGGCTACTCATTCAAGCAGGGGCACAAATTGCTTGGGCGGCAATATCTCAATATATTATACAGCCGATACAGGAAGCGTATGATTGGATAAGTGCGAAAATTGGTGAATTAGTCACATGGCTTAGTACGCAGTGGGAACTTATAAAGGCTGCTGCACAAGTTGCTTGGGGCTTATTTAAACAATATATTACTCAACCTGTTCAAGAAGCATGGGATTGGGTTAAAGAAAAGTTTGGCGATTTAGTTTCTTGGCTAAATTCACAATGGGAAACAGTTAAATCATATACTTCTGCAGCATGGAATCTAGTAAAACAATATGTCATTCAGCCTGTTCAGGAATTGTGGAATGCAACGAAAGAAAAATTGAATGATTTAGCGAATTGGATACTAGGTAATTGGGCCAAAATCCAATCTTATACACTTACGGCATGGAATCTAGTTTATAAATATATTATTGATCCAGTGATTTCAGCTTATAATTCTGCAAAAGAGAAGTTCAATGATATGTACAATACGGCACGGGAAAAATTTGATTCTGTAAAGAATGCAGCGCAAGAAAAATTTGATGCAGCAAAGAGATTTATCGTTGATCCGATAAAAGATGCGGTAGATAAAGTAAAGGGATTCATTGATAAAATCAAAGGGTTTTTCAGTGATTTGAAATTAAAGATTCCGAAACCGGAAATGCCTAAAATGCCACACTTCAGTCTGCAGACTAGTACGAAAAATATTTTGGGTAAAGACATTACTTTTCCATCTGGGATCGATGTGCAATGGCGTGCAAAAGGTGGTATTTTTACTCGGCCAACTATCTTTGGAATGAGTAATGGTCAGTTGCAAGGTGCAGGAGAAGCGGGGCGAGAAGCAGTTTTACCGTTGAATAAAAAGACATTAGGCGAGATTGGTGAAGGGATTGCAGCAACGATGTCTACTGAACCAACTGTAATTAATATTTATAATCCTTCAGTGAGGGATGATCGTGATATCGACCGCATGGTCGGAAAAATAGATGATGCACTTGCTCAAAAAGGGCGTAATTCAAAAATAGGAATAGGGAGGACTTAAATTGCTAGACATAGGTATCGATAATCAGTTGGCAAGTGACTACGGAATATGTATGGTAGAGCGCCCTGTTATTCCTACAGCAGAACAAGAAGTAGAACATATTGAAGTGTCTGGTAGGCATGGTTCACTTACAAAAAAAGGGGCGTTTAAAGATGTCCCTTTAAAAATAAAGTTCAATATGCTTGAAGAAGAGAATATTAAGCCGTTAGTGCGACGCATGAAGGCTTGGTTGATGAATGGAAAGACATTATATTTTACTGATGATGATGTGTATCGAAAAATTAAGCATGTTGTAGTAGGGGATATTGTAAATGAAATTGAAGAACACGGTGAATTTGAAGTGGATTTTAAGCTAGATCCCTTTGAATATACAGAGGATGTAAATCTAAAGCTCACCAAACCTGGTGTAATTTATAATCCAGGTACAATTGAATCTGATCCTAAGTTTTGGATTGTGGGAAATGGTACTTTCCGTTTAACAATCAATGACGTCTCTTTTCAAATAAAAGATGTGAATGGTTCTGTTGTCATAGACTCAGAAGTACTTGAAGCATATACCGATACCATATCAATGAATAATAAAATGGTTGGGCAGTTCCCTATATTGGGCGTGGGAGAAAATACAATAGAGTGGTCAGGAGCAATTCAATTCATGGAAATTCGACCTAGGTGGAGATATAAATGATTACTTTATATAAACCAAATGAGACTGATTTTACACACAATGGTATAGGGGCTTTAGATAAACATATTTATAACGCAACTGTTGAGGAAGAACTCAATGGTTTATTTTTATTTTCATTTAGTTATCCATTGTTTGCACCACGTGGTCTGGAAATAGAGGGAATGAGCATCATTAAAGTTCCAACTCCTGATGGTGAACAACTATTTCGAGTGGCAGCTCCTAAAGTCAGCATGGGTGAGATTACAGCGCAATGTTATCACATTTTTTATGACTTAACAGAAAATCTAATTGAAGACATTTTTGCTGAAACAACAAATGGTAATGGAGCTATGAATCGTATGTCAGCAGGATGCCAATACAAGCATCCTTTTCAGTTTTATTCAGATGTACCAAAGATAGCTAGTGCACGTATTGTCCGAAAAAATCCTGTGGAAGCATTATTGGATTCTAGTCAAGATAATTCATTTGTTAATCGTTGGGGCGGCGAATTAAAACGAGATAATTTTGATGTGAAGATGCTACAAAATCGTGGTATGGATCGTGGAGTAGTGATTCGCCATAAGAAAGATTTATTAGGATATGAAGGTAATGTGGATTGGAAAAGTCCCATAACTAGAATCATGCCACAAGGTTTTGATGGGTTATTTCTTCCTGAAAAGTATGTGGATAGCCCACTTATAAATAAGTATCCTCATCCTAAAATTAAAGTGGTTGAGTTTAAACATATTAAAGCAGCTATTGGTGAAAATGCTGACGATGAAGATGCAGTTCCGTTAGAAGAAGCATATAGGTTATTACGCCAGGCAGCTAAGGATATGTTTGCTATTCAAAAGGTTGATCAGCCTAAAGCGAATTATAACGTTAAGTTTCAGGAGTTATCACAAACGGAAGAGTATAAGGATTATAAGCATTTACAGAGTGTTTATATGGCAGATACGGTTACGGTTGAGCATCAAGAAGATGGTATTGATATAAAGGCGAAGGTAATTGCTTATAAATATGATCCAATAAAAAAAGAGTATCTGGATATAACCATTGGTAACTTCAAAGAATCCTTTACGGACGTTTCCGGTAGAGTTGATCTGGTACAAGAAGAGTTATCCAATATGCCAGGCTCTATTTTGGATGCAGCAAAAGCGAATGCTACAAGCCTTATTAATTCAGGATTCGGAGGACATGTCCGTATTTATCCAGATCGTATTTTAATTATGGATACGAAAGATGAAAAAAGTGCTAAAAAGGTTTGGCAATGGAATTTGAATGGATTAGGGTATTCTTCCACAGGGGTGAATGGACCATACGGAACTGCCATTACAAGTGATGGAAGAATTGTTGCTGATTTTATTACTGCAGGTACGTTGAGTGGAAATCTTGTGCAAGGTGGAGAAATAACAGGTGCAACATTACGAACTTCAGATAGTGTGAACTATGTAAATATTTCAAAGCAATTCATACGCTTGTATGAGTCATCTAGAACAAGGGTGTTTGTAGGGTATTACAAAAATAGTAGAAATGAAATACAACCTACTCTTATTTTAGGCGGAGATTCAGATTCCACAGGGGCAAATGGGGCTATTATGGTGTACCAATTCTCAGATACGAGCGTTAAGTCTGGTGGAATTGGAATCACAAAAGGACTCGATGGCAATGGATACTTGAATGCAGCTTCTTTATACTTTTCGCAAACAGGGAATGCAATGCTTGATGCTGACAAAATGATTGTCCTAAATGCTCAAACTGATATGAGGTTTAAAGTCAAAGATCAGTTCCGCTTTTATCGTAATGACAATTGGATTGCGAGTATTGGAGTGTCATCTGGAGGAGATACAGATATCATACTTCCAAATGCTATGATACGAAATTCGAGTTACGAAAATGGCTATATTCAAATAAAGACAGCTCTTGGATCATATTATCAAGGAGTAATTGCTTCAGACTTCAAAGTTTCTTCTAAAGAAACATATAAAACCAATATCCGTCCTATTGCATTCAGCGCACTTGAAAAGGTAATGGAATGGGAAATTAAACAGTACAATTTGAAAACCGATATTCCCAAACTGTATGAGATGCGTATGAATCGTAAAGAAGGAGAGCCGGTAATTACTACAGATGCAATTCCTACACATTATGGTTTAGTTATTCCAAAGGAAGCAGAAGAAAATGGTGTAGGCCTATACGGGATGCTTTCACAATTGACAAGCGCATTTCAAGAGCATGTGATAAAAACGGATGCTAGATTGGAAGAATTAGAGCCATTAACACCTAAAGGGAATATAAAGCATAGGAACAGGGTGAAACGTCAGAAAAAGCCATTTAGACATGTGAAACGGAGTAGCTAGAAAGAGGTGTAGTTATGCGAAATGAGGAAATTATGATAGATTTAGCAGATCCTGTGTTTACAAAAACAATTCGTTCTCGGCAAAATGACAAGAATGGATTGAAGCTTACGGTGAACGTAAGAGAAAAAGGGGAGAAGGTGGATTTAACAGGGTATGTGGTTAAATATGAAGCGACAAATCACACAGGAGTATTCATTCGAGATGATGCTCAAATAGTTGATGCAAAGAATGGTGTGTTTTCATATTCGTTTACATCTCAAGCTGTTTCTACATCGGATGATTGGACGGCTTATTTTGTATTCGAAAAAAGTAACGAACGAATGAGTACACCAGACATTCGTATTACATTAAGACGAGATGTAAAAGAAGGGAATATTAAAATTGAAAATTACATTTCAGAGTTTGATAAAGCCCTTGAAATGGTTAAAGGGTATCAAAAGCAAATTGATGAAGCTAATAAACGTATAAACGAATTGACAGCAGCAGTTACAGGTCAGAAATATCAACTGTGGAAGGTTACAGACGATGATGGAAGTTCCGTTGATCTGGCTGCAAATATAGATTTGAATACAATTGTAAAATCTGGATTCTATGTAGGAAGCCAACTCAAAAATACACCAAATAATTCAATATATACATGGTTTGTCGCCGTAGAATCTAGCAGTAATGCAGCTCTTGTCCAAAAAGCTACACTGCTTGGAAACTGGAATGAAATTTATATTCGAATAAATAACAGTGGTAAGTGGTCCGAATGGTCTCGTTTGGTATTAGAGAAAGAGATTGTACCTAAAACAGGCGGTACGTATACGGGAACGACTCATTTTAATACTGATAATGCTATCGTAATTGGTAGTCGTTCGTATAAAACAGTTCTTCATAAAGGTGCACAAGGCCAACTTGTTATCGCTCCTTCTACAGAAGAGCAAGGTGATGAATGGGATTGGTCCAAAAGAGTAGAAATTCGAACTGATGGAACAATTAAACAGGCGACTGATATTGGATGGATTAACCTTCCTACAACTGGGGTAGAGAATGTTCCCGATAGAATTTTGAAATATAAAAGAAGCGGTGAGCAGATATCCGTCATTGGATCTGTTAGAAATCCAGCAAATACAACAATATTCGCAGTCCTTCCGGTTGGGTTTCGTCCTGTGCAAAACATCGCTTTCCCAGCACTCGCTTATGGCAATGGACCAACAGTTTGTGAAATTACAGTTAAAAGTGATGGTGGAATTTTCGTAAATGGTGTTCAAAGTGGAAATACAATTCATATTGCAATTAACTTTTTAATTTAGATATTACAGATTAAGCGTGCATAAGCAGGCTTTTTTATTTTGGAATGGGGTGATAACAGTGGACAAATGTAAAGATTGCGAAGAAAACAAAACGAAGGTTCAAGGCATAGAGGTACGTCTGGCTGTCGTTGAGAGTAAAGTTGTGAAAATCGAAGAAAGCATTGAGAAAATTAGCGCCAATACTACATGGATTCTTAGAATCATCATCGGAGCAATTGTAACAGCACTTATTGGATTGCTGTTGAAAGGGGGCATGTAAAATGTCAAAAGAGAATATCAAAAAACGATTCCGCAACTGGCGTACCTGGATTGCGGTTTTTTCTTTGCTTGGATTTCTATTTACTAAGTTTGGAATGCCAGAAGCCAAAAACTTTATTGAAGAATTATTGCCTTATGTATTTGCGGTAGGTGTTTCATTAGGTATTTGGACAGACCATGAAGAAAAAGGGGAATATGTAAAATGAAAAAGACTATTAAAGTATTAAGCTCAGTTGTGACCGCTTCTATTATTCTATTAACATCTGTAGGAAGTGTTTTTGCAGATAGAGAAATGATTATCCCAGATTTACCAAAGCAAGGATATAGATATGGTGTAGGTGCATATGAAGGAGTAGTAGCACACTCCACAGCGACACCGGAAGCACCTGCTATTAATATTAGAAATTATGAAGCGAGAACATGGCGTTCCGCATTTGTACATTATGCAACAGATTGGGATGAAACAATTCAAATTGCTTCTACTAAGTATCAAGCATGGGGAGCAGGACCAGCAGCCAATAAACGATTTGTTCATGTAGAGCTCTCTGAAACTAGTGACCCTATTAAATTTAAAAAATCCTATGAGAGATATGTGAAACTACTAGCTAAGATTTTACGTGATAGAAACATTGATCCATCCATTGGATTGTGGACGCATAAAGACATTACGTATAAACTTGGCGGCACAGATCACGAAGATCCGATTGATTATCTTCGCAGTCATGGTGTATCAGAATCAAAGTTTCGTGCTGATGTATTAAAAGCATATACTGGAGATTCTATTTCAGTTAAACCAAAGCCACAGCAACCAAATGAAGTACCTGGTATTATTAATGAAGTGGGAGTAGCGTATATTGATGGATACAATGTAAACCTTCGTTCTGGTCCATCCACAACAAATAGTGTTATTCGTAAATTACAAAAAGGTGAATCATATAAAGTCTGGGGTAAAGTAGGAAACTGGTTGAATCTTGGAGGAAATCAGTGGGTTTATAACGATTCATCATACATTCGCTATAAAGAAGAATCGTCATCTGTGGAAGGCAAACGTGTAGTTTCTAAAGTGAATGACTTACGCTTCTATTCAAAAGCTTCCTGGGCTGATAGAGATGTAGCAGGAACTGTGGATGAAGGATTAGGATTTACAATCCTTGATAAAGTATCTGTAAATGGCTCTTCACAATATAAAGTAAAGAATAGTAGAGGTAGCGTATTCTATATTACAGCTAGTTCTTATTATGTAGAAATTAAATAAGAGTATATTGACATTCTACATTTAAATATTGTATATTTTACATGTTGTTTTTTGATAGCGCACTGTTTGTTCTAATTTTTCTACTACATTGTTACTTAGGTGATGTAGTGCTATCGAAAAAGAGTTCTCCAACATATATTTTAAAAAATCCCCTTCTATATTTAGAGGGGGATTTTTATTATAAATCAGAAATTCTTCTAACTTGTTTTTCTTTCTTCTTAAAATTCCTCTTATATTGTTTGAAGTCTTGTTTATCCACTCTGAATTTCTCTCCAGTAGCAACGTTTTGTACTAAGCATGTTTTAGCGAAAATTTCTCTGATACCAAAGAAAAGAGCGTATAGTATAAGAGACCATCCTAATGTAGGGATAAACAAAATAACTCCGATAACAATTAACCAAATGTCTAATGTAGGGTTTATTCGCTTTAAAATCAGTCGTTTCCCATTTGCAGCTTGAGCTTGTTCTAATTGTTGCATACGTTGTAGCGATGCAATCGTGTCATAACTCATGAAAAAACCTCCTTGAAATAATACCTAAATCATACCAATTTCATGCAACAACTGTAAATATTACATTTAATTTCGCTTTTAGAGGTTTTTAACTCGTTCAAGTAAATCCATTACTTGTTTATGTTTCTCTTTTAATTCTTCTAAAGAAATTTTTACCGCACTAGGATTGTCTAGTAAAAATTGTTTATAGCCGTGATGTTCATAAATAAGATGCGCGATTTCTACGTGGTTATTGTGGTGGTATAATAGGTGCCCACTTTGTTTTTGAGCCAAAATTATTTCTCTAATCAATTTGTCCTTTTCAAATGCTATTGGATTGTGAATCATATAAGTCCTCCTTTCAAAATTTTTATTGTACGTGGTTTAGATGGATCTCGCTGAATATAACCTTTCTCTTCTAGGTGTATTAAATGTCCATGAACTGTGGAGCTTGAAGCAAGTCCAGTCGCTTGGCAAATTTCTCTAACGGTAGGAGGGAATCCGTTTTCTACGACCTTTCCTTGGATAAAAGTTAAAATTTCAGCTTGTCTACTTGTTAATGGTTTCATGGTGTATGCCTCACTTTGTGTATGGAATATCTAACCATATAATAACAAGTTGCTAATAATAAATCAAACGTTTGTTCGTGTTTTTGAAGGTATTATACTCCCATAAATTCTTTATCAAAATAGAACTTGTCCATTAATTTATTTACAATCCCGTTGAAATAAGCGAATTTACCTTTCTGCATTTTTACTCCTGATTTAATTTTCATAACAAATTCTTTAATAGCTTTTAAGCCAATAGTAAGTTCCTGGTCTTTAGTAAATGCTTTATCACCTGTAGAGAAGTTTGTAACTTTATTGCACTGTCTTACGACCTTCCACAGTTCTTGAATTGTTTTAGATTCACTGTAAAAAGAGCTAACTAAAGAAACAAAACGTTCTGGTACCCAGTGAGCAACAAAATCAGCTTGTTCAATATTCTCTTCTGGAGTATTGCTATTCTCATTACTATTACGTTTGTTTATATCTTTTATATTTTGTTTTAAGGAAACAGGTTTTGTTTTAATGGTAGGACACTTTGTAGGACTTTTAGTATCTACCTTGTCGGACATTTCTTCCACAATTGGTTGAATAATAATAGCATTAGAAGTTTGAAGCATATCTTTTTTACGTTTCATTGCTACTTGTTTAATCATCTCTAGATCCACAAGTTTCTTCATTAAACGTTGTACAGTTTTATATGAAACTTCCATCATGTCAGCGATTGAATTTTTGCATAGGAAACTAACACCTACATATTTGCAGCTGTGGCGTTTTAAAATTTCGAGTAATGTAATGAGTTTAGATTGTACATCCGTACGCTTAATAGACATACGGATATTATCTCTGTGTGTACGTATAGTTTTGTTTAGTTCTTCCACATCTTTGAATGGTGATAAGTTGTGGAAGGATTCTTTAGTTGCGATAACATCGATACGTTTCTTTTTCATCATTAATTAGCCCCTTTGTATAAACAAAAAAGCAACAGAATGCCAGGTGTAAGCAAACTGTTGCTAAGGAGCCCTTACGTACTGTAAAATAGTCCGTAAGAGTACAGCAAGTGTTTGCCTAGATGGGTTAGGCGGACGGTATATAGAGTGTTGACGCACTTTATATACACGCTGTGCTCTTTTGTTTTTTGTAGATTTTGCACGCTGAAATAATTTTGCATGAATTTTGCACGATTACTTCTAAAAATCTAAAGGAGCCTTGATATAAAAGGGGTATTTTACTATTAGTTCGAATCCCTCTGGGCGCGTCAAAAAGTCCTAACTTACGTTTTGTAGGTTAGGACTTTTTTTATTTACCTCTTGTTATATCTAGTAATAAGATTTACTATTAGTACTTGATAATAATTTTTAATTTTATTATTTTCTTTCAATATTATTCAAATTTCGGTTGTAAGTTGTAAATCTCATTAATACATATAAATTAATAATATTTTGGAATGGGTGTCTGCGTGAGGATTCTCCTTTTACCAAACTTATTGTACAATAGAAACAAGGGGGAGATTAGTTTGAAGGCAAGTCTTTTACAAGAACAAAGCTTACGTTTGGCAATGACACAAGAGTTAAGGCAAGCGATTACAATGCTCCAGTATAATGTACAAGAATTATCGGAGTTTTTGTATGAGCAATCGTTAGAGAATCCCCTTATTGAGTTAGGTGGTTTTGAGAGGGAGAAGAAAAAGAGCTCTAACAACAGTAAAAGTACCAGCAAACAAGTCGAGAATCAGATGGAGATCTACAGTGTGGATTCTACAACGATTCAGCAACATTTATTAAATCAAATACAGTATTATAAAATAGATGAAGAAGAGCGAAAAGTAGCTTCTTTCATTATTATGAACATGGATGGAAATGGATATTTACAAGAAACGAATGAAGAGTTAGCAGAGCTCCTTTCTGCACATATTCATGTAGTCGACCGTTCTGTAGAGCTTGTCCAATCACTGGAGCCAGCAGGGGTAGGGGCGCGTAATATTCAGGAATGTTTAACCTTACAATTGAAGCGCTTACAAAGACGTAATGGATTAGCAGAAGAGGTTGTAGAAGATCATTTCGCTTATTTTGTGAAGAAAGATTGGCGAAAGCTCGTTCAAGTGTTGAAATGTAGTAATGAGGAATTGCAGAGTGCGGTAAATTGTATAACGTCATTACAACCAAAACCAGGTCTTGCGTTTTCTTCAGATAAACCACTTTACATTGTACCTGATATGGCGGTGAAAAAAGATGGCGATCGCCTCGTTTTACAAATGAATGAGAGAAATATGCCGAGAATTGAAATTCATTCTGAATATAGTGCGCTTCTTAATAATAGTGAAAGTGAAGTAGCATCTTACGTATCAGAAAAGTATCAGCATGTGCAGTGGATTATGCGCAGTTTGAAGCAGAGAAAACAGACATTGCTGCAAGTAATGACTATTATTATGGAAAAACAACGTGATTTCTTCTGGAAAGGTCCAGAGTATTTAAGACCTCTCGCTTTAAAAGAGGTAGCGGAAGAGTTAAGTGTGCATGAATCGACAATTAGTCGTGCGACGCGAAATAAATATGTGCAAACACCACACGGTTTATTTGAGATGAAATCGTTCTTTAGCAATGCCGTTTCGACGACTGAAGATGAAGCAGTTTCTACAAAACGTGTAAAACAATTTATTCAAACGCTAATTGGGGCAGAGGATAAGAAAAAGCCACTTTCAGATCAAAAGATTTCAAAATTATTAGAAGAAGAGCATGAAATTGTTATTTCTCGAAGAACAGTGGCGAAGTATAGAGAACAAATGCATATCCCAGCTTCGTCATTACGAAAAACGATCGGATAGGTGAAGAAGATGAAAGTTGTACTGTATACTAAAAAAGATTGTGGCCTTTGCGTGAAGGCGAAACAAGTTTTACAGGAAGTACAATGTGAATATTCTTTTCAAATCGAGGAAATAGATATATATGAAGATAATGACCTTTTAGAAAAATATCACTTAATGATTCCGGTTGTAGAAATGGACGGAAAACAAGTAGAATATGGTAACATTCACAAAGGTGTCATAATAAACTATATAAAGAATGCAGTTAAGAGTTGAATAAGTTTCTATCTCCTGTTACAATAATACACGTAGCAGGGATTATTTTTTTAACCTATGTGGGACACAAAATGTCACTACGGGACGTAAAGTGACCACGAGGGAAAATGAACCGATGTAGTGAGGAGAAAAGATATGCGCTCATGGATTCAGAATACAAAAAAATTATTACCTGATCTGCTACCTGTTATGCAAACGAGAATGCAAATTCTTCAATACATTAGGCTCATGCAGCCGATTGGAAGAAGAAACTTATCAGCAAGTCTCGGTATGACAGAACGAGTATTGCGAAGTGAAGTTCAAGTTTTGAAAGAACAAAACTTAGTTCACGTCGCTTCTTCTGGAATGACTTTGACAGAAGAAGGAACAGCTTTAGTTCTTGCTTTGGAAGACTTTATGAAAGAAATTTCCGGGTTAAAGGTTTTAGAAAAGCAACTTAAGGAAACATTAGACTTGGATGAAGTTTTCGTTGTCCCTGGTGATAGTGATGAATCACCTTGGGTCAAACTGGAGATGGGCCGTGCTTGTGTGACTTGTATAAAAGACCGTCTGACAGCGAATAATATCGTTGCTGTGGCTGGAGGAACTACGCTAGCTGCTGCTGCGGACATGATGCAACTTGATTGCAAAGATTTACATATGCTATTTGTCCCAGCACGTGGTGGAATTGGAGAAGGTGTTGAATTAGAAGCCAATACCATTTGTGCCAAGATGGCGCAAAATACGATGAGTAATTATCGCTTATTGTATGTTCCAGACCATGTTAGTAGCGAAGCATATGCGTCTATTGTGACAGAGCCTTCCGTGAAAGAAGTTCTTGAGTTGATTCGATCTTCCAATATCGTCATTCATGGAATAGGTGATGCGTTAACAATGGCACGTCGCAGAAGTACTTCAGAAGCAGATTGGTTAAAGATTCAGGCAAGCGAAGCAGTTGGCGAAGCTTTCGGTTACTACTTTAATGAAGAAGGAAATGTTGTTCATAAAGTAAGAACGGTTGGTATGCAACTAGAGGACTTACAAAATGTATCTCACGTTGTTGCAGTCGCTGGAGGTTCTTCAAAGGCAAAAGCAATACAGGCTGTAATTAAACAAGGGCACACTTCAATTCTAATTACAGATGAAGGTGCAGCAAAACAGTTAACAAAGGGTTTTACCCTTTAATATAATCCCCCAAGGAGGAAATTCAAATGACTAAAATTGGTATTAATGGATTTGGACGTATCGGACGTAACGTATTCCGCGCAGCTCTTAACAACTCTGAGGTAGAAGTAGTAGCAATCAACGACTTAACAGATGCTAAAACATTAGCTCACCTTTTAAAATATGACACAGTTCACGGAACTTTAAATGCAGAAGTATCTGCTAACGAAAACAGCATCGTTGTTAACGGTAAAGAAATTAAAGTTATCGCTGAGCGTGACCCAGCTCAATTACCATGGAGCGACTACGGAGTAGAAGTAGTAGTAGAATCTACTGGCCGTTTCACTAAAAAATCAGACGCTGAGAAACACTTAGGTGGATCAGTTAAGAAAGTTATCATCTCAGCTCCAGCTTCTGACGAAGATATCACTGTAGTTATGGGTGTTAACCACGAACAATACGATGCAGCTAACCACAACGTAGTATCTAACGCTTCTTGTACTACAAACTGTCTAGCTCCATTCGCTAAAGTATTAAACGAAAAATTCGGCGTAAAACGCGGAATGATGACAACAATTCACTCTTACACTAACGACCAACAAATCTTAGACTTACCACACAAAGATTTACGTCGTGCTCGTGCAGCAGCTGAAAACATGATCCCAACATCTACTGGTGCAGCTAAAGCTGTAGCATTAGTATTACCAGAACTTAAAGGTAAATTAAACGGTGGCGCTGTACGTGTTCCAACTGCTAACGTTTCTCTAGTTGACTTAGTTGTTGAACTTGACAAAGAAGTAACAGTTGAAGAAGTAAATGCAGCATTCAAAGCAGCAGCTGAAGGCGAATTAAAAGGTATCCTTGGATACAGCGAAGAGCCATTAGTATCTATCGACTATAACGGATGTACAGCTTCTTCTACAATCGATGCATTATCTACAATGGTAATGGAAGGTAACATGGTTAAAGTACTTTCTTGGTACGATAACGAAACTGGTTACTCTAACCGCGTAGTAGACCTAGCAGCTTACATGACTTCAAAAGGTCTTTAATTCTTAATTATATAAGTTATCAATGACAAAACGAGGGAGAGGGTTTGTTCCCTCTCTCTCTTCTTTCGTTTTAAAAGCAAATGTGTTAAGCTTTTGAGTGGGTTTTGTCAATCCTAACTAGTAGTCGGAGGGAAATCCAATGAACAAAAAATCAATTCGTGACGTAGATTTAAAAGGTAAGCGTGTATTTTGCCGCGTTGATTTCAACGTACCTATGAAAGAAGGCAAAATTACAGATGAAACTCGTATCCGTGCAGCTCTTCCTACAATTCAATATTTAGTAGAGCAAGGTGCGAAAGTTATTTTAGCAAGTCACTTAGGCCGTCCAAAAGGTCAAGTAGTAGAAGAAATGCGTTTAACTCCAGTAGCAGCACGTTTAGGCGAGCTTCTTGGTAAAGACGTTAAAAAAGCGGACGAAGCATTCGGACCAGTTGCACAAGAAATGGTTGCAGCAATGAACGAAGGCGACGTATTAGTTCTTGAAAACGTACGTTTCTATGCGGGCGAAGAAAAGAATGATGCAGAACTTGCGAAAGAATTTGCAGCACTTGCTGACATCTTCGTAAACGATGCATTCGGTGCAGCTCACCGTGCTCACGCTTCTACAGCAGGTATCGCAGACTACCTACCAGCAGTATCTGGTCTATTAATGGAAAAAGAGTTAGATGTACTTGGTAAAGCACTTTCTAACCCAGAACGTCCATTTACAGCTATCATCGGTGGTGCGAAAGTAAAAGATAAAATCGGTGTAATTCGTCATCTATTAGACAAAGTAGATAACTTAATCATCGGTGGTGGACTTGCTTACACATTCGTTAAAGCTTTAGGTCATGAAATTGGTCTATCTCTATGTGAAGACGACAAGATCGAACTAGCTAAAGAATTTATGCAACTTGCAAAAGAAAAAGGCGTAAACTTCTACATGCCAGTTGATGTTGTAATCACTGAGGAATTCTCTGAAACTGCAACAACTAAAATCGTTGGTATCGACTCTATCCCTTCTAACTGGGAAGGCGTGGACATCGGTCCTAAAACACGTGAAATTTATGCAGATGTAATTAAAAATTCTAAGCTTGTTGTATGGAATGGACCAATGGGTGTATTCGAAATGACTCCATTCGCAGAAGGTACAAAAGCAGTAGGACAAGCATTAGCAGATGCAGAAGATACATACTCTGTTATCGGCGGTGGTGACTCTGCAGCAGCTGTTGAAAAATTCGGTATGGCTGATAAAATGAGCCACATTTCTACTGGCGGCGGTGCGTCATTAGAATTCATGGAAGGTAAAGAGCTTCCAGGTGTAGTTTGTCTTAACGACAAATAAGTAGCAGCCAAAGAAAAAGGACGGTGCAAAGCATGCGTAAACCAATTATCGCAGGTAACTGGAAAATGAATAAAACTCTATCTGAAGCAGTTAGCTTCGTAGAGGAAGTTAAAGGTCAAATCCCAGCAGCTTCAGCTGTTGATGCAGTAGTTTGCTCTCCAGCTCTATTCTTAGAGCGCCTTGTAGCAGCAACTGAAGGAACTGACTTACAAGTAGGTGCACAAAACATGCACTTCGAAAAAAATGGTGCATTCACTGGCGAAATTAGCCCAGTAGCACTTAGCGACTTAAAAGTTGGCTATGTAGTACTTGGCCACTCTGAGCGTCGTGAAATGTTTGCTGAAACAGATGAGTCAGTAAACAAAAAGACTATCGCAGCATTTGAACATGGTTTAACACCAATCGTATGTTGTGGTGAGACTTTAGAAGAGCGCGAAAGCGGAAAAACATTTGATCTAGTAGCAGGTCAAGTGACAAAAGCACTTGCAGGTTTAACAGAAGAGCAAGTTAAAGCAACTGTTATCGCTTATGAGCCAATCTGGGCTATCGGTACAGGTAAATCTTCTTCTTCTGCAGATGCAAACGAAGTATGTGCGCACATCCGTAAAGTTGTTGCAGAAGCTGTTTCTCCAGAAGCTGCAGAAGCTGTTCGTATCCAATACGGCGGTAGCGTAAAACCAGAAAACATTAAAGAGTATATGGCACAATCTGACATCGACGGCGCTTTAGTTGGCGGTGCTAGCTTAGAGCCTGCTTCGTTCTTAGGTCTTCTGGGGGCGGTAAAATGAGAAAGCCAACAGCTTTAATCATTCTTGACGGTTTCGGACTTCGTGAAGAAACTTACGGGAATGCTGTAGCACAAGCTAAGAAACCTAATTTTGATGGTTACTGGAACAAATTCCCTCACACAACGCTTACAGCTTGTGGCGAGGCAGTAGGTCTTCCAGAAGGTCAAATGGGTAACTCTGAGGTTGGTCACTTAAATATCGGTGCTGGCCGCGTAGTATATCAAAGCTTAACACGCGTTAACGTTGCAATTCGTGAAGGCGAGTTCGATAAGAACGAAACTTTTCAAAATGCAATTAAAAGTGTAAAAGAAAAAGGTACTGCACTTCATTTATTCGGTTTACTTTCTGACGGTGGTGTGCACAGTCACATGAACCATATGTTTGCTCTTCTTCGCTTAGCAGCAAAAGAAGGCGTGGAGAAAGTTTATATCCATGCATTCTTAGACGGCCGCGATGTTGGACCACAAACAGCAAAAGGTTATATCGATGCAACGAATGAAGTAATTAAAGAAACAGGAGTAGGACAATTCGCGACTATCTCTGGTCGTTATTACTCTATGGACCGTGACAAGCGTTGGGATCGCGTAGAAAAATGTTACAGTGCTATGGTGAATGGTGAAGGCCCTACTTATAAATCAGCAGAAGAGTGTGTAGAAGACTCTTATGCGAACGGTATCTATGATGAATTCGTATTGCCGTCTGTAATTGTTAACGAAGATAACACGCCAGTTGCAACAATCAATGATGATGATGCAGTTATCTTCTATAACTTCCGTCCAGACCGTGCAATTCAAATTGCTCGTGTATTTACAAACGAAGACTTCCGTGAGTTCGATCGTGGTGAAAAAGTACCTCACATTCCAGAATTCGTATGTATGACACACTTCAGTGAAACTGTAGATGGTTACGTGGCATTCAAGCCAATGAACCTTGATAACACTTTAGGTGAAGTTGTTGCGCAAGCGGGATTAAAGCAACTTCGCATCGCGGAAACTGAAAAGTATCCGCACGTTACATTCTTCTTTAGCGGTGGTCGTGAGGCTGAATTCCCAGGAGAAGAGCGTATCTTAATTAACTCACCGAAGGTTGCAACGTATGACTTGAAACCTGAAATGAGCATTTACGAAGTAACGGACGCTTTAGTAAATGAAATCGAAAATGATAAACATGATGTTATCATTCTTAACTTTGCGAACTGTGATATGGTTGGCCATTCTGGGATGATGGAACCAACAATTAAAGCAGTAGAAGCAACTGACGAATGTTTAGGAAAAGTTGTAGAAGCGATTCTTGCAAAAGATGGTGTAGCACTTATTACTGCTGACCATGGTAATGCTGATCAGGAGTTAACTGCTGATGGCGGTCCTATGACAGCTCATACAACTAACCCGGTTCCTTTCATCGTTACAAAAAATGATGTAGAGCTTCGTGAAGGTGGTATTTTAGGAGATATCGCTCCAACAATGCTTACACTTTTAAATGTGGAACAACCGAAAGAAATGACAGGTAAAACAATTATTAAATAATTTGCTTATATAAAAAGGAGAGAATTTATTATGTCAACAATTATTGATGTTTATGCTCGCGAAGTCCTTGACTCTCGTGGTAACCCAACTGTAGAAGTAGAAGTTTACACAGAAAGCGGCGCTTTCGGACGCGCTATCGTACCAAGTGGTGCATCTACTGGTGAGCACGAAGCAGTAGAATTACGTGACGGTGACAAATCTCGTTACCTTGGTAAAGGTGTTGTTAACGCAGTAAACAACGTTAACGAAATTATCGCTCCAGAAATCGCTGGTTTCGATGTAACTGACCAAGCTGGTATCGACCGTGCTATGATCGAATTAGATGGCACTCCAAACAAAGGTAAACTAGGCGCTAACGCTATCCTTGGTGTATCTATGGCAGTAGCTCACGCAGCAGCTGACTTCGTAGGTCTTCCATTATACCGTTACCTTGGTGGATTCAATGCAAAACAATTACCAACTCCAATGATGAACATCATCAACGGTGGTTCTCACGCTGATAACAACGTTGACTTCCAAGAGTTCATGATCTTACCAGTTGGTGCTCCAACATTCAAAGAATCAATCCGTATGGGTGCTGAAGTATTCCATGCACTTAAAGCTGTATTACATGACAAAGGTCTTAACACTGCAGTAGGTGACGAAGGTGGATTCGCTCCAAACCTTGGTTCTAACCGTGAAGCTTTAGAAGTAATCATCGAAGCTATCGAAAAAGCTGGTTACAAAGCTGGCGAGAACGTATTCTTAGGAATGGACGTTGCTTCTTCTGAGTTCTACAACAAAGAAACTGGTAAATATGACCTTGCAGGCGAAGGCCGTACTGGCTTAACTTCTGCAGAAATGGTTGATTTCTATGAAGAGCTTTGCAAAGACTTCCCAATCATCTCTATCGAAGATGGTTTAGACGAAAACGACTGGGATGGTCACAAATTATTAACTGAGCGTATCGGTGATAAAGTACAATTAGTTGGTGACGATTTATTCGTAACTAACACTCAAAAACTTGCTGAAGGTATCGAAAAAGGTATCTCTAACTCAATCTTAATTAAAGTTAACCAAATCGGTACTTTAACTGAGACTTTCGAAGCTATCGAAATGGCTAAACGTGCTGGTTACACAGCAGTTGTATCTCACCGTTCTGGTGAAACTGAAGATGCTACAATCGCTGACATCGCAGTTGCAACTAACGCTGGCCAAATCAAAACTGGTTCTATGAGCCGTACTGACCGTATTGCTAAGTACAACCAATTATTACGCATCGAAGACGAACTAGGCGAAATCGCTGTTTACGATGGTATCAAATCTTTCTATAACATCAAACGATAATTGTAGGAAATAAACGACAGACCGTGAGAAATCACGGTCTGTTTTTTTATGCTAAAATTGTTCACCCGTCATAAGTGACATGAAATGTTTGAAGAAGCGGTTATAGTCAAAATCAATTGCGATTTGATGAACCGGCCAATCAATAAATGGCTTCTGGTTCACTAGAGAACGAAATTCCCCTATGCTTGCTCCTTGTGCAGAGGATTCTGTCATGACAACAATAGGTGATTTATGATACGTGAACATAGAGTTATCAAATAAAGCGAGTATTGGCATTGTGTCATGGAAGGGGCTCCCCTTTAAATGTGGTAGGGCGTCTTTATAATATCCGTAGTAATAATGATCAAATAACGGTTTGACAAGTGGAGCTTTTCCTTTTGCCTCAATGTATTCTGCCATTTCTGGTGTAATGATGGAGTATTGAGTGACGTTTAATGGGTATATGTACATGTTAACTGCGGATTGAAGGACTATATTAGCAGCAGTAGGATCGCCATAAAAGTTTGCTTCGGAAATAGGGGTAACATTACCAGGATGTAAAAAGGCACCGCCCATTACGTAGTAAGATTTAATTTGTTTCATTAACTGTTTGCACATGATAAACAAAATTGCTAGGGAGGTAAGTCTTCCTAAACTCACAATGATTAATTCATCTTTATACTGTTCAATAAGAGGAATGACTTCAAAAAAATTCTCCATTTCTCCGTTAGTCACATTCACCTTTGGAATAATTGGACCGAGCCCCTGTTTCCCATGTACATCCGTAAAAAACGCAGGTGAGGCACCAGTAAGGGGACGTTCTGAACCACCGAATATCTTGATATTTCTATTCTTTGTTTCGTTATTAAAAAAATGAGCATTTTCTACGGCCGTTTTTTTTGGAACATTGCCGTAATCAGCAACGATACCGACGATTTCTATTTCATCGATAAAGAATGCTAAGAGGAGAGCCATCGTATCATCAATCCCAGGATCACAAAAAATGAGAACTTTTTTGGGCATATGTTCACCACCTATCTTGTTTATCCGGTACAAATCCGCTTGGTGAGGGCTAATAATTAATGGGGATGAGGAAAACCTCAATGATTAAAGTTTCACTTTATATATATGTAAGTTTAAGGATAAAAAGATTATTTTATTGAAATAATAGTCTTTTAAATTCAGAAAATAAAAACTTTTTATATTAGGTCAAGGTTTTTGACGTAATTTTCGTTTAGAAATGCAGTCATATCAAGGTTGTAAGCGTATAACATAGGCTGTTTTTGCTGTCAAGTTGATAAATTGCAGCTTTTTACAATTTATACTATGATAAAGATATTAACAGAAGATCGTATAAACATGAGGGATGATGAACATGAAATTTACAAAGATTCTTGTCCAAATTGCTGCTCTTTACGTGTTTTATATGGTTGGAACTTGGGTGCAAGAAATGTTAAATATTCCGATTCCAGGAAGTTTGATTGGAATGTTCCTCTTACTTGTTTTACTTAGCCTAAAAGTTCTTCCAGTGAAATGGTTCGATTTAGGAGCAGAAACACTCGTTGCTATTATGCCGTTTTTATTAATTCCGCCAACGCTTGGCCTAATGAATTACGGTGCTTTTTTTATGAGTAAAGGAATTTCTCTTTTCATTACAGTTGTAGCGAGTACATTTTTAATTATTATTGTCGCAGGACATACAGGACAATATCTTGCGAATAGGAAGGAAAGAGAGTCGCGATGAGCCAAATATTAATCGGAATCGGTTGGGTTCTTTTTACGGTGCTATTATATCAATTATCTAAAAAAATCTATAAATTATTTCCAACACCATTCACCATTCCAATGCTTGTAGCAACTGGATTAATGGCTTTCCTATTTATCGTGCTTGATATACCATATCAACATTATATGGAAAGTGGTGGTGGCTGGATTGCAAAGCTACTTGGACCCGGTGTTGTAGCATTTGCAATTCCTCTTTATAAACAACGTCATGTTCTGCAAAAATATGTTGTACCGATTGCTGGCGGGGTATTAGTAGGTACAACAGTTGCAATCGCTAGTGATTTTGCGATTGCTTCACTTATGGGAACGGATAAAAGCTTAATCTTATCGTCATTACCAAAATCGGTGACAATGCCAGTTGCGATGAGTGTTTCTGAGCAAGTCGGTGGTGTACCTTCCTTAACAGCAGCTTTCGTTGTTATCGCAGGTATTACTGGAACGATTACAGGACCTCTTTTATTAAAATGGAGCCGTGTTACAAACTCAGTTGGTAAAGGTATCGGATTTGGATGTGCTTCTCATATTATGGGTGTTATGAGAGCGATGAAAAATAACGAACATGAAGGTGTTATTGGATCGGTAACAATGACATTAACAGCAATTTTGACATGTTTACTTGGACCGTTATTTGCGATGATGTTTATGTAATAGAAGAAAAGCGAGAGCGCCTCTATAGCTCTCGCTTTTCTATAGAATTTATGCTACAGTTACAATAACTGAATCTTTGTAGGAGGTACGCCAAGTGCATACGTTATTATCAGTTTTACTTATTATTGTATCGATTTTAATGATTGTTATGGTACTTATGCAATCTAGTAATAGCTCAGGCCTTTCAGGTGCAATTTCAGGCGGTGCGGAGCAATTATTTGGTAAGCAAAAGGCACGTGGAATTGAAGCGGTATTAAACCGTATTACAATTGTTTTAGCTGTATTGTTCTTTGTATTAACAATTGGTGTTACGTACTTCAATTTATAGAATTGAAAGAAGAAGCGTTAGTGAATGGTACTAATGGTTCTTCTTTTTTTGTTTTGCTATTTGAAAGATGTTTCTAATTAGATTATAGAAATACAAATATGGTACACTAGATATAGAAAGAATACGACTAGATTACAGAAGAGAAAGAGGAGAAATACATGATGAAATTAGCATCTCCGAAACCATTTACATTTGAGGGTGGAGACCGCGCTGTTTTATTACTACATGGATTCACAGGGAACTCAGCTGATGTACGTATGTTAGGGCGTTTCTTAGAAAAGAAAGGCTATACTTGTCATGCGCCAATTTATAAAGGGCACGGTGTACCACCAGAAGAGCTTGTTCATACAGGGCCTGAAGATTGGTGGCAAGATGTAACGGAGGCATATCAGCTTTTAAAAGATAAAGGTTTTGAGAAAATTGCTGTTGTTGGATTGTCACTTGGCGGCGTATTTTCTTTAAAATTAGGTTATACAGTACCGGTTTTAGGTGTAGTACCAATGTGTGCACCGATGTATATTAAGAGCGAAGAAACGATGTACCAAGGTATATTGGCATATGCCCGCGAATATAAAAAACGTGAGCAAAAATCACCTGAACAAATTGAACAAGAAATGTTGGAATTCCAAAAGACACCGATGAATACATTAAAAGCATTACAACAATTAATTGCTGACGTACGTAACAATGTGGATATGATTTATGCGCCAACATTTGTTGTACAAGCACGTCATGACGAAATGATTAATACAGATAGTGCTAACATTATTTATAACGGTGTAGAATCTACGTTAAAAGACATTAAATGGTATGAAGACTCTACGCATGTCATTACACTTGATAAACAACGTGACGAGCTACATGAGGATGTATATAACTTCTTGGAGCAACTAGATTGGTAAGATCTAGTTGCCTCTTTTTTTCATAAGGAATTTTTTGTGAAAACTGTAAAAATCATAAGGGGAGTATTGAAGTTTCACTTTATACATCCCCTATCTTTCGGATACACTAAATAATATAAGGTTTTAAAGGAGGTATTTTTGCTTGGAAGAAATCATACAAGAACATATTGATAAGTTGTTATTATTTATGAGAGAAGAAGCGTATAAACCGCTAACGATACAAGAGTTAGAAGAGGCATTTGGGATTGAAGGTTCTGAGGGCTTTAAAGATTTCGTAAAGGCACTTGTAACGATGGAAGAAAAGGGACTTGTTATTCGTACTCGTAGCAACCGTTACGGTCTTCCTGAAAAGATGAATTTAGTAAGAGGTAAGTTAATTGGACATGCACGTGGTTTTGCATTCGTTGTACCAGACGAGAAGAAAACGGGAGACGATGATCTTTTCATCCCGCCTACAGAATTAAACGGTGCACTTCATGGCGATACAGTATTAGCACGCCTTAGTTCTCAATCGAGCGGTTCGCGTCAAGAAGGTTCAATTGTACGCATTTTAGAGCGTGGAACGAAAGAACTAGTTGGTACATATACAGAATCGAAAAACTTTGGATTCGTTATACCTGACAATAAGCGCTGGACGAGTGATATCTTTATCTTGAAAAGCGCATCGATGGGTGCTGTAGAAGGTCATAAAGTAGTTGTGAAAATTACGAGCTATCCAGAGAATCGTTTAAGTGCAGAAGGTGAAGTTATTCAAATTCTAGGTCATAAAAATGATCCAGGAGTAGATATTTTATCTGTCATTCATAAACATCATTTACCTTTAGCATTCCCTGAGGAAGTGATGGAGCATGCAAACAGTGTACCAGAAACGATTTCAGAAGAAGATTTAAAAGATCGCCGCGACCTGCGCGATCAAATGATCGTAACGATTGATGGTGCAGATGCGAAAGACTTAGATGATGCTGTTACAGTAACGAAGCTTGAGAACGGTAACTACAAGCTAGGCGTTCACATTGCGGATGTAAGTCATTACGTTCAAGAAGGCTCTCCAATTGATGTTGAAGCAGCGGAAAGAGCGACGAGTGTATATCTTGTTGACCGTGTAATCCCGATGATTCCGCATCGTCTATCTAACGGTATTTGTTCATTAAATCCGAAAGTAGACCGTCTGACGTTATCTTGTGAAATGGAAATCAACAACTTAGGTGATGTTGTTAAACACGAGATTTTCCAAAGTGTGATTAAAACGACAGAGCGTATGACGTATGCTGACGTAAGAAGCATTTTAGAAGATGAGGACGAAGAGTTAATTAAGCGTTATGAGCCGCTCGTACCGATGTTTAAAGAGATGGGTCAATTGGCACAAATTTTACGTGAAAAACGTATGCGCCGTGGTGCAATTGACTTTGACTTTAAAGAAGCGAAAGTATTAGTGGATGAAGAAGGAAAACCGACTGATGTTGTTATGCGTGATCGTTCTGTTTCAGAGAAGTTAATTGAAGAATTTATGCTTGTTGCGAATGAAACAGTAGCAGAGCACTTCCACTGGATGAACGTACCGTTTATGTACCGTGTCCATGAAGATCCGAAAGAAGATAAGCTTGAGCGTTTCTTCGAGTTTGTAACGAACTTCGGATATGCGGTAAAAGGACGTGCGAATGAAGTGCACCCTCGTGCGCTGCAACAAATTCTTGAAATGGTTCAAGGACAGCCAGAAGAAGTAGTTATTTCAACAGTTATGCTTCGTTCTATGAAGCAAGCTCGTTACGATGCGGATAGTTTAGGACATTTCGGTTTATCAACTGAGTTCTACACACACTTCACATCACCAATTCGTCGTTACCCAGATACAATCGTTCATAGATTAATTCGTGAATACATTATTAATGGTAAAGTCGACAATGAAACGCAAGCAAAATGGCGTGAAAAATTACCTGAGATTGCAGAGCACTCTTCTAATATGGAACGCCGTGCTGTTGAAGCAGAGCGTGAAACAGATGAGATGAAAAAAGCAGAGTATATGGTTGATAAGATCGGTGAAGAGTATGACGGTATGATTAGTTCTGTAACAAACTTCGGTTTATTCGTAGAGCTTCCAAATACAATTGAAGGTCTTGTACACGTTAGCTACTTAACGGATGATTACTACCGTTATGACGAGCAACATTTCGCTATGATCGGAGAACGTACAGGAAACGTATTCCGCATCGGTGATGAAATTACAATTCGCGTTATTAACGTAAACAAAGACGAGCGTGCAATCGACTTTGAAATCGTTGGCATGAAAGGCACACCTCGCCGTAAGTTCAAAGATCGTCCAGTCGTTATCGAACAGCCAAGAACAGGCAGAAAGAAACGCGGTGGACGTAGCGAGCGCAGTAGCGAGCGCAGTAATGAGCGCGGCGGTGAACGTGGCACAGGTAGAAAATTTGACCGTGGTGGCAAAGGAAAAGGAAGAGGATCTGCATCTGCATCCGCTTCTGCTAGCCAGCCAGGAAAAAAAGATGGTAACGGTAAGAAGAAAAAAGCATTCTTCGAAAACGTACCAGGATTCAAGAAGAAAAAGAAAAAGCGTAAGTAAGAAAAGAGTGGCTTCGCTTTGATGAAAAGCGGGGCCGTTTTCTTTTTTCTTCGTGGCTTGAGAGCGAGCCACTTTCGCTTTTTATTAACATTTGTTACAATAGTAAAAATAGAGGAGGGACGTTATATGCCAAAGGGTACAGGTAAGGTTATTGCACAGAATAAAAAAGCATTTCATGATTATTTCATCGAAGAAACATACGAAGCAGGGCTTGTCCTTCAAGGAACGGAAATTAAGTCAATTCGCGCTGGACGCGTAAACTTGAAAGATGCGTTTGCACGTGTACATAATGGTGAAGTATGGGTTCATAATATGCACATTAATACGTACGAACAAGGGAATCGTTTCAACCATGATCCACTTCGTACGAGAAAATTACTTCTGCATAAAAAAGAAATTGATAAGCTAGCGGGCGCTGCGAAAGAAACAGGTTACGCATTAGTTCCACTTAGAATTTATTTGAAAAATGGATTTGCAAAGATGGCACTTGGTTTAGCAAAAGGTAAAAAGCAATACGATAAACGTCACGATTTAAAAGAGAAAGAAGCTAAACGTGAAATTGCACGCGCGTTCCGTGATCGCCAAAAGATGTAATACAGATATTTACATTTGTAAAATGGAGCGCGTATGTTATAATAACTTATGTAAGATTGTTGCACATTGAAAAACAGCTCTTAGTAGCTATCACGATATTTTCTTCGTATGCTCCATTTTTATCATGGGGACGTTACGGATTCGACAGGGATAGTTCGAGCTTAGGTTGCGAGTCGAGGGGATCGGCCTCGTTAAAACGTCAAAGCCTATAATTGGCAAACAAAACAATCTTTCTTTAGCTGCTTAATTGCACTAAAGGTTCCTCCCTCCATCGTCCATGTGGTAGGGTAAGGGACTCAAACTAAGTGGACTACGCCGGAGTTCGCCGTCTGAGGACAAAGGAAGAGAACAACCAGACTAGCAACTTGGAAGCCTGTCGATAGGCCGAAGAGTTCGCGAAATGCTAATATATCGACTACACTCGTAGAAGCTTAAGTGCCGATATTTTTGGACGTGGGTTCGACTCCCACCGTCTCCACCAATACATATTTGGTGGTTTTTTTATTTTTTATAACAGGAAGCATAAGATGGCCGTTTTGGTCAACTTATGCTTCTTTTAGTTTACGGCCAACTTATGCTTCCAGGATTTGAAGAATATTTTTAATGTCGCCTTTAAATAAAGTCGCGACTTTTAGGGATAGCATCACATCATCATCAATCTAAGAATAGCAAATACCCCAAAACGAAAAAAATGTACATTTTTTTCGTTTTGGGGCGTTATAAAATCCTTAAGTTGATGGGCATATGGCGACTCATTTCTAGAATTGTTTTCATGTGTCAATGATAGAAATATATTTTTAATTATGGCTACTTTTCAACTAGTACGATATCATCAAGATAGGCATCACCGATGTTAACATATCCATTAATTTGTAAGATGACCTTATATGGATTATTAGTATTTAGAGTAGTAAATTCAACCGATTTTTGTTCATACTGTGTGGAAGTAAACGTCATAACAAATGTGTTTTCTCCCCCAGGAGACTGTGCTCCTACAAATAAGGTTTTTTCAGGACCCGATACTTTTCCAGATGCGGACATGATGTATGTAGTATTAGGCTTCAAAGTTACGTCTCCCTTAAGATGACCAGCTCCTGAACTAAAATGAAGTCCTTTAGAATTATTTACTCCTGCATGCTCTTCAATATTGTAAATTAAAGAGCCATATGCTGGTTTAAAAGGTTCTAAACTTGAATTGTGGTCAAAATCAATATTTAAAATATAAGGGTTCTCCTTCTCATTTAATTGTACATTATCAAACTTAACCCTCCCATTTGCTGTAGAAGCAAGTTTGACAGCAAAGTTTGACACATCTTCCCCTGTTTTAAACTTCATCTCATGATGTTCCGGCTTAAATCCTGAATATTGCTTTTTTGTTAATGGAATGATTTCTTGATGGGCATTCAGATTACCTACTGTTACTTCTGATGGAGAACCTATACTTCCCGCTATATCAAATGTTAATGTATATTCTGTATTCGGCTTTACAGTAACAGGCTGATAGGCTGTGTCGGCATGTATTAATTTGAGATAATGATTGCCTGGTTCAGAAGTGCCGATATTCTCGGTAGAAGAATTAGGATTAGATAAAATCCAGTTATTTAGCCCATCCTCAAAATCTCCATTCTTAACTTGTTCATTTGCAGATGAACTATCTGCTGATACAATACCTGAAAAACCTATACTGGCACTTAATACAATTGCTGTAGAAAAGACTCCTATACCGACTTTTTTTAACAATCTCTTCATCTCCTTTGGTCAGATTAAAATTTACTTTTTCATATTTCTATATATGTTTGGATAAACCTGACAAAGAACCATTTTAACAATAAATAAATTATGTATCCGAGATTTAGGTTATTTTCATTTGAAGGAGTAGAGGGAGCAACCGTGCTGTGAAGTGCAAAGTAGCTCCATCTATCCCTAAATGGTCCTCTTCCACCCAAAAACAAGGAGAACTTTTTTATTGCTCAAGTATTAGGGGTCACCATACATGCCCATCAACTTAAGAATTTGCACTACCCCCAAGTGTCAAAAAACGTTATTCTTTCTAAAAAGCTAGCTAGAAAGGATGACATTTTTTATGAATCTTTCAATTCAAGATGAATTACAACTATTTTCTGAAGAGCTGTATCGTCATTTAACCCCTTCTCTTTTGGAAGAACTCGCTAAAGAATTAGGTTTTGTAAAAAGAAAACGAAAGTTTTCAGGAAATGAATTAGCTACCATATGTATCTGGGTCAGTCAACGTACAGCGAGTGATTCTCTCGTTCGACTATGCAGTCAATTACACGCCGCCACAGGCACTCTTATGAGTCCAGAAGGACTCAATAAACGCTTTGATAAAAAAGCGGTTGAATTTTTGAAATATATTTTTTCTGCATTATGGAAAAGTAAACTTTGTAAAACATCAGCCATTTCAAGTGCAGCACTCACGTATTTTCAACGAATCCGTATTTTAGATGCGACGATTTTCCAAGTACCGAAACATTTAGCACATGTATATCCTGGGTCAGGTGGTTGTGCACAAACTGCAGGTATCAAGATTCAATTAGAATATGACTTACACAGCGGACAGTTTTTAAACTTCCAGGTAGGTCCTGGAAAAAATAATGATAAAACATTTGGAACAGATTGCTTAGATACCTTACGGCCGGGTGATCTGTGTATTCGTGATTTAGGATATTTTTCATTGGAAGACTTAGATCAAATGGATCAACGTGGCGTGTGCTATATATCAAGACTTAAGTTAAACCATACCGTCTATACGAAAAATCCATTTCCAGAATACTTTCGAAATGGGACAATCAAAAAACAGTCACAGTATATCCAAGTTGATTTAGAGAACATTATGCACACGTTAAAACCAGGACAAACGTATGAAATAAAAGAGTCGTATATTGGCAAGAATCAAAGATTATTTACAAGAGTAATTATCTACCGATTAACAGAGGAACAAATACTGGAACGTAGAAAAAAACAAAGCTATACCGAAAGTAAAAAGGGGATTACATTTTCAGAAAAGAGTAAACGATTAACGGGTATCAACATATATGTTACGAATACGCCTTGGGAAGTGGTTCCGATGGAACAAATCCATGATTTTTACTCCCTCCGCTGGCAGATCGGCGTGTCCAGATAAGGACACATTATCTAGTTGGTGAAAGTCCAATCGGGAGAATAGACTCCACTCCCGTAGCCTGAGAGGCGCCATGAAGTGAAAGCGACATGGCGAAGCCCTCTGACATCACATGCAAAAGGCATGTGGGCAAATCTCCAGGTTGTAACGTACAGTGAACGTAGATGTAGCCTCGTTACACGCAATTCCGGTGGCTGAGACGGTCGATAACGTGCGAAAGCAACAAGAACTGACCGAAACGAGTCTGGAACGGCAGTTCTCACCGGCGGGGTATCAGCGGCGACATGGAGAGAAAGATAATGTGGAAACTGGAGAAGCCCTCGACACCCGATGAAGAAATCTCATCGAGGAGACCGTCTCTATAACCGCGATCGGGAAGTGAGAACGGTAGGTGTCAGGGTGGCGGAACGGATCGTAGTACCAGAGATCTGCGTGCAGCAAAACACGCGGGGAGGAAAGGATCCGAACCTGTAAACATTTCGTATGACTAAAGGAGGCAAGGGTGCTATGACAAAAACACCCATCACTTTGCAGGAACTAAGGCAACGAATCTATCGAAAGGCGAAGTCTGAACCTACGCACCGGTTTTGGGGGATATTTACCCACATTACCAAAATTACAACCCTTCACGAAGCATATCAACAGGCGAGGAAAAACAATGGTGCCCCAGGCATTGATGGAAAAAGTTTTGCTGATATAGAACTAGAAGGAGTTATCCCATTCTTAACGGGTATTCAAGAAGAATTACAAGCTGGAATATACCAACCACAAGCCAATCGAAAAGTAGAAATCCCAAAGACAAACGGCAAAATGCGAACTCTGCAAATTCCGTGTATACGAGATCGTGTAGTACAAGGAGCGCTAAAACTCATATTAGAAGCAATTTTTGAAGCTGATTTCTGTCCAAACTCGTATGGGTTTCGGCCGAAACGCTCTCCACATCAGGCATTGGCAGAAGTACGACGCAGTATATTGCGCCGTATGACCATAATAATTGATGTTGATTTGTCACGCTACTTTGATACAATCCGACACAACATATTATTGGAGAAAATCGCGAAACGTGTCCAAGACCCACAGGTTATGCATCTTGTAAAACAGGTAATTAAGGCAACAGGAAAGATCGGTGTCCCGCAAGGGGGACCATTTTCTCCACTAGCCGCGAACATTTACCTCAATGAAGTGGATTGGACATTTGATACCATTCGACGTAAAACAGCTGATGGCAATTACGAAGCTGTAAACTATCACCGTTTTGCCGACGATATAGTTATCGCTGTAAGCGGACACTCCAGTAAAAGTGGATGGGCTGAACTGGCATTACGACGACTGTGGGAACAGTTAAAGCCTTTGGGAGTTGAACTGAATCTGGAGAAGACTCAGATGGTCAATGTCCTAAAAGGAGAATCCTTCGGATTTTTAGGATTTGACCTGAGACGAATACCGAACCGAAATAAGAATGGATTCTTCGTTTTCATGATCCCGAAGAAGAAAGCTCGCACGACAGTGAAAGCAAAAATTCGCGAACTCATTCAAAACGCAGGAGCGAAGCCAGCACAAGACTTAATAAAACAAATCAATGCCGTACTGACTGGATGGGTGAACTACTTCCGGGTTGGGAACTCTAGTCAAGCTTTCAGTGAAGTACGTGATTATACGGAGATGAAAATTCGCACACTGTTAACGAGAAGGAAACGACGACGAAAGCGTAGCATCGGATGGCAGAGATGGAGTAACGAATATCTCTATGGTGTACTGGGGCTTTACTGGGACTGGAAAGTCCTTCCCCTGAAAAGTGCAGAGAGTTTCCGATGAAAGTGTCTGCCATTTGATAGGTCTCATAACCCTTTTGATGAAGTTTATGGGGTGAGCTGCTTGAGGGAAAACCTCACGAGCAGTTCTTATGGGGAGAGGCTGGAAACGGATCACAACTGATACCGCGCCAGTCTTTTACCCGACAAATCATATTTAAAACGTGGAAATCTCTATTTCAAATTCATCATTGGCAAACTATCAAACAAGAGCGATTAGAATGCCATGTGTATGGAAAACTCATTGCCATTTTTATATGTTCTTCCACGATGTTTAAGATGCGCCAACTTCTGTTGCAAAAGCACAAAAGAGAACTAAGCGAATATAAAGCAATTGGGATGATTCAAGATCATCTATCCCTGTTATATCAAGCGATACAGAGAAACACCCGTATAATAACAAAGGTTTTAATCCGCCTGTTTACCCTACTAAAGAAAAATGGCCGGAAATCCCATCGATATGAGAAGAAAACTATCTTTGATATTATGGGTGTTGTCTATGAGTATAATGGATTGAGAAAACAAAAGAAAGCTGCATAAGAAAAAAATGAAACCCGTTAGGGTTTATTTCGTATGCTCATTTTTAAGAGGATTATACTGTTTAAAAGTTTGTTCATTTCAATTAATGGAAAACCGTAGAGTTTCTATCCTTAAGTTGATGGGCATGTAAGGTGACCCCTATTAGTGGTCAAAATTTTAAAAAAACAAGGAGGCTGTCCAGACAGCCCCCTCGTTTTTTTCGATATTCTAATAAATTGCATATACACTTACATTGAATGGGTCTGCAGCGTTTCTAGGATTAGCGATATAAAGTGATCTCGCTGATTCTACAGTTGTTCTATTACCATTCAATACAGCGGAAAAAATGATAGGATCCGTACCACTAGATACATCCTTCATAACATTAAAACTAATAATATCTGGGTTTCCTCCATCAGTTATTACCCATTTTAAATATTGTGTTCCAACTGGAAGAGATTCCGTACTAAAATTTCCACTTGAACGATTGCTTTGTCCTTCTAAAGGAGACGTTTGTGATAAAACAGTTGCAATTAATTGTTCCGGCATATTAATTCCTCTTTTCTTAATAAATTTATATTAATTTTTTATAACAATGATTCAACTCAAATATATGAAGGATTAAATAAAATAAGTATTGAGAAATATTTTGTATTAGGGAATCGTTTTAAAAATGGGCTTAACGTTGTAAATCCGCATTTTCCTAACGCTCCCCCTAGGGGAAGCGTTAGGAACCGTGCCGTGAAGTGTAAAGTAATTTACAGAAAATGTAATACGTGATGCATCGACAGTTGCAAAAATTAACATTTATGCAACACTCCACTTGGGCTTGATTTTTATGGCGCCATAACGTTGCATATATTGTGTTGCAAATTAATTTTCGATAATACGGTGATATTTGTAGCGAAATAGAAAATAGATATTTGCAGCACTATGAATACCTTAACGTGCTGCAAAATGATTACAAAAAACCTTTTTAAAAAGTGCACCGTACACTTTTTATCCTTTTACTGGAATCTACTTTGCACTTCCCAGCACAGGTGCCCCTTCTAGCCCTTGAAAGATCTTCAATATATACAAGGACACCTCGCTCAAATTGAACGGGTAAAGAAAGCATATCAAGAGAGCAAAGTGACCTATTAACTAACGAAAGCGTCACTTCCATTTGCTCGTTTATTAAGGTTATTAGTATCAATTTGGCCAAACATTATTCCAAAGCTACATTAATAAAACACACGGCAAGCTTATGGGTTAATAATTAACACACGGTCAATTTATGCTTCCGATTCGGTTGAATAATTAGATGATTATCTACAAAAATAAGTGTTTTCTGGCCAACTTATGCTTCCAACTGCGGCCAACTTATAGGTAAAATGACATTGTATGATATGAACCATAACTTTGCCAGGTTGGCGAGGTTATGGTTCTTTTTTGTTTCTGGAAAGGTTATAGTTCTAAAAATAGAATGTATCTAATTCTTTGGTTCTTTCACTTACATCCTCAATGTATCTTGTGTGTTATCCCTTAATGATCACAATTTTATCCCGTCAAAGCCCGATTGGTGAGGACTGATAATTAGTGGGGATGAACATCTCTGTTTGATTAATTAATACTTCATTTTATTTGAATCTCCATATGTTTTGTGTTTTTATCCATACCTATTGTAAGATTATATAGAGTTCTCCTAATAAACTGTTTTAATGGATTATTTAGGGGTTTTAAATTTATAAATCTTAAATTGTTTTTTCGGGATAATTTTTTATCTAAATAATTTATATTGAAGTAGAGGTGAACCATCGGTGAAGCAGGTGTTGGTGATTAAAAATGAACGGTCTTCAGCAAAGAAAATCGTAAGCGGTTTAACGCAAGAGGGCCATTTCATTTTAAAACTTCACAATGAAAACCAAGGTTTAAATATAGCATATGAGCAAGATTGGGATATTATCATATTGGATTGGGATTCATTAAGTATATCGGGACCAGAAATTTGTAGACAAATACGACTTGTTAAAACGACACCAATCATTATTGTGACCAACAATATTTCTAGCGAGGATTGCATAGCAGGGTTACAAGCAGGAGCAGATGATTATATTAGAAAACCATTTGTGAAGGAAGAATTAGTAGCGAGAGTTCAAGCTATTTTAAGAAGAAGTGACTATAACCAGCAAAATGAGACAAACTTTTTTCAGTTTAAAGATCTCTTTGTTGATGCATCTAGCAATATTGTGAAAAAAGGTGGCAAAAATCTCTCGCTTACGAAGCGCGAGTACGATTTACTTGTATTTTTAATTAAGAATAAAAATACGATATTAAGCCGTGAAATGCTTTTGAATCAAGTTTGGGGATATGACGTAGTAGTAAATCCGAATGTAGTAGACTTATATATTGGGTATGTAAGAAAAAAGCTAAAGTGCGAGAAGAAAGATAGATATATTCAAACGATACATGGCAGAGGCTATTCAATGGTTGAATGATAAAAATAAGATAATAAAGTAGTTTCTGTGAAATATTAGCTATTACTGCGCGTATTTTGTAAGGGAAGGTCTCTGTCCCGTATTCGTTGAGAAAGTATTTAATGAAGGCTAATCAACAGTCCTGACCGCACATATTACTTTTTATGCTTGATTTTATGAATTGATACGATTCACAAGATTTTCACAGAATTAATGACTATACTAATTAACAGGATGTTCAAATGAAAATGATTATCAATAGCGATTCAATTGAATAAAAGTTACTTTCTAATTCAATCTATGGATGTCATCATTTTCGAAATAAATCACACTATAAGGAGTATACATATGAAAAAATCTATGCTTTTAAAATTAGTGAGTATTCTAGCAATTTTTACTTTAATGTTAGTGGCTTGCTCAGATTCAAGTAAAGAAACTTCGAAGGCTAATAATAAAGATAATGGTAGTGATAAGCCAAAAACGGTTGAAATCACTGATGCTCATGGAACTGTTAAAGTACCTGTAAACCCAAAGAATGTAGTTGCTTTGGATAACAGAACTTTTGAAACTTTATCTGATTGGGGAATTAAATTAGCGGCTGCTCCAAAGGATATCATGCCTGCTGATTCAGCATATAAAAAGGATGAAAAAGTTCAAAATATTGGGAATCACCGTGAACCAAATCTAGAAATTATTGCAGCGGCAAACCCTGATCTTGTAATCGTTGGTCAAAGATTTGCTGATCATTATGAAGAAATCAAAAAATTAGTGCCAAATGCAGCTGTTATTGATCTTAATTTTGATGTTTCTGAGAAGGCTACTAAGCCTGGAGAAAACTTAGTAAAAGGACTTAAAGATTCTACAACTACTTTAGGTAAAATCTTTGCTAAAGATAAAGAAGCTAAACAATTAGTAGCTGATTTCGATAAATCTATTGAAAAGGCAAAATCTGCTTATAACGGAAAAGATAAAGTTATGAGTGTTATCGTTACTGGTGGAAATATTGGCTTTGCTGCGCCGCACTCTGGTCGCGTTTGGGGACCTATGTATGAAATTTTCGGTTGGACTCCAGCATTAGAAGTTTCGAATTCTACTGCAGGTCATAAAGGTGATGATGTTTCTGTTGAAGCTATCGCACAAACAAATCCTGATTGGCTTTTCGTATTAGATCGTGATGCTGCAACATCTGATGCAGCTAAGTCAACACCTGCTAAGGATGTTATTTCTAAATCACCAGCTCTTCAAAACACAACTGCTGTTTCTAAACAACAAGTTGTTTATGCACCAGAAGATACTTACACAAATGAATCAATTCAAACTTATATAGAGTTATTTGGAAATCTTGCAAAAACTTTAGCTAAGTAGTGTAAAGGGGTACGAAACAGTGTCAAAAAATATGATTTCTAGGGTTGAGAATATTTCTCAACCCCAGTTTTATAATCACAATAAAATATGGACAAAACCTTTTATAATAGCGGTTATAGTTGTTATAATTTTAGGGATTATATCACTGTTTACTGGAGTTTATGATATACGTGGACAAGAGGACGGAATGGAGATGTTTTTCATCACTCGTGTTCCGAGAACAGTTGCATTAATGCTTACTGGAGCTGCAATGGCGATGGCAGGACTCGTAATGCAATTAATTACACAGAATCGTTTTGTTGAACCTACTACAACGGGGACGATTGAATGGTCAGGCTTAGGCCTGCTTTTTGTGTATTTATTATTTCCTGCCCCAACTTTAGTTCAAAGAATGACTGGTGCAATCATTTTTTCTTTTATAGGAACTATGATTTTCTTTCTATTTTTAAGAAGAGTTAAGCTTCGTTCGTCTTTAATTGTTCCGATTATCGGATTGATGCTTGGAGCAGTAATTTCTGCAGTGTCCACTTTTTTAGGACTCCTTTTTCAAAAGACGCAAAGTATTGAAACTTGGTTTGTAGGTTCATTTGCTAACATTCAGGTGGGAAGATATGAATATTTATGGCTGATTGTTATCATTACTTTTCTTATTTTTATGTATGCTAATAGATTGACTTTAGCTGGACTAGGAGAAGATGTCGCAACAAGTCTTGGAGTTAATTACAATAGAATTGTTCTTTTTGGGACTGCTCTTATCTCTGTTGCAGTTGGAATTGTTGCAGCTGTTATTGGACACTTACCTTTCTTAGGATTAATTGTGCCAAATATCGTTTCAATGTTTAGAGGTGATGATCTTAGGAGTAATTTACCTTGGGTTTGTGTGATCGGAATGGGATCAATAACTGCCTGTGACATCATTTCTCGAACAATTATACAGCCTTTTGAATTACCTGTTTCTTTAATACTTGCAACAGTGGGAGCAGTCGTGTTTATTACTATTTTATTGAGACAAAGAAAACCAAGGAGGCTACGATGATCACATTAGAATATAGAAAAAAAGAAAATGTCGAAATCGATTCTAGCCTTCATAATGAAAGTAGATCAGCTAGCGCTTTTCGGTCTAAGAAGGAAGCAAGACGTTATTGGATTTTACTCATAACATTGATTGCTTTAGGTCTTCTTTCTTCATATGGACTTTTAGTTTATAACAATCCAGTTCCGATAGATTCACCTTCTTTTATCCCAGTCGTTAAGAGAAGGATAGTAGCTATTGTTGCAATGATTATTGCTGCGGTTTGCCATAGCTTGTCGACAGTTGCTTTCCAATCTATTACGAATAATAAAATTATTACTCCTTCACTTTTAGGTTTCGAATCACTTTATTCAGCAATTCAAACGAGTACAGTATTCTTCTTTGGTGCTAGTGCGTTAATAAATTTTAATGGAATTGGATCATTTTTATTCCAAGTTGTTGTTATGGTCTTCATGAGTTTGATACTTTATGGATGGTTACTTTCCGGTAAATACGGGAATTTACAACTTATGCTTTTAGTTGGAATTATTATTGGTACCGGGCTAAATTCTGTGTCAACTTTCATGAGAAAACTACTTGCGCCTTCAGAATTTGATATTTTACAAGCAAGATTATTTGGTTCTGTTAATCATGCAGATCCTGCATATTTTCCTATTGTAATTCCGATGATCATAATTGTAGCAGTATTAATTTTTGCTCATTCTAAGAATTTGAATGTTTTGTCACTAGGAAAGGATGTTGCTACTTCTTTTGGAGTTAAATATCAACCTAGTGTAATTTATACACTTGTATTAGTTGCTATTCTGATGTCCATTTCAACCGCTCTAATTGGGCCACTTACTTTCTACGGCTTTTTAGTAGCAACTTTGAGTTATCAGGCGGCGTCAACTTATGATCATAGATATATTTTCCCAATGGCTTTTGCTATAGGATTTTTAATAATGACGAGCGCATACTTTTTAATGTATCATGTATTCCATGCTCAAGGTGTAGTTTCAGTTATTATTGAATTATTTGGTGGAATTATATTCTTAACTATAGTTTTAAGGAAGAGGGCTTTATGATAAAAATTGATAATGTTAAAAAGTTCTATACTGATAAGGTAAAAATAGGACCTTTGGATATTGAAATACCAAAAGCGGGCTTTACTTCTTTAATTGGGCCAAATGGTGCTGGAAAGTCCACGACACTTTTGATGATTGGTAGACTTTTAGATATGGATGAAGGCCAAATTCAGGTAGCAAATATGGATGTTTCTGAATCCAAATCAAAAGACTTAGCAAAAGTTTTGACTATATTGCGACAAGAAAATCATTTTGTAACTAGGCTTACAGTTAGACAATTAGTTGGATTTGGGCGCTTTCCTTATTCAAAGGGAAGATTGACTAAAGAAGATGAGGTTATCATTTCTAAATATATCGATTTCTTAGATTTAACTAGTTTAGAGAATAGATATTTAGATGAGCTTTCTGGTGGTCAAAGACAAAGGGCATATGTAGCGATGGTATTGTGCCAAGAGACGGAATATGTACTTTTGGACGAACCTCTGAACAACCTTGATGTTGCTCGTTCTGTTCAAATGATGGAGCATTTAAGACGTGCAGCTAATGAATTTGGAAGAACAATTTTGACTGTTATGCATGACATAAATTTTGCAGCTAAATACTCGGATAAAATTTGTGCTATGAAAGATGGACAAATTGCTGCTTTTGGAACAGTAGAAGAGGTTATGGACTCAACACTTTTGACAGATATTTTTGAAACAAAAATAGAAATTATTAATGGTCCTTATGGGCCAATCGCAGTTTATTAGTTATAAAATGTGAAAAAATACCGTAGCTTGTGTAGATTATGCAAGCTACTCTAGTTGAAGTTGCTGTCTGTATTTTATAGGCAGCAGCTTTTTTATGTGACTACTCATAAAATGCAAAAGAATGCTTCACCTTTTCAAGTATGTACTAAACGAAAAAAATATCCCTGTATAACTTTTTAAAAGAATTCAGCTTGTTTTTTGATATGTAATATTGCATATCAGAGTGTATTGATAAAAGTGTAAGGGGTCACTATAATGAGGGCATAAAGATAAATCACATTTTCGTAGCAATAAAAAGGAGGAAATAATATGGAAATCGCAATGACAGTTTTAAAATTTGTAGGTGGCGTAATCCCGTTAATTCAAGAACTTTTAAAAGCATTTATGTAAGTTTATTAGTTAGCTATCATTTATCGATCATTATCATATTTTACTAAAAAAGAACGGGGTGATTTTTCTGAATATTAAGAAAAACACTAAAAGAAGAAAGTTCCTTGCATGTTTATTAGTTAGTTTATGCACTATTAATTATTCATCTATTTCCTTCGCAGAAACACAAGCAAGTAATGCAACTGATGTAACCAAAAATGCTAGTGGCATTGATACTGGTATAGCAAATCTTAAATATAATAATCAAGAGGTTTTAGCTGTAAATGGTGATAAAGTAGAAAGTTTTGTTCCGAAAGAAAGTATCAATTCAAATGGTAAATTTGTAGTAGTGGAACGCGAGAAAAAATCACTTACAACGTCACCAGTCGATATTTCAATTATTGATTCTGTAGTGAATCGCACGTATCCAGGAGCTGTACAACTTGCAAATAAAGCTTTTGCAGACAATCAACCAAGTTTATTAGTGGCTAAGAGAAAGCCTTTGAATATTAGTATAGACTTACCGGGCATGAGAAAAGAAAATACAATCACTGTCCAAAATCCGACATATGGTAATGTAGCTGGAGCAGTAGACGATTTAGTATCTACTTGGAATGAAAAGTATTCTACAACACATACGTTACCTGCAAGAATGCAGTATACGGAATCTATGGTTTATAGTAAATCACAAATAGCAAGTGCTCTTAATGTTAACGCTAAATATCTTGATAACAGTCTAAACATTGATTTTAATGCGGTTGCAAATGGAGAGAAAAAAGTGATGGTAGCGGCGTATAAGCAAATATTTTATACGGTAAGTGCTGAACTACCTAACAATCCATCCGACCTTTTTGATAATAGCGTTACTTTTGACGAGTTAACTCGAAAAGGCGTAAGTAATTCGGCTCCACCTGTTATGGTTTCAAATGTAGCTTATGGTAGAACGATTTATGTAAAATTAGAAACAACATCTAAGAGCAAAGATGTACAAGCTGCTTTTAAAGCCTTACTTAAGAATAACAGCGTTGAAACAAGTGGACAGTATAAAGATATTTTTGAAGAAAGTACCTTTACTGCTGTAGTATTAGGCGGAGATGCGAAAGAGCATAACAAGGTTGTTACTAAAGATTTCAATGAAATCCGAAATATCATTAAAGATAATGCTGAATTAAGTCTTAAAAATCCAGCATACCCAATTTCATATACAAGCACTTTCTTAAAAGATAATTCAACTGCTGCTGTTCATAACAATACAGATTATATTGAGACGACAACTACAGAATATTCAAGTGCTAAAATGACACTTGATCATTACGGTGCTTACGTTGCTCAATTTGATGTATCTTGGGATGAATTCACATTTGACCAAAAGGGTAACGAAGTACTAACACATAAAACGTGGGATGGTAGCGGAAAAGACAAAACGGCTCATTACTCTACAGTTATCCCACTCCCACCAAATTCAAAAAATATAAAAATTGTAGCAAGAGAATGTACAGGTCTTGCATGGGAATGGTGGAGAACAATTATTAATGAACAAAATGTTCCATTAACAAATGAAATAAAAGTTTCAATTGGAGGAACAACATTATACCCAACAGCTAGTATTAGTCATTAAGTATAAAACAAGCGCCCTATAAGTAGGGCGCTTTTTACTTGGTCACAAATTTTATTTTGTATCGGTATGTTTTTAAGTTTTGTAAATCATCAACTATAAGGTGGGAATATTGTGCAGACGAAAAGCTACATGTTTTTCGTCTTTTTGTTCTCTTGCTTAATAAGAAAGATCCTGTAACTCAGTACAGGATCTTTAATCAAACGTTTTTAAAAGCTAAATTGTGGTTTCATATCACCTTTATAAGGTTCATGTTCAACGAATATAGTTATATCCTTACCAGCTTGGTCTTTACCAGTTCTCTTATACGTAAATTTATTCTTATTTAGTTCAGTAAGTTCAAGAGCAGCACCGTATTTGTTATTTCCAATTGAAACATGGGCTCTTATTTTATTTTCGTGTACAACATCGAAGTAGCCATAATCACCGCGGCTTTGACCTGTTTCGCTATTGAAGAACTCATATTTATTAGATTTGTCATCAAATTTTGCTAGACTTATAAAATTCGAATTAAACTGTGTTACATCGTTACCAGTTTCGTCTAATACCTTTGTTCCGTGCCAAAGGGTACCGCCTAAAATTTTATCTCCATCAACGTTTTTAACAATATCTCCTGTAGTCGTGTTCAGCTGCTTGTCCGGATCAGTGAAAGAAAGTTCTTTTTCTTTATATGGAACATGTTCAACGAAAACTTCTACATCTTTACCGTTAGCGTCTTTCCCTATTCGTTTATAAGTAAATACATTTTTATTTAGTTTTGTCATGTCAACGACAGCTTGATACTTCATTGATTCTGAAATTAATATTCTCTTTTTCCCATCATTTGTGATAAAGAAAGTTCCTTTATCGCCACGACTTGCACCTGTTTTAGCATCAAAAAATTCATATCTGCCGGACTTCGCATCATATTTTGCAAGACCAATGAAGTTTGCATTCTCTTTTGTTAAGTCATTCTTATCTTTGTCATACACTCGTGTACCTTGCCAATTTGTCTCGCTAAGAATATTAGCCATTTTTTGCCCTTTAGTTAATTTATTTTCCTTTTTTGTTTCTTTAGCAACTTGTTCTTGCTTTTGTTTCCCATGATTTTCTTCAGCTTTAGTACCAGCACACCCTGTTAATGCTAATGTGAATCCGAGCAGTACGGATGATAGTGCTTTTGTTTTTTTGTTCATGTTTTATCGTCTCCTTATTTTATGATTTCAAGTAGTACGGTTAGCGATTATAGTAGCAGTGCGTCATATATAAACTTAATTGCTACGTTTCTTATGTTAATCCCCGACTATAAACTGCCTCTAAATAAAACATTAAAAAAAGATAAACTAATTCCTAAATTTTTTTCATACTTATAAAAAGGTCTTTTACATGGGGGGAATGTAAATTTCTTATTTTGAAAATGGCGTAATCACATTGGGGTATACACATTATGCTTACATTGCGATTTTAGATGTGATGTTATACTGTGTATAAGATTTTATGTGTGTATGTTGTGTCGGTTTTTGTCGGTAAGTTGATATATTTCGAAAATCGCTGATATATTTGGAGTTGCGCCGATATATTTCGAAAATCGCCGATATATTTGGAGTTGTGCTGATATATTTGAAAAATCGCTGATATATTTTGGAGGGGGATAAAAATGATTGTGAAAGAGCGGAAAATGCCCGTATATTTGCTGCAATTAGAAGCTTTACTTAGAAGATTGCCTGCTCATCATCCAAAAAGGAATGTGGTGGTTGAAAGTCTAGCGAAATTTATGGCCGGCTATAAAGGAGAGCAGGCGATTGAGTATCCGCTGAGTTTTCTATCCGAAGCAGAATACCATATTTTACATGATATTAGGTTATTTGATCAAAAACATTATTTCCAAATTGATACCCTCATAGTTTCATCTTATTTTCTTCTTTTTTTTGAAATAAAAAATATTATTGGTACATTAATTTTTGATACAAAGTTCAATCAACTTATTCGAATAGTAGATGGTAATACGGAAGAAGGATTCCCAGATCCGCTTTTACAACTGAAACGGCAAGAGATGCAACTGAGAAAATGGCTGAATCTACATGATTTACATAATATTCCGATTGAAGCCCTCGTTGTAATTAGTTCCCCTCGTACAATTATTAAAACTTCAGATGAAATACTGTCTAGTAAAATTATCCACAGTGCAAATTTACCTAATAGAATAAAACAGATTAAAAATCAATATAAAGAAAAAGTGATTGATAATATAAATGGACTTATAGGCCAGATTATGAATGAGCACATTCCGCAACGTCAAAATGTTCTTGCGCAATATAAAATTAAAAAAGAGGAATTGCTAAAGGGTGTACAGTGTGAGGAATGTTTTACAATGGCAATGTTAAAAGAAAGACAGGGATGGCGTTGTTCAAATTGCAATAGTATGTCTAAACATGCTCATTTACGTGCTGTACAAGATTACACACTTCTGTTTAGTGTGATAACTACTAATAGCGAATTGAGGGAATTTCTTAATATGGAATCTAGTTCTGCGGTTAAAAGACTCCTCCAAACAATGAACATCACCTTCACTGGCAATAACAAAGGACGAATATATGATTTAACTTCTTTCCAATCGTAATTTTGCTATAATAAATAAGTACTTATACGAAGGGGAGTCTAAAGAGAGTATGAAGTCATTTAATATCGATCATGTTATAGCTAGTGTTTTGCAATGGATATTAAATATAGCCTTAATTATATTATCCATTGTGTTATCAATTTTCTTAGTGAATGAGACAATTACGTTCGTGCAGTATATTTTTTCGGCAAAAGAGTATACGTCTTATAAATTGGTTGAAAGTATCATCGTCTATTTCTTATACTTCGAGTTCATTGCATTAATTATTAAGTATTTTAAATCGAACTATCATTTCCCGTTACGTTATTTTATTTATATCGGAATTACGGCCTTAATTCGATTAATTATTGTGTCTCATGAGGAACCGATGGAGACGTTATTATACGCAGGAGCAATTCTTGTTTTAGTTATTGCTTTATACATATCAAATATGAGAGATTTGAGAAAAGAGTAGTAGTGCAGACATAAGTCAGCACTACTTTTTTACATCTTGACCTTCAAGTTGCTTGAAAGTTTACAATGAAATTAGGGCGTTTGAAATCGAAAAAAATTGAGAAATTAAGTGAAGAGGTTTCTTTTACTTGGAGGTTATAGGAATGAATCAGGAATTGAAGTTACGTCCATTAGAACGAGAAGATTTAAAGTTTGTACACGAACTGAATAATAATGCGCATATTATGTCGTATTGGTTTGAAGAGCCGTATGAGGCATTTGTGGAGCTGCAAGACTTATATGATAAACATATACATGATCAAAGCGAACGCCGATTTATCGTTGAGAAAGACAATGAAATGGTTGGATTAGTTGAGTTAGTAGAAATCGATTATATTCACCGTAGAACAGAATTCCAAATTATTATTGATCCGAATTATCAAGGATATGGTTATGCAGTGGATGCGACGCGTTTAGCAATGGATTACGCTTTTTCCGTACTAAATATGCATAAGATTTATTTAGTTGTGGATAAGGAAAATGAAAAGGCAGTACATGTTTATAAAAAAGTTGGGTTTATGGTAGAAGGTGAGCTTATCGATGAGTTTTTCGTTGATGGTAACTATCATAATGCGATAAGAATGTGTATGTTTCAGAAGCAATATTTTGAAAACAAGTAGTTGAAAGATTCGGAAGTAATGTTGACGCTTCGTAAAACCGTATGCTAAAATCCTTTTTAAGTATTAAGGAAGGTGCATAATATGCTTTATATAAAATTTGTAAAACTCATTAGAAAACTTTGCTCCGCACAAATGTATACGGTGAAGCGTTGTACGGAGCTTAATCAAGGGGTATAAATCCCCTATATTCATCGGCTGAATAACTTTTCTAAAAAAGTATAGTGTATCTATGCTTATTTCGTTATGGTTTTTCAGCTGGTGTATAAAATAGATTAAGGGGCCATAGACAATGCTTTGTCTATGGCCCTTTGTGTATATTATTCCGATGAGTCTTTACTATAAATTGGAGTAGTATAGGAAAAACCACGAAGCAGAGGGCTAGTGTCGAATGACGCTATCTCTCTGCTTTTTTTAATTTCAGGAAAAGAGGAATAAAAATGAGTTTACTTAAAGTGGAAAGTTTATCACATAGTTTTATAGATAAAGTATTATACGAAAATGCTTCTTTTGATTTGCATAAAGGGGAGCATATGGGAATTGTTGGACAGAATGGTGCAGGAAAAAGCACATTAATGAAAATATTGGTGGGGGAAATTATTCCTGATAAGGGAGACATAAAGTGGCAACCTAATATTCAAATTGGACATCTTGATCAATACGCAGAAATTGATGAGGTTTATACCATTTCACAATATTTAAAGAGAGCCTTTTATGATTTGTATGCAATGGAAAAGAGAATGAACAAGTTATATGAAGAAAGTGCGATGACTGGAGATGAAAATCAACTATTGAAAGCGGCAGAAATTCAAGGACTGCTCGAGGCTCGTGATTTTTATTCAGTAGATAGTATTACGAATAAGGTGGCAGCCGGTTTAGGTATTGATGTGATTGGGATGAATCGTGTGATTGGTGAATTAAGCGGAGGGCAGCGTGCAAAGGTAATTTTAGCGAAGCTCTTATTAGAAGAGCCTAATATTTTATTGCTAGATGAACCGACGAATTTTCTCGATAAGGAGCATGTGGAGTGGCTTGCTAATTATTTAATGAATTTTGAAGGAGCGTTTATTGTCGTATCACATGATTTTGATTTTCTGGAAAAGGTAACTTCTTGCATATGTGATGTAGAGTTCGGAACAGTTAAGAAGTATTACGGCAAATACTCAGATTTTGTAAGACAAAAGGAGCATTTGCGAAAAGATTATATTCGCCAATATTATGCACAGCAAAAGAAAATTGAAAAAACGGAAGAGTATATTCGTAGAAATATTGCTGGGGTGAATTCAAAAATAGCGCAAGGTCGTAGAAAACAATTACAGCGTATGGAAAGAATTGCGCCACCAAGTTTTACTCATAAACCGTCTATTCATTTTCAGGAACTTCCCATTTCAGTTCAGACAGTTCTTGAAGTAAATAATCTTGAAGTTGGTTACGACTTCGCTCTCTTACCAAAGTTGAATTTTTCAGTAATGGGTGGGCAAAAACTTGTCATTACAGGTTTCAATGGAGTAGGGAAATCTACTTTATTAAAAACAATCGTTGGAAATATTGCTAGTATTTCTGGAGAGTTTCACTTTTCAGAGCAAATAAAGATTGGATATTATGAGCAAGATTTAAATTGGAGCAATGATTCTTTAACGCCGCTTCAAATTATTTCAGAACAGTTTCCTAAACTGAATATGAAGGAAATACGCCATCATTTAGCTGCGTGTGGAGTGAAGGATACGCACGTTTCGCAAGAAATTCGTACGTTAAGTGGTGGTGAACAATCGAAGGTGAAACTGTGTGGATTATTACTATCACCTTGTAACTTCTTAATTTTAGATGAGCCGACAAATCATTTGGATGCAGAAGCGAAGGAAGCTTTGCAAAAGGCGTTAATTAAGTTTAAGGGCAGCATTATACTCGTATCTCACGAAGCAAGTTTTTATCTTGATTGGGCAGATAGCATCTTTCATATAGAGACGGGATTAGTTAAGGGGGTGTGAAACATATGAGTGAAAACAATTGGAAAACGAAAATTATATTATTTTTGACCGCTCAAACTATTTCGTTGTTCGGTTCCTCTCTCGTGCAATACGCGATTATATGGTATATCACCCTTACAACATCATCAGGAGTGATGTTGACTATTTCAACTGTTTGCGGTTTTCTACCACAAATTGCGATATCTTTGTTTGCAGGTGTTTGGATTGATCGTTATGACCGTAAAAAGATGATTATGTTATCGGATGGAATTATAGCGATTGCGACGTTAGTCTTAGCAATTTTATTTTTAACAGGATATAAAAGTATTTGGTTACTTTTTATTGTGTTACTCATTCGTTCAGCTGGAACAGGAGTACAAACGCCAGCTGTGAATGCATTAATTCCGCAAATCGTTCCGAAAGAGTATCTTATGAAAGTAAATGGAATAAATAGCAGTATTACATCTTTAATTATGTTTCTTTCTCCAGCAGCAAGTGCTGCGATTCTTTCTATTGCCAGCATTGAAACAACATTTTTTATTGATGTTATTACAGCTATGATTGGAATTAGTATTATGTTTGTCATTCATGTGGAAGGACATGTGAATGTAGAAAGTAAGCAAAAATCTAATCTACAAGGAATTAAAGAAGGGTTCACTTATTTAAAAGAAAATGTATTTATTAAAAGGCTAATCGTTTTATTGATTATCGTCATGATTTTAATAAGTCCAGCTGCTTTTTTAACACCTTTAATGGTAACTCGTTCTTTCGGGGCCGAAATGTGGAGACTTACTGCTAGTGAGATGACCTTTAGTGCGGGTGCGGCAGCTGGTGGCGTATTGATTGCAGCGTGGGGTGGTTTTCGTAATCGTATGCATACAACAGCGCTAGCTTGTGCATTATATGGACTGCTTATGATTGGACTCGGAATAGCACCGATATTTATTATGTATTTAGTCTTTAATTTTTTAATTGGTATAACAATGCCGTGCTTCAATACACCAGTTACTGTGTTATTGCAGGAGAAAGTAGAACCATCAATGCACGGACGGATGTTTAGCCTTGTACAAATTGCGAATTCATGCGCGCTTCCTTTAGGAATGATAATATTTGGTCCGTTGTCGGATATGTTTAGTGTAGAGATTTTGTTAATTTATGCTGGGATATTCGTGCTATTTTGCGCAATGTATATTGTATTAAGCAAGAGGTTTGAAGTGTAAATATTTATAATTTAGAAGGTTTGCGAAGTGATTTAAGATGCTTTGCAAACCTTTTTGTTGTTTGTTCAGTCAATAATTATTTATTGTTTAACAATAAATAATTATTGACTGTTAATTCTTTTTTAGATAATATGATGGTAAGAATCTAAGGGGAATTACATAAGTAGAGGAGAATGTGAAATGAAAAATAAATACGTAGTAGCTATTTCTTTCATGATTTTAGCGATTATTTCTTTAACGATACATGCTTCAAACAGTAAAGTAGGAGCGGATGGATTTCTTGAAGAACCTTTCTTTTTCCTAGTACCGATAAGTTATATATTGTTCCTTAGTGGTATTGGTATATTGCTATTTGGATTTATTACTTCAAAGCTGAAAAAGGGCAATAGATAGGGACAAAACACTCACTATGAAATAGAAACATACCATATGGAAGAAAAAGAATAAGTGAGATGAATCATGATGAATCATTATTTTTATAATGGTAGACAAGTAGGAGCTGCTATTACGCTGGCTGGGGCACAAGGGACAATTCATGCTGTGAATCAAGCTATTCAAATGCAGCAACAAGCATATTTTGCACAAATGATGCAAATTCAGTATATGCCGTATTCACAACTTCCGATGCAAATTATACATTACGATGTACATCCAGCTGGTTTATTTTCCATTCCATATGGCGGGACATATTTCTTATGAAAGAAAGCGACTCAATAGAGTCGCTTTTTTATATTCCGCCTAACTTCATTCCAAGGAAGGCAAAGGCGATACCAATTATGTAAGTAGCACTTAAATATAAAAGGAAGATGTATAGTTTTTTACGATTGAGAAGCTGAACAGATTCTAATTTAAACGTAGAAAATGTAGTGAATGCGCCCATAAATCCAGTACCTAATAATAGTTGCCAGCCTGTAGTGACTCCGTTGCCAATTATATACCCAAGTAAAAATGCCCCTGTTATATTAATAAGGAATGTAGCAATTGGAAATTGTGTTTTATTTCTTTTCTTAAACCAATTGCTAATTGCAAATCGTGTAATCGCACCGAAAAATCCTCCTGTTGCGACTAATAAAGCTTCTATCATGAGTAATCACCTTCTGTAAGAGATTTCTTAATTAAGAAATCTCCAAGTGTATAGCCAAGGCCAGACATAATGAGGCCACCAAGTATGCTGCATGATACATATAAGAAGGCTATGCTCCACTCAGAATGATTGATCAATTGCACAGTTTCTACACTAAATGTTGAAAAAGTCGTAAAGGAACCGATGAATCCAGTTCCGATGCCTGTGATAACCTCTGAAGGTAAGATGTTTAGCCGAGCGATATAAGTAGTTAGCCACGCTAAGAAAAAGCAACCGATTAAGTTAATGAGTAATGTTGCCAATGGAAATGAATGATGCCAAAATGTGTTGATATTAAGACCTAAATAATAACGAGAAAGAGCTCCTAATATACCAGCAATGCCAACGATAATATAAATCAATTTTCTCACCTCTTTAAATAGCTTGCTCAAAAAAATAGACTCCTACCAGTATCCATACTGGTAGGAGTCATTAGCTAAGCAGCGTTTATGGCGAACTCCATCGCCTATGATTATTACATATAGTGTACTAAATATACCGTTTAATTTCCAGTGAGGAGGAGGGTGTAACTTTTCTTTTTTTGATGTCTGAAGGCTTTTTAAGTAATTAAAATGGGATCGATTACTTATCAACTAAATATAGTGATATACGGTTTTAATTATGATAAAATGTTTCTTATGTGTGTCGTTTTGTTTTATTTGACTGAAAATAAAGAAAAATAAATTTGCGTGAAAAGGAGTCATTTATTTGAAGAAATTTTTAAAAATCGTATTTACATGTGTTTTAGTAGTAGCGGGCATTGTAGGAGGATTTCTAGCTTATATGACACTTACTAAAGAACAGCCTGCTGATGTTATAAGCTTGAAGGTAGAGAATAATAAGGAGCGCGTATTAGCGACTGGAAATGAGTTTAAAGTTACAACATTTAATATTGGATATGCTGGGTTAGATAAGGATCAAGATTTCTTTATGGATGGTGGAAAGGGATCTGGTTCAAGTAGTAAAGAGCAAACGGAAACTAATTTAAAGAATATGCTTTCGTTTTTACAAAATGAGAATAGTGATTTTGCACTATTACAAGAAGTTGATATAAAGTCACTTCGTTCATTTGATGTAAATGAACATGAATTTTTGAAAAAAGGATTACCTGATTATGTTTCGTCATTTGGCAAGAACTACGATACGAAATGGGTTCCAGTGCCAATAACAAATCCAATGGGATATGCGGAGGCTGGATTAAGTACGTTTTCTAAATACACTGTTCAAGAAGCGAAGAGGTTCCAGCTGCCTGGAATGGAGCCTTGGCCAAAGCGTTTGTTTGATTTAGATCGAGCAATTGTGGAATATAAAATTCCTGTTAATAATGGAAAACATGTTAGACTCGTAAATTTACATTTGTCTGCTTATGATGAAGGCGGGAAAATTAGAAAACAGCAAGTAGAGTATTTAAAAGAATATATGAACAAGCATTATGAAAATGGTGATTACGTAATAATGGGTGGAGATTGGAATCAATTGGTTTCGAACGCTCAATTAAGTGATCCGAAGTTCGTGAAAGAGCGTCCTGAGTGGTTAGTAGAGTTACCGAAGGACTTTACAGACGGTGGCTTTAAATGGGCTGTAGATCCGTCTGTTATGACTGTAAGAGATGATGTAAAGAAATATGTAGAAGGTGAAAATTTCGTCACTATTATTGATGGCTTTATCGTTTCACCGAATGTAGAGATTGTAAATGTACAAGGGAAAGATTTAAAGTTTGAAAATAGCGATCATAACCCAGTAAGTGCGGTATTTAAACTGAAGTAATTGATATGTATAAGTAGAAGGTGGGGCTTCATATGGAGTGGTTAAAGAGGACTTGTTTTTCTAACCTTGAGAAAGAATCACAGAAAAATCATTTATTACTGTTTATAACGATTTGTAGTTTCTTCCTTGGGATAATCGCAATTGGGTATTATGGATATATTTTTACAGAGAGAGCCATAGCATTTTGGATTTGTGGTATTTCTGTCGTTGCATTTGGAACGCTTTTTACTTTTATAAAAAGTATGGAATCAGCGTATAAATATATCATGACATTTATGTTGCTTACAATGTCTTACATTATGGTACAAGCTTTTAATGAAAGCCCGGCTGTATTTCAAATGGTCTATTTTACATTAGCTGTTTCACTTATTTATTTAAGCGAGCGCCTCATTTTAATTATTGGCGGGGTAGCTGTTGTGATCACATTTATCCTTTGTAGCTATTGGCCGGAGCAATTTTTTGCTTATACAGCCTCATCTGAAGCTGCTAATTTCGCAAGTTTGTTAGCGATTGTAACAATCGCTATGTGGGGCGTCACGAAAATCGGTTCTAATCTGCTCCTTCGTTTAAGTGATGAGAAGCAAGAAGTAATGAGAAAAGCTCAGGAGTTAGAAGAGACGCAAAGACTTATTGAAGAAACAGTTGTGAAACTAGATAGTAATTTCAATCATTTAAGACAAAATATGAACACGTCGATGGAATCGATGAGTGAAATTAATTTTGCCTTTGAAGAGGTGGCAGTTGGTACGCAATCACAATCAGAGATGATGTATCGTTCGGTAGAAGTATTGAATGATATGGAGGGAAATATTGAGCAAATCATCTCTCAAGTAAGAACTGCATCGGCTCATGTGGATGAAAGCTTAGAAATTTCAAAAGGTAGTGTACATACTCTAAGAAATTTTGAAACTAACATGAGAAGTTTAAATGATGTTGTTTCACAGTCTGGAATTATATTTAGAGATTTAATGATGCAATCGAAACAAATTAATGAAATTGTAGATGTAATAACGAATATTTCAAGTCAGACGAGTTTGCTAGCTTTAAATGCAAATATTGAAGCTGCGAGGGCAGGCGAGCATGGAAAAGGTTTTGCTATTGTAGCGAGTGAAGTGTTAAAGCTTGCTGAAGAATCAAATCGTTCTGCGGGAAGAATTCAAGGGATTTTGAAGGAGTTTAGTAATCAAGCAAGTAAGGTAGAAGTGCAAGTAGAGAAGTCAGAAAGAGTACAAGAAGAATGTAACGAGATGTTAGCAAGTGTTTTAACAAATGTAACTGATTTAGGGAAGTTTATTGATGCGATTAATAAAGTAATGCGAGAGGTTGTTGTTCATCAAGAAAGTTTCCAAGTTAAAACGACGAATATTGTAAAGGATGTTACGCATGCTTCTAACGTAATTCAGCAAACTTCTACAGCTACAGAAGAAGTGCTAGCGAGTGTGGAAGAAGAAAAACATCGAAATGATACGTCAGTGAAGACGTTACAAACTGTTAGCGAGCAAGTGAAGTTGTTAGAAGATATTTTAGAAAAGTAATATTGCTTAGAAAGAGCACGAGTGATGTGCTCTTTTTTCATTGAAACGAATACTTGATAGGAATTTAATTGCTTTTCTGCGCGTTTTCTGCCAAGCTTAAGGAGATAAAGTGAGACTAGTACATACTGATTATTAGCCCTCACCAATCAAGCTATCCGCAAATAGCGGAATAAAATACTTCAAAGAAAGAATTATATAGGTGACGCATATGATCGAAGTTAAGACTTCTGAACTTAGTGATGGAGAATTTAATAGAGGTGTATTTGCAACTCGTGATATTAAAAAGGGTGAGTTGATACACGCAGCACCAGTTATCTCTTATCCGAATGAACAGCATGAACATATTGAGAAAACGTTACTTGCTGATTACGCATTTGAGTATGGAATCAATCATACGGCAATCCTTTTAGGATATGGTATGTTATTTAATCATTCATATACACCGAATGCAACGTATGACATCGTTTTTGAGAATCATACATTTAACTTCTATGCTTATAAAGATATAAAAGCAGGAGAAGAAATTTTAATCAATTATAATGGTGAAGTTGATAACGATGAGCTGTTATGGTTTGATAAAGAAAAAGAAGAGAACGAAAAGTAATATAAAGAGTATAGAAAGAGCACATTCTGTGGGATGTGCTCTTTTTTATTGATGTAAATAAAGTAAAAAGTACAAAAAAATACCACTTTCTTTTTGTGTGGTATAGTAAGATACTGAGGGATAGTGTTTTGAAAAAGTCATATATTTTACAAATTGTTGTCTTTCTGATGACATGTCAAGTTTAGTAGTCCATTTGGGTTGCTTTATTATGCAATATATATTTTAATATGAGTGGCACCTCTTATAAATTAAGAGGTTTATAGGTGTCTCGAATTGATTTTGGGTACACTGTATCCACCACTTTAGGTTTTTTCATGTACGTGGGGATATTATGGGCCCGTATAACGGGATAAAATGAATATAGAAATAGAGGAATCGTAAAATGAATATGCAAGAGGTTTATAAATATTTAAGTACGGTATTGCCTGAAGGACATGTTAAACAAGATGAAATGTTAAAGAATCATACGCATATTAAAGTTGGCGGAAAAGCAGATGTTTTTGTTGCGCCTACAAATTATGATGAAATTCAAGAAGTTATTAAATATGCGAACGAATATAATATTCCAGTTACGTTTTTAGGAAATGGATCGAATGTCATTATTAAAGATGGTGGAATTCGCGGGATTACAGTAAGTTTAATTCATATTACAGGTGTTACTGTAACAGGAACGACGATTGTAGCACAGTGTGGTGCAGCAATTATTGACGTATCACGTATTGCCTTAGACCATAACTTAACGGGTCTTGAGTTTGCTTGTGGTATTCCAGGTTCAGTTGGCGGAGCATTATATATGAATGCTGGTGCATACGGCGGTGAAATTTCGTTTGTATTAACAGAAGCTGTCGTAATGACAGGTGATGGAGAGCTACGTACTTTGACGAAAGAAGCATTTGAATTTGGATATCGTAAGAGTGTATTTGCGAACAACCATTACATTATTCTTGAAGCGAGATTTGAACTTGAAGAAGGTGTACATGAAGAAATTAAAGCCAAAATGGATGATTTAACGTTTAAACGTGAGTCAAAACAGCCTCTAGAATATCCTTCATGTGGTAGCGTATTTAAGCGCCCACCAAATAACTTTGCTGGTAAGTTAATTCAAGACTCAGGACTACAAGGTAAGCGAATTGGTGGAGTAGAAGTTTCTTTAAAACACGCTGGATTTATGGTGAATGTTGATAACGGAACAGCACAAGATTACATCGATTTAATTCACTTCGTACAAAAGACAGTTGAAGAGAAATTTGGCGTGAAGTTGGAGCGAGAAGTAAGGATTATTGGAGAGGATAAAGAATAACGAAATACGTATGAAGATATGAATTATTTTAAAATAACATTTGGGTATTGTTGACAATTTGTTTTCAATTCAATATAATGGCTAATAATTTAACAAGTAACATACGTTGAAAGAGCCCAGTAGCAGTTTGTCACTGTTAACGAGAGAGCTAGGGGTTGCTGGAACCTAGCACAAACAAACTTGCGAATTACACTCTGGAGTATCTTAGGTAATGCTAAGCGGACTAGCAATCGATATTATTGCTAAGAGTGGTATGAGTAGCTATGCTATTTATGCAAACTGGGTGGTAACACGGTGAATAATCGTCCCTATGTCTATCGTAGACATAGGGGCTTTTTTGTTTTTAAAAAATAAAGGGGATGACAAAAGATGAATATTATTGATGAATTAGAATGGCGCGGCGCCGTTAATCAGCAGACTGACGAAGAAGGCTTACGTAAGCTAGTAGAAGAGAAAAAGATTTCACTATACTGCGGAGTTGATCCAACTGGTGATAGTATGCATATCGGACATTTGATTCCGTTTATGATGATGAAGAGATTCCAATTAGCTGGCCATCATCCTGTTATTTTAATTGGCGGGGCAACAGGAACAATTGGTGATCCGAGTGGACGACAATCAGAGCGTCAGCTTCAAACGTTAGAAGTGGTTCAGCATAATGTAGATGCGTTAACAGCACAAATGAAAAAGCTATTTGATTTTGGTGGAAATAGCGAAGTGAAGATGGTAAATAACTATGATTGGACACATGAAATAAATATTATTGAGTTTTTACGTGATTACGGGAAAAACTTTAGCATCAATAGCATGTTAGCGAAGGATATTGTAGCAAGCCGTTTAGATACAGGTATTTCTTTCACAGAATTCACGTACCAAATTTTGCAAGCGATGGACTTCCACCATTTATACACGAAAGAGGATGTTCAACTTCAAATTGGTGGCAGTGACCAATGGGGAAATATTACGAGTGGTTTAGATTTAATTCGTAAGTTAGAAGGTCATGAGGCGAAAGTATTCGGATTAACGATTCCGTTATTATTAAAATCGGACGGTACGAAGTTTGGTAAATCAGCGGGTGGTGCGGTTTGGCTTGATCCTGAAAAAACGACACCGTTTGAATTTTACCAGTTCTGGGTAAATACAGATGACCGTGACGTAATTAAATACTTGAAATACTTTACGTTCTTAACGAAAGAGCGTATTGATGAATTAGCAACGAAGGTAGAAACAGAGCCTCATAAACGTGAAGCGCAAAAAGTGTTAGCGGAAGAAATGACGAAATTTGTTCATGGAGAAGAGGCGTTCCTGCAAGCTGAGAAAATTACAGCAGCGTTATTTAGCGGAGATATTAAATCGTTAACAGCTGATGAAATTGAACAAGGCTTTAAAGAAATGCCAACATTCCAGTCTTCAAAAGAGACGAAAAACATCGTAGAGTGGCTAGTCGATTTAGGGATTGAACCATCTAGACGACAAGCACGCGAGGACATTAATAATGGTGCGATTTCTATGAATGGTGAGAAAGTAACAGATGTGGGTACAGATGTTACTGTAGAAAATTCATTTGATGGAAGATTTATTATTATTCGTAAAGGGAAGAAGAACTACAGTCTTGTGAAATTAGGATAATAAGTAAGGCTGGAAAATATATCGGCGATTTTTCGAATATATCGACCGTAACTCAAATTATATCGGCGATTTTCGAAATATATCAGCGCAAATCCGAATATATCAGCGATTTTCCCAATATATCGATTTACCGACAAAAAGCGACAATAAGAACTGTTCCGAACGGGACAGCTTTCATTATAAAAAGTCAGTATATTTAGATAAATTTAAAGGGTATATAATTTTTTTGACGAATAAATAAGTTAGAGAAAATTACGGATAAAAAATAGCCCGAACCATGCAGGGCATGATTCGGGCTTATATTCAGATTAGTAAGCTAAGCTGAATAGACCTTTAATGTGTGATAAGTAACGAACGTTACTTGCTTCTTTCATTAATGATGCTGGTAAGCCTTTAAGTGGAGTATTACTTGCTCCAATTGTAGCAACCGCATCTTTACGTCCTAGACTAGCAAGTGTTCCAGAGTTTACAGGTGCGAACTCTTCCAATGCTTTGCCTTCTAGTGCTGCGTATAAGTTGTATCCAATTAACTCACCCATTTGCCAAGCGATTTGTGCAGTTGGTGGGTATGGACGTCCGTCTGGAGCGAAGACAACAGCGCTGTCTCCAGCAACGAATACGTCTTTGTGAGAAGTAGATTGTAGGTATGCATCAACTGTTGCACGTCCACGGTTAACTTCAAGACCTGATTCACCGATTAATGGGTTACCTTGTACGCCGCCTGTCCAAACGAATGTGTTAGCAACAAGTTTTTGACCGTCTTTTAAGTCGATTTCATTGCCAGCAACGTTTGTTACAGGAAGACCAGTTAAGAATGTAACACCGCGTGCTTCTAGGCTAGTAGTTGCACGTTCGATTAAGTGGTCTGGTAATACTGGAAGGATTTTTGGACCTGCTTCAACAAGAAGAAGTTTCACTTCTTTTGGATTTACGCCGTGGCTTTTTGCAAGTTTAGGCATAATGTCAGCAAGCTCACCAACTAGCTCAACGCCAGTTAATCCGCCACCACCGATTACGATTGTAGCATCAGCTTCGTTTTTCGTTTTCGCGTATTCACGAATACGGTCTTCAACGTGTTTGTAGATTTTGTTTGCATCAGCAGCCGATTTTAATACCATGCTGTTTTCTTCTAGTCCTGGAATACCGAAGTAAGCAGTTTTACTTCCTAAAGCAACTACAAGTGCATCGTAAGATAAAGTAGTGCCACCAGCTAGTTTGATTTCTTTGCTATCAACTGAGAATGACTCAACTGTTGCGATTTTAAGATCGATGTCTTTCCCTTTGAAAAGCTTTGTAAGTGGCATTGCAACTGCTTGCTCAGACACGTTACCAGCTGCAAGGCGGTGTAGTTCAGTGATGATTTGGTGTGTTGGGTATTGGTTAATCACTGTAACTTGTGCTTCTGATTTGCTGTAATATTTACGTACGTTTAAAGCGGCAAGAAGACCGCCATAACCAGCGCCTAAGATGACAATTTGTTTTGACATAGTATGATATCCCCCGTCTTTACTAATTGTTGTTATAAGTTAAATTATTTATTGTTACGTTCTGCACTAATTTGAAGATATGCGTTCACAAAGCGGAACATTTTTTGTGCTTGTGGATCTTTTAGTAATTTTAACAGGCCGAATAGGCCGATAACTTCGTTGCTTTCTTCAGCACGATCTTTCGCTTCGATTGCAGTTGCAGCCATGCTTTTCACTGTATCTTTTACAGGTTCTACAAGCTCTGTAATTGCACCAACAGTGTCGCTTTTTAATACTTCATCAGTAGCAACAGTTTGAGCGAAGTCATAAGACTTAGTTAAAATGTTAACAAGCTCAGTTAATTTTGGAAGCTGTTCTACTAGTGTTGTTAATGATTCTTGTACCTCAGGTTTTAACAACTGATCAAGTACATCAAGTTGTCCTTGGCTAGCAGAAATTTGTACAGTTTCTTGTTCTGGCTTTGTTTGAGTCATAGTTTCTGGCATCTCCAATTCTCCTTTACGATAGCAATACTCTTATTTTTTATAAGTAAGATAGTAAACGTTTACGAAACTTTATACAAAGTTTCACAAAACACAATAAAATGCCTTTAAATTTATGACAGCAAGTAAGCTGCAAACATAAATCTAAAACCATAACGTCTTACTTATTATTTATGAACTGTCCGATACATGGCTTGTCCGCATAATGGAAAAGCTCCGTTACCGGAAAGTGTATATAATATATATCCTATATTATATACTATATACACCTATGTTAACATAAAAATGATTCCTAATTATTTGATATTGAGTGTATAACGTAGTGCTGACAAGGTATGAAAGCGTATAAAATATTTTGTTCCAGTTAGAAATGTATATACATATAAAGAAAAAAAGGAAAAAATGAACAAATTCATGTTCGTTTTTTCCTTTTTCCTATTATTCACCTTCTACAATTAGCATCGATGTGTTACCGCTTTTTTCAAGATGGCATTCGCCCCAAGTACAAAGAGAATCAAGAATGGACTCTAAAGACCAACCGTATTCTGTAAGTGAATATTCTACTTTTGGTGGTACTTGATTGTATACCTTTCTTTGAATAACCCCATCGTCTTCTAATTCACGTAATTGCTGAGTTAACATTTTTTGTGTAATCCCAGGCATTAAACGTTTTAGTTCACTCGTTCTTTTTGTGCCTTTCGTTAGATGACAAAGGATAACAACCTTCCATTTTCCACCGATAACCTCTAAAGTCGCTTCAACGGGAATATTATATTTCTTCATATAAAAATCTCCTTTGATGAATGTAGATTTAAGTTCTCCAACAAAAGAAGCTAAATAATTAAATGTTACTAAAAAGTGCCTATAGCACTTTAAAGTACGTACTTTTTATCATGTTGAATATGTTCCATAATAGCATACGTAAGAGGGAAATGAGTAGTACGGTACTAAAAAGTGCCTATGTTACTTTTAGGTACCTATCGTACTTTTAAGTGCGTTCTTCAAAAAAAGAGTAAAGCCATTCATAATAGCGTATATCAACAGTAAAGTTATTTTTGTAGAAGATAAAAAGGCCTTTTTATCATACTATTATGATTGGATTTCTCGCATTAAGGAGGAGTTCAATTGAATTCATATACAGTATCTTCTTCGGTTATGCAGACGAATCGGAGAAGTATGTTTGCTTTATTAGCACTAGCAATTAGTGCGTTTGGAATTGGTACAACTGAATTTATTAGTGTCGGCTTATTACCATCTATCTCAGAGGATTTACATGTTTCTGTTACAACAGCGGGGTTAACTGTTTCTTTATATGCATTAGGAGTAGCGTTTGGTGCTCCAGTATTAACGTCATTAACAGCTAGTATGTCGCGAAAGACGTTATTAATGTGGATTATGATTATTTTCATTATTGGTAATGGAATTGCGGCGGTAGCAACAAGTTTTACTGTGTTACTTATTGCGAGGGTTGTATCTGCATTTGCGCATGGTATTTTTATGTCAATTGGATCTACAATTGCGGCTGCGCTTGTACCTGAGAATAAACGTGCAAGTGCAATAGCATTTATGTTTACTGGTTTAACTGTTGCGACTATTACAGGTGTACCAATTGGAACATTTATCGGTCAACAATTTGGCTGGAGGGCCTCGTTTATTGTTATTGTGGCCATTGGAATCGTTGCTTTAATCGCCAATAGTATGCTAATTCCTTCTAATTTAAAAAAAAGTACGTCTGTATCATTTCGCGATCAATTTAAGCTGATTACGAATGGAAGACTGTTACTTGTATTTATTATTACTGCATTAGGATACGGGGGAACGTTCGTAACATTTACGTATTTATCTCCGTTATTACAAGAAGTAACAGGATTTAAAGCAAGTACCGTTACAATTATTTTGTTAGTATACGGAATTGCAATTGCGATTGGGAATATGGTCGGGGGAAAATTATCAAATCATAATCCGATTCGAGCGTTATTTTACATGTTCTTTATTCAAGCGATTATATTATTTGTTTTAACATTTACAGCGCCATTTAAAGTCGCTGGATTCATCACAATTATTTTCATGGGACTATTCGCATTTATGAATGTTCCAGGGCTACAAGTGTATGTTGTTATATTAGCTGAGAGGTTTGTACCTAGCGCTGTTGATGTAGCATCGGCGATTAACATTGCAGCATTTAACGCAGGAATTGCTCTTGGTGCTTACTTGGGCGGTATTGTAACGAACTCGTTAGGATTAATTCATACGGCTTGGGTAGGTGGAATTATGGTAGTAGGTGCTGTTGTTTTAACTGCGTGGAGTATGACATTAGAAAAAAGAGATCAAGTAAAATAAAAGGAGAGAAAATAAAATGAAAAACTTACAAAGTAAAACAGTATTAAATAATGGTGTAGAAATGCCTTGGTTCGGTTTAGGTGTATTTAAAGTAGAGGATGGACCAGAACTTGTAGAAGCAGTGAAATCGGCGATTAAAGCAGGATACCGCAGCATTGATACAGCTGCAATTTACGGAAATGAAAAAGCTGTAGGTGAAGGAATTCGCGCGGGTATAAAAGAAGCAGGCATTTCTCGTGAAGATTTATTCATTACTTCAAAAGTGTGGAATTCGGATCAAGGATATGAAACGACACTTGCTGCATATGAAGAAAGCTTAAAAAAATTAGAGCTGGATTATTTAGATTTATACCTTGTTCATTGGCCTGTAGAAGGGAAATATAAAGATACGTGGAGAGCGTTAGAAACACTTTATAACGAAAAACGCGTACGTGCAATTGGGGTAAGTAATTTCCAAATTCATCACTTACAAGATGTAATGAAAGATGCAGAAATTAAACCAATGATTAACCAAGTAGAATACCACCCTCGTTTAACACAAAAAGAATTACAAGCTTTCTGTAAAGAACAAGGTATTCAAATGGAAGCATGGTCACCACTTATGCAAGGTCAATTATTAGATAACGAAAAATTACAAGAAATTGCTGAGAAACACGGTAAAACAACAGCGCAAGTTATTTTACGTTGGGATCTTCAAAATGGAGTAATCACTATTCCAAAATCAACGAAAGAACACCGCATTATTGCAAATGCCGATATATTTAATTTCGAATTAACGAAAGAAGATATGGAAAAAATCGATGCGTTAAATCAAAATCACCGCGTTGGTCCAGATCCTGATAACTTCGATTTCTAAGATTAAAGTAAGAAAGAAGAGTGCGTAAAAGCACTCTTTTTTTGTGCATAAAAATAGTTTCTAAATAAATACTACTTAGTATTAAGTTTGTGATAAGGGGCTGTAAACATGAATATAAAGCAATCGTTCAAGATTTTAGCTATGTTTTTAAGTGTTTTATTTGTGTTATTCCCGCTTCAAAAAGCATTTGCAGAAGTTATGGACCATACAAAGTATGAAATGAATTGGAGTTATAGTAAGTCAAAGAAGAAACCAATTCGAACAGAGCTTATTAAAACCGCAGATGGCAAAATTGCTTTTTGCTTAAATGTAGATTTGAAATCTCCAAGCGGTCAAGATTTACCGGAAATGGGGAAAGTGGATATTAACGTATACCGTGTACTATTGAATGGATATCCACAAAAGAGTCCACAAGAATTAGGTGTTTCTGATTGGAGAGAAGCACATTACGCAACGCAGCTTGCAGTGTGGAATGCGTTAAAACAAATCGATATTAATGATTTAGATTTCCGCAATAAAAATGTAGAGAAAGTAACGAAAGACATCGTTGCAAAAGCAAGCGCTAGTGAAGAGTTACAAGAAATTACGATGAGTGTAACTCCTACAGAAGAACAAGAAGCAGTATTAAAAAATGATTTCTTTGAAACAGGTTTATATACAGTAGAAACAAATGCAAAAAGCGGAACGTATAAAGTACAAGCAACAGGTGCACCAGCGGGCGTGAAATTTGCAAATGAAAAAGGCGAAACAAAAACAGAATTTAATGTAGGAGAAAAGTTCCGCATTTTAATTCCAAAACAAACACCAGCTGGTGGATTTAGCTTTAAAGTATCAGGAAATTTAACGAAATTACAAGGGATTGCGCATAAAGGTACATCGACTATTCAAAATGCAGTAGTATTACTTGAGCGTAGTGAAGAAAAAACAAGTCCAGAGTTAGCGGTAAGTTGGAAAAAGGCTGAGGCTCCAAATAAACCAAATAAGCCATATACTCCAAATGAACCGCATAAACCGAATCAAAAGAGATAATGAAAAAGCATTGGCGTATGCCAATGCTTTTTTATATGAATTCTTTAAAGGTATATCAAGATAATAATTAATCGAGTGAAACACTATTTTAACGTTTTAAAAAGTATTTAAAAATAATAAAATGTGACAAAATCTAAACGTTGCAATAAATAGATTTTATTCACGAAATTGTAACATTATTCTAATTAGAGAGGCTATCAAACAAAGTGTAAAGCGTGTAAAATTCATTTGGAAAAACTACCTATAGATGGTCATATATGAAGAAAATGTAAGTTTTTATTGTTATTTTTAGATGTATAGATGACAATACTGAAAAATATCTTTTACTATTCTCTTTTTTATGTAGCAAGAGAACTCATCACAAATAGAGAGAAGTGAGGAGGGCATATTACATATAAATTTTACAATGTAAGAAAGCGAATGCATGGAGAGAAATGCGGTAGTAATATATACAGGTGCGCGAGGTGTTAGTCCATTCATCAAATGTTTTTATAGGAATAATAGGATTACTTATTAGATGAATATATAGGGTAGTTTATCTAAATAAAGGAACAGGGGACACAGATTATGTCGAAGAAAAAGACGAGTAGGGTATTAGTAGCTGGAATATGTATATCTACATTATTATCGCCAGTAGCTTTCGAAGCATCGAAAGGATATGCAGCACCTTTGGAAGAAAATAAAGGTGGGAAATTAGAAGAGGTAAAAGAGAATAAGTTTGAGCAGAGAGTATTTCAGTTGCCGGGGAAAGGTAGCGTAGAAGAAAATAATCGTTTAAGAGTTACTTGGAAACTTTCCGCTAATGAACCGACTGGAATTTATGCAGAGCCAAATGAAGAGATTACAATTGACATAAAAGGAACGCAGTCTATCCAAGCTTTTATTGGAACGAGATCTTATGATGAAAAGGACCCAGAGGAGTTTAATTTAAAACCAGGGAAAAATGTTATTTCATCTTCAAGAGGCGGTATTTTATATTTTTATAATATGAATAACGAAGGAGAAGTAACAGCTTCCGTTACAAATGGTGGTAGTCACTTTCCTTTATTTATTTTAGGTAAGCATACAAAAAAAGATTGGGATGAAATGTTAAAAAAATATAAGGATCCTTATGCAGTTGAATTAAAAGGTGAGAGAAGCTTAATTACTACTACTTACGATTCTGTGCAGAAATATATGAAGAATACGGATCCAACAGATTTAATGAAATTGCATGATAAGATTATCCGTTTAGAAAACGCAGTGGCAGGATTATCTGAGGACAGTGTTGGGTTTGCAAAATCTCCAACTCATTATGTTCAGTTTGTTGAAAAACGGAAGCCTGCTAAAGGGGACTTTATGTTTGCAAAACATTATCATACAGGATATATTCCAACTGCAATGAATAGAGTTTTAGATATAGAGGTACTTGAGAAGGATGGATGGGGACCGTGGCATGAAGTTGGTCATTTACATCAGCAAGAACCGTGGAAGTGGTCTAAAGTAAGGGAAGTAACAGTAAATATTTACTCATTAGCTGTTCAAAAGGCGTTAGGGAATCAATTAGAAATGGATGAGCACTATAAAAACTCATTTGAGTATTTAGAGAAGCCTAAAGCAGAAAGATTCATTGATGACATTAATCCTCTTACAATGTTTTGGCAATTAAATGTAGTGTATGGAGAACATTTTTATCCTAGGTTACATCAAGCTTATCGTTTGTTACCTCAGAGTGAAATGCCTCATTCTGATGAAGAGAAAAAGCAGCTATTTATTTATATGACATCGCAAGTGGCAGGGCAAAATTTAATTCCTTTCTTTGAGGAATGGGGATTAACACCAAATGATGATATTAGAGAGAAAATAGAAAAATCAAAGTTACCTAAATTAGAAAAGGAAATCTGGAAAGCTACAGATAGTAATGATATTCGTGAGAAGCAAGTTGAACCGTATAAGGTTCCATATGGTGAACCTGCTAATGAAGTACAAAATCTTTTAGTTGGTACAGATTCTGACGAGAATGAAGCAAGTAAACTTGTTCGAAATTTAGGTGAGAATGTAAAAGTAACAGGAAAGATTGTATGGCCTAAACTAGAGAATGGTAAACAGGAAGTGTTAGTAGAAATTGGGGATGAGAAAGGAAATAAAAATTCAATTCCTGTCCAAGTTAACGGATTTTATGATGACAGTATAGTTTTTCAAGGACTTTCAGATGATGTAATGTCGACAGTGACACTTCACCACAATAAGAAGAAATTAAATGTAAACTTTACTAATAATGAAATACATTACCGTTTTGAAAAAGAAGAATATATGGGCTTAACGCTATATGATCGAAATGGGATTGAAAAGAAACGTGTATCTGCAGAAGGACAAGAAACGGGAAAAAGATTTGCGATGGAACTAAATGAATTGGATTTTGAATATGGTGATGTAGTAAAAGTATTCCATGCAGAACCGGATCGTCTGAAGTTGTACCAAAATAATACACTTGTAGATCAAGGGAAGGCTAAAAATAAAAAAGAGAAATTATTCCAAATCACTGAGCAAGGGTTCGAATTAAAAGAGAGTTTACAAGAAGTGACGGCGAAACCGCAAAAAGTAGTAGTCGGAATGGATGTAGACAAACTAGATCCGAAAGAATTTGTACAAGTAAAAGATGGAGAAGTGGTTGGTTTTGCAGAAAAACCAAATACATCAAAAATCGGAGAACAAAAAGTAAAAGTAGAAACGAAAGATCGATTTGGAAATAAGAAAGTGACAGAAGTTCCTCTAACAGTAACATATGGAGATAGCCTACTTGTATATGGGCTGAGCTATAGAGATGGTGACTTAAAATCAATTGTAACTTTACATCATGATACGAAAAAACTGAGTGCGACAGATACAAAGAACCTAATTCATGATTACTTTAAAGATGAAAAGTATTTTGAATTCACATTGTACGATAAAGAAGGAAGAGTGAAGAAAAATATAGCAGTAAAAGGTTTAGAGAATACGCAAGAATTTGCTAAGGAGGTAAATGGAATTGCATTTGAGTATGGAGATGTAGTGAAAGTATATCATGCGGAATCTTCTCGTTTACATTGGTATCAAAAAGATGTATATGTGGGCGAAGGAAAAAGTAAAGAGATAAAGGAATTAGTCTTCAAAATAACTGAAAATGGATTTGAAAGATTAGACGGTGAGCAAACAGTAAAAGCAAATCCGCAGCAAGTAGTAATCGGAACAAATAGCGAAACGCTAGACGCGAAGAACTTTGTTGAAGTACAGGGTGGAGAAGTAGTAGGTTTTGTAGGGAAAATAGATACGACAAAAATTGGTCAGCAAACAGTAAAAGTAGAAACGAAAGATCGATTTGGAAATAAGAAAGTGACGGAAGTTCCTGTAGAGGTGACATATGGGGATAGTCTAGTCTATCAAGGTGTGTCCGATGTTACACGTTCAATTATTACGTTAAACCACGCTGAAAAGAAATTACATGCAACATTTACAAATGATGAGATTCATTATCGCTTTGTAAATGAACAGTATATAGGCCTTACGATTTATGATCAAAATGGAACTGAGAAAAAGCATGTAACCGCAGAAGGACAAGAAACTTCGCAGAATTTTGCAGAACAAGTAAATGGTATGGCGTTCGAGTATGGTGACGTATTGAAAGTGTATCATGCCGAGTCAGATCGTTTAAGTTGGTATAAAAAGAGTGAGTTAGTTGGAAAAGGAGATAAGAAAAAGTTTAAAGAAATTTCCTTTAAGATTACTCCAAATGGTTTAGAGCAAGTGCAATAATAAGAAAAAGCTCGTAAAACATTATGTTTTACGAGCTTTTTTTATTATTCAGCTTCAGAAACTACTGTGAAGCGTTCGTTTACATGTTTTGGGTTTTCAATCTCATCAAGTGCTGCAACTGCGAAGTCTTCGTAACTTACGTAGCTATCACCTTTTGAGTTAACAAGAAGATTGTCTTTGCCAGCTTTGTAAGAACCAGTGCGTTTTCCTAATGCGAATAGTGCAGAAGGGCTGATGAATGTCCAAGTGATATCATTTGTTTGTTGTAAAATTTCTAAGTTTTTACCTTGGTTTTGAGCTGTTGCAAGATATTCTTTCGGGAAACCTGGTGTCTCAAATACACGTGTTGTTTTCTCTTTGTCTACAAATAAGCTTCCAGCGCCTCCAACTACAAGTAATTTTGTATTTGGTGCACCTTTCATAGCTTCAATAAGTACGTTTCCTGCATCTACGTGAAGGTGTTCTTCGCCTGCTGGAGCACCGAATGCATTTACAACTACGTCAAATGCCTGCAGGTCGTTAGATGTAAGAGAGAATACATCTTTCTCTAAAACTTTTACGTTTTCTTCTGTAATTTTTGCAGCGTTTCTTACGATTGCAGTTACTTCATGTCCGCGATTCAATGCTTCTTTTAAAATACGACTTCCTGCTTTACCAGTTGCTCCGATAATTCCGATTTTCATAATAAATCCCTCCAAAGTGTTTTGTTAAAGTGTATATCTGAAAGTAAATGAATTTGTTGTAATTAGGTTTGTTACAAACTGTTGTAATCATTATAGTTACGGGTTGGTATTTTTGTCAATAGGGTTGTTTGTGAATTTATTTTTTGTTTTAGTATGTACAGTTAGAGGGAGGGTAGTCAGTCATAAAGATATTGTTACTGTGAACCTGGCTAATATTTGGAAATTGCAAATTGTCGAAAAATGTTGATTTTTGAATGTTTTTTAAATATAATTCGTTTTATGGAGAAAAGGAGGGGTTAATTGTATGAATATTTTAGAGCAATTTATTTCATCAACAAATACAATTCTTTGGTCATATATTCTTATTGCAATGTTAATTGGTTTAGGTCTTTATTTTTCTATTAAATTGAAATTCGTACAAATTACTCATTTAGGGGAAATGGTTCGTTTAATGAGTGATGGACTAACTGGAAAGACACGTAAAAAGGGTAGCGTGTCATCGTTCCAAGCATTTTGTATGAGTTCTGCAGCTCGTATTGGTATCGGGAACTTAGCTGGTGTAGCGTTAGCTATTTCTATGGGAGGACCTGGAGCTGTATTTTGGATGTGGGTTATTGCGATTATCGGGGCTTCTTCAAGTTTCGTAGAAAGTACGCTTGCACAAATTTATAAAATAAAAGATGGCAGTGGCTTCCGTGGTGGTCCTGCTTATTATATGGAAAAAGGTTTAAATAAACGTTGGATGGGGATTTGGTTCTCTATTCTGATTACAATTAGTTACGGTTTAATTTTCAACTCAGTACAAGCAAACACAGTTACATTAGCGTTTAAAAATGCATTTGGTATTGAGCGTTACGTTGTTGGGATTGTATTAGCAGTATTAGTTGCGGTTATTATTTTTGGTGGTGTAAAAAGTATTGCACGTATGTCGGAAATGATTGTTCCGCCAATGGCAATTCTTTATATTGCGGTAGCGATTTTCGTTGTTATTAAAAACTTCTATTTACTACCAGATGTGTTTACAGAAATCTTTAAAGGTGCATTTGGTTTAGATTCAGCTGTAGGCGGTGGTATCGGTGCTGCGATGAAATATGGTATTCAGCGCGGATTATTTGCGAACGAAGCAGGTATGGGTAGTGCGCCGAACGCGGCAGCAACAGCTGATGTAACGCATCCAGCCAAACAAGGTTTTATTCAAACAATCGGGGTTTTAGTAGATACATTCTTAGTATGTACATCAACAGCATTTATCGTACTATGTTCTGGTGCATATAAAGCAACGAATTTAGAAGGTATTGAACTAACACAAAATGCATTAAGCTCACAAATTGGCCCATGGGCGAGCAGTTTCTTAGCGATTATTATTTTCTTATTCGCTTTCAGTTCACTTCTAGGAAACTACTACTATGGTGAAACAAATATTGAATTTATTAAGCAAAGCAAAACGTGGTTAACAATTTACCGTATTGCGGTAGTTGGAATGGTATTATTCGGTTCTGTTGCGACGCTTCAAGTTGTATGGAATATGGCAGACTTATTTATGGGTCTAATGGTAATAACGAACTTAATTGCGATTACACTTCTTGGCCGATTTGCGTACGCGGCATTAACAGACTATGTAAGGCAAAAGAAACAAGGGAAAGATCCAGTCTTCAGTGCAGATTCTATTCCTGGTTTAACGAATACAGAGTGCTGGGATAAGCCAGTGGTAACAGATAAAGAAAAAGCAGTGTAATTGAAAAGGCGAGCATCGAGGTAAATTTGATGCTCGCCTTTTTTGTTGTAGTAAATGATGAAAAGGGTGAGGGGTAATTATTAATATAACTTTTTTGTTTGTTCCTCTCGTTATTTGTGGGGAACGTACTGTTTTAAAAGTATGGCTGGGCGAAGAGGATAAGAGATTGAGTATTGGATAAATGCATGTAATAGCTATATTTTTATGAAAAAAACAAGTATGTTAATATAGTTAACGTATTCATGTCATGAAACCTAACATAAAGTTCTTGATTACTAAAAGTTTTTAGAATATAATTTTCTTATTGTTAGGAAGAGGGGGCAATGCAAATATGGATTTTTTAGCTAGGGTAATTGGGGATGTAAATAATATCCTTTGGTCATATGTCATTATTGCGATGTTAATTGGGTTAGGGCTCTATTTTTCATTTCGTGTGAAATTTGTCCAAGTTCGTTACTTCGGTGAAATGATTCGATTACTTGGGGATGGAGCAAGCTCGAAAACGAGAAAAGCGCAAAAAGAGAAGAGTGGCGTATCATCATTCCAAGCATTTTGTATGAGTACAGCTTCTCGTGTAGGTACTGGTAACTTAGCTGGTGTAGCTATCGCAATTTCAGCGGGTGGTCCAGGAGCAGTATTTTGGATGTGGTTAATCGCGGTAATTGGGGGTGCTTCTGCATTTGTAGAGAGCACATTAGCGCAAATTTATAAAGTGAAAGATGGGAATGCATTCCGTGGGGGCCCAGCGTATTATATGGAAAAGGGTTTAAATAAACGCTGGTTAGGTGTTGTGTTCTCTGTTCTAATAACAGTAAGTTTCGGATTGATTTTTAATGCTGTACAGTCTAATACTGTAGCGGCAGCTTTTGATGGGGCATTCAAAACAGATAGTAGATTAGTCGGTCTTGTTATGGCTGGTTTACTTGCAGTTATTATTTTCGGTGGAGTAAAACGAATTGCACGCGCGGTTGAAATGATTGTTCCAGTAATGGCAATTATTTATGTAGCAGTGGCATTATTCGTTGTCGTAACAAACATTACGGCAATTCCGTATGTATTTAAAGAGATTTTCTTACATGCTTTCGGAATTAAAGAAGTAGTAGGTGGGGGACTAGGAGCCGCGATTTTACTAGGGGTAAAACGCGGATTATTCTCAAATGAAGCAGGTATGGGGAGTGCGCCGAACGCAGCAGCGACTGCGAACGTAACGCACCCAGTTAAACAAGGTTTTATTCAAACTTTAGGGGTATTTACAGATACATTATTAATTTGTAGTTGTACAGCATTTATTATTCTTTTATCAGATGTGCATAATGCAGCTGATTTAAATGGAATTCAATTAACGCAGCAGGCGTTAAGTCAACATATCGGTCCATGGGCTTCTATATTTGTAGCAGTTGCAATCTTCTTGTTTGCATTCAGTTCATTAGTAGGTAACTACTACTATGGTGAAACAAATATTGAATTCTTAAATGGAAGTAAAGTGCTATTAACAGCGTACCGCATTGCTGTACTTGGTATGGTTATGTTAGGATCTGTAGCGACAATTCAAATCGTTTGGGATGTAGCAGATTTATTCATGGGTATTATGGCTGTTATTAACTTAGTGGCGATTGTATTCCTCTCTAAGTATGCTTTTGCGGCATTATCAGATTACGTAAATCAAAAGAAACAAGGGAAAGATCCGGTATTCTATGCGGATTCTATTCCAGGTTTGAAAAATACAGAGTGCTGGGATAAGTCAGCAGTAGCTGATAAAGAAAAAGCAGTATAATGAGGTGAGCATCAAGTGAAACTTGATGCTCATTTTTTGTTTTATCCAGTTGTTTATAGATGGTAAAAGACGAACATTTATGAGCATTTCATAATTAAATGTAATTTTTTAAAGAAAAGTGCGGATATGAGTTGTGATTTATGTTAGAATGGAAAATGCCTTTGAAACAAGAGTTTTTATGACATTTCCTATCCAATCGAAGGTTACGGAGGAGAAATGGAAAGTTCGGATTATTTCTTGTTTTGAATGGTCAGACGTTCAACGTTAATGAAGAGTTAAATGGAGGATTTTATTAATGAAGTTTGTTATGTTCCTTGTAGGATTACTCGTTGTATTTGTACTCGGTTTTCTTATAAGTGCCGATCGAAAGAAGATTAAGTATAAACCAATCGCAATTATGCTTATTATTCAGCTAGCATTATCTTATTTCTTATTAAATACGCAAGTTGGTTATATTTTAGTAAAAGGAATTTCAGATGGATTTGGCGCACTTCTTGGATATGCGGAAGCTGGAATCGTTTTCGTATTTGGTGGTCTTGTTAATAAAGGAGAGGTTTCATTCTTCTTAACAGCGCTATTACCAATCGTATTCTTTGCGGTTTTAATCGGAATTCTGCAACACTTTAAAATTTTACCGATATTTATTCGTGCTATTGGTACGTTGTTAAGTAAAGTAAATGGTCTAGGAAAACTAGAATCATATAATGCAGTAGCAGCTGCCATTGTTGGACAAGCAGAAGTATTTATTACAGTAAAAGATCAATTAAGTAAAATCCCAAAACATCGTTTATATACATTATGTGCATCTTCTATGTCGACAGTGTCGATGTCAATCGTTGGTTCTTATATGAAAATGATCGAACCGAAATATGTAGTAACAGCACTTGTATTAAATTTATTTAGTGGTTTCATTATCATTCATATTATTAACCCGTACGATATTACAGAAGAAGAAGATACACTGAAATTAGAAAATAAGAAAAAACAATCATTCTTTGAAATGCTAAGCGAGTACATTATGCTTGGTTTCACGATTGCGATTACAGTAGCAGCTATGTTACTTGGTTTTGTAGCATTAATTACAGCAATTAATAGCTTGTTTGATTCAATGTTCGGTATTACATTCCAAGCTATTTTAGGATATATTTTCTCACCATTAGCATTCGTAATGGGTATCCCGCAAGCTGAGATGGTAACAGCGGGACAAATTATGGCAACAAAATTAGTATCAAACGAGTTTGTTGCGATGCTTGATCTTGGAAAAGTAGCTGGTGATTTATCGGCTCGTACAGTTGGTATCCTTTCTGTATTCCTTGTATCATTTGCGAACTTCTCATCTATCGGAATTATCGCAGGTGCAACGAAAGGTATCGATGAAAATCAATCAAATGTTGTATCATCATTTGGTCTACGCCTTGTGTACGGTGCGACATTAGTAAGTATTCTATCAGCGATTATCGTTGGTGTTATGTTATAAAAAAAGATGGTCCTAGCTCATAGCTAGGGCTATTTTTATGGTAAATTTGCATGAAAAAACCAATTAATTAGGAATATATTAACATATAAAAATCTTTTAAAATTTATATTGCATTTCGTCTAGATAACGCTTACAATTTGATTTGTAGGTGGTATCAATTTCAGACTTTCAATTATGGTAGGAGAGAAGAAGCTACCTTTTATAAATTGCAATTTATGTAAACGCTTACTGATTTTAGATGACAGTTGAATAGTTTTAGGGGTTTTAAATTTTTTAACAACAATGGTCAGACGTCATTCGTTATACGTTATACGACCAATAACTCGTGGGAGAAGTGGAGGATTCACATATGAAGTTCGTAATGTTTCTAGTCGGTTTACTTGTAGTGTTTGTACTAGGTTTCCTTATCAGTTCAGATCGTAAGAAAATTAAATATAAACCAATTGCACTTATGCTTGTCATTCAATTGGTACTTGCGTATTTCTTACTAAATACAAAGGTCGGATTCGTATTAGTAAAAGGGATCGCAGATGGATTTGGCGCTATTTTAAAATTTGCGGAAGCTGGGGTTAATTTCGTATTTGGTGGTCTAGCAAACGATGGACAAGCACCATTCTTCTTAACAGTATTATTACCGATTATTTTCTTAGCAGTATTAATCGGGATTCTGCAACATATTAAAGTTTTACCGATTATCATTCGTGCAGTCGGTTTCCTATTAAGTAAAGTTAACGGTTTAGGAAAACTAGAATCATATAATGCGGTAGCAGCTGCAATCGTTGGTCAAGGGGAAGTATTCATTACAGTAAAAGATCAACTAAGCAAATTACCGAAAAATCGTTTATACACACTTTGTGCATCTTCAATGTCTACAGTATCGATGTCAATCGTCGGTTCTTATATGAAAATGATTGATCCAAAATATGTAGTAACAGCACTAGTATTAAACTTATTCAGTGGATTCATTATCGTTCATATCATTAATCCATATGAAGTAAAAGAAGAAGACGATATTTTAGAATTACAAGAAGACAAGAAACAAACATTCTTTGAAATGTTAGGCGAATATATTATGCTTGGTTTCTCAATCGCTGTAACAGTAGCGGCGATGTTAATCGGTTTCGTAGCATTAATTACAGCAATTAACGGTGTATTCGATTCAATTTTCGGAATCACATTCCAAAGCATTTTAGGATATATCTTCTCACCATTAGCATTCGTAATGGGTATTCCAACATCAGAGATGCTACAAGCAGGACAAATTATGGCAACAAAATTAGTAACGAACGAATTCGTTGCAATGCTTGACCTTGGTAAAGTAGCTGGTGATTTATCAGCTCGTACAGTAGGTATTTTATCTATCTTCCTTGTATCATTTGCGAACTTCTCATCTATTGGAATTATCGCAGGTGCAACGAAGAGTATCGATGGCAAACAAGCAAACGTTGTATCATCATTCGGTTTAAAACTTGTATACGGTGCAACGTTAGTAAGTATATTATCAGCGATTATCGTTGGGGTTATGCTTTAATAAATTAAGAAAAGCAATGAGCGTAGGCTCATTGCTTTTTTTGTTTAACTTGCTTTATCCAAGTTTCTTTTAAAACGTGGTTTCTCTAAATAAGTTCCCAGTCTCCACACATATTCCACTGGCCCCATTCGGTATTTCTGGAGCCAATAGGTGCTAACGAATAATTGAATCGTATAAATTCCGATGGTTAAAAGAATACCGAAGAAATAGCCGATTTTCCCGTATAAGCCAAATCCATATGCGTAAAAAATAGTTGTTGCGATAATAGATTGCGCTAAGTAATTACTAACGGACATTTTCCCCATGTTCGCCATGTATGTTAGTAGACGGGTTGCTTTTTTGTAATGGAATAATAAAATGATTGTGCTTCCGTAAAAGAAGGTCATAGTTACTGGTGTAAGGCCATCTTGTAACATAATTAAAAGCGGGTGCTTTACGAACATAGCTAAGATTTTAATTGTAAAAGAGAAGAGACCGGTGGCAAACCATATTTTTTTGACACCAGGTATATGTTTATTGACCTCAAATAGCCAGCCTTTTTTCCCTACATACATTCCGAGTAGGAACAGTGGAGACATAAAAATTATTGCGAAAACTGATATGAAAAATAATCCGAATGCACCGTCAATTCCCATGTAATCAAAAGGATTTTCAGTCAATCTAAAGTTGACGTGATCCATATAGCTTCCAGTTTGATGGACTTTATGTTCTTTTTCAGTATAAGGTGCAAAATCATTTATATTTGTAGATGGATCAGTTTGATAAGACATAAGTGTAATAAGTGCGAGTAGAATAATCGCCCAAATGAGCAAAGTTTTCGGTTTTCGATTGATGAACATCATTAAGAAAATCCCAATTATTCCGTATGCAAATAAAATATCTCCCTCCCAAACAAAAGTGCCGTGAATGTAGCCGAGTAGTAAAAGAATGATAATACGTCTTATGTATGTGGGGAAGAATTTTTTTCCTTTTGCGATAATACTTTTTTGTAACAAAATAATGCTAAGTCCAAATAGAAAAGAAAATAGGGATATAAAGTTATGTGTGCCGAAGAATTGAATAAACCAATTAGCGCCTTTATCAAGATCGCCGAATAGATAAGTTGGTTTTTCACTGGTGAAGAACCCGAATTGAATTAATGTCATATTGACTAGTAAAATGCCAAACAAAGCGAAACCACGAATTGCATCAACAGCTTCTACACGTTGATTCATTTTTCCTCTCCTCGTATATTCGTTTTTATATTGAAAATAATACCATTTTATAGCTGGCACTATGTCAAATATGAGGAAATTTAAGGTGATTTTAAGATAGAGAGCAAACAAAAAAATCACCTTAATTCATGTATTAAGGTGATTGAAATATTATTCAGCTGGAGGCGTAAATGTACGTTTCTCTAATTCAGCATCTAGCATAAACAGTGCGTTTGAATCGCTTGTAATACGTTTTAATTTTTGAATGATGCTATCGAATGAAGCTTCTTCTTCAACTTGTTCGTCAACGAACCATTTTAAGAATGTAATTGTTGCATGTTCACGCTCGTCCCAAGCGATATCAGATAAGTTGTAAATACGTTTCGTTACTTCACGCTCGTGCTCAAGTGCGACTTCAAAAGCGTTTAATACAGATTTGTATTCGTTATTCGGATTATCAAATCCAGTAATAATAGCGCGTTCTCCGCGGTCATTAATATAGTTGTAAAGCTTCATTGCGTGGAAACGTTCTTCTTCAGCTTGTACAAGGAAAAAGTTAGCGAATCCATCATAGCTCTCAGCTGTACAGTAAGCAGCCATTGCCATATAAGCATGGGCAGAGTAAAATTCAAAGTTCATTTGTTCATTTAATGCGTCGTGCAATTTTTTTGATAACATAAAATCCCCCTTAGTATTGTGACAATAATATTATACCATAATTGATAATATTCTCATTTAGATACTTCGAACCTTTTCGAAAGCTTTGTGACGTGTGCATCCATAATGTCTTGTAAGTCTAAATCATATTTTTGCGAAAGAATAATAAGGTTAGATAGTACATCGCCAAGTTCTTCTTTTAGTTCTTGTTTTAGCTCTTCTTCTGTTTTCGCATCTTCATCAGGGCGATCGCGGCCAATTTCAATAGCACGAACGACTCGTGAAACTTCCCCAACTTCCTCGGTTAAGAAATTTAAGCGAATAAAGGCATTATACTGTGACCAGCTTCGTTTTTCGTAAAATTCCTCAACCCATCTTTGAAATGCAACGATATCCATTTCTTCCTCATCTCCTCAATATGTTGTACAATGTTCATTGTATCATAACAATATATAGTTTCGGGGTGTAGGGATGAGAAAGATTTGTGTGTTTGCAGGTTCTAATTTAGGAGAGAGACCAGAATTTAAAGAGCAGGCAATTCAGTTAGGTAAAATGTTTGTTGAGAACGACTATGAGCTCGTATACGGTGGTTCATGTGTCGGATTAATGGGAGAAGTAGCAAACGAAGTTCTTCGTTTAGGTGGACGTGTAACAGGTGTTATGCCGCGCGGTCTATTCCGAGGAGAAATTGTGCATACAGGATTAACAGAATTAATTGAAGTAGAGACGATGCACGAACGTAAAGCTAAAATGGCAGAGCTTGCAGATGCTTTTATTGCGCTTCCAGGCGGATACGGAACGTTTGAAGAACTATTTGAAGTTGTATGTTGGTCACAAATTGGTATACATAATAAGCCGGTTGGTTTATTAAACATAAAAGGTTTTTACGGACCAATTTTGCAAATGGTTGAACGTGCAGCAGAAGAAGGATTTATGAATCCATCAAATAAAGAATTGATCGTTTCAGCAGAGACAGCAGATAAACTGATTCATGCAATCCAAAATTATGAGCGTCCTGTTTTGGGAACGAAGTGGAAGCAACTATCATAGCAAATACGGAAACACATGTCGTTTTAATTTAAGATGGCATGTGTTTTTAATTTGGTTAAATATGTTAATTTTTAGATGTAATGTTTTTGGAAAAGGAGAAAGAGATGGAGGAGTTTGTGTATTTAAGACCGGTCTTTAAAAGTATTTTAGCAGCATCTATTCTTGTTATGCTAATTGTTTTGAGACAGAAGAAAGAGTTGATTAATGAATTTTCGCTTTGGTTTATCTCGGTATTGTGTATCGGTGTTTCCGCGATAACGTTGTTTATGTCTGGGTTTATCGTTGATGAGTATAATCTAGGTGGAGATCCACAATCGTTTTGTATGTTTATTGCGATTGGTTGTATTAGTGGTCTGAATTTCATTATTTATTACAGAAGGCAATAAAAAGAGGCATTCCGTATTACTTTGGAATGCCTTTATTATTTTGATTGCTTTGCTTTTTATACAGGTACCAGCCACCCCAGCCGCCACCAATTGCTACGACAACGAGGAAAGCATAGTCCTTAACCTCGACACGTATATTGAAAATATTAGCTATAAGTAAGAGAATCCCAACTGTTATTAACGCAAAAAATGCTCTAATTAAGTAGTCTTTCAACTGAACCACTCCCGTCATTTAAGTAGTAAATGATGAATTTGGAAAAGCTAAAGGGTGTTTCCTATATTTTAACATAGATGAGATTGTAATATATTGATAAAAGTAGGGGAGAGAGGCGTGTTAATATTGTCGTGATTTGTCGATAAGTCGATATAATTGAAAAATCGCTGATATATTGGATGGAATCGCCGATATAATTGGATAATCGCTGATATATTGGGGAGAATCGCCGATATGTTGGAAAAATCGCTGATATAAATTTCATGTACCAGCATGCGCGATCAATCTATAGAAAAAAGCGACTCTGAACGAGCCGCTTCCGCTTTAAAGTAATATTCAGCTCCGGTAGCTAGAATGTTCGGTGGCTTCGCTTTTTCCTGCGAGGCAAAGAGCGCCTCTACGTCAAAAGCTCCATCTCCCTCACATTCTGAGCAAGCTACCTCCGCTTTTAGGTGATATCCAGCTCCAGCGGCTAGAATCTCCGGTCATTTCACTCTCTCGCTCGAAGCAAAAAGCGCTTCAAGGTCGAGAGCTCCAATGCCCTGCGATTTTGAGCAAGCCGCTTCCGCTTTTAAATCTATTATTGATTCAAGAACGCACGTAGCATCCAAGCGTGTTTTTCTAGTTCTGTGTAGATGCCTAGTAGTAGGTCAGATGTCATTTCATCGTCAGAGTCTTGAGCGATTTCCATGCCTTTTTTCAGTTCGACTAGCATCATTTCGTAGTCTTTCATGATTGCTTCGACCATCCCTTCTGCAGTTTCTCCGTATGCTGCTTCTTGAATAGAAGATAGTTCTAAGTATTCTTTCATTGTTGCTACTGGTTTGCCGCCAATTGCTAAAATACGTTCTGCAATTTCATCGATGTGAGTAGCTGATTCTGTGTAAAGTTCTTCGAATTTCTCGTGTAATGTGAAGAATTGAGGTCCTTTTACGTACCAATGGAAGTTGTGAAGTTTTGTGAATAAAACGCTCCAGTCTGCTACTTGTTTGTTTAATACTTCGATTACTTGTTTGTTCATTATGATCAATCTCCTTTTGAGTTGTTATGTGATATCAATTACTAATTTATAATAATTATAATCTAGTAATCTCTATAAATCAACCCTTTTGCTGGAATTAATTTGAACAAATTATGAACTGTTGTAAATAAAAGGCCCTATTACGGTGAAGTAATAGGGCCTTTGTTTGAGATATGGCTCTTGTTCTGAACGAGCCGCTTGTGCTTTTAATGATATCCAGCTCCGGTGACTAGAATCTCCGGTCATTTCGCGCCTTCCTGTGAGGCAAAGAACGCCTCTTCGTCAGGAGCTCCAATGCCCTCCTGTTCTGAGCAAGTCACCTCCGCTTTTAATTGATATCCAGCTCCGGTGACTAGACCAGTCGGTCATTTCGCGCCTTCCTGTGAGGCAAAGAACGCCTCTTCGTCAGGAGCTCCAATGCCCTCCTGTTCTGAGCAAGTCACCTCCGCTTTTAATTGATATCCAGCTCCGGTGACTAGACCAGTCGGTCATTTCGCGCCTTCCTGTGAGGCAAAGAACGCCTCTTCGTCAGGAGCTCCAATGCCCTCCTGTTCTGAGCAAGTCACCTCCGCTTTTAATTGATATCCAGCTCCAGCGGCTAGAATCTCCGGTCATTTCGCTCTCTCGCTCGAAGCAAAAAGCGCTTCAAGGTCGAGAGCTTGAAGTGTCCTGCGATTCTGAACGAGCCGCTTCCGCTTTTATTTGTTAAACAGCCTTTTGTTTTTCTTCTACATCTTGCCCATCCCAGCACTCTGTATTCTTTAAGCCAGGGATAGAGTTTGCAACGAAGACAGGATCTTTTCCTTGTTTCTTTTGCTTCAAATAGTCTACTAATGCAGCGTAAGCAAATTTGCTAAGGAATGAGATGGCAATTAAGTTTGTGAATACCATTAGTCCCATGAATAAATCAGCTAAACTCCAAACTGTTTTAAGAGCAGCGATTGATCCGAAGAATACCATTCCGACAACTGCAACACGATAAATCATTAACCATGTTTTACTTTCTTTAATGAATGCGATATTTGTTTCACCATAATAGTAGTTTCCTAGAAGTGAACTGAAAGCGAATAGGAAAATAATAATCGCTAAGAAAGTGCTTGCCCACGGTCCAATTTGTGAACTTAATGCGTTTTGTGTTAATTCGATACCTTCTAAATTTGATCCTTTGTAAAGTCCAGAACATAATACGATAAATGCTGTTGATGTACATACTAAGAATGTATCTACGAAAACGCCTAACGCTTGAACAAGCCCTTGTTTTACAGGGTGAGATACATCAGATGTTGCGGCTGCATTAGGAGAACTACCCATTCCCGCTTCTGTAGCGAATAAACCGCGCTGAATTCCGAACTTGATTGCTGCTCCAATACCACCAGCGATGGCTTGGTCTAAACCGAATGCACCGTTAAAGATTTCCATGAAAATGCTTGGTAACATACTGAAGTTGTTAATAACGACAAAAATAGCCACGCCGATATAAACGATTGCCATTGGCGGAACAATCATTTCTGTAATACGTGAAATGCTCTTAATGCCACCAAAAATAATAACTGCAACTAATAAGGCTAATAGAGCTCCTACGATTGTTCGCTCTAGTCCAAAAGCATTTTCAAACGCTATTGTTACTGTATTTGCTTGCACTGAATTGAAAATTAATCCATACGCAACTGTAATAAGAAGTGAAAACCAGACGCCCATCCAGCGTTTGTTTAACCCTTTTTCCATGTAATATGCTGGTCCACCACGGAACCTACTTCCATCTTTTACTTTATAAATTTGCGCAAGTGTACATTCTACAAAACTAGTAGCTGCTCCGATAATTGCGATAAACCACATCCAAAATATTGCGCCAGGTCCACCCATTGAAATTGCTAATGCTACACCAGCTAAGTTTCCGATACCGATACGTGCTGCTGCACTTAAGCAAAATGCTTGGAATGGTGAGATGCTATCTTTCTTTTTTTCTTTTCGATTAAACCCTTTACTAATTAAGCTGACCATCTCACTGAAATGAGTAATTTGGACAAATTTTAATTTAAAAGAGAAGTAAAGACCGAAGCCGATTAGCATTGCAATAAGAATATATGACCATAAAATATTATTCGTTACCTCAAGGAATCTGCTAAAGATATCAACCATATAATACACTTCCTTTTTTTCGTAATAAGAAAATTATATGCAAAAAATATACGAGAATCAATTTTTCTAAAAAATTATGTTACTTAAAACATTTTTGTGTTATGATTATGTTACATCGTAATATTTTTAGAATTATTTACATTTTAAAAAACTAAATTTAAAGCGAGAAAGTGGGGATAATTTGAAAGAAGATTCTTTATGGAAAGTAAGCCTTGAGAGTTTGAAAATGAGAAGTAATATATTTTTTATCATTACATCTTTAAGTATCTTTTTAGGGTCCACTTATTATTACAATAAAAGATTTCCAAATCACAAATATCCTGAGTGGTTAGAATTTCTAAAGTTGATTGGATGAATAAAAGACAGAAAAACAGAAAATTAAAATAAACAAGTTATGGAGGAGCTAAAAATGAATATTAGAGAAAGTGAACTTCCGGGTATTGGTTATAAGTTTCAAATCGTTACGAAAGGTAATGAAAAGATGGTAATTGTCATTCATGATGATGGTCGTAGAGAAATGTATCATTTTGATTCAGACCATGAAGAAAGCATCTCAAGTATTTCACTACGTGACTCAGAGGCAAGACAAATCGCTGCAATATTAGGTGGAATGGTATATAAGCCTAGGGCGTTAGAAAATGTTGAGATGGTTTTTGAAGGTTTAGCGATTGAGTGGTTCAAAGTGGAGAATACAGCTCCAGCAATCGGAAAAACAATTGGCGATCTTGAAATAAGAAAAACATATAGCGTAACAATAATCGCGGTTATGAAGAAGAACATGAAGAAGCTATTTAATCCAGGACCAGAAACAGTAATTGAAGAAGGAGATATGCTTGTAGTTTCAGGTGAGAGAGAAGAAATTAAAAAAATCATTAATGAATTACTTTCAAATAGGGGGGACTGATTAGATGGATACGTTAATTTTTGAAGTTGGTACAGCTTTAGTTTTAGTGGCAATTGCAGCAGTAATTGCTGGGAAATTTAAATTCTCAGTAATTCCTTTTCTAATCGTTCTTGGAATGTTAGTAGGACCGCATGCACCGACAATAGGTGTTATCGATCTCAAATTTATTGAAAGTGCAAGTGTAATTTCCTTCCTTGGACGAATTGGGGTTCTATTCCTTCTATTCTATCTAGGATTAGAATTTTCAATGAAAAAACTAATTAAATCTGGACGCTCTATTGCGATTGGCGGAACGATTTATATTTTAATTAACTTTTCACTTGGTTTGTTATACGGATTTATAATGGGATTCCCATTACTAGAAATCTTAATTATTGCGGGTATTATTACGATTTCTTCTAGCGCTATCGTTGCTAAAGTGTTAGTGGACTTAAGAAGAACTGGTAATAATGAAACCGAATTAATTTTAGGAATTATTATGTTTGAAGATATATTCCTTGCTGTATATTTATCAGTTGTTTCTGGTTTAGTACTTGGAGATCACGCTTCCTTCTTAGGTGCCCTTACTTCAATTGGAATTGCTTTAGGATATATGCTTCTATTCTTTATAGTAGCTAGAAAGGCTACGCCGTTATTAAATAAATTGCTCAATATTAGCTCAGATGAAATCTTTATTATTGTAGTATTTGCTTCGTTATTCTTCATTGCTGGTTTTTCAGAAACAATTCACGTTGCAGAAGCAATTGGAGCACTTCTTCTAGGATTAGTTTTCTCTGAGACAGAGCATAGTGACCGAATTGAACATCTTGTTGTTCCATTTAGAGACTTTTTCGGAGCTATTTTCTTCTTCAGCTTCGGGTTAAGTATTGATCCGTTCTCATTAGGCGGAGCGATATGGTTAACGTTAGGTGCTGTCCTTCTTACGATAATCGGTAACTTTGTAGCAGGAATGATTGCAGGAAGACAAGCTGGATTATCTCATAAAGCATCAACAAATATCGGATTAACAATCGTTTCCAGAGGAGAGTTCTCCATCATTATGGCTAATATCGGTATCGCCGGTGGTTTAATGTCAGTACTGAAACCATTCTCAGCACTATACGTGCTTATACTATCCATTTTAGGCCCACTTCTGACAAAAGAGTCGAAGAATGTATATAAATTCTTAAATAAAATCTTTAAGTGGGATACGAAGACTAACTAAATTAAAAAAATAAAAGTACAAGATATTTCCTGCTTGTACTTTTATTTTGGTGATGAAAACAGTAAAGAGAGGTACATGATGTTAGGAGAGTTGATTCATTCGGTTTTAGTTTTTTTAGAAGGACTTGGTTATTGGGGAATTATGCTTGGATTAATGCTAGAGGTTATTCCAAGTGAAATCGTATTGTCTTATGCAGGCTATTTAGTATCAACAGGAAGCATTACATTTTGGGGCGCTGTCGCGTTCGGTACAATTGGTGGTGTAATTGCACAACTATTCATTTATTGGATTGGTCGATATGGAGGAAGACCTGTTCTTGAGCGATATGGAAAATATATTTTAATTCAGAAGAAACATATTGATTATGCTGAAGATTGGTTTAATCGTTATGGAACTGGCGTTATCTTTACCGCACGTTTTATTCCGGTTGTGCGTCATGCTATTTCGATACCAGCGGGTATTGCGAAAATGTCACATGCTAAGTTTATTACGCTAACTACATTAGCTGTTATTCCGTGGTCAATTGTGTTTGTATATTTAGGTTTTAAATTAGGAACAGAGTGGGAAAGTATTAATAAAGTTGCGGGGCCATATGTGAAATACTTTGCACTTGTTGCTATTGTTAGTGCAATTGGTTATTTTGTATTAAAAAAAATGATGAAAAAAAAGTGATTACAGAAAAGGAATCTATGTCGACGTAGATTCCTTTTTTATTGGCATTTTTTCAAGGATGAAAGAATACGTTTAATATTTACTATATTGTGGCATACATATAGAAAAAGGGTGCTTGGAAAGGGGAATAAAGAGAAATGGAACTCCAGTTTCAAAATGTATATCAACAGGTAGAGAATTGGTATGTGTTGGATTCGGAGCTTCCTTGGGATGTCAAAAAGTTGAGAGAGGATTTGTTTTCTCTTATTGAAGTATGTAAAACGCCCGTTATTTTTTGTGATACGTGTGATGCAAATGATGTGCTTCTATCATTAGGGGAAGAGGAAGAAGAGTTCCTATTCCCAGTAGGTGGTTTTTATCATAAAGAAAAGCAATTAATTTTCGTTTGTATGTGGGAAGAGTATGATCAAGTTCTCAAAACGCTACTGCATGAATTCCGCCATGCGATGCAGCATAAGAGAGATATATTGTATGTGGGAAGTGAACGGTACGAAGAGCGGTGGATTGAAAAAGATGCGAGGAAGTTCGCGGAGAGGAAATTGGATGAATATAAGAGTAGAAAGTTAATGTAAAGCATAGTGGAGAAATAGCGCTGTGCTTTTTATGCTTATTAAAAATAAGTATTTGACTTTTATTAAGTTTAGTTCTAAACTAATGATATGAAACGAGCGAGGTGATGAAATGAAAACAGAAGATAGACTAGGGCTACTATTATGGTTTCGTTTGTCACGCTTTTATAATAAGAGTATTCGTGAGACGAATCAGCATTTGAAAAAATGGAATATATCTGCCGCCCAGTTTGATGTGTTAGCTCAAGTTGGAGGATATAATCGTTTAACGCAGCAAGAACTTGGAAATAAGCTATTTGTTACGAAAGGAAATGTAACGCAGCTTTTAAATAAAATGGAGCAGCTTGAGTGGATTTTGCGTGAACAAGAGGGTACTACGAAATATATTTCTTTAACAGAAAAGGGAAGAGCTTTATATGAGGAAATCGTCCCACCTCAAGAAACGTTCCAAGCAGAGAAGTTTCATAATTTAAATATAGAGGAACAAAAGCAGTTATTAACACTATTAAAAAAGTTACAGTAAGAAAAAATTTTAAAATAAATCTCGAATTCGAGATAGTATGAGGTGAAGGATATGTTTAGAAAAGTTGATCATAAAAATATGGGCAGAGCAAATCATGGTTGGTTAAATACACATTTTCATTTTTCTTTTGCCAATTACTACAATCCAAATAACATGAACTTCGGAGCGTTACGTGTTATTAATGATGATCTAGTAGCGGCGCAAACTGGTTTTGATATGCATCCACATCGTGATATGGAGATTATTTCTTACGTTGTAGATGGTGCTTTAACACATGAAGACAGCATGGGAAATCGCGGAACGATTGAGCGTGGACATGTTCAATATATGAGTGCTGGCACGGGTGTATTTCATAGCGAGCATAATTTAGGCGATGAAACGCTGCGTTTATTACAAATTTGGATTTTACCAGACCGTGCAGATCATAAACCAAACTATGGTGAGTTTAAATTTGATTGGAGCAAGCGTGAAAATGAATGGTTCCATATGGTATCTTCAGTAGAAGGAAATGCACCAATTCAAATTCACCAAGATGCGAATTTATATTCCTTATCATTAGAGGCTGGAAAAGAAATTCATTTTCCAGTGAAAGAAGGCCGTCAATTGTATCTTGTACAAATTGAAGGAAGCAGTGTAATCAATGGTGAAACGTTTGTTATGCGGGATGCGGCAGAATCTGTAGAAGAAGATATTCACATTCAAGCGAAAGAGCAATCACACTATTTAGCAATTGAATTGAAAAAACAATAAAAGGTTTATAGAAAAGAGGACATCCGATAGATGTCCTCTTTTTTGGATTGGAATTATCTGAAAAATGTTTCTCAAATTTTCGGTAGAGGTATCGGCTGGGAAAATAAGAATTGTATAAAAGTGTCAAAAATCTTTATGGGAATGGGGAATGTTATAGTGAAAAAGCAAGTTATTTCATCAGCATTAGCGTTAACTGTTATCGTCGGGGGATTTGGAGCGTTTGGGGCAACGACAACGAAAGCGGAAGAACAAAAAATTCAATATCATCAAGAATTTAAAACACCTGCATACATAGGTGAAGAATGGAAAGCACCGGAAGGACTAGATAAAAAAGAGACGGTCTTTCAATACTTAGAGAGTAAGAAAGATATGTTTAAATTAGCAGGAAATATTGAAAAGCATTTTAATATCGTTGGAGAAGAAAAAGACGCTGAATCTGATACGACACATGTGAAGCTAGTTGAGAAACATAATAACATTCCTGTGTACGGTTCTGATCAAACTGTTACACTTGATAAAGAGAATAATGTAAAAGCATTCTTCGGACAAGTTATTCCGAATTTAGATGATAAAAATATTCCTGCAGCTGCAAGCATTACTGCGGAACAAGCAGAAACGATTGCAAAGGCAGATATTGAGAAAGAAATTGGTAAAGTAAAGAGTTATGACGGTGTGAAAAAAGATTTGTTTGTATATGAAAAGGACGGTAATTACTACCTTGCATACTTAGTTAAGGCATCGATTTCAAAACCAGCTCCAGGATATTGGCATTATTTTGTTGATGCAACGAATGGAAATGTTATTGAGAAATATAACGCTGTAGATAACATTACTGGATTTGGTTACGGAGTATTAGGTGCTAGACAATCATTTGAAATTGCTCAAGATACGAAAACAGGACAATTCAACTTGTTTGATGGTAAACGAGGACAAGGCATTCATACATTTGATGCAGAAAATATGGACGAGAACTGGTTTAATTTATTCTCACAATGGCTTGGATATACAGGAGAAGAAGTTGAAAGTAAATCTAAGTTCTTCGAAGATAAAGCTGCAGTTGATGCGCATGTAAATGCAGGGAAAGTATATGATTACTACAAAAAGACATTTAATCGTAACTCTTTCGATGATAAAGGTGCGAAGCTTATTTCAACTGTTCACGTAGGTACAGCTTGGAATAACGCAGCTTGGAATGGTGTGCAAATGATGTATGGTGATGGAGATGGAAAAACTTTCATTCCATTATCTGCTGGACTTGATGTTATCGGTCACGAATTAACGCATGCTGTAACTGAACATACAGCAAACCTTGTTTACAAAAATGAGTCAGGGGCGTTAAATGAATCGTTATCTGATATTATGGGTGTTATGGTTGAGAAGAAGAGCTGGGATTTAGGTGCTGATATTTATACACCTGATAAACCTGGTGATGCGCTTCGCTCTCTTAAAGACCCAGCGTCTATTCCAAACCCATTAAAACCAAGTGAAGGTTACCCAGATCACTATAGTAAACGTTACACTGGAACAGCTGATAATGGCGGCGTTCATATTAACAGCAGTATTAACAATAAAGCTGCATACTTAGTATCTGAAGGCGGGGATCATTACGGTGTGAAAGTAACTGGAGTGGGCCGTGAAGCGACAGAAAAAATTTACTACCGTGCTCTTACGAAATATTTAACTGCAAACTCTGACTTCAAAATGATGCGTCAAGCGGCACTTCAGTCAGCTGAAGATTTATACGGTAAAAACTCTAAAGCTGTACAAGCTGTAACGAAAGCTTATGATGCAGTAGGTGTAAAATAATAAGAGAAAAGACCTGACATCCTAGTCAGGTCTTTTCTTTATCCCGCTATCCGCAAATGATGAAATTTCCACTTTATTTAGTCGCGAATACCTAATGCGATTTTCGCCATACGTGACATACGTTCTTTCGACCACGGTGGATTCCAAACGACATTTACTTCTATTTCATTAACTTCAGGTACGTTTGTTGATAATACTTTTTTAACGTCTGATACGATTTGCCCAGCCATTGGACAACCGATAGAAGTCATAGTCATCGTAATGACAGCATTATTATTTTCATCTGCTGTAACATCATAAACTAATCCAAGATTAACGATATCAACACCTAGTTCAGGGTCAATAACAGCTTCTAAATTGGCAAGTAATTTATTTTCAAATGCTTCTTGTGACATAAGCAGCCCCTCCTACACTTTAATGATATCGATTCTCATTATAACGGAAATGAGCATAATGTGCAGGAAATGAGCTCGAAAAAATATCCCTCTTCGCAAGAGGGATATTTTTTGAACATCTATTCTGTTTTAAAATGAGATACGAGCTGATCTAACTCTTCAACTGTTTGTTTCATTTTTCTAGCAGTTACTGTCATTTCATTCATAACGATAACTTTCTGTTCAGCAGATTGTGCCGTTGCGGCAGTTTCGCTGGATACTTCAGTAGAGATAGAAGCGATGTTATTAAGTGAAGCATTCATTTCTTCAGCACTTGCAGCCATTTCTTCAGCAGTTGCTGATATATCTTGCATTTGAGTAGATACTTTATTTACTTGTTCCACAATTGTTGTGAAAGAAGTACCAGCTTCACGAATAACATTGATACCTTCAAATGCTTCAGAACGGCCTTGAGACATCATAGAGCTAGCAGTTTCTGTATCATTTTGAATTTGATGTAGTAATTGATTAATGTCTGTTGCAGCTGTTTTAGATTGTTCAGCAAGTTTTCGAACTTCGTCAGCTACGACAGCAAATCCTTTTCCTTGCTCGCCAGCACGAGCAGCCTCAATAGAAGCATTTAAAGCAAGTAAGTTTGTTTGCTCAGCAATATTAGAAATAGATTGTACAGCAGTATCAATATATTTCGTATGAGTGATTAGACGTTCAACCACTTCTGACGTAGCATTTACAGCTTCGTGTATTGTTGTCATTTGTGAAACAGATTTTTGGATAACCGTACTTCCATCGCTAGCATGTTCAGATGTGGCAACAGCAAGTTCCGCTACAGATGAAGCAGATTCAGCGATGCGCTGAACACTTACTGCCATATCATCCATTGCAGTTGAACTTTCTTCCATACTAGAAGTTTGTGATTGAATACTTGCATTTAAGTTGGACATCGAGCTTTGGACTCTTAATGTCGCCTCACGTGATGTATTTGTTTTTTCTAGCATATTTTCAGAAGCGGTTTGCACTTCCACTGATGTTTTTTGAACACGATTAATGATATGTTGTAGGTTTTCTAACATTTTATTAAATGATGTTGCGATAGCACCTATTTCATCGTTGCTATTTACTTGTAGACGTGCCGTTAAGTCACCTTCTTGAGAGGCCAATTCTTTTAGTTTCGTGTCAATTTGTTGAATTGGTTTCACCAGTTTACCAGAGAACCACCATGCAAGAATAATTGCAACGACAATACAAATAACAAGTGATAGAAAGACTGCATATTCAATTCCTAGTGAAGATTGATCAATTTGTTCAATAGATTGTTCACGTAATTTAGCTTGTTCATTACTGTACTTTGTGAAGTCACCAATTACTTTATAGACCGTTCCGTTTTCTGAAGAAGCTACTTGTAAAGCTTCTTCCCATTTTTGTTCTTTTGCAAGAGTGAATACTTTTTCTTCAACGAACTTTCTCCAAGTAGACCCTAATTCCATTGTACTTTTTACGGACGAAGAAAGATTTGGATTAGAAAGAAGTTTATCTTTTGAATCCTCAAGACGTTTACTCATCTCATTAAACTTGTCTAATTCGACTTGATCATGTTGTAGTAAATAACCCCTTAAAGCAGATAGCTGTACTTGATAAGCGTCTCCACGTTCTTTCAATTCTGTTGCCAGTGGAGAAATTTCTTTTTGTAATGTTTCAGCTTTACGAGATTGGTCAATAGCAAAAAATAAAATAAAAGCTAAGGCGATGCCAAATAAAGCGCAAATCGTTCCCATCATGAACATAAGTTTTTTTCTGATACTTACAAAATTCATATGATTAAAAGCCTCCTTTGTGAAATCTTAGTATTAGAATTAATAAATGTAAAAAATTGAAAGAAAGCTTTACTCCAGTTGGAATAAAGCTTTCTTATTTCCTTTAGGAATTATAGCAGACGGAATGAGAGATAGAAAGAGATATTTTAAATTGAAAAAAGAGAGACTGTAAAATATTCTTTCCTATACCTTTGGGCTTGTGTCATTACAAGCGAAAGGTTCACTTTAAGCGTTTGTTTTGAAATGAGAGACGAGAACTTCAAGTTCTTGTACGATTGTTTTCATTTCAGATGATTTGTTAGCCACGATACTCATTTTGTTTACTTGATCACCAGCTGAATGTGCTGTTTGTAATGTTTCTGCAGCAACTTCATTTGAAATAGAGGCGATATTATTTAAAGCTGCGTTCATTTCTTCAGAGCTTGCAGCCATCTCTTCAGCAGTTGCAGACATTTCTTGCATTTGCGTAGAGACTTTGTTAATGTGGTTAACAATTTCTGAGAATGAAGATCCGGCAGTACGAATAACAGTAATTCCTTCAGAAGCTTCTGCTTGACCTTGTGTCATCATGTCATTTGCTATTTTAGTATCGGCTTGAATTTGATGCAGTAAATGGTTAATGTCAGTTGCGGCTAGTTGAGATTGTTCAGCAAGTTTTCGAACTTCATCAGCAACAACAGCGAATCCTTTGCCATGTTCACCAGCACGAGCTGCTTCAATAGAAGCATTTAAAGCGAGTAAATTTGTTTGCTCGGCGATATTCGAAATAGATTGAAGTGCAGTATCGATATGATTTGTATGTGTAATGAGTCGCTCAACTACTTGTGATGTAGCGTTAACAGCTTCGTTAATTGTGTGCATTTGTGTAATAGATTTCTCAATGACTTTATTCCCATCATCTGCTTTTTCTGAAGTTGTAACAGCTAAACTAGTAACAGAAGAGGCGGACTCAGCGATACGCTGAACACTCGTTGCCATGTCATCCATTGCAGTTGAACTTTCTTCAATGCTAGAAACTTGTGAACGAATATTGTGTTCAAGAGCATTCATAGTTTCTTGGGTCCTTGCGGTATTTTCCATAGAAGCAGTCGTTTCGATAAATACATTTTCGGAAGCTTCTTTTACACTTGTTGATGTTTGTTGAACTTGTTTTATTATAAGCTGTAAGTTAGTGAGCATTTGATTAAAGGAATTTGCAATGTCACCTATTTCATCTTTACTTGTTACGTGTAATCTAGCCGTTAAATCTCCATCTTGAGAAGCTAATTCTTTTAACTTCTCATCAATTTGTCGAATTGGTTTAACGAGTTTACCAGAGAACCACCATGCTAATAAAATAGACGTTAATGTACATGTAATGAGTGAGAAGAAAATAATATATTGAATAAGTGATGAAGAAGACTCGACGTCAGCAATTAATGCGTCACGTTTCTCATTCTCTTCATTTGTATATTTATTAAAACGACCTAAAAGATCATTTACATAATCTGTTTGTGCTAAAGCAATTTTGGATGCTTCGTCCCATTTTCCTTCACGAGCAAGAGGTAGTACCTCATTATCTATGACGCTACGCCATTTTCCCCCCATTAAAATAGCTTCTTTCATTCCTTCTGGGAGCTTCTTGTCACTTGTTACTTTCTCTCTAGTATCAGCTAATTTTTTCCCTTCTCGGTTGAACTTATCTAATCCTTTTTGATCATGTGATAGTAAATATTCTTGTAAACCAGCAACTTGTGCTTGGAACCAATCGCCACGTTCTTTTAAAATCGTCGCTCTTTTTGATACATCATTTTTTAACGTTTCGATTTCACTTGCTTGATTCATGGCGAATGAAAGAATAACAATAAGAGCAATGCTAAATAAAGAAGAAATGCTTAAGAGTGTGAACAGTAGTTTTTTTCGAATACTAACATATTTCATCGTTACCCCTACCCTCGTTTAAACTGTTTATTATGATTTATAGATATTTAAAACGAAATTAATAAAAACATTATTATGAAGTTATTAATCTGTTCAATGAAAATTATAGCAGATAATGGAAGGAGTCAGATTGATATTAGAAAAAGTTCTTAAAATGTATACATTTGCATATCATAAAATTCATAAATAAATATTAGAAATGCTATTGAAATTTGAAATGACATCATGTATACTTCTAATTAGTTGATAACGATTATCAGTATCAACTAAAACATTACTCTTCGTTATGTTGGTCATACCCCTTTTTGACGACGTAAGTCAGAGACGAAATGTTGAAATATCTTGTGTCCTATTCTACAGAATTATGGTAATCTCCAACCTCAACTTATATGCGTGAGCATGCAAAAAGGATCCTATCCGTGAAGGGATCCTTTTTTGCATGCTGTCGCAATTATTGTATATAGACCAGGGATACGTTCTTCGATTCTTTCCGGTGCAGTAGAAGGGAAGAGCCATCTTTGATGAGGTCCGTGTTCTTCAACTAGTTTTTCAATTTTAAAATGTTCTTCCGCGAGTGTTGTAATGATTTCTCCTAACGTCCAGCGACGGATGGTTGTTTTAGGTAGCGATTCTTTCTGTGCTTCTGTAAGAAGGATGCTATAAGCAACATCATCTTCAATTAATTCTTCATCGAAATAATTTCCACTTGCTCGAAATGATGGATGGTCTACTCCTAATAGCTTTGTGTATATTGGATGGTAATCGCGAAGGATAAGTATTCCACCGGGCTTTAGTAGTTGAGAGATTGTTGTGAAAAGTGGTTTTAAATCTAGAAAGTAATGAAGTACACCAAGTTCCAGTAATACGATATCAAATGATTTGGAGAGATTTACATCTAGTACATCAGAAACGATGTAATGAATAGAGACGCCTGCGGCATCAGCAAGTTCATTTGCATATTTTGCATTACTTGCTGAAATATCAACAACTGTTACGTCAGAGCCTAAAAGGGCGAGTGCGACAGCTTTATTTCCTTTTGAGCCGAGTAAATTAATAATACATTTTCCTTTTGGGGATTTTATGTAAGGTAAATAATGTGCTACTTCGCGCGTGGGATCTTTCATGATTTTTTTCGCATAATCAGCTGGTGCCCCGTGGCGATTCGTCCAAGCTTCATAAGCAGCTGCATTCCAGCTTTTTTCATTTATAGTGCTTAGTTGTTTTTGATTCAATGTTATCACTCCTTTTGTGAACGTATAGTTATTCGGCAGGGGGATGGGATTTCCTTTTCTTTCTGGATAAAAGTTTGATTTTTCCGTGATTAAGTCGTACAATACTTTTTATACGTAAAAGCGTTGAAAAGGAAAAGTAGGATGAACACATTCTTTCCAGAGAGCTTCGGTAGCTGAGAAGAAGCAAGAATATTCATTTGAACAATGGCCTTTGAGCTTCGTCCTGAACTTATCAAATGATAATAGTAGGCGGCGACGAGAGTTGGTACTCGTTATCAAAACCACAGTATAAGAGCATATTGCTCCGTACTTGTTAAGGCTAATTATGTGAGTAATTAGCGAAATAAGGTGGTACCGCGACTGTTTATACAGCCCCGCCCTTATCTTTTTTAAGATAAGGGCGGGGCTTTTTATATTTAAAAGGAGGAATGTAAGATGAGTATTTTTATTGGAGGCGCTTGGCCGTATGCAAATGGTTCGTTACACCTTGGCCATATTGCGAGTTTGTTACCTGGAGATATTTTAGCGCGTTATTACAGGGCAAAAGGTGAGAATGTGCTGTATGTTTCAGGGAGTGATTGTAATGGAACACCGATTGCAATTAGAGCAAAACAAGAAGGTGTGACAGCGAAAGAAATTGCTGATAAGTATCATGAAGAGTTCCAGCGATGTTTTCGTAGCCTTGGTTTTACTTATGATTGTTATACACGTACAGATAGTGAGCACCATCATGAAACGGTTCAAAATGTTTTTTTACGTTTATTAGAAGAAGGACATATTTATAAAAAAACAGTGGAACAAGCGTATTGTGAAACGTGTACACAGTTTTTACCGGATCGTTATGTAGAAGGAATATGTCCACATTGCCATGAAGCAGCAAGAGGAGATCAATGCGATGCTTGTTCTGCTATTTTAGATCCTCTCGATTTGTTAGAAAAGAAATGTAAGTTATGTGGTAGTACGCCATCTGTAGAGGAAACAGAGCATTTCTATTTTGCATTGCATACATTTCAGCAGCAAATTAAAAGAGCTGTAGAAATTGCCAAACAAACAGGGACATGGCGCGACAATGCGATTCAACTAACAGAGAGATATGTAAAGGAAGGATTAATAGATAGGGCCGTATCACGTGATTTACCAATTGGGGTACCAATTCCAGTAGAAGGGTATGAAGATAAGAAAATTTACGTATGGATTGAAGCAGTGACAGGCTATTATTCAGCGAGTAAACATTGGGCTGAAGAAACAGGGAAAGATGATCAAGAGTTTTGGGATAGCGAAGCGAAAACATATTATGTGCACGGAAAGGATAATATTCCGTTTCATTCCGTCATTTGGCCAGCGGTATTACTTGGAATAGGGGAGGAAGCAATCCCGCGTCATATCGTTTCGAATGAATATTTAACAGTTGAAAAAAGAAAATTATCTACAAGTAAAAACTGGGCAGTATGGGTGCCTGACATATTAGAACGCTATGATCCAGATTCTATTCGTTACTTTTTAACCGTCAACGCACCAGAAAATCGCGATACTGATTTTTCATGGCGGGAATTTATTTACAGTCATAATAGTGAATTATTAGGTGCATACGGGAACTTTGTGAACCGGACATTAAAGTTTATCGAAAAATATTATGGTGGTATCGTGACGAAGGGAAGTATTGAGGTAGAGCTGAAAGATAAAGTAGAAGGATTATATAAGCGTGTAGGAGAGGCGATTGAGCAAACTAAATTTAAGGTGGCGCTAGAAACAATATTTGATACAGTACGTTTTGCAAATAAATATTTTGATGAAAAGCAGCCTTGGAAACAAAGAGAAGATGATCCAGTTTCATGTGAAGAAACGATTTATAACTGTGTGTATCTTATCGCTAATTTTGCCCATCTCCTTGAACCATTTTTACCATTTTCAAGTGAAAGAGTTCGAAACACATTGTCGATTGTGAACCGAAATTGGGAACCGCAAAATACGTTGCCAAGTAGAATTGATAGCGTACAGCCATTATTTGAGCGAATCGATGTAAAACAAATTGAGCATGAGATAGAGAAGCTGTATGGAGCGGTAAAATGAGATAGAGAAAAAGACCTTTCAAGTAAATGAAAGGTCTTTTGTTATGCAGTATGATTCTCTTTCTTATCTTTCAAAAAGAAAAGTACAGCAAGGATTACAAGAATAATAGCTGCAATATCATACGTTATTTTAAATGTAGTATTAAAGTTTAAGTACTCTACGAAAGGAGTTTTCACTGCTCCTGCATATATACAAACGGGAACGAGAAGTAAATCGTAAAATTTCTTTTCTTTCATATATCTTATTAGGAAGAAGATACACATAATAGCAAAAAATACGATGCTTAAAATAGTCATTTATACCTCCAGATAAATTTACTTATTTTAATTGCAGTTATATCTTTTATATAAATTCTGTATTTTTTCAAGCGCTGTGCACGCGATTGTGTTTCCTTTCTTTCCTAGCCGTAAGCAGCTGAGGAGTGAAGATCCCAACCAATATAAAAATAATTCCAATCCACTGCATGAACGTTACGACTTCATGTACAAGTGTAATTGAAGCAATAATAGCAGTTGGTAATTCAGCTGCACCTAATATCGTACTAAGCCCTGTTCCAACCTTTGGTACACCGATTGAAAAACAAATGACAGGTACGACAACACCGAACAAGCCGAGGAAGAAAGTATATTTCCATAGGCCAGCTTGCAAAGCACCGTCTGTTAAAAAGGTTGGCGGAAAGAATAGGCATACGATAAGAGTAGCACTTGTTGTCATAAGAAAGCTTTTCGTATAAGGCGGAACATCCGTAGCGACGCGCCCGCTTGCAAAAACATAGAATGAAAAAGAGACAGCAGCTAATAGCCCAAAGATAATCCCTTTCGTAGAAAAACTTTGTCCGAGGCCTTCAAATACACCACCTGCAAACAATGTACCAGCAAATAAAATAAGGATAGATATGATCTTATCGTGGCTTGGAAATGTTCGATTTGCAATGGCTTCGATAATGACACCAATCCAAGTGAACTGAAAGAGTAGGACGACAGCGATAGATGCGGGTAGTTCTTCTACAGAAATAGCGTAAAAAATCCCAGTCATACTCATTGTTGTTCCGACGGTTAGTAATGAAAAAAATTGTTTTTTTGTTACTTTATGATGTGAAAAGAAAAGAACGAGTAGAAATAGTCCAATCCATCCGAAGACATATTGTCCCCCTAGGAGTTGATGTGCTGAAAATCCATTTATGAATCCGAGTTTGAAAATAGTTGAAAGTATGCCGTAGCTGCAAGCACCGAATAAAACGAGCAATGAATATTTAAACTTTTCCATAAAAAATCCTCCTTTTAAGTAATAAAAAACGCCCGCTATCCAAATAAGGATAACGGGCGAACGAAACAGAGTAAGACACTCTACAAAATTCCGCCACTCACACATGAAGTATGAGTTTGGGGTATGTAATTATAGTGAATGTTACATTGCTTTTGGGAATACAATGGAGCATTTTACACCTTGAGCTGTGTTTTGTATCCCGTAAGGAAACTGATGTTTATCTAATATTTGTTTCACGATATATAATCCAAGACCACTACCTTGTACTAACCCGTGTTTATCAGGATTTGCGCGATAGAAAGGCTCAAATAAATGAGCAAGTTTATCTTCATCAATTTGTGAACCTGTATTTAATACTTCTAATGCGTAACCATTTGGTTTTTCATAAAGCTTTATATATACGTGCTGATGGTCAATTGTATAATGAATTGCATTTGAAATAATGTTAAAAATAGCAGTTTGAATAAATTTAGGATCAGCTAAAATTTGTACGTCGTGTTTAATATTAGATTGTACATTTAATTGTTTTACAGATACAAAGTAATCTACTTTCTTCATAACATCCTCAATAATATTAGATAAAGAAATGACTTCTAAATTCGGTTTAAATTGAGGGTTTTGTATTTTGGATAATTCCGACATTTTTTCCGTTAATATGTTAATGTCTTGCATCATCTCGTAGGAACGTTTCAAATACTTATCTCTATCTTTATAAGCTCCAATTCCGTGAATCATGCCATCTAGTTGTCCCATGACGGCTGCGATTGGTGTTTTTAATTCATGGGACACCATAGACATAAATTCTTTACGAGATTGTTCTAATTGTTGTTCCTTCTTGAGCTCGTTTCTTAAATCTTGATTGCTTGCATGTAAATTCTTTACAATATTTGGTACTTGCGAAGCGGCTACTTGCAAATTAAAATCTGTTTGATCTGCATTTTTGTTAAGTAGCTTTTTATCGGAGAAATCAAGATTCATAATATCTTTTAAAGCATCACTCATATATTGAAAAGGTTTGGCAATTAGTTTTGTATAAATTAATGATCCGAGTAGTGATAATGCAAGCATTGTCGCGCCAATATGTGGAGCTAATTGCTGCAACGCATCTGCTAACTTTGGATTATCATTTGTATCATTTGTTTTACTTGCTGCATTTTGTGTATGTAAGGCATCATTATTAGCGGCTTTCTTTTCTGCTTCTGTAGGCGGATTAGAAGTGCTATTTTTCCCCGAAAGATTTTGTGTATGTTCTTTTGCCTTTGCAGTTTGGCTAGGCTGCAAAAGGTGATTGATAGCTGTAGAAAGAGATTTATAATCTATAATAGAAGATTGGAAATTAGAAATACTCCCCTTTGACACAGCTTTATTTTGCTTCGTTTTACTTCCGTCGTTTTGCTTATCTGAATCGGCCTGTTCTGTAGTCGGCGTTCCATTTTCTTTCGCAAAACGTTCTTTATCGTAGTTTGAAGCTAGAAAGTAAATAATTTGATAAAGACAAAGTGATAAAAGAATACAAAATAATAAGGTTTTGATGAAAATATTTTTGGTGATGTTGTCTTTGCTACGATTCGATTTTGTAGCCAATGCCTTTCACCGTTTTAATATAAGGAATTCCTAATTTTTTTCTTAAGTTTTTAATATGTGTATCTATAACTCTTACATCACCATAATGTTCATAGCCCCATACCTTATTCAACAAATCACTTCTTGATAATACTTTTCCTCGATTTTGCAGTAAAGTATAAATAATTTCAAATTCTTTTGTTGTCAATTCAATTTGATTACCATGAACATAAGCTGCATATGCTGTAGAGTTTAACATCAATTCATGGAATTGTAGTATAGTTGCAGCTTCTGCTTCCTTCGTTGCTGCCCTTCTTAATACAGCCTCTACACGCTTAATAAATACAGTGTAATGGAACGGTTTCGTAATATAGTCATCAATACCTAACTCAAATCCTTTAATTTCACTTTCTTCATTATGTAAGCCTGTTAACATAATGATTGGTACATCAGATTGTCCTCGCATAATTTTACAAATACTATAGCCATCTATATCTGGTAACATTACATCGAGGAGGACAAGATCGTATGAATTTTTTTGGAAAAGAAGAATACCTTCTGTTCCGGCACCAACTACATCAACGGTAAAGTTTTGTGCCATTAGAAATTCACGAATCAGTTCTTGTATATCTGGGTTGTCTTCAATCACCAGTATATGCGTCATAGTAACACCTCCTAAATAACGCTTTTTACTGCAATATTCGAATTCATCATTTTTCGAGTGACTCAGATTGTTTATACATATAATAAGCCCCCGCTATAAAATAATCATGAAGGTAGCAAGGGGAATAGTTTAGTGTTACTGAATAATTCAGAATTACAGTAGTTCTATTATAGTATGTATTATAAAATTTATAAAATATTATAACTGTATAATTTTAATATCTACGTTTATCAATGTTTAGATATTAGCTAATCAAATCTATTCCTATTATATATGTAAATACAGTTGTTTTGCTACTGTAAATGAATAAATAAAATAAGCCAAGACATAAAATTCTTGGCTACACATAAATCTTGTTTTTAGGCTATTTTACAGTGACAGTAGCTTGCTGCTGAACGCGCTCAAATAACCAGTGTATATCATTGTTATACATACGAATACAACCAAGTGTTGTCCATTTGCCGATTGCTTGATTATTGTTAGTTCCGTGAATCGCATAAGTTGTTCCGTAAGTTCCTGCCATATTTAATCCGAGCCAACGGTCACCAAGTGGATTACGTGGATCGCCGCCTTTAATTTTTCCTGTATAATAAGGGCGGTTTTTAATTTTATTTACGATTTGAAAAGTGCCTTTAGGTGTAGGTGTTGCAGCTTTTCCAGTAGCGACAGTAAAACTTTTTATAAATTTTCCATCCTGATAATAATCCATTTTATTTAACTGAGTGTCTACGATTAATTGATCTTTCGTTGTAGCTGCCTCTGCACTAGCGAATGGAAGAGTTAAAAATCCTAATGATAATAGTGCGCTTAATAATAATTTTTTCATTGTTATTCTCCTTTTACTATCGTAATAGTCTTACATACAATGAAGTTGTAATCCTCGTAATGCTTTATTTACATTTTCATCTAATGTTTCAAAGAATGTAGTGATTTTGCTGTTGTGTTTGTTGTTATCAATAAGTAATCTTTCATTTAATAAAAGCTCACCACGTAGTCCAAAACTTTGAACTTGAATATTTAGCTCATCTTCATTTTCAGAAATGATTGGTAAGAAATAGTGAAAAGCTTTTGTTGGAATGATGTAGCTTTTGCCAATCATGCTTTCTTGATTTGAATTAATCCATTTTTTCGTGACAATTTTAATATTCTTTTTTGAAACGATAAAAGATAGTGTTGTAGATTTTGTTAAACTTACGTCAAATTCACTTGTTTCACATATTTGTAAATTAAAAACGGTTTCATTTTGATGAGATTCAACATTTGTATTAATAAAATCGTGCATTTTATATGCTTCCATTTCGTATTCACCCTTTTTTCAATTTCGAAAAACGACTTATATTTATTCAAATTAATGCTTAGTCATATATTGGTTAAATTTTTCAACAAATTCCGATATAATCTTACAATACGTATATGAAGCTAATATGAAGTTAGCATGAGTTTGTGATGGTTTTTTATTGAGAACAAAATAAGAAAGCTTTTTTAGTGCTAAAAAATGGATAAAATCTGCATGTTATTAATGCGTCTTTTCGCTATTTCGACTTGGAAAATAATTTTTACTATTTAATAAAGAACGAAAATCATTAGTGTGACCCTTACAAAAATGTAATAAAAATGTAAGCTATTGTGATAGTTATTTCGACAATTTTTTTATACAATAATAGTAAGAAGTTGTACGTGATTGAAAGGAGAGATGACATGGAATGGATTCATGAATTATTTCAGCAATACGGGTATTATGTTGTACTTGTCGGCTTGCTGTTAGAATATATTGCACTTCCGTTTCCGGGAGAGCCAACATTAGCATATGCGGGATTTTTAGCACATAAGGGTGATTTAAGTTTACCGATTTTAATTATTCTATCCTTTATTGGGACAAGTGTAGGAATGACGATTCAATACTTTTTAGGAAATAAATTAGGTATGCCTTTCATTCAAAAGTATGGGAAATACGTATTTTTAACACAAAGAAAAATTGACTTAACGAGAATGTGGTTTGATAAGTATGGGTACTTCCTAATTTTTATTGGTTTCTTTATTCCTGGTGTACGTCATTTCACAGGATACTTTGCAGGAATTATTAATTTACCATTCCGTCGTTTTGCCATTACAATTTATTCAGGCGCTCTATTTTGGGTATCATTCTTCTTAATCGGTGGTTACTGGTTAGGTGGAAACTTACATGATATCTTTGGAGTGCTAGAAGATCATATCGGTAAAATCATTTTTGGAGTTATTGTGATTGTAGCGGTTACGTTGGGTATTCGTTTCCGTAAGCAGTTAAAACGAGTATTACTACAAAACGCAAGTTAATATGAAATCCATTCTATGTCAGAATTTAGGAAGGCAGTGCAAAAGCACTGCCTTTTTTATTTTATTTTTAAGACTATGTTTAATGCACATTTTACATTCTTTATAGGAATTTGATACAGGATAAGAAATAAGTATTTTGTCAATTATTATAGTCGTAATGACAATTATAATTGACAAATATAAGGATATTATTTACAATTGTAATTAAATAAATGAAAAAGAGGGAAGACATGAAGCTTCAAAATCGAGTGAGGGAATTGCGAGCAAAGCATCGTTTATCACAAGGGGATTTAGGGAAAGCGATTGGATCATCACGGCAAACGATTAGTTTAATTGAGCGTGGGGATTATGCACCATCTATCGTATTGTCGTTAAAAATCGCACAAATTTTCAATGTACCGGTGGAGGAAATATTTACGTTAGTAGAGGGGGAAGAGGACGATGAAGAGTAAGAGAAAAAAACAATTTGATTCTGTGGGGAAAATAGCATTAAGTATGATAGGAGGATTTTTAACGTCTTATATAGCTTTAAATTTACTCTCGGATGAACCGAGAAAATTATCATCCAATACATTTATAGGTATATGTACTATTTTTGGAATTTTAATGATGTACTATACTTGGAAGAATACACGTATGTTAGCAGAGGCACGCGATGAAGAAGAGAGCGTACAAGGCAGAAAATTAGGCATTATAAGTATATATTTACGTGTAGGTGATATAGTGACGCAGGCATGGTTTGTATATGCAGTTATTACATGTAGACGTGCACTGTTGCAGGATACAAATGTTTCATTTGCGGTGTGGAATTTAGTAGCTTCTATTGTTTGTTTAACTACTGTAGTAATTATCGGACTCATAACAAAAAATCGTTATAATAAGCTATATCCTGAACAAGGTGTAACGTATATGGAATCTATGAAAATGTGGACGAAAAACGCAGATGAAGGATTAAAGCACATTGTGCATGAGGCTGGATATAAAGCATATGAATTTAAGAATACAATATTGGCATATGTATGGTGGGCTGCCGTTATATATACAGCTGCTAGTAATATCGATTTTGTATTAATTGGCTTAATCTCATTTATTTGGATATTGCATCTTGGGAAGTTCATGTACGAAATGCAAAGGAAAATGATTTATTAAGGGGAGAAAAAGGTGGATATTTTAAGAAGGCCAGCTGGTTCAATGACAGTGGCGTTAATGCTGTCCATTTTATACGGAGTAATCCGAACTGGGAAATTAGAAGTAATTTTGAACCTATGGGCAATAGTTGGAATTTCATTATTAGTGTTAGCCATTCATGAGCTAGGACATGTAGTATTTGGTGTAATAGGTGGTTTAACATTTAAATTTATGACAGTAGGACCCATTACTATTCAAAAAGAAAAGGGAAAATTACGCATTCGAGCAAATAAATTATGGGCTTACTTTGGAGGCGTTGCAACACTAGTACCACCTTCTATAGAGACACCGAATCTTTCGAAAAAATGGGCGTGGCTCACTTTAGGTGGACCAATTACGAGTTTACTGTTTGGTATTACTTCCGGTTACATATACATGGTGAGTTATTATCAATATCTTTTATATTTTTCCTTTTTCCATTTTGCAATCTTTGCGGTTACAATTGTGCCGATAAAAGGAACGCTTATGAGTGATGGGATGCAATTTCTTATTTTAATTAAAGATGATGAAAGAGCTAGAAATCATTTATATGAGATTCAAATATCGAGTGAGTTATTTAGTTATAAAAGACCGAAAGATTGGGATGAAAGATTAGTAGAATTGAGTGAGGAGAAAATAAAAGACAATAAAGGGATAAGAGAGATAATGAGTAGACTTATGCTTGTCTTTTTTGCTCGTGCAGATCAAGAGGGAATGGAAAGAGCGATACCGTATATAGAAAGAATTGTTCAACTACCTGTAACGAAAGAAAATAAGTTTTTCGTTAGCAGTTTTCATAGTTGGTATCTTTTATATAAAGCCCTTTATCAGATGGATAGTCTTTCTTTGCAAGAAGCAAAGGAACATGCAAAGGCTATTACAAAAATGGACTTAAACGGATATTATCGTACACAAGGAATTATCAAATATTTAGAGAATGATCTAGAAGCTTCCCATACTTATATGAAGAAAGCTGATAAAGAATTAAAGAGCGCCGAGAAGAGTGAGATGGGATATTTACAATTAGAAAGAGAATGGTTTGAGCAGTTGAAGGTGAGGGTATCTTACGATGGGTGAGGTATCCTCTTTTTTCTATGTCATCTTATGCCGTTCCATAAATAGTCCGGGGCGAGTAAAATGAGATAAGAAGAGCAAAGCTTGGAGGAAGTAAATATGGAAATTTTATCAATTATTTTGATAGTCTTGCTCATTTATGTTGTTTTTAAAGTGGCATATGTAGCATTAAAGATACTCGCGATCCTATTAATTATCTTTTTAATCGTAGAGTTCGGCAGTAAGTTGCTTGGGGGATAGGGTATGTTGTGCGTTTCGAGTGTCGAAGGTTGTCGTTAAATCGATATCTTGTGTTGAACCGTTGATATAATGAAAAAATCGTTGATATAAGTGGAGAAATGATCGATATATTTGAAAAATCGTTGATATATTTTAGTGAATACGAAGTGGGGTATGTGGAAAAGAAGTTGCCGTTGGGTAGCTTCTTTTTATTGTAGTGGCAGGGTATAGAGCATAAATAGGTTGCCGAAAATTGCCGGTAAGTCGATAGCCTGTGTCGAACGGTCGATATAATGAAAAAATCGCTGATATAAGTGGAGAAATCGCCGATATATATGGAGAATCGCTGATATAATCCGGTTGGTACTGGATGGGGTATGTGAGAAAGAAGTTGCCGTGAGGGCAACTTCTTTTTATCGTGATGCGGGGTATGCAAACCAACATAAAAAAGCTGGAAGAGTATCTTCCAGCTTAAGAGTTACTTTCAATTTGACGACCGCTATCTTCTTCAGTGTCTTGTAATAGGTTGAATACGTCTGCTAGGCAGAATGCAATGAACCAAGTCCATAGACCGTGGAAGAAAGCTGAGCTTAATTGAAGTGGTAATGTATAGTTTGTCATTGAGTAGGAAATACATCCACCAACGATTCCGATCATTGTTAATAACATTGTTTTTTGAGCATTTTCTTCTGGATTGAAGAGGAAGTAAATGTATCCGCCTAAAATTGAAGCGCTTACAAGCGTTTCGATTCCATTAAAGATGATATTCTCTCCAAGCTGAGTGTTTGTCCAGAAGCAGATTGTTCCGCCGATAATAGCAAACAGGACAGCTATTGTATATCGTATATATTGATTCATATGTTCATCTCCCTATGTAATAAGATGATTTGGAAGTCAAAAAGGTAGGTATAGTATATTGAAGTGAGTTTTAATTGTACGTATCTTTTTATAAAAAGATCATTGAAGAGTAACTAAGATGATCGGTTGTTTAAACCGTTACGTGTATGGTGTCTGAAATATACCCGACTGCTCGTTTCTTTTTGCTTGTAAAATAAGAGAAACTTCCAAGTCTATATACTCTTTTTTTTGTGAGTCTGCTTTCATTATAACACATTTAGGGACATAATAATAGAATTATCTGATTTTGTAATAAGTGTAAAAAATAAAAAGCGTAAGGAAATACCATTAACGGTGCAGTTTAGTGGAAGAAGGATTTTAATTTATTATGATGAAATATGTAATCAAGGTGAGATCTAAGAATGAGGCTTAAATACTATAAAAAATGTTTTATAGCATGAATGTAAGGGAGGAGAGCTAACTTGGAGTTCACAACAGAAAGATTAATAATTAGACCTTTTAAGAGTACTGATTTACAGGATGTATTTGCTATTTATAATAGTGATGATACATGTAAGTTCCTATTACATAATAAGTGGACTCATGAAGACATGCAGAAAAGATTTAATAAGAAGCTAGCAAATAATGTACTTACTAAAGAAACAATATTAAGTTTGGCAGTTATATACAAAACTAAAGTAGTTGGTGATTTATCCGTATGGTACACAAATATGAAAGACACTGTTGAGATTGGTTATAGTTTTGCAAAGGAAGTAGCTGGGAGAGGTTTGGCAACAGAAGCAGTAAGTAGTTTGGTATTGAAATTATTTAATGAATGTAATGTACATCGTATACAGGCTAATCTTGATGCACGTAATACAGCTTCACAAAAATTGTGTGAACGAATAGGCATGAGAAAGGAAGCCCATTTCATACAAGATTTTTGGAATAAAGAGGAATGGACAGATAGTATTGTATATGGAATGCTATCCTCCGATTTGTAGTAATAAACTTAGTGATTTTATTATGCTAAAAGGTACGTTAGTTGAATAACAAAGGGCATAACATATTATATATGACTAATATGTTATGCCCTTTAATTTATTAACCTGTTTTATATGCGTTTGAAACGGCCGACAATTTCAACTGTTTCAGTAATGTTCATAAATGCTTTGTTATCCACTTGACGGATAATACGTTTCATTTCGCCTAACTCATAGCGAGTCACGACAGTGTAAATCATTTTTTTCTTATGGTTTGTATAGCCGCCGACAGCGTCTACCATTGTCACCCCGCGTATGCCGTGATGTAGTAGTGCGCTTTTTATTTCCTCGCCTTTTTCTGTAATAGTCATTATCGTTAATTTAATATGTTTCGTATGCACAGCGTCGATAACTTTGCTGACTACAAATCGACTAATTAACGTATAAAGTGTAATATCCCATCCGAAAATAAAACCTGCTGCTACAAGTAAGATTAAGTTGAATACAAATATGATTGCTCCAATTGAAACATCTCGATATTTCGCTACAATCAATCCGACAACATCAAAACCACCTGTTGAAGAAGCAAATCGGAATATAATTCCTGAAGCTGCTCCGCAGATAACACCACCGAATACAGAAGAAAGTAAAATATCGTCTGAAACTTGGTGTACCGGGATAATGTTCATCGCTAACGATGACACAGCTACAAAGTACGCTGTTAAAAAGGTTGTCTTCTTTCCTAAGTAAAAGTGACTTAAAATAAGAAGAGGAATGTTTAGTAAAAAGATAAGTGCACCGATATTGTAGTGCATTAAATAACCGATAATCATCCCTACACCAGCGAATCCACCGCTAATCATATTATGCGGGATAAAAAACATATTCATAGAAATTGCATACAAAATAGAAGCTATAAAAATAACAACCAACTGTATCATAAATTCTAAGTGAAATGTTTTAGCTGCTGGGAAGGATAAAAAGGCGGTGTCGGGAACGTAATCGGCGTCTCCTAGTTGACCCATAGTATGTTTCATCTCCATATTCATTTTTGATTACAAGAAGAGAATAAAGGTTTTTTCAAAAACTGGCAATAGTTTTATTATAATGCAAAAATTTTATAAATTTCTAATAAATCAAGCCTATTCATTGATGTGTGTGAATATGCTAAAGAAAGCGAATACAACGTTTCTTAATTATTGTTTTCTTGAGAAAATATGCAAAATACTTTTTTTGAAAATAAAAGGAAATAGAGAATATTTGCCCGATGTGCTAAAATGACCTTATTAAGGATGTGAAGCGATGGAATTTTTATTGCAGGATGCAATTCTATATATATCGTTTGTAACGACAGCACTTTGCTTATTAGAAGTTTTCTTCCTTGCTAATGTTTCTCGCTTTGTGCGTCAACAAGCATCAAGCGGTAGACAAAGAGCTTTTGCGTTAGTTGATACATGTGAAGATAGTGCGGGAAATGTACCGCTATTTTCAATTTTTTATAAATATGGAATGATTCGTTCCGTACGCAGACAAGAATCAAGTGAAGAGAATGATGAGGTTGGTCCGTATACACCAATGTTTCGCTAAATAATTACGAAACATTGGAGGAATGAACATGTTAAAATCATACCGAGCTGCGCTCATTAGTTTATCAGTAGTACTTGTTTTTGTTTTATCCGGCTGCAGTAATGCAGGCACAATTGATTCACATAGTACGGGAATATGGAACCATTATTTCGTATATCCAATCTCGTATATGATTCAATTTGTTGCTCATCATATACCGGGAGCTAGCTTCGGGGTTGCTATCATTATTATGACGCTCGTTATTCGTTCAGCCATGATTCCATTAGCTGTTTCGCAATATCGCAGCCAAGCGAAAATGAAGAAAATGCAACCTGAATTGCAGAAGCTAAAGAAAAAATACGGTGATGTAAGCAAAGACCTTGAAAAACAAAAGCAGTATCAAAAAGAAATGTCAGAACTAATGAAATCAGGCGGTTGGAATCCACTTGCTGGTTGCTGGCCAATTTTTATACAAATGCCGATTTTCTCTGCTTTGTATTATGCGATTAGCAGAACGGAAGAGATTCGCACATCTTCGTTTTTATGGGTGAACCTAGGACATGCAGATCCATATCATATATTACCGATTATTGCAGCGTTAACGACATTTATTCAGATGAAAGTTTTCCAATCGAATATTACACCTGGAGAACAAGTACAGATGCTAAAGATGCAGCAAATTATGATGCCAGCAATGATTCTATTTATGGGGTTTGCGGCGCCATCAGGACTTGTGTTGTACTGGATAACAGGTAACTTATTTACAATGACACAAACAATTGTATTAAGAAAAATAATGGAACGTGAAGAGTTACAATTACAAAAAGCATAGAGAAACACCGCTCATTACGAGCGGTGTTTTTTATTTGAATCGTTAAGGAAATTTTAAGAAACCAATATTACTATTGGCGTTGTATACGAAAGTGTACATGCTTTAGAAATATGAAGGAGGAAATTTCCTATGAAGAAGAAAACAGTTGGTTATTTAGCGATTGCAGGTGCTTTATCATTCGGAATCATTGGAGGAGTCGGTGTTCCGGCATTCGCGGCAACAAATACTCCAACAGCTGAGCAAGCGACAAAAACAGTGAAAAAAGATTTAGATGACGCTACAAAACAAAAAGTAAAAACGATTATGGACGATACAAAGAAACAGTTACAGGAACTAGGTGTAAAGCTTCCGGAGAAAGAGAAGCGTAAAGACATGTTTGCAGGATTAGATGAACAGGCGAAAGAAAAAGCGAAGTCAATTTTAGAGCAAGAGAAATCCGGAAAACTAACACGTGAACAAGCAAAAGAGGAATTAACAAAGTTAGGCGTAAAAATGCCGGAGAAAGGTAAGCGTGGAGACATGTTTGCTAACTTAGATGAGCAGGCGAAAGAGAAAGCGAAGTCGATTTTAGAGCAAAAGAAATCTGGAAAATTAACGCATGAGCAAGCAAAAGAGGAATTAACAAAGCTAGGCGTGAAAATGCCGGAGAAAGGTAAACATGGAGACATGTTTGCTAACTTAGATGAACAGGCAAAAGCAAAAGCAAAGTCAATTTTAGAGCAAAAGAAATCTGGAAAATTAACGCATGAGCAAGCAAAAGAAGAATTAACAAAATTAGGTGTGAAACTTCCAGAGAAAGAGAAGCATGAAGACATCTTTGCAGGATTAGATGAAGCAACAAAAACAAAAGCAAAAGCGATTTTAGACAATGAAAAGAAACAATTAGAGGCATTGAATGTTGATTTACCGCACCATAAGTTTTTTATGAAAAAAGATGAGAAATAATTGAATGAAGTCGTATCTTTCGTGTGGGGGCTTTCTTTTGAAAGACCTCCTTTTATTGTTGGCGTTTTTTGTTGGTAAATCGATATATTTGAAAAATCGCTGATATAATTTTTACAGCTACACTGCTCCAAAGATACGAGGGAATTAGAGAAATATTACAGCTTCTGTTATAATATAAGAAGATAAATATTTCCTATGTTATATAAAAAATATATTGATTTTTTCTAACAATTCAATATAATGAACAATAACTACAAAATTCGACATCAAGAAGTGATGATGAGGACACGATCAATTTTTTACGATTCTCAGAGAGGGAAGCCTTTGGCTGTGAGCTTCCTAATACGGAAAAATAGATTACCACCTCTGAACTGCAGCAGTGAACGAGCATCTAGTAATTGCTTGCCGGCAAAAACCGTTATTTAGACTTGAGAAATTGGTGAAGTGTGTTACTTTACGAATTGAAACAAGGGTGGAACCACGAATACAACACTCGTCCCTTTTTTAGGGAGGAGTGTTTTTTTATTTCATTTTTGCATCACACTAGGATTGGAAGGAGGATACGCAGCATGCATCATGATGAGAAGAACAAAATTGGTTTAACAGTAGCACTTTCTATCGTAGTAGGAACGATTATTGGATCTGGTGTGTTTATGAAACCAGGGAGCGTATTAGATTACTCGGGGAGTTCTAATATGGCCATTCTTGCTTGGGTAATTGGTGGTCTGTTGACGCTAGCAAGTGGTTTAACAGTAGCTGAAATTGGAGCGCAAATCCCGAAAAATGGTGGGTTGTATACGTATTTAGAGGAGATTTACGGAAGTTTTTGGGGATATTTATCAGGTTGGATGCAAACAATTGTTTATGGACCTGCTATTATCGGAACATTAGGTTTATACTTTAGTTCTTTAGTGATTAATTTTTTCTATTTAGATAAAGTGTGGAATTTACCAATCGCAATTGGAACGGTTGTGTTCCTTGGCGTTGTAAATAGTATGGGAACAAAATACGGAGGTATCGTTCAAACAATCACGACAATTGGGAAGATGATTCCGATTGTGTTAATTGTTGTGCTAGGTTTCTGGAAAGGGAATAGCGATATTTTTAACGTAGTTGTGCCGATATCGGAAAATCAAAGTATCGGTATGGCAATTTTAGCAACGTTATTTGCTTATGACGGCTGGATTTTACTTGCTTCGATTGGTGGAGAAATGAAGAATCCAACAAAGTTATTACCGAAAGCAATGACAGTAGGGATTTTAATCGTAACGGCTGCTTACGTATTAATTAACTTGGCATTATTAAATGTATTACCAGCAGCGAAAATTGTAGACCTTGGAGAAAATGCAACAGCGACAGCTGCAGGCATGTTACTTGGAGAATATGGCGGAAAAATTATTAGTATCGGTATTATCGTTTCTATTTTCGGCTGTTTAAATGGAAAGATTTTAACGTTCCCACGTATCCCAATGTCTATGGCAGAGCGTGGACAACTTCCATTTTCTAAGTTTATTGCAAAGGAAAGTCCGAGATTTAAAACACCAGCAAATGCGATTACTGTTGAAATCATTTTAGGAATTATTTTAATGATTATTAGTGATCCAAATAAGCTATCTGAGATTTCCGTATTCATTATTTATATTTTCTATGTAATGACGTTTATTGGTGTCTTCATTTTAAGAAAACGTAATAAGAATAAAGAGCGTGCATATAGTGTACCGTTATTCCCAATCGTACCAATCGTAGCGATTTTAGGTTCGTTTTTTGTAATTGGTAGTGCGATTATTAACGATCCAGTAAGTTGTTTCTTATCGATTGGAATTGTATTTACGGGACTTCCGGTGTATTGGTATTTAAATAAGAAGAAAGAAACAGAATGATGAAAAGGTAGGCGTATTATACGCCTACCTTTTTTACTGTAAAAAAATTGTACTTGCTTCCATTTTCTATTTTGGTTACTATAGTCGTAGTAACCAAAATAGAAAGCGTGGGGAAAGACTTGAATTTTCGTGTTTATATTTTAGCTATCGCGGCTTTTGTAGTCGGAACGGTTGAGCTAATTATAGGAGGAACGCTCGATTTAGTTGCCAATGATTTAGGAGTATCTATTAGCGCAGCTGGTCAGCTTATAACAATATTTTCGGTAGTATTTGCTTTGTCAGGTCCAGTTTTATTAGCTTTGACAGGGAAGTTTGAAAGAAAAACATTGTATGTTGGAGCATTATCGATTTTCTTAATCGGAAATATTATTTCGGCATTTAGTGTGAATTACGGAATGCTAATGTTCTCAAGGGTTATTTGTGCGGCGAGTGGTTCATTAATTATTGCACTATCGGTAACACTTGCTTCTAGTGTTGTAGAACCGCATTTTCGTGCGCGTGCAATTGGAATCATTTTCATGGGAATTAGCGGATCACTCGTACTTGGAGTACCGCTCGGTCTTGTGCTCGGAAATGCATACGGATGGCGTGCACCATTTGTATTAATTGCGGTATTAACAGTTATGGCAATTGCTTGTATTTCATTATTCTTAACGAAAGTACCACCGACATCGGTATTATCAATAAAAGAACAACTTGCTACTTTAAAAGATAAAAAAATTGTAAGTGCACAGTTAACATCATTTTTGTTTTTAACAGGGCATTTAACATTGTATGCATATTTAACACCGTTTTTAAAAGATGTCATGTATGTTGAAGCAAACTGGATTAGTGTGTTTTACTTTATTTTCGGAATCGCAGCAGTAATTGGTGGCGGATTCGGTGGCTGGCTTGCTGATAAATGGGGATCGAAGAAAAGTATTATTTCCATCATTATCGTATTTGCGTGTGCAATCTTCATACTGCCATTAATGACATTCTCATTCCCACTCTTCATCATTATGATGGGACTTTGGAGTATGCTGAGCTGGGCGATTTCACCAGCGCAACAAAACTATTTAATTGAAATTGCACCAGAATCAGCTGGTATTCAGCAAAGTTTAAATAACTCTGCCCTTCACTTAGGAATTGCACTTGGTTCAACAGTAGGCGGAGTTGTTATCGAAAAATCATCTGTTATATATAATGCTTGGGTAGGCGGTGGCTTTATTGTATTAGCACTGCTTTGCGCGATTTTCTCGATTACGAGAGGACGCTCTACTCAGTTCGTGAAAGAAGAATCTATCGTTTGATAGGTTCTTTTTTTATTTGTAAAAAATCGCAGGTTTTAGTAGAAAGGTGGAGAATTTGTATGTAGCGAGGTGATGTATATGTATACGAATTTTTCAATTATTGGTCTTCTAATTTCAATGCTCCCTTTGTTTCTTATTATTCTTGCACTTAGATGGGTTCGTTTCATCTATAAAAATTCAGAGAAACAAGTAGAGCAAAATGAGAAAATCATTGAGCTGTTGATGGAGATAAAGGAACAAAACGAAAAGGAGTCTAAGTGAAAAACTAGACTCCTTTTTATTATTTAATTAGTATCTTAATTTCATTAACAAACTCTTAATTTCCTCATCTTCCATAAAGAGGTCATGGTGTTTCTGGGTAATCTTTGCAAGTGCAACGTCATGATAGAAAAATTCTGTAAAGAACTTTACGAATGGTTGTGACATTGTTTTCATTGCTTGCCATGACTCTTGTTCTACGCCAGCAAATAAAATTTCACGATCGTCAACGATGAGTAGCAAGTAGCGCTCTAATGCATTAGGTTCTTCAGCTGGGATTAGAAAATGCATGTTTTCTAAGTCTGTTTCTACTTCTCCAACAATAAGGGATTCAATTTGAACACCTTGTTTTGCTTTTTGTTCTAGTAAAGGAAGATATTCTAAAAGAGTATCATTCCAAGCTGAAATACGGATTGATTCTTTTGCACTTTCAATGAGTTCCTTACTTTGAACTCGAATAGAAGATTGCATTTTTAAGCTCCACACACGGTCATCTGTAAATGATTTTTTTGATATATTTGTTTCCAGTTCTTTAATATTTGATTGGAATTCTGTCGTTAATTTTTCAATTGCTAGCTTTAGTGGTAATGCTGTATACAGTTTTTTCTTTTCTGAAACAGAATCCATTACCATTCCTTTATCGATTAGGCGTGCTAGCACTTCATATATTTTTGCTTTTGGAACACCTGAATGCTTCACAATCGTTGTAGCATCTAATGGTTCATTGCTTGATACGACAACTTCATAAGCTTGGCTTTCATATTGTGAGAAACCGAATTTTTGTAACATAGTTCCCTCCGAACGAATGAGATTATATTTTAAGGATAATGAACTATTTGTTTTTGCACAAGTGGTAGTCCGTTTTCTAATTGTATTAAGGTGAGAATTAATTTCAATTTTTTAATTTTATCTATTATACTTAATATAATGATTAATAAGATTTTAATTTAATGCGAAGGGGATGCTGGGGGGAAGATGTTAAGAAGTTTACGTTTAAAAATTGCGGTAGTGTTTTCAGTACTTATTTCTATGATGTTCGTAATATTGGGTACAGCTGTGTATCAATTACAGAAAGAAAAGGAAGTGCGTTCCTTAGACGAGTATTCTCAAAATGCGATGGATCTTGTGACAGAGCAACTTACGACATTTGTTCAAAGAACGGATGAAGATATGGGGTATTACGCGAACAGTGAGATGATTCGTAATATACTTCAAGGTGGGGTTACTCCAGAAGAGGAAGCGTTTTTAACGAAAGAGTTTGCAGAGTATAAAAAGAATCATCCTGGTATTTTAGATTTATATATTGGTACGAAAGATAAAAAAACATTAAGTGCCAATCTTGCTGAAGGTGGGCAAGTGCCAGAAGGATACGATCCAACGACAAGACCATGGTATAAAGATTCAGAGGCTGATGTAAAAAAGGTCCACTGGGGACAACCTTCTTATGAAATTGCAACAGGAAAGTTAAGTGTAGGTGTTTCTAAAGCAATTACAGCTCAAGATGGATCTGTATTAGGCGTTGTTGCGATGGATGTATCGCTTGGGACGATTCAGAAGTTGCTTCACAATATTCAATACAATAATGACGGAGAAATGTTTATTATAAATGATAAAAATATGGCTCTTGTTTATCCAGAAAAGATAGGGAAAGATGTTTCTAAAGAGCCGCTTATAAAGAGCTTAAATAAAGAGGTAACAAAATATGCGGTCAGTACAATAAAAGGTGAAGATGTAGTTGTTTACAGTCAATCATTTGATACGATGAAATGGACGATAGGAATCTTTTATCCGAAAGAAACAATCGATGGGCTATTAAATAGTACGAGAAATACAGTTATTATAATGGCATGTATTAGTTTATTAGTTGGAATCGTAGCTTCCTACTTGTTCTCAAGAAGATTAGCAAGACCACTGCAACTATTAAAGAATCACGTGCAAAAAGTAGCAGAAGGCGATTTAACGTTGCGAATGAAAGTGACAAGTAAAGATGAAGTTGGAGAGTTGACTAAGCACTTTAATGATATGGTTGAACAAATGAATGAAATGGTAAGTAAAATTAAAAACAGCGTATCAACGGTGCAACAATCAACGAATAGTTTACATTACTTAACGAATGAAACAGTAGCGGCTAGTAGAGAAGTTTCAGGAGCAATGGATGATGTGAGTGGAGGAGCCTCTACTCTTGCGAATGGTGTGGATGAAGTTTCAGCTCAGCTCGAGAATATGGCGGAGTCAGTGGAACAAATGAATAGCTCCGTTGGTGAAATAAAAGGAGTAGCTGGCAAAGCGGAAGAGGCATCTAAGCAAGGATTAAATACAATGAGGAATTTAATCCGTACGAGGGGACAATCATCTTCGATTGTTGTTCATACAGAAGAAGCATCGGATAAGTTAGAACAAAGAGTTGGATCGATTCAAAATGTTGTTGAGCTTATAAAAGGCATTTCGGATCAAACAAATTTACTTGCTTTAAATGCATCGATTGAAGCTGCCCGTGCAGGTGAGCAAGGTAAGGGATTTGCGGTTGTTGCTGAAGAGGTTCGGAAATTAGCGGAACAATCAAAAGAGGCAACCGGAGAAATCACAACGATGATTGGTGATGTACAATTAGAAGTAAAAAGGGTTGTAGAAGTTGTAAGTAAATTGAAAGACATTGCAGATGTACAAAATAAAGTGACGACAGAGGCGGAAATGGAGTTCCGCACAATTATGTCAGTTGTAAATACGATTAGTACTTCAGTTGAAAAAATTGTAGAAGAGGTACATAACATAGGTTACGAGCAAGGGGAAATTACAGCGGTAATGCATACAATTGCTGGTACGAGTCAAGAAAGTGCAGCTGTTTCTGAAGAGGTACATGCTGCAACGGAATCACAGGTGAATCATTTAGAAAAGGTAGCTCACACGATGGAAAGTTTGACAGAACATATGAGAGATTTAGAAAGATTAGTCGAGCAGTTTAAAGTGGAAGAGTAACATATTAGTAAAATGATGAGGATTTCGGTAAAATAGACAATGGATATATAAGAAACGATTATAGGAGGAAGACTACTATGGCAATTGTTGATGTATCGATTATTCCAGTAGGAACAGGTAATCCAAGTGTTAGTGAATATGTAGCAGAAGTACAAAAGGTGCTAGAGAAAAATGCGGATCGCGTGAAGTATCAATTAACACCGATGAATACAATTATTGAAGGAGATCTTCCTGTCATTCTAGAAGTAATTCAACAAATGCATGAAGTTCCATATACGAAAGGTGCACAGCGTGTTGCAACAACTATTCGTATTGATGATCGTCGTGATAAAGTAAGCACAATGGAGAAAAAATTAAACTCTGTTCGATCAAAATTATAAAGAAAAGCAGCGATTTTCGCTGCTTTTTTCATATAGGGGGTAAATAAAATGAGTGAAAAGTTTAACGAGCAGTTTGATGGTTTACTGGAGAAATACACTGAGCTGTTACTTGGAGAGAGCAATGAAGAGAGAAAAGAACAGGTACAGAAGTGGGCACTGTATTCTTACATAGCTAAGACGATGCCAGCTTTAGTAAAGCATTGGAATGAAACTTATCCAGATGCGAAAGAAGAGATGGTGCAGTTAATTACAGATATTAAAAGGCTGAATGAAGAGAAGCGAAATGAGCAATAAAAAAACTTGAGGGAAATATAATCGTAAGTTTTCTGTATTAATATCCTTATATAATTTACATGGAATATAAAGGGTTTTATAGGCATGTCGAATATTTTCGACATGCCTATTTTATGCCTATTAAACTCCATTTTTCTAAATGTCGAAAAATATTTCAGTTATATTTATAAGCGAAAATATAGGGTTTTAAATGTTTTTATAGTATTTTATAAATTATCTAAATAATTATTTGTATCCAATAATTTTAAACAATGATATAATTTTGAAGAGGGGTAAAAAACAGATAAATTACAGTCATAGGGGTGAATTACATGGAACAATTAATGCGAAATTCGTTTCTTTTCTTGTCAAAAAATAAAGCGCTAACAAAACTGGCTAAAAAGTACGGTTTACGCTTTGGTGCAGGTCGCTTTGTCGCAGGGGAGACAATTGAATTAGCGACAGCAGCTATTAAACAATTGAACAAGCAAGGACTTTGTGTAACAATCGATTATTTAGGGGAATTCGTTGATAATGAAGCGGAAGCAAATGAAATGGCTAACCAATCGATTGAAGCGATCCGTGCAATTGGAAGAGAAGGTCTTGATTCGCAGCTTTCTTTAAAGATGACTTCTATGGGATTAGATATCTCTGATGAAATCGTAATGAACAATATGCGCCGTATTTTAGAAGCGGCGAAAGAAAATGGTGTGTTCGTTACCATTGATATGGAAGACTATACACGCTGTGGTAAAACAATTGATATCTTTAAACAATTAAAATCTGAATACGATAATATTGGTACTGTTATTCAAGCTTACCTATATCGTACAGAAAAAGATATTGAAGATTTAAATGCTTATAATCCGAATTTACGTCTTGTAAAAGGTGCTTATAAAGAACCTGAAGAAGTGGCGTTCCCAGACAAGAAAGATGTAGATGACAATTATAAAAAAATTATTAAAATGCACTTATTAAATGGAAATTATACTGCAATTGCTTCACATGACGAAGCGATTATTGAATATACAAAAAAACTTGCTGAAGAACACAACATTCCAAGGGATCAATTTGAATTCCAAATGTTATATGGTATTCGTAATGAGCGTCAACTTGAGCTAGTAAAAGAAGGCTACAAAATGCGTGTTTACGTACCTTATGGAAACGACTGGTATGGATATTTCATGCGTCGTCTAGCAGAGCGTCCAGCAAACGTTGCGTTCGTATTAAAAGGTATGGTTAAAAAATAACCAAGGAGAAAATACTCCTTGGTTATTTTAATTGCTGAAATGCATAATGTGCCATTTTCTTCGTATCAGGATACAGTTGCTTGCGGGTAGAAGATAATACAACATTAATGACACGTTTACCGTCTTTTTCATCCACTGTTACGACTGTATATTTGCCAAGTGCTGATAGACCGCTTTTACTTCCAATCGCATATGGATCGTCATATAGTTCTTCTCGTCCGTAGTTTGCGATGTTTGGAGAGCGTTCTGAAGTATGTAGAGTTGTACGCGTTGAATTCATATATTCTAAAACAACTGGATACTTTAATGCTTCTTTCGTAATAATAGCAATGTCATATGGCGATACTTTATTTCCAAGTGCATCAGCACCACTTGCGTTTTTGAAAGTCGCATGCTTTGTACCAAGTTCCTTCGCTCTAGCATTCATCATTTTTACAAATTCATTTTTTGATCCTGCAATATGTTCTGCGATGGATTCAGCTATTGGATCTGCACTAATGATAAGCATAAGTTTTAATGCCTCATCACGCTTTAATTTTTCTCCAGCACGAAGTTTAATTTTCTTGCTTTGACTTTCTGTTTTAATTGCGTTTTCTGTAACTGTAATTTCTTCATCTTCTTTTACATTCTCTAGTAAAAGAAGGGTTGTCATCATTTTGGCTATACTAGCCGGATAAGAGCGTTCGTCTTCACGTTTCCCATACAAAATTTCACCTGTGTCTGCATCGATTGTAACTCCGTATTGCCCAGTAATGTTGGGTTGATCAGCTCTTACAGCTTGTTGTCTTTGTGCATAAGAGAAGAAAATCATCCCTGTAAATAGTGTAGCAATCATTACAATCATAACTATTGTTCGTTTCATTATAATTCCCTCATTTGTTACAAATAAATTGGGCAGAAAAAGCAGCCATTAATCATTATGCCACGTTCTCTGCCCAAAAATATAGCGTTATTTTTCGCCCATATTATGCTTTTTATATTGTTGGTTATTACCTTGACGTCCTTTTTCCACGCCGTGGTTATGCGGACCTGCATTTCCAGTTACACTAGCTGCACTAATTCCAGCCTTTGAAGGGTTCTTCTTAAGTTTTGCCATATATATTCCTCCAGTTTCGTCAGATTATAAAAAGGGAAAGTGTATTTTAGTGAAGAAAATACATATATAGCATGGCCAAATGAAAGAAAAATATTTATTTCAGAAAATTTTATCAATAAATATATTGCGAAAATTTAAACAGTATCATATATTTATTAGTAGAGGCTCACTCATTGATTGCGACTTATGTCGAAAAATTGAATGAGCATTCATTCAAGAATAGGGGGAGAATTGGATGTTCCAAATTAAAAAGGCTGCTGTTCTAGGTTCAGGCGTAATGGGTTCGGGAATTGCGGCACACTTAGCTAATATTGGTATTCCGACATTATTGCTTGATATTGTACCACCTGCGCTTACAAAAGAAGAAGAAGCGAAGGGACTTACATTAGAACATAAAAGTGTGAGAAATCGTTTTAGTAATACGGCTGTGCAAAAACTATTAAAGCAAAAACCAGCTCCTCTGACAGTGAAAGGAAATCTAGCACTGATTGAAGCAGGTAACTTAGAAGATGATCTTGAGCGTCTAGCTGATGTAGATTGGATTATTGAAGTAGTAGTTGAAAACTTAGATATTAAAAAGAAATTATTTGAAAAAGTAGACGCTGTTCGTAAACCGGGCTCAATTGTAAGCTCGAATACGTCAGGCATTTCAGTTGAAAAAATGGCAGAAGGTCGTTCAGACGACTTCCAGAAACACTTCTTAGGCACACACTTTTTTAACCCACCACGATATTTAAAACTTCTAGAGGTAATACCGACGAAAGAAACAGATCCACAAGTATTAAGCTTCATGAAACTATTTGGCGAAGACGTTCTTGGAAAAGGCGTTGTTATCGCAAAAGATACACCAAACTTTATTGGAAACCGCATCGGTACGTATGGTTTACTTGTTACTCTTCAAGAGATGGTAAAACGCGGCTATAGCATTGGGGAAGTTGATTCTGTAACAGGCCCACTTATTGGTCGTCCGAAGAGCGCAACGTTCCGCACATTAGATGTTGTCGGTTTAGATACATTCGTACACGTTGCAAATAACGTATATGAAAATGTGCAAGAAGAAGAGCGTGATGTATTTAAAGTACCAGCTTTCATGCATGACATGCTTGAGAAAAAATGGCTTGGAAGTAAAACGGGGCAAGGCTTCTTCTTAAAACAAGGAAAAGAAATTTTAGAATTAAATCCTGAAACGATGGAATACGAAGCGCGTAAAAAATTAAAAGCTGCATCCGTAGAGTTAAGTAAACAAGAAAAAGGATTAGCGAATAAATTGAAAGCGCTTGTATACGCGAAAGACCGTGCAGGAGAGTTATTATGGAACATCATTACACCAACTCTTTTATACTCTGCAAAACTTCATAAAGAAATTGCTGACGATATCGTTGCAATTGACCAAGCGATGAAGTGGGGCTTCGGCTGGGAGCAAGGGCCATTTGAAGTGTGGGATGCAATCGGCGTTGAAAAATCTGTTCAAAAGATGGAAGAAAACGGCGTAGTTGTTCCTACTTGGGTGAAAGAAATGTTAGAGAAAGGTTTCACTACTTTCTATAAACATGATAACGGCGATAGCTACTATTACGATAATGGCGAATATAAGCTAATCGAGCGTAATAAAAAAGCAATTTCTCTTAAGCAATTAAAAGCAAAAAATGGTGTATTAAAGAAAAATAGCGGAGCGAGCTTAATTGATTTAGGCGACGGCATCCTTTGCTTAGAGTTCCATTCGAAGAGCAATGCAATCGGTATGGATATTACGCAAATGATTAACTACGCTGTTGATGAAGTAGAAAAGAATTATAAAGGTCTTGTTATCGGTAACCAATCGAAGAACTTCTGCGTTGGTGCGAACCTAGCAATGATCTTAATGGAAGCACAAGACGACAACTACTTTGAAATTGAGTGGGTTGTGAAAAACTTCCAAGATGCAATGACGAAAATTAAGTACTCTTCTAAGCCAGTTGTAGCAGCACCATATGGTATGACGCTTGGCGGAGGTACAGAAGTTTGCTTACCAGCAGCGAGCATTCAAGCTTCTAGTGAAACGTATATGGGCTTAGTAGAAGTTGGTGTTGGCTTAATCCCTGGCGGAGGCGGTAATAAAGAGCTATACATTAAACACTTAAACAAAATGGCAAACGGTGTAGAGTTTGATCTGCAAAAAGTTGCAAATAAAGTGTTCGAAACAGTCGCAATGGCGAAAGTTTCAACTTCAGGACAAGAAGCAGTTTCTCATAACTTCTTAGGTGATAAAGATGGTATTAGTGTGAATGGTGATCACTTACTATACGATGCGAAACAGAAAGCACTTGCTTTATATGAAGCTGGTTATAAAGCGCCGATCCGTAAAAAGATACCAGTTGTTGGGGAAACAGGATATGCAACTCTTGCACTTGGTGCGGAAGCAATGCATTTATCTGGTTACATTTCAGAGTACGATCTTCACATTGCTAAGAAACTTGCATATGTCATTGCGGGCGGAAAAGTGCCGTACGGAACAGAGGTTGATGAGCAATATTTATTAGATGTAGAACGTGAAGCATTTATTAGCTTAGTAAGTGAGATGAAATCACAAGCAAGAATGCAGCACATGCTTGTAAAAGGAAAGCCATTACGTAACTAATAACGAGGGGAGATATCGTTCATGAGAGAAGCTGTCATTGTTGCGGGAGCAAGAACACCAATTGGAAAAGCAAAGAGGGGTTCATTAAAAACAGTTCGTCCTGACGATCTAGGGGCGTTAGTAGTAAAGGAAACGTTAAAGCGTGCGAATTATGAAGGACCAATCGATGATTTAATTTTCGGTTGTGCGATGCCAGAAGCAGAGCAAGGTTTAAATATGGCTCGTAATATCGGCGGATTAGCAGGACTTTCTTACGATGTTCCAGCTATTACGATTAACCGTTACTGTTCTTCAGGTTTACAAAGTATCGCTTACGGAGCTGAGCGTATTATGCTTGGTCACTCTGAAGCTGTATTATCAGGCGGAGCAGAATCAATGAGTTTAGTTCCAATGATGGGACACGTTGTTCGTCCGAATAGTCGCCTTGTAGAAGCGGCTCCAGAATATTATATGGGTATGGGACATACAGCAGAGCAAGTTGCTGTGAAATATGGAATTTCTCGTGAAGAGCAAGATGCATTTGCAGTAAGAAGTCATCAACGTGCTGCGAAAGCATTAGCTGCAGGAAACTTTGCTGATGAAACAGTACCTGTAGATGTGACGTTACGCTCGGTTGGATCAAACAATAAACTTCAAGAAGAAACAATCACTTTCGCACAAGACGAAGGTGTAAGAGCAGAGACGACACTAGACATTTTAGGAAAATTACGTCCAGCATTTAACGTTCGCGGTTCTGTAACGGCTGGTAACTCTTCACAAATGAGTGATGGTGCAGCATCTGTATTATTAATGGATCGCGAAAAAGCAGTGAGCGATGGCATGAAGCCACTTGCGAAATTCCGTTCATTTGCAGTAGCTGGCGTACCACCAGAAGTAATGGGAATCGGCCCAATCGCTGCAATTCCAAAAGCGTTAAAACTAGCTGGCTTAGAGTTATCTGATATTGGCTTATTCGAACTAAATGAAGCATTTGCTTCTCAATCCATTCAAGTTATTCGTGAACTTGGTTTAGATGAAGAAAAAGTAAACGTAAACGGTGGTGCAATCGCACTTGGACATCCACTTGGCTGTACAGGAGCAAAACTAACACTATCTCTTATTCACGAAATGAAACGCCGCAACGAACAATTTGGTATCGTAACAATGTGTATCGGCGGCGGAATGGGAGCAGCGGGAGTATTTGAATTACTTTAAAAAGTGCAGGTGGCTCGTTTAGAACAGGAGGGCGTTGGAAGCCTTGACGAAGAGGCGCTTTTTGCCTCACAGGAAGGGGTGAAACGACCGACTGTTTTAGCCACTGGAACTGGATTATGAAAAAAAGTGGAAGCGGCTTGTTCAGAATGTGAGGGGGATGGAGCTTCAGACGTAGAGGCGCTCTTTGCCTCGTAGGAAGAAGCGAAGCCACCGAACATTCTAGCCGCTGGAACTGGATTATAAAAAAAAATGGAAGCAACAAAGGTTTATAAAAACAAAAGGGAGAGCCAGCTTCTTTCAAAAAGAGAGAAGCGGCTCATGAAAATATGAAGGAGGAAATTTTCATGGAAAAAACAGTAGGAAATGCGGTTAAAGGCGGTAGCTTTTTAGTAGATGAGATTACGATTGATCAAGTGTTTACGCCAGAAGATTTTTCATCTGAGCATAAAATGATTGCTAAAACGACAGAGGACTTTATCGTAAATGAAGTTCTTCCAGAGCTTGAATATTTAGAGCAACATGAGTTTGATCGTTCAGTTCGTCTTTTAAAAGAAGCTGGAGAACTTGGTTTATTAGGCGCTGACGTACCAGAAGAGTACGGCGGAATTGGTCTTGATAAAGTAAGCTCAGCGTTAATCGCAGAGAAATTCTCTCGCGCTGGTGGTTTTGCAATTACTCACGGTGCTCACGTAGGTATCGGATCTTTACCAATCGTATTATTCGGTAACGAAGAGCAAAAGAAAAAGTATTTACCATTACTTGCAACTGGTGAAAAATTAGCTGCATACGCATTAACAGAGCCAGGTTCAGGATCTGACGCATTAGGCGCAAAAACAACTGCACGTTTAAATGCAGAAGGTACACATTATGTATTAAACGGTGAAAAACAGTGGATTACAAACTCTGCATTCGCTGACGTATTCGTTGTATATGCAAAAATAGATGGCGAGCACTTCTCAGCATTTATCGTAGAGAAAGACTACGCTGGCGTATCTACAAGCCCAGAAGAAAAGAAAATGGGTATTAAATGTTCTTCAACTCGTACGTTAATTTTAGAAGATGCGTTAGTACCGAAAGAAAACTTACTTGGCGAAATCGGTAAAGGTCATATTATCGCATTCAACATTTTAAATATCGGTCGTTATAAATTAGGTGTTGGTACAGTTGGATCTGCGAAACGTGCAGTAGAAATTTCAGCACAATATGCAAACCAACGTCAACAGTTCAAACAACCAATCGCTCGCTTCCCATTAATTCAAGAGAAACTTGCGAATATGGCAGCAAAAACATATGCAGCTGAAAGCTCTGTATATCGTACAGTAGGTTTATTCGAAAGCCGCATGAGCACATTATCTGAAGAAGAAGTAAAAGATGGTAAAGCAGTAGCAGCTTCTATCGCTGAATATGCAATCGAGTGCTCTTTAAACAAAGTATTTGGTTCTGAAGTATTAGACTATACAGTAGATGAAGGTGTTCAAATTCACGGTGGTTACGGATTTATGGCAGAATACGAGATTGAAAGAATGTACCGTGATTCTCGTATTAACCGTATTTTCGAAGGAACGAACGAAATTAACCGCCTAATTGTACCAGGTACGTTCTTACGTAAAGCGATGAAAGGTGAATTACCACTTCTTCAAAAAGCACAAAAATTACAAGAAGAGTTAATGATGATGATGCCAGAAGAAGTAGGCGATGAGCCATTAGCACTTCAAAAGTATTTAGTAACTAATGCGAAGAAAATCGGCTTAATGGTAGCTGGATTAGCGGCTCAAAAATACGGTAAAGCATTAGATAAAGAGCAAGAAATTCTTGTGAATATCGCTGACATCGTAAGCAACCTATACGCAATGGAGTCAGCTGTTCTTCGTACAGAAAAAGCAATTAAAACAACTGGTCTTGAAAAGAATAAACAAAAAGTGTTATACACTGAAGTATTCTGCCAAGAAGCATTCAACGAAATCGAAGCAGATGCGAAAGAAACACTTATCGCAGTTGAAAATGGCGACATGCTGCGCATGATGTTATCATCATTACGTAAATTAACTCGCCACACACCACTTAACGTAATTCCGAAGAAACGTGAAATCGCTGCGAAAATTTTAGAAGATGAGCGTTATACAGTTTAATATCTTTAAAGAACAGTAGTCGTTTATACGGCTACTGTTCTTTTTTTTGAAAAAAAGAAATTTTTTAGTGGTATAAAACTAATGCTATTAGTATAATAAAACTAATGGCATTAGTTTTCGTGAAAAGGGAGATGGGACTATGAGGATGATACATGAAAAAACGTTATATCAATTGTCATTTTTGCCAAGAGCGTTTCCTGTAAATTGTTACTTTGTAGAGGAAGAAGATGGTTTAACTTTAATTGATGCGGCTTTGCCATATAGCGCAAAAGGTATTTTACAGGCGGCTGAGAAAATAGGAAAACCAATTACTAAAATTGTATTAACACATGCGCATGATGATCACATCGGTGCATTAGATGCATTAAAGGAAGTACTTCCTCATGTTCCAGTCTATATTTCTAAGCGGGACGCAAAGCTGTTAGAAGGAGATACGACGTTACAAAAGGATGAACCGAATATACCGATAAAAGGCGGTGTACCTAAAAAAGTAAAAACGGTACCTGATGTTTTATTAGAAGATGGCGACCGAGTTGGATCGCTTCTTGCAATTATGACACCGGGACATACACCAGGATCCATGTCGTTTCTTGATGTACGGAATAAAGCTCTTATTGTTGGGGATGCATTCCAAACAAGAGGAGGTATGGCTGTTTCGGGACAAATGAAATTTTGGTTTCCGTTTCCTGCGATGGCAACGTGGAGCAAAGAAATATCATTACAAAGTGCAGAGAAGTTAAGCGAATATGAGCCTTCCTTACTTGCGGCAGGACATGGGAAAATGATAAAGAATCCAGACACTGTCATAAAACTTGCTATTAAGGAAGCTAAGCGGAATATAGAAAGTAAGAAAGAGGGGTAATTTATGTCACCGAGAATCGGACTTACATTACAAAAAATTGTAGAAACAGCGGCAGAAATTGCAGATACAAATGGAATACAAGAAGTAACGTTAGCTTCATTAGCGCAAAGGTTAGGGATACGTTCGCCCTCACTATATAATCATGTAAAAGGGTTACAAGATGTACGGAAAAATCTTGGTATTTACGGAATCAAACAGCTGCATAACAGACTAGAAGAAGCTACTGAGGGTAAATATACGGACGAAGCAATTCATGCATTAGGAGAAGCGTATGTAGCATTTGTCCGAAAACATCCTGGACTATATGAAGCAACTTTTTTACGAGATGAAGAAGTAAGAAAAGCAGGTGACGGAATTGTAAAGCTTTGTCTTCAAGTATTACAACAGTATGGCTTAGAAGGAGAGAATGCACTTCATGCGACACGCGGATTCAGAAGTATTTGTCATGGATTTGCGTCGATTGAACAGCAAGGGGGATTTGGTTTGCCGCTAGATTTAGATACGAGTTTACATGTATTGTTGGAAACGTTTATTAAAGGATTACGTGAATAAGAAGCAAAGCAAACAAAAACCTTAGAAGTGATTCTAAGGTTTTTTTGTGCATATGATTCGAAAAGAATGGTAGGCTTTTTCTTATGAAATGATATTATTTTGCAGGTTTGAAAAATGTATATATCGCTAAGAAAAAGCAAACGAAACTGAATACGATGGGGTCTTGATAGGGACTAGGCTCAGAGCCCTTCTGGATTTCTGTAAGGAAGTCATGTGTTTTCATGTTTATTGCTCCTTTATATAAGAATACTTTTAATGAAGCTAATACTTACTAATAGAGTTGCACTAATAAACAATAGGAAAAATGTAGTGTTACGATTTTTATAATTGTTAAGTGCTATAAATAGAAAGCAAATGAGAAATAACATATGTAAAGCTATAGAAGTGAATAACGGCTTTAAATTTAATATATCAATCAACAGTTTTACATAGAGGATTGCGTAAATGATAAAGAAGATAACTTTAACATATTTTTGCATGAGCACACCTTCCTACCATGGTTTGTTTGAGGATTATACTGTTATTATAAGGTTAGCTTTTGAATATTTGTATTTTTCTGTAATTATAACATTTTTTTGTATTTATAAATAGATGTGATTGATTTGAAATGTAAGAAAGCTTTTTCATGAATACGATTTAAAAAGAACAGAATACTAAAGGAGAATGAAAGAAGAAAGGTAGGAGTATTCCATGCAAAATTTAACAGAGCTTGAAGTAGAAAACTTACGTCATTTAATTGGTGGACACGCAACAATTATTAACAAGTTGGAGCAGTATGCACAGACGTGTACAGATCCACAATTGAAACAAATGTTACAAAAGGATGCGCAAGATGCACGAAATACGAAACAGCAATTAATGACTTTCCTAGGATAGGAGGAAGCGGAACATGAATGAAAAAGATATGGTAAATGATTATTTAGCAGGATTAAATGCAAGTTTAACAAGTTATGCAAATTATATTGCTCAGTCTGATAATGAACAGTTACACCAAACGTTAATTCAAATTCGTAATCAAGATGAAATGCGCCAACGTAATATGTATGAGTACGCAAAGCAAAAAAGTTATTACAAACCGGCAGCACCTGCGAATCCGATGATTGTGCAGCAATTAAAAAGTCAATTAAGTGCGGAATAACAGGAAAAAGAAGACGAGCGAATTTATTCGCTCGTCTTCTTTTTTATATGTCAATAAATACATAATAAATATTTTTCCAGCTGTAACAAATATGACGAAAATGGAATATAACAATTCACAAAAAGGACAAACGATTTGCTCAATATTTCACAAAGTATCCATGATTTCTATCGTGAGAACCTTTATAATTAGGAGTGTAAAGAGCAAAAGAAATAGATTATATGATCAATTAGGAGAGATTGCTATGAAAAGACATACAAGAAAAATTGCAATTATCGGTACTGGATTAGTTGGATCAAGTTGTGCGTATTCCATTGTAAATCAAGGGATTTGTGAAGAGCTATTATTAATTGATATAAATCATGAACGTGCAGTTGGGGAAGCAATGGATTTATCACATTGCATTAACTTTACAAATACAAGAACAAAAGTATATGCAGGAAGCTATGAAGACTGCAAAGATATGGACATTGTTATTATTACAGCAGGGCCAGCACCAAAACCAGGGCAAAGTCGCTTAGATACTTTAGGAGCGAGTGCGAAGATTATGGAAAGTGTTGTTGGCGGCGTAATGGAAAGTGGATTTGATGGTATTTTCTTACTTGCATCGAACCCAGTTGATATTATTACATATGAAGTGTGGAAATTATCTGGATTACCTAGAAATCGCGTAATCGGTACTGGTACATCACTAGATTCTTCTCGCTTAAGAACAATTTTATCTGAAATGCTACATGTAGACCCTCGTAGTATTCATGGGTATTCATTAGGAGAACATGGTGATTCTCAAATGGTTGCTTGGTCTCATGTAACTGTTGGTGGAAAGCCAATTCTGCAAATTTTAGAAGAACAAAAAGAACGATTTGGTGAAATAGATTTAGATGAAATTGTTGAGAAGACTGCAAAAGCTGGTTGGGAAATTTATAAACGTAAAGGAACTACTTATTACGGAATTGGAAATTCTCTAGCATATATTGCGAGTTCAATCTTTAATGATGATCACCGTGTCATTGCTGTATCAGCCATTTTAGATGGTGAGTATGGTGAATATGATATTTGTACAGGAGTACCAGCTATTATTACTAGAGACGGTATAAGAGAAGTTGTAGAACTCAATTTAACAGAGGATGAAGAATCTCGATTCGCAAAATCAAACGATATTTTACGTGATTATATGAAAACAATTGGTTACTAACTTATAGAAGAAGGTGAAACAAATGAAGGAATATATAATGTCTCGTGTATTTAAAGCATCTGCTGGAATCGCACAAGGTATTTTCGTATCCCTCGGAATTGGTTTACTGATCGAAAATATAGGAAGAATTGTTGATATACCATTACTTATTACAATCGGAGTTGTTGCAAAATCACTAATGGCACCGGCAATTGGTGCCGGAATTGCTTTTATGCTCGGTGCAAACGGTCTTGTAATCTTCTCAGCGATGGTAGCCGGAGCAATTGGTGCCGGATCCATTTCAATTACTGAAGCTGGTCTAATTATTAAAACAGGTGAGCCAATCGGTGCATTATTAACAGCAACTTTAGCTGTATATATTGGTAAACGTTTAAGTGGAAAAACTGCGTTAGATATGATGCTCGTTCCATTTGCGGCCATATTAGGTTCTGGTTTAGTTGGTATTTGGTTATCTCATAATATTACTCCTGTTTTAAATACAGTTGGAGCGTTTATTAAAGATAGCTCAGCTGGTAGCCCATTCATCGCTTCTATCGTCATTGCAGTCGTTTGGGGACTATTACTTATCTCTCCAGCTTCATCAGCTGCGTTAGCAATTGCACTTAGCTTAGACGGTGTTGCAGGTGGTGCTGCTCTTGCCGGATGCGTCGCTCAGTTTATCGGATTCTCTGTCATCTCAGCGAAAGAAAATAATTTAGGTGGCATATTAGCTCAAGCACTTTGTACTCCGAAAGTACAGTTACCAAATATCACTAAAAATCCAATGATTCTCGTCCCAACTGTCGTTGCCAGTGCTATAGTCGGTCCAGTATCCGCATTAATTTTCCAACTGGAAGCAGGAAAGGAAATTGCAGGTCTTGGATTAAGTTCTCTTATCGCACCAATTAATTTAATTTCCAGCCAAGGATGGGAAGTTCTCCCGGCGATGGTAATTACTTATATCGTCATTCCAGTAGCTGTTTCTTATATACTTTACATTGCTCTTAAAAAAGCAGGTCGTATTCACTCTGGTGATATGACTGTACCGCAATCTTAAGTTGAAAATCTCCTTACTAATAGATAAAAGCAGACTGAGAAGCCACAGTCTGCTTTTTTGTCATGCTACATTCTATGATTTTGTTTTACTGGAACTCTTATCGGTTCTTTGGCCAATAAGAGCTGAACGCCGAAGTAAAGTATGCTTGCAAGCGTCATTCCAGAAACGGCATCTACAAAGGCATGCTGCTTCGTAAATAGCGTTGATAAAATAATAAGTGTACCGAAGAAAGTAAGGATGTAATATTCAAAAGCATGCTGTTCTCTACGCTTAAAGGCAGCTAACATAATTACGAATGTAGTAAGAACGTGAATGCTAGGGAAACAGTTTACAGGTTGATCGATACTATAAATATAGCGAACTAGTTCAGAAAATACATCTGTTCCAACGACAGTCGGACGCGGTACAGTTGTTTGCCAAAAATAATAAATAGAAAAACAAGCAAGCTTTCCAAAAATAACACTACTTAAAGTGACATAATATTGCTTTCGGTCAGCAAAGCAGTAATAAATAAGTGCGCCGTATAAGTATGGAAACCAAAGTAAATAAGGAATAATAAATGCTTTTACAAATGGAATCCAATCATCTACTACAGTTGTAACGTCTACTGCGTGAACAGTCGATTTATTTAATACGTCGTAAAGGGGACTTACGAGCACGAGTAGAAGTATATAACTTAACGGAAGAAAAGATGAAAGTTTAAATTTCTTCATGTTGATCTCCTATGTTTAGTAATGTAAGTAAATTCAATTGATTATAATATAGAAACGTGAATTGGGCTATCGATTTTACTTACATTTTCTTGAATTAACCTTACGTTTTTGTCACTTGACTAAAAAGAAGGAGAGGGTGCTAAATGAAGCGTTTATCGTATTTCTTATTTTTTATATTGATATGCCTAGTAGGTGCTGGGTGTGCAAAGGATAAAGCAGGAGAGAAATTAGAATATAACGGAAGAGCACTCGTAATTGGAGTTGTTGGAGAAAAGCCGAAAGATACGTTTAGGAATGTAAAGTTTGAAGAAATGAAGTTAGAGGAACTGGAAAAGAAATCTAAGGAAGTGGATGGTTTTCTAATAATGAAAGATCACTTTCAAGAAGCCTCAACAGAGCAGTATAAAAATGTATTTTCATCGCTAAAGAAACCAGTGTTTTTTATCGGTTTACAAGATAAATCATATTCAATTTTTATTACAAAAGGAATAGAGTATAACAGTGCACGAAAAGATGTAAATGCTATGTATACGCAAGGCTTTGCAAATATCGGAAGTGGTGAAGGGCAACAATGGGCAATTGGTTTATCTAATGGTGGAAATACAGAAGAAAGTATTCATAATATGTATATCGTCGTATTTCAAACCATCGCAGATTATTTGAATAGATGATGAGGGAGCCTGTAAACGAGGCTTCTTATTTTTTAATCAAACGTTTGTTTAAGCTGTATGTTCGGTAGGAAGAAACTGATGTAACTCAATGGTTAACAAAGAGAAATGGAGAATTAATCAAACGTTTGTTTAAGCTGTATGTTCGGTAGGAAGAAACTCCTGTAGTTCAAAGGTTAAGAAAGAAAAATGGAGAATTAATCAAACGCTTGTTTAAGATATATGTTTGGTGCAGAATCTAAAAAATTTATATATTTATTTTTTTCTTAACAAATGGCGGAAAAATAAGAAAAATTCGCAGGATTATTAAAAATTATCACGAAATAAGTAAAAGTTTAGCGAATAATGGTTTGAAATAACAAAACGTTTTCTATATGATAAAGGTAAAGGTTAGTAAAAAAGTAGGTGAATTTATGACAGTAACATTTTATTCATATCCAAAGTGTGGCACATGTCAAAAGGCAAAGAAATGGTTTGAGGCAAACGATGTAGCATATGAGATGATTCATATTGTTGAAAATCCACCATCAAAAGAAGATTTACGTAATTTACATGAAAAAAGTGAATTACCATTAAAAAAATTCTTTAATACAAGTGGAATGCGTTACCGTGAACTTGGTCTAAAAGATAAGTTGAAAGATGCAAGCGAAGACGAAATGTATGAGCTTTTAGCATCTGATGGCATGTTGATTAAACGTCCAATTGTAACAGATGGAACGAATGTAACACTTGGTTTTAACGAAGAGCAGTTTGAAAGTGTGTGGAAAAAGTACCAATAAGGTATTTTTACATAATTAATACATTCACTGGAGGTACAGTCATGAGCATTCCAAATAATTTACGTTACTCTGAAGAACACGAATGGGTAAAAACTGAAGGTAATGAAGTTGTTATCGGTATCACTCACTTTGCACAAGGTGAGCTAGGCGATATCGTATTCGTTGAACTTCCTGAAGTAGGTGCAACAATCGAAGCTGACGAGCCATTCGGAAGCGTAGAATCTGTTAAAACAGTTTCTGAGTTATACGCACCTGTAAGCGGTAAAGTTGTAGCAGTAAACGAAGAATTAAGTGACCAACCAGAACTTGTTAACGAATCTCCATACGAGGGTGCATGGATGGTTAAAGTTGAACTTTCTGATGCAAGCCAAGTTGAGAAGTTATTAACTGCAGAAAAATATGCAGAAATGACAAACCAAGACTAATTGTAGTCGACTAAAGGACAGCCTTTGTGCTGTCCTTTTTTATTTTGTGTGAAATAATGAAATTCAAGTTATATGTAAATAAATAAGCTATTATGAGAAAAACTGTTTTGTGGTAAGGTTTCATAAGTCTTCACAATCTAAACGAGCCGCTTGCGCTTTTCATTGTCCAGCTCCACCTCCTAGCCCTTCATGTCTAAGAACCTTCCGTACGAGAAGACAAAAAGCGTCTTCTGTACGAAAGAACCTTAGCCAACAGGGCTAAACAGTCGGTTCCGCTTTTCGTTGTCTAGCTCCAGCGGCTAGAACAGTCGGTCATTTCACTCCTTCACTTGAGGCAAAAGGCGCCTCTAGTTCAGGAGTTCCAATGCCCTCCTGTTCTAAACGAGCCGCTTCCGCTTTTCTTTTGCAAAAATAAACAGGAAACAACATGAAAATAACGAATATACTATATACTAAGTTCAAGGTTATATAGTATATGGTGATCGGGTGATGACATATGATTTATGTAGAAAAAGTCATTATTGTAGAAGGTACATCAGATAGAAGAAAGATTGAATCTATTATTCGTGAACCGGTGGAAATTGTTTGTACAAATGGTACAATTGGTTTGTCGAAAATGGATGAGCTCGTTGATCAGTTTTTTGATAAGGAAGTGTATGTGCTAGTGGATGCTGATGATGCTGGAGAAAAGTTAAGGAAACAATTTCGAAAAGAATTTCCGCAAGCCGAGCATATCTATATTGATCGCTCGTACCGAGAAGTGGCAACTGCGCCATCTACACACTTAGCAAATGTATTATGGGGAGCCGACATTGACGTTTATACAGAATATTTACGGTAAGGAATGATAGAAGTGATTGATTGGACAGGAGCCGAAGCTACAGCCCTAATAGAGAACGAAGAAAAAACAGTATTATATGTATATACTCCAATGTGTGGAACATGCCAATTAGCAAAAAAGATGTTAACAGTTGTTGAGATGACAATTGAAGGCCTCAAAATTGGGATGTTAGATTTAAATTATGCTCCGTATTTAGCGAAAGAGTATGGGATTGAAAGTGTACCTTGTTTACTTGTTTTTGAAAATGGGACACTGATGAAGAAGATATACGCATTTCATTCGGTTGAATATTTATATACGGAATTAAAGTAGGCGGCAAAATTTTTGCCGCCTCGACATATTTCTTGGGAAATATGTCGAGATGCAGGGTGGATACAGTATTTGTCGAGCGAAAATAACAGGATTGCTCTTTAGTGAGAGGGAATGGTATGTAATAGAAAGTGATATGAAGGATGTGATTTAGGGTGAGATTATATTCTTTGCTTCAATCATTTGTAAATTACGCTAATGGTCAATATCATTTAGAACCGCTTTTAAGACAAGAAGAAAAAACTGTTAATTTTCGCTTTGGAGATGAAAGTTGTTCGTTACAAATTTCAAGAGATTATATAGAGCTGGTACATGAGGAAAGAGGAACGGAACAAATCATTTGCTTAGATGAAAAGGATATAGAACAATTGGTGAATGGAAATGTACGATTGCAAATGTTAATGAACGATGGACGTGTACAATATTCAGGAACGTACCGAACGATGTTATTAGTGGAATCGATGTTTCATATATGTAAACCGATGTCAGTAGGTGCTTAAAATTCTGAAGTTTCATTTTTTGCGAAAATTTCTGTTGACATGGTGAGTGTATATTGATACAATTCAAGTCATAAAATATAGACAATTTCATAAATTTCAAATCAGACGAAAATTGAATCTGATTTCTCTTATCAAGAGAGGTGGAGGGACTGTGCCCTGTGAAGCCCGGCAACCGTCAACTTATGTTGAAATGGTGCCAATTCCTGCAAAGCGAATGCTTTGAGAGATGAGAGAGAGGGATAATGTTGTTATATACGCATATAAACCTTTCTGCTTCTCTAAAGCAGAAAGGTTTTTTTATTGTTTGAATGTGGAGGACATTCAAATAATAAAAGTAATGATAACATTGGACTACACGCATTAAAAATAAAAAATTGCGGAGTCGATCCAAACAAAAAAGGGGTGAACATCATGATTCTATTAGAGAACGTAAAGAAAATATATAAGGCGAAAAGCGGTGATGTCACTGCTGTAGATAACGCCAATTTAAAAATAGAAAAAGGCGAAATATTTGGTGTTATTGGATATAGCGGCGCTGGAAAAAGTTCGTTAATCAGATTGTTTAATCAGTTAGAGAAACCGACTTCTGGCCAAATTACAATTGCGAATCGTGTTATATCAGCAATTACAGGAAGTGAACTTCGTAAGGCAAGACAAGAAATCGGAATGATTTTTCAACACTTCAACTTACTTTGGTCACGAACTGTACGTGAAAATATTGAGTTTCCACTTGAAATTGCAGGTGTTGATAAAGCGAAGAGAAGAAAACGTGTTGATGAATTAATTCATCTTGTTGGATTAGAAGGAAGAGGAGACGCGTACCCATCTCAGCTGAGTGGAGGACAAAAGCAACGCGTCGGGATTGCAAGAGCATTAGCTAACAATCCACAAGTGCTTTTATGTGATGAAGCAACGTCAGCTCTTGATCCGGAAACGACAGATCAAATTTTAGATTTACTATTAGACATTAATAAGCGTCTTGGTTTAACAATTGTACTCATTACACATGAAATGCACGTGATTCGAAAGATTTGTAACCGAGTGGCGGTAATGGAGAGAGGAAAGATTGTAGAAACAGGTCCAGTACTTGATGTATTCCGTAATCCGAAGCAAGATATTACGAAACGATTTGTACAGCAGTTAACAGATTCTGAAGATACAAATGAAACAATTGAAAATTTAATTGAAAAATATCCAGATGGAAAAGTAATTCGTTTGCAGTTTATCGGTGAGGCTGTAGAAAGACCAGTGCTTCAACGATTAATGCAACGCAGTGATATAGAAGTTAGCATTTTGCAAGGAAATATTGCACAAACGAATAACGGTTCTTACGGTAGTTTAGTTGTTCATTTAAATGGTGAGGAAACAGCGATCCAGCAAGCAATAGAAGGAATTCATCAAGATCAAGTAGAGCTGGAGGTGATTGCACATGGATAAGTTACTCGCAAATGTTGATTGGAATCAAATGTTAGAAGCAACTGGTGAAACGTTATATATGACGGCAATCGCAGCCCTTGCGACATTTGTTTTAGGACTAATTTTAGGATTGTTACTCTTCATGACAGCAAAAGATAATTTATGGGAAAACAAATCAATTAATACGGTGATTGGAGCATTCGTAAATATATTCCGCTCTATACCGTTCATCATTTTAATTATTTTATTAATCCCATTTACAAAGATTCTTCTTGGAACAATTCTTGGAGCAAGTGCAGCTCTGCCGGCTTTAATTATTGGAGCCGCACCATTCTACGCGAGAATGGTCGAAATTGCACTTCGCGAAATTGATAAAGGTGTAATTGAAGCTTCAAAAGCAATGGGAGCAAAAACAAGCACAATTATTTTGAAAGTGTTAATTCCAGAATCATTACCAGCATTAGTATCTGGTATTACGGTTACGACAATTGCTTTAGTAGGCTATACAGCAATGGCGGGAGTTGTTGGTGCTGGTGGCCTTGGAACACTTGCTTACTTAGAAGGATTCCAGAGAGGGAATAACGATGTAACAATCGTTGCGACAATTTGTGTATTACTAGTTGTATTTTTAATCCAGTGGATTGGTGATAGTTTAACGACTCGAATAGATAAACGATAATAAAAACGGGAGGATATTTTAAATGAAAAAATTATTACTTACGGCACTTATTTCAACTTCAATTTTTGGGTTAGCTGCTTGTGGCGGGAAAGATAAAGATGAAAAGAAACTTGTTGTTGGTGCTTCTAACGTACCGCATGCTGAAATTTTAGAAAAAGCAAAACCGTTACTTGAGAAAAAAGGAATTGAATTAGAAGTGAAAAAATTCCAAGATTACGTGTTGCCAAATAAATCGTTAGCGGATAAGGAATTAGATGCAAACTATTTCCAGCACATTCCATATTTAGAAAAAGAAATTAAAGATAAAAAATATGATTTTGAAATAGCAGGGAAAATTCATATTGAACCAATTGGTGTATATTCTCAAAAATATAAGAGTTTAAAAGAACTTCCAGACGGGGCGACAATTATTATGAGTAATTCCGTTACTGACCATGGACGTGGTTTAGCAATTTTACAAAAAGAAGGCATTTTAAAAATTAAAGACGGAGTAGATCCAGTTAGTGCAACTCCAAAAGATATTGCAGATAATCCGAAACACTTAAAATTCAAAACGGATATTGAGCCTGGTTTGTTGCCACAAGTGTATAACAATAAAGAAGGCGACGCTGTTTTAATTAACTCGAACTATGCAATTGATGCGAAATTAAACCCAGAAAAAGATGCAATTGCAATTGAAGGCGATGATTCTCCATACGCAAACGTACTAGTGGTTCGTAAAGGTGATAAAGATAAAAAAGCGATTAAAGAGCTTGTAGAAGTATTACATTCTAAAGAAATTGAAGACTTTATTACTAAAGAATATAAAGGTGCAGTTGTTCCTGTAAAAGAATAATTGCTGAAAAAGGGCTGGTGTATGCCGGTCCTTTTTTACTACATAACTATAGGGAGAAGGGGACGTCATATGAAAAAGATTCTATTGTCAGTTGTTACAGCATTATCTGTATTTACATTAGCTGCTTGCGGAGGGAAGGAAGAGAATAAGCTTGTTGTGGGAGCTTCTAACGTGCCGCACGCTGTTATTTTAGAAAAGGCACAGCCGATATTAGAGAAAAAAGGCATTAAGTTAGAGATTAAAAAGTTTCAGGATTATGTACTGCCAAATAAAGCGTTAGCGGATAAAGAAATTGATGCGAACTACTTCCAGCATATTCCGTACTTAGATAAAGAAATTCAAGAAAAGGGATATAAAATTGTAAACGCAGGAAAAATCCATTTAGAGCCGATGGGTATTTATTCTAAGAAGTATAAAAGCTTAAAAGACTTACCAGATGGCGGGACAGTGATTATGAGTAATAACGTAGCGGAGCGTGGCCGTATGCTAGCACTGTTACAAAAAGGCGGCGTTATTAAATTAAAAGACGGAGTAGATGTTGTTAAGGCAACAGTAAAAGATGTAGTCGAAAATCCGAAAAACTTAAAGTTTAAAACAGATGTAGAGCCTGGATTGTCACCAAAGCTGTATGAAAATAATGAAGGTGATGCTTTATTTATTAATTCAAACTATGCAATTGATGCAAAATTAAATCCAACAAAGGATGCAATTGCGATTGAAGGAGCGGACTCTCCGTATGCAAACATCATTGCAGTTCGTAAAGGTGATGAGAAGAAAAAAGAAATTAAAGAGCTAGTAGAAGTGCTACATTCAAAAGAAATTCAAGATTTTATTAATAAAGAATATAAAGGTGCTGTACTTCCGGTAAGTGAATAAATATAAGGAAAGGGCTGGAAAATTACCAGTCCTTTTTTCTTTATATAAATAAGAAGAAAGGTGTATCATAGAAAGATGTGAAGGAAATACTTATATACATTTGTGAAAAAACGGTTACTTTTTTTCGTCGTTTGCGATATCATTTTATTTGATATAAAATTAGAATGAGAATAAAATGAGAATATGAACGTTTTAGGAATTTTTAAAATGTATATATAGGATTAATGGAGGTATTGAGATGGCTGGTTCTACATTAACGGTTAAAGACTTACACGTATCAATTGATGGCAAAGAAATTTTAAAGGGTGTAAACCTTGAAGTAAAAGGTGGAGAAATCCACGCAATTATGGGACCTAACGGAACAGGTAAATCAACTTTATCTTCTGCAATTATGGGTCACCCAAAGTATGAAGTAACAGAAGGTAGCATCATCATCGACGGTGAAGATGTATTAGAAATGGAAGTAGACGAGCGCGCACAAGCAGGTCTATTCCTAGCAATGCAATATCCAAGTGAAATTAGCGGAGTAACAAACGCTGACTTCTTACGTTCTGCAATTAACGCACGTCGTGAAGAAGGCGATGAAATTTCTCTTATGAAATTTATCCGTACATTAGATAAAAACATGGAATTCCTAGAAATGGATCCAGAAATGGCACAACGTTACTTAAACGAAGGTTTCTCTGGTGGAGAGAAAAAACGTAATGAAATCCTTCAATTAATGATGATTGAGCCAAAAATCGCAATCTTAGATGAAATCGACTCAGGTCTTGATATCGATGCATTAAAAGTTGTATCTAAAGGTATTAACGAAATGCGCGGCGAAGAGTTCGGTTGCCTAATGATTACGCATTATCAACGTTTATTAAACTACATCACTCCAGACTTCGTTCACGTTATGATGAACGGTCGTATCGTTAAATCTGGTGGCCCTGAGCTTGCACAACGTCTAGAAGCTGAAGGTTACGACTGGATTAAAAAAGAATTAGGTATTGAAGACGAAACAACAGAGCAAGAAGCGTAAGAGAGGAGCATAAACATGACAATCGGTACATTACCTTTCGATCAAGAAACAATCCGTCAACGCGCAAGCGAAGTAAACGAAGCTGCTTGGTTGACTGAGTTCCGCTTACAAGCTCTTGCACAAGCAACTGAACTTCCAATGCCAACGCCTGATAAAACGAAAATTGACAAATGGGACTTTATCGGAAAAGGCGACGCTGCTAAGCAAGAGCCTGTAAGTTCTTTAACTGAACTTCCAGAAGCAGTGAAAAACTTAATCGATGAAAATAACAGCGTATTAGTACAACGCACTGGTACAACTGCATTCGTTTCTTTAGCAGACGAAGCAAAAGAAAAAGGTGTTATTTTTACAGACATCGTAACAGCAGCAACTGAGCATGCTGAACTAGTACAAAAGTACTTAATGAAAGACGGCGTGAAAGTAGACGAGCATCGTCTAACTGCACTTCATGCTGCATTAATCAACGGTGGTGCATTCGTATATGTTCCGAAAAACGTTGTTCTTGAAACTCCACTTCAAGCTGTATTCTTAGTAGACGGCGAAGAAGCTAACGTATATAACCACGTACTATTCGTAGCTGATGCGAACAGTACTGCAACTTATGTAGAAAACTATGTTGCAAATGAAAATGCTAAAGGTATTGCAAATATCGTAGCAGAAGTAATCGTGGAACAAGGCGCACAAGTGAAATTCGGTGCAGTTGATCTATTAGCAAAAGACGTAACAACTTACGTTAACCGCCGCGGCGTTGTAGGACGCGACGGCCGTATTGATTGGGCTCTAGGCCTTATGAATGACGGAAACACAATTTCAGAGAACGTTACGAACTTAATGGGCGACGGTTCATATGCTGATACGAAAACAGTAACAATTGGCCGTGGCAACCAAACACAAAACTTTACAACTAAAGTTGTTCACTTCGGTAAACATTCTGAAGGTTGGATTTTAAAACACGGTGTACAAAAAGATAGTGCAACATCTATCTTTAACGGAATTGGTAAGATTGAACACGGTGCATCTAAATCAAATGCACAACAATCTTCTCGCGTTCTTATGTTAGATGAAAAAGCTCGCGGTGATGCAAACCCAATTCTTTTAATCGACGAAGATGATGTAATGGCAGGTCACGCAGCTTCAGTAGGTCGCGTAGATCCAGTCCAACTATACTACTTGATGAGCCGTGGTATTCCAAAACGCGAAGCAGAACGTTTAGTCATCCATGGATTCTTAGCACCTGTAGTTAATGAGCTTCCAATTGAAGGAGTAAAGGCACAGCTTGTTGAGGTAATTGAAAGGAAAGTTCGCTAATGAATATTCATGAAATACGCAAACAGTTTCCAATTCTTGATCAAAAAGTGAACGGCAAACAACTTGTTTATTTCGATAGTGCAGCAACTTCTCAAAAACCAATTCAAGTCATTGAAACGTTAGAACGTTACTATAAAGAATATAATTCTAACGTGCATCGCGGTGTTCATACGCTCGGTACGAAAGCTACCGACGCGTATGAAGGTGCACGTGAGAAAGTTCGCAAGTTTATCAATGCGAAATCAATGGAAGAGATTATTTTCACGCGCGGAACGACAACTGCATTAAATACAGTAGCGGCTAGCTATGGTCTTGAAAATGTAAAAGAGGGCGATGAAATCGTTATTTCTTACATGGAGCACCATAGTAATATCATTCCGTGGCAACAAGTTGCGAAGAAAACTGGTGCAACTTTAAAATATCTTCCGCTTCAACCAGATGGGACAATTTCAATAGAAGATGCTCGTCAAACAATTACACCGAATACAAAAATCGTTTCTATCATGTATGTTTCTAACGTACTTGGAACGATTAACCCTGTAAAAGAAATCGGAGCAATTGCACACGAAAATGGCGCAATTATGGTCGTTGACGGTGCACAAAGTACACCTCACATGAAAGTAGATGTACAAGATTTAAACTGTGATTTCTACGCATTATCTGCTCATAAGATGTGTGGCCCTACAGGTATCGGCGTATTATATGGTAAAAAAGAATTGCTAAACAATATGGAGCCAATTGAATTTGGTGGTGAAATGATTGATTTCGTAGATTTACAAGAATCTACTTGGAAAGAGCTTCCGTGGAAGTTTGAAGCAGGTACACCGATTATCGGTAATGCAATCGGACTTGGTGCGGCAATTGATTTCCTAGAAGAAATCGGTCTTGATAATATTGAAAAGCATGAGCATGAATTAGCGCAATACGCTTTAGAAAGACTATCAGAAGTAGATGGCGTTACAATTTATGGTCCAAAGCATCGCGCTGGTCTTGTTACATTTAATATTGAAGACGTACATCCTCACGATGTAGCGACTGTATTAGATGTAGAAGGCATTGCAGTTCGCGCAGGACATCACTGTGCACAACCGCTTATGAAGTGGCTAAAAGCTTCTTCAACAGCACGTGCGAGCTTCTATTTATATAATACAAAAGAAGAAATTGATACATTTGTTGACTCGCTAATCAAGACAAAGGAGTATTTCACAAATGTCATTTAATAATTTAGATACGTTATATCGTCAAGTTATTATGGATCATTATAAAAATCCTCGTAACCATGGCGTATTAGAAGATAGTGTTACCGTTAACTTGAACAATCCAACTTGCGGCGATCGTATTCAACTTACGATGAAAGTAGAAGAAGGTATTGTGCAAGAGGCGAAGTTTGAAGGCGAAGGATGTTCAATCTCAATGTCTTCAGCTTCAATGATGACACAAGCAGTAAAAGGTAAGAAAATTGAAGAAGCACTTCAGCTTTCGAAAATTTTCTCTGACATGATGCTAGGAAAAGAGTACGATGACAGCATCGATTTAGGAGATATTGAAGCATTACAAGGCGTATGCAAGTTCCCTGCACGTATTAAATGTGCAACATTAGCGTGGAAAGCGTTAGAAAAGGGCTTAAACGAAGATAAGTAATGTTAAAGGTTCCTAAAAACGAGGTTATCTAAGGAGGGACACACCAACATGGCGAAGCAACTGCCAGATATCGGCGATTATAAATATGGTTTCAAAGACAAAGACGTTTCGATTTTCCGTGCTGGACGCGGTTTAACAAAAGAAATCGTTGAAGAAATTTCACGTATGAAAGAAGAACCACAGTGGATGTTAGACTTCCGTTTAAAATCACTGGATAAGTTCTACGAAATGCCAATGCCACAATGGGGCGGCGACTTAAACGACTTAGATTTCGATGAAATTACGTACTACGTAAAACCATCTGAGAAATCTGAGAAGTCTTGGGATGAAGTACCTGATGAAATTAAAGCAACATTTGATAAATTAGGTATTCCAGAAGCTGAGCAAAAATATTTAGCTGGTGTATCTGCACAGTACGAATCTGAAGTTGTATACCACAACATGAAAGAAGACCTAGAAGCTCTAGGAATCGTCTTCAAAGATACAGATAGCGCATTAAAAGAGAACGAAGATATTTTCCGTGAACATTTCGGAAAAGTAATCCCACCAACAGACAACAAATTCTCTGCATTAAACTCTGCAGTTTGGTCTGGTGGATCATTCATCTACGTTCCAAAAGGTGTTAAAGTTGATACACCACTTCAAGCGTATTTCCGTATTAACTCTGAAAATATGGGACAATTCGAACGTACGCTTATCATTGTAGACGAAGGCGCACACGTACACTACGTAGAAGGTTGTACAGCACCTGTTTACACTACTAACTCACTTCACAGTGCGGTAGTAGAAATCATCATTAAAAAAGATGCTTATTGCCGTTATACAACAATCCAAAACTGGGCGAACAACGTATACAACCTAGTTACAAAACGTGCGGTTTGTGAAGAAAACGCAACGATGGAATGGATTGACGGTAACATCGGATCTAAATTAACGATGAAATACCCAGCAGTTATCTTAAAAGGCGAAGGCGCTCGTGGTTTAACATTATCTATCGCGATTGCTGGTAAAGGCCAACACCAAGATGCTGGTGCGAAAATGATTCACTTAGCACCAAACACGTCTTCAACAATCGTTTCTAAATCGATTGCGAAGCATGGTGGTAAAGTAACTTACCGTGGTATCGTACACTTCGGACCAAAAGCGAAAAACTCTCGCTCTAACATCGAGTGTGACACGTTAATCATGGATAACCAATCTACATCTGATACAATTCCTTACAACGAAATCAAAAACGATTACGTTTCACTTGAGCACGAAGCGAAAGTATCTAAAGTATCAGAAGAACAATTATTCTACCTAATGAGCCGTGGTATTTCTGAGCAAGAAGCTACAGAAATGATCGTAATGGGCTTCATTGAACCATTCACTCGCGAACTTCCAATGGAATACGCAGTTGAAATGAACCGCCTAATCAAGTTTGAGATGGAAGGTTCTATTGGTTAAATAGAAATGCGGAGCCGACTGTTCAGACCCGTTGGCTAAGGTTCTTTCGCACAGAAGATGCTTTTTATCTTCTCGTGCGGAAGGTTCTTAGACATGAGGGTCTAGGAGGCAAAGCTGGATAATATATGTATGAAGAAAGCGCCCTGCTGTGCAGGGCGCTTTTTTGTTTTGCGGATTTGTCTTGGCTTGGGAGAGGATACCCGGGTGGGTGTTCAGTTAAATATATCAGCGATTTTTCAAATATATCGTCCATAACTCGAAATATATCAGCGATTATTTCAATATATCGACGATTCGACAAGGGATATCGACTTATCAACAAATTACGACATAGCAAGAGGAACGAATACCCCGTACCCTTCAAAAAGGAAAGGAGCATTTATACATAAAGAGGGCAACTGAAAGTAATTTAGATTAAAATACTGACAAATGCAGCAAAGAACTTATGGGAAAATCCCCACGGCTAACTTTCTGACAAATCCCCGCTCTACCAACAAATCCCCACACTGGCAAAAATAAAGTTTCTCATATAAAAAGGACAATCTTTTGCTTTTTCTCACAATGCGAGTACAATGTAAAATAGCAAGAAAAGACGAAAAGTATTTACAGGATTATTGTGTGCGCATAGCGTAAATGGCAGTAAGGAACTGAGAGGAGGTTTTTTCTCTGAATACAAATAAAGAAACAATCATCCACCTTTATCATACAAACGATATACATAGTCATTTTGAAAATTGGCCGCAAATTTCTCGGTTTGTTCTAGGGGAGAAAAAGCGAAGACAGGAAGCGGGAGAGACTGTTTTGACGGTTGATATCGGCGATCATGTGGATCGTTTTCATAGTATTTCGGAAGCGACGAATGGACTTGGGAATACGAAGCTTTTGAATGAGGCGTTATATGATTATGTAACGATCGGAAATAATGAAGGAATTACGTTAGCGAAGGAGCATTTGAATCGGCTCTATGATGATGCTGGATTTGAAATACTTGTCGCAAATTTATTTGAAAAAGAAGGGGTACGTCCGTCATGGGCAAGGCCTTATAAATTGCATACAACGACGGATGGGATTACCATTGCTTTTATCGGATTAACGGTAGCTTATCCAGAGTTTTATCAGATGCTCGATTGGCATATTGAAGATCCCATTATTCATTTAGAGTCTATTTTAGAAGAAGTGAAAGATGAGGCTCATATTACGGTTGTCCTTTCTCACCTTGGAAAAAGTATGGATGAGTATATGGCAGAGCATTATGATATAGATGTTATTTTAGGAGCACATACGCATCATTTATTTGAGCGTGGTATTCTACTGAATAATACTTTACTTTGTTGTTGTGAAAAGTGGGGGCGTTACGTTGGTCACGTGCAGCTTACTGTGGATATAGAGATGAAGAAATTGCTGAAAAAAGACGGTAGGGCGATTAAGACGGAACGGTTAGGTGCTTATAGCGAGCCGTTATCCACAATTGAAATACTGCAGGAAGAAAGTGAGCATATAATGGCAGAGTCTGTCGTTCATTTAAAAGAGTCATTACCGGTTGATTGGTTTCATGAGACGCCGTTTTCTCACATGTTAGCAAGTGCGCTGAAAACATGGTGCAATGCAGAGATTGGCATGGTGAACGCTGGTGTACTTCTTGAAGGGTTAGAAGAGGGTGTTGTAACGCGCGGAGATATTCACAGAATTTGTCCACATCCAATTAATCCGTGTGCTTTGAAAGTTCCAGGAAAGATATTAAGAGAAGTTATTTTGAAAGCACGTAAGCCGAATATGGAGAATCTTGAGGTGAAAGGATTCGGATTTCGGGGAAAAGTGATGGGGAAAATGATTTACGCTGGTGTAGAAGTCATTCCAGATACGATTCCCGGGAATAAAATTTTACTCGAAGATGTATTAATTAACGGGGAATCGCTGGAATTAGATCGTATATATACAGTAGGAACGATTGATATGTTTACATTTGGCTACTTATACCCAGAGCTATCCACACTTTCTGACAAACAATATTATATGCCAGAACTACTTAGAGATGTGTTAACAGATATGTTAATAACTTATACATCTTCCGTTAAACTATAGGCTAGTTAACTTGTAACACTCATTTTTCTCTTGTCATACAGATAAGAAAGAGAGGAGTGTGAACTATGGTTAATGTGGAGCCAATTATAATTGATAATTATACGTTTATTGCAGTTAGCGTGAAACTTCCAAAGACGAATTTGCTAGCTGTAATGAGCGATAAAGGATATATTATGTGTGGTGCATTAGATGTAGGTCTTTTAAATGAGAAATTAGGTGATCGAGGAATTATTGCTGGCCGTGCGGTTGGTGTAAGAACGATTGAACAACTTCTTGAAGCGCCACTAGAATCGGTAACGACTGGAGCTGAAGCATTAGGCATTCCAGCAGGTACGATTGGAAAAGAAGCATTATTAAAAATGAGATAAGCATATATCGTCCCTCCTTCTTGCATAGAAATGATATAAGAAGGAGGTTTTTTTATGAGTATATTTCGCTCGAAAAACTCGCGGTTTCGAAGGGGACCTATTGCCTTTCGGTATATACTGCTTATGTCGTTTATTCTTTTTGTTATATTACTTACGCAAGGGTTGTGGATTGTGAATAATAATATTCAGCCGACCTTAATTAAATATGGGGAAGTAGAGACACATAAAATGGCGACGGCAATTATGACGAAGGCAGTAAAGGATCGAATTAATGAAGGATTCGATGTAGATTCATTAATGAAAGTACAGAATGATAAAAACGGAAAAGTATCCACAATTAATTTAAATACAAAGCAAGTAAATGAAATCGTAACATCAACGACCACATACATAGAAAAATATTTGCAGCAAGTAGAACAAGGGAAGTTGAAGGAGCTAGGTATTGCTGAAAAAAACGGCGCGACTATGGCAGTTCCTTTTGGGCGTGTAACTGATAATGCACTTCTTGGTAATATAGGACCAGATATTCCGATTCATTTCACGCCAGTTGGACATGTGAATACAGATATTAAACAAAAAATTGAGCCGCATGGGATTAATACTACAGCGATTCAAATTGTTATGGAAATGGAAGTAACATTGCAAGTGATTATTCCATTTCATACGAAAGAGATAAAGGTGAAACAAAATGTTCCGATTGCGACGCGTATCGTTCAAGGGGAAGTGCCTACGTATTATGGAAGCGGAAGTGTTGCTGTACCTGATAAAAAGAAAACAGATAGTTAGTTGTAAATAAAGTGAAACTCGGCTCAGTCAGGCTTTTACTGGATAAAAAATAACCGTAGCAATGCAGCTACGGTTATCGTTTTGTATTTGCTCGTTCTTTGCGCTCCCAAAGGCTTAAATGCATGTATGGATCGAAGGCCCATTCTGTATAGCCATTGTCTTTATACATGCCAAAATGTAAGTGGGGCGGAAATTTTCCGGCTGTACCAGGAGGTCCATAACCAGTGCTACCAACAAATCCGATTACTTTCCCTGGCTCAACAATTTGTCCAAGCTGTATTTCTTTTGAAAACCCGCCTAAATGAGCGTAATAATGGTAATTGTTATGAAGGTCGCGAATACCAATGCGCCATCCACCAAGGCGGTTCCAACCTTTCGTTTCAATAATGCCATAGCAAGTCGATCTTACTGGCACGCCATATCCGGCAAAAATATCGGTTCCTTCATGAATCCTTCTGCCGCCAAAACTTCTTCCAGCGCCGAAAGTACTACGGTAGCTATGGTCACTACGGATCGGAAGAGGAAAAGCATTTCCTTCTAAATTAATACGTCCATAATGTTTATAAATTTGGGCGTATTCGCTAATTAAATCAACTGTTTTGGCACGTCTATAATATTCCCAGAGCATAATTTTAATACGGTCTTCTGATGTTCCTTGTTTCCTTAAAATAGTCGCTGCGGTATGCAGAAGATCACGGTCGCTATTTGCATTTGCAAATCCATCTTTGTCACCATCTAAACCTATTCCGCCAAATAGAGAAATTGTATGGGGAAGAGTATCGTTACTATTAATAGGTCCAGCCCATATTTCTGGTTTGAAATAAAGGGAAATGATGGCATCTGGTTTTTTCGGAATATCTTTTCTTACGCTCCGTATATTTCTTTCATATTGATCCATTGCAGCTAAGTAATACCATGGAATGCCTGAAGACTGCTCGGTTTCTTTATATAGTGCCATGCGCTTTTCGTATATGCTTTGCTGATTATCTTCACCGTAAGCGATGTTTTGGTGGAGAAGAAAACAAATAGAAAGCAAAAGAGAAATTTTTCGAAGCATGAAATAGACTCCTTTCACAACATCACTCTTTTTAGTGTGGGATATACGGAGTATTTCATTATAGGGAACGATTGGAAAAAATCTTAGAATCTTCATTTGAGCAAATCGCTTTCATACGTTAGAATAGATATGTTACATTGAAAGAAGCGAACACGGTAAACTATTTCATATTGTGCGGAGTTGATAACCATGACAAAACAAACAGAATATAAGCGCAAGCCCGAATGGTTGAAAATTAAGTTAAACACGAATGAAAACTATACAGGCTTAAAGAAAATGATGCGTTCTAAAAATCTTCATACAGTTTGTGAGGAAGCAAAATGTCCGAATATTCATGAATGCTGGGCTGTAAGAAAAACAGCAACATTTATGATTTTAGGTGCGGTTTGTACACGTGCTTGTCGTTTTTGTGCGGTTAAAACAGGCTTACCAACTGAGCTTGATTTACAAGAACCAGAACGCGTGGCAGATTCAGTAGTACAAATGGGCTTAAAGCACGTTGTTATAACAGCGGTTGCACGTGATGATTTAAAGGACGGGGGAGCAGCTGTTTTTGCTGAAACAGTACGAGCAGTACGTCGTAAAAACCCATTCACGTCTATCGAAGTATTACCATCTGATATGGGTGGAGTAGAAGAAAACTTAAAAATGTTAATGGATGCAAAACCAGATATTTTAAACCATAACATTGAAACAGTACGTCGATTATCTGACCGAGTTCGCGCTAGAGCAAAATATGAACGTTCATTAGAGTTTTTACGTCGAGCGAAAGAAATGCAGCCTGATATTCCAACTAAATCGAGCATTATGGTGGGCTTAGGTGAAACGAGAGAAGATTTAATTGAAGCAATGGATGACTTACGTGCAAACAATGTGGATATTTTAACTCTTGGGCAATACCTACAACCATCTAAGAAGCACTTACCAGTTCTTAAATATTACCCACCAGCAGAATTTGCAGAGCTTAAAGAAATTGCACTTAGCAAAGGATTTAGCCACTGTGAAGCTGGCCCACTTGTGCGTTCTTCTTACCATGCGGATGAGCAAGTACGTTCTGCAAAAGAAAAAACAGCAGAAGCTAAATAATGAAAAAAGAGAGCTAACGATTAGCTCTCTTTTTGTTTATACTCTAAAACGGTATTTGGACATGTTAATAAAATCTTTTTTAATTCTTCTGTGGATAATTCAATTGTAAATTCAGGTACACCAGGTGTAATTAAAATTTTATCGTACGTATAAATAGCGTTATCCACAATAATTGTTACATCGTGTGAATATCCGAAAGGAGCCACACATCCCGGCGTACAACCAGTTTTGTCTCGCAGTTCATCAGGAGAACAGAGAGATAAGCGTTCTCCTGTTAGTTCTTTCATCTCTCCCCGGTTGAGCCTTGTGCCCTCTAACGTAAAAAATACGTAATAATCTCCAGACTTTGATTTTAAAAATAAGCTTTTACTTGGAGTGCCTTGTAAGCCGAGTCTCTCACGTACAATCCGATCTGTCTCATAATCGAGTACTGGTTCGTGTTCAAATTTTTCATAAGAAACATTTGTTTTATGTAGTAGAGCAAGTACATCTTCGTACATATGGAGTGATACCCCTTTCTATTATTAGTACAGTTTCTTCTCGTGGCGTCAACTGAATGTTTTGGAAAGGGATATTACTTAGACGATGCTTCCCATAAGCGTTTTATGATACATTGTTCGTCGATTGTAATTTCGTAAATATCAGGATTCGTTAAAGTTCTCCATTCATTAAAGCCAATCGTATGATTAAAATGCTTTAAAATGAGCGTAAGTAAATTGCCATGTGTAACAAGTAGTGTTGTTGTATGGTTTAATTGTAAAACGTCTTGAATAAGCGATATGGCACGGTCTGTTGCTTGTTTTGTTGACTCTCCGCCTGAAAAGGCAATATCTATATTTGTAAAAGTAGATTCTAGTTTTTGCATCCAATCATCCATTGGAACGTTGCTCAATATGCGTTCAGTTAATCGTTCATCTTCTTGGATAGATAAGTTAGCTTGGAGCGCATAGGGCCGAATGGAATCGATAGCTCGGACAAATGGGCTTGAAATAATATGATCGATTTGTAGATGATTTTCTAAGAGAAATGTAGCAAGGGTATTTGCTTGGTCTTTTCCATCGGTCGTTAATTCAGCATCACGTTTTTGCCCAGTTGCTGAACAATGTCGTATTACAATAATTTTCTTCATAATTCATCCCCATCTTTCAAGTTGACGCTATATACTTCGACAAATGTGGAAATAATTCCTTTTTCTTGTAAAACGGCATATGGATTTAAATATGTGGAAAAGTAATGTGGATAATGAACATTTGAGGTGCAATCATGAATAAAATGATATGTATTGTAGTTAGTCTTTGTTTTTTTTATACACTTGTCCACAACTTATGCAGAGTCGAATCAAAAAGTAAATTATCCAAGCAATCGAAATAAGTCATTTGTGAGTGAGGATATTTTTTATAAACAGTTAGATAAGAAAATTTATAAAGAATACAATAATGCAGCATATAGTGTTCGAAAAAAATCTTATTTAAAGAAGTGCCCGATGAAGAATTTTCTTTCCTACAAAAAACAGCCGTGGGTTGTCGGAGTAGTGTGATGCTTCAAGATTTTTTTGTTCATCCTGATCGCCAAGTTTATTTTTTTGCTTCCTTTTCTCAAAATGAAGTAGAAGAGTTTCATAAATATATCGTTATAGATGCAGAAACAAAGAGGGAGCTGCAAGAAGGAAAAAGCTATCATCATTGCGACAATCCATAAAAAATAAACCACCAATCGGTGGTTTATTTTTTACTCCGGTACACTCATTAATTTCGCTTTCATTTTGCGAATAAGAACGACAGCGCCAATTGTACAAAGAAGTGTAATTCCTTCTGCAACGAAGATATTGATTGTTTTTGTTTGGTAAAGGGCCGCGAAAAAGTCTACAAATGCGTGGAATAGTATAGCGTATACTAGGAAGATATATTTCTTCTGTTTTACTGCGTATAAAACAAGCATTGTAAAGGCAATTTGAAGCACGAGTGCCATAATTCTTTCTAAGCTACCAAGGAAGTATAAGTAGGCAGGTTGCTGAATTAACATGTCCTGTAAAATGCTCAGCTCGGGTTTTTGTTCAATCAGTCGAGCGAAGCTACCATCGTTAATAGAATTAGCAAAGATTAATGCTTGTAATGCAGAAAAACCGCCAATTAAAATAGATTCAATTCCGCCGTGACCAATTCCATAAGCGAAGCCATCTTTATATTCTAGATATTTTTTTAGTAAGAAGAAGAAGGCAACGAAGCGTCCTAATTCTTCAAAAATACCAGCAGTCAATCCGCCATAAATTGCGAAGACAAACGGATTTTCTAAAAATGGAGCGATTGTTGGATTACCGCGCATAAATAGGTGGAATGGTGTTTCAAGAATTTGAGTAAATCCGATAAAGATAAGAACACCAATGCCGACTACTTTCCAATTCATATTATATTTTTTACGGAAATAAACGAGTACAATAATTGGGACCAGAATCGAGACAATGAGTTGAAAGATGATGCTGGCAATTACAGTATTTGAAACCATACTTTCACCGCTTTCTAATATATGTACATAACTATTATGCATCAAATATAGGAGAGATGAAACTTTTTAAGATAAAATGAATTTACTTATTGACTCTAACGTTGCGTCATACTTTATCGTATGTACTAAGGGGGAGATACAAATGACAATGAGAGTAAAAGAAGTAGCTGATTTAGTTGGAATTAGTGTGCGCACACTGCATCATTACGATGAAATTGGGTTGTTAACCCCAGACGAGACGACAGAGTCTGGATATCGTCTGTATTCCAATGAAAATTTAGAGACATTGCAGCAAATTTTGTTTTTTAAAGAGCTTGGCTTCCCTTTGAAAAAAATTAAAGAGATTATCATGAGTCCATCATTTGATCGCGAAGAGGCACTAGAGCTTCATAAGAAAATGCTTCTTGAAAAGCGTGCTAGATTAGATAAAGTGATTGCGACGATTGATAAAACAATTCAGCATACAAAAGGAGAGATTGAAATGACGAACAAAGAGAAATTTGAAGGATTCGATTTCAGCCATAACCCATATGAAGAAGAAGCACGTGAAAAATGGGGAGATGCAGCTGTAGATAAAGCGAACGAATATGCAAAAGGTATGTCAAAAGAGAACCAAGAGGAGTTTAATGCTATTTATAGAAATTTAGCAGCGCTTAGACACGGAGCACCAGATTCTAAAGAGGCACAAGAAGCAATTGGAGTGTGGTACGATTACTTGCAAAACTTCGGTGCATATTCATTAGATGCTTTTAAAGGACTCGGTCAAATGTACGTCGCTGATGAGCGCTTCACGAAAAATATCGATAAGTTTGGTGAGGGGTTAGCGCAATTTATGTGTGATGCGATGGAGGTTTATGCGAATCGTAATAAAAAATAAAAAGTAAAACAGGTGGAGATTTTCTCCACCTGTTTTACTTTTTAATCATATCATTCAAAGTCTGATCTCCCGTATTGTTCAAATGAGGATTTTTACTCATTTCACGTTTTAGCATATCGAGGCTTTGCGTATATTCTGTATCATTTAATGCGCCAGATTGAAGACCTTGAATTTGGGAAATCAACTTTTGGTCTGTTGATACATATCCTTTATAATAGCGAGGGACGATGGACAAAGCAGCTCTATATACTTGATCCGCTACGAGTTTTGGATCCGTTGTGTTTGCACGGTATACAACAAATACTTCATCATCGGTAACGAGCGTAGCAGCGTTTGTAACGTCAGGAAGTTTGACTGTCATGCTTGTAATCATTTCAGCGACTTTCTCACGGTTAATGGCCCCTACTTGTTTGTTAGACACTTCATGCTTTTGTTTAGATGAATAACCGACTCTCGTTAATCGTGTATTTGTATTTTCCGTATGATACATGTCGTTTTTGTTGGAAACAAGAACACGGCTTCCTTCTTCACGTTCCATTTCGGCTTTATTCGTTGATTGGCAGCCTGCAAATAAGGAAAGAGTGAGGAGAGAGAGTATAATTTGTTTTTTCACGATGTATCACCTCCTTCTCCATAGCATGCACTAATTTTCAATTTTTTGTATTTGAAATTGTTGGTTGTTATGCTTTGTGATACGATAAAAAGAAGAATGCTTAGAGAGGAAGTTAATGATGGAGCAAAAGCAAGAGATTCATGCTACGGTGAGCATTAATAATGTGCAGTACGAAGTAATTAAAAACTTTCGTGACGGTTTTAGTGAAGAAGCATTTAAAGAGCGCTATGCAGAAATTTTAAATAAATATGATTATATCGTTGGAGACTGGGGATATGAGCAACTTAGACTGCGCGGATTCTTTGATGATAGTAACCAGCGTGCGACATATGATACGAAAATTAGTACGTTAACGGAGTATTTATACGAGTACTGTAACTTCGGTTGCGCACATTTTGTATTACGAAAAGTGAAGAAGTAAAAAAACTCTTACGATTGTAAGAGTTTTTTTTCGTAGCAGTTATACCAATTGTGAGGAGGCTGTTTACTTGAAAAATAAACAGCACCTCGACAAATATAATGATTCTTTTCATACAAGCGCAATGAAACGGGATTGCCAGTGAAAGCATCTAATCGTATGCCCGTATAGTCTTTTCGTTTTGCTTCATTTTCCCAAAAGGATAAAAGTACTTTGCTATATCCTTTTCCTTGGGCGAAAGGATGGATGACGAAAGAATGGACGATAAGAAAGCGACCGTGTGTTTCTGACCAATCAATTAGCTCATATTCTGGAGATTGCCACTCATTCAACACAACAGCACCAACGAGCGAATCATGCTCAAATAGGCAGTAGAGTTCACCTTGTTCTAAGTGATAGGCAATATGTTCTCGAGTCGGATATGAATCATCCCATTGATAAATTTTCTTTTGTAAGAGCGCTTTTTTACATTCTGTATACATTGCATCTAATTCGTCTAATAAATTCATCGTACCTTTTCTCACATTTAGCATGAGACTCCCCCTTATAAACAAATTGAAATAGAATCTCCTTCAGATAGTATTGTATTTGGCTTCATTTGTTGTCCATTCAATTGAATATCCCCATTTTTAATTTTATCCACAATGAGTGTACGGCTCCAGTCGGAAATATATGTGGATAAGGCTTTATCGATGCGGTGGGAACCGAAAACGATGTCTAATACGATCGTGATTTTAGCTATGCCGTTTTCTTTATGTTGCATAATGGAAATAGTAGTAGTTGTTTCGGCTTGATCTTGCTGCGTCATATCGACTGTTTCAACGTGATCAGTAAATGATTTATAAATACGCAGTTTTTGATTCCACGTATGATCTTTCGGACATTTATAAATGGCAAAGCGGTATATGTTTTTTCCGTTGGCGTTATGCCTACGAATATTCGTGTCAGTAAATAAGGTAGTGCGTCTGCAATTTTTACAATACTTTTCGATTGTGTTTTGCTCATTTTCATATAAACTCCAAGAAAGTTGTACTTTCTGCATTTTTCTTCACCTCTTATAGTAGTGGCAAAGAAACGTAATACAGCTATTTGGATGTCTTGTAGTATGAAGACATGAGAAAAAGACAAAAATAAAAGGAGGTTCCCTTAGGAACCTCCGTAAACATCATACTACAGATGCGTTACGTTCCTTTGTAATGGGAATGGGCAGACTACTCCCTTGAAAAAGCGTGGTGCTTTTTTGAGAGTAATGCTATCCAATTGCTGGTCCATTACAAAGTAAATGTTGGCATACGTAGATAACGTCCTTTCTATCCAAATAGATTTATTCTTAATTATAACATATTAGTTTGAAAATTAAAAATAATTACAATAAAAAAACACCAGCTAAAATAGCTGGTGCATACGATAAATTATATAAGTTCAAATAAAAATGAGCGTAATTCTTCTGCAATTTCTTCAGTCATAGAAAATGCGTGCTCTAAGTAGCCTGGTTCGTTTAAATCGTCAGCACCGATGATTGCAAATTTATTGCGTTGCATATCAAGGACAATTGTTTTACCGTAATGACGATCGGAGTATAATAGCGCTAAATCGTGACGCTCATTTTCTCCCATAAAGCTAACGAAACGAGTTTTTGTAGCGACAGTATCGTCGTACAGAAAGAAACGTTCTTCCATACACATGGCTCCTTTATTAAATATCTAAGTTTAAGTGTGGTTTATGATCTAAATGGTGATGCGTTTTAATGAATCGTACTGTTCTTGTTTTGTAACGCATTACGATAGAGTATGTTTCAGCTAAATCTCCACCAAGGAATTTAACACCGTCTAATAACTCACCAGCAGATACACCAGTTGCTGAGAAGATTGCATCATCCCCAGATACTAAGTCATCTAACATAAGAAGTTGACGAGGATCTTCTAATCCCATTTCACGACAACGAGCTTCTTCTTCTTCGTTCATTGGAACTAAACGAGCTTGCATTTCACCTTCAAGGCATTTTAATGCTGCTGCAGAAATAACACCTTCTGGAGCTCCGCCAATACCTACGAATAAGTCGATACCCGTTCCAGGTAGTGCTGTTGCGATTGACGCACCAACATCACCGTCACCAAATAATTTTACGCGTGCACCTTTTGCACGAACACGGTCAATAATATCTTGATGACGTTCACGTTCTTGAACGATAACTGTTAGATCGCGAATCTTTTTATTGTTAGCTTCTGCTACAATTTCAATTGTTTTTTCAATTGGATCATCTAAGCTAATTTTACCAGCTGCTTTTGGACCAACCGCGATTTTTTCCATGTACATATCAGGAGCATGAAGAAGGTTCCCTTTGTCTGCGATTGCAATAACTGCCATTGCATTTGCAAGACCTTTTGCAACGATGTTTGTACCTTCTAATGGATCAACGGCGATGTCTACTTCTGGACCGTTACCTGTTCCTAGTTCTTCACCAATATACAACATCGGTGCTTCATCAAGTTCTCCTTCACCAATTACAACTGTACCTGCCATGTTTACTGAATCGAACATATCACGCATTGCTGTAGTTGCTGCATCATCTGCTTCATTTTTCTTTCCGCGGCCCATCCACTGTGCGGATGCTAAGGCTGCTGCTTCTGTTACACGGACAATTTCTAGTGCGAGTTCACGTTCCAAGATTCCATTCCTCCAATTTCAAAAATCATACAAATATAACTATAACAAATAACGGAGAAAAGGTGAATTCGAAAAATTGTCGATTTTTTCAGAAGAAAGCGTTACAATTAAAATGTAAATGCTTTAATTTCCAGGTAGGTGACATTCATGTATTTTGTAGACAGAAAGAAAATAGAACAAATGCTAGTATGTTTAGAACGAGCAACAAGTACATTTCAAGAGAAAAAGATATATGAAACCGAGTTTGAATTTTACGCATTAGAGCGCATAGCCCATCTTATTATTGATTGTGTATTAGATGCCGGGAATGCGATGATTGATGGATTTATTATGCGCGATCCAGGAAGCTATGAAGATATTATTGATATTTTAATGGACGAGCGAGTGATAAGTGAAGAAGATGGACAAGGGATGAAAGAAATTATCCTTCTTCGAAAAATGCTTACGCAAGACTATATTCAAATGAATCATGATGAATTATATAAGACGATTCAAAAACATATTGCAGTGGTAGAGAAATACCCAGCAAATATTCGCAGTTATTTAGAAAAGGAATTAGGACCTGTATCTGCATTTGTACCAGAATAATTATGCTTATAAGATCCCCAGAGAATGCCTTTTGGGGATCTTATATTGTATGTGAGAAAGAAAAGGGAGAAGGGTGAAGTATGGGGGAAGCACGTACGACGAAAGACGAAATTGTACAATTGTTGAAAGTAAAGGGAGAGCACACGGTAGCTGAACTAGCTGACGTTTTAGAGATTACAGAAATGGCGATCCGAAGACATTTAAGTAATCTTGAGAAAGACGGACTCATTTATTCTAAGATGGTAAGGCAACATGTCGGAAGACCAACTTATTTGTATGGATTAAGTGAAAAGGGAGAAGATACATTCCCGAAAGAGTATAAGCAATTTGCGATTGATATGCTAGAAGATTTAGCTCGAATGGGTGATGAAAAAATACTTCGTTACGTTTTAAAAGAGAGAACGAAGCGAATGGAAGAACAGTTACAAAAGAGAGTGAGTAATCAAAAGAATTTAGCATATAAAGTGCAAGAGATAGCAGCTATGCAAGAGAAAAACGGTTATATGGTTCAAATAAAGAGAGATGGAGAGAATTCTTTCGTAATTGAAAAACAAAACTGTCCGTTAAAGGAAATTGCAGAGAGATTCCCGCAAGTATGTAAAGATGAAAAAGAGATGTATAAGCGTTTATTTGCAGGAGCAGATGTAAAGACGTTAGCAAATATGTGTGAGGGCGATTGTAGTTGTTCTTACCAAGTAAAAGAGAAAAAATGAACGTTATGGGGCGCTTTTAGGTAAAGCGTTTTTTTCTTTGGAAAAAGCGGGTAATATAAGAGTGGTATGATAAGGTGAGAACGTTAGCATAGAAGGAGAGACATAATCGATGTATAAAGGTTACTTAATTGACTTAGACGGTACGATGTATCGCGGGGAAGAACAAATTGAAGAGGCAAGCGACTTCGTAAAAGCATTAGGAGAGCGCGGCATTCCTTATTTATTCGTTACGAATAACTCAACGCGTAAACCAGAACAAGTGGCAGAAAAACTTGTTCGTTTCGATATTCCAGCGAAAGCAGAGCAAGTATTCACAACGAGTATGGCGACTGCGAACTTCATTTATGAACGTAAACAAGACGCAACTGTATATATGATTGGTGAAGAAGGCTTGCATGATGCACTTGTGGAAAAAGGATTTGAACTTGCGGATGAAAATCCTGATTTCGTTGTTGTTGGTTTAGATCGTGACATCACATATGAAAAATTAGCAAAAGCGTGTCTTGCTGTGCGTAACGGCGCAACGTTTATTTCTACAAATGGGGACATTGCCATTCCAACTGAGCGCGGATTATTACCAGGTAACGGTTCATTAACATCAGTTGTAGCAGTATCGACAGGTGTGGATCCAATCTTTATCGGAAAACCAGAATCAATCATTATGGAACAAGCTTTAAAAGTGCTTGGCATAGAAAAAAATGAAGCATTAATGGTTGGGGATAACTACGATACAGACATTTTAGCGGGAGTAAATGCTGGCATGCATACCCTTCTTGTCCACACTGGAGTCACAACTGTGGAGAAGTTAACAGAATATGAAGTACAACCAACGCAAGTTGTGCATAACTTGACGGAGTGGATTGAGAAGATGTAATGAAGAAAGCTGTTCCAAACTTTGGAACAGCTTTTTTTCTAATATTTGCGGGCAGCCCGATTGGTGTGGGCTAACATTCAGTTGTGACTAGTGTCGATTTTTGTCGGTAAGTCGATATATTTGAAAAATCGCCGATATAATATGAGTTGCGCCGATATATTTAGAAAATCGCTGATATAATATGAGTTGCGCTGATATATTTAGAAAATCGCTGATATAATATGAGTTGCGCTGATATATTTAGAAAATCACTGATATAATTTTATTAAAAAGCACGATTCACAACGTCTTTAACCTCTTCAAGATATTGTTTACGCACACTGTCATCCACAGAAGGAACACTTGTATAGAATGTATGCTCAATTGTTTCAATGCCTGTAAATTCAAAAATACCAACATCCGCTGTTTTCTTCATCGCATCAAACATGCCGCCTGCTGTGTATGCTTCTTTCGTATTGCCCATTGTAGATAATAACAATCCTTTTTTACCGCTTAATAACTTTTCAATACCGTTTTCACCGTAAGCATAAGCAAATCCATGGCTAAACACACGGTCAACGTATCCTTTTAAAATAGCAGGAAGTCCCGCCCACCAAACTGGATAAATAAATGTAATGCTATCAGCCCAAGAGATATGCTCTTGTTCTTCTTTAATATCTTCTGGTGTATTTCCTTTAGAAAATGAGATGAAATCGGAAGCGCCTAATACTGGATTAAAGTTTAATTCGTATAGATCGCGAACGCGTACTTCGTGACCTTTTCCTTCTAATTCACTTTTTACCGTTTCTAAAATCGCATGGTTGAAGCTTTCTGTATTCGGGTGTGCATAAACGATTACATGTTTCATTTTTCTTCCTCCTATTTGTGGATATGTGAATAGTTATTTGTATATCTGTAACTATTATGGTTACTGTTTTTGTAGAAGTCAAGTAATACATATGTATGTATAAAAAGACGCCCGAAAATCGCCTTTTTATACCCCGCTCATACAAAGTACAAAGAAGACAAATAAAATAATGACAAGCCCGATGCCGAAATTAAATACGAGAGTGCTATCCATATATGTAGCCTCCTTGTTTGAAAGTAAAAAGCACTCTAGTTAAGAGTGCTTTTTTATTTTGAATCTACTTTATAACTTTTAGAAAGTGATTCATGCGTGTAATGATTTACATTATTTTATGTATTTATACTTTGAAATGAGTAAGTCCTTGTTGGATATAGAAAAAAAGACACTCGTTGGAGTGTCTTTTAAGATGACAAAATGTGCCAATTGCTTGAGGTTGATAAGACGCTAATTTCCGTGTTAACGCCTTTTCTTTAATCAAGAAGTGTAGCAACAGCGATTCAAATAAATTGTACCACTTGTTTAATTATGGTGCGTATGCAATTGTGCATATTATGATCATGGGGTAGGTAATGAACTGTGAATAATTTGAAGTGATTTATTTACGATTTCTTCTGCAGCATATATGCCAATTGCGTCTGTTTTTAAAATATGGGGTTGTAAGTTATCATGCATTGCCCCTAACTCACCATGAAGTGGTGCGAAGGCATGGTTCGCCTTTTCAAGCATGCATAAATCAAGTAAAGAATCCCCAGCTGTAATAATCGTATCTATTTGCAAAATTTCTTTTATATATTGCACAGCGTCCCATTTGTTAATTGGTTTTGGTACAAAGTATAGCTTTCTACCTTGAAGTGAATGATTCCAGCCTTGTTTGTCTAACCAGGAAGTGAAAGATGATAATTCATCATAAGGAATGTTCTCCCGTTTAATAATGCAATAATGGAATAGATCATCGGCTGTTTTTTGTGATATAACCCAATCTTTATGAGCTATTTGTCCAAATTCCTTTAGTATGTCGTTTCTCTCTATACATTCAACCGATAGTCTTTCTTTTACTGTCCTGTTCCAAGTACCATCTTGTTTCCCGTTATGAAGGATATTACCGCCATTACTTGTAATGGCGTATTCGGGAATGATTTCGTCTTGGAATAAAGCAATCCGCTGAAACTGCTCAATAGTTCTTGTTGTAACTGGGATGAAATGTGAGTGCAGTTGTAATTTTTTTAGTAGTGAAATGGTTTTATGTGATATAAAAGAAATTTCTTTCCCATCTAAAGTTTCAATGAGTTGAATTGATTCATCTTCTATAGGGGCACGAAACGATTTCCGGGAATAAATAAGCGTCTGATCAAGATCACTGGCGAAAATCATATCGTTTTCCTCCTAAGGGGCTTAATGAGCCCGCAACATGAATAAGCCATATTCTCATAGATTTCAATAGAGACATTCTTTTCTTTAGCAAGAAGTAAAATATGCTTTAAATCGGGATTGTTTTGCTTACGTATTAAAATTTTCCACGGTATTCTCCGGAGTAATACGCGAGTTGTTTCACCGACTCCTGGTTTAATTAAGTTAATATCGTCAATTTCAAAGTGATTTTGGATAGACTGTATATCTTTTAATCCTTGCCAAGAGGGATCAGTGTAAGTTGAAGTAATATAACGTAATTGATTATCTATATGAGAATGAACAGAAGGGAATAAATCTGTTACCTCATCAACGAAGAAATTTGATAAGTCTTCTTGCTCTAGCTCTTTATAATATTTAACACCATGAAAATCATTTGGACCGATATAGGTGTCATTTAGTACAGTGCGGCTAATGAGTCCAGAGACTGTTGCATTTAAGCAAGCGCTAGGAATAAGAAAATCTTCACGTGTACCGTAAATTGAAGTACAGTAACCGGGATCAGCAAGCACAGCCATACAATGAGAAATGTGTGTATTATTTCGTTCGTTAAATGTGTGTACTGCATATTCTAATTCTTTTTTTATTGCACCTTTTCCAGTCCACCCATCAATGAATTGAATTGTTTCTTTAGGGTGATGTTCCAAAATATAATGGAGTGCATTTTCATCAATACCGCGTCCGCGAACAATAGAAATACAATAGTGAGGTACATCAAGGTTGTATTGATAGCGTATGTAGCGTTTGATAAGAATGCCAATAGGTGTACCAGCACGAGCTAATGAAACGAGGACAAGGTTAGTTCCTTTAGTTTGTATAATCTGTTCGGCGACAACTCCAACAGCGATGGCTAGTTTGTGTTTGTATTGTTGCAGGGAAGAAAAGAATAAATCCATATACGCTTTAGAGGGTTTATATTCCATTGGTAACATTTCGGAATAATGTGTGCCAGCTTGAATTGCTTGTTCTCTAGTTTCCGTGGAACTTTCTTTCATTAAATCACTAATATCTTTTAATAGAAAAATAGCATCATTTGGATTGTAACTACTAATATGAGAATTTACTTTTACCATAATTATCAACCTTCCTTTTCTATGCTATTTGAAAATGAGACGATATGAATAAAAGGAATAACTGTTTGTAACTGCTGTAGAAGAGGAGATAGGGCTTCTTCCCCTAAATCACGCTCAATGAAAACAAATACTTCATCGTAATCATGAGGTGAAATATTATAAAAGTAATTTGTAATAGTAGAATCTTCAGGACTTGGATATGAGAAATGATTATGAATGGCGTAGTTCACATCATTTGAAACAGAATGGATAGGGCTTCTTGTTGTAGATTGATATAAAATATTTTCACCCATTTCAGCAGCAATTTTCATTGGGATATACATAAATTCACCCGTTCCGAGACAGAGTGTTCGTTTTCCAATTCTTTCTCTTTTTAAAGTTTTTCCTGCTTCTTGGGCGAAAGAATGAATGTGCTTTTGTTCATATGCTGAAATGCCAAATCGCCCAGTATATTTTATATAATTTGATGTATAGGGTGATTTTAGGCAGGTAAGGGTATGTTTTTTGAAATCAGGTTTTGTTTCTTCAATTTGAATCTCTTTTTTTGCAATATTTAATGGTTGGCCAGTTGTATGAATACTGCCTTCTAATAAAGAAATAACATGAACCTTAATTTGAAGTTCTTCTTCTAATTGTTTAAATTGTTTTCTATTAGTATGAGAACGCCAGTCTAACAAAGAAGCAATTATATATTCTTCTCGTGGGAATTTATTTTGAATAGATCTAATAATATTTAATGCTGTTTTTCCTGTTGTCATCTCATCATCTACGAGAACAATTGGATTGTTGTTTTGAAAAAAGCTTTCATCTACATAACAACGGTGTGATGTTGCATGAGAATGTTCTTCCTCAAATGTAATGACAGATTCTAGGTGGGGTATCGATTCCCTAGTTGTATGTACATACTTTGCATTTTGAAAGCATTGAAACATAGAATGACCAAGTGATGTCGCTGTTTCAGCGAATCCGATGAACAAAACTTCTTCTTGCAGAGGATATTGATAACGAAATACTTCCTCTGGGATTTCATCAATTTCTAATGAAATGAGATTTAAAATTTCTTTTTGAAATGGATGAGAAATATTATGTAGTATTTCCATATATCTTGCAGCGAGAGCAACTCCACTTGATAGAGAGACTGCAGGTTTAATAGGAAGATGCTTTCCAAGGATTGTACTCACAAATAAAAAACTACGTTTCTTATTTATTCTCGCAGCCATTTGAAAAAGATTGTCTAGCGCTAAATTATATGGATTATCACGTACTTCTACATGAACTTGTATATTATTTAAAACGTTATACGTGTTGCTTTGCGTTTGTAATAAGGAGATCGGTGAATTGTTTGTTTTCATGTAGCACCCCGTAAATATTAGATTTTAAAATGGTTTTGCGAGCCCAGCCATAATGAGGTTTTACTTCATTCATTTTGTTAGAAAAACTGCTTTTTAGCACTCCATTATACGTATCTGCATTTTGTAAAATTAATCTCGCATCTAAATAATCTTCCATTGTGACAATGTGCATTGCCTGTACAACTTTAATATGAGATGGGTGAATAACTGTCTTTCCGATTAAGCCATTTGCATGGTCAAGTGATACCTCTTGAATAAGCCCTTCTTCATGATCATTAGAAAAATATTCCCATACACATCCTGAAATAATATATTCATTTGTTGCCCTTGAGAAAACGTTAATAATGTCTGAAATACAATCACGGACAACAGTAATATGATAGATAGGTGTGTATTTATTGCGCCGAATACTAAATATACTTGAAAAATCAGTAGCACCAATACGTACATTTAAGATGTAATCGTGATAAGAATCTAGTAAATCCTTTATTTGTAATAATGATTCTGCCCGTGTTTCCTTATACATAATTTCGGGTGATTCTAAAATCGGCATGCCATATAGCGATAATGAGTATAACTCGTTTATATATGCAAGCTGATCGATATAAGTCTTTCCGTTAATCGGTGTGAATTTTGGAAAGACAAAACCACATAAACAATGAACAGCACTACCTAATTCAGTAACAATTTTCTTCATTTGACTTGGCTGTCGAACTCTAATAAAAAGAAGTGGGATGTCTGCTTGATTTAGTATGTTGGCACTGACTAAGTTAGCGATTTGCTGTATTTGAACGACGATGTTTTGCTCTGCAAGTTTTACTTCCTCATCGCTTATAGCGTCCTCTAGACAAAGAATAATTGAGATAGCATCCACATGTTTCCTTCTAATTATATCTTCCGCAATCGTTTCTTTCGTGCCAGGAGTATATAGTGTAGCGCCTAGTGCGTAAGCTAGTTGTTCTTTTCCTATATTTTTTGAAAAACTAAGAGGTTCTTTATAGAAAAAATTTTGCCGTTCTTCTGAGGAGAGATAAGAAAAGTAATTCAAATTGTCACCACCTTATTTATAATGATTCTGTTTAATCGTAACATAATAAGAAAAATCTTCCATAAAAATTAAGCAAGAAATTAAAAAAATATATTGAGAAAGATGAATTATAAGATGAATATCGAATATTGTTAATAGAAATATAATAGGGGGAAAGAGAAAGTGGATATACATAAATTAACAGAGGAAGAAGCAAATGAGATAAATACTTGGACGTACGAGGAACCATATAATTTATATAGTTTTTCAGGCGAGAAAGAAGTAATGGAAGAGCTATTAGATGGAACGTATTATGGCTGTTGTGATGATCAAGGAGACCTCATCGGTTATTTTTGTTTTGGAGCAAATGCACAAGTACCAGGTGGAAGAGATGCTCATTTATATGGTGGAAGAGATGCTCATTTATATGGTGGAAGAGATGCTCATTTATATGGTGGAGAAGATGTGATTGATATTGGACTTGGCATGAAGCCGGCGTTAACCGGGAAAGGAATGGGGAAAGAATTCTTCCAAGCTGGAATAGCGTTTGCCACGAAAGAGTTTAATGCAAAAATGTTTCGATTAAGCGTAGCGACATTTAATACAAGAGCGATTACGTTATATAAAAATATCGGATTTAAGCAAGGGCCTATTTTTTTGAGTCGCGGAAGAGAATTTATGCTGATGGAATATGAAAGACCGTCAGCATGAACCTGACGGCCTAGAAAACACTATTATTCTGAGTGCTCAGCTCGGTGCGCTAAACGGCTTGAAGCAGCGGCAGCGATTCCGCCAACGATATCATCAAGGAACGTGTGCACCTTTCCAGTTGATTTATCATTTAAGTATTCTAAAATACCAGGTTTTAATTTATCAATATATCCAAAGTTCGTGAAACCGATAGAGCCGTACACATTCACGATAGAAAGTGCGATAACTTCATCAATTCCGTATAAGCCTTCATCACGTTTTACAATATCTTGTAACGGTTCACTTAGCATTCCCTTTTCAGCAAGGACATCAAGCTCGATACCAGTAATCAGTGCGTTTTGTACTTCACGTTTTGATAGTACACGTTCTACATTGTAACGGCATTCTGACATCTCTAAATTTGGATGATATTTTTTTTGAAGAAAATGAACAAGTTCAGCAATATCGTCAATTGTTACACCGCGTTCTTGTAATAGTTTTAATGCTCTTTCTTGTAGTTGATTTGATTCTTTCATGTTTATCACCTTTTTTTCTTTTTAGTATTTGTATACGTTTCGTTGCTTTATCATGTGCATAGGAATGAAAGGCGAGCACAAGCTCATATATATAAAGAAAAACCATAGGTGGCGACTGCGATGATTCAGCATATTTATGAGCATTATCACATGCATGTTAAAGAATTAATCCCCCTTGGCCCCTATAAAAGCTTTTGGATTCGCAACAAAATTTATGTACTTGTTCCAATTGGAGAAATGGAGGAAGAAGTACTTGTAGAGATGAAAAAGCTCAGTGATTATATGAACCAGCAAGGGGATATAACTGTAGCGACTTTCGTTCCGACTATACACGGCTACTATGTAAGTGAGATAGAAGAACAAAATTATTGCTTATTAAAAGGTATGCGCACGTTAGAACGACATGCTATGTCATTAGGAAGTGAGCTTTCTATATTCCATAAACGAGGTGCATTCTTTCCAGAAGAAATTGAGCAATTAAGCCGAATTGGTGAATGGAAAGCGTTATGGGAAAAAAGGCTCGATCAATTAGAAAAGTTTTGGCAATCACAAGTGATGAACCACCCTTCAGATGTATTCGATCAATTGTTTATTGAATCCTTCCCGTATTACTTAGGAGTTGCAGAAAATGCCATTCAATATGTTGTCGATACAGAAATGGATGATACGCCGCAACTAACGGATGCAGCAACAATTTGCCAAGAACGATTCACACCTTTATTATGGCATCAAACGAAGCGTCTCAAACTTCCTTTTGATTGGGTGTATGATCACCCGAGTCGAGATATTGCAGAATGGATCCGCCATATGACGATAGAAAAAAAGAAAGACTGGGAGCAAACAATCGTTCAATTTGTTACGGATTATGAACGGAATTATTCGCTATCCTCATTTGGCTGGCGCTTATTATTTGCAAGGCTCCTGTTCCCGCTGCACTATTTTGAAACGGTCGAACGATATTACCAAACTGGAAACGAAGAACAAAAAAGCATATATAGAGATCGCTTAGAAGCCATTTTACACGATGTGAACCGCTCAGAGCAATTTATGAAGCATTTTTATGGTTCGCTTCGTTTACCAGTAGATAAGCTTGGGATTAGAAAATTAGATTGGTTATCTTAAAAATATAAAAAAGAGACCGAGTGAGGTCTCTTTTTTATATACCACAATTTTATGTAATACATTATGCCCCTACCTGCTGATCTGTACATATATTTAAAACGAATTGATGCTTTTCGAGCTTTTCATTTACTTTACCCAATAATTCTTGCTGGATTTCTTTAAATAAAAATTGATAGCTTGTATTCCACGTTGGTATAGCGGATGAAAGGCCTAATAAATACTCTTTTTTCTTTTCTAGTTCTTGAATTGTTAAAAAAGTGTTCCCCATTTTTGGCATGTGTCGTCCCCCTATGTTTTTTACTTTATATGTGTGAACGATTCACTATATAGTATTAATTATCGCATTTTTTGAGAGGGATTTCCAATTTTGTTTTATGATGTTAACGGATAAATGTGATTTGAATAAAAAAAGGAGACCAAATTTGGTCTCCTTTTAGCAAGTGACTTTGAACGAGCCGCTTCCGCTTTTAATTAAAATACTTGTTCTACTTCGATAACGCCTGGTACTTCTTCAAGTAACGCGCGCTCGATACCAGCTTTTAGTGTGATTGTAGAACTTGGGCAGCTTCCGCATGCACCCATAAGGCGTAGTTTTACGATACCTTCTTCAATGTCTACTAATTCAACGTCTCCGCCATCGCGAAGTAAGAATGGACGTAATTTATCTAATACTTCTAATACTTGTTCTTGCATATGTGGGTTTTCCATTTTTATCGACTCCTTTCATCAGTTTTATTATAATCAAGATAGAGGGGAAAATCTATTTTTTCTCTTCTTGTTTTATTGTCGAAATTTTGTATCGTGTTTTTTCAGTATAGGGGTATGGAATAAGTTTGTAAAATGATGTGCTTATGTAATAAGACATCTGAATATACTGTTGGGACAAGAAGTGGGGGAGAAGAAATGGTTAATGTTCAAGTGTATGGGACGAAAGTAATTTGTGCGAGCTGCGTTGGAATGCCATCTTCAACAGAAACGTTTGAGTGGTTACAAGCGGCAATTGGTCGTAAATATGAAGGACAAGAAAATAAATTTAATTTCGAGTATATTGATTTCCAAGAAGAACAAGAAGATGCGGATAAAAAAGCATTCGCAGAGCGCGTAGTGGAAGAAGATTTATTTTATCCGGTCGTTCTTGTAAATGGAGAAATTGTTGGAGAAGGAAATCCTCGTTTGAAGGATGTTTACGAAGAAATCGAGAAATATTTATAAAACAAGAAGTCTTTGCGAATTTGCAAAGGCTTTTTTTATTGGAGGGATAGATATGAAAAATGGAGTGAAGCATGCGTTACCAACGGAAGTAGAGCAGTTAATGGAGCGGTACACAGTAGAATTAAAAGAAATTTTTTTGGATGAAAAAATAGTCGGGGTATATATTTACGGATCCATCGCACTAGGTGCATTTCATAAGGAAACGAGCGATGTTGATTTTGTTACAGTGATAAATGATTCCGTGAATGAAGCTGAAAAACAGCAGCTTGTGGAACTACATAAGAAACTTAGTGATAATATGCTAGGTAAAAGAATGGACGGTATGTATATTCCGCTTGCTGACTTAGGGAAATACAATGATGAAATGAACGAGTATGTGTATTGTGCAGATGGTAAAGCTAATGTTGGTCATTGGGACATTAATGCGGTCACATGGTGGACGTTGAAAAATCAAGGCATTACAGTTACCGGAAAAGAAGCAGAAGATCTTCCGCTGCAAATACAATGGAATGATGTAGTAAATACGATGAAATACAACGTAGAACAGTACTGGAGTGGGAAGGCGAAGAAGCCATATTTATTCTTTATAGAAGAATGGGTAGAATCAGCGGTTGTTACGATGGGGCGTATTTTATATACACTAGACCATAAAACAATCGTTTCAAAAGATAGAGGACTACAATACTTGTTAGAACATTCATCGGAAGAATGGGGACCTTTATTAAAAGAAGTAGAGAGAATACGGCAGAATCCAAAAGAAAAGCGAATGCTCTCAAGGTGGAGAAGGGCAGATATGACGAAGAGGTACTTACTACATTTAATTGAGATGTGTAGAGAGAAATGGTAGGGAAGAAAATGGACAATACAGTGGGGTGTATTGTCTTTTTTATTTTGTAGTAGATAGAAAAGTATTTACAAGTATTGTGTAGAGGAAAGATAATAGAAAAAATATGTGCATGGGGGAAGATGATGAGTAAATATAAATTACATATAGATAGAGAACAATTATGGAAAGGATGCGTTTTAAATTCGATTGCCCATGCAATTAATGTAGCGCATTGTCCAGATTTCTCACATGAAAGTTCATGGGATGGATTTAACTATAGTATGCAAGATAGCCAAGGCGGACAAGGGGTAATTACGTTTCATCCGAATTATACGATTGTATGTCTTCAAGATGTGAATAGTGAGAGAATGGATGAGTGGATTGATGCGAAAAGTTATTTTGAAGGGGCACCTTCGGAAGTAATAGATATTGCGAAAGAAGAAGCACTTCAATACGTATTAGAAGAAGTAGAAGGCGAAACAGTTCCTTTTATTACAACTGCATTTTGGATTGAGGATAGTGGTGCGTATTCAATTGATTCATTTGAAGAGATGGAAGAGCACGGTGGATTCTTATTAGAAATTCCATTACTTGATACAGAATCAGCAATGGAAAGACTGGAAGAAGAGTATGAACTGACAGAGGAACAAATAGAGCTTTTACAACTCGTGTATGAGAAAAAAATCCAAAGGCCAAATGAGGAAATTAAGTTGTCTAAAGAAGAAGTAGCAATGATTGGAACGGAAGATAGCGAAGGATTGGAAGCTAATAAGGAGTCATTTGCAGAAATGAATATTACTTGGGAGTTGTAGGATAGGATATAAAATTGTGATAAAGGACTAGTAGAAAGAACAATGTGAAATTACATTGCACTTTCTACTAGTTTTTTCATATACATATCAACTTCGTGAAAGAATATGGGCTCTTTTTCCTTAGTATTCAGATGCACGGTGCAATGTAAATATTGCTGTAAGTAGCGATTAGCTTGTTCGTACTGTTTTAATTTGTAGAAAGAAAAACAAGTAAGAAGTAGAAACGCTTTTTCTTCTAATATTGGAACGACAGCTAGTACCGGAGTAATGGAATGTATATTTATTTCCACTAAATTTTCATAAGATGTCCACGTTTGAAACCAGTCGAAAATAGTAGAAAGGTAACCCGGAATGTTGATAGTTTCATGTGAAACATTATGCAATAGCTGGTTCTGTTTGATATGTATAGGCTCTATTCTCGTTTGTAGAATGCAATCGAATATTGAAATGTTTTCTTTTATTTGTAATTGGTGCGTAATAAGCTGCGGGAGACCGATAGGGTGGACTCCTATATTTATATAAAAGTCATCTCCAAACTGGCTTTTTTGTATGTTAATGAGCTTATAAAATCCGTTTTCAGCTTTGAAAAATGTATGTCTTTTTGTCTTAAAGCCGAGTGGTTTTAAAGTGGCGTGTAAATTTGTAATAAAATCTTGCTCCTTTTTAGAGCCAGGCTTATTCTTCGTCATATTCATAAGTAGTTAAGTTTTGTAAGAAACTTTCAAAGTTAGGTGCTAATTCAATAATTTCCTCAAACTCATTATCGATAAATATAACTGGAGGATTTTCAGCTACATTTCGATAGTCTAATGCAATCCATGTATGTCCATCACCAGATAAAAGTATGATATTCTCAGGCATTTCCCATTCTCGAATTAAATAGCGGCTCTCTAAAATACTAGATTCATTTTCATCAAAAGAAATACCATATAAACCAGATACATTAACGTGATCGTCTGCCCAAGAATTTGGCTTTGAAGTAGGGTGAACATCGAGACGAAGAGTTCCCCCATTTTGTTCTTTTAGAAGGTTTATATATGATTCTGGAAGCTTTACGTTCAGTACTTCTTCTGCTTTTTTGATTAGTTCATCGTTAATGGGTGCTAGTTTTAAATAGTCATCGTCTGCCCAAATTGTACTCTTCATATTCGATCACCTCAAATAATAGTTTTAAGAATCTTATGTCATATATTATAGTTAGTTTAGATAACATGCAATAGAGGGAGGGACGGAGTATGGATGTGTATGAATACCTCGATCACGTAAATTCTAAAGAAGATTTATTAAAATTTCTTGTATACCTCCAAAAGGATTTTAAAGTGAATAGAGATGAATGGGAGAATGTAGAGGTAGAGACTTATTTAGAGGCATTAAATAGTTGGTTAGGTTCTTGTGAATCGGTTTATATAAATCAAGGAGAGAAGTTTCCAGAAAATATTTCATGGAAGTTTATTGCTCAAATGTTACTTGCGGCAGCTCATTATGAATAAAATTAGATTTTTAAAAGATAGAATGGAGAAGATATCTTGATTAACCATAATAAAATTAAACAACTTTTAGCACATGTAGATCGTGCTGATGATAATGAAATTGAGCTAGAGTATGAATCTGAACCTATGACGATAGAATTGTTTAATAGTGAAGAAATAGAAGAAGGGCAACTTGGTTATAGTTTTGATGAAGAAGGTCAAAGCTTAGTCGGGAATGAAGAAGGAGATTGGAAAGAAGGATGGATTGTAATAGGGATAGATTCATATCTTGGAGACCCGATTTTTGTAGATAGTAACGATGAGAACTGTCCAGTTTATACAGCTATGCACGGTGAGGGAGAATGGGAGCCGGAATGTATAGCGGAGCGTATAGAAGATATTATTGAGAAAGTGAAGGGGAATGTGCGAGAAATAAAATAGTATTTCAATGTGATTAAGAGGGAGGAAATGTAGTATATATTCACTAAAAAAGATGTATAAAAATGATTTTGATGCATCCTTTTTAGTGAATATATAAAATAATTAACTTAGTGTATTAAATATATGATACATGATTATTTTAATATATTTAAAAGTAAAATGAAATAAGAAACGGATAATTGTCGGAATATATTCGATTTCCGTTCATTTTTATGAAATATGTGTACTTTTTGTTAGATTCCTTCATTTTGTGCATATACAATAAATGTATATAGAAATAAGAAAAGGATGATGTACGTGAAGGACACTGTTTTACAAGAAACGATTTCTCCACAAGAATTACATAAAGTTGTTCAAAAGAATACAGCTTATTATGACTTTAAGTGGGGGAAAGTAGAAAATCCAGCGCAAGGGAATACATGGAATTGGGTAGCCTTTTTCTTCCCAACTTTTTGGTTAGCTTATCGAAAAATGTATAAGTTATTTATTATATTTGCGTTATTGGCTATACCTAGTATATTTATACCCCCTTTTATAGATATTCCAGATGGGATTTATGTAACATTTAGTTTAGCTCTTCAATTAGGAATGATGATATTTACTGGATGGCAAGGAAACCGTTTATATTATAAGCATGCTGTTCGTGTTTTTCGTAAGGGAGAAGATTCGTCTGATCATGAGAAGGCGTATTTCTTACAATCAAAGGGTGGCGTAAGTATTGCTGGTATGATTGGTTTACAGGTTATAGTCGGGATTGTGTTTGGGTTAGCTGCGCTCGGGCTGTCCTTTTTACCAACTGAACCGAATATTAAAAACGTTGTTCGTTCAAGTGGTGAAGGGGTTACTTTAGAGATTATGACTGATAATCCAACTTGGAAGTTTGTTAAGAAAGAAAAAGATTATGACGTAGTAGAGTTTACTGGTTATGATTATACAGAGAAGAAAAACGTGAAAATTAAATTTGCTGTTTATTTCGATGAAGATTATTTCGAGTGGCAAGAGGTATATGAAAATAATAAGAAGTTAAGTGAAGAAGAAGTGGAAGAATATCAAATTTACATTGAAGAAAATAATTTGGGTTTCTAGAGAGAACTCGTTCATTTTGAAAAGAAGAATCTTGTGAAGGTTCTTCTTTTGTTTATTAGGGGGAGAGAAATGATTTCAGCATTAATAGAAGCTCTAATAGGATCTATTAGTTTAAGTACGGGTTTACACACGAAAAAGATTGATGTTAACATACGTTACTTGCAGCAGTATGAATGGTTTCGAATGATATATGAAGACGAGAAGTATCAAAAGTTATTTATTACGAACTACAAAGTTCGCTCATATTTACAAAGTAAGCTAAGAGTTCGATTGCTCGTAAAAAATAAAAATGCACAACGAAGATTTTTAAAATTAGTAGAAGAGCAAATAGAAAAACGGCATACAAATTGAAATTTTGTAAAATACAATAAAAAATGAGAATTTGAGGTAGGGTTGTCAATAACGTGAGACTATGGCACTATAAAGAAATGCTATACAAATTTTATTTATCGAGATGTAAACATCAATTTTGATTTTTACGTATAAATAATGAACGGAGGAAATGAATTTATGGCTACTTTACCAAATTGTCCAAAATGTAATTCAGAATATACGTATGAGGATGGCGTTCTTTTCGTATGTCCAGAATGTGCTCATGAGTGGGGCCAAGAAGCAGAAGCTGAAAATAATGATGGTGCAAAAGTTGTAAAAGATGCGAACGGAAACGTTCTTCAAGATGGCGATGCTGTTACTGTTATTAAAGATTTAAAAGTAAAAGGAACTTCTTCAGTTGTGAAGATCGGTACGAAAGTAAAGAGTATCCGTCTAGTTGATGGCGATCACGATATCGATTGCAAAATCGACGGTTTCGGAGCTATGAAGTTAAAATCACAGTTCGTTAAGAAGGCGTAAGTAAATAGAAGAGGAGGCGAATAGCCCCCTCTTTTTATTATGTCACTTTTTGTCGGTAAATCGATATTTCGTACAAAATCGTTGATATATTCTGAGTTATGATAGATATATTTGCAAAATCGTTGATATATTGCAAGTTATGATAGATATATTGAAAAAATCGTTAATATAATTTCACTCACCGAGAACGATGCATCATTTACTGAGCGAAAGTTACGATTTACCTCGCATCATAGTCAACCTCTTTCAACTGACATCGCTTATTAAAGAACGTTTTATATCCAAGCTGTAAAAAGATAATGACAGCAAAGGCAGTACTTCCAGAAATACCGAGTATGATGGCGATTTGATATTGAATGGCTGTGAATGGTGATACACCGGATAATATTTGACCAGTCATCATGCCTGGTAAGCTTATAATTCCCATTCCGACCATAGAATTAATTGTTGGTAAAATAGCAGAGTCAAAAGCGTCTCGAATGAGCGGAGCAGCTGCTTCTTTCGGTGTTGCGCCGAGCATAAGTGCACCTTCAATTTGACCTCTTTGCGATTTCATATTGTTTAAGAACGTATTTGCACCAAGAGAAACACCAGTCATGGCATTCCCAACTAACATTCCTGTAATAGGGACGATATATTGCGGAGCATACCAAGGGTCATGACCGATAATAACAAAGATAAATAGTAGAAGTGGTCCAATTGATCCGGCGATCATGGAAAGGGCGGCTACTCGTTTTAATTCTTTAGACATTGGGATGTTAACCCGTTTATAAATATTAAAAATTGCAAAGGTAGTAATAGAAGTGATGAGAGCGATTGTATAAAATGGATTACTGTTTTCAAATACGTATGTAAGGACATATGCAACAAGTACGAGCTGAATCGTCATACGGAATGTTGCGAGCGCGATTTGTTTTTCGCGAGGTATTCCTTTTAATTTTACAAGTCCAATTAAAATAAGAATGAAAATATAGGCAGCTGCAAGTTGCCAAATTTGGAGTTCAATAACGCCCTTCAACTGAGAGCACTTCCTTTCTAGTTGCACCCTTTGTTTTGCTAATTTCAATAATATCGTCTGCAATTTCTTCTGGAAGTTGTTGCGAGTGTGTGATGAAGATAACTGTTTTTTTCTTTTTTCGTGCTAGTTCAGTAAATTGTTTCATAACGCGGCGTTCTGTATCACTGTCTAATGCTGAAGTGGGTTCATCTAATAAATAGACAGGCGGATCCATAAGTACGATACGTGCAAAGGCAAGTCTTTGTTTTTCACCGCCGGATAATGAGGAGGTGCTATCTTCTAATTGCTTGTCTAAGCTAACGGTTTGTAATGCACTCCGCAGGGCATCATCATTTGGAAATGGTTTTTCAGAAAGACGAAGTCCCATTAATAGGTTGTCTTTAACGGTTCCATCAAAAATAGGTGGAGTTTGCCCAAGCATAACTACGTCACGACGTAATTGAATAGGGTAATAATCAGAAATTAACTTTCCGTTATATTCAATTGTACCGGATGTTGGGGATTGTAAATCATTTAACATGCGAAGTAATGTGCTTTTTCCGCTTCCGCTTTCACCGATAATACAAGTAATCTTTTCTTTTTGAATCTGTAAATAAGGAATGTGTAGTATATCTTTATATATAACGTCTTTTAATATAAACATAAATCGCTCCTTTCTGATTCTAGTTATATCGTATCAAAAAAAGAGGGGAAAATGGTTATAACGAACAACGTTTTTTCTTCGTCTTGAGTTTTATTAATAAGTTAAGTAAACGATCTAATTCTTGGCTGAAAGAAATCACTTTATCATGAGTGAATCCGTATCGTTCAACGAGATAGATTAGCTCTTTCTTTTTCGCTTCTATTCGATTGTTTAGTTTCGATAAGTTCATAAGTGGAATGTAATGCCTCCTACAAAAGTATTTATCACATGAAAAATAAGACCGAATGAACTCGGTCTTAAAGGAAGTAATAAAACAACTTACAAATAGCATACAATGTTTATCAATATTTTTTAATATAAAAATGAAAAATAAATCATTATAAATATTGAGAAAGATGTGTCTGATAATTTTTAAAAACTGATGCAAAGAGGCTGCCTACATAGTAGACAGCCTGTAAAGTATTAACCTTTATGATATTTGTACATCCAAAGAAGACCAGATTTTAATAATCTCGGTACACGTCCCATTAATGGTTGGTTTGCTAGTAAACCAAAGCCGTGCTTCTTACCAAGAGATCCTAGAACACCTTTTAATTTAATAACAGGTAGTTCATCCGGGAGTGGTTCATTATTCCAACGTTTTAATAATATTTGGACAATTTGTTCTCCTTGACCTTCAGCCAGTTGGGCAGATGGTGCATGTGGAAGTGCTGCGCAATCTCCTACAACGTAAACATGATCGTTATTTGGAATATTATGATATTTAGTTAAGACAACCCGTCCGCTACCATCTTGTTCAACTGGAAGGTTTCGAACAACTTCATTTGCTTGAATACCAGCTGTCCAGACGATTGCATCACATTCAAGTGGTTCATCGTGGTTGTACACAATATTTGGTTCTACTTTTGTAATGTTAGAGTTTCGTATAATGTTAACTTTATGCTTTACAAACCATTCTTCTACGTATCTACTTAATTTCTCTGGATATGGGAATAAAATTCTATCTTTTCGATCAAATAAATAGATTTTTAAATCAGAACGGCTTTCACGAAGTTCACTTGCTACTTCAACGCCACTTAAGCCAGCACCAACGACAGCTACTGTTGCATTTGGTTCTAGACTATTTAATTGTTCATATGTCTTACGTGTTTGTTCAATTGATTGTAGACTATGTGTATATTCTCTAGCTCCAGGAACGTTATGATATTTATCTTCACAGCCAAGTCCGATAATTAAATCATCATATTGGATCGCTTCGCCGCCATCAAGATGAACAGCTTTTTCTTCGAGGTCAATATTTGTTACTGTGCCGTATTGAATATTGAGGCGTGGGTGTTCAGGAAACGGTATACGAATATGCGTTTCTGAAATAGTACCCGCAACTAATGCATAATATTCAGTTTTGAAGCAATGATATGGTACTTTGTCGATTAATGTCACTTGTACATCATCTGGAAGTTGGTTGCTTGGAAGTAGCCTTTGCAGAATTCTCATTCCACCGTAGCCCCCACCTAGTATTACGAGGTGTTTCATGATGGATTACCCCTTTTCTGTTGAAATATCCCCTAATCATAAAATTTTATATTAATAAAATATTTTGACTTTACTCAATCAAATTATATCGAATTTGTGAACAAATAACAATGCATGAATGAATACTCTGTTGTACAATAAGAAGAAAAGTAAACTGTTTTTCTTTTTAAGTTACTCTTTCATTGTAAGTAGCATGTTATATAGAAGAAATCATCTACTTTGAAGTGAAGTAATGAAGTAACTAAATAGTTTAGACTGTGTAACGAAAACAACAAGAAACAGCTTAGTTTTCTTCTTATAGATAAAGTGAAAAGGTAATTTGTTTTGTAGTACAGGGGGGAGAATTTTGATTAAACCATTAATTGAATTTTGTGTAGGTAACCTTGCAAGTGGTTCACAAGCAGCTCTAGAAAAATTAGAAAAAGATCCGAATTTAGATGTAATGGAGTATGGTTGTTTAGGATATTGTGGCATTTGTTTTGAAGGACCATTTGCACTTGTAAATGGTGAAGTTGTACAAGGTGCAACAGTAGAAGAGCTTGTTAATAATGTATATGAGTATTTGGATGAAAATCCAATGTTTTAAGGTGTTGCGAATTAGCAGCACCTTTTTCATTAGATAAAACTTTATTTCGTGGGGAAGACTAATACTGAGTATTAGTCTTCCCCAATCGAAAATAGTAGGATAAATAAAAAAAGGCCCTTTTTAGAAGGGCTTTTTTCTTACACAAATTGTGTAAGAGTGGCTCATCGCCAAACGTTGTCAAATATGAGAAACGGGGGACATTCATATTGTGTTCTAAAAGCATGCATTTTATACTTAACATAACAAATTATTTTTGGAGTGAATATAAATGAGCCAATTTTCTTTTACAAAAATGCATGGTCTTGGCAATAGTTATATATATGTAAATATGTTTGAAGAGCAAATTCCTGAAGAAGATTTAGCCCTTGTGGCCGAAAAGGTTTCAAATATTAATACTGGTATTGGAGCAGACGGGATGATTTTAATTTGCCCTTCAGACGTAGCTCCGGTGAAGATGCGTATGTTTAATAATGATGGTTCTGAAGGAAAGAGCTGTGGTAACGGTTTACGCTGCGTAGCGAAATATGCGTATGAGCATAAACTAGTAGAAGAAACAGTTTTCACAATTGAAACGTTAGCTGGTATTGTAACGGCTGAAGTAACAGTAGAAGATGGTGTCGTGACATTAGCAAAAATCGATATGGGAGCACCTCGTCTAACACGTGCAGAAATACCAATGCTTGGTGAAGGTGAAACACCATTTATTCGTGAAAACTTCTTATACAATAATCATCGTTATGCATTTACAGCTGTTTCAATGGGAAATCCGCATGCGGTTATTTTTGTTGATGATGTAGAAAAAGCACCTCTTACAACACTTGGACCAGTTCTCGAGACACATGAAATGTTCCCAGAGCGAGTAAATGTTGAGTTTATCGAAATTTTGAATAATGACGAGATGAACTTCCGCGTTTGGGAACGTGGATCTGGTGTAACGCAAGCTTGCGGAACAGGAGCGTGCGCTGCAGTTGTAGCTGCTATTTTAAATGGAAAGATGGAACGTGGTAAGGAAATTACAGTCCATTTAGCTGGCGGCGATTTAATGATTGCGTGGACTGAAGAAGGAAACGTGTTGATGAAAGGACCTGCGGAAGTAATTTGCCGCGGAGTGTATGAGTACAAGATAGAAGCGTAAAGATGTATAATGGACTAAGAACAGAAAGGAAGGTGTATTTCATGATTGAAGTAACAGAACAAGCAGCTTTTCAAATTAAAGATATGTTAAAAGATGCTGAAGATGGAGAGAAGTATGTGCGCCTTGCTGTACACGGCGGCGGATGTAGCGGTCTTTCTTACGGCTTAGGATTTGAAGTAGAACCAAAAGAAGACGACACAGTTCTTGAGTTTTTCGGTGTTGAATTTGTTATCGATACAGAAAGTGCTCCAATTGTTAAAGGAGTAAAAATTGACTATAAACAATCTATGCTTGGCGGCGGATTCACAATCGACAATCCAAACGCGATCGCATCATGCGGATGTGGATCATCTTTCCGTACAGCATCGAATGCTGGTAAGCCAGAAGAGTGCTAAGTTTTTAGCCAAAATAGAAAAGGCCTTTTTAGCGATGGAATAAAATTGAAGTGACCCCCGAAAGTTAGACAGGTCGTTTCATTAGGCAGCCTCTAGGGTATGAGCCCGGTATTGTACTGGGCTCATACCCTTTAATTTTGCCTTAATTCTTTTATGATTATAGTATTCTATATACTTTGCTAATTCTTGTTTGAAATGTGTTATACTTTCAAATTCTTTTCGATACAGAAATTCCGATTTCATGATACCGAAGAAATTTTCAATAACGGCATTGTCATAACAGTTTCCTTTGCGAGACATACTTTGAGTTATGCCACAATTCTTAAGAGAATGACGGTATTGTTTCATTTGATAGTGCCAACCTTGATCAGAGTGAATGAGGAGTTTATCCGGATTGGTTACACAATAAAGGGCTTGGTCCAACATCGTTGAAACAAGGGAATAGGTCGGTCTTGAACCAATTGTATACGTGATAATTTCACCATTAAATAAATCCAACATTGGTGATAGGTATAACTTCTCCCCAAATAACTTAAACTCCGTAATATCTGTAACCCACTTTTCATTTGGTTTTTCAGCTTGGAAGTTGCGATTTAAAATATTTGGCGCAATTTTCCCAACTGTCCCTTTGTAAGAGCGGTATTTTTTCATACGAACCAGACATTTTAACCCTAATTCTTTCATAAGGCGATACACTTTTTTATGATTTACTTTGTGTCCACGATTCATAAGTTCATCACGAATACGACGATAACCATAACACCCATCGTGTTCATTATAAATAGCTTGAATCAGTTCTTTTACCTCCGCATTTGGATCAGGACGATTAAAACGTTTCATCCAGTAATAGTACGTACTACGTGGAATGTTTGCGAGTTGAAGTAACTCCTTGATAGGAAATTCATGCCTTAACTCGTAGATTACTTGCGCTTTGTCTTGTTTGGTGATTTTTCTTTGTTTTGAACTAAGGCATTCAACTTTTTTAAATATGCATTTTCCATACGTAAACGCTCATTTTCCGCTTGTAAGGCTTCGATTGATCCTTCATCTACTGGCTTTATTTTTTTATCTTTCATGGTTGGACGCCCCTTTTTCTTTGATTGTAGGGCATCCAATCCTCCTGTTTCATAAGCTATTTTCCATTTCCGAAGTGTTTCATAAGACGGTATATTGAAAAGTGCCGCTGTTTCTCTGATAGATGTCCCGTGTTCATTCATATAATAAAGTACATCTAGTTTATACTGGGCTGGGTAGAATGTATAGCACTTTTCAAAGGCCTTTTCACCTGAAGACTCATATCGTCTAATCCACTCACGAAGTACGCTAGGGTTAACTCCTATAGATTTAGCAATTGTTTTTCCACTTTCTGTACCATCTAAATATCGTTTCACCGCTTGGATTTTTTCTTTTGAAGAAAATTTAGCCATAAAAAATGCACCTCCAATTGTTAGACTGTGTCTAACAATTGGGGTGCACTTCAAATCGTTAGAAAGGCCTTTTCTTTTTGCGTTAAAACAGAAAATGCATGTAAATTTACTTTAGATTTTAATTTAAATGTTATTATATATGGTATATATGATTAACGCTGTGAATTCGAGATTCATATTGTTCATTTTAAGATAAGATTATGTAGAAAAAATGTAAATAATTAGCAAAAATATACTATTTATTAGTTATATTTAATGTTAATATTTGTAACGAGGATGATTGGCGAGGGCTGATTAAAGTTTCACTTTATACAAAAAAGGGGCATGAGGGAGAAGGTTATAGCCAATTGTATAGAACTGAATACTTCCGTATTAATTAAAATACATTGATTACTAGATATTAAAAACCACCGGGGGAGATTAGAGTGAAGTCATTTAAGAGAGTACTTATAGTAGGGATGGCGTTGACTACAGTATCGATTTTGGGAGCTTGTTCTAGCGATACAGACGTATTAACAAAAGCAGGAGCAAAGCAACCAGCGAAGGCGGAAGGTGAAGTACTAAAAGATCAGAAGAAAACACCTATGACTACGAGCAAACGTGAAAGTATTAAAAATGAGGATGCACCATCATCACAAAAGCGTTATATTTCTCATGATGAATCTCAAAAGATTGAGGAAGGTATGACGTATACGGATATTCTTAATACGATTGACTATGGTGGTGAGAACATAAAACATTATAATAACCATGAAAAACGCGTATTTTATACTGAAAAAGATACGGATGGTACATATGAAATTATGGTTGAATTAAATACATATGGTTACGTTGTAAATATTGAACGTACTGCTATAAAGGATAAAGATAAAGATAAAGAGAATCAGGTATTTACGAAACGTAGTGAAGAGCCTGTAAAGGAATATGAAGAAAAAAACGATCGTGTACCGTGGTATAAAGATGTAAATAACAATTCGGCAGCAGTAAGTTACAATCATTATTTGAAAATCAAAAAAGGTATGCCCGCGAATCAGGTAAAAGCTGCAATTGGACAGCCACATGTGATTGAGAAATATAAATCTTATTCAGTATATGACTATACTGGTTATGGTGGAGAAGGATCATTACGTGTAATCTTTGAACCGAATGGAACTGTTACGGATATAGTGGAAGACAGTTTACCACGATAATAAATTAGTTACGGGAAGAATTGTAGTAAAGTTGTCTTTGATTTTATAAAGTTTTTGGGAGCATCTCCGAATATAGGTGAAAAAATAATTCTCTTAGCCATGTTAACTACAGTATTAGTATTTACCGAAGTTTCTTCCAAATTCAATAGCGTTATCGTGGATGTTGTTGTCGTATTATCTTTGTTGATATATACCGCAGTAGGGCAGAAATTGTAACTGGACGCGGAGGAGTAGCAGCTTCCTTTTAAAAGAAGGAGGAAAATATGATGGAGGATATTCTTGAATTTATAGGGAGATACGTAATTAAACCTATTATTAGTTTAGTGAGATATCTTGTAATAGAGATTATAATTGAGGGCATAATAGAAGGCGTAATAAACGGTATAAGGAAATTACGTGATAAGTGGCGAAATTGGCGTGAAAGACGTTATTGGCGGTAGTGTAGCTGATGAGCGTGAGAAACAAAAACGTTATACAGAAGCTTAATGGAATGACAATTTCTAAAGTGAAGAAATAATTATTATCTTACAAAAGTGTAATGTTCATGTCATGTTTTTGAATTTCTTCTTTAAGCTCCGGGCTTTAAGATAAGAATATAAGAAAAAACATATGAGGTGAAGGAAATGAAAAGATACATTGCACTATTTAGTATTTTAGTTGTATTTGCAAGTTTGTTAGTTGGTTGTGATTTAAACCGTATGGGTAAAGATGAGTATTATGTTCAAATTACAGTAGATGGAAAAGAATTTGATAGTAAAGCTAGTAATGGGCAGAAATTTAAAGATTATGAATATAAGCTGACTGGCTTTGATAAAGACGGTAAAGAGAAAGAATTAGAATTCATAGCTCAAAAAAATCTTCGTAAAGAAGCATTCCTACGCGTATACCACTCAGATAAAAAAGGTGTAACAGCTTGGGAAGAAGTGAAAAAAGACGAGCTTCCAGCGAAAGTGAAAGAAAAACTAAGTGTGAAATAAGACAGATAAAAAGGAATTGACGAACAGGGTCTTTTCTAAAGTTGTAATATCAACGATTTATAGTTAATCGGTAACGGTTTGGTAACAATTATAGCAAATCTTTTTCCATAAACGCAACTACTTCTGCTTGCTTCGAAGGATACAAATGGCTATAAGTATTTAAAGTTGTTGCTACATCAGAATGCCCTAATCGCTGGGCTACAACCAGCGGGCTAACACCTTTATTTATTAGATAAGAAGCATGAGAATGTCTAAACTCATGCATTACAATCTCTTTAACCATAGCAATCTTTAGATAGTTGTTGAATTTTTTATGTAATGAAGTTGTGGCGAGACTATCATAGAATTCACCAAAAACAACATAATCATTTTTAACTGGTGCTGTTAGTGCAGCATCTTTTTTTATACTTTTTAATAAATTCATTACAAAGTTAGGTAACATAATAATTCGATTAGAAGCTTTAGTTTTTGGTTCTGTAACTTGACGATTGTATTTAGTTTTGTGAATGTTAATGGTCTTTTCTTCGAAATTTATATCTTCCCAAGTTAAAGCTAGTAGTTCGCCTTTTCTTGCTCCACTATAATAAAGAGTTGAAAAGAATGCTTTATACATGGGCTCATCTACCACACTGATAAACTGTTTAAATTCTTCGAATTCCCAAAAGTTAATTCTTTTCTTTGATTCTTTTTGAAAATTCCCAGCAATTCTTGCTGGATTGGTTGTTAAACCATGAAATTTTATCCCAAAATTAAATATTGCTGAGAGTGTAGTGTGGAATTTTTTTAAATATTCCGCAGAGTATTCATTGATCATTTTGTTTTGATAGTCCATTACATGTCTAGGTGTGATACAGTCAATTTTCATTTTTCCAAATTCTTTCATTAAATGATTGTAGATGGCATTTTTTATGGTATTTATTGAAGATTGTTTCCTCCTCTGCGTATACCAATTGAAATAACTATCTGCAACGTGCTCAAATGTTAGATTGGAGTTTGATTCTTTTTCAACTAACATTTTAGCTTCTGCTTCACGTGCTTCTTTTTTTGTTTTAAACCCACGACGTTTTACTTGCTTGGTTGTCCCATCAAACTGACGGACTCTTACTACGAAGAAATATGTACCTCGTTTGTCATCCTTATAGATCACCATAGGGGTTCCTCCTTTATATAAAGAGTGATAATTCAATTTATTGAATAGATTATAGCTTGTTTGTTACCAAAAGAAAAGATGTCCCAATGAGAACATCTTAATAATGGATTTAAGTTTGAAGAAATAACCATTGGTAAACGGCTAATTTTATGTTATGCCATTTGTTAATAAAAGGAGTCAGTCCAATAAAAGAATCCGCTGCAATCTGCAACGGATTCTAGTCTTAGAAGTTTGAAGCAACTAAGACGTTTTGTGATGGAAATTCGATTATAACATATGACGTTTAAAAACCAAATGGACCTTATAGGATTTGAACCTATGACCGGACGGTTATGAGCCGTCTGCTCTGACCAACTGAGCTAAAGGTCCTTGTATGAATAGTATATCAGCGTGTACAAAAAAAGAAAAGGCACAATCAATATGAAAGTGTCTTTTCTTTCAGCTTAATATTCCTTTAAATAAATAGAGGTGTACCTCTTTTATCAGGATGTAAACACAACCTATAAAACAGAATCATCTTTAAATCCAGATTGTTAGCACACACAATAAAAAGAAGCGAGGTAAATATTTAGATAAACGCTATGTCACTAGTGCGATTGACATATTACGCTCTTAATAATAAGAGAATCTGATTTATAGAATGTATCCACGTTTTTTATTGTACTACTTCTATTATGTACATGGTGTATTTTTTGGTGATTATGCAAAATTGCATTATTGCAGTTTCTATAAAACACAAAAAAAGACATCCAAATAAGGATGTCTACGAAATTAAACCATCTTACTTTTAATAACAGAAGAGTAAGGGAACTCAATTATTATTAAACCATCATATTGATAAAAACAGAAAGGATACTTTTATATTATCATATAGTGCTATCTGTTAATATTGATAAAAAATAAAAGCTAATTTTTGGGAAAGAGATAAAATTTAATAATTGGCTGGGTGTGGATTTTTCGTAATGGCTGGTTTTGTATCACTAAAATTGAAATATACTAACAAAACAATGGAGGAATGGGAAACAATTGTCATTTTAGAGAAACAATTGTTGAAAAAATCAAAAAAGACAATTATTTTAAAGGGGATTGTGTTATATTGGGTGCGTATATCCAATTATGGAAGAGAATTTGCAGTTTCGAAAGTTTATGAAATTAACAAAATAATATTATTGAACATAAATATAGACCCATAGAAGCGTGTGTACAAGTGTTGTGACCACAATTACACCGTTCCCTAACCGTACCTTAGGAAACACTTGCCTCGTATGAGTCCATCTTATTATATCATACATTAGCAATGTTCCTTATTGAAAAATAAGTTAGGATGGAAAGTTTATGTTCGGAGAAGGGGGAAGTGAATTTGCAACATGTAATGGATCAGTTGTTGAAAAGAATAGAATTTTGCGGATATTCAAGAAGGAATTTTGCTGAGAAAATCAAAGTAAGTCGTGAAACATTCAGGAGAGGACTTACTTGTGAATATGAAATGGATGTAGCAGTATTTTTTCAATCCATTGAGATTTTATTTGAGCATCCAACTGAAAAAAGAAAAATCATAAGAGAATTTTTCAGTATGTGTGAAAGTATCTCTAACATTGAAGTGGCTTTAATATATTGTCAGGTTCAAGGTGAATATAATCTGATGCAACATTTAATAAAAAAGCATGAAAGTAAAAAGAATTTAGGAATTTTCTTTAGCATATATAAACTTTTTAATAAGAGGAATAAAAATGAGTTAAAAGGACAGGCACTGCACGATGAATTGAACAAGCGGCGTTTTTCTTCGAATCCACATTGCCAGGTGATGGTAAATATACTGTATATGCTAGCATTAGCTGATAAGCCGAATAATAACGCCATTATTGAATATGTAGACGCTGTAGAAGCAAATTTAAAAAAAATCAAAAAAGGTCATATTAAAGATTATCTTAGTATGCTAGCAAATGAAAGAAAAGCATACATGTATCTTTGGAGAGTGCAACTTGATGAATGTAGGGAAACATGTTATAAAATAATTAACTCTTCCCTAGATATTCCAATTGTCAAAGCGACATCATTATGTTGCGTTGGTGAATCTTACCAGTTCGAGTCGCCGATTATGTCTGAAAAGTTCCTAGAACAATCTATTAAAAAATTAGAAGAAGTTAATGTCCCTGTAAAAACTCAAAAGTATATAGCTTTTCAAACTACATTGGCGCATGTAAGGATAACTAACAATTTAAACATTGATAAGATTGATGTTACGGTAATTCATGAAAATGAACAGGCTAATTATGAATATAACTATGGTGATAGAGAGTTAGGAGTTTCAATGTTTGAACAGATGAAAAGAAAAGGATTTACTCCTTTTCAACGTCTTTCTTATTCAAAATGTATTGGTGATATGGAAGGAATTAAACAAGCTCTACTCGAATTTGAATTAGCAGGGTTAAGTTTTTATGGACAGTTATGTAAGGATATTTTAATGAACAAAGGGGAAGTGCTACAATGAAAAAGAATTTAATTGCACTTTTAATGTGCGTAGGGGTATTAGGATTCGGATTATTTGGAGAAGTTAATCAGCTAGAAAAAACAAATCCAGTTCAGTATATGATGACTGATCCCGGCGGAAGTTAATATAGTTACTATAAAAAAGAAAGTCGCTACTTCGGTAGCGGCTTTCAGTGCGTTTAAGGAGTGACACAAATAAAATCACACGTCGTAAAACTGTGTCGCCTGATTTTTGATTAAAATGAATAGGAGGAATTTTAATGTTAAACACTGTAGAGGTAGATGTTAAAGAAAAAATAAGTGAGTTAGTTGAACTTGCATATAAAGGAGATCAAGAAGCAATTGAAAAAATAATCAAAATAAAAAAAGAACTTGGTGGAAGTTAATCTGCCAAGTTCTTTTTTTATAGATCATTGATCATATTTATAATTTTGCTTCGTTTATCAGCAGGAAGCTGATTAATACGTTTCATGATATCTTCAACATCATCTGTTATTTTTTTTGATGTTTCTTCATCAAAAGTTTTATGCTTTGAAAGCCCCATAATATAATCAGCGGAAACGTTTGTAACACGAGCTATATTTTCTACCGTTTCCCTACTAGGTTCACGTTTATTTGATTCATATAGCGAAATCATTGTGTAGTTTACACCGACAGCATCTGCAAGTTCATTTTGTTTCATTTTTAAAGATTTACGAACCTCTTTTATACGACTACCCATAGTTTCAGACATTATTAAACCTCCTTTTAACTTTACGTTTATTTCTCTCTTTGTTATATATAATGTACAATAAAACTTTGCTTAAAGACAAGTTTTTTTATTTTTTTTAGAAAATATACTTTGCAACAAGCAAATTTAATTGTACAATGTGTTTAACAAAAGAAAAATAAAGAGAAAAAGATAAACAAATACTTTGCAACAAGCAAGTTTTTATTATCAAAACCTTTGCTTGTTGCAAAGGTTTAGGGAGGTATATAGTGTGGATAATGAAAAAGACTTATCTGCTCGAGAAGCAAAAAAGGCTTACATGCGAGCCTGGAGAGCAGCTAATAAAGAAAAGGTTAAAGCAACTCAGGAACGATATTGGAAGAAAGTGGCGCAGAAAATGAATATGGAAGAAAGTGAAATTAAGAATGATTACAATCGCAATTGGTATCAGAAAAATAAAGATAAAAGAAATGATTACATGCGAGATTATTACCAAAAGAAAAAACAAAATTCTTAAGGTAACTGAAAAAAGGTGATAACAAAATGATAGAGGAAAGCACGTTTTCATTAATGATAGTTGCAATCGTGATTTGTATAGTCTCTTTAGCAGTTTGTTTTTTGGATGAGCCAATTGAAAAGTTTATAAAGGATGATGATAGAGATGTATAAAAACCTATTTATTGTTCGAAGAGAACATCGTATGACGCAAGAGGATGCTGGGAAGTTAGTAAACATATGCCAGCAAACGTATTACCTAAAGGAAAAGGGAAAACGTGATTTTACTCTTACAGAAGCAAAATTACTCGCACAACATTTTAAAACAACAGTAGACGACTTATTTGCGAAGTAACTGGAGGGGAATTTTAATGAAAAACGGTAAAAAATTGACAAAACGTGAAAAAATGCACCTTAAATCATACAAATTGAATCCTGATAATTGGTTAATTTTTAAGAAGGTAGATGGCGAACTACATTTAGTGCATCGTCATACGAACTCAATACGAGTCATTCCAAGTGCATAGGATGGACAAGCACTATTAAAAATGAGGAGGGTATTATATGGATTAATTAACAGTAGCAAACGAATTAAATATTTTAGGACAACAATATATTGCTGGTTATCAGTTCACCGGAATTGAGGGTGGGTTCGGCAAAGGTAAGAAAGCTATGTTAGTTAAGGAAATTGCCATCATTCATGATAAGCCAATAAAAGAAATTAATCGTCGTATTAATGAAAATCGTATCCGTTTTATGGACGGAATTGATATTCTCGATTTAAAAAGTGGTGCTTTTAACCCACCACAATTATTAAGTCTTGGCTTTTCAAATATGCAAATCGCAAAATCTAATAACATATACCTTCTATCAGAACGAGGATATGCAAAGTTATTAAAAATTCTCGAAGATGAGACTGCATGGGAATTATATGATCAATTTGTTGATGGTTATTTCAATATGAGAGCCAAGGAATATCAACAACAAGTGCCTACAGATCCAATGAGTATTTTAAAGCTTACTTTTGAAGCGCTAGAAGGGCAAAAGCAAGAACTCCAGCACATCAAATCAGATGTCAAAGACTTACGAGAAAATGCGCCGTTATTTGCTGTAGAATGCGATGAAATATCAAATGCAGTCAAGCGTCATGGCGTTGCGCTATTAGGTGGTAAACAGTCTAATGCGTACCAACATGCGGGGATTAGAGGTAAGGTCTACCGTGATATCTATAATCAGTTATATCGTGAATTTGGAGTAACAAGCCATAAAGCAATTAAACGTGGTCATTTGGCACTCGCAACAAAGATTGTTGGAGCGTATACGTTACCTATTGTGCTGAGTGAGAAAATTAATATAGTAAACTCTCAAATTAAGTTTTCTGAGATGTAAAAAAGTTGGAAGGAGGAAATAACCATGATGGAAGAAAGTGTTTTTTCAGTATGTATCACTGGGTTTCTGATCTGTGGACTTCTACTTGTTGTTTATGCACTAGATAAGCCAATTAAAGAATTTACAAAAGATGTGGAATGAATTTGAGGGGAGAAAGCGCTATGACGGTATCAATTTTAAAGAAAGATATACAGAAAAAACAAATACTAGATGAATTCTTGGAGCATTGTGAAAAGAAACAAATAGAGGCGATTCAAAAGAATGATCCATTGTTACTTTGTACTTGGATTAAAGAAGCAAGATTGGCTCGACGGGAGCTTATAGCGCTATACCGTGAGAAAGAAAAATATGATACCCAACTTGAACGGGATCGTAAAAGCATTCTAGGGATTGTGGAACATTTGAAAAGTAGAGGTATCAATGCTTCAGTTGTGAAGAGGGCGCATCATAATACGCTTTCTGAAGAGTGCTGTTAAAAGTAAAAAAGCCCTATAAAATAGGACTTCTTCTGTACATAGGTCATACTACTTGTTTCGTGCACTGACATTCATCATAAACAGTATATCAGATATATTCTGAATTATCTTCATGTAAATGCTTTAGAATGACGAAAAGACCTAAAATTAGGTCTTCTCATCGGCAATATCAGTCTAGAACAGTATACCTAACAGGAGTGAGTTAAGTAACCGGAATGCTCTTATAGTATAGCAAACTATTACATTTAAAAACAAGAAGGGATGGTAAAAGGAAATGACAGCAGAAGAATTATTTGAAGAAAAGAAATATTTAGTGATTGCAGCAGTTAAGCAACAATTTGGAAGTATCGCAAGAGCTGGACAGATTGCAGAAATAAACAATATGGATTTGGATGATTTAATACAAGTTGGCCATCTGTATTTATGGGAGCATTGTATGAATTATGATCCAGAGAGAGTAGATACATTCAATGCATACGTGATGAAAGGCATGAAATGGGCAATGAGTGATGAGCTTCACTTGAAAGGGACGCCTTTTAAGATAAGCAGACGAGTTGGTCATGAGGAACGGAATAAAATGAATATTCATTCGATTGATTTGCATCGAGATGGAGAAACGGTAAAAGAATTTTATGCAGTGTCTCCTATCGATGTGGAACAAGAAGCGATATTATCCATTGAATTTGAAGAAATGACGAGTGTACTTGAAGAAAAAGAAAAGTCAATTATTCCGCACGTCGGTGAAGGGTATACCACAAGAGAAATTGCTGTGAAATTAGAGATGAAGAAATCTACTGTTCAAACAAGAAAGACACGGGCATTTTTAAAGATGAATCCAGATTATAAGCCAATAAAACAAAAATCCTTTTTCTTGGGGAAAAGAATGATAAAGAGAAACCACCAGTTGGGGCTGGTGATCTAATAGAAACACATGTTGCGTACGAGATGCAAAAAAAGACCTGTTATAGCAGGTCAAAAGTCAGGGTATTTCGTGAAAGAATATAACTTATTCATCATTCTAACAGGAAAAAGTGAAAAATAAAAGATTGAAAATAAAAAATATTAAATCTTTTTGTTGAGAAATATCAAATACCCTAGTAGTAAAGATATATTGAAAAAATGTTAGATAGAGAAGGGGGACTGGAATGAATACCAATGTAATAAAAGTCGCAAGAATAAACCTGCAAGGTAACACTTTAGACCAGGGCTGGTTTAAGTACCTTACTTTAGAAAATGGCAAGCCCTATATGGTTGCGATTACAATACTTAGCGAAATTTTTTATTGGTATAAACCAACTGAAATAAAGGATGAAAGAACAAATGAAATCCAATATAAACAAAAATTTAAAGCAGACAAACTTCAAAAAAGTTATCAACAATTGGCTGATTCATTTGGTTTTACCAAAAGACAAGTACAAGAAGCATGCAAATACTTAGTAAAAAGAGAATTAATTGCAATTGAATTTCGTACGATCATAGTTAACGGAACGAGGCATAACAACGTTATGTATGTGGAACCAATTGTGAAGAACATCGAAAAAATTTCTATTTTATATCAAGAACCTATCACATCAGAAAGTGACACCCTCCCACATTCTAATGAGAGAGGCTCCCACACTAAAACGGAGGAGGCTCCTACATTGAAACGTGGGACAAATACAAAGATTACTACAGAGAATACTACAGAGATTACTACAAATAAAAAGACTTCTTGTCACAAGTTTGAAACTTGCGACATGGAGCATGCCAAATTGTTATTCCAGTTAATTTTAGAAACCAATCCAGAACATAAAGAGCCGAACTTCGAGAAGTGGGCCAATGAATTCCGCTTAATTCGCGAAAGAGACAAGAAAACAAATCAACAAATTGTGTATCTCTTGGAATGGTCTCAGGATCATTCCTTCTGGAAAAAAAATATATTGTCACCTAGTAAGTTGAGAAAGCAATGGGACAGGTTAGTAATTGAAGCCAAAGAAGAACACGAGGTGAAGAAAAATGAGCAGATTCGCAAGCATAGCGGAAGTCATGGCAGATTTGCAAAAGAGGGCTATGAAAAATTGCCAGAACCAACAAAAAAGTGGAGAGAACTTACAGACAAGGAACGAGAGGAATCACAACAAGAATATGAAAATAACATTGAATGGCTCGGAGAAGACGCTTAATGATACCTGTCCGTTATGCAGTGGAACGGGAATGATCTTAAATGGATGGACAGGTAGAATGTGTGATTGCCAAAAGAAACAATCTGAAATAGCAAGGTTGAAAAATGCAATGATACCAGAAGAATTTGAAGAAGCACGTTTTAAAAATTATATTCGTCATACCGATATGCAAAAGAAAATGTTTAACAGCATGATGGAATACTTAAAAAAGTTTAATGAAATCAGGGATACGAAGCGCAATAGCTTTGGATATATCGCTACATATGGCGAGGGAAGGTTAAAAGCCTTATCCATCAATGAACGGGTTGAGAAAATGAAACTTCACAACAATTACGGATTAGGTAAAACGCATCTACAAATAGCAGCTGCTAGGTGGATTATACAAAATGTTCAAACTGTAAATAAAGACATTGTAAATGCACAACCGAGAGGGTGCAGAGTAGTTTGTATAAGTGATGTCACTTTTATGACAGAGATTATGTCAGCAAAGCGTGATGATAAAAAGGAGTACTTTGAAAAGCTCCATACAGTCGTAGAGTATGCGGATGTGCTGGTTTGGGATGATCTAGGTAAGAGCAAACATACAGAATCTCGTGAAGAAATGTACTACGAAATCATTAATGAGCGATATAAGCGTAAAGCGCCCATCATTTTTAGCTCAAATGAAGATGAATATACCTTACCTGAAAAAATTGGGTTTGCAGCTGCTGATAGATTGCTAGGGATGGCAAATCACTATTTGATTGAAGTCGAGGGAGAAAGTTATAGACGGTAAAGGGGAGAAATCAATCATTTTGTGGGAATGGAGTTGAGTGTATGGAACAATTAACCTTTGAAGATATCGTAGGAAACATGGATTATACAGCGCATAGTACGGCTGAGAAATTCCTCTCTAATCATTCAGTAACACCTACCTATGCAGTAGAATTTTTTGACCGAGATGAAAAACAGAAGTTACGTTGGTTTGAAGTGAATACAGAGGCTGAAGCAAAAGAAAAAGCGGTAGAAACATACGGGAGAATTCAAATCATTAAAGTATATGTGTCCAATCGAACATTGAAAGAAATTATGGAGCTGGACTAAGGGCATTTTTATCAAGAGAGCACATGCATTTCCTAAAATGGACAAGCCAATGCAAAGGAGAACAGGCATAGATGAAAAGAGAAATAGACATGAAAACAAACGGCATTTACATTGTGGTGGATGGAAAAATCAACTTTGAAGAACCCCCAAAGAGCGGCTACGGACAGCAAGTCTTATATTGGGTAAAGGGAAAAGTGTCTCATACACAAACAACGATTACGAAGAAGTTTAAATAAAACGAGGTGGGAAAATAATGAATATACAAGAAGCTACTAAGTTAGCGATGGAACAAAATAAATTTATTTCACGATTACACTTTATGAAGACCTTTAAGGTCAAGATTAAGCCAACAAATACGTATGAGTTGTGTGGAAATTATCCAATTTATCCTAACGAATTTAAACCGCGCAGGGCGTGGAATCCCTGCGCAGATGATTTAATTGCTGATGATTGGATAATTGTTGATTAAGGTAACCATGATCTTGCTTCTTTTGCAAATTTGTATCCGGTTTTAAGAGAATTATTCTCTTCACAATATGCAATCCCTTGTGGAAGTAAGACAGTGTTATAGGCAACATTGTCTGCTGCATACACAGAGACTAAATCTTCATCTCGCAAACGATAGAGTGCTTTCGAAATAAAATCATCAGTCTCATTTTGGTACAACTCTTTAAATGTTTCAAAAGAGAACATATCTGTCCCATGGTTTTTATACTCAGTTACCATGTATTTTAGTAGTTTTTCTGAAAGCTTAGTTATTTTCATTAATTACACCTCCCCTCTATGGGGAATTATATCAAGAAAATTACAATAAATGAGAATTTTATGGGGAATTTAGTCGGGAAGCAAGTCAAGCACGTGTAGATGTAAAGTAAGACAAAATTTGAATTTTATTAAAAAATGGAGGAATGAACCATGAATACAGTAATTATTCAATTCGGTCAAGGTACAGAAGCATGGAAGGATATGCGAGAGATTACGAAATTTCTACAAGAGAAAGGCTATTTCATTGAACCTTATGAAGAAATTGGATCTGTAAAACTAACTAAGAAAATCAGTGACGAATTAGTGGATAAGATAAGAAAATTCAATTGTGATCTTTGCTTTCAAAATAAGGATATTGAAGAGAAATCAATTTATCAATTTGATGAAGGTGGCGACATTGTCGCATGCATGGATTGTGAGAAAAAAGCGTTTGAACATTCAAAAAACTAAACCAAAGCGTTATTTTGTAGCCATGTAAAAAAAGTGCATATTTAATATGTACTCTTGAAAAAAGGAGGCACTTTTGAGAGATGAGACATAATACAGCGTATGCTCGTCTCAAGTAAAAGTGCATCGAACTCAATAAAATATTTGTTTTGGAGGGAAATGAAAGTGGCGAAATGCAATTATGTTGGATGTGACAATGATGCAACAACCAAAGGTTTTATATTTGCTAGAGATCCACAAGGCAGGAAACATCTTCCTACAGATGTATACGCTTGCGATAAACATAAAAAGTCTCTCAGTTTTTTTGAATATAACACTGCTAAAACAAACTAAATTTTGATTTGGAGGAGAACGTAATGGAAATCAAAGTGAATGAGCAAACACAACGTTTTTATCTAGCGTTTGATGAATGGGTACAATGGGTACCTGCAGTTGGTCATGGAATTAAAGTGGGACAATATCATTTTTGTGCAATTCCATTAAGTGACTCTATTAATGTTTCAGAAGTAACGTCAGGTGTGAAGGCTATAAGTGTCCCTATAAATTTAAAGGTTTGGATGTTAACAAGCACTAAGGAAGATACAATGAGGTTTTTAGAAAAAGTTGGTGAGCATTTAAAAATAATTATGGAAGAACGAGGGGATTTTGATGAGTTACTCAAAAAACAGAAAAAAATAGCTTTCGAACGTTTAGGTGCGATGCCACCGATTGAAAATATTGATACGGATTGGATATTTGAGGAGGAAAGTGAAGTTGTACATTAATTGATACAAAATCTTTATTTTTAAATTAAAGAGCGCCTTGTAAAGCTCCTCTGATACCTAATCATAATGAAAATAACGAGCTCATATAGGGAAGTATTTATAATAATTAGGGATCATTATGTTCCAGCTTAGATTTCTCGGCTGGAGGAATAAAATGCTCACGGACAAAGTTTTGATAAATCATACCGCTTATAAATGTAATATAAAACACTACACACAAAAAGATTAAAATGTATTTAAATACCTTTTTCAAATTAGCACCACCCTAAAAGAGAGTTTTAATAGGATGTGTAAAAAAAGGTACGATTATACAAGGGCGGAGCGGTTAGCAAGAATAAAATAAAAACGTTATTTTAAATTTAATAAAAAAAAGAGCACATTAATGTATGTGCTCTAGGTAAATATTTTAAAAAAAGGAGTCTTAAAGAATTTAAATTGTCAATACACTATATGTTTGTCTTAAAAAAATGTGCATGAGATAAAATAGAAATTTTATTTGGGTGAAAGTGAGGTGTAGGGGCTGGAATTAGTTTTTTGGATAGTTATCTTCATTGTAATGGGCCAAATTGCTTGTACAAAGATGGATTTACAACAATTTTTAGATACTTATAAGGAAATGCTGGTTATACAAAACAAAAAGATTGATGACTTATTGAGATATATTAATAAGTGTTAATTAGTAGAAAATATTTAAAAAGAAGGACCCACATTGAGGGGGTGGGTCCTTTTACTGAAGCCAGGCATATATACTAAGCATATAGAGATTAACTATATATTACCAAAAACGAATTGAAATTTCTATGTGCTAATTGTTGAGAAATAATTTATAAAAGTTTTATTTTGTAGAAAATCAACAAAATAAAACGAGCACTTGTGCCAGAGTGCCCGTTTTATAAGATGACATCATTTATTATGTTATGTTTGTGAGTCATGAACAATTAAATGAGTCGAAAAGTAAGGTTCGAAATAGTTTATGTACCTGTTAATAAATAGGTGCTTGTACTAAAAAGAAGTGAAGAAATACAAGGGAGGATTATTGGAGTTCCGGCTTATCGCCCATGTATAGTATGTGCTATGTATGAAAGGATATTCAGATTTGCAAAAAATAAAAAGAGCACCTTCGAACAGTGCTCTTTCCCGGAAGTGTATATTACATGGACTTGCAAGAGGTTTTTAAGGAATAAAATGAATAAGCTCGCTCCTGAAAGGAAGAAGCCATACAATAACATATGAAAACGTCGTCGCAGGAGTGACAATGAAAGTATTTAAAACCCAACAAAATGATCCTTTTAAGTGGTATTTGAATGTTTTTTTGTAATTTCATAGCGAAAAATATTTTATCAGAATTGGTAGGATGCACAAATTTACTGTCGAATTGATACATGAACTAGAAGGAGGGAGACAGTATATGCTATATCATTTGATAAAATTAGGGGAAGCATTAGAATCTGAAGTAAAGCAATCTGAGGGGAGATTATATTTTGATTCAGTTAATTTTGGAGTTTGGGTGTCAAAAAGTATTTTGTATATCGAAAAGTATCATAAAGATTCTTTTATAGTAAATCAAATGAAGCAAAGTTATAAAGAAATAGATTATACAAATAATTATACATTTTACAAATTGATGTTAAGTACATTGAAAGTAATACAAGAAGAGGAAAATGAAGAAAAAGAGGAGGCTAAAGCATAATTTATAATCAATTGAAGGGAAAGTCATAAGGTTATCATATAAGTTTTGAGTAGAAGAATGGAATAAAGTCCGGCTAGAAAACTAGAGGACACCAATTCATTAAAGCAGCAATTCAAGCTGTTTTAGGAATAGGTGTCCTTTTATTTTGAGAAGGGAGATGGGGAGATGAAGGTGTTGAGAGATCAATTACGTGAATGGAAAAGCAATCAAACAAAAAAGAAAACTAAGAAAAAACGAAAAGAGAAGTTAAGCACTCGTCAAATTGAGGATTTAATGGAGGGGCATAGGCCTTGTTATGAACGAAGATATGGAGCAATAAGAGAAAAGTAATTTAAAAATAAAAAGGAGTGGTCTGGAATGACTAAGCAATTATCTTTCTTACCAAAAATCGATAGAGCAGCAACGCAAGAGCAATTGGAGGGGATGTTGGAAAGTGTACGTATATATAAGCAATTTGGAATGATACGTAAGGAAATGAAAGTCACTCCTTCTTATGAAAGGAAAGAGCATGGTCCTACACATGCAGTTGGCAAACCGTTAGAAGATGTAGCAATCTCTAATATTCAACAAAGCAAGCGTGAAGAATGTTTAGAGAAAATGGCATTTCGAGTTGAACAAGCATTAAGTCGATTCGGAAACAATACAGTTGGAAAAAACCAGAGGGACATTATAGTTAAACGATATTTAGAAGACGAAGATGTATGCGATTATATGGTATATAACGAAATTGGCATGAGTGAACGTACGTATCGACGTGTGAAAGCTAGAGCGTTTTATAAACTGGCCTTTGCTCTTAGACTAGAAGTTTATGAAACTGAAGAAACTGGAGGGAATGAATCATGAATTTTGTCCAGCCCATACGTGATTCAGAGCAAATACAACAAATCAAAGAATATTTAAAAGAAAAGAATGCACGTAACTATATTTTATTTGTAATGGGAATCAATACAGGGTTACGTATCAGTGATATTTTAAAACTAAAGGTTGGAGATTTAAAAGGTAGTCATATCTCAATGCGAGAAATGAAGACAGGTAAGCAGAAACGCATACAAATAACAGCAGCACTAAAGAGAGAGCTTCGATGGTTTAATGAAAATAGAGAAGATGATGAGTACCTATTAAAAAGTAGGCAGGGAAAAAATCGGCCAATCGGTCGTAGTATGGCATATAAGATACTAAGTGGAGCGGCAGCAGAGTTCGGATTAGATGAAATAGGAACACATACGCTAAGAAAGACGTACGGGTATCACATGTACATGCAAACGAAAAACATAGCATTACTTATGGAGATATTCAATCATTCGTCAGAGAAGGTCACGTTACGTTATATAGGTGTAAACCAAGATGCAATGGATAAAGCAATGACTAGGTTTAAAATCTAATCATTGCTTTTTTCTTTTTACATCTATACAGTTACTCATAAATTTCGTAATGTGTAACTCAAAAGAGAAAGTGAAATGAAATCAATGATACCAAGGGTTTTGGCGAAGGGGTCAGTTACACACAATTAAACATATGGGTAATTGGAAGGTATAAAATATGCACATGACGTATAAAGGTTATATAGAATGAATGAGAGGTGGAACAGATGATGTGTGAAGAATTGTTACAAGCATTGGTTCAATATCAAATGCAGCAAGGAGAAAAGCTAAGCACATTAAGGTTAAACCAAGATTACTATAAAACAGTATTAGAGCAATTAGCTTACCCTGATTGGCTAATTGAAAAGAAAATTAAGAACTTGGATCAGACGTTTCTCGGGGTTGAAGTAGAACTGACAAGTGAAGTGGAAACTTTTGAAATGAGGAGGATAAAAAAAGTGGCAGAATTTTGACCGCTTTTTGGCAGGAAAAAGGCCGACGTTTTTTATAAAAGCATGTTATATTTGTATTATGAGAAGTGGCGGAAAACACAACTCACTATGTTTTTCTTGAATTCTAAACGGTTCGTAATGACGGCACATAAAATCCGAAACCAGCAGATGGTACTGATTAAATGATACCGTCCATAAAAGGAGCATCCATTTGGATGTTCTTTTTTATTACTAAGCGAACCACATAAACATAAGTATGAGAAGAGCAAAAATAAATAACAAACAGTGTGCAAACTTCATGAAGTACTCCTTTTAGAATTAATATGTATTAAAAGTACAAATAATCTAATATAAATAGTGAAAATAGGTATACAACAATGTAATATAAGTCAGTCATTTTATGGAGCAAGGGTGGTAATCAGGATGAGTGGCTATTCTAAAATTATTTTATCCAATGGAAATGAATATATTGTGCCAATCCAGCCTAGTCTTTTGATTGAAAAGGAACTTATAGATAAGGATGGGGAAATTTACAATAAGTTTATTCTTGTTCCACAAATAGATATAGAAACAGGGAGTAAGATGCAATTTAATTTAAATCCTCAGCATATAGCAACAATTGAAGAATTTAGTATAAGAAGACAAAAGACCGTTCCTTCCGTATTTAGAGTGGAAACAAATAATGAAAGATTGAAGGGAAAGCATCCATAGCAGGTGCTTTTTTTATTTTTAAGGGGGTGAAAAAATATGTTCTTTTTCAAAAGAAAGAAACGGAAGAAGGCAGTTGCTCAAAGCAATATAAAAAAGAATGCTGAAAGTACAAATAATGATTTGTTAATCCAAACGACAACAGCAAGTGTAATAAGCTCTAGTTCAGATTATGGTGGCTATAATAGTAATCATTCAACTTCATGTTCATCGCATTCATCGTATGATTTAGGAAGTTCATTTGATAGTTCGTCAAGTTGTGATTGATCAAGTAGCTGAGTATCTGCTTTTTATTTCGGAGGAGGATGAAGGATGGAATCTATAACAAAAATAATTGCTAATTTAGAAAGAAGCGTTAACGATTTACAAAGAGATAATGATGGTATGAAACAAGCTTTACTTAATGTTTCAACGAATGTAGAAGCATTGAATAGAAAGGTCAATATGTTAGAAGAAACGTTAGCGACGAAAGTTGGTATAACTCATGTTTAACAATTAATTAAACAATATGAGGAGGATTCACAAAATGGCTAATAACAAATTGATTATTGAAGTAACTGCTGATACAACTGAAGCATTAGAAGGGATTAAGGAAGTAACAGAAGTTGCAAATGAATGTGCGGAAGCGTTAGAGAAGTTAGAAAAGGTTATGGGTAGACTTACAAATAAAAAGGATTCTTTATTTATAGAAGTTCCAGTTGTTTTAAATGGTAAAGCAATAGCTAAAAAAGTTAGTGAGTTTACTGAAACTAGAGAAAGGCTTTAACCTGAGGTGATAAAAAATGAAACTAAATAAACAAGAGCAAGCGGTTGCAATTGGTACATTCATTTCAATGCTAGGACAAGACCTTGTAAATGAACGCATCGATAAACAGAAATTAGAAAGAGTACTTCCTATCTTTAATGAAATGCAAGATAATACAACACCAAAGCAAAAGAGAGAAGCAATGATTAGTTTGCTTGGTAAAGCGGTGGATGAATTCTTAGAAAAATAGCTATAAAAAAAGGAAAAGCAACTCGCTTGGGGGGCAAATTACTTTTCCAAATGGCAATGTTAATTCTATTATAACAATTTGTATTTATTTGTAAATATATAATTAGAATATTCTTTTAAATGAGGTGAGGATAGATGAAAGTCTACTGTTCTAACTGCAATGAAGATTACAATATGCAACCAAAAGTAGCACAGCTTTCTAATCGCATTGAGAAGTGTTACTTCACATGTCCTCATTGCGAACATGAGCATGTCCCTGTATATGTGAACGATAAGATTCGTAAGCATCAAGCGGATATAGCTAAGTGTCATGAACGGATTAATAAAAAGAATCTGGCCATCGAGGATGAAATGAAACGATTGAGGAAGAGGATGGAAGGTGCCAAGTAAACCATTCAAGCCGTGCAAGTCATTAGGTTGCAATGAACTAACACGGGATAAGTATTGTGCTAAACATATCGAAAAGGAAAAAGAAATCGTAAAATATTACGATAAACATATTCGAAACAAAAGTTCACGTTCATTTTACAACTCCAAACAATGGAGAGAGATGCGTGGGCTTATTTATCGTAGAGATCATGGCTTATGTGTTCAATGTAGAAGCAAGGATATCATTAAGATAGGTGATGTAGTTGATCATATGATTCCTATTCGTGTTGATTGGTCGAAACGATTAGAACCATCTAATTTACAAACGCTTTGCCATGCTTGCCATAACAAGAAAACAAAAGAAGATGAGAAGAAAAACAAAAAATAATTCGAAAGAAAAAATTTATAAACATCCCCCCACCATGAAAAAGCAAAAGGCGAATTCCTGGAGACCGCCGCCTAGCTTTCCGTGTAAAAAGTTCGTTTTATTCCATAAAAGGGGGTTCAGCCAAGGGAGGTGGTTCACATAGGAAGGAAAGCGAAGCCGATTCATTTGCATTTGTTAGAAGGTAATACAAATCGATTGACAAAAGATGAAATTGAACAACGATTAAAAGCTGAAAAACAGTTGCAAGCAAAAAAGGACAAGGTAAAGCCACCAACGTGGTTAGATTCAGTTGCAAAGAAAGAGTTTAGGAGAATTGCTGGTGAATTATTGGAGCTAGACGTAATCACGAACATAGATGTGAATGCATTAGCAACATATTGCGATGCTTACTCTGACTATGTTGAATGCACCAAAATTATCCGAGAAGAAGGACTTCTTGTTGAATATACCAATAAGGCAGCTGAAACGAATAAAGTTCCCCATCCACTACTTACAAAGAAGAAACAGTTACATGAACAAATGAAGGCTTTGGCTGTTGAGTTTGGTCTTACACCGAGTGCAAGAGCGAAAATTGTCATTCCAAATAGTAAACAAGGTCCGAAAACAAACGTAGAAAAGGAGTTTGACGTATAACATGATCAGACAATGGATGCTGGACTACTGTGATGATGTACTAAATGGCGAGGTTGTTGCTTGTCAGAAGCATAAACAAGCTTGTAAGCGATTTTTAAGAGATATTGAACGTGAAGGATCTGAAGATTTTCCATATGTTTTTAAGGAAGAAAAAGCTCTCCGTTTCTTAAAGTGGATGTCTCTTTTTAAACATACAAAAGGAAAATTAGCAGGTCAGAGAATTGAACCACATTCCATACAAATTTTCGTGTTTAGCAATATTTATGGATGGGTGCACCGAAATACAGGGTTACGTCGATTTAAAAAGGCATATTGGCAAGTAGGGCGTAAAAATGCAAAGTCACAATCTTTAGCGTGCGTGGGCTCATATGAAGCAATGGCCTTTGGTGAGAACATGTCGGAAGTATATGTTGGTGCCACAAAAACAGAGCAAAGTAAAATTGTTTGGAACGAAATTAAAGCGCAAATGAATGGGTGCGAAGACCTAAAAGAAAAATTCAATATTGCGTATGGGAAAATTGAGCATCTCAAAACAGATTCTTTTATTTCCGCGCTCTCAAAAGATGCGGGAAAATCCGGGGATGGACTAAATGTTCAGTGCGGGATTATTGATGAGTATCATGCCCATCCTACCTCTGAAATTTATGATGTTCTGGTGTCAGGTTCAGGTGCTCGTCCGAATCCACTCATGATGATTATTACAACAGCTGGTTTCAACTTGAGCCATCCTTGCTATCGTGTGGAGTATCAATATGTTTCTAAGATTTTAGACCCGAACATTGATATTGAAAATGAAGAATATTTTGTGATGGTCAATGAATTAGATAAGGATGATGAAATTACGAATCCTGAAGTCTGGGAGAAAGCGAATCCTATTTTATGTAGTTATGAAGAAGGACAATCTTTTTTAAAAGGAGAATTGCAATCAGCATTAGATGTCCCAGAAAAAATGCGGAATTTCCTGACTAAAAACATGAATCGTTGGGTGGACATGAAAGAAAATGGGTACATGGACATGCAAAAATGGAAAAATTGTAAAGAAACTGTGGAATTATCCGAATTAAAAGGATTGGAATGTACAGTAGGTGTCGATTTATCAGCAAAAATTGATTTAACAAGTATTTCATTCGAGTTTAAAAAGGATGATAAGTATATCGTATTAAGTCATAGCTTTATGCCGGAAGATACGTTAGCTGAAAAGAGACAAACGGATAAAGTGCCTTATGATTTGTGGGTACAACAAAAATGGATTACCACAACACCTGGTGCGGTAGTTGATTATGAATTTATCAAAACACATATTAGAAATATGGAAAAAGACCATAAATTTAAGATTAAAGAAATATGTGCGGATCCTTGGAATGCAACGCAATTCATGCAAGACATGGAAGCAGAAGGGTATACGATGATAGAAATACGCCAAGGGATGGCAACTTTATCAGGTCCTACAAAAGATTTTAGAGAACAAGTGTATTTAAAGAAAGTCATCCACAATAACAATCCTGTATTAAATTGGGCAACAAGTAACGCTATAACAAAACAGGATGCGAACGAAAATATTATGTTGGACAAGTCAAAAGCAACAGAAAGAATCGATCCGATTGCGGCTGTCATTAACTCACATGTTCGTTGTATGCTCAATTCTGGTGAGGTAGACTTAAATTCCTATATTTTAAGTCAAGATTTCTCATTCTAGGAGGAATGACATGCGGTTTTTATTATTTTTCATCAGTATTTTAGAAGATATTCTATTGATTACGGGGTTGTCCATTATTGTTGGGACGACTTTTTTTATGAATCCGATTTACGGCTGGTATCTGTTAGGGGTTATTCTCACAATGTTGGGGGTGGTAATGATAAGAAGATAGAAGGGAGGTGAAATTTTTGATTTTTCGGCAATTATTTAGAAATCAGGATACGACAGATTTAAAAAATCCTTCTCCCTGGTTTAAAAGTTTATTTGGCTATCAAGCCGTAAGCGGTGAAAAGGTAACGGTTGAGTCCTCTTTAGGTGTTCCGACGGTTTATCGGTGTATTAACATCCTTGCAAATAGTGTTGCGATGCTTCCGTTTCAAACATTTAAAAAGACAGCGAAGGGAAGAGAACGGGATAAGGCACATCAAGTATCGTTTGTTCTAGAAAGAAGACCAAATCCTTATCAAAGCCCATTTAAATTTAAACATTTAATTGAAACACATCGTAATACATGGGGAAACGCCTATATTAATATTCATTGGGGTGTGGATGGAAGACCAAAAGAATTATGGGTATTAAATCCGGCTGTTACAACGCCCACTGTGGACTTAAAGACCAATAAACTATGGTATTTTACGAGTTTGCCAGACGGTACACCTATAAAAATACCTGATGATGACATAATCCATCTTACTACATTGTCTACTGATGGTTTAAGGGGGAAACCTCCTATTCAAATTGCAAGAGAGTCTATAGGGAGCTCACAAGCAGCTCAAAAGTTTAAAGGTAAGTTCTTCACAAACGGGGCAGCGCATAGTGGGATATTAAAAACAGAACAACCGTTAAATAGAGAGGCTAAAAATAAACTTCGTGATGCCTGGGAAGAAGCAAATACAGGTCTAAATAATGCGCAAAGGATAGCCATTTTAGATGCTGGTTTAGAATTTGAGAAGGTTGGAATGCCTTTAAAAGATGCCCAATTTATTGAAGGTATGAAATTTGATAAGGGCGAGATTGCAAATATCTTTAATATTCCTTTGCACATGATTAATGAGTTAGATCGTGCTACTTTCTCCAATATTGAGCAACAAGCGTTGGATTTTATTCAAAATACATTGAGTCCAATTCTTATTCAATATGAAGAAGAGTTTTCTTATAAATCATTTTCGTTTCATGAGCAAAAACGATATTACTTGAAGTTTAACCTAACAAGCTTATTACGTGCTGATTCTAAATCACGAGCAGAATTCTACAAAATTATGTTAGATGCTGGTGCATTTTCAATTAATCAGGTGCTGGAACTGGAGGATATGGACGGGATTGGGGAATACGGTGATAAACACCGTGTTGACTTAAACCATGTATCTATTGAAATCGCAGACGAATATCAATTGGCAAAAGCTAATGGAGGAGTGTTACAGAAGGGAGATGAGGACGATTAAAGACGTATTTACAATTAAAAATCAAACAGATTCTTCAGCTGATCTATTCATTTATGGTGACATCATAAACAATACCGGATGGAAATGGGACGATTCCGATGTGATGCCGGATGATGTGAAAAATATTTTAGGGCAGTTGGATGATAAAAGTAATTTAAATATCTATGTAAATAGTGGTGGTGGTTCTGTATTCGCTGGTTTAGCTATTTATAACATGTTGAAACGTAATAAAGCGCAAAAAACTGTTTATGTGGATGGTGTTGCAGCTTCTATCGCTTCCGTAATCGCCTTGGCTGGTGATCGTGTTGTTGTCCCTTCTAACGCTTTCTTAATGATTCATAAGCCCTGGACATATGCAGCTGGAAATGCAATTGATTTACGAAAAGCAGCAGAGGACCTTGATAACATCGAGACAGGAATCATGAATGTATACAAAGAGAACTTAAAAGAAGGTATCGAAATTGAAGAAATTCAGCAATTAGTAGATGCTGAGACTTGGTTAAGTGGTGAAGAAGCTGAAAAATACTTCAATATTGAAGTTGTGGAAGCAAAAGAAGTCGCAGCTTGTAGCAGTGATTACTTTGATAAATATCAAAAAACACCAAATAAGATTGTAGCAAAGGCTCCTTCTATTTCAAAGAAGGATAATAACGAACAATTAAAAATACAAAATGCACTAGACCTGTTAGAGCTATAGGTCTATTTTTTGTGCCAAAAAAAGGAGGAAATACGGAATGGATAAACGTGAACAAGAATTAAGACAGAAAGTTGCTGATTTGAAAGCGAAAGCGGAAGGGTTTAATAACAGCGGTAAATATGAAGATGCAAAGGTGAAAATTGAGGAAGCGAAAAACGCGAAAAATGAATTGGATAACTATCTAGCAATGATGCAAATTCAAGTTTCTGACCCTGTAAATTCACAAGCAAAAGTTTTGCCCCCATCATCAGTTCAAAATGAAGATTCATCGTACAAAGAAGTGTTTATGAAAGCTATCCGTGGTCAAAATTTAAGTCATGAAGAAGCAAGCGTTATGCAGGAATACAAAGCAGCATTATCTGAGAATACAGGTAAAGACGGAGGTTATATTGTTCCAGAAGATATTACGACAACGATTAATCAATTAAAACAAACGGTTGATAACTTAGAGCAATATGTAAATGTGCAACCTGTTTCAACGAATAAGGGAGCTCGCACATTAGAAAAACGTGCAGCATCTACACCTTTCGCTCCATTATCTGAGTATGGAAACCCAAATGCAATGCAAGAAATTGCTTCACCACAATTTGATCGTTTACCGTATGTTATTGAGGATTATGCAGGATTTCTACCTGTACCAAATGATTTATTAAACGATACGGATCAAGCGCTAGAAGCTTATTTACGTCAGTGGATTGCGAAGAAATCTATTGCAACTCGTAATTATTTAATTTTACAAGAAATCAATAAATTAACAAAAGTTGATTTAAAGGATTATAAAGGCATTAAAACAGCATTAAATGTCACATTAGACCCAGCTTTCTCGGCTGTAGCAAACATTATTACAAACCAAGATGGATTCAATTACTTAGATCAATTAGAAGATAAAGATGGTCGCCCACTTCTTCAACCAGATCCAACAAATCCAACACGTAAGCTATTATCAGGAAAGCCAGTTATTGTTTTATCCAATAAGACAATTGCTACAGATAAAGATGGTAAAGCACCATTTATTGTTGGGGACCTGAAAGAAGCAGTTGTGTTATGGGATAGACAGCAGTTATCGCTTGATATGACAAAAGAGGGTGGAAGTGCTTGGAGAGGTAATACAACAGAATTCCGAGCAATTGAACGTGAAGACGTTACGTTATGGGATACAGAAGCGGTTGTATATGGTCAAATTACAGTTACGGCCAAAGCTTAATGATGTAGGAGGGGTTCTTCTTGGTACTAACATTAGAAGAAGCAAAAAAGTATCTTCGTGTGGATGGGGATGAGGAGGACGATCTCATTACATCTTTCGTAGAAGCAGCTGAAATATATATTAAAAATGCTACAAGTAAAAATGTGGATTTAAAAAGCGAGCTTGCTAAATTAGCAGCTCGTATTTTAATTGCTCATTGGCATGAAAACCGTGAAGCGGTTGGAAAAGCTGAACAATTGGCATTTAGTTTGCAGTCGATATTAGTTCAGTTGCAATATTGTGGTGGTGATTCAAGTGAATCCAGGTAAATTAGATAAACGTCTTACCTTTCAAGTGAAAGACGAGGAAGCAAAGAGCCCGGACGGTGATCCAATAGAAGGTTACAAGGATTCCTTTACTGTATGGGGCTCCTTTATTTTTTTAAAGGGAAGAAAATATTTTGAAGCAGCGGCAGCTAATAGCGAAATTCAAGGTGAAACAGAAATCCGATATCGTGCTGATGTGAATGCTGATATGAAGATTAAATATAAGAACGTAATGTATGACATTGTTTCAGTTATTCCAACTGAAAAACACACTTTATCAATCATGTGGAAGCGTGGTGGAATGAATGGCTGATGGTGTTGATTTTTTAGGTTTTGATCGCCTGATATCTGAATTAGAGCAAATGGGTTTACGTGGAGAAAAGATTGAAGATAAAGCCCTTGCAGCAGGTGGCGAGCCTATTCGAAAAGCTATTTCTGAAATAGCTCCAAGGAGTGATAGCCCTAAAAAAGCAACAAAAAGCGAGCCGTGGCGAACAGGACAACATTTGGCTGATAATATACGGGTTACAAAAGCAAAAATGGAGGGCGGCATAAAAACAATCAAAATTGGTATAGATAAAGCGGATCGTTCCCCCTATTTCTATGGAAAGTTCTTAGAATGGGGAACTTCTAAAATGCCAGCAGAGCCATTTATAGAACCTGGATTTAATTCTTCAAAAGAAGCGGCAATTCGTGCTATGACAGACATCTTGAAGAATGAAATGAGGTTGAATGTATGATAAATTTACGACCTGAAATCGTGCAAGCTCTTGAAAATAATCAGGAGCTTGTTTTTTTATTGGGTGGAAAACGTGTTTATTATCGTAAAGCTAAAAATGCTGAAGAGTTTCCGCGTATTACGTTTTTTGAACTAGACAATAGACCAGATGGATTTTCGGATAATAAAGAAAGTGAAAGTGAAATCACATTTCAAATCGATATTTGGTCAAAAGGTAGTACAACAGCAATCCATCAAAAAGTGAATGGAATTATGAAAAGTATTGGTTTTTCACGCTATGCGATTGCTGATTTATATGAAGAGGATACACAAATTTTTCATTACGCGATGCGATTCGCAAAAGGAGTGGAGTTATAGATGGCTGGAGAAGTAATTAAAATTAGTTCAACCGTCGGTGTAGATAGCCTTGTTTACGCAAAGTTATTAAAAGATGATGCAACAGGTGTTGACTATAGTGCAGTGAAAGAAATGGAAGGCGCTGTAAAAATTAAAACTTCTAAAAAGGTAGCTTCGGAGATTATGTGGAGCGATAATAAGAAATCAGAAATTGCAGAGTCTGACGGTGAAATTGAGGTTGAAATCGAACTTCGTAGTATTTCGCTTTCAACTAAAGCAGACATTGAAGGATATCCAGAAGTGAAAGATGGCGTATTAGACGAAAAACGTGAGGGTGAAAAGCCCTATCTAGCAATTGGATACCGTTTTTTAAAGGCAAATAATAAGTATCGTTATGTTTGGCTACTTAAAGGAAAGCTTTCACAAGAGGAAGAAGAAGGCGAAACGAAGAAGGATAAGCCTAACTTCCAAACAACGAAACTCAAAGGTTCATTTATTGAGCGTGATTTTGACGATAGGCCTAAATTTACAGCTGATGCTGATGAACCTACATTTACAAAAGCTGTGGGAGATAATTGGTTTAAAAAGGTGTATGAGAAGCCTGTAGTACAATCACCAGCAGGAAAGTAAGGGGGAGCAAAAGCTCTCTCTTTTTTATTAACGAGGAGGAAAAGCCATGAAATTAACACTATTAATCAAGGAAGAAAAGAAAATTTTTCATTTACCGGAGTTTATTCCAGCACGTTTAATTCGTCAAGCACCTGAACTTGCTGATATTCCAAATAATCCAGGTCCTGAGGATATGGATAAAATGGTTCAATATGTAGTAAAAGTTTACGGGGAACAATTTACATTAGATCAATATTGGGACGGTGTGGATGCTCGTAAATTTTTATCCACAACTTCCGATGTAATTAATGCGATCATCAATGAAACTGTGGGAGCGGCTGGTGGCACACCAGGAACTGGAGAAGAAACAAACCCAAACGCGTAGAGGGAGGGGGGCTAACGTTTAGTGAGTTTATGGACGAGCTCTACCTCTCTTTATTACGTCAGGGGTATAAACACCATCATATCGATAACGAAATGGATATCTGGCATTATTTAAGGCTAAACCAAAAATATCGTGAACAAGATCATTCAAATAGTGGAAATCAGAATTTAAATGAAATGGAAGTTCCAGCAGAAAACATTATCTAATAAGGGGGAAGATGATGGCGAATGAAATGAATAATTTAGTCGTTAGGCTGTCCCTTGATAATGTGAATTTTCGTCAAGGTATAGCAAACTCAGGACGTGCGGTTAGGACATTACAGAATGAGCTGAAATCTGTAAGTACAGGAATGGGTGGCTTCGCAAATGCTAGTCAACAAACGCAAGCGAAAATGAATACACTCAGCAGGCTTATTGAAGCGCAAAAAGAAAAAGTTAGAGCTTTGCGACAAGCCTACGATCAAAATAAGGCTAAGTTAGGTGAAAATGATGCAGCAACCCAGCGATATGCTTCGCAAGTGAATAAAGCAGTTGCTGATTTAAATAGATTTGAAAATGAATTAAAGCAAGTAAACCGTCAAGCTGAACAAAAAGGGATGGATAAGTTAAACAACTCTTTAAAATCTCTACAGGCTGAATTTCAGTCTATTACAACAGGCATGGGCGGTTTTTCTAATGCGACAGAACAAACACGAGCTAAAGTAGATGTTTTATCTCGTATGGTAGATAAACAAAAAGAGAAGATCAGGGAACTTCAACAAGCCTATAATCGTGCTAAAACTGAAGAAGGTGAAGCAAGTCAGTCAGCGCAGCGGTACGCCGAACAAATTCACCGGGCAACAGGTGAATTAAATCGATTTGAAAACGAATTACGTCAGTCGAACCATGAATTAGAACAACAAGGAAATCGTTTATTAAACTTCGGTACTCGTATGGAGACGTTAGGTAATCATTTGCAAAATGCTGGTATGCAAATCGGTATGGTGTTTGGCGGAATGACTTATGCAATAGGTCGGGGTTTAAAATCAGCTGTAGAAGAATCCATGAATTTTGAGCAACAAATGGCCAATGTGAAAGCTGTGTCTGGCTCTACTGGAGAAGAAATGAAGAAATTAAGCGAATTAGCTGTCAACATGGGAGAAACAACAAAATACTCTAGTGTTCAAGCAGGACAAGGTATAGAGGAATTAATAAAAGCTGGAGTTAGTTTAACAGATATTATAAATGGTGGGTTAGAAGGTGCTCTTAACTTAGCGACAGCAGGAGAACTAGAATTAGGTGAAGCGGCAGAGATTGCATCCACAGCCTTAAATGCATTTAAAGCAGATCATCTTTCTGTTGCGGATGCAGCAAACATTTTATCTGGAGCGGCTAATGCTTCAGCAACAGATGTACGGGAGTTAAAATACGGTCTTTCAGCTTCATCAGCAGTAGCAGCAGGAGCTGGAATGACATTTAAGGATACAGCTACTACGTTAGCGGTTTTTGCACAAAATGGTTTAAAAGGTTCTGATGCAGGTACTTCTTTAAAAACAATGCTTATGCGATTAAATCCAACAACAAAAGAAGCATATAACCAAATGAGGGATTTAGGGTTAATTACTTATAATGCACAAGCTGGCTATGATTTTCTTGTTAAAAACGGTATACAACCAGCTTCAAGGAGCGTCGGTGATATTGAGCAAGCTTTAGAAGGCTATGTAATGAAAATAGAAGGTGCGAAAAAGTGGAATGACAAGTGTGATACAACATTCCGTGAATTAGCTACAAGTTCAGCGTTCCTATCATCAAAATTCTATGATCAACAAGGACATATTCAAAGCTTAGAAAATATTTCAGGAACACTTCATGAATCAATGAAAGATTTAACAGACCAGCAACGAAGTATGGCTTTGGAAACGTTATTCGGATCGGATGCTGTACGTGGTGCAACGATTCTTTTCAAAGAAGGTGCGAATGGGGTAAACAGCATGTGGGATGCCATGTCAAAAGTGACAGCAGCTGAGGTTGCAGCCACTAAGATTGATACATTAAAGGGACGTCTTACATTACTAGATTCAGCGTTTTCGACAATGAAAAAGACAATTGGTGATGCGCTTGCCCCTGTGGTTAGTGTTTTTGTTGCTGGATTGCAGAAGCTTGTAGATGGATTTAACTCATTACCAGGGCCAGTACAAAAGGCCATTGCAATTACAGGTGGTATTGTTCTTGCGCTAACAGCGGTTGCTACTGTTATTGGAGTAATAATGGGGGCAATCGGTATGGTTGTTTCTGGTATAGGTTCTTTAGCGATAGCAATGGGTGTAGCTACAGCAGCTACTAGTGTAACGGGTGCAGCTTTAGGAATATTAACCGCAGTTTTAGGACCAGTAGCAATTGCATTAGGTGTGGTGGCGGCCGCTGTTGGTGTTGGGGTATTAGCATATAAAGGATATCAAAAAGCAACTGAAGACAGTATTACTTCTGTAGATCGCTTTGCTACGAATAATAAGTTAGCACAAGATGAATATCAAAAAGCTTTAGCTAGTTCAGATGCAGCAACAAAAAAATATATGAAACAACAAACCGGAGAAATTAGTTCATCGACTAAAAAAGTTCTTGGCGACTATTTTAAGTTATCTGATGGTATTAGACAAAAGTTAACTGAAATTAAACTGAATCATGAAGTAATGACAACTGAACAAGCTCAAACACTTGGTCAACAATACGATCAATTAACTGAGAAAATCATTACGAAAGTTGATGAGCGTAAGCAAAAAGAAACGGAACGATTGAGAAAATTGTTTGCTGATTCATATGTTCTTACGAGTGAAGAGGAAAATAAAAGGCTAGAGTTATTAAATCAAAAATATGAAGATGAGAAAATAAAAGTAGCAGAAAAGAATCAGAAAATAAAAGAGATTAATGATTTAGCGGCATCAGAACATCGAGAAAAGACACATAGTGAGAATGTTGCTATTCAAGCTTTACAAGACGAAATGGATAGAATAGCTGTTCAGCACATGACACAAAATCAGATGGAGCAAAAAGTAATTCTTGAGAATATGCGTGTACAGGCTAGTGAAATATCCGCAAGACAAGCAGCAGAAGTTGTTGAAAATAGTGCTAAAACAAGAGATAAAGTCATTAAAGATGCGGAAAAGACACGTAATGACAAAATAGCAGAAGCCATTAGACAACGCGATGAGATGGGCAGTTTAAATGCACAAGAAGCTGAGGCTGTAATTGCCGAAGCCAAACGTCAGTATGACAGCACTGTTTCAACAGCACGAGATAAGCATAAGGAAATTGTGGGTGAAGCAAAATCCCAAGCTGGGGAACATGCAAATCAAGTTGATTGGGAAACTGGTCAGATAAAATCAAAATATCAAGTAATGAAAGATGATGTCGTTCAAAAGATGAAAGAAACTTGGTCAGGTATAACAAAATGGTGGGAAGAAACAAAAACTTCCGCAAGCAACAAGGTAGAAGAGATAAAAAATACAGTTTCAAGGAAATTTGAAGAAAAGAAAAAAGCTGTCGTTGATAAAATGAAAGAAATAAAGAGCGATATTGAAGATAAGTGGAATACAGTTGAAAAATTCTTCAGCACTATAAATCTACGTTCCATTGGTAAATCCATTATAGAAGGTCTTGAAAAAGGTTTGGATGATGCGACAGATGGTTTATATAGTAAGGCGAAAGGCATTGCTGGAGAGATTAAAAAGACTATTTCTGGAGCACTAGAAATTAACAGTCCATCTAAAGTGATGATTCCAGTTGGTAGCGCAGTTCCAGAAGGTGTTGGCGTTGGTATGGATAAGGGGAAACGATTTGTTGTGGATGCAGCAAAAAATGTAGTTGGAACGGTTAAGAAACAGATGGGGAATATGCCATCTGTTTTTGATTTTGGATTCCAAACCTCGCATTATAGTATCCCACATCATACACTTGGTGATTTCAATGGTTATACGCAACCACAATCACCTTATAACAACGCACCTACAGCAAAAACTATGTTCTCGGATAGATCAGGTAGAGAACAAGAACTGAATGTAACGGTAAATATGACAAACGTTTTAGATGGAAAAGAATTAGCGAACGGAAGTTACGCATATACGACAAAGCTTCAAAATCGTGACCAAAAAAGAAGAGCGGAATTTTAAGGGTGGTGAGCAAGTTGGGGAAACTCGGTTTTACTTTTAATAAAATCAGAAAAGATTATATTCAAATGCTAGTTGGAAGAAAACGCCCTTCCTGGGCTCCAGTTAAAAGAAAATTAGTAAGGGTCCCTCATCGCGCAGGGGCTCTTTTTCTTCATACAGAAACGGAGGAACGTCGTATTGATGTTCCTCTTGTAATTAAGGCAGCAAAAGATATGGCTGATTTACAAAAGGTAAAAGAAGATTTAGCGGATTGGCTATATACAGAGCAACCAGCTGAACTTGTTTTTGATGATGAATTAGATAGGACGTATCTAGCATTAATTGATGGTTCTGTAGACCTGGATGAAATAGTTAATAGAGGTAAAGGGGTTATTACTTTTGTTTGTCCAATGCCATATAAATTAGGAAAACAAAATACTCATTCGTTCTCTCAAAATGGTTCTACTGAAGTCACTGCTTCTTTTGTCAATCAAGGGAATATAGAAGCACCTGCAATTATTGAAATCGAAGCACAGAAACCAAGTACATTTTTAGATGTGTGGTTTGGTGAGTATCCATATAATCGAGATTACTTTAGAATTGGTTATCCTTTGAAAACAGAGCAATTACCCGTTGAAAGAAATCAAAGACTTATATGGGACGAAATGGCTACCACTGTAGGATGGAGTAAAGTCAGTTCAATGGAAGATGGCAATCCAATTGGTGAAATGAAGTCAGATAAATACCAATTTTATTGTTCTGATTTTGGTACTAGTGCGGGGAAAGGGTGGCACGGTGCAGCTGTTAAAAAGAATATACCTGGGGGTCCAGTACAAGATTTTATTATGCAAGCCCATGTTACATGTAAGAGTAAAAAAATTAATGAAATGGGCCGAGTTGAGATAGCGATATTGGATGAAAATAGCAAGGTTCTTTCCAAAATTGCCATGTCTGATGTGTTTTGGCAAGCTGAACAAAACTTTGGGACGATGGTAATTGGATATGATAATAAGCCAGGGAAAACAGGTTTAATTTATGAGAGTGGTGATTATCCGAATACATGGAATCAGTATTTTGGTCGATTGTGGATAGCTAGAACGGGAAATGTATGGGAAGCATATATTTCAAAATTCTTGCCAGGGACAGAGAAGGATGATTCAGAGCGCTTTGCACGGTGGACGGATGAAAAAAACGATCACATGGAAAAAGCAGCACAAATCCAGATTAGTATTATGCAATGGCAAGATGTACCACCAGTAGAAGCAATGACCGTTTCAGATTTGAAATTTTGGAAAGTCAATTTAAATACTCAAAATAATCCACCTTACATTTTTGAAACAGGAGATAAAATTATAATTGATAAAGAAAAAAGTCTTGTAACCATTAACGGAAAAAAAGCCATTAATTTAAAAGATTTTTTCAGTAATTTTCCAACTGTAATACGTGGTGAAAATCGTATTGATATCATGCCACCAGACGTTAAAGCAACTGTTCGTTATAGGGAGAGATACAGATGAGAACACCAAGCGGCATTTTGCATGTTGTGGATTTTAAAACAGATCAAATCGTTGCAGCTATTCAGCCGCAGGACTATTGGGATGATAAAAGGCAGTGGGAAATCAAAAACAATGTTGATATGTTGGATTTTACTGTTTTTGATGGAACAACTCATTCGGCTACGCTACAACAACAAAATCTTGTTTTAAAAGAAGTTCGTGACGGAAGAATTGTACCATATGTTATTAGAGAAACAGAAAAGAATTCAGACAACCGATCCATTACCACATATGCTTCAGGAGCTTGGGTTCAAATTGCTAAGTCAGGTATTATAAAACCGCAAAGAATAGAAGGGGAAACGGTAAACAAATATATTGATATGGCCCTAGTAGGCATGAAATGGAAACGTGGGAAAACGGATTATGCAGGATTCCATACGATGACCATTGATGAATTTATTGATCCACTAACATTTTTAAAGAAAATAGCTTCTTTATTCAAATTAGAAATTCAGTACCGTGTTGAGGTTCAAGGATCACAAATCATTGGATGGTATGTTGATATGATTCAAAGACGTGGTCGAGACACAGGCAAAGAAATAGAGCTCGGGAAAGATTTGATAGGCGTTACACGTATTGAACATTCAAGAGATATTTGTACAGCACTAGTTGGATTTGTGAAAGGTGAAGGCGACAATGTAATTACCATCGAAAGTATCAACAGGGGACTTCCGTATATTGTTGATAATGATGCATTTCAACGATGGAACGAACGTGGTAAGCATAAGTTTGGTTTTTATACGCCAGAAACAGAAGAGTTAAATATGACGCCAGAACGTTTAATGACGTTAATGGAAATAGAATTAAAAAAACGTGTTAATTCTTCCGTTTCGTATGAAGTAGAAGCGCAATCGATTGGACGTATTTTCGGACTAGCACATGAACTCATTAACGAGGGCGATACGATCCGAATTAAAGATACGGGCTTCACACCTAAGTTATACCTGGAAGCACGTGTAATTGCCGGTGATGAATCTTTTACGGATCCTACACAAGATAAATATGTGTTTGGTGATTATCGTGAAATTACGGATCCGAACGAGGAATTACGAAAAATTTACAATCGAATCCTTAGTAAATTCGGTGAAAAACAAGAAATGCTGGATCAGCTAGATAAATTGGTGAAAGAAGCGAATGAAACAGCAAGTAGCGCTAAGAAAGAATCAGAAGCAGCGAAAACACTTGCTGAAAAGGTACAAGAGAATATTAAAAACAATACTGTTGAAATTATAGAAGCTAAGAACCCACCAACAACAGGGCTTAAACCTAATAAAACGCTTTGGCGTGATATGAGTAACGGAAAGCCCGGTATTTTAAAAATATGGACAGGTACAGCTTGGGAATCAGTTGTTCCTGATGTGGAATCAGTTAAGAAAGAAACACTGAATCAGGTGAATAAAGATATTGAGGCTACGAAAACGGAGTTAAATCAAAAGGTTAAAGAAGCACAGAATCAAGCTACAGGACAATTCAACGAAGTGCAGGAAGGTTTACAAGGTGTCAGCCGTACAATTACTAATATCGAAAATAAACAAGGTGAAATCAATAAGAAAGTAACTCAGTTTGAACAGGATTCCAATGGATTTAAAACTTCTATTGAATCGTTAACGAAAAAAGATAATGATATCAGCAATACATTACATACAGTCGAACAAACTGTAGAAGGTACAAAGAAGACTATTTCGGATGTGCAGCAAACAACAAGTGAGCTTAAGCAAAAAACAACTGAAATGAAAGAAGAAGCTGGGAAAATCAGTGAGAAGTTGCAGAGCGTAGAAAAGAAAGTTAATAACGATAAATCTGGTGGACGTAATCTTTTATTAAAATCAAATGTTAAATATGAGAAGACCGATTATTTAATCAATCAATACAATTCTACTGAAAATTTCTCTACAGGTGAGGAATATACCTTTGTAATGAAAGGGAGTGTCCCGCAAGGTCAGAAATTTGGGATTTGGCAGAATGGTGGGTCTAGCAATGTTGGATATGCAACAAGTGTTTACGCGAATGGAATAACGTATGTAACCTTCAAAGCTGTTGCGGCTACAAGTGGAAATGAACGAAAGTTAAGCTTATATAATTATCCGAGTAGTACTACGAAATCTATTGTGGAATGGGTTGCCTTGTATAAAGGGAATAAGCCGCAGGATTGGACAGCACCGCCTGAAGAGCAGGTAACAACGGATGAGTTCACCCAGAAAACAACTGAAATTACAAAAAGTGTGGATGGAATTAAAGAAACAATTACAAAAGTGGAAAATAATCAAAATGGGTTTGATAAACGTGTTGCGACTGTAGAAAAAGATGCAACTACCATTAAACAAAATGTCTCTTTCATACAAAATACGCAGACAGAACAAGGAAGACAATTACAAGAGGCGAAAGCTGGATGGGAAAATACTGCGAAAGCACTGCAAGGTAAAGTTGAACTTAAGCAAGTAGAAGATTATGTTGCTGGGTTTAAGATACCTGAGTTGAAGCAAATAGTTGATAAAAATAAACAAGATTTGTTGGGAGAACTAGCTAATAAACTTGCAACGGAACAATTTAATCAGAAAATGACTATGATCGACAACCGTTTCACTATCAATGAAGAGGGTATCAATGCCGCAGCAAAAAAGAAAGAAGTATACACAATAGAGCAAGCAAATGGACAATTTGCAAAAGATTCTTATGTAAGAGATATGGAAACCCGTCTTCAGTTAACTGAAAAGGGCGTTAGTCTATCTGTAAAAGAGAACGATGTAATTGCAGCATTTAATATGAGCAAAGAAAACATTACGTTGAATGCGAACAGAATTAACTTAGTAGGTTTCATTACAGCAAATCATATTAAAGGAAAAGTTTTAGAAGGGGTAACGCTTAAAACAAGTGGAAACAGATTTGTTGAAATAAATAAGCAAGACATGAAGATTTTCGATTTAGATAAGCCACGTGGCTATATAGGATTTATGGAAACAGATGATGGAAGTATTCAACCTTCATTAGTCCTTGGTTCTGATAATAGAAAATACGCTGGTACAGGATCATTTTATATTTATCAAGTCATGCCGCGAATTAATGGAGTTGATCAACCTTCTAAAGCATATGCGAAATTTGGGATTTCTAAAGGAGAAAATGCAGAAGGAACTAATATTTGGTCAAACTATATTCAAATGCATAATGACGGTGGACATCTGAGCGTATATTCTGATGGACAATTTCGTTTTCAAAACTTGAATAATATTATTTTTGAATCTGAAGGATGGGCTCCAGGATATGGTTACTTCTCTGTAACTACAACTGAACCACATATTTTTACAAATAACGCGGGGCAGTTTACTTTCAAAAGAAAAGGCAGTGACTATAAAATACATTTCGTAAACGGCGCCACCGATCATGATTTAATTATGGGTAATGCAATGATAAGGTCAAGTTTTGTACAAGGTTATAACAATGGCCTGCAGATTAAAGATATGATGGGTAAGGGATGGAAAGATATGGAATTAAGAACATTACGAGCGCAAGAGAATATTAGCGCTACAGGGCGTATGTGGGCGCAAGAATTTATCCCTAATTCTTCTCGTAAGCTTAAAACGGACATAGAAGACCTTCCATTCTCTGCTTTAGATAAAATCAACTCTGTAAACATCAAACAGTATCACTTTATAAGAGATGTTGAACGCTTCGAGTCAGGGGAGTCTATTATACTTCCAATTAATTACGGTATGATTGCGGAGGACTCTGACGATGTATTCACCACACCACAGAAAGACGCTGTAACACTTTATAGCTCGGTTTCAATTTCTATTCAAGCAATACAAGAAGTTCACTTTGAAGTTAAAAATCTTCAATTTGACCACGGTATGTTGAAGCAGGAAGTTGACACTCTTAAAGAACAACTTGAAGTAGAAAAACTTGAGAAAGTTTCAATGAAAGCTGAAATTGCTGAATTAAAGGTATTAGTACAACAATTAATAAATGAGGAACCAAAGCAGCCATAAGCTGTTTTTATTTTGCACAAAATAGGGCTTTTGTATAAAAAAATTTTCATGCATTCACTCAGAAAAGAGTTGTCTCATAGTATATAGAGATTGTCTTATTAAGATTTCAAAAGGGATGTGAATGTATGGAAGACGTATATGTAAAAATCGAAAGCCTAAAAGCAGAGCAAAAATAAATCATGCGAGATATTCGTAATTTAGAAACTCGTACAACGATAAACGAAAAAGATATTTCTACCATCAATCAGCAATTAGAAAAAATCAGTCTAAATACCACTTGGATTTTACGAATTGTTGTCAGTGCAATAGTTATGGCAATTTTGGGTTTGATACTTAAAGGTGGGATTTAGGTTGTTTATATAAAAGTATTTGTGAAAGAGGGACAAGTGTCTCTCTTTTTTATCTTGAAGAAGGAGGGAAGAATGTGGATCGTATCGATGTATTATTAAAAGTTTTTATTGCCACTTTCGGTGGGTTTTGTGGTTATTTCTTGGGAGGATGGGATGCAACATTGAAAATCTTAGTGACAATGGCAGTTATTGATTATGTAACTGGCATGATTGCAGCAGGATATAACGGAGAATTAAAAAGTAAAGTTGGTTTCAAGGGCATCGCCAAAAAGGTGGTGCTTTTTCTTTTGGTTGGGGCAGCAGCGCAATTAGATGCAGCGTTAGGAAGTAATAGTGCAATCCGTGAAGCAACAATTTTTTTCTTTATGGGTAATGAGTTACTTTCACTTTTAGAAAATGCCGGAAGAATGGGCATTCCACTTCCGCAAGCTTTAAAAAATGCAGTTGAAATTTTAGGTGGCAAAGAAAAACAAGAAGAGAAAAAAGGGGATGTTCAATAATGGAAATTAGAAAAAAGTTAGTTGACCCAAGTAAATATGGTACAAAGTGCCCTTATACAATGAATCCAGAATTTATCACAGTTCACAATACGTATAATGATGCGCCAGCTGAGAATGAAATTGCTTATATGATACGAAATAATAATGAAGTGTCATTCCACATTGCGGTAGACGATAAAGAAGCTGTACAAGGATTACCTTTAGAACGGAATGCATGGGCTTGTGGAGATGGGAATGGTTCAGGCAACAGAAAGTCGATTAGTGTGGAAATCTGTTATTCTTTAAGCGGCGGGGATAGATATTATAAAGCAGAAAATAATGCAGCTATTGTTGTAGCGCAAATCATGAAACAATACAACATTCCGATAAATAAAGTTCGCACACACCAATCGTGGAGTGGAAAGTATTGCCCGCATCGTATGTTAGCAGAAGGGCGTTGGAATTCTTTTATTGAAAGGGTGCAGAACGCATATAACGGTGGTGGGAATGCAGGTTCTACAAAACCATCTAACAATGGTGTAGGTGTTGTTATAATTACAGCGAATGTCTTACGCGTTCGTACAGGTCCAGGAACGAATTATGGTATTGTGAAGAATGTGTACCGAGGGGAACGCTATCAATCTTGGGGCATTCAATATGGCTGGTACAACGTTGGTGGAAATCAATGGGTTTCTGGGGAGTATGTGAGGTTTGAGGGTTAGGATAACACCATTTTTGAGATTGTTCATACTCTGAGACTACGAATAAGGCCTATGTGTATGTGAAATGAACGGAAAAGAGCATTCCTCTGTGAAGTGACCCCTAAAAGTTAGACACGGTTATTTCATTAGGCAGCTTGATAAAAGTGAGTCCGGTATTGTACCGGGCTCATTTTTAATTTTGCCTTAATCCGTTTCGTATTATAATAATCTATATATTTTTCTAATTCTATTTTAAAGTGCTCTACATTTTCAAATTCTTTTATGTAGAGGAACTCCGACTTCATAATCCCAAAGAAATTTTCTATTACTGCGTTGTCGTAACAGTTGCCTTTTCGAGACATACTCTGGACGATAGCTCTTGATTCAAGTGTCCGGACGTACTGTCTCATTTGATAATGCCATCCTTGATCCGAATGCATCAGTAGCTGGTGGGTTTCAGGTAAACGTTCCAATGCTTTCTCTAACATGTCTGAAACAAGCGAAAATTGTATAGGTAATAATTTCACCATTATACAAATCTAATACAGGTGATACATACAGTTTTTCTCCAAACAATTTAAACTCTGTGATGTCTGTTACCCACTTTTGATTCGGTGCATCTGTATGAAAATTACGCTCTAAAATATTAGGTGCAATTCTACCGACTTTTCCTTTATAGGATTTATATTTCTTCATACGCACAACACACTTTAACCCAAGCTCTTTCATAATGCGCTGAACCTTCTTGTGGTTCACTTTCTGGCCACGATTCGTTAATTCATCACGAATGCGACGATAACCATAACGACCTTCATTTTCCTCATAAATCGCTTTAATCTCAGCTTTCAAATCGGCATCTACATCTGGACGATTCATTTTCTTTACTAAATCATAATACGTGCTTCGAGGAATAATAGCTAGCTCCACGAGTGCCTTCACCGAATATTTATGCCTTAATTCATAGACTACTTGCGCTTTGTCTTGTTTTGTGATTTTTCCTTGTTTTGAACTAAGGCATTTAACTTTTTTAAGTACTCATTTTCCATCTCAAGCTGTTTAATGCGTGCTTCAAGTGCTTCGACTGATCCTTCAGCTAAAGGTTGTTTTACTTGTTTATTTGAATCTTTTTTCATGGATGGACGCCCCTTTTTCTTAGATTGAAGGGCATCAATTCCTTGTGTTTCGAGCTGTTTTTTCCAAACAGAAATCGTTGAAGGGGCAGGAATATTAAAGATAGCTGCCGTCTCAAATAAGGACATACCGTTTTCAATCATAAAGTTTAGTACGTCTAGTTTAAATTGTTGTGTGTAATTTGTACATCGTTTTAGAAAAGCTTCCAGACCATTCTGTTTATATTGGTTTACCCAATTCAAAATGATTGTGTCACTTATACCGAGCGATCTACCCATTTCTCGATAACTTTCATTTCCGTTCAAATAACGTAGAACGATTTGTATTTTTTCATCAGCTGTAAATTTAGCCATAGAAAAACTGCACCCCCAATTGTTAGACTGTGTCTAACAATTGGGGTGCAGTTCACTGGCGAGTGAGGGACGCTCTTTTTTAACATTATAAAGATATATCTCTCATTTGGTTTGTCGATAGTAATCATATGTAACGAAAGGAATAAATATGAACAATAAAAATCAGAGTACTCTTGTGGAGTGCTCTGATTACATAGGATGCTATATAAAAAGGGAACGTGTTAATTACATTGTATGTAGCAACATGCTGAAATATGAGAAAAAGCAATCCAGGGTGGTGAGGCCGGAATGCTTTTTCTGTATATAGAAAGGCATCATGCTAGGAGCAATTTAATATATGCTTCTAAAGTACGTAATGTTCCATCAAAATAAAAAGGCACCTTCCCCAGCTGAAGGTGCCTCATGTGGTGATTCTCTAAATGTATAAATAGTATATCCAATATTAGTGAAGGATAGAACTTATTATTGACCGATAAATGTATATGTTAAATATATTTTTACAAAAGAATAGTTTTATAAATCAGAAATTCTTCTAACTTGTTTTTCTTTCTTCATAAAATTCCTCTTATATTGTTTAAAGTCTTGTTTATCGACTCTGAACTTCTCTCCAGTAGCAACGTTTTTAACTAAATATGTTGTACGCTTAAATTCTCTAATGTAATAGATCACTAATCCAACTAAAAGGGATATACACATTGTTGCTGGGATAGCTAAAATACAAAGAACGATAATGAACGCAGAAATTTTATCTGATTCATAAACTCTTTTTAACACTATGCGTTTTCCAGAAGCAGCTTGCGCTTGTTGTAATTGTTGCATGCGTTGTAGCGATGCGACGGTATCATAACTCACGTGTTCAACCTCCTATTTTAAGTTGTATTGAATTAATACATATTCATAATATTTTATTTTGATGTAACTACACTGTTATTGTACATTTTGTCTACCTGTTCTTTATTATATCCATATGACAGTGTCAATCTGTCATCTACAAACAAACAAGTGCCTACATTAAAGCCTCGACACCCAGCCATAAATTTAGAAAGTTTAGGAATAAAACCAATTGCTTCAATATCCATTAAAATAAAACGTACTGGAATCGCTCTTTTATTTTGCTGTGCACCTTTTAACATATGGCTCATAAATGAAAAAATTCGATTTCCTATATCGGGCATAAAGTCTTCTTGTTGTTGATCATGATCTGTATACGTGAAATAAACAATAATTTTACGCTTTAATAGTTGCAGTAAATCTTGTTTAGAATTTGAATGTAGTTCTGTATAAGGAAGTAATAAGATTTCATAACCCTGATCATATTTTAGAGCAGATGTTTTTTGATACATAATGCCTTTGTAATCTAATACAAAAAGTGATTCCGCTTCAAAACCTATGATAAATTGCTCTACTTCAATTAATCCATTTTTAGGATCATAATATTTTTCAATAATTCGATTTAATGTTTTGAATGATGGTTGTTTTGACATTGTAATTACTCCTGGTTATATTTTTTCTCTTGGTGTTTTTCAGTGGCTAATTTTTCAGATGTTTTCCTGCTCACCTTAACTTTTAATCCGTATTTTCTTTCGTAAAGTTCTTCAAAAACTTCCTCTATTTTTCGTTCACCGTATACTTCTTTTACAATCCTCAAGTTGGTTTTGGGTCTAGGCATATATTATATTATCTCCCCTCTTCAATCCAAATTTCTTCCACAGTCAGATCCAAAGCTTTTGCAATACGAAGCGCAACTCTTAACGTAGGTTCACTTTTCCCTCTTGCTATCATGCTTAATGTTTGGTCTGTAATACCCACCAGTTTCGCAAGATCAGACTGTTTTAGCATTCGTTCGGCCAAGATTATCTTTAATTTACACTTCATAAAATCCCTCCTTTTTCAATGTTCTATTTCAATTTTTAAAAACCTCTAATATTTTTATTTGTGGACAAACAAGTTTTAAAGTTCTACATCATATACCTATATTACTTCCACTCAGAAGCCCACGAAGACTTCTACTTGGAATTCCAAATGGCATCGTAGATATTAAGAGAGGAGAGGGTTGCATGCGTTCTCAGTATAGTTATCTCAATGTAACGCCGTATTTATATTCATCAAAAGAATTACGTCACATGTATAACGAATCAAGATCCAGAAAAGAGACGGAATCTATTCTTACTCACATGAGGAACCATGAAGTATTTGATAATAAAGAATACAAAGGGTATTTCAACTTATCACAAGTTATTGAAGAAGATTTATATGGAGAAGAGGAAGATATATTGAATTGGCAAGATTTAATGGAGCGGTATCAAATTGTAGCTACCAAATCAGGGATTAAATTTCGTGAGAAAGAGGAACTGGTTGAGGAGGAATGGCTATGACACTTGCAGGAGAAGCAGTCATTATTTGGACGGCAACAGGTTTGTCTGTAATTGCGATGAGTGTAGCTGAAAAAATGGGGAAGAGTGTTCCACATTGGCTTCCACGTATAACCTTGTATACGACGCTTACGGGCTCGTTCTTATATCTTCTACGTTATGTTCTCGTTATGTTTCTATGAAGGAATATGATGTGGAAGAGAGGGACAGTAGAATTCATAAGCGAAAATGCTTGTTCTGTCTTCTTCCAACAAAGTGCAATGATATCCTTATAGGATATCTAAAGGAGAAATGTTTATGCTGGAATTACTATTGGTCCCGACGACAGCTTTAACTATTGCATTCGTAAGTGATCGGTTTAAAAGTAAAATAGATGATAAAAAGAAGATACAAGTATTTTTTGAAGTGTCAGGAATTGCAATTAAAAAAGATGATAGGATTCATTATCCAACATTTAAGAAGCGAACTCATGATGATCGAAGTACAACATATGTGTATGAGTTGCCTGTTGGTATGCCGAGTAAAATTATTCAAAAAGTTGAAGATGTTGTAAGTGAAGGGTTAAATAAACCTGTTCGAATTCAGTATGACAATTATAAATTGAACATACGTGTATTCGATCAAGAAATACCAAAGAAATGGGAATGGTCAACAAATTTAATTCAAGCTGGAAAATGGCTTGTGCCAATCGGGCAAAGTTTAGAACAATTGGTTTATCATGATTTTGATAAAACACCACATATGACATTAGGTGGTTTAACTCGTATGGGAAAGACTGTATTCCTAAAGAATGTGATGACATCTCTTATTACTGCACAAGCAAACAATACGCACTTGTTTATTATTGATTTAAAAGGAGGATTAGAGTTCGGACCGTACCAAAACATAAAGCAGGTTGATTCTATTGCAGAAAAGCCACTGGAAGCTTTTCAGGTATTAAGCGCGATTCTAAAAAAGATGGAAGAAAAAATGCTTTTTATGAAAGAACACCATTATACCAATGTGGTAGAAACAAATATAAGAGAACGCTACTTTATTATCGTAGATGAAGGGGCAGAACTTTGTCCTGATAAAAGTATGAATAGGGAACAACAAAAGTTATTAGGAGCTTGTCAACAGATGATTTCTCACATAGCGCGAATTGGTGGAGCATTAGGATTTCGATTGATTTTTTGCACACAATATCCTACTGGCGATACTTTACCACGTCAAGTGAAACAAAACAGTGATGCAAAATTAGGATTTCGGTTACCAACTCAAACAGCTTCTCAAGTTGTCATCGATGAAACTGGTCTTGAATCGATTGAAAGTATACCAGGGCGTGCGCTTTTTAAAACTGATCGATTAACAGAGATTCAAGTCCCTTATATCTCAAATGAACAGATGTGGGACGTATTAAAACAATACGAGGTGAAAAAGGATGCATATGCAGACACATATCAAAATGAATCGTCAGATGATGATTTTGACCTCGATTAGAAAGCTAAAATTTGCGACAAGAAGACACTTAATGGCAATTCACGATATGGGAGGAATTCGAAATGCAAATCGAATTTTAAAAGATTTAAGTCCATATGTGAATAGTACCGTTTATAAAAAAGAGCATGTATATTACCTCAATAAACAAGGACGTGCGCTATTCGATGATGTAGAAAAGGTTGTGCCCACCATTCGATTAGCACACAGCCTCATGAGAAACGAAGCGTGGCTGAATCTATTTTGTCCTGAGGATTGGCAGATAGAAGCCCCTATACGTTATAAAGTAGATGACAAGAAGCGAACCATTATTCCGGATGTAAAGTACCGTGATAGTGACGGGATTCTCAATGCAGTCGAAATAGATCGTACACAAATGATGAATGTGAACAGTGAAAAAATGAATAAGTATGGTGAATTCACGGTGTATTATAAAAACAAATATAACGGGAAAGTCCCTATCCTTCATTTCTTTACACTCACACCATTTAGGCAAAAGACGCTAGAACAATTTGCTGTGCAGCAAGGTGTATATGCAAAGGTATATGTGATACCTGAAGTGTAAAAGAGAGCATCACATACCAAATTCAGGGTCAAAATAATATTTGTTCATCAAATTGTTTACGATACCGTTGAAATACGCAAACTTACCCTTTTTCATTTTGACTCCATCTTTTACCTTCATCGCAAATTCTTTCATAGCTTGTACACCAATTTGTAGTTCTTGTTCTTTGTCAAACGCCGTTTGGCCTGTTGTATGATTTATTACACAATTGCATTGTTTTACGACCTTCCAAAATTCTTGAATTGTTTTAGCTTTTGAATAAAATGCTGAAGTTAGGGAAACGAAACGTTTCGGAACCCAATGGGCTACAAATTCAGCACATTTAATGTTTTCTTTAGGTACAGCATTATTGTCATTACCATTACGTTTATTTATATCTTTACTCTTTTGTTTTAAGATTTTAGTATTTGTTTTAACGGTAGGACACTTCTTAGTCGTTTCAGTAGGGTGCTTGTGGGACACTTCATTTACAATTGGTTGGATAATAATTGCATTAGAAGTTTGGCGCATATCTTTTTTTCGCTTCATGGCTATTTGCTTAATTATTCTTAAAGTCACAAGTTTCGTCATTAAACGTTGTACAGTTTTATATGATACGCTCATTATCTCAGCTATTCTATTTTTACATAGGAAACTAACACCTACGTATTTGCAGCTATGACGCTTTAAAATTTCAAGTAATGCAATTAATTTAGATTGTACATCTGCACGTTTAATAGACGTTTTAATTACATCTCTGTATACTCTAATCGTTTGATTTAATTCCTGTACATTTGAAAATGTTGATAAATTATGATAGGACTCTGGTTGAGCTAATACATCAATACACTTTTTCATAACGGTTTGTCTCCTTTTTGGAAACAAAAAAGCAACGTCACCGATTTATTGGTAAACGTTGCTTAATACCCCTTGTATGAGGTAAAATAACTCATGAGAGTATAGCAAGTGTTTACCTGGTCAGCTCAGGTGGACGGTATATACGGTGGTCCAACACCATATATACACGCTGTGCTCTTTTGTTTTTATGGTCACATTTTGGTAACGAATGAATAAAATTTAAAATTTATTCATGATTTTTAACGTTACACAAACCGTTGATATATAAGGGTTTATTACTATTTTTAAAACGAACGTAAATAACCTTTATTGACGAACAGGGTCAATTCCTTTTTTTGTTTTCAAATTCTTCTTCTGAAATGACTTTAAATCCGTGTCTTTTAAATAAAGCAGTTGTCACTCCGAAACCAGTTTGCTTATTACCGTTAAATTCTCCAGTGTAAATCGTAGAACTACCACAAGATGGGCTGCGTTCTTTTAAAATAATATATTCTGGGTGTAAATCTTTAATTTGTTCTAATGCTTTATAAGCACCATTTACGAAAGCTGCTGTGACATCTTCACCATTTTTTGTTATCACTTTCGCTTTTCCGTCTAAAACGTCGTCGCCATTCCCGCCAATAATTTCAGCGGAAGGACGAGGTGTTGGTAGTCCTCCTAATACTTCAGGGCAAATGAGGACTGTATCTTCTTTTTGCAGAAGCTCCTCTATTTTTGAAACGAGATTGTCATTCCCGTCATAACGGCAAGCAATCCCACCTAAACAAGCGCTAATTACGATCATATTTTCATCTCCATTAAAAAATATTAACTATCACGCCAATTTCGCTTCCTGCCTCTTACTTATAAATGAGGTGATATAAATGGGAAGCTTATATAATTTAATGAAACCATATAGTGAATTTCGAAGTAAAGAAGAGTTTAATACATATCAAAAACAAGTTTTGAAGTGCTACCGATTTCAATTGAATAAAACTGATTCTATCATTATTCATTTTTTAGGAAAATATGCGGTGAATGAGAAACAAAAAACAGTAGGGGTTGCTTGTCCATTAATGGGGACGATTGCGACGAATGTTGGAAAGAGTATTCGTACAGTACGCCGTTCAATTGCAAAGTTAGAGGAACTAGGAATTATAAAGCGTGTTGCAACAAAAGAAAGGCATAAACGCGGCGGGTATAGTGCGAACTTATATGTATTTCTTACATCTGCGATTGACCGCATGGATGACCGTATGAAAATGTCCGCTTGTAAAACTGAGGATAATGCAACTGGCTGTAGTAAAAATGAGCAAAAAATTGCTGGGGAAACAATTCTTTCTAAAAACATTTCACAAATAAAAGAGAAAAGAAAAGGAACGTATGAGCTTGATGAGACGTATTGCCGTCATGATATACCGAAGCCTTTTATATACGCACTGGTGCCGATGACGAGTAATCCGAAGAAAATTAATATATTTTGGAGTAAGGTCGAGCTTGCGTATAAAAAGAGTGGGTTACTAGAACAAGGTGTTTTACTAGAGCAAATATTAGCTGACGAAGAAGTGTATGGAAATTTAATTTGGCGCGTGAAAAGTGTTGTAAGAGCATATAAATATGGGGAAATTTGTAAAGACATTGGGGCACTTTTATACAGTACAGTGCGAGATTTATTTTTAGAGGTTGGATTAGAATGGGGAGCAGCATTAAGGAGAAGTAAGGGAATATCACTATTTGATCCATTCAAAAAAGAGCCATGCGTATAATACATGACTCTAAGTGGCTAATCGAACTTCCTTACAACTGGAACACGAATCGCTACAAATAGTACGAAGACGATAACAGCTATTGCACCACTTTTCATAACGGTTACGATTGGAATTCCCATTGCAAGTGCAAGTGATGTGAATGCATAAGAGAGCGGGATAAAGCCCATTGATGATAGCATAAGTAAACTCATTACGCGTCCCATCATTTCTTCTTTTACTGTCGATTGAATCATTGCCATAAGCGGTACAATCGCCATTGCGATTGTAATACCATAAAACATGCCGGCTAATAGTGCTTGCCAAAGTACGGTGCTAAAGTTGATGGCTAAGAAGAATACACCAGACAATAGCATCATGATAATACAAAATAGACCGCGTCTACGATTAATATTTTTTAAACCTACAATGATAGCACCGATTGCCATTCCGCCGCCTACAGATGCTTCTAAGTAACTAAACTGGAGCGAATCACCATGCAGAACGTTTTTAACAAAAAGAGGGAAACCAACTTGCATCGGGCCGATTAAAAATAAGTTTAAAAAAGCGCTACAAATAAGGAAAGTTGAAAGGAATGGCGATTCCTTTACATATAAGATTCCTTCTTTAATGGAAGTGAACATACCTTTATCTGTATCTTTTTGTTCTGGCATCGTAAATTGTATTTTTTGAACGAGTATGGCAGCGACAATCAGTAATAAAATCGTAATGGAAAAGATTGTCTCATAGTTCGTAAATTTAATGAGAATACCACCAAGTACAGGGCCTAAGATGACCGATGCTTGGTTCGTCATTTGTGTAAGTGAATTTGCTTGTGTTAACCGGCTTTTTTCTACCAATTCCGGTAAGATAGATCCATCCGCTGACCAGAAGAAAGCATCAGCAAGTCCAAAGAATAAAGCGAATAAAGCAAATGTATATAGTGTTACATCACCGACAATGAACCATGTGAGAATGGTTGCGACAAGAATCGCTCGAATGATATTGGAGTAAAACATAATGTTTTTTTTCGGGAATTTATCAGCTACAGCGCCGCCGACAATCATAAAAATAAGCCTTGGAACACTAAGGGCTACGAAAACAACACCGAGTGAAGCTTCAAGGTTTAATGTTTTTGCTATGTACCACGTTTGTGAAAAAGTAAAAAAGGCTAAAGCAAAGCTTGAAAAAAGAGTAGCTGCCCAAAGAAAAAGGAAATTCGTATTTTTTAATAACGGTTTTCCGCTTCCTTCTAAAGCAGTTTTATTTTGTTGTAGTTCCTCCATATTGCTTCCTTTCTATGTGACGAATTTAAACTAAAAAACCTATTAACAATCGTTTTATACAGTTTCTAATATTTCTATACTGCACTTTCTCATTGTAGACAATAATAATGAATTTGCCCAGTAGCTATTTAACGACAAAAAAAGATGCCGAATGGGCATCTTTTTTTAGGCTAACGCAATATAAATATCCAATTGAACGTTGTTTGGATCTAACGCTCTTTCATCGTAAAGCTCAAAGTCTGTTGTGAAGGCACGTTTATTTTCTTTCGACCATTTCCAAATATATTCCCAAGCTTCACAAACGACTTCAGCAACTGGTCCCTTTCTTGTTGTAAATACCGCATATGTAGCGGCAGGTATTGTTAAAGTTGTCATATTTTCAGGAACGTCTTCTAATGAAGAAACAGGCATACCGATTGTAAATTGATATGTACCGGTTTCATCTGATTCGTAGTTTGAGTAGAAAGCGAATGTTTCTTTCGTTTGTTGATTTGGGATGTGATGCATCATTTGTTCTTGAAAGTATCGGTTCCAAAGTTGTGGAATGTTTCCTTCAGTAGATGCCTCTTTTTCATTAGTCGTCGTAACCGAAACGCCGATTGCGTGGAAAGCTTCTTTTTTTACGATAATAGGTTCGTGTAGCATAAAAAATTCCTCCTTTTTTTAAAAAAAGAACGTTTGTTCTTGTTTAATATAACATATTTTTACATGTAACGGTTGTTATTTTTAGAAAATTTTAATCATAAAAAACAAACTGAAAATAACTAAAAAATGGTAAATTTTCTATTGTATGTATAAATAGGGTGAGGAGTATGTTAAAATTTTTAAGTATCCTTTAACTGTTATATAAACCTATACAGCACGATGTTTTTACTATATTAAAAGTATGGTAAAGGTTTGTATAAGTGTCCGGTATATATGCTATTTTTGATAAATTAAAATAGTAATATTCTATGAGATTTATATTGTTGACATTGGGATTTCAACGATACATTTTCGTAGGTCGGATTGTTGCGAGTGGATATATATTGCTATGTATTCGGCTACTAAATGAAAGGGTTACTGAAATGAAGTAGGCGGATAGCAAGTATATAGAAAGGAGAAAGGTAGAAAATATGAAGCAAGTATTGAAGTGTTTTAATGTCGTAACAATGATCACACTTCTTCTATCCATCATATTGCCTTCGCCCAGTGCTTTTGCTACAGAGATAAATAAAAAAAGCTGGGATGAGTTACAAGGAAATGATGTGAAAATTAAGGCAGATCAAGTGAATGCTGAAATGTATAAGGGAGAAGTAGCGGAGAGGGAGCACGTATTTCAATATAAGATTGAAAATACGGGAGATACACCAATCCGAGAATTAGTAATTAAACAAAATAATGACAATGGAATTGAGTTTCTTTCGCAATCTGTGAAAGTAAACGGAGAGAAGTTACTTGAAAATAAGGTAGCGGATTTCTATGTAGAGGAAAAAGATAATGGAGGAAAGGTTCTTTCTTCTAATCTTAAAATTCAAGATTTAAAATCACATGAAAAAATGACTGTATTAATAAAAGCTCGTCGTGCGCAACATTTTAATAAAGAGTATAAGCAAAAAATTAGTGTGCAAAAGGATCAACTACAAATAGGAAACATGTCTGTAGATGTTGAAGGGCTTCCTTCTGAAGAGAAGTTAGAAGCTAATACCGATGATGAGGCTGACAGTAGTAAGAAAGCTATCGGATCAACAACTGATTCAAAAACTAAAGAAGTGGATGGAAAATTAAAAGTATCTGTAGAAGATAAAAATACATCTGCACAAAAAACAGAAATAGAGAAGATAAAACAACCTGAGGCTGAGAAGCAACTAGAAAAAGAGAAAAAGCAATCACCTTTAGCAGTAAAGCAGAGTGATGCAGAAGTACAAGCTGCATCAGAAAATGCTTCGAAGGTTCAAATCCAAACAGGAGATAAACAAGGATTTGGAGACCCGTTGTATTCTACAATTGCTCCTGGTAATTTAGTACAGACTGGTAATGTGACGCTTGGTTTGACATCTGATCATTATGGCAGACAAAGTATGGGTTATAAAACGAATAAAATGACGGTTGATGTTGATAACGATGATAGTACTTTTAATTCGTCAACAGGTGCATTTCCTAACATTCCTGCTGGAAGTAAAGTGAAAAAGGCTTACTTATTCTGGACAGCAGCAATGGGGTTACCAGGAAATATCGCTGATAGAAAGGTTACCGAGGATCAAGTAAGGCAACCAGTCAAAATGAGAATGGGAAATAAAGAATATGCAGAGGTAACTGCTGATAGCATAAGAAAAGCTGATTATCTACCTTATATTTCTAATTACTCAGGTAGTGGCGCAGGATATGTAGCGTATGCAGATGTAACAAATATAATTGCACAGCAAGGTATTTCTCAAACGTTGACAGTTGCAAATGTGCCACAAATTAAAGATGTAACAGGTGGCGGCTATTACTGGGGTAACTGGAATCTTATATTAGTTTATGAAAACTATAAAGAAACAGTAAAAGACATGAAGATTTGGGAAGGGCTAGTCTCTCAAAAAAGTACAGCCTGGACAGATATTAGTGTTAATAAAATAAACACACCAAAAGAAGGCGCTTTCAAGGCGGAATTTAGTTATTTTTCATCGCAAGGTGATCCAGCTGATAATGATGGATATGCCTATGATTATGGAGAGTATGATTTTGGGTTAGGGTATCAAAAGTTTAAAAATATTAAAAGTAAAGATAATGATGTTAATGACTCATCTATGACAGAAGTACAAGTAGATGGCACTAACGAATTTGTTACGAAAAAATACCCAGGATATAATCCAGATTGGACAAATTCTTTCAGTACAGATATTCATACGTATCACCTTGAAGGACCCACTCAAGTAAAGAATGATTTGAAAGAAGGAAAAATACGTTTTAGAGCATATGGTGGTGGCGGTGATATTTACGTATTAAATAACGCCACATTCGTTACAGAACATAATGCTCCAAACTTACAAGTTGATAAAAAGGCATTAGATAGTACCGGTAAAGAAGTTAAGGAAATTAAAGCTGGTGAAGAGTTTACGTATCAAATTGAAGTGAAAAATGATACGAAAAATAATCAAGCGCCGGTATCGAATGTAAAAGGTTTTGATAAATTAGATGACCGTTTAGAGTATGTTCCAGGGTCTATTCAATATGTTTCTGGAAGTAATAAAGGAAATAAAACAGATGATGCAAGCGATGATGAAGCGGAGTTTGTAAATAATCAAATTGATTTCCGTGTTGGTGAAGGTGCTAATGCTAAAGACGGCGGTGTTTTAAAGCCGGGTGAAAGTACCGTTATTACATTCAAAGTAAAAGTGAAAGATTCTGTACAATCAGATACAACAGTAAAAAATGTCGTTGTTGTAAAGGGACAAGATAGTGCCGAGATAAAGTATGAAACTGAGGACGATGCAAATGTTACGGTTACTACCCCAAAAGAAGTTCCAGGGGAAATAGAGGCGAGAAAAATAGCTTCTAATAAAACACCGAAGTTAGGTGAAGAGGTAGAGTATCGTATTACATTTAAAAATAAGACAAAAGATGGACGTCTAGATGTATTGACCATTGAAGATGAATTACCAAGTAGTCTTGAATACGTGAAAGATAGTTTGAAAGCCGAAGGTGCAAAACCAGAGCCAGTAGAGCTGAAGTTTGAAAATGGAAAAGTAATTGCAAAGTATCCAGAAATTATGGATATGGAAGAAAGAAGTATCGTCTTTAAAACAAAAGTAAAAGAAACTGCAAAAATTGGTGAAGAAATTGTTAATAAAGCAACCGTTAGAGATAAAACAAATCCACCAAAGAATCTAGAAGAGAAGATTACACCACAGCATAAGGCCGGTAAAATTGCTGCAAAGAAAAAAGCAACAAATAAGAAGCCGAGGCTAGGAGAAGAAGTTGAATATCAAATTAGCTTCAAAAATACGGTGGAAAACGGAAAACTAGATGCAGTTACAATAGAAGATGAAATTCCAGCTAACTTAGAATTTGTTCAAGGCAGTGTGAGAGCTGAAGGTGCTGCACCAAATCCAGTAGAGTTAAAAGTAGAAAATGGTAAGATAATCGCAAAATATCCAGAGATTACGGATACAAAAGAGCGAAGCATTGCCTTTAAAGTGAAAGTAAAAGAAGAGGCAAAAGCGGGAGAAACGATTGTTAATAAAGCGGTTGTGAGTGAGCCAAATGGACAAACTGAGCATCCAGAGGAAAAGATTACGCCGGATTATAAATACGGTAAAGTGGATGTAGAAAAAAGCGTAACGAATCAAACACCAAAACTAGGAGAAGAAGTGGAATACCGAATTACATTTTATAATACGGTAGAAAACGGAAAACTAGAAAAGGTGCTAGTAGAAGATACACTACCTAAAGGTGTTGAATACGTGAAAGATAGTTTGAAAGCTGAAGGTATAAAACCAGAGCCAGTAGAACTAAAAGTGGAAGATGGCAAAGTAATGGCCAAGTATCCAGAAATTACGGATACAGAAAAAAGAAGTATTGTTTTTAAAGTGAAAGTAAAAGATTCGGCAAAAGTAGGGGAGGCAATCGTAAATAAAGCAATTGCAAAAGATCCGAAAAATGAGCCTGTTGAATCAAAGGTTGTTATTACACCGCAAAGTAAAAAAGGTGAAATTGCTGCTACAAAGGTAGTTAATAATAAGAAGCCAAAGTTAGGCGAAGAAATCGAGTACCGCATTAGTTTTCATAATACGGTTGAGAACGGAAAACTAGAAAAGGTGCGAGTGGAAGATACAATTCCAAAAGGTCTTGAATATGTAGAAAATAGCATCAAGGCCGAAGGAGAAGCACCTGAACCAGTAGAATTAGCTGTTGAAAATGGGATAGTCAAAGCTAAGTATATCGATATTATGGATATGAAAGAAAGAAGTATCGTCTTTAAAGTAAAGGTGAAGGAAGAAGTAAAAGTAGATAAAGAGATTGTCAATAAAGCAATTGTTGATGATACGAAAAATCCACCGATTGAACCGGAGGAAAGAATTACTCCGCAACATAAGGATGGAATAATTGATTCGAAGAAGACAGTAGATAATCCATCACCAAAACTAGGAGAAGAAGTAGAATACCGAATTAGCTTTAAGAACACGGTAGAAAACGGAAAACTAGAAAAGGTAATAATAGAGGATACAATTCCTAACGGTTTAGAGTATGTAAAAGGCAGTGAAAAGGCTGAAGGTGATAAACCAGCTCCATTAAAGTTAAGTGTAAAAGATGGAAAAGTTATTGCTGAATACGACAATATTACGGATATGAAAGAAAGAAGTATTGTCTTTAAGGTAAAGGTGAAGGAAGAAGCGGAAGTGGGGAAGGAAATCATCAATAAGGCAATTGTTGATGATATGAAAGATCCGAAAGAACCAGAAGCGAAAATTACACCATTACACAAAGATGGAAAAATTAAAGCGAAGAAAATCGTAAATAATGAAACACCGAAGTTAGGAGAAGAAGTAGAATACCGAATTAGTATGAAAAATACGGTAAAGAACGGAAAGCTAACAGACGTGACAGTAGAGGATACTTTACCAGAAGGTTTAGAGTATGTAGAAAATAGTTTGAAAGCAAAAGGTGCCGGAATAGATTCAGTAGAGCTGAAATTTGAAAACGGTAAAGTAATGGCAAAATATCCAGAAATTACGGATACAGAAGAAAGAAGTATCGTTTTTAAAGTGAAAGTAAAAGAAGAAGTAAAAGTCGGTAAAAAAATCATTAATAAAGCAACTATTGATGATTCGCAAAATAAGCCAGTTAATCCGACAGCGGAAATTACTCCTCAGTATAAAGATGGAAAACTTGAAGCAAAAAAGATAGTAAATAATGAAACGCCGAAGTTAAGAGAAGAAGTGGAATACCGAATTAGCTTTAAAAATACGGTAGAACATGGAAAGCTAACAGAGGTGAAAATAGAAGATGATTTACCAAATGGATTAGAGTATGTGAAAGATAGTTTAAAAGTAGAAGGTTCTAAGCCAGATCCAGTGGAATTAAAATTTGAAAACGGTAAGGTAATGGCAAAGTATCCTGAGATTACAGATACAAAAGAGAGAAGTATTACCTTTAAAGTGAAAGTAAAAGGTAAAGTGAGCGATTCAATTGTTAATGAAGCGATTGTGAGCGATACGAAACATCCGCCAGAAACACCGACAGCAGAAATTATTCCGCAACATAAAGACGGAAAAGTGAAAGCGAAGAAGACGGTAAATAATGAAACGCCGAAGTTAGGAGAAGAAGTAGAATACCGAATTAGTTTTAAAAACACGGTAGAAGACGGAAAACTAGCAGAGGTAAAAATAGAAGATACTTTACCAGAAGGTTTAGAGTATGTAGAAAACAGTGTGAAAGCAGAAGATACTAAGCCGGATCCAGTAGAATTGAAAATGGAAAATGGTAAGGTAATGGCGAAGTATCCAGAGATTACGGACACAGAAGAAAGAAGTATCACTTTTAAAGTGAAAGTAAAGGAAGAAGTGAAAGTCGGTAAAAAAATCGTTAACAAAGCAATTGTTGATGATACGAAAAATGAACCAGAAACACCGACGGCAGAAATTACTCCGCAGCATAAAGACGGAAAAGTGGAAGCGAAGAAGACGGTAAATAATGAAACGCCGAAGTTAGGAGAAGAAGTAGAATACCGAATTAGTTTTAAAAACACGGTAGAAAACGGAAAGCTAGCAGAGGTAAAAATAGAAGACAATTTACCAAATGGATTAGAGTATGTGAAAGATAGTTTACGAGCGGAAGGTACTAAGCCGGATCCAGTAGAACTGAAAGTGAAAGATGGAAAAGTAATCGCCAAATATCCAGAGATTACGGATACAGAAGAAAGAAGTATCGTCTTTAAAGCGAAAGTAAAAGAAGAATTTAAAGTTGGTGAAGGCCTTGTCAATAAAGTAGTTGTTGATGATACAAAAGATCCAACAACTTCAGAAGTAACAATTACGCCAGAATATAAAGACGGTAAGCTTAAAGCAGAGAAATTTGTAAACAATAAAAAACCGAAATTAGGAGAAGAAGTAGAATACCGAATTAGTTTTAAAAACACGGTAGAAAACGGAAAACTAGTAGAGGTTACAGTAGAAGATGAAATTCCAGCTGGATTAGAGTACGTGGAGAACAGTTTACAAGCAGAAGGTTCTAAACCAAGTCCGGTAGAATTGAAATTTGAAAACGGCAAGGTAATGGCAAAGTATCTAGAAATTACGGATACAAAAGAAAGAAGTATTATCTTTAAAGTGAGAGTAAAAGAAGAGGCAGAAGTAGGCAAGGAGATTGTTAATAAAGCAATCGTAGTAGATACAAAAAATGAGCCCGAAGAGCCTCATGTGGAAATTACTCCGCAATATAAAGATGGTAAAATTGCTGCGCAGAAAGTGGCGAATAATCATAAACCGAAACTAGGAGAAGAAGTAGAATACCGAATTAGTTTTAAAAACACGGTAGAAAACGGAAAACTAGCAGAGGTAAATATAAAGGATGCATTACCAAATGGTTTAGAGTATGTGGAGGGCAGTATCACGGCAGAAGGTTCTAAACCGAAACCAGTAGAGCTACATGTGAAAAATAATAAGGTAATGGCAAAGTATCCAGAAATTACAGATACAGAGGAAAGAAGCATTGTCTTTAAAGCGAAGGTAAAAGAAAGCGTAAAAGTGGGAGAAGAAATCGTAAATGAGGCAATTGTAGATGATACAAAGAATCTGCCAGAAGAGCCTTATGTACCGATTACACCACAATATAAAGATGGGAAAATTGAGGCAAGAAAAGAAGTAAGTAACCATGAACCGAAGTTAGGTGAGGAAATCGAATATCGAATTATTTTTAATAATACGGTGAAAGATGGAAAACTAGCAGAGGTAAAAATAGAAGATAAAATTCCAGCTGGATTAGAGTTTGTAGAAGGAAGCGAAAAAGCTGAAGGTGAAGAGCCAAAACCAGTGGAGTTGAAAGTAGAAAATGGTAAGGTAATGGCAAAGTATTCAGAGATTATGGATACGCAAGAAAGAAGTATTGTCTTTAAAGTGAAGGTAAAAGATTCGGTTACAATAGGGAAGGACATTACAAATAAAGCGATTATCCATGTTGATGATCCGAACCATCCAGTAATTGATCCGACAGCAAAAATTACACCACAATATAAAGATGGTAAAATTGCTGCTCATAAAAAGGTGAATAATCATAAACCGAAGCTAGGTGAAGAAATCGAATATCGAATTTCATTTAATAATACGGTGAAAGATGGAAAACTGGCAGAGGTTAAAATTGAGGATGAAATTCCGTTTGGTTTAGAGTATGTGAAAGATAGTCTAAAAGCAGAAGGTGATAAGCCGGCCCCAGTAGAGTTGAAAGAAGAAGCTGGTAAGGTTAGTGCGAAGTATGAAAATATCACTGACATGAAAGAAAGAAGCATTATCTTTAAAGTGAAGGTGAAAGATTCCGTTGAAGTGGACAAGGCAATTGTAAATAAAGCAATTGTTGATGATACAAAAAATCCACCAGAGCGACCAGAAGTAGATATTACACCGCAGCATAAAGCTGGTAAATTTAAAGCTAATAAAAAGGTAAGTAAAAAAGATCCAAAGCTAGGAGAAGAAGTAGAGTACCGAATTAGTTTTAAAAATACGGTAGAAAACGGAAAACTAGCAGAAGTGAAAATTGAGGATCAACTACCAAATGGATTAGAGTATGTGAAGGATAGTTTAAAAGCAGAAGGTAATGAATCAAATCCGGTAGAGTTAAAAGAAGAAGCTGGAAAAATTACAGCGAAGTATGAAAATATTACTGATACAGCTGAGCGTAGCATTATCTTTAAGGTAAAAGTAACAGAAGCAGTAAAAGTCGGGAAGAAAATCGTGAATACGGCAATTGTGGATGATGATAATCCGAAGAATCCTCCGCAAAAACCAGAAGCGATTATTACACCGGAGTATAAGAATGGAAAAATAAAAGCTGAGAAAACAGTAAATAACCCAGCTCCAAAATTAGGAGAAGAAGTAGAGTATCGAATTACGTTCCGTAACGTAGTTGAGCACGGAAAATTAGCGAAGGTGAAAATTAAGGATGAATTACCAAACAGTTTAGAGTTTGTAGAAGGTAGCGGAAGAGCTGAGGGGGATAATCCAAAACCGTTGCATGTAAAAGTGAAAAACGGCATAGTACTCGCAGAATATCCAGAAATTACGGATACGAAAGAAAGAAGTATCGTCTTTAAAGCAAAAGTGAAAGAAAAAGCTAAAATTGGCGAAGCGATTGTGAATACGGCGGTTGTGGAAGATACTATAAATCCACCAGAGAAACCGAATGTCGCGATACAACCTCAACATAAAGAGGGTGTATTACAAGCTGAAAAGACAGTGAGTAACCATGAACCGAAGTTAGGAGAAGAAGTAGAATATCGAATTAGTTTTGAAAATACAGTAGAAAACGGCAAACTAACTGAGGTAAAAGTAGAGGACGAAATTCCAGCTGGTTTAGAATACGTACAGGATAGTATAAAGTCTGATGGGCCGGAACCAAATCCAGTAGAACTTAAAGTTGAGAATGGAAAAGTAACAGCAAAGTATCCAGAAATTACGGATACGAAAAAAAGAAGTATCATCTTTAAAGTGAAAGTACAAGAAACGGTACAAGTAGGAAAAGAAATTATAAACAAGGCGGTTGTGGATGATAATAATCCGACAAATCCACCAGTTGAGTCACTTATACCAATTACACCTCAATATAAAGATGGGAAACTAGAGGCAAGGAAAGAAGTAAGTAACCATGAACCAAAGCTAGGGGAAGAAATCGAATATCGAATTACTTTTAACGGCACAGTAGATGGCGGGAAGTTAGTTGATGTAAAGATTGAAGATGAAATTCCGTCTGGTTTAGAGTATGTGAAAGAAAGTCTGGAGGCCGTAGGTGATAAGCCTGTGCCAACAGAACTTAAAGTCGAGAATGGAAAAGTAACAGTGAAGTATCCAGAAATTACGGATACGAAAGAAAGAAGTATCATCTTTAAAGTAAAGGTAAAAGAATCGGTAAAAGTTGGAGAGGAAATAACAAATAAAGCGATCATTCATGTAGATGATCCAGATCATCCAGTTATGGAACCGACAGCGACAATAAAGCCAGAATATAAAGATGGTAAGTTAAAAGCGACGAAGACAGTAAATAATAAAGAACCGAAGCTAGGAGAAGAAGTAGAATACCGAATTAGTTTCAAAAATACGGTAGAAAACGGCAAACTAGCAGAGGTAAAGGTAGAAGATGAAATTCCAGCCGGTTTAGAGTACGTGCAAGATAGCATTAGATTTGAAGGGGCTGAACCAAATCCAATAGAGTTAAAAATGGAGTTTGGAAAAGTAATAGCAAAGTATCTAGAAATTACAGATACGAAAGAACGTAGTATTATTTTTAAAGTGAAGGTAAAAGCAGCACCAAGTAAAGGGATAACAAATAGAGCGGTAGTGGACGATAAAATAAATCCACCACTTGAGCCTACAGTTACAATTTTACCGAAAACAAAAGAAGATCTTAAGATACCAGAAGAGCCGAAGGAACCAGAAGTGAAGCCGGAAGAGCCGAAAGAACCGAAGGAACCAGAAGTGAAGCCGGAAGAGCCGAAAGAACCGAAAGAACCGAAAGAACCGAAAGAACCGAAAGAACCAGAAGTGAAGCCAGAAGGGCCGAAAGAACCGAAGGAACCAGAAGTGAAACCGGAGGATCCGAAAGAGCCGAAGGAACCAGAAGTGAAACCGGAGGAACCGAAAGAACCAAAAGAACCAGAAGTGAAGCCAGAAGATCCGAAAGAGCCGAAGGAACCAGAAGTGAAACCGGAGGAACCGAAAGATCTGAAGAAACCAGAAGTGAAACCGGAGAAACCGGAAGTAAGACTGGAAAAGTTAATTAAAGAACCGCAAGTAAAAGTAGAAAAAGAATTACCGAAAACAGGGGGAGCACATTCATGGATGATGTCAGTTGGTGCGGGAATTTCATTCTTAGTTGGCGGAGTATTATTCGTATTAGGTAGAAGAAGAAAACAATAATTTTTTAGACGAAAAGCACACTGAGTTCGATAGTTTATTGGACTCAGTGTGCTTTTATGTTATATAAAAGGAAAGCTCCTTCCACGTATGGAAGGAGCTTTATTTTTGCATATTAAAACATACTTGAGCTATGCATCGGTTGAAGTTTTGCATTTGGATCGAAGTAAGCTTTTGCATTGTTTACTGCTGTCGGTGCTTCGCCAAATCCACAAGCGATAAGTTTTACTTTTCCTTCATATGTACAAATGTCACCAGCAGCGTAAATGCCAGGAATATTTGTTTCCATTTTTGAATTTACAAGGATGCTGTTTTTTTGTATATCTAAGCCCCAGTTTTTAATTGGGCCAAGAGAAGAAACGAAGCCGTAGTTTACGATTACGTCATCAACATCGATGATAATTTTTTCCTCCGTTTTTACATGTTGAAGAACGACTTGTTCAATCTTGTCATCACCAATGAGTTCTACTGGAACGTATGGTGTACTTACTTCTGCACGAGAATTCATTAAGCTTTCTACGCTATGTTCATGCGCACGGAATTTATCACGACGATGAACGATTGTAACTTTTTCAGCAATCGGTTCTAACATCATTGTCCAGTCTACTGCTGAGTCGCCACCGCCAAATACTACGACGCGCTTACCAGCAAATTTATTCATATCATCAACGAAATAATGTAAGTTTTTCTTTTCGTATTTCGCTGTACCTTCTAATTCTAAGCGGCGTGGTTGGAAAGCACCATTGCCAGCAGTAATAATAACTGATTTAGAATAGTGAGTTTGCTTATTCGTAACAAGTTTAAATATACCGTCAGCTTGTTTCTCAAGCGTATCGACAGCTTCTTCTAAACAAACAGTTGGGTCAAATTTCTTCATTTGCTCTTTTAAGTTATCAACTAATTCTTGTGCGCGCACTTTTGGAAATCCAGCCACATCATAAATGTATTTTTCAGGGTAGAGTGTGGATAATTGTCCGCCAAGTTGAGGTAAGCTTTCAATGATTTTTACACTTGCTTGTCTCATACCGCCATAAAATGCTGTGAACAGTCCCGTTGGACCACCACCAATAATTGTTATGTCGTAAACTTTTTGATTTTCTGCCACTTTCATTCCCCCTATAGATGGAATTTTGATATTGATTTCATATATTGTTCATATGTACACGAAAATCCTGCAAATGATGACACTTTCAAATAAATGATAGCATATTTGAGTTCATAATACTTCTGAAAACGACTGAATTGTGTGTAAGTTTTCGCATAGGTTCTTTTTTATTGTATAAAATATACAGAAAGGAAAATACATGAAAAAAAGGCTAAAAAACCCTTGAAAACGCTATGTTATTTTAAAATATTGATAATTCTCCAGACGCTTGAATTCTGGAATAAAACCGACTAATATAGGGAAGTATTATGTTAAATTTCTATGACAAAATTCGTACGATTTTTTGACTGCGTTTTGTTATGATATAGAATGTGATAAATTCCACATTCTTGACAAATAGAGTTTTTAGTACTTGGTATTATTTTTTATTACTATTATATAAAGAAAAGGGTTGTGATTTGGTGAAGACTCCAAAAATCGTAGTTTTAGGTGCAGGTTATGGCGGGATGATTACGACTGTTCGTCTGCAAAAAGCATTATCTGTAAATGAAGCTGAAATTACGCTAGTAAACAACAACAGCTATCACTACCAAGCGACTTGGTTACATGAGAGCGCAGCTGGTACATTACAAGATGAAAAAATCTGTCTAGATATTCAAGACGTTATTGATACAAATAAAGTGAACTTTGTACAAGACACAGTAGTAGAAATTAAAGCTGCTGAAAAACGCATTATCTTAAAAGATGGCGAGTTAGAGTATGATTACTTAGTAATTGGTCTTGGTTTCGAATCAGAAACATTCGGAATTACAGGATTAAAAGAGCATGCATTCTCAATCGCTAACATTAATGCAACTCGTGAAATTCGTGAGCATATGGAAGCTAGTTTCTCTAAATATGCAACTGAACAACGCGATGAGTTAGTAACAATCGTTGTTGGTGGTGCTGGATTTACTGGTATCGAGTACGTAGGTGAGCTTGCAAACCGTGTTCCTGAACTTTGCAAAGAGTATAATGTACCACGTGAAAAAGCACGTATCATCTGTGTAGAAGCTGCTCCAACAGCACTTCCAGGTTTTGATCCAGCGTTAGTAGAATACGCTGTAAAACAGCTTGAGAAAAAAGGTGTAGAATTCCGCATCGGTACAGCAATTAAAGAAGCAACTGAAGAAGGTATTATCGTTGCGAATGGCGATGACACTGAATTAATTAAGTCTGAAACAGTAGTTTGGGCTGCAGGTGTTCGTGGTAATGGTATTGTGGAAGAGTCTGGCTTTGAAGCAATGCGCGGACGTGTAAAAGTTGATGAGTACATGCACGCTCCAGGATACGAAGATGTATTCATGGTTGGTGACGCAGCGTTAATTATTAATGAAGAAATTAACCGTCCTTACCCACCAACAGCACAAATTGCAATTCAACAAGGTTACAATATTGCACACAACTTAACTGTATTAGTTCGTGGCAAGGGCGAGATGAAGAAATTCGCATTCGATAATAAAGGATCTGTATGTTCTTTAGGTCATGACGATGCAATGGGCGTTGTTATGGGTAAAAAGTTAACAGGTTGGAAAGCTTCCTTCATGAAGAAAGTAATCGATAACCGTTACCTATTCTTATTAGGTGGACCTTTATTAGTTCTTAAAAAAGGTAAATTAAAGTTCTTTTAATATATAGTAGAAAAAGCAGAAACGGCTAAGAGCTGTTTCTGCTTTTTTCATATTAAAAATATAGTATAATATATAAAAAAGAAAGAATATTCTGTCCGTTCTGATGGAGGAGGTTATTACATCATGGAGAAACGAGGGAAGGTATGGCTAGCTGTTAGTGGTTTAGTAGCTACAAAAGATGGTAGGTGGCTATTTGTTAAGAAGAAATACAGTGGATTAAAAGGGAAATGGTCTTTACCGGCTGGTTTTGTAAATGAAGGTGAGACGGTTGATGAAGCTGTGAAACGCGAAGTGTTAGAAGAGACAGGCATTGTCGCTCATGTGAAGGGGATTATTGGTGTTCGATCGGGTGTTATTCGTAATGAGATTAGTGATAATATGATTATTTTCCTTTTGGAACCTGAAGGAGAAAATATTATTGTACAGGAGAAAGAATTGTCTGAAGTGGCGTTCTTACATCCGGATAAGATTGTAGACGATCCGAATACGTCTGTGCTTATTAAATATTTGTTAGAAGGAAGATCAGAACTACATCTTGAAGTGGACAAAACATTAAATCCAGGTGAACCATTTGGTTATACAGCTTATCACGTATTTACGGCACGTGCGAAGGAGAGGGGAAAAGAGTGAGTATACCGGTACTACTTATTTCAATGATGTTATTCTTTATTTTGTTCTTTGGAATTGGATTTTTACTCAACATGATTTTGCGAGCTACTTGGGTAATGGTTATTGTGTATCCGATTGTTTGTATGCTTATTATTAATAAAGCGAGTATGTGGGATTATTTTTCAAAACCGAAAGAAACATTTTCTTCATTTGGGACAAGTGTATCGCACTTAGGACAAGCAGACGTATTTATTCTATCTACTGGATTAGTAGGGGCTGCTTTAGCAGGAGTCGTAATCAAGAAACTTCGGAAAAGCGGATATCAAATGTTTTAATCTCCAATTAAGTTGGAGATTATTTTTTTGCATATTCCTTCATCGTATAGGGAATGATTAACGATGAAGGAGTGTGGAATATAAAAATGTTAAAACGATATTGTATTCGCATTATGATGACTTGTTTACTTGCAATTGCATTATGCGTAACATGGAATGCTTTCACAGGAGTTTCTTTATTAGAGATTGTAAAGATATATGAAGGAATGAGTGCAAAAGAAGTACATGCAGCAGAAGTTAAGAGAAATGTTGCTCCGAGTAAAGAAGTGATAAATGCTTTAGAGCAGGCAAACGACTGGTCTAAATATCGTTCAATTGAAATGACTGCAACAGGTTATACATCGGGGATTGAGTCAACTGGTAAGAGGCCAGGGCATCCAGAGTATGGTATTACATATTCAGGTGTCAAAGTGAAAAGGGATTTATATTCCACAATTGCTGCGGACTTACGCGTATTCCCGATTGGAACGATTCTCTTCGTGCCAGGTTACGGGTATGGTGTAGTAGCTGATAAGGGCGGTGCAATAAAAGGAAACCGTCTTGATCTATATTATGATACGGTGAAAGATGTTTATAGCCAATGGGGTAAGAAAAAAGTAAATGTGTACGTAGTAAAAGTAGGAAATGGTAAATTTACAGAAGAAGAGTTAACGATGTTAAATCAAGACGAAACGATGCAAGTGTTTCGTGGTCAATATTTAAAACAAAGATAGTCTAGTCGTAATTACGCTAGACTTTTTTTCTTGGCTTATTTCATGATAGAGGAGATTTTGGATCTGCGATTTTACACGCCATATAACTGTAGTTAGAATTATCGCATTTTATCGAAAATAAAGTTATAATGGTGGTAGAGAAATTTAGGGGGTCTGAACATGTTTCAAGTACAAAAAGAATTAGCAGGTCATGAAGCGGTAATTGTTGCTTTATTTGAAGAAGAGAAAATGAGTAGTTTTGTACAAGAACTGGACAAAGCGTTTGAAGGGCAATTACAAGTTTTACTAGAAGAGAAAGAATTATCTACGAAGAAAAAGGCCATTTCGAAAGTACATAGCTTAGGGAAAATAAATGTGAAACGTTATTACTTTGTTGGTTTAGGAAAGAAAGAATCTTACACGACAGAAACGTTACGTGCGGCTCTTGGTAAGGCGTTTAAAACACTGCAAGCAGCAAAAGTACGAGATGCAGCAATCTTACTTGATTCTTTCGTAACAGAGAAATTAGACGCGATTGATGTCGCTCATATTGCGGCAGAGGTACAAGGCCTTGGTACATATGAGTTACAAACGTATAAATCAGATAAAAAGGATCGTGTAGAGTTAGAGAAGTTCACGGCTATTACAGCGGAAGATGCACAAGAAATTGAAGCAGCATTAACAGTTGGCTACGTACATGGACGTGCAACAAATTCAGCTCGTACACTTGTAAATATGCCGCCAAACGTATTAACAGCGACAAAGCTTGCTGAGTATGCTGTTGAATTAGCGGAGAAATATGATATGGACTATAAAGTTCTTGAGAAAGAAGAGATGGAAGACCTTGGTATGGGTGCGTTACTTGCAGTAAACCAAGGTAGTGTAGAGCCACCAAAAATGATTGCTCTTATTTATAAAGGAAAAGAAGAGTGGACAGATGTCATTGGGTTCGTTGGAAAAGGTATTACATACGATACTGGTGGTTATTCTTTAAAACCACGTGAAGGCATGGTTGGTATGAAAGGTGATATGGGCGGTGCAGCTGCTGTATTAGGTGCGATGGAAATTATCGGTGAACTTCGCCCAGAACAAAATGTGATCGCTGTTATTCCTTCAACTGATAACGTTGTAAGTGGTACGGCATTTAAGCCAGACGATGTAATCACATCTATGAGCGGAAAAACAATTGAAGTATTAAATACGGATGCAGAAGGTCGTCTAGCTTTAGCTGACGGTATTACGTATGCGAAAAAACTTGGTGCAAACTACCTTGTTGATGTTGCAACATTAACAGGCGGTGTAATTGTTGCACTTGGAAACTATACGACAGGCGCAATGACAAATAATGAAGAGTTATTTGAGCAAGTGCTAGAGGCTTCTATGGAAACAGATGAGCCAATTTGGCAACTACCGATTTTTGATCGTGATAAAGAACGTGTGAGAAACAGTAAGTTTGCTGATTTAAATAACTCACCAGGCCGTGAAGGACATGCGGTTATGGCAGGTACATTCTTAGGCGAATTCGCTGAAGATACACCATGGGTACACTTAGATATCGCTGGAACATCAGAAACAAAAGGTGCGCACGACTTAGGTCCAGCTGGAGCAACTGGCGCAATGGTACGTACACTTGCAACACTTGTGGAGCGTTTTGGAGAAGAATAAGAGTATAAGTGAAGACTGTTCCGATATTTTGGAACAGTCTTCTTTTTTATAGGTTTGTTTATCCCACTATTTGCCGGGTAGTAAGACCCATAACTCAAAATTCAGCGAAAGGAAAGCAGTTAGGTCGGATTGCCGGTAAACGCTCGATTGGTGAGGGCTGATTAAAGTTTCACTTTATAAAGAAATCGTATACAAAACCCCATTTAAAGCAAAAGAAGTACGGCCCGTTTCTTCAGAGACAACTAATATAAGTGCATCACTCTTTTCAGATAAGCCAATTGCAGCTCTGTGACGTGTTCCTAGCTCAGGATCAACTTCTGTACTTTTCGTTAAAGGAAGAATATTAGCAGCTGAGACAATATGATTATTTTTTACGAGAACGGCACCGTCATGAAGAGGGTTACCTGGATAAAATATTGATTCGAGTAATGGCGCAGTTAAATGAGCGTTTAATGTCGTTCCAGTTTGAATGAGAGCTTCAAGCGTCTCGTTTCGTTCCACGACGATAAGAGCACCATGTTTTCTGGCGCTTAAATGTTGGATAGCTGTCGTAATAAAAGATGAACTTTCCGTATAAGGTGATAAATATGCCTGAATATAGTATGTAGCTGCCAATGTTTGTACATTTGCTAACATATGATGAATATCTTCCATTTTGCATAAAATACATTCGTCTTCTTTATCGATTGCGTTCCTCATAATCGATAGTTCTTTTTCAGCAATTTCAATCATTTGCTTTGTTTGTATTTTGAGCTCTTCTGACAAGCCCCATTCGTGCATAATCCTCATTCCCTTTAGTGGAGTATTTAACAATAGTGTATACAAATATTCCTAGTAAAATCCTGTTAGATTTTATAAAATATTGAGATACAGCATGTTTTTTTCATATAATAAAGGTATGACGAGCGAGAGGAGAGAGAAGAATGAATTGGAAACAAGAATTTAGTCGCTGGCTTTCTTACGCACAATTAGATGCAGAATTAAAAGAACAGCTAGAAAATATGAAGCAAGATGAGAAGAAAATCGAGGATAGCTTTTATAAAAATCTAGAGTTTGGCACAGGTGGTATGCGTGGTGAACTTGGTGCTGGTACGAACCGTTTAAATGTATATACAGTTCGTAAAGCAACAAAAGGATTAGCAAGCTTTATCGAAAAGTTAGGTGAGGAAGCGAAAAAACGCGGTGTTGTTGTAGCCTATGATTCTCGTCATAAATCACCTGAGTTTGCAATGGAAGTTGCTGCTACACTTGGTGCACGCGGTATCACAACATATGTGTTTGAAAGCTTACGTCCAACGCCAGTACTTTCTTTCGCAGTTCGTCATTTACATACAGTAAGTGGAATCGTTCTTACGGCAAGCCATAATCCACCTGAATATAACGGATACAAAGTATACGGTGAAGATGGTGGACAGTTACCTCCAAAAGAAGCAGATGAGTTAATTAGCTACGTAAATGCAGTAGAAGATGAATTAACAGTTGAAGTCGCTGATGTAGAGCAATTAAAAGCTGACGGTTTATTACATATTATTGGACAAGAAGTAGATGATGCATATGCTGCAGAATTGAACAATGTCATCATTAATAAAGAAATGGTACAAAAGGTTGGTAAAGACTTAAAAATCGTCTTTACACCATTACACGGAACATCAAATATTTCTGTACGCCGTGGTTTAAAAGAAGTTGGATTTACAGATGTAACAGTTGTAAAAGAACAAGAGTTACCAGATCCAAACTTCTCTACAGTAAAATCACCGAACCCAGAGGAGCACGCAGCGTTTGAGTATGCAATTCGTGACGGTGAAAAGGTAGGCGCAGATGTATTAATCGCAACTGATCCTGACGCAGACCGTCTTGGTGTAGCAGTGCGTAATCATAATGGTGAGTTCCAAGTATTAACCGGAAACCAAACAGGTGCATTAATGCTTGATTACTTACTATCTCAAAAGAAAGAAAACGGAACGCTTCCAGAGAACGGTGTCGTATTAAAAACAATCGTAACGTCTGAAATTGGTCGTACAATTGCAAAAGCATACGGTTTAGATACAGTTGATACGTTAACTGGATTTAAATTTATCGGTGAGAAAATTAGACAGTATGAAGAAAGCGGACAATATGAATTCCAATTCGGTTATGAGGAAAGCTATGGTTATTTAATCCGCCCATTCTGCCGTGATAAAGATGCAGTACAATCTGTTCTATTTGCATGTGAAGTAGCTGCATACTACAAATCACAAGGGAAAACGTTATATGACGGTCTATTAGAAGTATTTGAGAAATACGGCTTCTTCCGTGAAGACCTTGTATCGTTAACGTTAAAAGGAAAAGATGGAGCGGAAAAAATCCAAGAGATGATGGCAACGTTCCGTGAGAATCCGCCGAAAGAAGTAGCGGGCTTAACAGTCGTAGCAGTGGAAGACTATAAAGCAAGCATCGTTACATCTTTACAAGATGGACATAAAGAAGAGATTCACTTACCGAAATCAAATGTGTTAAAATATCAATTAGAGGATGGTTCATGGTTCTGCCTACGCCCATCTGGAACTGAGCCGAAGATTAAGTTTTACTTTGGTGTAAAAGATAGTTCTTTACAAAATAGTGAACAAAAGTTACTTACTATTAAAGAAGACATTATGAATCGTTTATAATACAAAGTAATTTTAAGTAGTAAGGAACAAAAGGGAGCGAAATCTCCCTTTTGTTTTATGTAGGAAATGCTTGCTATTGATTCCGACAGGAGAGAGGGTATTTTGTGATGAAAAAAGTAAGAAAAGCGATAATCCCAGCAGCTGGATTAGGAACACGTTTTTTACCAGCAACGAAAGCAATGCCGAAAGAAATGTTACCGATAGTAGATAAACCAACGATTCAATACATTGTAGAAGAAGCAGTGAAATCGGGAATCGAAGATATTATTATTGTTACTGGTAAAACAAAGCGCTCTATCGAAGATCATTTTGATAACGCATTTGAACTAGAACAAAACTTATTAGAGAAGAAAAAATATGAGTTGCTTGAAAAAGTACAAGCTTCTTCAAAAATGGTAGATATTCATTACATCCGTCAAAAAGAGCCGAAGGGACTAGGACATGCTGTTTGGTGTGCACGTAAATTCATTGGTGATGAGCCATTTGCAGTGTTACTAGGTGATGATATTGTCCAAGCTGAGAAACCGTGTTTACGTCAATTAATGGATGAGTATGAAAAAACACTTTCTTCTGTTATTGGTGTACAAACTGTTCCGGAGTCGGAAACACATCGCTATGGAATTATCGATCCATTAGAACAAGAAGGTCGTCGTTACCAAGTTCGCAATTTCGTTGAAAAACCAGCACAAGGTACAGCTCCTTCAAACTTAGCGATTATGGGGCGCTACATTTTAACGCCTGAAATCTTTATGTTCTTAGAACAGCAACATGTCGGTGCTGGTGGTGAAATTCAGTTAACAGATGCAATCCAAAGCTTAAATGAAATCCAACGTGTATTTGCCTACGATTTCGAAGGAAAGCGCTACGACGTAGGTGAAAAGCTAGGATTCGTTCAAACGACAATTGAAATGGCCCTGCAACACCCAGAATTACGTGATGACATGGTTGCAATGATGAAGAAAATTTTAGAAGAACAAGCGAATCAAGAGTCATAATAAAAAATGAGTTATTTCAGTATACTGAAATAACTCATTTTTTTATTATGAAATCGTCGAATGAGAATGCTGATAAGCAGAACGACGCACAGCATAATATATGCGAGGTGCGATAATAGCACCGATAATTGTAAATGCAATATCTTTTACTGCAAACCACATCATAATCATCCAAGCAGCTTTATAGCTCATATTACCGCCCATAAAGAGATTGACTGCCCCGTACATGTAAGTAGTACCGATTATATAAGTTAAAATAATTCCTGTGAAAGAGGCAATTGCAAATGTAATGAATGTTGGTCTTTCTTTTTGTTCTACTAGTTTTCCGGATACGTAAGCAACGATAATAAATGCGATAATAAAACCACCAGTAGGATCTAAAAGTGCTCCAAATCCAGCTTTGAAGTTAGCGAAGATTGGTGCGCCGGCTACGCCAACGAGCATATATACAGTCATGGATAAGGCACCAAGTCTACTTCCAAGAAGAAGACCTGCTAAAATTGCGAAAAATGGTTGCATAGATAATGGGATGCCTGCTACTTGAAGGAATGGTGCCCAAGATACAATATTTGCACCGATTGCCATAAGAGCAACGAACATGGCAGCTAATGCTAAATCTAAAACATGAAATCTTCTCATAATGTTAACCTCCTGTTGTTTTTAGGTTAACATTATCGTAGCGAAAATATTTACTTGTTGTCAATCAAAATATTTTGATAAGAAGGCTTTAAATAGTCTCTTAGCAACGTATATGGAATACGAAATTGCGGAATTCCACTTGAATAGGGAGCAATCTCATATAAAGGGAAATAAATGACGAGATTGTCTGGCTCTAAAAAGAAGTGGAATTTTTTCATACTCATTACTTTTTCAGTTGCATCAGGAAAATAAATGCTTTCATTTTGTTTAATTTGTCGTACAATCTCCGCACGGATTACATCTTTATATTTATCCTTTTGTTGAAATAAATCGTCTAAGTGCAGTACCTTTTTTTCGTTTAAATCGAATGTATTTGCCTTCCACGTATAAAGACCGTGTGCTCCACCAGTATATTGATAGTAATTCACATATAGGCTAAGAAAAGGTGGTTTGTTTAAAGAGACTTTATAATCAACATTTGCTACGTACGGATGAAATGGTGTACTAGATCCTTCTGTCTCTTTATAATATTTTTTTGCTTCTTTTTCTAATTTGGTTTTAAATTTGTCAGTGGATTTTTTGTAGTATAAATTGAGTTTATTTTGAAATTTAGAGTCAGAAAATTCGTGAAAATAAGGCCTGTTTATTTGATATTCTATATAAGGTTTCTTACCTTTTTGCGTTACAGTCTTAACATCGATTGTCAGGTTAGATGCTTTGGCTGTTATTGCACAATTTGGTACAATAGTCAGCAAGGAGAACATAAGCAGTAATATACAAAATTTCTGTTTCATTTAGGTGAAGCCTCCTTATATAAGTGTTATAAGTAGTTTGAAAATAAATAGGTAAAATTATACATTTAATTAAAGTAAGAGAAGGGGGAAGCGATATGGCAAAAACTTTAATGGATTCACTTGGAATTGAGTTGTTAGAGATGACAGAAGATAAGGTGGTTGCTACGATGCCTGTTGATGAGCGTACGCATCAGCCATTTGGATTTTTACATGGTGGTGCATCGGTTGCATTAGCAGAAACAGTGGCAAGTGTTGGTTCATATAATTTAATTGATCAAGAAAAATGTATTTGTTTCGGATTAGAAATTAATGCGAACCACATTCGCTCAAAGAAAGATGGAATTGTAACAGCGATTGGAACACCAATACATAGAGGACAATCGACAATGGTTTGGGATGTTCGCATTATTGATGAAAATGATGATTTACTATGTATATCAAGATGTACAGTAGCAATTAAAGAAAAACGTGAAAAATAAAAAAGAGGCGCTCTTATTAATCTGTACCCTTTGTAAAGGACATTTTGAAAAAAGTTAGGCAACATCAAGAAGATGGTTTCTGTATCCAACAGGAGTCATCTTTTTTAAATTCCATTGATATCTATAATGATTATAATACGTCATATATTTCTTAATCTCTTGTTTCAATTCATTAAAGGACACGCAAGGTTTTATATGAGCTTCATCTTTCAGATGACCAAAAAATGATTCTTGTGGGGCGTTATCCCAACAGTTTCCTCTTCTTGACATGGATTGTCCTAGGTTTAGCTTTTTAACTAGCTTTTGATAGGTAGGGCTTGTGTAGTGGGATCCTTGATCTGAATGAATATAAGCACCTTCAGTCAATCGAATCCGCGGATTCCTTTTTAGTTTATGGAGAGTTGTCGTTACGAGCTCTAATGTCATCTGTTCTGAAACATGGTAAGCTAAAATTTCATTAGTTGAGCCGTCTAAAATTGTAGATAAATAGGCCCTTTGATTCTTACCGTAAACTAAATAGGTGATATCTGTAAGAAGTGTTTTCCCTGGGGTATTTTGTTTAAATTCCCGATTTAATTGATTTGGTACTATTCGATGTTCTTTTGTAGCTTTAAGCATTCTTTTATAAGGATTCGCTTTGCGAACCGGACAGATAATCTCGTATTTCTTCATAATTCTACGGATACGCTTTAAATTGTAGACAACTTGAAACTGACCCGCCAATGTCATCTTTATCTGACGAGCCCCTTTGTTTCTATTTCTAAATCGAAGTGCTTTTAATATGGTTTCCTTCAAGATTTCATCTCGATCACTCTTTTGTTTCCGTTGTTCTTGAGATGAAACTGAAAAGTAATTATAGTATCCCGAACGGGATACACCAGCTACTTTACACAAATGACTGACCATATTCCTTAAGTTGTATTTCATGATGACAGAACGAATCAAGATGAATTTCTGACTAGGTGGTAGTGTTATTTCCTTCTCATCCTCCCTTCCATAAGTTTGATTTTTTTTAGCAATTCGTTTTCCGCCTTTAGTAAGTTTCGTTCGGCTTCTAAACGGGCATACTTTTCTTCTAACGTAAGCTCTCTCTCAAGAGTTCTTCCAGCGTTTTCGATACGTGTATCCCTTAAACCCAATACACCATTTTTTCTATAAGCAGCACGCCATCTACTTCCCGATGACATAACTCGTTTCATTCCAATCATATCTATATCAAAACCACATTCTTCAAAAATATTTCGAGGTAGCTTTCCTTTTTCATTTTCCTCAATAAAAATATGCTTAAATTCCTCTGTATAAGTGATACCTTTCTGACTTACAGATTTTACGTATAGGTTATTTGATAGAATTTGAATTTCTCTTTCTGTAAATAGTTTTTTTGTCATTTTCAACATTCTCCGATCCCAATTTTCCTTTTATTATACAAGAAATACCCTATAGAATAGACTTTTTTCAAGTGTCTATTCTATAGGGTACATTTTATATGAGCAGCCTCTTTTTCTTATAATTAGAACTGGATTTTCTTCTCTAAGAAACCTTTTAGTTCGCTAATTGGCATACGAACTTGTTCCATTGTGTCACGGTCACGTACTGTAACAGCTTTGTCTTCAACTGAGTCGAAGTCGTATGTGATACAGAATGGTGTACCGATTTCGTCTTGACGACGGTAACGTTTACCGATAGAACCAGTTTCATCAAAGTCTACCATGAAGTCTTTAGCTAATTCTGCGAATACTTCAGTAGCACCTTCAGATAGCTTTTTAGATAATGGTAAGATAGCTGCTTTGTATGGTGCTAAAGCAGGGTGGAAACGAAGAACTGTACGAGAATCGTTTTCTAATTGCTCTTCTTCATATGCATCACATAAGAATGCTAATGTTACGCGGTCTGCGCCTAAAGATGGCTCGATGCAGTATGGTACGTAACGCTCATTCGTTTGTGGATCGATATAGTTAAAGTCTTCGTTTGAGTGTTCCATGTGACGTTTTAAGTCGAAGTCTGTACGAGATGCAACGCCCCAAAGTTCGCCCCAACCGAATGGGAATTTGAATTCAATGTCAGTTGTTGCATTACTGTAGTGAGATAACTCTTCTTCACCGTGGTCACGAAGACGCATGCTCTCTTCAGACATACCAAGTGAAAGTAACCAGTTTTTACAAGTTTCACGCCAGAATGCGAACCACTCTAAATCTTCACCAGGCTTACAGAAGAATTCAAGTTCCATTTGTTCAAATTCACGTGTACGGAATGTGAAGTTACCAGGTGTGATTTCGTTACGGAAACTCTTACCGATTTGGCCGATACCAAATGGAAGCTTTTTACGCATAGAGCGTTGAACGTTTTTGAAGTTTACGAAAATACCTTGTGCTGTTTCAGGACGAAGGAAGATTTCGTTTGTGCTAGACTCTGTAACACCTTGGAATGTTTTGAACATTAAGTTGAACTGACGGATTTCAGTAAATTCTTCACTACCGCAATCAGGACATTTTACTTCATGTTCTTTCATTAAGTCAGCCATTTGGTCGAAAGTAAGACCGTCAACAACCATTTCGATGCCTTTTGCATCTAAAGCATCCTCAATTAATTTGTCAGCACGGTGACGAGCTTTACATTTTTTACAGTCGATCATTGGATCGTTGAAGTTACCAACGTGACCAGAAGCGATCCAAGTTTTAGGGTTCATTAAAATAGCTGCGTCTAAACCAACGTTGTGTGGAGATTCTTGAATGAATTTTTTCCACCAAGCTTTTTTAACATTATTTTTTAATTCGATTCCAAGTGGACCGTAATCCCAAGTGTTTGCAAGACCACCGTAAATTTCAGAACCAGGGAAAACAAAACCGCGATGTTTCGCTAAGTTTACAACTTGTTCCATTGAATACATAAGAAAATCCTCCTTTTGAAAGTTAACGTATTGGCGATGACATACTCTGATACTTTGGAAACGGGCAGTATATGTTAAAAAGAACATAAAAAAACGCTCATCCCAAGGCTTATTTGCCTAGGGACGAGCGTTTGCCCGCGGTTCCACCCTAGTTGATACACAAAAGGTGCATCCACTTTATCATGTATTGCTCAGGACTGCCGTTTCCTTGCGGCTTCAGGCTTTCACTATCCCTGAATCGCTTTTTATGCAAGTACTTATAAGTCCGTCATCGCTACTTATATTAATAATAATGAACATATTCTAACACGTTCTTTTTTAAATCTCAATAGAGGAACGCGTCTATCTATGATAGAGTCTCGCCTATTTTTTCGTTATTTATTCGGTAATTTTGTTTAATATGCTTAATTGCTTCGCGCTTACTTAATGGAGCGAGCTCATTGTTTTGCACGTATTCCCAAACTACATCCGGATTTGTTTTTGCATATTCACGAAGGACCCAGCCAATTGCTTTTTGAATGAAAAATTCTTTTGAAGAATGTAGTTGTCCAATAATCCAGAAAAGAAGTTCTTCATCCATCTTTTGTTTATATTTGAGTTGGAATAAAATAGTGGCACGTTGTAACCAAATGTTATCTGATGCAATCCATTTTGGGATATAGGCAGAAATCAATTCTGGATGTTGTAAAAAGATATTACCTAAAAATGTAGGTACGATGCTATCGACAGTGTCCCACCAAGATTTTGTTACAATCAATTCTTCTAAGAAGGGGATATGTGTTTCGTTTATATGCTTTTTATATTTTTGCATAATATCAAGTGCAGCCGCTTGGAATTCACGTTCTGGTAAGTCCCAAAGTTCACGTACGATAATTTGGAAGTCTCTTTTATCTGGGAGAGTATGTATTTGAATGATGTCTTTTAATAATTGGTGTCTTTCCGGTGTTTGAATACCTAGAAATGGGAAGTGATTTTTCATATAACGAGCCATAGGTTCTGCTTTTTCAAGATTTTGATGAGCTGTAAAATGCTCTTGTAATGCTTTTACAAATGGATGCATACGTGTTTCTCCTCTCTTATTCTCTTTCTTCTCTTATTATACAAAGAGTTTGGATAAATTTTAAAACATAACTTGCAATGTAATGAAATATGTTGAAAGTAGAGAGGAGAGGATAAGATGGAGGATCAAGGCGTACTAGCAGGTTTCTTTGCTCTTAGTTTTGCGTTTATTCTTGTTATATTGATTTGGGCAATTATTTCATATTTGTTAACGGCTTTTGCACTTTATTCGATGGCGAAAAATGATGGTGCAACGGACGGGGTGCTTGCGTTTATTCCGTTTTTGAATAGTAAGACGTGGGGGGACTTAGCGAAAGATAAATTACCAGATTTTTTGAAAGAAGAAGCAGGGTGGAAAGTATTCGGCATATATGTTGCATGTTTCATTTTTAATTTCGTACCAATTATAAGTTTACTAGCAACAGCTGTATCGATTGTATTGTCCATTTATCTTATCTACGCTATTTTAGACAGATACGGAACGAACTCTATATTATTTACGATTATTCATGTAATCACATTTTCGGTGTTCTTACCGATTCACTTATTTATTATTCGAAATGAACCGGTGAGATATAAAGAGTAGATTTTTCATTTTTGTTGATAAGTAGCTATAAGTAAAAAAGCGCCCTGATTATCAGAGCGCTTTTTCTACTACATAAGGTAGCGTAAATAAATATAAATGTGAGAAATGATTAATGAAACGATCATAATTGGGAAACCGACTTTTAGGAAGTCCATGTAACTAAATTTATGTCCTTCGCGGCTCGCGATACCTGCAACGATTACGTTAGCAGAAGCTCCGATTAATGTTCCGTTTCCGCCCAGACAAGCACCTAGTGCTAATGCCCACCATAATACATCGATTTGTGCGTCAGATGGTGATAAGCCTAGCCCAACTGCCATATCGTTAATAAGTGGAATCATTGTTGCGACGAATGGGATGTTATCAATTGTTGCAGAGGCGATACCAGATACCCATAAAATAAGGATGGATGCGTAAGAAATATCTCCGCCTGTTATACCAATTACTTTTTGAGCTAACATTTTGATAAGACCGATATCGATAAGTCCTCCAACAAGTACGAATAACCCTGCGAAGAAGAAGATTGTTACCCACTCTACGCTTGCAAATACTTCTTCAATTTCATGCTCTTTCACACCAATTAACATAAGTACAGTAGCACCAGTTAAGGCGATAATAGCGGCATCGATATGGAAAATAGAATGAGTCATGAAACCTACAATTGTAAGTCCAAGTACCGTTAAAGATTTTTTCATTAATACTGGGTCTTTAATGTATTGTTTTTCATCTAAGCTCATTAATTTTTTAACTTGTACAGGATCGGCAATTAATTGTTTGCGATACATGAAGTAAAGTATTATCGCTGTAACTGCAATAATAATAATTACAATAGGTGCTAGATTCAATAGGAAAGCATTGAAGTCTAAATGCTTATTTGCAGAACCAATCATAATGTTAGGTGGATCACCAATTAATGTTGCTGTTCCTCCAATGTTTGAAAAAATAATTTCAGAAAGTAAATAAGGAACAGGATTTACTTGCAGTATGCGCGTAATAGATAAAGTAACTGGAACAACAAGAAGTACAGTTGTAACGTTATCTAAAAATGCGGAGCCAAGCGCGGTAAGTAAGGAAAGTGAAATTAAAATTTTAATTGGATTTCCTTGTGCCCCTTTTGCTGCTTTAATGGCAACGTATTGGAAGACACCTGATTTACTCGTAATGTTCACCAAAATCATCATACCGATGAGTAGCGTAATCGTTCCCCATTCAATATGTTTCGTAAAGGCGTTATGTAAATCGACGACCCCCACAATTACCATGAGTGCTGCACCAAGAAGTGCGATGACAGCGCGATTAATTTTTTCAGAAATAATAATGGCATATGTAATTAAAAAGACTGCGATAGCAAAATAATACTGCCAGTTAGCGAGTTCTTGCGTTGTTTCGTGCAAAAATCTCATCTCCTTTCATTCACTTTTTCTTAGTGTGTCAAAAATGCTCTAGAAGAAACACACATAACGTCATTATAAAGTAGGAAAATGGCGGATGTAAATGAAAGGAGAGATTTTGTCATATTTTCTGCATAGGTCATTTTTTCTTATTTTTTAAAATATTTGTGGGCATTTGACATATATATAAGATACATCCAATCTGAATATTTAAAATGGAATTAGCATTCGAGCTTGTTCGTGTAGGAGTGTCAAATAGAAAGGAATGACAAAAATGATAAGGAAGGGATCGTATGGATGAACAACGATTTTTATTTTTAGACTTTGAGTTTACGATGCCCCAGCATAGAAAGAAACCGAAAGGATTTTTTCCAGAGATTATTGAGGTAGGACTCGTTTCAGTTGCTGGCTGTAAGGTAGAAGATACGTATTCATCACATGTTAGGCCGAAAACATTTCCCTCTTTAACGGATCGATGTAAGAAGTTTTTAGGAATAAAACAAGAAGTCGTGGATAAAGGGATTTCATTTCCTGAACTCGTTAAGAAGCTTTCAGAATACGAAACGAAATGTAAACCGACAATTGTAACGTGGGGAAATATGGATATGAAAGTGCTGAAGCATAATTGTGAAATGGCAGGGATAGCTTTTCCATTCTTCGGACAGTGTCGTGATTTATCTCTTGAGTATAAGAAGTTTTTTGGAGAAAGAAATCAAACAGGATTATGGAAAGCAATTGAGGCGTATGGAAAAGTAGGGACAGGGAAGCATCATTGTGCGCTTGATGATGCAATGACGACGTACAACATTTTTAAACTAGTAGAAAAAGATAAAGAGTATTTAGTAAAACCAGCACCTCCAACATTAGGAGAACTTGTTGATTTTTCAAAAGTGTTAAAGAAAGTGAGCACACAGTAACGACCAAATTGCACATTATGTAATTTGGTCGTTTTGTTTTTTAGAGTTTGTAGTCTTTCTTTAACTGTTCTAATGTTTCTAGACTACGCTCTGCAAAAGGTGAATCATCTTCAGAAAATGAATTCATTTGAGTTTCTAATGCTAATTTTAGTGAATCTGTATAATCCGGAATTTCTCCTTCATATTTCTTCACCATTTGTTCTGGAATGTTCGTTTGCTCACGAAAAGCTAAAGCACGTCTTTCGTGGAAAAATGGTACGTCAGCTTGTTTTACGTTATGTAAGTCACCTTGCACCGGATGTTTTAAAACAGCTAATGCTTTTACGACGTAACTGCCAGGGCGGCTATTTGTAACCTCACCAATGTATTTTCCTGTTTTATAAATACCAGTAACGATTTCACCAATTTCAAATGTTTCTCTCATATTTTTCACCTCAAGTTTATAGTAAGGAAAGTGAGGGAAGGAGTCAAAGAAATCCTTCGTTTTCAGAACGCCCCTTGAGAATATGGGGAGGTTGCACTATAATTTAAAATAATATAACAGAAAATTCTGATGTTTTATAAATCCTATAATAAGGAGTGTTCTATATGATGCCTTTATATTTTCCGGAAGATAAAACAGAATATATTATTCCGGGGATTGTTTGCGTTCTATTTATTATCGGTGCTATTGCCACGTGGCGCATGTTTATTCGTATATCAAAAAGAGAAGCAGACCGATTACAGAAAGTTGAAGAAAAACTATTAGCTGAAAAGAAACAGTAACTCATTTTTGTATGTTTCCTTCTATGCTCGGACAATCTAAGGGCAGAATATATTTTGGAGGGAATAAAATGAAAAAACGGCTTTTTTTCAGTTGTTGTTTACTATTTCTGATGGCAGGTTGTGACCAAGGAAAGCCGAAAGAAATTGACGTGAAATTACATAATGCTTCAGGTGATGAAGTGGGGACTGCGAAAGTAACTCAGCAAACAAGCGGAGTGAAAATTAAGATTAAAGGGGAAGGTTTCACGCCAGGCCCGCACGGCATACATGTGCACGAAATTGGTGAGTGTAAAGCACCACGATTTGAATCATCTGGGAATCATTTTAATCCTGATAATAAAAAGCATGGACTCCTTAATCCGAAGGGTGCAGAAAACGGTGATTTACCGAACGTAGTTGCAGATGGTTCTGGAAAGATTAAAGCAGAAATCGATGCACCTCACATTACACTTGAAGAAGGGAAAACGACGATTCATAGAAAAGATGGAGCGTCTATTATTATTACAGAAAACCCTGATGATGGTATGACACAACCGACAGGTAAATCAGGGGATCGAATTGCTTGTGGCGTAATTGTAAAAAAAGCATCGGATATGAAGAAAAAGTAAAAGCTACCGTGAATGGTAGCTTTCTTTGTGAAATGTAATTGAAAATATATCAGCGATTATTGGAATATATCGACTGTAACTCAAATTATATCGGCGATTATTGGAATATATCGACTGTAACTTGAAATATATCGATTTACCGACAAAATATGACAAAGGAGTCTGCCCCAAGAATGATTCGGGACAGACTCCTTTCTTATTATGAAAACGTATGACGCAGTCTGTTTAAAATTTCTTCTAAAACAGATCGTGGACAGCCGATGTTAATTCGAATATGTTCTTCGCCACCTAACCCGTATTTCTCACCAGGTTCAACGATGATTTTTCCTTTTTCCTCAAGTAGTGCGGTACGCTCGTTTTGAGAAAGCTTTAGACGAGAACAATCAATCCATAATAAAAAGCTACCTTCTGGCTTCGTTACGGAAAGAGCAGGTATGTGAGTTTTAATATATTCACAAGCAAATTGAGCATTATCTTCTATATATAATCGAATTTCGTTTAGCCAATCATTACATTCTGTATAGGCGCTTTGCATCGCTGTATAAGCGAAGATATTTAACCCGTGGAAGCCTTGTCTATACTGGATGGCTGTAAAGGCATGACGGAGCTTTTCGTTTGGAATGATAATGATCGACGCTTGTAATCCAGCGATATTAAATGTTTTACTTGGAGCCATGCAAGTGATAGTGCGCTCTGCTAATTCTTCAGATAAGGAAGCGAACGGTGTATGTGTATGGTCTGCATAAATGATATCGGAATGAATTTCATCTGCCACAACGATTACGTCATATTTAGTACATAACGATCCGAGCTGCACAAGTTCCTCTTTCGTCCAAACGCGTCCGATTGGGTTATGAGGGCTACAAAGAAGCAAGAGTTTGATGCCTTGCTGAAACTGCTTTTCTAAATGCTTGAAGTCTATCACATATGTATCATTTTGTTTCTGTAATGGACTCACGCATAACTGCCTGTTGTTTGTTGTGACCATTTCGAAAAATGGAGGATAAATAGGTGGTTGTACGAGAACAGATTCGTTTTCTTTGATGAAAGCCTGTATGCTCGTACTAAGAGCTGGAACGATTCCGGCGCTAAAGACAATCCATTCTTTTTGAATATCCCAGTTGTATTGTTGTTTTGTCCAGTTACAAATAATATCTCCAATATTTTCGGGAGGAAGTGTATAGCCAAAAATCGGATGTTCGATTCGTTGTTTTAAGGCAGTTTGAATTGGTTTTGGTACTTCAAAATCCATATCAGCAATCCAAGCATGGATAAGTTCTTCGTTTTTATATGTATCCCATTTTATACTATGCGTTCCACGTCGATTGATTGCTTTATGAAATAGTTGCATAAGTTTGCTCCCTTCTTCTGTAAAACCAATAAGTTATGAAAGTTCTCTCTCTTCTTATAGAATAGCTGATGTGATAGGATAAAGAAAAGTATTAAAAAGTGAAAAGGCGGGAAGCGAATGGGTACATATGAAAAGATGATAGAGGTTGTGAAGAATTGGGATCCGTTTCAAATGGGACCGGAGTTTTATGAAACAGAAGCGAGCGATGTTGTGAGCGTCATAAGTGTGTTTGACGATCCAAAATATATCGCAAAGAAGATTCAACATATATACTTTATGTCTTTTGAGGAAGTACCTGCGCTTGAAAAATGTGAGAAATTAGCTGTGGAATTACTTGTAATAAAAGAAGGCGGAAGCTGTTCATTATAGGCTGTCGGGATTTCCGACAGCCTTTTTTATATTATCCCGCTATCTGCTGGGTAGTAAGACCTTCACCTCAAAATTTAGCGGAAGCAAAGAAGTTAGGTGGAGGCTGATTAAAGTTTCATTTTATTGCGCGGAAAAAGCGATAATTTCTTCATAAACATGTTCAGGCTTTTCTTCAGGTAGTAAATGTCCTGTATTTTCGTAAGAAATAAATTTTGAATTCGGTAAATCTTTGTGTAGACGATGACCTACATGTACAGGGACGACGCGGTCTTTTTCACCCCAAATGAGTAGGATAGGTGTTTCGATTTTTTGTAATTCAGTTGAAGATAAGTCACCTTCACGGTCTCGTATCATGCGAGTTAAAGCGGGAAATATACGGTCGTCATAAAAAGGAGCGGAGTAACCTTTTTTCATTTCATCGTCAATTAATGAGTGATCATGAACGACATTCATTAAGTTATGAACAATGCCGCGCCTTATAATCCAGTTCTTTACGTATAAATGAAAGAACGGTAAATAAGAAGAGTATAGTAAAGGTAAGGTTGCGCGCGCTAAATAGCTCGAGCTACATAGTAAAATCGTCTTTGAAATGAGTTCAGGACGTATACGGTTTACATAGAGAGAAATTTGCCCACCCATAGAATGCCCAACTAATACAATGTTTGAGAGAGATAAATGTTCAATTAAATCAATAATAATCGTTGCTAAATTGTGATAAGAATACTTAAACAGATGAGACTTATCACTTTTTCCGAACGGTGGCAAATCAAGAGCAATGACTGTTCCTTCCTTCGATAGTAAAGGAATTAGACGGCGGTAACTGAATGAGGAAGATAAAAAGCCGTGAACGAGTATGAAAGTAGGACGTTCTGTTTTATTATCATGTTCATACAATTCGTAATGAACAGTAGTGCCGCGAGTGGAAAAAGTGAAATAAGGACAAGTATATTTATGATTCATTTTTTGTCACTCCATTGATTTTTGTTCATATCATCTCCAAGGAAGAAGAAAATATGTTAACAAAAAAAGGCAAGATGACGATGTCATCTTGCCTTTCGTTTATTCAGTATTACCCGCGAACAATATTAGGCGGTGTTTTTCCTTGTAACCCTGCAACTAAATTTTCAGCGGCGGTCATGGCCATTTGCTGACGAGTTTTTAATGTTGCAGATCCGATATGTGGTAAAGTCACAACATTTTGTAATGATAAGAGTGGATTATCTTTTTGAATCGGCTCTTGTGTAAATGTATCGATACCTGCTGCAAAGATTTTCTTTTCTGTTAAAGCATGGATTAACGCTTTTTCATCTACTGTTTTGCCGCGAGAAGCATTAATGAAGATTGCTGTGTCTTTCATTAATGAAAATTCCTTTTCTCCGATAAGGTGATATGTTTCATCTGTTAATGGAGTAAGAAGAACAATAAAGTCAGACTGATTCAGTAGCGTCTGTAAATCACAATATGTAGCATCGAATTTTTGTTCAGCTTCTTCTTTACGACGGCGGTTATAGTAAAGAACATTCATATCAAATCCGAATTTTGCTCGTTTTGCAACGGCTTCTCCAATTCGGCCCATACCGATAATACCAATTGTGCTATGGTGTACATCTAGTCCGAAGTGTTCTTTTCCGATTTCAGCGTTCCATTCACCATTTTTCACGTAAGAATCGAGTTCGCAAACGCGGCGCCCAGCTGATAGCATAAGGGCGAAAACGAGATCAGCTACTGTATCATCTAATACGTATGGTGTATTTGTTCCGATAACATTTCGGTTTTTCATCGCTTGTAAATCAAAATTATCGTAACCGACAGAAATGTTGCTCACTACTTTTAAGTTAGGAGCTACTGTCAGTAATTCTTCATTAATAGCAGATCCGAAATTTAATAACCCATCTTTATCTTGTATTTTCTCTAATAGAATATCACGAGGTACTTTCTCATTTTGATCCCATTTTTCATAATCACAGTGTTCTGATAAATAGTTTTCTACAAATGTTGGAACTGGTTCAGCAATATAAACTTTTGGTTTCACGGTTCCATCCCCTTTCGCTTTATCCCGCATTTTTCCGCTGATTAAAGTTTCACTTTATTTTGACATAATTCAATAGAAAAATCTTCTTTTCAAACTTGAAAGGGTATTTGTATAATTTAGACACAAACGAAAAGGAAGGATGATTTATATGGTGACAGAAAAAGAATTAGAATTATTAGCTTGTCTTGAAAAGAGTAGTCGATTATCTGTAGATACATTAGCGAAGCTGTTAAATATAGAAGTAGAAGAAGTAAAGAAGATGGTTGCGAGATTAGAAAATGAAAAGATTATTGTGGATTATGTAACACATATCGATTGGACGAAAGTGAAAGAACATACAGGTTTAACGGCAATGATCGATGTGAAAGTTACGCCAAAGCATGGCGTTGGATTTGATGCGGTTGCTGAGCAAATTTATCGTTATTCAGAAGTGAAATCCGTTTATTTAATGTCAGGGACATATGATCTTTCTATTACATTAGAAGGGAAAACGATGGGGGAAGTAGCGATGTTTGTTTCTGAGAAATTAGCAACAATTGAATCTGTCGTTTCTACAACTACTCATTTCATTTTGAAGAAGTATAAACATGAGGGTGTTATTTATGAAAAAGACGATGATGATAAGCGAATTGTGGTGACACCATGAAGCAATTTGAACTATCTAGATCAGCAGAATCTTTAAAACCATCTGGTATTCGAAAATTTTTTGATTTAGCAGCAAATATGAAAGGTGTTATCTCCCTCGGGGTAGGAGAGCCAGATTTTGTTACCCCTTGGAATGTAAGGCAAGCATGTATTCGTTCTTTGGAACAAGGGTATACGTCATATACAGCAAATGCAGGATTATTAGAGCTCCGTCAAGAAATAGCAAAGTATCTAAAAAAACAATTTGCAGTATCTTATGACCCAAGTGATGAAATCATTGTTACAGTTGGAGCGAGCCAGGCGTTAGATGTAGCGATGCGCGCCATTATAAATCCTGATGATGAAGTGCTCATTATTGAACCAAGCTTCGTTTCTTATGCACCACTTGTGACATTAGCTGGAGGAGTTCCGGTTCCTGTGGCGACTACTTTAGAAAACGAGTTTAAAGTACTACCAGAACAGATTGAAGCAGTTATTACAGCGAAAACAAAGGCGATTTTGCTTTGTTCACCAAATAACCCGACAGGTGCAATGCTAAATAAATCCGAGCTTGAAGAAATAGCAGTGATTGTTGAGAAGTACAATCTAATTGTATTATCTGATGAAATTTATGCAGAGCTTGTATACGACGAAGTATATACAAGTTTCGCGAGTATTAAAAATATGCGTGAGCATACGATTTTAATTTCGGGATTTTCAAAAGGGTTTGCGATGACAGGATGGCGTCTCGGTATGATTGCAGCTCCTGTTCAATTTTCAGAATTAATGCTCAAAATCCATCAGTATTCAATGATGTGTGCACCGACGATGTCTCAGTTTGCAGCACTTGAGGCGTTACGCGCAGGGAACGATGAAGTGATTCGAATGAGAGATAGTTATAAGAAGCGTCGTAACTTCATGACGAAATCTTTCAATGAAATGGGCTTAACGTGTCATGTGCCAGGCGGAGCATTTTATGTTTTCCCTTCTATATCTTCAACAGGATTATCTTCAGCGGAATTTGCAGAACAGTTATTGCTGGAAGAAAAAGTGGCTGTTGTCCCTGGTACCGTATTTGGCGAAAGTGGTGAAGGTTTTATTCGTTGTTCTTATGCAACATCGCTTGAACAACTTATGGAAGCAATGAAGAGAATGGAACGGTTTGTAGAGAATAAAAAAAGGACAAAACGTAATACGTTTTGTCCATAAAAGGGGGGGAATACTAGAAAGCCATGTGTTAGTAGTCTATCCCAATATTGGATAATTATACTTCTTTAAGGGAAATTTTTCATGAATTTTGAATGAGTTCTGTCATAGTGGTATAATTTACTAATATAAGGTATACGCATTCTAGATAACGTTATCTAGAATGCGTACTAACCAATCGGATATTTAAAATAAATATATCTGCTTTGCTCTCTATAATTGTAGAGAGAATGGTAAACGTATGGGAGTGTTTCATATGTCAGAACAATATACAACAGGAGTGGTTGTAACAGGGAAAGTGACTGGAATTCAAGATTACGGTGCGTTTGTAGCGTTAGATGCAGAAACACAAGGGCTTGTGCATATATCTGAAATTACAAATGGATATGTAAAGGATATTCATGACTTTTTAAAGGTCGGCGATACAGTAGAAGTAAAGGTACTTTCAATTGATGAAGAGCACAGAAAAATGAGTTTATCGTTAAAAGCGGCGAAAAGAAAACAAGGAAGGATTCTTATACCGAACCCATCTGAAAACGGATTTAATACGCTGCGAGAAAAGTTGGCAGAATGGATTGAAGAGTCCGAGTTAACAAAGTAAAAGAGGAACGCATATGAGCGTTCCTCTTTTACTTTATCTTATGATATATATTTGCAAATATGATTGCATGCAATCATATTCGTATGTCGGAGGTGAAAGGACATACTGATTATCGAATTTCGTTTGTTTCTGGGTGCGTACCAAGATTTTCAGATGGTTTAAACAGTAAACCAAGGTTGATAAGCCCAGATATACCAACGATGCCGTAAATAATACGTGCAAGAGCTGAATTTTGTCCACCGAAAATGGCTGCTACTAAGTCAAACTGGAAAAACCCGATTAGTCCCCAGTTCACAGCGCCAATTACAGTAAAGACTAATGCGATACGTTGTAAAGTACTCATGAAAAAGCCCCCCTTAATTGTGAAGCATGAGCAAGCGATGAGTTAATTAACTCTTTTATAGAATGGGGTAGTTATGTTGTTTTTATACATAAAAAATGTTTGAAAGAAGATGTATATACATCTATACCGAAAAATGCGAATTTTTATGCAAAAAATGAACTTTTTCTAAAAAATATATATTGGTTACGTTTACAATGTTTGAATCGCTTGATTTACAACTTCAGTTTCGCTAAAGTGAATACAGAAATACATATCCATAATTGGAGGGAAAAAGATGAGTACACATGTAACGTTCGACTATTCTAAAGCGTTATCCTTCATCGGTGAACATGAAATCACTTATTTACGTGATGCAGTGAAAGTAACACATCACGCAATCCACGAAAAAACTGGAGCTGGGAACGATTTCCTTGGGTGGGTAGACCTTCCGCTTCAATATGACAAAGAAGAATTTGCTCGCATTCAAAAATGCGCAGAAAAAATTAAAAATGACTCTGACATTTTACTTGTTGTAGGTATCGGTGGTTCTTACTTAGGAGCACGTGCAGCAATCGAAATGTTAAACCATTCTTTCTACAACACGCTTTCTAAAGAACAACGTAAAACTCCACAAGTGCTATTTGTTGGACAAAACATTAGCTCCACTTACATGAAAGATTTAATGGACGTATTAGAAGGTAAAGACTTCTCTATTAACGTTATTTCCAAATCAGGTACAACAACAGAGCCAGCACTAGCATTCCGTATCTTCCGTAAGTTATTAGAAGAAAAGTATGGAAAAGAAGAAGCTCGCAAACGTATTTATGCAACTACAGATAAAGCGCGTGGTGCATTAAAAACATTAGCTGATAACGAAGGTTACGAAACATTTGTTATTCCAGATGATGTTGGAGGTCGTTTCTCTGTATTAACGCCAGTTGGTTTATTACCAATCGCAGTAAGTGGCTTAAATATTGAAGAGATGATGAAAGGTGCAGCTGCTGGTCGTGATGACTTCGGAACATCAGAACTAGAAGAAAATCCAGCTTACCAATATGCAGTAGTTCGTAACGCTTTATACAATAAAGGAAAAACAATTGAAATGCTTGTTAACTATGAACCAGCACTTCAATACTTCGCTGAGTGGTGGAAACAGTTATTTGGTGAAAGTGAAGGAAAAGATCAAAAAGGTATTTTCCCATCTTCAGCAAACTTCTCAACTGATTTACACTCATTAGGTCAATACGTTCAAGAAGGTCGTCGTGACTTATTTGAAACAGTCCTTAAAGTAGGCAAATCTACACATGAACTAACAATCGAATCAGAAGAAAACGATTTAGACGGATTAAACTACCTTGCTGGTGAAACTGTAGACTTCGTAAACACAAAAGCATACGAAGGTACATTACTTGCACATAGCGACGGGGGAGTACCAAACTTAATCGTCAATATTCCTGAATTAAATGAGTACACATTCGGTTACCTTGTATACTTCTTCGAAAAAGCATGTGCGATGAGCGGCTACTTATTAGGCGTGAATCCATTTGACCAACCTGGAGTAGAAGCATATAAGAAAAACATGTTTGCTTTACTTGGTAAACCAGGATTTGAAGAATTAAAAGCAGAATTAGAAGAGCGTTTAAAATAATAAAAAGCGACCGGATTCCGGTCGCTTTTTATTATTTTATCGAAAAGTCCATCAGTATATTCAAACTAAAGTGGGTATGCTAAAGGAAAAGTCTAGGAGGGATGGGCTTGATTCCGATTCAATCAAATTTAGAAGGACGTACATATGCGTTATATAAATTAGAAGAGATTATGAAACCACTTGGATATAGCATTGGTGGTAATTGGGATTATGATAAAGGATGCTTCGATTACAAAATCGATGAAGAAGATGGGTATCAATTTTTACGAGTGCCATTTACAGCCATTGATGGAGAACTAGATGTACCAGGCGTAATAGTTCGTCTTGGAACGCCGTATATTCTTTCGCACGTATATCAAGACGAACTAGATGATAATGTGAATACTTTAACAGCTGGAACAAGTGGAATGGATCAATTTGCTGAGCCGAAAGATCCAGATGGAGATGTGAAAAGAAAATATATCAATATTGGGAAAGTGCTCATGCAAGAATTAGAGCGTCATTTTACTAATGGTGAATAACAATGAGTATGTCGCTTTCAATGAGAACAAAGGAATGAACTGGATTAATCATATATTGTTCGTCGCGCTTTATACCTAGTAAGAGAATGTTTTGCTTTAAAAGAGTATAGCTACAATTGGCAAAAGTTTGTCCGGTGCAGGACGATGGAAGCTTCATCAGTTGTAATTTATTATCAGAGATTTCGTCGTAAAGTGAAAATAGTACACCTGAAATGGAAGGGAATAAAAGAGAAGCGGTAAATACATAGCTCGTTAATTTATTTCCTTCTATAATTTCTGACGCGCCAGCTCTCGTTGCATTTTGTATTTGTTCAGAAGTAAGAAGTTCAGCGATGCAGTGAATGTTTGGGTTGAGCCCTTTTGCAGTTAAAATATTTAAAATGGACTGTGTATCCGCTAAGCTTTCATTTTTTTCTTTATCCGCTGTTATTAATATGGTGTGTGCCGTTGCAATATTAGCCTTTAATAAAGTTTGATCGTGATGCGGACAACCTTTTATAAATTCTAAATGATGAAATGGTTTTGGAAGTAAAGAAAGTGTTTCATCAATTAAAACGATATCAAGGTTTGGTTGTAATACGTGCATTTGCTTTACAACATGTTTTGCGCGCTCATTCCAGCCAACGATAATCATATGACCGTTAGAAGTAGCGGCTTCTTCACCTTTAATTTTCATATATTGT